>JBBRWN010000014.1:0-64004 GCA_038249155.1 Burkholderiales bacterium | reverse complement strand
GCATAAGCTCGCTTATGCCGCGCTCTGTAAGCGCAGCGCATGCTAGCAGATTTTTCGCGTTTTATAAACCCACCCCGTATGTGTTAATGAACCGGCTTTTCAGGTCACAGCACCAATGTCGAAGAACGTAAATTGGACGACGCCGTCCTAGCAAGACGCCCAATCTAACACAATAAATCCCGAAAACTTTCCCTTGCAAAACAACATTCTTTAATATTGCCAGCCATTTAGGCAAACCTAAAATTTCACGGATGACATCAGCCGCCTGTTTACTTTCCCACCAGCTGATTCAATTTATCGGCCTCAAAATTCTCCTGCAGGGCGGCGTCCTTGGGCACGCAGTCCCTGTGGATGGCGGGCGGGCCGGAGAGCTTTTCAATCGCCTGCCACAGCAGCGCAATCTGGTGCTCTTGCCCGGCAGCGTTGTCGATCAGGCCGCGCAGCGCCTGGCTGAGCGGGTCATCGCTTTGCGTGATGCCGTAGGCGGAAAAACCCATCTGGCTGGCCGCCTGTTCCCGCTTCACGTCGGCGCCCGCCTGGATAATGCGCGCCGGATTGCCCACCGCCGTCGCGCCAGCGGGCACCGGTTTGACCACCACCGCGTTCGAGCCAATGCGCGCGCCGTCGCCTACCGTAAAACCGCCCAGCACCTTTGCGCCCGCGCCGACCACGACGTTTTTGCCCAGCGTCGGGTGGCGCTTGGTGCCTTTGTACAGCGACGTGCCGCCCAACGTCACGCCGTGGTAAATCGTGCAGCCTTCGCCGATCTCGGCGGTCTCGCCGATCACCACGCCCATGCCGTGGTCGATGAACACGCCGCCCGCAATCTGCGCGCCGGGATGAATTTCAATGCCCGTCAGCCAGCGCGCGACATACGAAATAAAGCGCCCCAGCCATTTCAAGCCGTGCGTCCAGCACCAATGCGCGCCCCGGTGCCACACCAGCGCGTGCAGGCCGGGGTAGCAGGTCAGCACTTCCCAACTGCTGCGGGCCGCCGGGTCACGTTCAAGAATGCACTGAATGTCGGAGCGGAGTCTGGAAAACATGCGCAAAGTTTAGGAGTTTTTCAGCATGGCCTTGGCCACGCCGCGCAGGATGTGGATTTCCTCGGGGCTGAGCTGGGCGCGGTTGAACAGTTGATTGAGGCGCGGCATCAGCTTTTTCGGCGCGGCCGGGTCGAGAAAGCCGATGCCGGTCAGCGCCTCTTCCCAGTGTTTGAGCATGCCGCTGACGGCCGCCGCGTCGGCCAGTTTTGGCTCGGCGGTGGCAGATTGCACCGCGTAGCCGCCCAGCGCCTCGCGCCAGTCGTAGGCAATAAGCTGCACCGCTGCGCCCAGGTTCAGCGAGCCAAACTTAGGGTTCGTCGGAATGCTCAGGGCGGCGTGGCAGCGGTACACGTCTTCGTTTTGCATGCCAAAGCGCTCGGAGCCAAACAAAAAAGCCACCGATTCGGGCGTCGCTTCGGCCCGCCCCAGCAGCTCGGCAAAATGCGCGCGCGGTGCCAGCGTCGGCGGGCCGAAGTCGCGCGGCGTCATGGCGGTGGCGCACAGGTGGGCCATGCCGTCGAGCGCTTCATCGAGGGTTTCGACAATCCGGGCGTTGTTCAGCACATCCAGGGCGCCGCTGGCGCGCTGAATGGTTTCTTCGCGGCGCAGCACGTTGGCCCAGCGCGGCGCCACCAGCACCAAATCATCAAAGCCCATGGTTTTCATGGCGCGGGCGGTGGCGCCGACATTGCCAGCGTGGCTGGTGTTAATCAGGATAAAACGGGTTTTCATGGGTAAAAAGGCGCTGAAGACCGGCCAGAAAGCCCCGCGCAGCCAAAGCGATTGCGCTCAGGCCGGGCGAAGCCGGTAAAATCGACTATTGTCGCCTGCCGCCGGTTCCCGGATTTTCAGGTTTTGCAGTTCCTGCCCCCGCTCTTTCTTAACTCTATATGTCCAGCAATCTCCACCCCATGCTCAACGTGGCCGTCAAGGCTGCGCGCGCCGCCGGCGCCCTCATCAACCGCGCCGCCCTTGACGTTGAGGCGGTTCGCGTCTCGCTCAAGCAGACCAACGACTTCGTCACCGAAGTCGATCAGGCCGCTGAAACCGCGATCATCGAGACACTGCTGACGGCTTACCCCGGCCACGGCATTCTGGCCGAAGAGTCGGGCAGCGAGCATGGCGCCAAAGACTCCGAATTCATCTGGATCATTGACCCGCTGGACGGCACCACCAATTTCATCCACGGCTTTCCGTTTTACTGCGTCAGCATCGCCTTATCGGTGCGCGGCAAAATCGAGCAGGCCGTCGTCTATGACCCAATTCGCAACGATATTTACAGCGCCAGCAAGGGCCGTGGCGCTTACGTCAACGACCGGCGCCTGCGCGTCGGCAAGCGCACGCGGCTGCAGGACTGCCTGATTTCGACCGGCTTTCCGTACCGCCCCGGCGACAAGCTCAAGCCCTACCTGAACATGCTCGGCGAAGTGATGAGCCAGTGCGCGGGCGTGCGTCGCCCCGGCGCTGCAGCGCTGGACCTGGCCCACATCGCAGCGGGCCTGACCGACGGCTTTTTTGAAACCGGCCTGCAGCCCTGGGACGTGGCCGCCGGTTCGCTGTTGATTACCGAAGCGGGCGGCCTGATCGGCAACTACACCGGCGAGGCCGACTTCATCGAGCACGGCGAATGCGTCGCGGGCAATCCGCGCATTTACGGCCAGCTCGTGGCGACGCTGGGCAAGTACAGCAAATTCGCCGATGCAGGCGACAAAGCCAGCGTGCGCCAGTCGCTGCAGGCACAAGCGCCAGCGGCCAGCCCCGCCGAAGAAGGCAAGCCAGACGGTGAAGCGGCTCCCGCCGCCAAGCCGACAACGCTCAAGTCCAAACGCATCAAAGCCACCAGCACTGCCACGCCGGACGCGCCGTTCTAACAGCACCCAGGAGCTTCATGGCCGCGCTGAAGTTCCTTTACAGGCAGGTTTATGGCATCATTTGTAACTTTTAACAAAAAGGGAAACAAAATGAAAATACTGCTATGCACCAAGCACGATCTGGTGGGTAACCTGATGCTCAATCTGCTCTTGCCCGTTCTGACGCAAAAGCACGAGGTGGAGGTCGTGCTCGCCAACCGCATCCGGCCCGAAGCCGACACCGTCCCAGAGCTGGGCTGGATGAAATTCTTCGAGGAGGATTTACCCAGCCGCCTGCTGTTTCCGCTGATTGAGCAGTTGCCGCAGGCTGCCGGGCAATGGCTCGCCTTTGACGCGCTGGCCGAGCGCTACGGCGTGCGCATCCAGAGCGCCGGCCACATCCCCAACGCCGCTGAACTGACGCGGCGGGTGCAGGAGGCCGCGCCCGACCTGATCGTCTCCTTCCAGTTCGGTTTTATTTTCAAGCCGCAGGCGCTGGCTGTGGCGCCGCGTGGCGCGCTCAACCTGCACTCGGGCGCCCTGCCCGAGCGCGCTGGCGTCAACCCGACCTTCTGGTGCATGAAGGATGGCGACCCCGAGGCGGCCTGCACGCTGCACTGGATAGACGCGGGCATAGACTCCGGCCCGCTGGTGGAGGTTAGAAGCATGCCGCTGGACTACTCGCGCTCGCTGTTTTCCAACTGGATTGCCAACTACCGCAACGGTGCCAGCCTGATCGCCGACGCCATCGACACCCTGGAGCGCGAAGGCAGCCTGCCCGCGCTGGCGCAAATCGACAGCAGTCGGCGCTATGTGCCCACGCCCACGGCGGCGGACTTTACCGCTTTCGCCGCCAGCGGCCATCGCCTGATAGACACGGGCGACTACCTGGACCTGTTGACCCACTACGTGCAGCCCGCATGAGCGCCGCCACCCCCCTGGCGAATCCGGCCTTCGCCAAAATGCAGGCCTGCGGCAACGACTTTATCGTGATGGATGACCGCACCGAGCAGTTTGCCGGGCTGGAGTCGGCGCTCGCGCAGCGCCTGTGCCAGCCCCATCTGGGCATCGGCGCCGATGGCCTGCTGCTGCTGCGCAACGGCGACGCGGCGGATCACTTTGGCATGGTGTTCGTCAACGCCAACGGTCTGATTGGCGAAATGTGCGGCAATGGTGCGCGCTGCCTGGCGGCCTTTATCCACCGCGCCATCCTGGTCACGCAGGCGCTGGTGCTGCAAACCCTGGTCGGCTATGTGCCGGTGCGCTTTGAAGGCGCAGACAACATCCTGCTCGACCTGCCTGCCGCCGGCCCGGTGCGCAGCGGCATCGCCATTGACTGGCAGGGACGCGACTGGCTGTTTGAGGCGGTGGAGGTCGGCGTGCCGCATGCGGTGATGTTTTTGCCGGACTTGAGCGCGCTGGAGCAGTTGCCCGTCGATGCGCTGGGCCGCCATGTCTGCCACCACCCGGCGTTTGCGCCGCGCCAGACCAACGTCAACTTCGTGGCGCTGCAGGACGGACGGCTGCACCTGCGCACCTACGAGCGCGGCGTGGAAGCCGAAACCCTGGGCTGCGGCACCGGCGCCACGGCGGCGGCGCTGCTGGCCCATCAGCGCTTTGGCCTGCCCTGGCCGGTTGAAGTGGTGACGCGCAGTGGCGAAGCGCTGCAGATCGATTTTGAGTCTGCCTCGGGCTTGCTGCAATTGAGCGGCAGCGCCCACTTCATTGCCAGCGGCCAGATCGAAGCGGGCTTGCTGAGCAATCTGCAGCGTCAACCCTAAAACTGCATGCGCCCTTGCTCCTGGCTGAACCGGTATTTCCTTGCTCCCCGCGCGTGCAAGGTGATGGCGCACAGCCAAGAGCAGCCATGAAGACGGTGCGCCAGCCGCTGCTGGCCAGCGCGCTGCTGCTGACGCTGGCCGTCGCGTTCTTGCTGTTCCTGAACCATGCCAAGTTTTCCACAGCGCTGGCGCAGCGCGAACAGCTGCGCCAGACGCTGGTGGCCGAGGATCTGTCCGAGGCCCTGGAGTCGCATCTGGCGCTGGGGCTGGCCCTGGAGAACACGCCAGCCTTGCGCACCCTGCTCGAACGTCGGCTGGCACAGGACGCCCGTCTGCATGCCGTGGCGGTGCTCGACATGCAGGGCCAGCCCCGCATCATCAGCGGCAAGGGCAAGCCTGCGCTATGGCAAGCAGCACGGCGCCGCACCGAAGGCCGCGCCAGCGAAAACGGCGAAGCAGCCATCGCCACCACGCTGCAAAACGGCTTTGGCCTGGACACGGGCTGGCTGATCCTGGACTACGACCTGAGCGAAACGCGCCAGCAAACCGCCCAGGCCTTCGCCGAGCTGTGGCCGCAAGCGCTGCTGGCGCTCGCCTGCGCCCTGGCGGTGCTGGTCACTCTGCTGCCACGCATCGCACAGCGCTATGCGAACCAGCCAACACGCAGCGTGCGCCGGATCGGTTTTCTGGTAGTCACCCTGCTGCTGCTGGTGCAATTCCTCGTTGCCTGGAGCGCCTACCGCGCGTTCAGCCGGGTCAGCAGTGAGGATGCACCGCTGCTGGCGGTCACCCTGGCCAGCACCCTGACCTTGCCCCTGGAGCGCGGCCTGGCGCACGGTATGCCGCTGGCGCAGCTGCGCGGTGTGACCGAATGGCTGCAGCCCGCCCTGGCCTCCAGCCCGGAGTTTGCCGTCCTGGCCATTGAGGATGGCCAGAGCCACGTTCTTTTCAAGGTGCTGGCCAAGGACAGCCCGGCCCGGAGCGCGCCCATCAACTACCGTTTTCCCCTGAAGCTCAATGGGTCCGTCGCGGGCACGCTGGTGGTCGGACTGGATCCGCGCTGGCTGATAGAGCGCACCCGGCAACGGGCGCTGGAATTTGCCACCTTGCTGGTGATAGGCCTGCTGCTCAGCCTGGAGCTGCTGCACGGCCTCAAGTCCAGCACCGAACCGGATGCAGAAAAAGCCGCCCTGACCCGGCTGCGTCTGCCCCTGGTCCTGTTTTTCATCGGCTCGGAACTGCCCCGCGCTTTTTTGCCGATGTGGTCCCGCGACTTAGCCAAGCAGGTGCTGCCGCAAGCCTGGGAGGGCACACTGGCCGCCCGCCTGCTGGCGCCCGCATTCGACGTGTTGCCGGAAGCGGTTCGCATGACCCTGCCGATTTCGCTTTTCCTGCTGGCCGGGGCGCTCATGTCCGCGTTTGCCGGGCGCTACAGCGCACGTCACGGCCCCAAGCGGCTGCTGGCGCTGGGGCTGGGTCTGGCCGCTTGCGGTCATGTGCTGGCGTGGATGTCGGAATCGCTGCTAAGCCTGTCGCTGGCGCGGGTGTTCGCGGGCATGAGTTTTGGCTGCGTCAATGTGGCCGCCTTTGCCCATATCGGCAATGCAGGCAGTGCAGGCGGCGCCCGGGGGCGCGGCATGGCGCTGTACCTGAGCGCCTACGTGACCGCCGCCATCTGCGGCGCCGGCCTGGGCTCCTTGCTGCATGAGCGGGCCGACACGCCAGCCGTGTTTGCTTTCGGCCTGGTATGCATAGGGCTGTGCGCCCTCACGCTGCGCGGCCTGCCGCAGCTGCACACCAGCAGCGCCAGCACCGCACTCAGGGGGAGATTACTGCTCAGGCTGCTGCGCCAGCGCCCCTTTATCCGCCTGCTGATCCTGACGGGCCTACCGATGCAAATCGTGCAGCAGGGACTGCTGTTTTACTGGGTGCCCCTGGCGCTCACGGCCCAGGGCGAGTCCACCTCCCTCATCGGCCTGATGATGATGGGCTACTTTGCGTTGGTGCTGCTGCTCAATGCGCCTGCTGCGCACTGGGCCGACCGCAACGGCCAGCATGCGCTGCTGGTAACGCTGGGACTGGCGCTCACCAGCCTGGCCGCCCTGCTAAGCGGCATTTTCTACACGCCCGTGATGATAGGGGTCGGCATGGCGCTGATCGGCGTGGCCTGGGCTTCAATCTTTCCGGCGCAAGGCGTGCTGGTGCTCAACCTGGGCGAGCTGCAGCTTGTTGGCGTAGCACCGGCCGAGGCCATTGGCATGTACCGCATGGTCGAGCGCATTGGATCGATGCTGAGCCCCTTGCTGGCGGCACTGCTGATTGACCAGCTCGGCTATGCGGGCGCGGCCAAAGCGCTGGGCGCTCTGGTACTGCTTTGCATATTGGTGCAGGGCTTGGCATTACGAAAGGAAAAAAACCAGTGCGTATGCGTGCCACGCTAGCAGGAATCGTCCTGCTGGGAATACTGCTGCCAGCCGCCTGGGCCGGGCCGGTCAAACAGGTGCTCCTGATCACCAATCGCGGTTGCGAGGAAGTCTGCCAGAGCTTTCGCAGCAACCTGCAAAGTCAGGGGCCGGTGAACTTCATCTGGCGCGATGCCGCAGGCGATGTCAGCCGGGTGGGCGCTTTCGTTGCCGAAGCGCGCGCCCTGCGCCCGGACCTGGTGGCCACCTGGGGCACCGGCGTCACGCTGGCGGCAGTCGGCCCCTATGACGCGCCCGACCCCAAACGCTACCTCAAAGACATGGCGGTGGTCTATCTGTATGTCGGCAATCCGGTCGAATCGAAAATTGCCCGCAGCGCCGAGAAGTCCGGTCGGCCCCATGTGGCTGGGGCCAATACCTCGGTGCCGATTGAAGCCCAGATCAAGCTGCTGCAGTCTTTCGGCCCGCTGACCCGCATCGGCATGCTCTACAACACCGACGAGCCCGCCGCCGTGACGCAGGCAGCGCAGGTCCGGCAGGCCTTCGAGGCGCACTCGATCCAGGTACACGAAGTGCGCCTGCCGATGACGGCCAGCGGCACCCCCGATGCCTACAGCATCCCGGCAGCGCTGGACCGGCTGGCCCGCCACAAGCCCGATTTTCTTTACCACATCGGCTCAACCTTCACCCTCCAGCAGGTCAAGGCCATCAGCGCGGGCGCGATCACGCGCGGCATGCCGATGTTCAGCCCGACCGAATCGGCTTTTCGCCGGGGCAGCGTGCTGCTCGGCCTGATCAGCCCCCTGGCGGGCATAGGCCAGGTGGCAGCCCATCAGGCCGGCCAGATCTTGTTCCACGGCAAGCAGCCGGGCGATTTACCCTCCCCGACCCTGACCCACAATTCGGTGCTGATCAACATGCGGGCCGCGCGCACCCTGGGCATCTATCCACCGATGAAACTGCTGCAATTCTCCGAACTGACCGAGTAGCGGCGCCCCGGCACGCCGCAGCGCTGCCCAGGCCAGACCAGTGCAGCTGAAAAAGCCGTTGCAGGCTCGATAATTGCGTCTGAAAAATACCCGTCCCCCGCAGGGCGAGTCCGCCAGAAAAAGGTTTTACTTGTTAATTGATCCAGAAATTCCGGCCAGCCCCCCGGCCGCCGCCGCCCGCAGTGCGCCCCATACGCCGATGATGCAGCAGTACCACGCCATCAAGGCCGAGTATCCGGACACGCTGGTGTTCTACCGCATGGGCGACTTTTACGAAGTCTTCTACGCCGACGCCGAAAAAGCCGCCCGCCTGCTCGACATCACGCTGACCAAGCGCGGCCAGTCGGCGGGCGAGCCGGTGGTGATGGCGGGCATTCCGTTCCACGCGCTCGAAGGCTATCTGGCCAAGCTGATCAAATGCGGCGAATCGGTGGCGATCTGCGAGCAGACAGGCGACGTGGCCACCAGCAAAGGCCCGGTCGAGCGCAAAGTGGTGCGCGTGGTCACGCCCGGCACGCTGACCGACACCGAGCTGCTCAGCGACAAGAGCGAAGCGATTTTGCTCGCTGTCCATCAAGGCAAGCGCAACACCTGCGGCCTGGCGTGGCTGAGCGTGACGCAAAGCCAGATTCACCTGGCGCATTGCGCCGCTGACGAACTCGAAAGCTGGCTGGCGCGCATCCACCCCAGCGAGCTGCTCTACAGCGCCGACGCCACGCCCGCCTTCGAGCAACGCCTGAAAACCCAGCGCTGCCCGGCCAGCGCCCGCCCGGCCTGGCAGTTTGACGCAGGGCTGGGCCTGCGCCGCCTGCTGGAACAACTCAAAGTCGCCTCGCTGGCCGCCTGGCATGCCGAAAGCCTGAGCGAAGCCCACGCCGCCGCCGCCGCGCTGCTGGGTTACGCCGAGCACACGCAAGGCCGCGCCCTGCCCCACGTTCAGGGCCTGCATGTCGTGCGCCCGGACGAGCTGCTTGAGCTGCCGCCCGCCACGCGGCGCAACCTCGAACTCACGCAAACCCTGCGCGGCGAGGATTCGCCGACGCTGTTTTCGCTGTTAGATACCTGCGCCACCGGCATGGGCAGCCGCGCTTTAAAAAGCTGGCTGCTCAGCCCGCGCCGCGACCGCACCCAGGCGGCGCGCCGCCTGGAAGCTATCGCTCAGTTGCGCAATAGCGGCAATAGCGGCAATGGCTGCAGCGGCGGCAGCGGCGCCGGGCAAATCCTGCGCGCCCAGCTCAAGGGTTGCAGCGACGTGGAACGCATCACCGCCCGCATCGCGCTGCGCCAGGTCCGGCCCCGCGAACTCGTCGCCCTGCAACTGACGCTGGACAAAGTCGCCCAGCTGAGGCCACCCGCGCCAGACGCGCAGCCACTGTCCGCGCTGCTGACGGCGATTTTTCAAGACGTGCAGCCCCCGCCCGGCTGCGCCGAACTGCTGCGCCAGACCATTCTGGACGAGCCCGCCGCCCTGATCCGCGACGGCGGCGTCATCAACCACGGCGTTGATGCCGAACTCGACGAGCTGCGCGCCATCCAGACCCACTGCGACGATTTTTTACTCGCCCTCGAAATCCGCGAAAAAGCGCGCACCGGCATTGCGAATCTGCGCGTGCAGTTCAACAAAGTCCACGGCTTTTACATCGAAGTCACGCAAGGCCAGACCAGCAAGGTGCCCGACGACTACCGCCGCCGCCAGACGCTGAAAAATGCCGAGCGCTACATCACGCCCGAACTGAAGACGTTTGAGGACAAGGCGCTGTCCGCGCAGGAGCGGGCGCTGGTGCGGGAAAAGTGGCTCTACGAGCAGTTGCTCGAGCAGTTGCAGGAATTCGTCCCGGCGCTCAGCCGTCTGGCGCGGGCGCTAGCCGCGCTGGACGCGCTGTGCGCGCTGGCCGAGCGCTCGCTGACGCTGGGCTGGTGCGCGCCGGTGTTCGTGAAGGAACCGTGCATCGCCATCACGCAAGGCCGCCACCCGGTCGTCGAAGCGCGACTGCTGGAAACCGGCGGCGCCGCCTTCATCGCCAACGACTGCAGCCTGAGCGGCAAGCAGCGCCTGCAAATGATTACCGGCCCGAACATGGGCGGCAAATCAACCTATATGCGCCAGGTGGCGCTGATCGTGCTGCTGGCCTCTGTCGGCTCTTACGTGCCCGCGAGCAGCTGCCGCCTCGGGCCGATTGACGCGATTCACACCCGCATCGGCGCCGCCGACGACGTGGCCAATGCGCAATCGACCTTCATGTTAGAGATGCTGGAAGCGGCGCAAATCCTGCACGCCGCCACGCCCTATTCACTCGTGCTGATGGACGAAATCGGGCGCGGCACCTCGACCTTTGACGGGCTGGCGCTGGCCGGTGGCATTGCCGCTTACCTGCACAACAAGGCGCAGGCGTTCACGCTGTTCGCCACGCATTATTTTGAGTTGACCGAGTTTGCCGCCCAGCACCACGGCGCGGTCAATGTGCATGTCAGCGCCGTCGAGTCCGGCGCTGACATCGTGTTCATGCACCACATCGAGCCGGGCCCGGCCAGCAAAAGCTACGGCATTGCCGTGGCCAAGCTGGCGGGCGTGCCCGCTGCCGTGGTCAGCCACGCCCGCCACGCGCTGGCGGCGCTGGAAGCCCAGCAGAGCCAGGCCAGCGCCCAGGTCGATTTGTTCGCGCCGCCGCCCGAGGCGCTGAGCGCCGGGCCAAGCGCCGCCGAGCTGGCGCTAACCGCCTTGGACCCCGACACCCTGAGCCCGCGCGAGGCGCTCGAAGCCCTATACCGGCTGAAAAAGCTGGCCCGCAGCGTGTGAAAAATCCGGCGCAGGCGCTATTTCTCACGCTGTTTTTAGTTTCGTTTTCTGCTTCTTTTTTTCAACTTCTCAGGGTTTTCTTATGACTTACTGTGTCGCGGCCAAACTTAACGCTGGCCTGGTTTTCCTGTCCGACTCGCGCACCAACGCGGGCGTGGACAACATCAGCACCTTCCGCAAAATGATTGTTTACGAAAAGCAGGGCGACCGCTTCATGGTGCTGCTGTCGGCGGGCAACCTGTCGATTTCGCAGTCGGTGCGCGAGATTTTGCAAATCGAGCAGCTCAAAGACCCCGAGGGCGGCGACCCCATCACCATCTGGAACGCCAAAAGCATGTTCGACGCGACCCGCGTGCTGGGCGCGGCGATTCGCCGCGTCTATGAGCGCGACGCTGCCGCGCTGCACGCGGGCGGCGTCGATTTCAATGTGTCGCTGATCTTTGGCGGGCAGATTCACGGCGAAGCGATGCGCCTGTTTCAGGTCTATTCGGCGGGCAACTTCATTGAAGCGACCAGCGCGACGCCCTACTTTCAGCTCGGCGAGTCCAAATACGGCAAGCCGGTGCTCGACCGCGTGCTGACGCCCGAAACCCCGCTGGACGAAGCGTCCAAATGCCTGATGGTGTCTATGGACTCGACCATCAAATCGAACCTGTCCGTGGGCCTGCCGCTAGACCTGGTGGTCTATGAAACGGACAGCTTCAGGAGCGACAAAATCGTCTGTATCGACCACGACAACCCCTACTACCAGATGATGCACAACAGCTGGGGCACCAAGCTGCGCGAAATGTTTGACAGCATCGAAGACCCGGTCTGGGACGACGCCCAGACCGACATCCCGCTCAAGATGCCCGCCGTGCGCCACGAAGTGCTGAAGAAAATCAGCACCCCGCACGACAAGCTGATTTAATCAGCCCAGACCACCAGACCGCTCCAGGCGGTCGCCAGCACCACGATGCCAAAAGCAATCCGGTACCAGGCGAACACCACAAAGCTATGCGTGGCGATGTAGCGCAGCAGCCAGCGTATGCACAGCCAGGCGCTGATAAAGGAAAACAGCAGCCCCACGCCAAACAGCGGCAGGTCCGCCAGCGACAGCAGGGCGCGCTCTTTGTACAGGCTGTAAACCCCGGCGCCAATCAGCGTCGGAATCGCCAGGTAAAAGGAAAAATCCGTCGCCGCCTTGCGCGACAGCCCCATCAACATGCCGCCGATGATGGTCGAGCCGCTGCGGCTGGTGCCGGGAATCATGGCAAAGCACTGCACCAGCCCGACCTTGAGCGCGTCCAGCATCGTCATTTCCTCGACGGCGTGGATGCGGGCGACGGCGGGGTTGTTTTGCTGGCGCTTTTCCGCCCACAGGATGATGAAGCCGCCAATGATGAAGGTGCTGGCCACCACCACCGGCGTGAACAGATGCGCTTTGATGGCCTTGCCAAACAGCAGCCCCAGCACCACGGCGGGCAAAAAGGCAATGAACACATTGAGCGCAAACTGCTGCGCCTGCTTGTCGGTGGGCAGGGCAGCCACGGTGTCGCGGATTTTTTGCCAGTACACCAGAATCACCGCGAAAATGGCGCCGGTCTGAATGGCGATGTCAAACACCTTGGCCTTGTCATCGTCAAAGCCGAGCAGCGAGCCAGCCAAAATCAGGTGGCCAGTCGAAGAAATGGGAAGAAACTCGGTCAGCCCCTCGACGATGCCCATGATGGCGGCTTTGATCAACAGTACAGTATCCACGCAAACTCCTTAAATCGGGGTCCGATTATCGCCTTGCCACCCCGGACCTCAACGGCGTCGCGCTGGCAGCCGGGCGCGGCTCAATCAGTCGCCGTGGCCCCGGCCGTGCTCGTTGTTCCGACCGTCGCCGTGGTCGCCGTGGCCACCGCCGTGCCTGCCTTCGCGCTCGTAGCCGTGGTGCCCTTTGTGGCCGTGACGGCGCTCGTAATACACCGGCCGGGGCTGGACAAACACCGGGCGCGGCTGGACAAACACCGGCGCAGGCCGCACATAGACCGGTGCAGGCTGCACATAGACCGGTGCAGGCACATAAACCGGTGCAGGCACATAGACCGGCGGCGTGCCGACGTTGACCACGGTGCCGGGCGTGCCCACGCCGACCGACCACTGCACGTCGTCGCGCGCCTGCGCGCTTCCTGCAAAGCTCATGGCAGCAAGCGCCAGAGCGGCTGCGGCCCCGGCAGCCAGCATGGCAGAGAGATTTGGCTTGATGGCTGTCTTCATCATGATTGTTGGTTCTCCAGAAAAAAAGGGCGAAAACCGCCCTTCTTTCTATTTAACGCGACAGTGGGTGTAACGACTACCGGCCACACCGTTAAGAGCGTTGCAAAACGTAAGCCCGCCGCCGCCAGCCCCTAGAATCAACGCATGACGTCCCCAGCCCCTACCCCATCCGCCGTGCCCGCCGCCAAAGAAGCCCTCAAACCCAGCAACTTCCTGCGCCAGATCATCGAAAAAGACCTGGCCGAGGGTACCTACGCCACCCGCCACTGGGGCGGCAGTCCCGGCGACGCGGCCCACCACGCCAGCGGCCCGCTCGACGCGGCCAAAGTGCGCCTGCGCTTTCCGCCCGAGCCGAACGGCTACCTGCACGTCGGCCACGCCAAAAGCATCTGCCTGAACTTCGGCCTGGCGCGCGACTACGCCGGCGTGTGCCACCTGCGCTTTGACGACACGAATCCCGAAAAAGAAGACACCGAATACGTCGATTCCATCAAGGACGCCGTGCAGTGGCTGGGTTTTGACTGGCACAACGACGGCCCCAGCGGAAAAGAAGTCAATCTGTACCAGGCCAGCGACTATTTCGACTTCATGTACCGCGCCGCCGAACACCTGATTGAAACGGGTTATGCCTACGTCGATGAGCAAAGCGCCGACGACATGCGCCTGAACCGGGGCGACTTCAACAAGCCCGGCACCGACAGCCCGTTTCGCAGCCGCACGCCGGACGAGAACCTGGCGCGTTTCCGCGAAATGCGCGATGGCAAACTGCTTGATGGCGCCGCCGTGCTGCGCGCCAAAATCGACATGGCCTCGCCCAACATCAACCTGCGCGACCCGGCCATCTACCGCATCCGCCGCGCCCACCACCACAACACCGCAGGCAAATGGTGCATCTACCCGATGTACACCTTTGCGCACCCGATTGAAGACGCGCTGGAGCAGATCACCCACAGCATCTGCACGCTCGAATTTGAAGACCAGCGCCCGTTTTACGACTGGCTGCTCGACCGTCTGGCCGAAGGCGGCCTGATCGCCACACCGCACCCGCGCCAGTACGAATTCGCCCGCCTCAATTTGACCTACGTGCTCACCAGCAAGCGCAAGCTCGCCCAGTTGGTGAACGAAAAGCGCGTGAGCGGCTGGGACGACCCGCGCATGCCCACCATCGTCGGCCTGCGCCGGCGCGGCTACACGCCCGAGAGCCTGCAGCTCTTTGCCGAGCGCATCGGCGTGACCAAGAGCGACAGCTGGATCGACTACAGCACCCTGGAAGGCTGCCTGCGCGAAACCTTGGATGGCAGCGCCGCCCGCGCCATGGCCGTGCTGGACCCGGTCAAACTCGTGCTGACCAACTGGGACGCCGTGATGGGCGCGGGCACGCTGGACGCCTGCAGCGCGCCGATTCACCCGCACCACCCGGAGCTGGGCAAGCGCGAATTCAACATCGGCAAAGAAGTCTGGATCGAGCGCAGCGACTATGAAGAAACCCCGCCCAAGGGCTTTTTCCGGCTGTTCCCGGCGCACACCAACGCCAGCGGCCAAGCCATTGCCGCCAGCAAGGTGCGCCTGAAATACGGCCACGTCATCGAATGTGTGGGCGCGGTGAAAGACGCCGACGGCCGCATCACCGAAGTCCACGCCACCTTGATTCCCGACACCAAGAGCGGCACGCCGGGCGCGGACTCGGTCAAGGTCAAGGGCGTGATCACCTGGGTGGGCGTGGAGGGCGCCGTACCCGCCGAAGTGCGGCTGTACGAGCGCCTGTTCAAGGAAGCACACCCCGAAGGCGGCGGCGTGGATTTTCTGGAGAACCTGAACCCGGACAGCTTGAGCGTGGCAACAGCGTATATCGAGCCTTCATTGGCCAATACGCCCGTGGGCCAGCGCTTTCAGTTTGAGCGGCATGGCTATTTTGTAAGCGACTTGGTGGACCACACGGCGAGCAAGGCGGTGTTTAACCGGGTGACGGGGATGAAAGACGGCTGGGCCAAATGAGCACAACAGGCGCTATGAAAACCAAGCGCCCGACTGTCGTCGTCATTGCCGGACCCAATGGCGCGGGCAAATCAACTGCCGCGCCTTTTCTGGCCGACTGCCAGGCCCAGGGTTATCGGGTGGAGCTTTTTTATATCGCCATTCCCAGCGCAGAACTGGCCGTTAACCGCGTGGCCCTGCGCGTCAAACTCGGCGGCCACCATGTACCAACAAGCGACGTGCATCGCCGCTTTCAGCGCAGCCTGCAAAATCTTTTTGAGTTGTACCTGCCTCTTGCTGACCGCTGGACGGTTATAATGCAAGTGGATTATTAACCCCCGTTGCACGCGGCTCCGCGAAATGGACTCACGTAGAGGAGCCCGACACATGGCTGTATCTCAAACAATTCACCCAGTAAAAAGCACTGCGGCCAAAGCACGCGCTGTTCCTACTGAAAAGGTTTCGGCAGCGTTAAAACATGCCTCCAGCCAAGCGCAAAAACAATTGGACTTGCGAGGATTGAAGCTACCTACGCAAAGCTGGGGGAAATCACTCATCCGCCATCCTGTTATTTAAAAAGAATTCTATTATCAAATAATCAAATATGCATAACGAATGGCTAAAATTTTATTACAAAATCCATCCCAAAAATTTTCGTCAATTTAACTCAATTACAACAAAAGCACTATGATTTATAGCAAATCTTTTCAGGCAGAAAAAAATAAAATCATTGAGCAATTGAATTTGCAAAATAATTTTCTCGAAAAACTTATCGCCAACAATTACCGTGTCAACATTTTTAATACAGATCAGCTCGATAAGTTACGAGATATTTTAGACAAGAACAACAAGTACATTCACAAAATAGAAAGCAATGAGTTTGAAATTGCTATTGTAGGGCTGGAGAAAGCCGGAAAATCAACCTTTGCCAATGCCCTGATTGAAAGCAACGTCCTTCCATCTGCACCAGAGCGTTGCACCTTTACATCAACCTGCTTGATCAGTGGCAGTGACAAAGCCAAGATTGAGTTTTACAACACCAGCGAGTTCAATGATATTTTTCAAGAACTTTTGAAAGAAATTGAATACCCCGATGCAGAAAAACAATCGTTCCAGTCATTAAATTCAGAAAATTTTGAAAAATACTTTTCAAATCTTGAAACTAAAAATCCAAATCTTTATAAAAACCACGTCGGAAAAACAGATCAGGAAATCAAAGATATCCTCAAAGGACGCGACAAGCTGATCTTGACTGGTGATAGCAAAGAATTTTCGGGTGATGAGCTTGAAAGCGAAATTTTTCAGTCGTATATCAAAGGAGAAAATAAAGGGGAAGACACCTCAAAACCCCGCAGTGTGAAGAAAATTGTTATTGAATCATCCAAGCTCCGGCAGCTTGATACAGCAGTTATCTTTGACGTCCCCGGCTTTGATTCACCTACAAAAATTCATATTCGACAAACAGAAGAGCGACTCAAGCATGCAGACGCAATTATATTGGTGACCAACGTTGGAAGAAACCCCAGCATCCAAGGAACTTCGTTGAGCGTAATCAACAAGAATACAGATGCTGATGGCATTCCATTAAAAGATAAACTATTTGTTTTTGGAAATCAATTGGATCTTGCCAATAATGAAAACGAAGCGATTGGAAACCAAGAAATTCTGACCAAAGATGTTGAAAAATATAAAATCGGTGAGCGCAAACGCGTTTTCACAGGCTCCGCACTGAAGCATTTGGTAGAAAAAAAACTTCGGTTAGAAAAATTTGAATCAAAGTTTCCCGTTGAAGCGGGCATTGACAAAATTCGTGCTGAGTTGATACGCTACTACGAAACCGATCGGTTTGATATTCTCAAACGAAAAATTGACATAAATAAAAATCTATTACATATCCTCTTTAATGAAGTTTTGAAAACAGCAGATTTAAAAGAAGATCCAAATTTTTCTGATAATGAAAAGGGACGAATTACCCGAGAAACTTATAAGCTAATCGAGAAAAATCTTAAAGATAACCTTAACAAATTCAACTACAAGCTCAAAGCTAGTATTTGGGAAGAAAAATACTTCGCTAACAAGTTCCGTGAAAGCGTGGATGATCTTAATTATTTTGAACTGATTGATGAGCAATTTATAGAAAAAGCCAAAATTGCAGCATCAGATAGCTTGACAACTGAATTGCCCTGCGAGCGAATCAATCAAGAAGTTCGTAAAGATTTACATAAAAAGTTTTTAAAGGATTTTTCAATTCTCATCCGAAACTTAACCAACGAAAAGTCAAAAGAAATTGAAGTCGCACTTTTGCGAGAATTCACGGCTTCGATTTTAGGAAGCGATGATTCTTCCCTGTTTTCAGAAATCGAAATCGAAAGCAAAAAAGTGATTGAAAAAATCACTGCAAATATTGCACACAACGAAGACCGTTTTGCTTATCTGATTGAACGCTTTTCAAGAGATATTTTTGACGTGCTGATTTTAAATCCACTCATCAGCAATGATCGTACCGATAAATTCAAAAAAGCAGAAAAAGAGTTTCTCTATTTAAATAATTATTATTTGAATGGAGAATCCAACCTAGTTAATATAATTTTGCGTGGTGAACAAAAAAATTCAGGAAAGATGAACTTAAGTATTCGTGAAACATTCACAGAAGCATTAAGCCATGCAAAGCGCATACTTACCCTTACAGCAACGGGAAATGGCAATATGTTTGTCCTTAATACTGGGATTAATGCATTGGTAGCAGTGCTAGAAGCCCCAGCATTTATTTATGACATTTCAAAAATAACAGAAGGAAAACAGCGAAGCGCCAACGAAGAGCAAGTTCTTAAAGAAATAAATAACGACATTTCCAATCTAAAAGATATTTTACAAACAGCAGTAGTGCCCGCGACCAATCTTGATCTGGCTTTCTACAACAGTATTGACAAGCAGATAAAACTGCTGATCGATGCGATTGAGCCGACTAGCCAAGATGCATTTCACCTGTTTAATGATTTTTTGACAAAAGTAGTAAGCAAGATAAAGCAATCTGAATTCAACGATATCAATGACCGAATGGAGGCTTATAAGCTGCAAAAAGATTTTTTGAAAGAGATCAAGGAAATGGTTGTATTGGAATAAGCCATCGCGTTATACACAAGTCGAAAAACACAATGAAATCAACGATATTACAAAAAAGTTAAGTGGTTAATTTTAATAATTTTTTTGATTTGTGTATGACGGTATGGGAATAAGCACATCCAAGCGCTTCACCAAAAGCTTATTTCCTCAAAAATCGCACAAAAGCTGGGTCTGAAAACGGGGGAGTTTCTGGACCGCGCCACCCACCAAGGTTTTCTGGTGTTTGATAACGGCCAGTATTTCGTCAGCCTGCAAGGCGAAAAAGTCGGCGTCGAGTTTGTCGCCAAGTCGCGTTTCGGCCCTTACTTCTTGTGGCCACACGATTTTTATCTGCTGTAAGTCACACGGCTTTAAAACCCCATTCTGGGTACAATCAAACCCAATATGGGTATTTCAATTCACCCTCAAGCTTCCAGCAGCCTTGCCGACGCCCTCTTTCCCAAAGGACGGCAGCGCGTGCTGGCGGTGTTGTTTGGCAACCCCGGCCGCAGCTTCTACGCCAATGAGGTGATCGCGCTGGCGCAGTCGGGCACTGGCGCCGTCCAGCGTGAACTGGTGGCCTTATCCGAGGCGGGTTTGCTCACCGTCACCCGGCAGGGCAACCAGAAGCATTACCAGGCCAACGCCGATGCGCCGGTATTTGCCGAGCTGCGCGGTTTGGTGCTCAAGACGATGGGGCTGGCCGATGTGCTCAGCGCCGCCTTGGCGCCACTTGCCAGCCAGATTGATCTGGCCTTTGTTTACGGCTCCGTCGCCCGGCAGCAAGACACGGCGCACAGCGACATTGACCTGATGATTGTCAGCGCTGAGCTGGGCTATGCGGAGGTTTTCGGTGCGCTCGAAAGCGCCTGCGCCACGCTGGGCCGTCAGGTCAACCCCACGCTGTACACGCCCGCTGAGCTGGCCAAACGCATCAGTCAGGACAACGCCTTTGTAACCCGCGTTTTCCAGCAACCCAAGATATGGCTCATCGGCACAGAAAAGGACATCCATGCCCAACCCGCTTGACAACCTGTGCGGCCCCGGCAAACAGCTGCAAAAAGAAGCCCCCGACGCCAACGAACTCGCGGGCCTGCTACGCAGTGGCGCTGCGCGACTGAAGGACGCCCGCCATGCCACGCTGGCACTTGAAAGCCAGTTTGATCTGGGCGAATACGAAGGTTTGCTCGATGTGGATGAACGTCTGGTCAAAGACCTGATCGCGGCCACGCAAGCCGTGGCTGACGCGCTGGGCGCCTGAATTCATGAATGTGACGATTAAAAATCCACAAGCATCCCCCGCATGACCCTCACAAGCCGATGGGCTGAACTCCAGCGCCTGATCCGCGAAGAGCTGCGCCAGCTCGCCACCATCAAGCCCAGTGAGCGGCGCTGGCACATGCCATTCGCCGCCGCTCTACCACCGCATGGTCTCGCTGATGGCCAGCGCCTTTGCCCTGGCCGCCTGCTACGCGCTGGGGCCGCCGGGCAGCCTGTTTTTCATCATGGTGGCGGCCATCGGCGCCTACACGCCGCTGATCCCGGCGCGCTTTTCACGCTGAGCGGGCGCCTGGGAACATGCGTCGGCTCCAGCACTCCATCCTCCATTGCCCATCAGTGACGCCACAGGTGGCGCGCACCGCCAAAGGACTTCAGCCATGACCCCGACAAATCCCATAAACCGCCGCTCGGCCCTGCTGGGCGCCCTCAGCCTGCTGGCGCTGCCCGCCGCGCAGCGCGCCGCCGCCGCGCCGCCCTCCCCTTTGAACGCCAGCGCCGATGTCTGGCCGGACGCCTTGCAGGTTCCCGGCGGCGTGGCCCGGCTCTCGCTCGGCCCGGCGGCGGCGCGGCCGCTGGCGCAGGCGGGCGAGGTGCCGCTGCTGGTGCTGGGCGACGCGATTGAATGGACGGCGCTGGTCGGCATCGCGCTGTCGGCTGCGCCGGGCGAGGCCAGCATCAGCGTGCAGCTTGGCGGCGGCGGCCAGCGCCAGATCGCCTACGCCATCGCGCCCAAGCGCTACAGCGAGCAGCGCCTGAAAGTCGCGCCCGGCACGGTCGATTTGTCGCCGCAGGACGAGGCGCGCTACGAGGGCGAGCGGGCGCATCTGGCGCAGGTGATGGCCACGTTCAGCGAGCCGCTGCCGCAACTGCTGCGCATGCGCGTGCCGGTGCCGGGGCGGCGCTCCAGCTCGTTCGGGCTGCGCCGCGTGTTTAACGGGCAGTCGCGCAACCCGCACAGCGGCATGGACATTGCCGCTGGCACGGGCACGCCGGTCGCCGCGCCGCTGCCGGGCCGGGTGATTGACACCGGCGACTATTTCTTCAACGGCAACACCGTCTGGCTGGACCACGGCGGCGGCCTGCTCAGCATGATGTGCCATCTGAGCGCCATTGACGTGGCGCCCGGCGATGTTCTCCAGACCGGCGAGCGCCTGGGCGCCGTCGGCGCGACGGGCCGTGTCACCGGGCCGCACCTGCACTGGAGCGTGATGCTGAACCGGGCGATGGTCGATCCGGCGCTGTTTCTGATTGCTTGAAGCGCCCGGCGCCCCAACCCGCAGCGGCGCTGATAATTCACGCGCCAAAATTCTTTTTTCGATACCACCAGACAAGGACACACAAATGGGCCTGTTCGACGTTTTTCAAAATCAATTTATCGACATCATCGAATGGACCGATGACTCGCGCGACACGCTGTCGTACCGCTGGCCGGACGAGGACAAGGAAATCAAAAACGGCGCGCAGCTCATCGTGCGCGAGTCGCAGCTGGTGCAGTTTGTCTCGGCGGGCCAGTACGCCGACCTGTTCCAGCCGGGCAAGCACACGCTGGCCACGCAGAACATTCCGATTTTGTCCACGCTGCAGGGCTGGAAATACGGCTTTAACTCGCCGTTCAAGTGCGACGTTTATTACCTGAACACGCGCCTCTTCACCGGCAACAAGTGGGGCACATCCAACCCCATCATGATGCGCGACCGCGACTTTGGCGTGGTGCGTCTGCGCGCTTTTGGCAGCTACGATTTCCGCATCGTCGATGCGCCAAAATTTCTCAAGGAAGTGGCGGGCACGGACCAGAATTTCCGCCTCGACGAGTTTGCCGACACGATGCGCTCGCGCATTGTGAGCGTGTTCACCGAGGCGCTGGCGCGCGCGGGCGTTCCGGCGCTGGACGTGGCGCAGCGCTATTCGGAGCTGGGCGATGCGCTGCTGCCGATTGTCAATCCAGCCATTCGCGACAAGTACGGCCTGGAAATCACCACTTTCCTGATTGAAAACGTGTCGGTGCCGCCCGAGGTCGAGCAGGCCATCGACAAGCGCTCCAGCATGGCCGTGGTCGGCAACCTGAACGATTACGTCAAGTACCAGATGGGCGTGGCAATGGGCCAGGGCGGCGAAGCGGGCGCGGCGGCCACCGCGCCCGCGCAGATGGCGATGGGCTTTGGCATGGCGCAGGAAATGATGCGCGGCATGCAGGGCGCTTCCGGCTTTGCGCCTGCGGCGGGTTCGAGCTTTGCGCCGCCACCGGCTCCCGCGCCTGCACCAGCGCCCGGCGCGGCCCCTGCGCCTGTCGCCGCTGCCGCCAGCGCGGCCCCGTCCGCCACCCCCGACGTGCTCACGCCCGAGCAGGCTGCCCAGCAGCTGGGCGTGCCGGTCGAAGACGTGATGGCCGCCATCAACGCAGGCGACCTCAAGGCGCGCAAGATTGGCAGCGCCTACCGCATTGCCAAGAGCGCCTTTGAGGAGTTCCTGCGTGGCTGAGACCGACACCGATACGGACACTCCCGCCGCCGCTTTAGGCAAACACCCCTGCCCCGAGTGCGGCGGCGACCTGCAATGGAATGCCGCCAAACAGGCGCTCGTGTGCCCGTACTGCGGCACCATCGTCCCCTGCGCCCAGGCGCAGGCAGGCGCCGCCCTTGGCGCAGATGCCAGCAGCGCTGGCGGGAGCATCGTCGAGCAAGACCTGGAAGCGGCCTTGCGCAACCCGGCCAGCGGGCGCGGCTGGGGCGACCAGCCGGGCGATCAAAAGCGCGAGGTTCAATGCCAGAGCTGCCGCGCCATCTCGGTGTTTGTCGGCGGCAAGGTGGCCACGCGCTGCGAGTTTTGCGGCTCACCGTCGATCATCGCGCACGAGTCCAGCAGCGAAGCCATCACGCCGCAAAGCCTGCTGGCCTTCAAAGTCAGCGAAGGCCAGATGCGCCAGAGCCTGCGCCAGTGGTACGGCTCGCGCTGGTTTGCGCCCAGCAAGCTCAAATCGGCCGCGCTGACCGACACGCTGCACGGCGTCTATCTGCCCTACTGGACGTTTGACGCGCAGGTCAACGCCCGCTGGCGCGCCGAGGCCGGTCACCATTACTACGAGTCCGAAAGCTACCGCGACGACAAGGGCGAGGCGAAAACCCGCCAGGTCCAGCGCACGCGCTGGGTGCCTGCGGCGGGCAGCCTGGCGCATTTTTTTGACGACGAACTGGTGCCCGGCACCACCGGCGTTCACGCGGCCCTGCTGCGCCAGATCGAGCCGTTTCCGACGCTGACCGACCTCAAGCCCTACTCGCCCGAATTCGTGCGCGGCTGGACGGTGGAGCGCTACCAGATCGACCTGCACAAGGCCGCCAAGCTCAACCAGGACGACATGCAGGCGCAAATCAAGACCCTGTGCAGCCGCGAAGTGCCGGGCGACACGCAGCGCAACCTGCAGGTCGAAGCCAGCTACCGGGGCCGCACCTTCAAGCACATCCTGGTGCCAGTCTGGCTGGTCAGCTACACCTACGGCGCGCGCAACTTTCAGGTGCTGGTCAACGGCTACACCGGCGCGATTGCCGGCGAGCAGCCGTACAGCTGGGTCAAGATCACCTTCGCCGTGCTGGCGGTGCTGATCTTGATTGTTCTGGCGCTGGCGCTCAAGCATTAAGGCGGCCCGGGCAGTAGTTCGCAGTAGTTACCTTTTACGGGGCAGCCTGCAGCCCGGCCATAGTCACAAGAAAAAGAAAGGTCTAGACTGAAATGAAAGCACGTTAGCGCCATTGGTAACCAAGGGAGAAAACTATGCGGCCTGATAGGCAAGCGCCCGAAATTCCAGATGAAATCGTCGCCTTCATGGCGGAGGGAACGCACCGGCTGGCCACCATTTCCCTCAATGATTATGGTTTTTTGCTGTCCTCGCGGATGGCGCAGACTTATCTGGACAGGGCCATGCTCATCCTTGAATCCAGGCGCTGCTTTGACCAGGCATTCCGAAATGAGGTTGGCCTGCTCAAGGCAGCGGCTCAATCCATCGCTGGCGAGTACGCTCAATTTGAAAAATTCTGCAACGACTGTGAGCGTTTCAAGCATCTGAAAACCCAAAACTGGCGCGAGCGGCTGTCAAAATGGGCGGTGCGTGCCATCGCCCGAAGCCATAGCACAACGGTCAGCCATCACCTAGCGCACAAAATCCGCACTTTTCATTCGCGGATCTGCTCCATCCTAACGGGGAAATAACGGCGCTTTTTGAAACACCGCAATGCTATGCTTTGCTTTGCGGCCTTGACATCCTCCCCGCCCTAAAGGACGGGGATTCCCACTGCTGGCGTGCCATGCCCGGCACGGAAACCAGACTTGTTCAGAATATTTTTTGCCGCATTCACATCTCGATCATGCACACAGCCACAGTCCGAACACATCCAGCTCCTTATTCCAAGGTCTGCGATACCTCTCGGCCTCGAATCGGGCAGGGTGCCGCAATTCGAGCAGACTTGGGAGCTAAACGCTTCGCTCACTTCTTCAAACCACGCGCCATGCTTAACAGCCTTGTACGCCAGTTGAGTTCTGAAGGACGACCAGCCTGCATCCAAAACGGACTTCGCCATGCTGATTTTGGCGAGTCCGGCGGCGCACACGTTGCCCACCGCGATGTAATCGAATTCCTTGACGAGGCGCGTCGAAAGTTTGTGGTGAAAGTCGTTGCGCCGGTTCATGATTTGCGCGTGAATCGCCTTGACGCGGCGTTTTTTTCCCGCCCGCTGCGCTGTGGCCAGCGCGGCCTCGGCGTCCCGGTAGATGCGCTGCGCGCCGATCTTCTGGCCCGTGGACAGTGTCGCGAAGTCTTTCAGCCCCCGGTCAATGCCGACGTCTTTCACCGGCTGGCGCACTTCGGCCGTGTCAGCCACGTCAATGACGATATTCAAAAACCAGTTGCCCCGGCTGTCGCGGGAAAAGTTGCTGCCGTCCTTGATTTTTCCCTCGGGCAGCGCCCGGCTGTTGAACACGCGGAAGGTGTTGCCCGCAAAGCGGAAGGCGTCGCCTTCGCGCTTCAATTCGCGGCCCTTGAACGGTACCCAGCCGAGCGACTTTTGGCCCCGATAACGCAGAAAGGGGCGATTCTTCTGGCTGCGCGATTTGGCGTACTGCTCGCACACGGCGTTGACCGTGCCGGAATGCAGGCCAAGCTCCTTGCTGCTGCCAGCGGTGAGCTTGTTCAAATCAAAGCCCGTGTGCCAGCGCCGCCCAAAACGCAAAGCGTCCTTTTGCCGGTCGTTGCAGTAGTTCCAGACAAAATTGCAGGCCCGGCTTTGCTGGTTCAGCAAGCCGCTGAAAGATTTCACCCGGTAGCGATAGACCAAAATCATGCCGGACATATTACTCGTGGTTCGCCATCGAAAACAAGCCCCGAACGCTTGGCGTTCGCCCTCTACCGCCCCGGCCTGAAGGCTGGGGTTTCTCGGGAATCCTGATGAAAATTTCCCACGCTTCCCGCCTGATTCTTTTTAACAAGCCTTACGGCGTGCTCAGCCAGTTCACCGCTGAAGGGCGCTGGCGCGGGCTCAAGGACTTTATCGACATTCCCGGTGTCTATGTCGCCGGGCGGCTCGACGCCGACAGCGAAGGCCTGCTGCTGCTGACCAACGACGGCAAGCTGCAGGCGCGCATTTCAGACCCGCGCTTCAAGCTCGAAAAAACCTACTGGGTGCAGGTCGAAGGCGTGCCGGGCGAGGCGGCGCTGCAGGCCTTGCGCGACGGCGTGCAGCTCAACGACGGTCCGACGCGCCCGGCGCGCGCGCGCCTGATGGCGCCGCCGCCCGCGCTGTGGGAGCGCGATCCGCCGGTACGCTTTCGCCAGGCCATTGCGACCGCCTGGATTGAGGTGGCCATCCGCGAAGGCCGCAACCGCCAGGTGCGGCGCATGACGGCGGCGGTGGGTTTTCCGACGCTGCGCCTGATCCGCGCCGCCATCGGCCTGTACGCGCTGGGGCAGCTAGCGCCGGGCGCCTGTCGGGAAAGCGACGAGGCACAGCCCTCCGCGCTGCATCGCCAAACGGCTTAAGCGCTTCTTAATGCGGGGAAGTTATTATTTCTCCTTCATCAAGATGAAGGAGAAATAAATGTCTATTGACACCCCAGGCAATCACTACCACCGCGCATCCATGGCCCTGCATTGGGCCATGCTGGTCTTGTTTATCGGCGTGTACGCCAGCATCGAGTTGCGTGTGCTGTTTGAAAAGGGCACCGAAGCGCGTGAAATGATCAAAAGCCTGCACTTTATGCTCGGCCTTCTCGTGTTTGTGCTGGTCTGGCTGCGTCTGGCAATGCGCATCAAATACCCGGCGCCTTCGATTCAGCCCGCCCCGCCCGCATGGCAGGATGCGGCTGCAAAACTGGCCCATCTGGCGCTGTACGGCCTCATGCTCGGCATGCCACTGGCTGGCTGGCTGCTGCTGAGCGCAGCGGGCAAACCGATTCCATTTTTTGGCCTGGAGCTGCCGACGCTGATTGGGAAAAACAAAGAGCTGGCTGGACAGATCAAGGAAATCCATGAACTCGTGGGCACCCTGGGCTATTTCCTGATTGGCGCGCATGCTGCTGCGGCGCTGTTTCACCACTACATCAAGCGCGACAACACCCTGCTGCGTATGCTGCCCGCCAAAGCGCGATAAAAGACGCGCTTGCAATTCCAGCCCCAGCCCAAAGCTGCAGCGCATGACTGAATCACTCCACATCGTCTGCCCGCACTGCCACACCACCAACCGCGTCCGCGCCGACCAGCTCGGCAGCGCACCGACCTGTGGCAGTTGCAAACAAGCCCTCTTCACCGCCCATTCAGCTGCGCTGGACGAGGCGGCGTTTGACAAGCACATCAGCCGCAATCAGATTCCGGTGCTGGTCGATTTCTGGGCACCTTGGTGCGGCCCGTGTCGCCAGATGGCGCCTGCCTACGAGCAAGCCGCCGCGCAACTCGAACCCCAGGTGCGGCTGGCAAAGGTCGATACCGAGGCCGTTCCAGCGCTGGGTGCGCGCTTCAACATCCGCAGCATTCCGACGCTGGCCCTGTTCAAGGATGGCCGGGAAGTGGCGCGTCAGCCCGGCGCAATGGGGGCGGCTGACATCGTGCGCTGGGTTCAGTCGAATTTACGCTGAGCCCCTCGGCCTGCGCCATCGTGTAGATGGCGCCGTGACATGATTTAGCGGCGGTTGTGATCGTTGCGTCGGTTGTTCAGCATGCGGTCCACCTCGGCATTGAGCTTCTCAATGTCAGAGCGCAACTTCTCACGATCTTTGGCGGTGACACGGCCATCAGCCTTGAAGCGGCTCTCGCGGGCCGCGATTTCACGGTCACGGCGGTACAGCACCTGCGCCTCGGACGGTGTGATCTTACCCGATGCCAAGCCTTGCTGGATGCGCACATTAATCGCCCGCTGCGCCTGGTCAATAGCCGGTGTGCTCGTGCCTTGCCGCGCCATCACCGGCGTCATCCCCAGTCCGGCGAACAGGGCGGATGCCAGCAAGGAAGTGGTCAAAAATTTCGAGGTCATAAAATACTCCTAAGTGAATTGAGTGCTGTGATTGTTGGCTTGGATTTGTTAACGTCTTGTAAGGAAAACCAGCATTTACCCTGACTTTACTTAACAGTTACCGGCCTTTGGAGTCAGCAACCGTGCTGCCATCGCCCGCTAGAATCGGCCCAGCCTTTGACAAAAAAACGCCGGGCGCGTCAACTTCCTTTCCACGCAAGCTCCACCAGCCCATGAGACTGACTACCTACACCGACTACGCGCTGCGCACCCTGATGTACCTTGCCGCGAATCGGGAGCAGCTGGTCACCATCCAGGACATCGCCGACGCGCACCGCATCGCCAAAAATCACCTGTCCAAAGTCGTGCATCAGCTCGGTCTCCTGGGCTATGTGGAGTCCCTGCGCGGGCGCAACGGCGGGCTCAAGCTCGGCCGCGAGCCGGACCAGATCAACATCGGCGCCGTGGTGCGCAGCACAGAGCCGGACTTTTACATGGCCGAATGCTTTGACCCCGGCAAAAACCACTGCATCATGAGCGGCACCTGCAGCCTCAAAGGCGTGCTCTACCGTGCCACCGCCGCCTATCTCACGGTGCTTGATGGCGTGACGCTGGAAGACCTGATGGCCCAAGGCGCTGCGCTGAAAAAATAGCCAGCCCCCTTCAACCCGCAAAGCCCTCATGCCCCTCAGCTGGAACGACATCCAATCACGCGCCCTGACTTTCAGCCGCACCTGGGCCGACGCCGCCAGCGAAGACAGCCAGGGCAAACCGTTCTGGCTTGATTTTTTCGAGATTTTCGGCATCACCGACAAGCGCGTCGCCACCTTTGAGCACGCCGTCAAAAAGCTGCCCGGCGCCCACGCCAGAACCGACGGCTTTGTCGATCTGTTCTGGCCCGGCATGCTGCTGGTCGAGCAAAAATCGCGCGGCAAAAACCTCGATGCCGCGCTGGCGCAGGCGCTGGCTTACTTTCCGGGCATTGCCGAGCGCGACTTGCCCCAGCTCGTCATCGTCTGCAACTTTGCGCGCTTTCGGGTCCACAAGCTCGTCACCGGCGAAACGATTGAATTCGCGCTGCAAGACCTGCACAAGCACATCAAAGTGTTCGGCTTTGTCGCGGGCTACAAAACGCTGGAAATCAAGCCGCAAGACCCCGTCAACATCCGCGCCGCCGAGCGCATGGGGCGGCTGCACGACGCGCTCAAGGCCAGCGGCTACGGGCAGGAGGCCAGCGCCCAGTGGCGGGCGGGCCATCCGCTTGAAGTGCTGCTGGTACGGCTGCTGTTTTGCCTGTTTGCCGACGACACCGGCATTTTTCAGCCCGCGCAAGCGTTTCGCGACTTCATCGAAGAGCGCACCGCCGCCGACGGCTCTGACCTGGGCGCGCGGCTAGGCCAGCTTTTCCAGACGCTGAACACGCCCGACGGTGCGGGCGGCGCGGGCAACCAAGAGAACAAACGAAGCCAGGCGCTCGACGAGCAAGTCGCCGCCTTCCCCTACATCAACGGCAAGCTGTTTGAAGAGCTGCTGCCGATGGCCGACTTCAGCGCCGCCATGCGCGAGGCGCTGCTCGACGCCTGCGCGCTGGACTGGTCGGCGATCAGCCCGGCGATTTTCGGCAGCCTGTTCCAGAGCATCATGGACGACAAGGCCCGGCGCAACCTGGGCGCGCATTACACGTCCGAAGAGAACATCCTCAAGCTCATCAAGCCGCTGTTTCTGGACGCGCTGTGGGCCGAGTTTGCGCGGGTCAAAAGCAACAAAAACCGGCTGGCCGAGTTTCATCAAAAACTGCGGCGGCTGACGTTTTTTGACCCGGCCTGCGGCTGCGGCAATTTTCTGGTCATCAGCTACCGCGAGCTGCGCCTGCTGGAGCTGGACGTGCTGCGCGCCTCGCACCAGACGGGCCAGCTCAGCGTCGATGTGCAGCAGCTCATCGGCGTCAACGTCGATCAGTTCTACGGCATCGAGATTGAGGAATTTCCGGCGCAGATTGCGCAAGTCGCGCTGTGGCTGATGGACCATCAGATGAACCTGCGGGTCAGCGAAGAGTTTGGCCTGTACTTTGCGCGCATCCCGCTGCGCGCCACGCCGCACATCGTGCATGGCAACGCGCTGCGGCTGGAGTGGAGCGAAGTGCTGCCGGTAGAGAAGTGCAGCTTTTTGCTGGGGAATCCGCCGTTTTTGGGGAAAACCTATCAGAGCGCGGAACAAAAACTTGACCTTGCCAGCGTGACGGCAGCCATACCGGGCGCTGGAGTGCTTGACTTCGTGAGCGGCTGGTATATCAAAGCCACGAGCTACATGAAGCAATCACCGGCTGCCTTGCCAAGCGTTGCCTTTGTTTCCACCAACAGCATTACCCAAGGCGAGCAAGTCGGGGTTCTATGGAGCTGGCTGCTAGCGCAAGGCGTCAGCATTCATTTCGCCCACCGCACCTTCAAGTGGAGCAATGAGGCCAGCGGAAAAGCGGCTGTTCATTGCGTCATCATCGGTTTCGGCATGAATGAGTCGAGGCAAAAAATAATCTACGACTATGAGGAAATTTCGGGCCAGCCCCATCCTGCTCCCGCATTCAACATCAATCCCTATCTTGTGGACAGCGTCAACGTGGCGCTGCCCAACCGGTCCACGCCGATCAGCCAAGTCCCCGCCATTTTGTTTGGCAGCAAACCGACTGATGGCGGTCACCTGCTGCTCAGTGCTGAGGAAAAACAAGAGTTGTTGACTCATGACCCCGCAATGGGCGCGTATGTTCGCACTTACCTGAGCGCCGAAGAATTCATCCATGGAGCCCCCCGTTACTGCTTGTGGCTGAAAGACTGTCCACCCAACCTGCTCGCAAAAATGCCAAGGGTTTTGGAGCGCGTGAATGCCGTGCGCAAGTTTCGGCTTGCCAGTACAAAGGCCGCCACGCGGGACAACGCAAGATTTTCCAGCCTGTTTGCGGAAGACCGCCAGCCAACAACGGCTTTTTTGGCGATCCCGAAAACCTCGTCGGAGCGACGCCGCTGGATACCGATTGGCTTTCTGTCTCCAGAGACCGTCATTGCCAGCGAGCTTTTCTCTGTCCAGTCAGCTACGCCGTACCATTTTGGCGTGTTGAACTCCACCATGCACATGGCGTGGACGCGGTATGTTTGCGGCCGCCTCAAGAGCGACTACCGCTACTCCGCCAGCATCGTCTATAACAACTTCCCCTGGCCCGACTTGTCATCCGCCCCGGCTTCAGCTCCGGCCAAAAAGGCGCAAGCGGCCATCGAAACCGCCGCGCAAGCCGTGCTCGACGCCCGCGCCCAATTCCCCGATGCCTCGCTGGCGGACCTGTACGACCCGCTGACCATGCCGCCCGCGCTGGTCAAGGCGCATCAAAAACTCGACGCGGCGGTGGACAAGGCTTATGAACCCGGCGGCGGCAGGAAAAGCTATCAAAACGACGCCGAGCGCGTGGCCTGGCTGTTCGAGCTGTACCAGCGCTACACCAGCTTGCTGCCCGCCGAAAAAACCAAGCCCAAACGCCGGGCCAAGGCCGTTTAAGCATTCGCCGGTTTGTGCCTGCGTATTTGTCTGAAAGAACCGCCCCATGACATCTTCCTGGTACGAGCGCCACATCCTGCCGCCTGCGCTGGACTTTGCCTGCGGCTTGCCGATGATTGGCCGCCAGCGCCAGCTCGTCGTGCCGCTGGCGCGGGGCCGGGTGCTGGAAGTGGGCATTGGCACCGGGCTGAACATGCCGTGGTACGACAAAAGCCGCGTGACCCGCATCACCGGGCTGGACCCGGCCGTGCAGCTGCACCCCAGGGCGCTTGAGCGCATCCAGGAAGCAGGGCTGGAAGTCGAACTGGTCGGCCTGTCAGCCGAGCAGATTCCCCGGCCAGACGCCAGCTTTGACACCGTGCTGGTCACTTACACGCTCTGCACGATTGCCGATCCGCTGGCGGCGCTGCGGGAAATGCGCCGGGTGCTGGCGCCCGGCGGCCAGTTGCTGTTTTGCGAACATGGCCGCGCGCCCGATGCCTCGGTGCGGCGCTGGCAGGAGCGGCTGCAGCCGCTGTGGGGCGCGCTGGCGGGCGGCTGCCATCTGGGGCGCGATATTCCAGCGCTGCTGCAAGAAGCCGGGTTTGGCTTGGCCGACCTGCACACGCGCTACCTGCCCGGCCCGCGCCCCTTCACCTTTCACTACTGGGGCGAGACGCTGGCGGTTTGAGCGGGCGCTTCGGATGCCGCAGGCACGGCAGGCACAGCCTCAAACACGCCGCTGAGCAGCTCAGGCAGGCGCTCCATCGGCATGCGAAAACCGCAGGCTTGAGCGTGGCCGCCGCCGCCCATGCTTTCGGCCAGCGCGATGCAGTCAAAATCGCGCTGCGAGCGCAGGCCGGCCTTGATGCCGCTTTTGCCCGCGCTCCACATCAGCGCAAAGGTGCCGCATTTTTCCGACAGCATGTGTCCGAGCAGGCTGTGGAACACGCCCGGCACGTTCACCATCAAGCCCTGCAAGCCGTTGAAGGTGATAGGCACGGCAGACTCGACCATGTCGGCCACCAGCTTGCGGTATTTTTCGTCCATCGCCGCGCCGCGCGCCATGAACTGCGTCAACTGCTCGGGCGTGAAGGCGGCAATTTCAACCCAGCGGCTGAACTCCTGCGGCTCCATGTCCAGCGCCGACAAAAACGCGGCGCTCTCGGGATACTGCCAGTTCCAGATGTCGCGGTCTTCAATGAAGCGGATCAGGTCCGGCACCGGCTTATCGGGCTGGAAAAACTCCCAGGCCAGCCGGGCACCGGACTTGCTCATGTCAAAGTGAACCACGCCGCAGCGGCAGGCAAAGCCGGTGAGCTTTTCAGCGGCGCTTTTGTGGTGGTCGAGCATCACCAGCTTGGCGGCGCGCGCTTCAATCGCCTGCATGATCTCGGGCGAAAACGAAAAATCGAGGATGTACACCGCCCGGCCTGCCAGCGGCGGCAGGTCATCGACGGTTTTCGTGTCGCCGTGGTCCAGGCCCAGGTATTCGGCGCGGTCGCCGTAAAACAGCCGGGCCGCCATCGCAGCGCCAAAGCCGTCCGGGCAGCGACGGCCGTGGTAGAGGATCAGCGGCTGCGGATCGTTCAGGTCGGGGGCAACGAGCAGTTGCAGGGGAAGAATGGTTTTCATAAAGGCCGATTGTCGCCGCGCTGCGCCCGATGGCCTGCGCCTATTCGGCCCGCTCGTTCTCGGGCAGGCGGTGGCCCAGGGCTTCTTCGGCGGTTTCCATGCTGGCGCGCGGCTGGTCGCTGTGCGAGACGCGGTAGCCGTCGGCCACGTAGCCGGGGCCTTTCATGATGATGACGATCACGCAGCCTATGCCCACGGTGAGGACCATCGTCCAGTGAAACAAAATCACGCCGCCAAGCACATAGCCCATCATCTGCAGCCAGCGCAGCTGGGCGGCGTCGGCCTGCGGATCAGCCAGCAGATGCAGCAGCCCCAGGCACAGCAAGGGCAGCAGCGTTCCGACCAGGGCGATCAGCGGCAGCTTGCGCCACAGGCGCCACTCCAGCCCGGTGGCGGAGCGGCGCGATTGCGGTATTTTTTTAAACCAGTTCATGACAGCACCCGACTAAAAAATAAATTGAGGCCAAAAATCATGGCCTATTGTCAAGAAAAGACCTAGCCCCGACCCGAAAAAGGTCAAGGCCGACCCGGAAAAACCGGGCCGATTTACCCCCATTTCCTGTGGAATACCCTGTGGATAACTCCCCCTCGATGCCCGCAAACCCGCGCCAGCCGTGGCCTGGAACACAATGCCTATTAATTCAGCAATCGGCCCGAAAAAGCCTGGGACGGTGCAAAATTGGCATTTCCCCTCTTGAAGAAATATTTCAAAAATGACCTTTCCCCTTAATTTCTGGGACCAGCGCTTTGCCGAGCAAGGCTACAAATACGGCATTGAGCCCAACGCCTTCCTGCGCGATCAAGCCAGCCGCCTGCGCCCTGCCAGCGCCGTCCTGGTGCCCGGCGACGGCGAGGGCCGCAACGGCGTCTGGCTGGCCGAACAAGGCCACGCGGTCAAGGCAGTGGACTCGTCGGCCGTCGGCCTGCAAAAAGCGGGCGCACTGGCCGCCAGCCGGGGCGTAGCCTACGCCAGCGAACTGGCCGACCTGAGCGACTGGGCGCCCGCAGCGGCCAGCCTGGACGCCGTCGTGCTGATCTACACCCACCTGCCCGGCGCCATCCGCCAGAGCGTCCACCGCCGCCTGGCCCAAGGCTTGAGGCCGGGCGGCTGGCTGATTCTCGAAGCCTTTCACCCGGCCCAACTGCAGCACACCAGCGGCGGCCCGAAAGACGCTGACATGCTTTACACACCGGAACAACTGAGCGCCGATTTCGACGGTCTGCTCAGCCCCGTGCTGGCCTGGCAGGGCAAAATCACCCTGTCCGAAGGCCCCGGCCATCAGGGTCTGGCCCATGTGACACGCTGGGTCGGCCAGCGCCCGCCCCTCCCATCGTCAACCCCACAGGAATCTTCTTATGAAAACCGCCCATGATCTGGTGACCGCCGCCAAAACGCGCATCCAGGAAATCCCCGTCGAGCAGGCCGAAGCGGCGATCCGCGAGGCCGACCTGCTGCTCGATGTGCGCGAAGTCGAAGAATACGCGGCCGGTCACCTGAACGGCGCCACACATATCTCACGCGGCATGCTCGAATTCAAGTTCAGCGCTACGCCCGCCCTGCAGCCGCGTGAGCTGAAAATCGTGCTGTACTGCAAAACCAGCGGCCGCGCCGCGCTGTCGGCGCTGGCGCTGCACGACATGGGCTACCTCAATGTTCAGTCCATCGCCGGTGGCTATGACGCCTGGGTGGCCGCTGGCAAGCCGGTGGTCAAGCCCCAGCCACCCGCCTTTGAGTGAGCCGCTGCCTGACCCAACAACCCGCTAGCCCGACCGCTACAGGCTCAAGCCCTGCCCCGCCTCCTCAAAAGTCTGGCCGTCGCGGATGCGGTAAATCCGCTTAAAGGTGGGAATGATCTTTTCATCGTGCGTCACGACGATGATGGCGGTCTGGGCCTGCGCGGCCATCTGGTTCAGAATCCGCATCACGGCCAGCGCCCGCTCGCTGTCCAGCGGTGCGGTCGGCTCGTCGGCCAGAATCACCGGCGGGTGATTGGCCAGCGCACGGGCAATCGAGACGCGCTGCTGCTCGCCGCCCGAGAGCTGCGAGGGCTGGGCGCTGGCGCGGTGCCCCACATCCAGCGCCGTGAGCAACTCCAGCGCCCGCGCCCTGGCCTGGGCGTTGGGCAGACCAGCCAGCATAGGCAGCAAGGCCACGTTGTCAGTCACGTCCAGAAACGGAATCAGATACGGCGCCTGAAACACAAAGCCGATGCGGTCGCGCCGCAGCACAGTCAGGTCTTTGTCTTTCCAGCCATCGTCGTAAATCACTTCGCGGCCCAGCGTCATGCGCCCGGCGGTCGGCTCGATGATGGCGCCCAGACATTTGAGCAGCGTGCTTTTGCCCGAGCCGGAGGGGCCGACCAGCCCGACCACCTCGCCGGGGCCGACGCGCAGGTTGACGTTTTTCAGCGCCTCGACGGCGGCGTCACCCCGGCCATAGACTTTGCGCAGGTTTTCAATCAGGATGCCGCCGGTGCGGGCGGCACCGCCTGTGGCGCGCAGGCTGGCAGCGCCAGCGGCAGTTTCAATTGCGCTTTCCGTTGCAGCCGCCGCTGGCAGGGCTTGGGCGAACAGGCGGGCCAGGCGTTTCATCATGGCGCTCATCCAATGGCCTGCGCCGGATCAACCTTGAGCGCGGCGCGAATGGCCAGCGTGCTGGCCAGCGCGCAGATCACCATGGTGATGGCCAGCCCGGCCAGCGCGTCCTGCGTCAGCAGCAGCACAAACTTCGGAAACACCGGCGCCCACAGCGTGGCCACCAGCTTGCCGACGGTAAAACCAATCAGTCCCAGGCCCAGCGCCTGCTGCAAAATCATCCCGGCTATCGTGCGGTTGCGCGTGCCTATGAGCTTGAGCACGGCGATTTCGCGGATTTTGCCCAGCGTCATGGTGTAGATGATGAAGGCCACGATGGCGGCGCTGACCAGCGACAAAATCGCCAGGAACATGCCGATCTGTTTGGCGGAAGTGGCAATCAGCTTGGCCACCAGAATCTCCTCCATGCCGGCGCGGGTGAACACCGCCAGGTGCTTCCAGCGGCGAATCTGCGCTGCCACCTCTTCGGCGCCAAAGCCGGGCGCGAGCTGCACCAGCACGGCGTTGACGCTGTGGCTGCTGGTCTGCAGCGCCTGCACGGCGTCGAGCAGGCCGGGCACATTCGGGCGATTGAAGGCCGGATTGGCGGCGGTGCGGGCGCGCTCGTTGACGATGGCGTCGTTGTCTTTCAAAAACTGCGCGTCCTGCGCGTCTTTGAGGGGAATAAACACCATAGGATCGCCGCCCGAAGACACCATGCGCCGCGTCAGCCCGACCACGGTGTAGTCGTGGCGGCGTATGCGCAGGCGCTCGCCCAGCGCAAAGCCGGTCTTGACATCGGCGACGGCCTCGTCATGGCTGCGGGTGAGCTGGCGCCCGGCCACCAGATAGCCGGGCTCGCCAGGCTGGCCGCTCTCGATGCCGACGATCATGGCGCGCGTGTCGGCGCCGTCCTGGCCCTGCACTTGCAGCGTGAAATAGGTCACGTTGGCCGCCTGCGCCACGCCGGGCATGCCGCGCACGCTGCGCACCACGTCGTCTTTCAGGCTGGAGGATTCGGCATACGGGCCTTGCGTGCCCTGCTGCACCACCCACAATTGGGCGCCGCTGTTGCCCAGCAGCGCCTGCGCGTCATCAACCATGCCCCGGTAAATCCCGGCCATGCTCAGCGTCACGCCAATCAAGAGGCCCAAGCCCATGCCGGTGAGCACGAACTTGCCCGCGCTGTGCGCAATGTCGCGCCCGGCCAGGCTGATCATGGTGCAGCCCCATTCCCGGCTGCGGGCGGCACCAGCGCATCGACCATCTGCACGCGCATACCGGACGTGAGGGCTTTGTGGCTGTACACCACGACTTCGTCGCCCGCCTTCAGGCCGTCCAGCACCTGCACCTGGCCGTCCAGGCTTCGCGCCCCCAGTTGCAGCGGCGCAAACACGGGTCGCCCATCCTCCAGCCGCCAGACGCCGGTCTGGCCCTGCTGGTGCTGCAGGCTGGCGTTGGGCAGCAGCAGGGCAGGCGCCGTTTCGGGCAGTTGCAGCGTGACTTCGGCCAGCTCGCCGACGGCGCTGCCGGTTGCGGCGCCGCTGAAAGCCACCTGCGCGATGCGCTCTTCGGTGACGCTGTCGGCCAGCCATTCCAATCGCGCCACCTGCCCGACCAGCGCCTGCTGCGGCTGCGAGCGCAGCACGATGCGGGCAGGCAGGCCAACCGCCAGTCCATTGGCGCGCCCCTGATCGACGCGCAGCCTGACCCACAGACTGGCCGGGTCTATCAGCCGCAGCACCGGCTGACCAGCCACGACAGTGCTGCCCGCCTCCGCGTCACGGCTGGTGACGACGCCGTCAGCCGGAGCCAGCAGGCGCAGCGCGCCACGCTGCAGCTCCAGCGCAGCGCGCTCGGCCTTCTGGCGCACGATGTCCTGGGCGCTGCCGTTCAGATTGGCCTGGGCCGCCTGCAGCGCAGCATCGGCGGAGGCTTTTTCCTGCAGCCGGGCTTCGAGCGCGCCCGTGCTGATGAAGTTCTGGGCGGCCAACTCCTGGTTGCGTCTGGCATTCAGCACGGCCAGCGCCCGGCGCGCTGTGGCGTCGGCCAGTTGCGCCTGTGCGGCGGCCTGCGCGCTGCCCGCCCGCGCCAGCGCCGCATCGAGCGCGCTCAGACGCTGCGCCAGATCAACCGGGTCCATCTCGGCCAGCAGTTGCCCGGCTTTCACCGCATCGCCCACATCGACCTTGACGCTGAGCACCCGGCCCGCCACCGTTGGGCCAATCATCCAGCTGCGCCGCGCCTCGACCGTGCCGAGGCCGAAAATCGACGGACTCAACCGCCCGGCCTGCACCCGCATCACGGTGACGCGGGTGGCGGCCAGCGGCCCGCTACGCAATGCCACAAAAGCCAGCGCGCCGAGCAGCAACAGCGCCAGCGCGCCCAGGGCCAGGCGGCGCGACAGCGCGGGTTTGAATGTCATGGAGTTTCCTTTGGGCTTGTCGTGGCCGTCAGCCCGCGCCGGTACAGAGCGAACACGCCGGGTGCCTGCCCAGTCATCGCCGCCACGTCGCCGCTGAGCAGCGACTGCATCACCAGACCCTGCACCGAGCCGATGAACAGCAGCGCAGCGGCCTGCAAATCGGTGCCGGGCGCGAGCAATTGCTGGGCCTGGGCGCGCTGCAGCAAGTCCATCAAGAGCTGGCGGTACTGCTGCAACAGACCACGCACGCGCGCCTTGAGCGCCGTGTCCTGCGCCTGCTGTAACTCCTGAAAAATCACCTTGGGCACGCCGGGATAAGCCACGACAAAAGCCACATGCGCCATGAACACCGCCTGCAGCGCGGCCAGCGGCGCGTCCGGCTGCAGCGCGGCCTGCGCAGCGCAGGCGGGCAAGACGGCCAGTTCAGCGTCGGCGGCGGCCCGCAGCCGGGCCAGCAGGCTGTCAGCCACCCAATCGAGCACCGCCAGCCAAACCGCCTCCTTGCTGGCAAAGTGGCGAAACACCGCGCCCTGCGTGATGCCCACGGCCTGGGCCAAATCGCCCGTCGTGATGCCCGCCGGGCTGCGCTGCGCGGCCAGCCGCAAGGCTGCCTCAACCAACCCGGCCTGACGAGCGACGGTGGACTGCTTGACGCTTTTTCCGGAGGCTTGCATGACAACCTAAGTAATTTAGTAATTACTTGGATTGTAGGTGCAGATGCGCTCTCAAGAGGGCGCCACCAGAACGCCGAACTGAAACTTTAAAACCAGAGCCTCTTGACAGGGGATCAATAGCCTGCCAGAGGCCCGTCAGCGCGCTGAGCCTTGAAGCCGATGAGCATCAGCATCAGCATCAGCACCAAGCTCCACTGCACCACGATCACGGCCCAGCAGAAAAAGACACCCGCCTGCAACAGCCAGCCCTGAGCCGCCCCGACCTGTAGCGCCGTCAGCAGCAGCAAGCCCAGCCAGGGCAAAGCAGCTCCCGCCAGCGCCGCGGCAAACAGCTGCAAATACACCCCGTGCGCCGCCCGGCCCTGCGCAGCAGGCGTCATCTTTCGGCGCCTGCGAACCCAGGCACCGGATGAATGACTGACTGCCAAGGAGGAATGTAAAAGGGTCATTTGCACATTGTGGAAACGTGCAGACCGCCCCGCTTGACCCATATCAACCAGTTTCCCGCGAAAAGTAAACGGCCGTAACAGCTGGCAGCCTATTCAGGCTTGGGCGGGCGGGGGATTTTCTTGAACTTGATGAGTCGGCTGGTCTCTATCTTGTCCTTTTTCACCTGCCGCTCGGCATCTAACTGCTGCCCGGCGGCCAGCCACTGGGCAAACTCCTCGGGCGTCTCCAGCGTGATGCGGCCCAGCGTGGCGGCGCGAAATTCGTAGATCACGATTTCGGCGGCTTTTTGCAGATTGACCCGGCCCTTCGTTAACACCGCGCCGCGCTTGCGGCCGATTTCCTCCAGCAACTGCTCGTCGGTGATGCCGGGCGTGAGTTCGATCTTGTAGCGCGCGGCCAGCATCTGCGGGTAGTTCGGAATCAGGTAGTCGAGCAATTCGAGCGCCACTTCTTCTTCTTCAAAGGCATTGCGCCCGATGGCGCCGCTGGCGGCCAGGTTGTAGCCGCTCTTGGCGACGATGATGCGCGGCCAGAGCATGCCGGGCGTGTCCCACAAATAAAACCCGTCGGCCAGCACCAGGCGCTGCTCGACTTTGGTCACGCCCGCCTCGTCGCCGGTCTTGGTGGCGCGCTTGCCGGTCAGGGTGTTGATCAGCGTGGATTTGCCCACGTTGGGAATGCCGCAGATCAGCACGCGCATCGGCTTGACCATGCTGCCGCGTGCCGGCGCCAGGGCGTGGCAGGCGTCGATCAGCGCCTTGGCGGGCGTTTTCATGCTGGCGTCCAGGCCGATGGCGCGGGTGCTGCTCAGGCTGTTGTAATGATCGAGCCAGAGTGCGGTGCGCGCCGGGTCGGCCAGATCCTGTTTGTTGAGCACCTTGAGCGCGGGTTTGCCGCCGGTCAGACCGGCGAGCATCGGGTTGGCGCTGGAGCCGGGCAATCTAGCGTCGAGCAGCTCGATCACCACATCAATTTCCTTGATGCGCTCTGCAATAGCTTTTTTGGTCAGGTGCATGTGACCGGGAAACCATTGAATGGCCATCTTGAGATTCTTTCTGGGGTTGAAATGGGCGGGCAGCCCTTGAAGGGTGGATTGTCACTCCTTCAGGCGCGGGGCTGAACAGCCGGTTTTGCGCCGGATCGGCCTATGGGGGAAAATGGCCCCATTTTCTCCTACGCCCATGCCTTTACCCAATGTCCCCACCCGCCGGCCGAACAATCCGCAGACCCGTCAGGCTGACAAGAAGGCCAACAACGTGTTCTTGGTCTTGGGGCTGCTGTTCGCCTTTTTCGGTCTGGGAGCGCTGCTGCTGCCCGCCATCGTCCACATTCCCGAGATGCGGGACTTGCTGGCGACGCTCGCAACCGTCGGCTGGGTAATGCTGGTGCTGGGCGGCGCCTTGATCGCGCTGCATATTTGGCTGCGCATGCGTGCGCGGGCCAAGTGGTAAGCCCGTCAAGCAGCCGCGTCCATGCCTGATTTTTCCACCCCGCTCTCGGACCGGCAAGCCGCGCTGGCGCTGTTCAGCGCCCTGCAGCAGCGCGCCCAAGCCGCTGGCATCGCACTGCGCCAGCCGCCGCCCGAGCCGGTAAGCTGCTGCGGGCGCGGCTGCAACGGCTGCGTCTGGGAGGGTTTTTACAGCGCCGCGAATTACTGGCGCGAAGAGGCTTTGTTGCTATTGCAGCCGTGAGCCCATCAGCGGCCCGCCCCGTACAGCGGGGGGCGCAAGTCTGGCTTTTTAGTGCGCTTCGAGCGCCGCTTCCCGCACTTCCAGACACTGCGGCGACACATAGTGCTGGCGGTATTCCTCGAAGGGCTGCGTGTCGGCGGCCTCGATTTTTTTCTGCTCCAGCACCGCCTGCTGCGCCAGTGCGGCAAAGCGTTGTTGCTGCTCGGCAGAAAAAGGCAGCGCCAGCAGCGCGGCCTGGGTTTTTTCCGACTGCGCGCGGACAAACTGGACAAAAGAATTGTCAAAGTTCTGCTTCATGACTTCCAGCACCCGCGCCGAGGGCAGGCTGTCCACATTGTCCAGCCGCGCCTGGGCGGCGGCCACGGCATCGCGGTAAGCGCTGCCACCATGCACGGCATCAAGCGCAGCGGCAATCGGCGCGCATTCGGCGACGATGTCGGCGGCCCAATCGATCAGCAGCACTTCGCCGCCACCGCGCTTGAGTTTCAAGCCCGGCTCGCGGCCGCGCGCTGCGGTCTGGTGCTGGTTGAATTTGAGCTCGGCGATTTCGGCGGGCGTGTCCGGCGGGCTGTCGCTGAGCAGGCAGTGCAGCAAGAACACATCGAGAAAGCGCATCGTCTGGGCGTTGATGCCGACCGACTCGAACGGGTCCAGATCCATCAGCCGCACTTCGACGTATTCCACGCCGCGCTCGCGCAGCGCGTGCAGCGGGCGCTCGCCGGGGTGAATGACGCGCTTGGGCCGGATGGTGCCGTAGAACTCGTTTTCGATCTGCAGCAGCGTGGTGCCCAGCTGGTTGTAGTCGCCGCCGGGGTTGCGGATGCCCACGGCTTCGTAAGCTGGATAAGGCCGCGTCAGCGCGTCCTGCAGCGAGGCGGCGTAGCCTTCAAGGCTGTTGTAGCTGACGGCCAGCGAAGCCTGGGCATCGCTCTGGTAACCCAGGCGCCCCATGCGCAGCGAGGTGCCGTGCGGCATGTACATGGTGCGCTCGGTCAGCGCCTGCAGCTCGTGCTGGCGCCCGGCGACAAACGTCGAGCACACGGCGGGCGAGGCGCCGAACAAATAAAGCAGTAAAAACGCCTGGCGGCGGAAATTGCGGATCAGCGCAAAATACTGCCCGCTCGTCACGCCCGGCAGCGACCAGTTGTAATGAATGCCCGAAATCGTCTGCATGCGCCGCCCGTAGCGGTGGCCCAGCCCCATGCGATAGACGCTCTTGGCGCGCCCGACGTTGGACGAGCCAAAGCGCGCCAGCGGAATCGTCTCGTCGGTGGGCAGGCCGCACGGCATGCTGGAGACCCAGAGCATCTCGTCGCCCGCGTCCTGCAGGGCGCGGTAAGTACACTGGTGCAGCTCGGTGAGCTCGTGCAGCGCGGCTTCAGGGCTTTTGTGTACGCCGGTGACCAGCTCGACCTGCGACTCGCTGAAGTCGGTGGTGATGTTCGGATGCGTCAGCGCCGAGCCCAGGGCGGCTGGGTGCGGCGTGAGCGCCAGCGCGCCGCCGGGCTGGGCGCGCAGGCTTTCCTTTTCGATGCCCCGGCGCATGCCCTGAAGCTGCCCCGGGTTAAGCGCCTTGAGGCGGTGCTGCAAAAGCGCACTGGCGCGGGCTGACAATTGGGTCATGATGTTGTTCTCTGTGATTCTTGGACTGGCGTGGAAGTTATCACAGGGCGGTTTTTTGCGCTGTGAGGGGCGATTTTCGGGCTGGCAGGCTCGTGGCTTGTGATGCAAAAAAGATAACAACCCACGACGTTTGAGTTTCACATTTAAGTTTTAAACTTATGTAACTGCTCCCCAGGACGACTGCGCGGGTCATTCCTGGCCTTGGAGGTGAGTTTTTTTCGCTATAAATACCAAAAATGAATGATTTTTTCAACAAACTGTTTGGCAAGCCTCCTCCAGAAAAACTGCCCCAAAAGCCTGAAAACCTGGTCACCGCCCAAGATGAAACCGAGCATGTAGCGCATTACAAACTGGTGCAGATGGTGCTGCGCCTGCTGCTGCGCAAGCACGGCATACCGGGTCACTGGATTGAGCTGCAGGAGCTGTCCGTCCCCGGAAAAGTCCGTGGGCTGGGCATGCATGTGCGCCTGGTTCTGAAGTACTGGGATCCGAACCTGATGAACCACCTGCAGGCGTTCCAGAACCAGTTCCTGGCCGACATCAAGCGCTATGAGCCCAAGCACAAGGACTGGCTGTACGGGATGACATGGCAGCTAGAAACCGGCAGCAGCTGCCCCCACCCCATCCTGCCCGACAAACCCTTCTGGACCGTGCCCGGTCGGCCCGCGCCCATGCCGGACGCCAGCGCGGCGGCGACTGCGCCAGCGGCCGCCGCGCTGCCTTTGGCTACGGGAGATGCAGCAGCTGCCGCCGTGGCGCCTCATGCCCCGCCTGCGCCTGTGGACCACACCAAGCTGGAACGCCTGTTTGCCGATCGCGACCAGGAAATAAAAAAAAATGCCGAATCGGGCGATGGCCTTGCATTCCAGGATACGCAGCCCCTGGACGATCAGGAAACGCAGTCAATGGACAAAGAGGCTCCCGAGAGCCAGAAGCACTAATCAGCCCAGCACGCGCAGCAGCCACCGCTGCAGGTCGGCCACTTCCTGCGGGCACACCGAATGCTCCATCGGGTAGTCGCGCCACTCCACGCCGTAGCCCAGCGCCGTCAGCGCCTCGTGCGTGGCTGTCGCGCGCGCCAGCAGCACCACCGGGTCATGCCTGCCGTGCGCCAGAAACACCGGCATGCCCTGGCTGGCGGCACTGCGCTCGGCGGCGGTCTTGTCGGCCAGCGGCAAATAGCCCGACAGCCCCGCAATCCCCGCCAGCGGCTCGGCGTGGCGCAGGCCAATCATCAGCGCCATCGCGCAGCCCTGCGAAAAACCGGCCAGCACGATGCGACCAGCGGGCATGCCGCGCGACTTTTCATTCGCAATCAAGGCTTCAATCGACGCCTGCGTCTGGCGCATCCCGGCCTCGTCCTGGCGGCTGACCAGGTCGGCGCCCAGGATGTCGTACCAGGCGGGCATGCGGTAGCCGCCGTTGATGGTCACGGCAATTTCCGGCGCGCTCGGAAACAAAAAGCGCACCGCGCCGATGCTGGACAAATCGAGTTGCTCGGCAATCGGCACGAAATCGCGCCCGTCCGCTCCGAGGCCGTGCAGGATGATGATGGTGGCGACAGGGTTGTCGCCGCTCTGGGCTTCGAGCACTTCAAGAGACATGGGGCGCATCCAATAGAGGTAAAGATCAGAAAAAAACCGCCGCCCGCCCGAAGCGTCCGGGCGGCGCGGCGACAGCAGCAAGGCCGGATTTTAAAAGCCTGCCTGCGGGCAGCGTCGGCTTGCCACCAACCGGGCGCTCAACTGACGGCTTTTTCCAGCAGCCCCAGCCGCTTGGCCAGCCGGACCAGGTTGGCGCGGTGCAGGCCCAGCGCCCGCGCCGCCGAAGCCCAGTTGCCGCGATGCTGGGCCAGGCAGGCTTCGATGCGCTGGCGCTGGTGCGCGTCAGTTGAGCTGCGCAAATCACCGGCGGCGGCCTCGGCAGATACGGTAGCTGGGGCGGCCGCAGGCGACGATGGGTCGGCACCAGTTCCAGTTCCAGTTCCAGTTCCAGTTCCAGCTCCAGCTCCAGCGCCTTGCGCCAGCGCCGCCGCCTCGCCAACGGGCAGCGCCGGACAACCCGGCAGGTCCAGATGCGCGGCGCTCAGGCTGACGATGCGGGTGCGCCCGCTGCGCCCCGCCAGCGCCTTGAGCGCGCTGCGGCTGATTAAATGCTCCAGCTCGCGCACATTGCCCGGCCAGCCGTAAGCCAGCAGCGCCGCCTGCGCGCTGGCGTCCAGGCGCAGGCTGCCCAGCCCCAGGCGCGAGCGGTTTTGCTCCAGAAAGCGGCCCGCCAGCAGCAGCACATCGTCGCCGCGCTCGCGCAGCGGCGGCACGAGCAGCGGATAAACGCTGAGCCGGTGGTAAAGATCGGCGCGAAAACGCCCGGCGCGCACCTCTTCAGCCAGATCACGGTTAGTCGCGGCAATCACCCGCACATCGACGCGGTGCTCGCGGTCCGAGCCCAGGCGCTGCAACTGCCCGCCTTGCAGCACGCGCAGCAGCTTGGCCTGCACCGCCAGCGGCAACTCGCCCACCTCGTCCAGAAACAGCGTGCCGCCATCGGCCAGCTCAAACTTGCCGCTGCGCTCCGCCACCGCGCCGGAAAAGGCCCCGCGCACATGGCCGAACAGCTCGCTTTCGACCAGCGCCTCGGGCAGGGCCGCGCAATTGAGGCTGATGAGCGGGCGCGCCGCGCGCGCCGAAGCGGCGTGCAGCGCCTGCGCGGCCAGCTCCTTGCCGACGCCGGTTTCGCCAGTCAGCAGCACCGTCAGCTCGCTGTTGCCGACGAGGGCGATTTCTTCGAGCAGGCGCTGATGCGCGGCGCTGCGGCCCATCAGCGTCGGCGGTGCGTTTTTTTCCGCCGCCAGCGCGCGGTAAGACTCGGCGCGCTGGTGCTCATCCTCGGCCCGCAGCGCCAGCGCGCTGATGCGCTGGACCACGCTGACGGTGGCGGCGGCCAGGCTGGCAAACGCCTGCAAATCATCCAGGCCGACGGCTGACAGCCGCTCCCGGCCCAACGCGTCCAGCGTCAACAGACCCCAGATTTTTTCGCCGATCTGCACCGGGCAGCCCATGCAGTCATGCACTTCGAGATGCCCCAGCAAGCCCTCGACCAGACCGTCGTAAGGGTCCGGCAGCGCGCTGTCCGGGGCAAAGCGCATCGGCCCGCCAGCGGCCAGCAACTGCCCGAAGCGCGGGTGCTCGTCCACCCGGAAGCGCCGCCCCAGCGTGTCGCCGCTCAGGCCGTTGACGGCCAGCGGCAGCAGCGAGCCGCCTTCGAGCCGCAGCAGCGCCACCGCATCGCAGGGCAGCAAGGCACGCACGGTTTCAAGCAGACGGCGGTAGCGCTCGCCATCAGGCAGGTCACGCGACAGGTCATCGACCAGCGGCACCAGCGCCTGCAACATCGGATTTGTAGTCATATTGATTCTCCAAGAGTCATTTGGACTCTTTTAACACTACATCATTTTGACTCTTTTCAGAATAAAAATTCTTTAAGTGATTGATTTATATCAATACGCGATCTGGCACGACTCTTGAGTAAAGAAACTTACCGGCAGGTTGACCGGCTTCGCAAGGTGCGAAGCGCCCTGCCCTCCCAGGAAAGAGACCCCATGCTGACTCCCGACCAACGCGCCATCATCAAAGCCACCGTCCCGCTGCTGGAAACCGGCGGCGAGGCGCTGACCACGCATTTCTACAAAATCATGTTCGCCGATTACCCCGAGGTGCGCCCCTTCTTCAACCAGGCACACCAGGCCAACGGCGACCAGCCGCGCGCGCTGGCCAACAGCGTGCTGATGTACGCCCGCAACATTGACCGGCTGGAGCAGCTCGGCGGTCTGGTCTCGCAGATCGTCAACAAGCATGTGTCGCTGCAGATCCTGCCCGCGCATTACCCCATCGTCGGCGCCTGCCTGCTGCGCGCCATCCGCGAGGTGCTGGGCGCCGAAATCGCCACCGACGCGGTGATTGCCGCCTGGGCAGCGGCCTACCAGCAACTGGCGGGCATCCTGATCGGCGCGGAAGAAAAAGTCTATGCCGACACCGCCGCCGCGCCCGGCGGCTGGCGCGGTGCGCGCGCCTTTCGCGTGACGCGCAAGGTCACTGAAAGCGCCGAAATCACCTCTTTTTACCTCGAACCGCAGGACGGCGGCGCGCTGGTGAGCTTTGCGCCCGGCCAGTACATCGGCCTGCATCTGGTGGTCAACGGCCAGGAAATCCGCCGCAATTACTCGCTTTCAGCCGTACCCAACGGGCGCGACTACCGCATCAGCGTCAAGCGCGAAGTCGGCGGCTTGGCCTCGAACTTCCTGCACGACCAGATCGGCGAAGGCGACACGCTGCAGGTCTATCCGCCCGCAGGCGACTTTGTGCTGGCCGAGGGCGACAAGCCGGTGGTGCTCATCAGCGGCGGCGTCGGCATCACGCCCACGCTGGCCATGCTGGACGCGGCGCTGCAGGGGACGCGTCCCGTGCATTTCATCCACTTTGCGCGCAACCACGCGGTTCACGCCTTCCGCGACGCCATCGAGGCGCGCCAGGCCCGCCATCCGCAACTGCAGCGCTTTTATGTTTATGACGAGCATCTGGGCGACGCACCCGCACCGCACGCCACCGGCCGCCTGGACGCCACCCAGCTGGCGCACTACCTGCCCGCCTCGCGCGATGTGGACGCCTATTTCCTCGGCCCCAAGCCCTTTATGCGCCAGATCAAGCGGCAATTGCGCGAACTCGGCCTGCCCGAAGCGCAGACGCGCTGCGAGTTTTTCGGCCCGGCAGCGGCGCTGGAGTGAAGGCAGAAAACCGCTGAACGGCGATAGCTGCCTGCCCCCGTCCAGCCGATTTTCAGCCGATTTTCAGTACGTGCCGACGTAATCCTTCTTGCCAACTTCCACGCCGTTGTGCCGCAGGATGGCATAAGCGGTGGTGACGTGAAAGAAGAAATGCGGCAAGCCGTAATGCAGCAGGTAGTTCTGGCCGGTAAAGCGCACTTCCTTGGGCGTGCCCGCCTGCGTGACGATTTCCCGCGTGGCGGCATCGTCAAACAGCGCCGGGTCCAGCCCGTCCAGAAACGCCAGCACGGTGGCAATGCGCGCCTGCAGCTCGGCAAAGCTCTGCTCGGTGTCGGCCAGCTTGGGCACCTCGACACCCGCCAGCCGTGCCGAGACGCTTTTGGCGAAATCGGTGGCGACCTGCACCTGGCGCAGCAGCGGGAACATGTCGGGGAACAGCCGGGCCTGCAGCAGCGCGGCGGGGTCGATCTTTTTGGCCTCGGCATGGGCGGCGGCCTTGGCCAAAACGCCTTGCAGGCCGCCGAGCATTTGTTTGAACACGGGAATCGAAGCAATGTAGAGAGCGCTGGTCATGGGTTCTTTCGAGGGAGAAACAGCAGCGTCCGCCCGGTGGCGGCCGACTCACGCCTGCGTGGATTCTCGCCCGGCCCTGTTACAGGCGCGCGGCCAGCGGGCAGTAACCTGAATCGCGCCGGGAGATCAGCGCCCCGGCCAGCCACGCCTCAATCTCTCTCGGGTCATTCAGCGTCTTGAGCTGCTGGTAGGCAACTTCGGCCTCAGGAAAGCGGCGGCGCAAAAAATTCAGCCACTGCTTGAAGCGGCCCGCCTGTGAGCGGCGCTCCAGCCGGGTGCAGACGATGCGCCAAAACTCGGCCAGCAGCGGCAGCAGTTCGGCCCAAGTGATGCCGCCGCTGGCCGCTGGCGTGGCCCCGGCGGTTTGCGTGACACCTTGCGCTTGACCAGCGGGCAGCGCCGCGCCGTTCAAGCCCGCCGCCTTGATCGCCAGCCCCAACCCCGGATCGGTGACGATGCCGCGCCCGAGCATCAGTATTTCGCAGCCCGAGGCTGCGCGGCAGCGGCGGGCGTCGTCCACGGTCCAGATCTCGCCGTTGGCCACCACCGGAATCGTCACGGCGGCGCGGATGTCGGCGATGCGCTCCCAGTAGGCGGGCGGGCGGTAGGCCTGCGCTTTCGTGCGGGCATGCACGGCCAGCTCGTCGGCGCCGCCGTCGGCAATGGCCAGCGCGCATTCCACGGCCCGCGAGTCGTCGCGCACGCCCAGCCGCATCTTGGCCGACACCGGCAGGTGCGCAGGCACGGCGCGGCGCACGGCGCTGACGATGGCAAAAATGGTTTCCGGCTCGTCCAGCAGCGCCGCACCGCCGCCGTGACGGTTCACCACCTTGGCCGGGCAGCCGAAGTTCAGGTCGATGCCGGCCGGTCCCAGTCCGGCGAGCCGGGCGGCGTTTTCGGCCAGACAAGTCGGATCAGCGCCGAGCAGCTGGGCGCGCACCGGCACGCCCGCCGGAGTGCGCCCGCCGTTGAGCAGCTCGGGCACGATGCGGGTGAACACGCGCTCGGGCAGCAGTTGATCGGTGATGCGGATGAACTCGGAGACGCAGCGGTCAATGCCGCCGACACGCGTCAAAATGTCGCGCAGCACGAAGTCGAGCAGCCCTTCCATCGGGGCCAGCACGATGGTCATGGCAGGGTTTTAAACCGCGCCCAGACGCCAGAGTGAGGTCACTTCGGCGGCTCTAGCTTTGTGCAGCGGGTCGCTGGCGTCGGCGGCCTTCGGGTGCTCGGGTTTCGCGTCGATACGGCCCAGCACTTGCAGGCCGCTGGCCTTGATCGCGGCCATCAGCTCGGCGCGGCTGCGCAAGCCCAGCTTTTCAGCAAAATTGGACAAAATCAGCCAGCCTTCGCCGCCGGGCGCGAGATGCGCGGCCAGGCCGTTCAAAAAGCCCAGCAGCATGCGGCTGTTTTCATCATAAACCGCGCCTTCCAGCGGCGAGCTGGGGCGCGCTGGCAGCCACGGCGGGTTGCAGACGATGACGGACGCCAATCCTTCAGGCGGAAACAAATCGGCCTGCATCACCTTGACCGGATTCGGCAGGCGCAGGCGGTAGATGTTTTCGCGGGCGCATTCGAGCGCGCGCGGGTCCAGATCGGTGGCCACCACCTGATCGACTTCGTCGCGCATCGCCAGCACCGCCGACAGCACGCCGGTGCCGGTGCCGATGTCAAAGGCGACAAACTTGGTTCCGGGGCTGGCGGGCAGGGGCGCGTTGGCCACCAGATCGACATATTCGCCGCGAATCGGCGAGAACACGCCGTAGTGCGGGTGAATGCGGTTGTTCGGCGCCTTGCCCAGCGCCGGGATTTCAACGCCGCGCTTGCGCCACTCGTGCGCGCTGATGACGCCCATCAGCTCGCGCAGCGAAGCCACGCTGGCGCCCGCCCCTTCGGCGGCGGCGTCGGCGGCTGCTGGCCCCCAGGCTTCGGTACACGCCTGCTTGGCGTCCGGGGCGCGGCGCAGCGCGATGCTGTAGTCGGCGGCAAACTCGATCAGCACCATGCCGAGCACGCGGGCGCGCTGCGACTGAACCTGACGGTGCAAATGAAAATCCTGACCGGCGGGCACGCCCGAGGCGGCGTTGTCAGCGGCTTTTTTCAGCGCGACGCGGGCCAGCTTGGAGGCTTTGGGCGGCTTGTCGATGCGCCGGGCCAGCGCCTGCACCATTTGCCGGGCGTTTTGAAAGTCGCCGCGCCAGAGCAGGCCGGTGCCTTCGCAGGCGAGGCGATAGGCGTCGTCGGCGGCCATCGTGTCGTCGGCCTCGACGATGCGCCGGGGTGGCAGCGCGCCGCGCTCGGAGCGCCAGAGCGCCGAATGCGCCACACCCGCTTCTTTCCACTGAATCAGGGTTGAAGCCGGGGCGGCGGAGTCAGCAGGCGTCGTGACGGAGGTCACCGAAAAGAAGGTAAGCATGGGCAAAGCAGTCAGAAAGAAAAGACCGAGTGTTTTAACAGATGGATGGCGCTTTGGCCTGAAAAAAACCCTGCTACCCGCATTTACCAGTCAAAAAGCCTGCCGCGCCAGTTGCCAAGCCCCAGCGCACCGCAGCTTTTCAGCGAAACGGGCGGCTCAGAAAAGGCGATCCGGCCCAGCCGAAACGCCAGGGCTGATCCAGCGCTTTGGAAATGCCGACACGCGGCCCGGCCAGCACAGGAATCACCAGCCCCGGCTCCGGCTCCGGGGCCAGCAATTCAAACGGCGGCTGGTCCAGCGGCAGGCCGTCAAAATTGCGGTCAATGCCCAGCGCCTGCGCCAGCCGACCGGGTCCGGCGCACAGCAGGCGCAGCTCGCTCAAGCCGCGCCGCTGGCGCATCAGCGCCAGGCCGTCGGTCGGCTCCAGGGCGCGGATCAAGACCCCGGCGCCGTGGCCCGCCTCGCGGCAGACAAAGTTGACGCACCAGTGCAGGCCATAAGAGCGGTACACGTAGGCGCGCCCCGGCGGGCCGAACATGGCCGCATTGCGCGGCGTCGGCCCGCCAAAGCTGTGCGAGGCTGGATCGTCGCCGTCATAGGCTTCCGTCTCGACGATGCGCCCGCCCACGCCATTGACCTGCAGGCGCGCGCCAATCAACTGGCGCGCCAGCACCTCGGGCGGGGCGAGAAAGTCAATGCTGGCGGCGTCAAGGGCGGTGGAGTTGGGCATGGAATCTTTGCGGCCTGCGGCGGCGGCCGTTCCGCTATTTGAGCCGCTGCAGCTCAGCGCTTACGGGCCACCCGCTGGGCCAGCGTCAGCGCCAGCAGGACCAAGGCGCCCGCCAGCACGCCCACCAGCGCGTCCAGCGCCAGCGGCGTGACGCTCGCCAGCACCGGGCCGATGCCGCTGACCGCGCCCGCCTGCGCCGTGGCCGCTTCAATCGCGTGGTGCAGCGCGGAAAAGCCATGCGTCAAAATGCCCCCGCCGACGAGGAACATGGCCGCTGTTCCCAGCACCGACAGGCCCTTCATCAGCCACGGGGCGGCCAGCAAAACGCCTCTGCCAAAGCTGCGCTGTGCATCGGCCCAGGCGCCGCTGCCGCTGCGCTGGCTCAGGTAAAGACCACCGTCATCGAGCTTGACAATGCCCGCCACCAGGCCATAGACCCCGGCCGTGATGACCACGGCGATGGTGCTGAGCACCGTCAGCTGAGTCAGAAAAGGGCTGGCCTGCACCGTGCCCAGCGTGATGGCGACGATTTCGGCGGACAGGATGAAGTCGGTGCGGATGGCGCCCTTGATCTTGTCTTTTTCAACGGCCAGCAGGTCCACGGCCGGATTGGCCAGCGAGGTGATCAGCGCTTCGTGTTCGGCGGCCTGCTCGGCGGGGCTGTGCAGGAATTTGTGCGCGAGTTTTTCAAAGCCTTCAAAACACAGGTAAGCGCCGCCCACCATCAAGAGCGGCGTGACCGCCCACGGAATGAAGGCGCTGATGGCCAGCGCGGCGGGCACCAGAATCGCCTTGTTCAGGAAAGAGCCCTTGGCGACAGCCCAGACCACGGGCAACTCGCGCTCGGCCTTGACGCCGGAGACCTGCTGGGCGTTGAGCGCTAGATCGTCGCCCAGCACGCCAGCGGTTTTTTTGGCAGCGACCTTGGAAAGAACGGCCACGTCGTCGAGCACGGTGGCAATGTCATCAATCAGCGCAAGCAGGCTACTGGCCATATTTTTAAAAAGTAAACGATGGCTTGCGCCGGATTGGAAAAAGAGCCGCCCCAAAAGCCTGCCCTGCAACGGGGGCTACTTTAACCAATCCTCCAATCCCGCTGGCGCACGCGAAAAAAACCGCCTTGCGGCGGCTTTCAGGGGTTCAGGCGCTGGGCGGGCGCTGCATCAGCGCCGTAGCAGGCGACCCACGGCGTAACCGACAGCCAGCGCGATGCCCACGCCTTGCAGCGGCTTGTCCTTGATCCAGGATTTGGAGCAGGCCAGAGCGCGGGGCGGCGCTTCTTTGATCCACTGCCCCTGACCGGCCAACTTGTCCACCGCCCGGGCCGCGCCGTCGGCGAGCTTGTTCACGGTTTGATGCGCAGTGCCGGACAGGCGGCCCAGCACCTCCTGGGCGTGCTCGCCCGCCCCGTCAGTCTTGGCGCCTGCATCCGCGCCCGCCGAACCCGCGCCCCCCATGCCGCCAGAGGAGCCACTGCCGGGCACCAAAGTTGAGTTGTCCATCGCATGTCCTTTCAGAAATATCCGTGAATTTTCAAACCGCTATTCACTGTAGGGACCGCCATGCCGCCGACCTGTACGCAGGCACGCAGACCAGCTGTAGGACAGGAAAGACAATCCCGCACATCAGGCATTTCAACGGATACACAGCGGCGCCAAGCGGGTCCACAATGGCGCCATCCCCGAAGGAGATCAGCATGCGCCCAGCGTCTTTCGTCCAGACAATCCAGGCCCACAGCCTGCCCCACAAACCCCATCACAGCCCCAGCGAGGAGGCCGATGCGGATGAAGAAGACCTGGAGCTGCCGGTCAACCCGGACCAGGGCGCGCCGCTCGCCCCGGACGAAGACGGCCAGGTCCAGGCGCCCGCCTGAGCCGGGCCGGACGGCCCTGGGCAGGTTCAGGCCACAGTGCGCTTGAGGCGGATTTCTTCGAGCTTGGTCTCGCCAAAGGCCACGGTCTTGAGCGAAGGCATTTCGCGCTTGAACCCGGCGGCGTGTTCGCAAAACTGCAGGGCGCGTTCGTTGTCCAGCAGCACCCAGATCGTGACCTGCGTGCAGCCTTCTTCTTTGAGGCCGTCGCGCGCGCCGTCCCACAAGGCCAGGCCCGCGCCTTGGCCCCAGTGGGCGGGAGAGACGTAAATGGCCCAGATTTCGCCGACGGTGGCGCGGGTGTTGGCATCGCGCGAGCGGTCATAGCCGGCAAAGCCGATGACTTTATCGTCTTCGGTGGCCACCAGCAGCTGGGGCTCGCCGAATTCAATCGCCTCGCGCCAGTAGGCCAGGCGCTTTTCCACGCTCATTTTGCTGATGTAGTCGGCGGGTATCAAGTCCTTGTAGGCAGCTTGCCAGGTGGCAACGTGAATCTCGGCAATGACTTTGGCATCGCGGGCGGTGGCGGGGCGAACTAAATAGCTGGACATGAAAAAATCGCTTCTGAATCAGTAAGGAATGCTCGGGAGGCCGGATTGTCGCGCAAATCGGATTTCGCCCGCTGCGGGCTGGGGTAAATTCGGAACCCGCTGCGCCCTGATTTTTTCGCCCCTTTCCTGAGTTTTGAGCCATGCCCTCCCCCAGCCAGTCCCAGCCAGCATCCCCGCCAGTTCCGCCGCAAGCCCCGGTCAGCGCGGTCTTCTCCGCCCGCATCGGCGCGCACGGCGCAGCGTTCAAGGCGCCCGCCGCGCTGACGCTGCTGCAGGCGGCCGAGCGGGCCGGGGTCAAGCTCGACAGTTCCTGCCGCAACGGCAGCTGCCGCCACTGCATCCGCCAGCTCGCCAGCGGCCAGGTCAGCTACCGCATCGAGTGGCCGGGCCTGAGTTTTGACGAAAAGCGGGAAAACTACATCCTGCCCTGCGTCGCCTACCCGGCCTCGGATGTGGTGATCGCAGAGCCGCTCTAAACCAGGCAACCGGGCAGCCCTGCCGAGAATTGCCCAATACAATTTGGGCCGCAGCGCAAGCGGCTACCCACCCTCTTTAAAATCTGTGCCATCCCCGTCAACCAGTGAGGCGCTCATGAAATTTCCAACCCCCACCATCCTGCACCATTGCCCCCGGGTGTCGTTGAGAATGCCACTGGCCCTTGTCATGATTTGGGGACTCGGTAGCTGGCAAGGCGCAGCGCACGCTGCCGACCCCGTCATGCGCATCAAAAGCCTGACGCAGGGAGACACGGCCTGCTACATCACGCTGGAAAATGCGCGCGGAAAACGCTCGGAAGAAATGGCCAGCTTCGAGCTGTGCGAAAAAACCAAACTGATCGGCCAGCAGGTTCGGCTCAAGCGCGAACGCAGCGCCGTCATGGCCGCCTCCTGCCAAGGCGATCCAGAATGCAAAAAAACACAAACCGTCAACCTCATCGTCAAAGCTGAAAAAGTGCGCTGAGCTGTCGATCAAGAACCCGTCATCCGGTCGCGCCGCGCCAGCGCCGGAAAGCCCTTGACCCAGAAAGCGGCCACCAGCAGCGTGCCGATGCCGCCCGCCACCACCGAGCCGACCGGCCCGAGCAGCGCCGCCGTGGCGCCGGACTCGAACTCGCCGAGCTGGTTGGACGCGCCGATGAACACCGAATTGACCGCGCTGACGCGCCCGCGCATGTCGTTGGGGGTTTCGATCTGCATCAGGGTCTGGCGCACCACGACGCTGACCATGTCGGCGCCGCCCGAGACCGCCAGCGCCAGCAGCGACAGCGCAAAGCTGGTGGACAAGCCAAACACCAGCATGCACAGGCCATAGACGGCCACGGCCAGCAGCATGGAGCGGCCCACGCGCCGCTCCAGCGGCCAGCGCGTCAGCAGCACCGACACCAGCAGCGCGCCCGCCGCCGGGGCCGAGCGCAGCAGGCCCAAGCCCCACGGCCCGACATGCAAAATATCCTTGGCAAACATCGGCAGCAAGGCGGTAGCCCCGCCCAGCAGCACGGCAAACAGGTCCAGTGCCACGGCGCCCAGCAGGGCTTTGCGCTGCCAGACAAACTCGGCGCCCGCCAGCAGCGAGCGCAGCGACACCGGCTCACGCGGCGGCGGCACATGCTCATAGCGCAGCGCCAGCAGCAAGGCGCAGCCGGTGGCAAACAGGCCAGTGCAGACGGCATAAACCGCCGTCGCTCCCGCGACAAAAATCACCCCGCCCAGCGCCGGCCCGCCCAGAATCGCGGCCTGCATCCCCGCCGAGCTGAACGCCAGCGCGCGCGGCAGCAAGGCGGGCGGCACCAGCATTGGCGCCAGCGCCTGCTGCGCGGGCATCTGAAACGCCCGCACCACGCCCAGCATCACCGAAATTCCCAGCAGCAATTCCCGCGAGGCCCAGCCTTTGGACGCGCCCCAGCCCTGCGTGGCGGCGACCAGCGTCAAGGCCACGCCCGCCTGCGTCAGCAGACAGGCGGCCAGAATGCGGCCCCGGTGCAGCCGGTCCACGACATGCCCGGCCACCAGCGTGAGCAGCAGCGCCGGGGCGAACTGGTACAGGCCGACCAGTCCCAGATCCCAAGCGCTGGCGGTCAGATCGTACATTTGCCAGCCGACGGCCACCATCAGCATCTGGCTGCCAGTGGTGCCAAACAGGCGGGCAAACCACATCCGCATAAAAGCGCGCTGGCGCGTGAGTTCGGTAAAGCTGTGTGTGGGCATGAGGGCGCGAAGCTTAACAGCGGCTCGCCGTTTAGGTGGGGCACAGGGCTATTGCCAGGAGTGCCGGGCCATTGGCAGAAATGATGGCGCGGGCCTGCCGCCCTGATGAAGTTGCATTGATAATCTAAGCCTTAACCCCACTCTGGAGAAAATCATGGCAAAAGGTCAGCAAAACAACGACAAAATGGTCAAAAAACCGAAAAAAGACACCTCGCCCCCGAAGCTGGTGTCGCCCGATGCGGTGCGCCCTACCGTCGTCACGCAGGTTCCGGTGCGCGGCAAGCTCAAGAACAAATAAGCTGGTGATGGTGATGCCCTCCGGGCCTTCTTCTGACGAGGGGGCTGGCGCGGCGGCGCAAGCCGCCAGCACGCAGCAGCCGGGCAACCCGCTGCACGGCGTCAAGCTCGAAACCATCGTCACCGCGCTGGCGGCGCATTACGGCTGGGACGGCCTGGGCCAGCGCATCAACATCCGCTGCTTTACCAGCGAGCCCAGCGTCGCCTCCAGCCTGAAATTCCTGCGCAAAACCCCCTGGGCGCGCGACAAGGTCGAAAGCCTGTACCTGTACATGCTGCGCGAAATCAAACGCACCAGCCCGCCAGTTCACAACTTCCCGCCGCCGCGTGCCTGAGCCACATCCAGCGCTGGCTGCCGGTCTGGACATCATTTTTGCCGACGCCCACCTGCTGGTGCTGAACAAGCCGTCCGGCCTGCTGTCAGTGCCAGGGCGCGGCGAGGACAAGCAGGACTGCCTGAGCCGCCGGGCGCAGGCGCAATATCCCGACGCGCTGATCGTGCATCGACTCGACATGGCCACTTCCGGCCTGCTGCTGATGGCGCGCAGCCTCATCATTCAGCGGGCTCTGAGCCAGCTGTTCGAGCGCCGCAAAGTCCACAAGCGTTACACCGCCGTCGTCGATGGCCAGCTCAAGCCCGCCGCCAGCCCCGACGGCTGGGGCTTGATTGACCTGCCGATTGCCGTGGACTGGCCGCGCCGCCCGCTGCGCATCATTGACGCGGCGCTGGGCAAACCCAGCCAGACGCGCTGGCGGGCGCTTAAATTTGACGCCGCCGCGCACAGCACGCGGGTGGAGCTGGAGCCGCTGACCGGGCGTTCACACCAGTTGCGCGTGCATTTGCAGGCGCTGGGCCATCCGATACTGGGCGACGCGCTGTACGCCCCCGAGGCCGCGCAGGCCAAAGCGCCGCGCCTGCTGCTGCACGCCTGCGCGCTGGCGTTTGTCCATCCGGCTACGGGCGAGCCGCTGGCGTTTGAAAACCTGCCGGACTTCTGAAGTGCCTCAATAAACCTCGGGCACCACGATTTCCTGTGACACCGGCTGGCGCACATAGTCTTCATGGCGGATGCGCGCGGGCAGCACCACTTCCGGGCGCTCGGTTTCCTGGTAAGGCATTTGCTGCAACAAGTGGTGGATGCAGTTCAGACGGGCTTTTTTCTTGTCATCGGCCTGCACCACCCACCAGGGCGCTTCGGCAATGTGCGTGCGCTCCAGCATGATTTCCTTGGCCTTGGTGTACTCCTCCCAGCGGCGGCGCGACTCCAGATCCATAGGGCTGAGCTTCCACTGCTTGAGCGGATCGTGAATTCGGCCCAGAAAGCGTAGATTTTGCTCGTCATCGGAAATCGAAAACCAATACTTGATGATCTGCACGCCCGAGCTGACCAGCATTTTTTCCAACTCCGGCACGGTACGGAAAAACTCCTCGTACTGCGCGTCGGTGCAAAAACCCATGACCCGCTCAACGCCAGCGCGGTTGTACCAGCTACGGTCGAACAGCACCATTTCACCGGCTGCGGGCAGATGCGCCACATAGCGCTGGAAATACCACTGGGTGCGCTCGCGCTCATTCGGTGCGGGCAGCGCGGCGACCCGGCACACGCGCGGATTCAGGCGCTGAGTGATGCGCTTGATGACGCCGCCCTTGCCAGCGGCGTCGCGCCCTTCAAACAAAATCACCACCCTGTGGCCGGTGGCAATCACCCAGTCCTGCAGCTTGACCAGCTCGCCTTGTAGCCGAAACAGCTCGCGGAAATACTGGCGGCGGCGCTCGCGCTCCTGGGCCTTATCGTGCTCGCTGAGCTCCAAACACTCCTCGCCGGTCAACTGGGCCAGCGTGCGGTCTTCGAGTTCCATCTCCAGCTCTTCGTCGTAGCTGTCGATCAGGTCATTGCGGATACGCCGCATCATTTCATCGTCAATTGAAGTCATGGCGCCTACTCTCGGAAAAACTGAAGGTTGATCAATCAACCAGCGTAGCAGCGTGATATGGCAATTTAATGAAAATGGGCGCCGGAAAAACTTCAGTCCGCTCGGAGCTTCTGGTAAATCTCGTCCTTGCATTTGAGCCGTTTTTTCTTGAGCAGCTCCAGCGCCTGATCGGTGATGGAGCCGACGCCCTGCTCATAAGCGGTAATCGTGCGGTTGTCGGCGTCGTAATGGGCGACCAGGCTGGCGAAATGCGCGTCGGACGCCCGCAGGCGGCGCATCGGCTCCAGGTACTGGGGGAACTCATGCAGCAAGTCGTGATTGAGCAAATCCATGAACAACTCCTTCGGGGATAACTTCCGGATCAAAAGCAAAACGCCACCGCCAGGCAGCGGCGCCGGGAACCACAGGCCCAGCCGGGGCTAGTCGCGCACCACCAGCACCGGCAGATGGGCATGTGCAAGCACCTGGGCCGTGACGCTGCCCAGGATGAGTTTTTCCAGGCCATGACGCCCGTGCGAGCCCATCACCACCAGATCGGCGTTTGCCGCCACAGCCGCATCGAGAATGGCACGGTACACCGCATGGCCCTCGACCACGGCGCTGCTGGCCTCAATGCCGCGCGCCTCGAAAACCTGCCGGGCTTGCTTGAGCGACTCGTTGCCTTCCGCCGTGGCGGCGCTGAGGTATTCGGCCTGGCCGTAGGAAAGATCGGTGCCGATACCGGTAAAAGCATAGGGATCAATCACATAAATCAAGGTCACCGCGCTTTTAAACGCCTCGGCAATGGCCAGCGCCGTCTCAACGGCACGGGCTGCGGTGGGCGAGCCATCGACAGGAAGCAAAATATGTTTGAACATGACGCCTATCTCCTTGATAAAAGCCTGAAAAAAACGCTTGCGCGTCCGGGCTGCTCACTCAGGGCTCGATTCTGACGCCCTTCCAGAAAGCCACCCGGCCCTGGATCTCTTCGGCCTGGGGCGTGGGCGCGGGGTAATACCAAGCGGCGTCGGTGTTCATCTCGCCATTGACCAGCAGCGAGTAGTAGCTGGCCTGGCCTTTCCAAGAGCACATGGTGTGGTGGTTGCTGAAGGTCACATAGTCGCGGTTGAGCGAACTTTCAGGAAAGTAATGGTTGCCTTCGAGCACCACGATGTCATCGCTTTGCGCAATCACTGCGCCGTTCCAGATTGCCTGCATGGGGATTGCCTCCTGAAATACGCGCCATCTTCGCACAATGCGCGCGCAAGGTCTGTCGGCAAAAACCCCGCCGATTTGCGCCAGAATGCAGCTCATCCCTTTTTCCTGGATCTGCCATGACTTTTGACCTGCCCGATATCGAAATTTCCGAAGCGCTGATCCGCAAGTTCGACACCCTCGGCCCGCGCTACACCTCCTACCCGACGGCGGACCGCTTCAGCGCCGGTTTTACCGAACAGTCTTACATCGGCCATCTGGCCCCGCGTGCGGGCAACCCGGCTAATGCGCCGCTGTCGATTTATGTGCATCTGCCGTTTTGCGAGTCGCTGTGCTACTTTTGCGCCTGCAACAAGATCATCACCAAAGAGCACGGCCGCATCGCCGAATACCTGCGCTACCTCGACCAGGAAATGGCGCTGGTGGCCGCGCACCTGGGCACCGACCGCAAGGCGGTGCAGTTGCACCTGGGCGGGGGCACCCCGACCTTTTTAACTGCCGACGAGCTGGGCCAGCTGATGGCCATGCTGCGGCGCCATTTCGACTTCACGCCCGAGGCCGAAATGGGCATCGAGATCGACCCGCGCACGCTCAAGGACGGCACGCTGGCCATGCTCGCCGGGCTGGGTTTTAACCGCAACAGCTTTGGCGTGCAGGATTTCGACCCCGCCGTGCAGCAGGCCGTGAACCGCCTGCAGCCGCTTACGATGGTCGAAAAAGCCGTGCTGGAGAGCCGCCAGGCCGGTTTTGAGTCGGTCAACGCTGACCTGATTTACGGCCTGCCGAAACAGACGCTGGAGAGCTTTGGCCGCACGCTCGACAGCCTGATCGCGCTCTCGCCCGACCGCATCGCGCTGTACAACTACGCGCATTTGCCGCAGCGCTTCAAGGCCCAGCGGCTGATCGTCACCGGCGATCTGCCTTCGGCCGAAGAGCGGCTGCAGATTTTCCTGATGTCCATGCGCCGCCTGCTGGAGGCCGGTTACGTGTATATCGGCCTGGACCACTTTTCCAAGCCTGACGACGAGCTGAACAAGGCGCGCCTGGACAAAAGCCTGCACCGCAATTTCCAGGGCTACACCACGCGCGCCGAGTGCGATTTAATCGGCTTTGGCGTCTCGGCGATCAGCAAGGTGGGCAATTCTTATAGCCAGTCGGTGCGCACCGTCAGCGCCTACTACGCCAGCCTGGACGCGGGCCGGTTGCCGCTGGAAAAGGGTTTCAGCCTCAGCGCCGATGATGTGCTGCGCCGCGACATCATCATGACGCTGATGTGCAGCGCGCCGGTGGAGTTTGAGGCCGTCAACCGCAGCTACAACATTGACTTTGCCAGCTACTTTGCGCCCGAGCTGGCGCGCCTGCAGCCCTACGCCGAAGCCGGACTCATCACGCTGGACGCGGATGCTATTCGCGTCACGCCCAAGGGCCGCATGTTTGTGCGCGCCAGCGGCATGGTGTTTGACAAGTACCTGGGCCAGCCGACGACCTCGACCTATTCCAAGCTGATCTGAGAGCGCCGCCGGGAAGCAGCGAAAAGGCTGTTCCAATAGAGGGTTTTCACGCAAGACCTTCATCAAAAAAACAAACTCCGGTTTGCGCCGCCCCCGTCAGGGGAACACAACTCATCCGGGAGAGGTTCAGCCTCTTTCCAGATTTCGCCCAAGCTGTGCTTGGGCGTGGATTGAAACATGGCCATCAAAGCCACCATTCACAAAGCCCAACTGCAAATCGCCGACATGGACCGCAGCGTCTATGCCGACCACAACGTCATCATTGCGCGCCACCCGTCGGAAACCGACGAGCGCATGATGATCCGCCTGCTCGCCTTCGCCCTGAACGTGCTGGCCGACGACAAAGCCGGTCAGCTCGAATTCGCCAAAGACCTGTGGGATGTCGATGAGCCCGCGCTGTGGCACAAGGATTACACCGACGCGGTGCAGCACTGGATCGACGTGGGCCAGCCCGACGACAAGCGCCTGATGCGCGCCGCAGGCCGCGCCGAGCGCGTCAGCGTCTATAGCTTTTCGAGCAGCACGCCGGTGTGGTGGAAAGCCATTGAAACCAAGCTGACCCGCGCCAGCAACCTGATCGTCTGGCAGATTGAGGCCGCCCAGAGCCAGGCGCTGGCCCGGCTGGCCGAGCGCGGCATGCAGCTGCAAATCACGATTCAGGACGGCACGGTCTGGATGAGCAGCGCCACCGACTCGGTCGAAATCACGCCGCGCCGGCTCACTGCCGGGGGCTGAAGCCAAGGCCGAGCCGACAGCGCAGCCGACTCAAGCGGCGCAGGCGCCGCGCTGGATCGACGTGGTCTCGCCCAACGCCTCAAGCGCGGCCTCGAAGTCAACGTTGCCCAGGCTCTGGGCAATGACGGGCCACTGGGCGGGGTAGGCGGATTTGAAGAGGGCCGCGTTCCCTTCCCACAACTCCAGCGCCTGGGCATCGTCGTCGCGCAGCAGGGCGAGCAGGCGCTGGCTCAGGGCGTGGAGTTGTTGCGGATCAACCGTGGCTGCGGGCGTCGCCTCAGCGCTGTCGCTGGCCTGCAGACCCTGGAGCCCGGCCATGACCGGGGCCAGTTCAGCCAGGGTTTGACTCAAAAGCGCCTGCACCTGCACCTCGGGAGCCTGCTCGCGGCAGGCGCGCTCCAGTCGGGCGGCGGCCTGCTGCACAGCTGCGGCGCCAATGGTGTCGGCCGTGCCCTTGAGCGTATGGGCGCAGCGCTCGGGCGCGCGCTTGTCGGCCTCGATGCGCGCCTGGGCAAACAGCGCGGCAAACGCCCCCTGGCTGTCCCGGAACTTGAGCAGCAGGCGCCGGTAGAGCTTTTCGTTGTCCATCGTCGTGGCCAGGCCCGCCTGGGTGTCGATGCCGGGCAACTCCGCCAGCCCGGCCGGCCGGCTGGGGGCGTCGCCGGGCAGGGCATGTTCGCCGCTCCCGGCTGCGTTGTCCACTGCAGCGGCCGTTGCGCCGTTCGCTGGGCCGCTCGTTGCCCCGTCCGCCGCGCTCAGGGCGGGGGAGCGCTTGATCCAGCGCGCCAGCGTGGCGAACATCTCGGCCACATGGATGGGCTTGGCAATGTGGTCCCACATGCCCGCATCAAGCACCTTCTGGCGGTCTCCGGCCATGGCGTTGGCGGTCATGGCGATGATGGGCAGGTTTTTGAAGGCGGGGTTCTTGCGGATTTCCTGCGTGGCCGTGTAGCCGTCCATCACCGGCATCTGGCAGTCCATCAGCACGGCGTCAAAGCGCGCGTCAACGGCCAGGAACTCCAGCGCCTCCTGCCCGTTGATGGCCAGCACCACCGCGATGCCTTGCTGGCCGAGTAGGTCCATGGCCAGCTCCTGGTTCAGGTCGTTGTCCTCGACCAGCAGCACGCGCGCGCCGCGCAGCCGGGCGCTGGCCAGACCCAGGCTGTGGCCGCCGGCCTCTTGCGCGGCGCCGCCCAGCCGGGGCAAACCCTTGTCCAGCGCCTGGCTGATGGTCTCCAGCAGCTTGGCGGGAGAAGCCGGTTTGGTCAGCACCGCCTTGAGCGCAACGCCGCACTGCTCAGCGCACATCAGCGCCTCTTCGCGCCCGTAGGCCGTCACCATGATCACCGCCGGCACATCCGTCAAGCCCTGGCGCTGCAGCGCCTGCACCGTCTGCACGCCATCCATGCCGGGCATTTTCCAGTCCATCAGCAGCACGCTGTAGGGCAAGCGCTTCTGATCGGCCGCAGCCACCAGGTCCACGGCCTGCTGCCCATTGCGCGCCGCATCGACTTCGAGCCCGAAGGTGCGCGCCATAGTCGAGAGGATTTCGCGCGCCGAATCGTTGTCATCAACCACCAGCGCGCGCACGCCGCGCAGCGCGTCGCTGCGAACCACGCGCCGCGCCATCGGCTGGCGCTGCAGGCCAAAGCGGGCGCTGAAGTGAAACACCGAGCCCTGGCCGGGCGTGCTCTCAAGCCAGATACGCCCGTGCATGCGCTCGACCAGGCTCTTGGAGATCACCAGGCCCAGGCCGGTGCCGCCGTACTTGCGCGTGGTCGAGCTGTCGCCCTGGCTGAAGGAGTGGAACAGCTTGTTGCACTGCTCGGGCGTCATGCCGATGCCCGTGTCGCGCACCCAGAAATGCAGCTCTACCAACTCGCACGTCTGCGTCACGTTCTTGACCCCCATGACCACTTCGCCCTTGTCGGTGAACTTGATGGCGTTGTTGGCCAGGTTGATCAAGACCTGCCCGAGCCGCAGCGGATCGCCCACCAGCGCCGTGGGCACATCAATGCCGGTGTCAAACAGCAGCTCCAGGCCCTTTTCCTCCATCTTGATCCCCAGCATGCCCGCCAGGTTGTCCATCACGTCTTCGAGGCGGAAATCAATGGCCTCCATCGGCATTTTGCCCGCCTCGATCTTGGAGAAATCCAGGATGTCGTTGATGATGCCCAGCAAGTTGTTGCCCGCGCGGTGGACCTTTTCAACGTAGTTGCGCTGGCGCGCGCTCAGCTCGGTCTGCAGCGCCAGGTGCGACATGCCGATGATGGCGTTCATCGGTGTGCGGATCTCGTGGCTCATGTTGGCCAGGAATTCGCCCTTGCTCTGGTTGGCCGCCTCGGCCGCCTCCTTGGCCGCATTCAGGGCCACCTCAATCACCTTGATCTCGGTGATGTCGGAGATGAAGCCATGCCACAAAATGCTGTCGTCCTCCAGCCTTTCCGCCTGCGCCCGGCCGCTGAGCCAGCGCAGGCCGCGCTCGGGCAGCTGGACCCGATACTCATAGTGCCAGGGCTGCAAGGTGCGGGCAGCATCGGCCAGGGACGCCTCCCACGCCGGGTAGTCTTGCGCCACCACTCTGGCCAGCGCAGGGTGCTCACCTTCATAGGCCTGGGCCGGCGTCATTTCATAAATTTCCTGAATGCCATCGCTGACATAAGGGTAGGTCGAGTGCCCATCGGGAAACAGCCGGTACTGAAAAATCATGCCCGGCACATGTTCGGAGAGTTTTTCCAGCAGCTCGTGGCTGCTTTGCAAACGGATCTGGCTTTCCTGGAGCTTTTGTTCCATGACGCGCTTTTGCGTCAGGATCTGCCACAGCTGCCAGGCCATCAACAGCGTGACCAGCGTCACGGCAGCGGCAACGCTCTGCATCTGGCGCTGTTGGCGATGCACGGGCGCCAGCCTTTCCTCGATGCCCGGTCCGATCAGCAGCGTCAGCCCGTACTCAGGCAATCGCACGTAGCTGTACAAACGCTCAATGCCATCGACGCTGGAATGGTTGCGATAACTTCCCTGCAGCGGCGCGCCGGGTTTGGCATAGGGTGAAGAGCGGCTCAAGACTTTGCCAAGGTACTGGCTCTGGCCACTGGAGCGCACCATGATGTCCCCCGTGTCGCGCACCATAGTGGCCACGCCATCCTTTCCCAGATCGGCGTTGCCATAGAAGTTGACGAAATAGTCCGGGTTGACCGACATCACGATGACGCCGACAAATTCGCCCGCGTCAAAAATCGGCCGGCTCAGCTGAATGGACCACACCCCGGACAAGCGGCCCTTGACCGGGCGGCTGACGAACAGCGTGTCTTGCTTGCCGCCTTGGTGGACCCGGATGTGCTCCCGATCCCCGAGAAAAGTCGGGGTCGAGGGCATGCCCAGGCTGCTGTAGGCCAAATAGCTCTTGCTATTCACAATAGCAATCTGCAAGATGGATTGGCCCAGCATTTCACCGTAAATCCTGCTCTCTTCCTGCATTTCAGCGCGGCGGTTGACCCAGGTGTTAAGTCAGTCATAAAAAATTTTAAACACTAAAATTTCAATTTGAAATCTTGGCCAAAATTTTCTAATATATCGCCAACATCAGCCTCAAGCATTTCCAGCGTTCGACATTTTACGGCCATCCAGACATATTTCATTTGCT
>JBBRWN010000013.1:0-66948 GCA_038249155.1 Burkholderiales bacterium | reverse complement strand
ACTTCGCGGATCGTGCGCTTTCCACGCGCCAGCAGCTTGATGACGGCCTGCTCGACAAAGGCTTCGGAATAGTTTGTTTTCATGAGTTTGTATGCATCTAAAAAGGATTTTTAGAGGCGACAACTAGTCTGACACAGGGGGTCCGCCCGACAAGCCCCCAGCCTTGGCGCAGGACAGAGCACGCATCAGGTCACGGCATGGATTCGTGAAACGGGCAATAACCACGGCCAGCCGTTTGCCATCATCGACAAAAAAGCCGCGCTGCTGCATGTCTTCGATGGGGTCGGCAAGCCCCTGGGCTCCTCGCCGGTGTTGCTCGGTCTGGCGGTGGGCGATGACTCGGTGCCCGGCATTGGAGAACGCAAGATGTCCGACATCCGGCCCGCCGAGCGCACCACACCGGCAGGCCGTTTTGTTTCGGAGCCTGGCCGTAATCTTCAGGGCGAAGATATTGTCTGGATTGACTACGACGCGGCCGTGTCCATGCACCGGGTCCGAGCCAGCAACAAGGCCGACCGGCGCCTGGAGCGCCTGGCAACGCCGACGGCGGCCGACAATCGAATCTCCTACGGCTGCGTCAATGTGCCTGCCGCGTTTTACGACGCGCTCATCAAGCCGGTTTTTGGCGTCAAGCCTGCGGTGATCTATGTGCTGCCCGAAACCCGTGCTGCGGGCACTATTTTCGGCACCGCAGAGCGCAGGTTTTCCAGCGCCAGACTGACTCCCGCTAAAGCACCGTAACCTATCGTGGCCAAAGGCAAATTACACCCGGGGAGGATCGGTTTCGCGTTGCGGGTGACGGTGCTGCGCTATGCCCTTGATGAAGGCAATCGCCGCATCGGCCGCATTACCCGAAGGCGAAATGATGAGCCCGGCATCGGGCTGGCCATCGGGCAGCGTGGTGGGCAGGCCTGCCTGGTCAAGCAATGCAGCGGAAGCACCCAACACCAGTATCGTCTTGCAATGGCGGTACTGGTCCTTGATGAATTCCATCGTGTGACCGTCTTGGGCAAGCACCTCGACGGCGGCCTTGCCGTCCGGCAGCACCAGCGCATCGAACAGGAAGCCGGGCTCATTTTCAAGCGACGCATCGGCCTCCAGCACCCCGCCTTCTTGCGTGGTGACAGGCCCGATGCGGGGTGCCACCAGGCGCGCAACCGCGCCCTCAGCGACTAAAGCAGTATGCACCTGGGCGATGGACTCGCCCACCACACCGGGCGCAATCAGCAAGGCAATCTTGCGCGCCTTGATGCTGCCGTTACCGGGCCGCGCCATCAGCGACAGCGGCGGCGAAAGCGTCACTTCCGGTTGGGCCGATTGGGCCAGCGCCAGAGGCATGGCTTCAGGTAGCGGGTCCATACCCAGACCTTCAGCCACCTTTCGGGCCAGTTCCTCCGACGCATTGCGCAACATCGCCACGGTGCGCTCGCGAATGGCTGGCACCGTCACCTTGCTCAATTCAAAACGGAAGGCAGCGGCAATGTGGGCCCGCTCCACCGGCGTCTGGCTCTCATAAAACAGCGTCGCCTGGGTGTAATGATCGGCAAACTTTTCGGGTTTGCCGCGCACCTTGGCCTGCTCCTCCTGGGCTTGCAGCCGGGCCGGCACGGTGACAAAACCCTGCGCCGCGCCGACCTGGAACGGGCAGCCGCCTGCCAGCGAATTGGGCTCATAGTTCACCCGGCCGCGATGAATCGCCTGGCGGTGCATGCCATCGCGCTGGTTGTTGTGGACCTGGGCAATCGGCGCATTGATGGGAATCTCGTGAAAGTTCGGCCCGCCCAGGCGCGATATCTGGGTATCGACATACGAGTGAATGCGCCCGGCCAGCAGCGGATCGTTTGAAAAATCAATGCCCGGCACCACATGCGCCGTGCAGAACGCCACCTGCTCGGTTTCCGCAAAAAAGTTGTCCGGGTTGCGGTTGAGGACCATGCGGCCCAGGAGCTGGACCGGAACCAGTTCTTCCGGAATGATCTTGGTCGCGTCCAGGATGTCGAAGCTGAACTTTTCAGCCTGCGCCTCGGTGAAAATTTGCACACCCAGTTCCCACTCCGGGTAGGCGCCCGACTCAATCCGCTCCCACAGGTCGCGCCGGTGAAAGTCAGGGTCGGCGCCCGAAATCTTGATGGCCTCGTCCCACACCAGCGAATGCGTGCCAGCGGTCGGGTTCCAGTGGAACTTGACGAACACCGATTCACCGGCCTCATTGACAAAGCGGTAGCTGTGAACGCCAAAGCCCTGCATCATGGCGTAGCTGCGCGGAATGGCGCGGTCCGACATCACCCACATCATCATGTGGGTGGACTCGGGCATCAGCGAGATGAAATCCCAGAACGTGTCGTGCGCGCTGGCCGCCTGCGGCATTTGGTGGTGCGGCTCGGGCTTGACGGCATGCACCAGGTCAGGAAATTTCATCGCATCCTGGATGAAGAACACCGGCATGTTGTTGCCCACCAGGTCCCAGTTGCCGGCGTCGGTATAGAACTTCACGGCAAAGCCGCGCACATCTCTAGCCGTGTCCTTGGAGCCGCGCTCTCCTGCCACGGTTGAAAAACGGACGAATACCGGCGTCATCTTGCCCGCTTGCTGAAACGGTGCCGCCTTGGTGTACTTCGTCAACGGCTCGTAGCATTCAAAAAATCCATGCGCGCCAGAGCCCCGGGCATGAACAATGCGCTCGGGAATGCGTTCGTGGTCAAAGTGCGTGAGCTTTTCGCGCAGTACGAAGTCTTCGAGCAGTGCGGGTCCGCGCAGACCCAATTTCAGGGAGTTCTGGTTATCCGAAACGGCCACGCCCTGGTTGGTGGTCAGTTTTTGCCCGGACGAGTCAACACGGACACGGCCCAGCGGTTCAATCATCGAATTCACACCCTCGGGCGCAATGTGGCCGGTTTTTTCGCTGCTGTTTTCCTCGCTCACGGTGCTGCCCGTAGGTAACCTCGACTGGGGCTTGACTGTGGCGCCCTGCTGAGGCCGGGTGGCATTGGCAAAGCCGTGCTCGGCGGCCTTGCCCGGATTGAAAGGCATCCCGGCGGCCAGGGTCTCGGTTTGCACCATTTTTTCGGCAGGCAGATCGCCGCCCGTCCCGAAGTTGAGCTGGGCAGGGCCGCTGTCGGTGTTACCCGCTGGCGATTTTTCGGTGCTGGTGTTGTTAGGGGTGTTTTTTTGGCCACTGGCCGGATGGGCGGTTTTAGGCATGGTCGTGAAAGGTAGGAGCCGGCAAAATCGCCAGCCACAACCTTACCGATGCCCCAAAAAGACGACTGTAGGACGCGGCGCTTTGTAAGCGCCAGCAACCTGCGCTGGCGCGCTCTTACCTGTTCGCAGCCATCTGCTTGGCCGCATCGTTCAGCGCGGACTGGAGCATTTCCTCAATGCTGGGATGGCAGTAAGGCATCGCCAGCAAGCTTTCAACTGTGTCGCCCCGTTGCACCGCCCACGCCAGTGCGTGGGCCAGATGCTCGCTCTTTACCGCGACAAGGGCCGCGCCCAGCAACGCACCACTGTCGCAGTCCACACACACGCGCACCAGGTTGCCCTCTGCGCCCAGAATCCGGGAGCGCCCGTTGCCCGCGCCCTGGGCCGCGCCAATCACGGTGCGTGACATGCCGAGCTGGTCATACGCCATCCCCAGTACGGCCCCGTCCGGGTTGCGGAACACGATGGAAAGGGCCGCGCGCGGCCATCACGCCCTCGTCGATGGCCCTCATGCCAAGGGGCGGTCCGGCGTGACGCCGGCCCTGGCAAGGTCGAGCTGCTCGACATTGGGCTGGCGCCCGAGCGCCGCGAGCACCAGGTCAACCGTCGCCGACGCCTGACCGCTGCGCATCTGCAGCGCATCCCCAACGAGCTCCACCGCTACCGGCTGGCCCAGCCAGGCCGATAGCGCCCAGGCCCAGAACGCCGATGCTACGCGGCAGCGTGTCGAGCTCAAACAAGGTATCGGTGCTCACGACCCATGCGCCCAGATCGGCCAGGAATGGGGGCAGGACGGGCCGCGATCCGGTGGCAATCACGAAGGCTTTTGCACGGATGCGCTGGCCGCCAGCGTCCAGGGTCTGGGCGTCGAGAAACTGCGCTTGTCCCCTGATCAGCCGGTCTGCGGCTTGCGCCACGGTCTGCTCGGCTACTGCCTGGGCCAGCAGGTCGCGCGTGGGGCGCGCCTGCTGCCACAGGCCATCGAGCGTCTGACCGGCAGAAGAAAGGCCGCCCGGCGCAAGCCGGGACAGCCGTTGCCCTGCAGGTTCACCGCAACACTGCGCTGCGCTGGCGCCACCGCTTCCTGGGCAGCCTCAAGGCGGACCGTCCCGCCACGCTGCAGGGCATCACGGAGGCCGACGAGACCTATATTCTGGAGTCCCACAGTTAAAGTGGACCCCTTAGTCAAGACAATTTTTCACCCAGTTTAAGCTGCACTCGGTTTGACTCGCAGCTGGACGGCGCTGCCCCGGTTTTGGCTTGTGAGCCGGTGGAGGGGCCTGTGCAGCGTAGCGAAACAGGCACCTCCACCGGCGGGCGAGGAAATTTGTCCACGATCAAGGCCCCGCCGCCGCTGGCGCTGGCGTACACCTCGTCGGGCGTTTTGTACTGCAGCGCCTGGTGCATCCTGTGGCCGTTGTAGAAGGCGAAATACTGCGTCAAGCCGCTGAGCAGCTCGCCCATCGTGCCGTAGCCCTTGAGGTACACATCCTCGTGCTTGACGCTGCGCCACAGGCGCTCGACAAATATGTTGTCAAACGCCCGCCCGCGCCCGTCCATGCTTGAATAGTGATGCCCTCTCGCAGCAGCACGCCGGTGAAGGCTTGGCTGGTGAACTGCGCACCCTGGTCGGTGTTGAACACCTCGGGCTTGGCGTGGTGGCGCAGCGCTTCCTCCAGGCAGTCCACGCAGAACGCGGCCTCCATGAAGTTGCTGATGCGCCAGCTCAGCACCTTGCGGGAGTACCAGTCGATGACGGCCACCAGGTAGGCAAAGCCGCGCGCCAGGCGGATATAGGTGATGTCCGTGCTCCAGACCTGGTTGGGTTTGACCACGGCCACGCCGCGCAGCAGGTACGGGTAGGCCTTGTTCTGCGGGTGCGCCAGACTGGTGTTGGGGCCGGGCGCCATGCCCGCCAGGCCCATTTCGCGCATCAGGCGTTGCACGCGCTTGCGGTTGACGGTGTGGCCGCAGCGGCCCAGGTGCGCCACCATCTTGCGGCTGCCGTAAAACGGGCTGCGCGTGTATTCCTCGTCGATCAGGCGCTTGATGATCTCATCGCCCTGCACCGGCGCCTTGGGCCTTTGCCGCGCGTAGAGCGTGGCGCGGCACACCCCTGCCAGCGCACACTGGCGCCGCAGGGCCACCTTGTCGGCGTCGGCCTTGTTGATCCAGTTGCAGCGCGTCATGGCAGGCTCATCCCGGACTTTTTTTTGAGCCAGTCCAGCTCCATTTTCAGGCGCCCGATCTCGCTGTACAGGCGCTCCGGCGCGCTGTGCGCGGCTACCGGCTGCGGCCCGCGCTTGCCCTCGAACAGCGTGCCGGCCTTCTCCTGGATGTCCTTCTTCCACTGGCTCACCTGCACCGGGTGGACGCCGAACTCCTGGCCGATCTCGTTGATCGTCCTGGCCCCGCGCAGGGTCTCCAGTCCCACCTTCGCCTTGAACTCCGGCGGGTGGACTTTGCGCTTTTTCGCTTCACTCATGATTGGCCCCATTTCTTTCAACAGTGTCCTGCTTAAATTGGTGTCTGAAATATGGGGTCCACTTTAGTACGTAAATGACATTCAAAGCAAAAAACAGCCCAACAGCCCAACAGCCCTAAGATAATTTACATTATCTTAGGCTAATTTTTTAACGTAAAAACCAAATTTTTTATCGCGCATGACCAAAACCTGTGACCGATCAACAAGTTACGCCCGCCGCCTCGGGCCGCACCACTTCGCCCACCTGCGCGCCTGCGCCGAAGGTTTAAATATGCTTGACAGCGCCCGGCGCTTTTTAGGTATCGAGCACGGCCATCAGGCTGTCACGGCCCACCGCCAGACCGTCGAGGCCGTGCGCGCCATCGCCCGGCGCCGTAGCGAGTCGGCCTGGCGCCTGATCGGCCTGGCAATTGCGCTGCCCGCCCCGCCCATCCAGCCCAGCCTGGACGAGTTCATCGCCGAGCGCGCCCTGGACGGCTGGAGCGAGGACGAGATCAAGCAGATGCACGCCGAGGCCTGGCCGCAGGATGCGAAGGCGGCGCGAAGAGAGCGCCTGCGCGAGCGCCAACTTGCGCTGCTGGCGCGCCTGCAGCACCTCGCCGCCGAAACCCCGCTGCAGAGCGACTCAGTGGACGGCTGGCTTGATCCGGCCACCGCCGCCAAACTGATCACCGCTGGCATGACCACACTGGGCGAACTGAAACTGAAAATAACCACCGGCGGGCGCTGGTTTCAAACGCTTCCCGCCGTCGGCCGCGCCAAGGCGACTCGCATCGCCAGCCACCTGGCTACCTTGCTGCCTGAGACTGGCGTTAGGCTGGTTTTTACGCTCCCCGTCAGCGGCCCTGCGCTGGCGGCGCCCGCCGCTTTGGAATCCGCTGGTGCGGCCGCCGCGCTCTCCGGGTTGCGGACTCAAGCAGCTGATTCGCCCGGACCGGCATCCGCCATTTCAATAGCAGCGCCTGAAGCTGCGCTGCTGCAGGCTCAAAACGACGCGCAGGCGGTTGAAGCCTGGATTGCCGCGCGCGCAGGCTCCGTCGCCACCGCCCTGGTTTACCAGCGCGAGGCCACGCGCCTGCTGCTGTGGCTGCAGCGCGAAGCGGGCGGCAAGCGCCTGCGCCAGATGAATGTCGCCGACTGCAGCGCCTTCATGGCGTTCTTGCAGCACATCCCGCCCGAGTGGATGTCGCGCGCCCGCGCCGCGCCGGGTGAAAAAGGCTGGGCGCCGTTTCGCGGTCCCTTGAGCCACCAGAGCCAGAAGCAGGCCGTCATCATCAATGCATCGTTCTTTGCCTGGCTGCAGGCCGCCCAGTATTTGACCGCCAACCCCTGGCTGCTCATCAACCAGAAAACCGGCGACGACCGCCAGCAAAAAATGCTCGATACCAAGGCGCTGAGCGAGGATGCGTCTGATGCGATCCTGCGCTTTTTAGATGCCCAGCCGCCCGGCCCCTCGCGCGAGCGCATGCGTTTTATTTTGCGTTTTGTCGAGTCGGTCGGCCTGCGCTCGGCCGAGCTGCTCGGCGCCACGCTGGGCGACTTTCAAAAAGAGCCGGAAGGCTGGATCATGCAGGTCCACGGCAAGGGCGCTAAAAACCGCATCGCCGCCGTGCCCGGCCAGGCTTTAAACGCGCTGCAGGACTACCTGGCAGCGAGAAACCTGGGCAGCCTTGAAACCGCGCCGCCAGAAGCGCCGCTGCTGGCCAGCACGCTGGACCCGCTCGCGCCGATTGGCTACCAGGCGCTGTACGAGCATGTCAAAGGCTGGCTGACCAAAGCCATTCGCGCGTCCAGTCTGCCGCCAAAAGAATGCGACAAGCTGCGCGGGGCCAGCACCCACTGGCTGCGCCACACCTTCGGCACCCGCGCCATCGCGCGCGAGGTGCCGCTGGACGTGATTCAGGCGCAGATGGGTCACGCAAGCATCCAGACCACCACCGCGATTTACGGCCGCGCCCCAATCCGGCGCCGCGTCGATGAGCTGGCCAGGGCTTTTCAATAAAGCACAGGGGAAAGTTGTGCGCTGCGGCTGGGGAAAAAGCGTTTTTCACCTGCTCGGCTTCAGCGCGCAGCATTGGGCCTGCGCACTCAGGCAGAATAACCTCTAAAAAACTAACAAAAAATTAACAAAAAACCAAAAAAAACTTCTAATAACTTTAAAAAATAAATTTAAATACAACAAATAAAAACGATAGACTAACAAATAACTTTTTTTAACTAACTTAAAGCCTCATTAAAACCTCAAGAGTTGCAAAGCCATGAATGACACCCCCACTGCGGCCCAGGCGCTGCTGGCCCTGAGCCGCTCCAGCACGGCGCGCACCCAGGTGGCGCGTCTGCGCGAGCTGCTGCCCGAGATCGAAGCTGCGCAGGCCGCCGGGGTCAAACACCAGTACATCCTGGAATCGCTCAACGCGCACGGCTTTGCACTGAGCATGAAAGCCTATTCAGTGATGCTGTACCGCCTGCGCCAGGCGCGGGCCAAAAATCCCCAAGCAAGCGCAGCCGCCGCAGCGCCGCAATTTGCCGCCCAGGTTCCCGCCACAACAACAACAACTGAAAAAACCGCGCAAAACCCAGCCGCCACCCCCGCAGCCAGCACGACCAACCCCAAACCGGGCGAGCCCAAAAGGTTCGACTGGGACACCCTGAAAAACACCCCACCGCAATGGTGACCTCTTTTTTGACCTCAACCCACAGGAAACTCTCAAGCATGAATGCAATTCACCTGGTGCTCCAAGGCAAGGGCGGCGTCGGCAAGTCGCTGGTCGCAGCGCTGCTGGCCCAATACCTCTGCCCGGACAAGGCGGCGGCCGATGCGCTGCTGTGCGCCGACACCGATCCGGTCAACGACACCTTTGCCCGCTACGGCGCTTTTGGCGCCCAGCGCATCAAAATTTTGAACGCCGACAAAAACATCGACGCGCGCGCCTTTGACGCCCTGATCGAGACGGTGCTGGCCCACGAGGGCAACTGTGTGATCGACAACGGCGCTTCCACTTTCATTCCGCTGTCAGCCTACCTCAGGGAAAACAGCGTGGTCGAGCTGCTGCAGGAATCCGGCAAAAAAGTCTATATCCACACGGTGCTGACCGGCGGCCAGGCGATGGACGACACGCTGATGGGCCTGAACGCCCTGCTGAGCACCCAGGCCGCGCCGGTCGTGGTCTGGGAAAACGAGTTCTTCGGCGAAGTGAGCCGTGATGGAAAACGCTTTACCGACTCCAAACTGTACGAGAAAAACAAGGGCCGTATCGCCGGCATTGTGACGCTGCACAAGCGCAACCAGGACACCTTTGGCAAGGACATGGAGCTCTTGGTCAGCAACAAGCTGACGTTTGGCGAGGCCATGACTTCGCCCATCTTTAGTTTGATGCCGCGCCAGCGCCTGAAAATCATCCAGAAATCGGTGTTTGACCAGCTCGGCGCGATGGCGCTGTGACGGCAAGCGCTCAGGCAACGCCGATGGGCGCTGGCCGCGCAGCAGGTGCCAGGAGCAGCGCTGACGTGACTGACGCGGATCAGATCCAGGCGCTGCTGGTGGATATCTTTGCGCAGACCGGGCAAAAGGTCGAGATCAGCGACCCGCTGGTGGCTGCTGCCCTGATCCACAGCGCCCTGCTCAGACGCGCCGGCCAGGACGCAGCCCGCGCCATTGAGCAGGCCGCGCAAAGTGCCCGCCAGGACGACGAGCGCAGTGAGCGCGAGCAGCAGCTCGCCGCCTATCAACTCCAGCGCGCTCTGCGCTGGCTTGGCCTGTGGCGTAGTCAGGTCATGCTGGGCACGGTCCTGCTGCTGTTTGGCATGGCAGCTGGCGCGCTGGGCGCATGCATGGTCATCATGAACCGACCTTAGGCACTCTTCAATGAAGAAGAAAATTCATCAAAGCCGATTTTCACGGCAGAAGGTCGCTTTCTGCACCTAATGGCCGAGAGCTCAGCATAGTCGAGATGGCGGCGCAACCGTCAATCCGCCAACACCGACTTAGGACAGGAGCGCCTTGATCGCTTTCTCAAGCTCTACGAACATGACAGGATCAATGTTTGACAGATTTATCACCGCCCTTCTCTTCGTTGAATCCAGCTTGATATCGCCTTTTTGACCATTCTTCCCTTGGATGGAAACCCTCTTTGAGGGCAGGGGTGGAACGGTTCCACCCCCCTCCACTAGGAGGCTTAACACCTTCGCCGCCGCCAGCCTTGGCGATTCATTTTGAATCTCTCTGGCCCTGGCCAAAACGATATCCGGATCCTTTTGCAGTGCTTGTATAAGAATAGGTGCCCAGCGGTATTGAAGATCCAATGGACTTGGAAACGCGGCAATCACATCCACAGGTAGCCGGGCCAAGGAAAGCGCCTTGCCTAACTGGCTCAGGTCCAGGCAAGCCGATGCAGCCAACTTTTTCGCCGAGGAGAAAAGCCCTTCATCAAGAGCTTTTGCGTAAAAAACACCGGCCTCGTAGGGGCGCAAATCGGCCCGCTCCCGGTTCTCCCGGTCCATCTGACAAAAAAGCTCGGCATCCGTCATGTCCTCGACAACGGCCAGCACCATGAGGCCCAGTTCAAGACAGGCCAGATGGCGGCGGTGCCCAAAAACCACCTCGAACTCGCCCGCAAAGCCAGCCGTCGGGCGAACCTTGATGGCCTGGATATTGCCCCCGGCCGACTCAATTTCAGCCTTGAGCCTTTCAAACTCCTCGCTTGAAAAAGACTTTTCATGACGATTGGCCCACTTGCTCGGCTTGATGAGCTTTGGGTCGATAGGCCGGGCAGGATTTGCCCCCTCGAATTGAGCCAGGCGTTGTTTGAGCTCGACGTTTTCAGCCGTGACCTTTTCATCGCGAAAAAGAGCGTCCGCATGCAAGCCGATGGCCGTCTTGGCGCCCTGCCCTCGGCTGCCAGACGACAAGCCAATGTGGCTCAGATCGACTTTGGTTGCCTTGTCTTTAAGCGCCATGCTGTTCTCCAATTTGACGCTTCCAGGCGGAATTTATTTGTTCTTCAACCAGCTCGACAACACGCTCATAGGCGTCATAGGCGCGCCGATAGGTTCGGGTATTGATGGTGGCCGGGTCGGTGTCATACACCGTGCCGAACTCGGCGCTGGCGCTTGCCGTCAAGGAGGTTTTGGGAATCTCAACGGGCAGCACCATGCTGGCATAGGCAGCCGTGATCCACTCGCGCACAACGCTGGATGAGGCATCGTTGGCATCCACCCGGGCCAGCAGCACATCCACGAAATCAAAGCTCTTGGTCTTGCCCCGATTGGTGAGCAGATTGGCGGTGAGATCGTTAAACAAATTCCAGAACTGCCCGCTCGAGGTGAAATCAAGCGTGCTGGGGGGCAGCGGCATGATGAGGCCATCAGCGGCCAGCAAAGCGTTGATCGTCAAATATGAAAGGGAAGGGGACGTGTCCAGAATGATGACATCGTACTTCGTCCTGGCTGCGTCGATGCCGTGATTGAGCACATTCCAGAACTCAAAACTGCTTTCTGCCTTTTGCCGGGAGGGCAGGGCGAACTCAGCCGAATAAAGCGCCAGGTTGGCAGGAACGATGTCAATTCCGGACCAGTAGCTGGGGGTGATTGCGTAATCGATCGACACTTCGGAGCCATAGCAAAGACTGAGGATGGTTTGTTCATCCGAAACGTCCACATCGGGCAGCAGGCCAAACAAGGTCGTCATGGAGCCCTGGGGATCCGTATCGATAACAAGCACCTTGTGGCCGCGCAAACTCAAGCCTTGGGCCAGCGTGACAGCCGTGGTTGTCTTGGTCACGCCGCCCTTGAAGTTTGCCACGGCAATAGTGATGGCTTCAGCATTTTTTGGCCGCATGAATTTGCTGCGTTCAGCCTGCGCCCAGCTGCGGGTGTCTTCCAGAGAAAACTTGCGCCGGTGGCCCGGCTCCATCTGGCCAGCTGGCAAGTCACCTTTTTTTATTCGATAGTCCATTTGAGCCTTCTCCAGGCCGCAGATCGTTGCCACTTGATTCGTGGTGAATAAGGGGGGAGATTTTCTGGCGTCGGGTGCGAGCATGGCGCTGCGCACACTTTCAATGACGGCGCCTACCCGATTGGAAGCACAAATCAGGTCTTCGAGGCTGACGCGGTTGCCTGGTTTTTTTTTGATGGGCATGTATTTTTCCTAACTAGACGTAAAAAAAGCGTGTGGTTTGGATTGTGCGTTTTATGAAGGGCTTTTCTTCAATTCATGCGCCTGATTTTTGGAGTTATCCACAGGCGCTCTCCTTCTCTTTTTATAAGACTTTAATACCTTTAATACCTTTAACCAGGAATTCTCTTTATAAATCAATAACTTAGCTTACTTTACGTGAGCGAAACCATGAGATATGTGAGCGAAACCATGAGATATGTGAGGAAAAGCACGGGTTATGTGAGAAAAACCATCACCTGAAGACGCTTCAGAAATTGGCACAAAGGTTCGCTGCGAACGATTTTTCGGCGCGCTTTGGGGGCCGAATTGGGCGCGCTTTGCCAGCCAAGAAAGACTAAATGTGAGATAAACCATGAACTTTAGCCTTGAAAAAGTGCTGCGCAGCTGCTCCAAAATGTGAGCGAAACCCCCGCTTTTCATGGGTGGCGTTCCAGATTCCAGCGGGATTGATCTTGCGTGAGATTAGCGTTTTTACACATAATGAAGCATGCAGCTAGAGATCATTGGGCCCGACCAAATCAACAAACCCGTGTCAACGCTGGCGATGGTTCCCAAGAGCGGTGCCATTACGCGCATAGGTCGTCAGGCGTACACGGTGATGATGCTGGTTGCCAGAGACCAGGGCGCCGAAGATGAAAAATCCAGGATGTTTTCAGCGCCCCTCAATTCGATCATTCGCGGCTTTGAAGGCTCGACCGGGACCGTCAAGGAGCTGAAAAAGCATCTGTACTCGATGGTCACGCATGTGGTTGAGTGGCAGTCGCCCTCTCCCGGTGAAACTGAGGAGTGGGGCGCGTGCGGTTTGCTCGCACAGGCGGTCCTTAAAAAAAGTGGAGGCCAGACCTGGCTGCACTGGGCTTACCCGCCGGCACTCAGACAAGAGGTGCTTTCGCCGCACCGGTTTGCGCAAATCAGGCGCTCCACGATTGCGCAGTTTCGCTCCCATGCGGGCTTGGCACTTTATGAAATTTGCGCACGCTACAAGCACAACCCATCGCACTTGACCAGCAAGCAGCACTGGCACTGGTGGCTGCCGGTGCTCACTGGCAAGCCCGTCCCCAAAGAGATCAAGACAGAGTTCCGCTTCTTCAACCGCGACACCATCAAGCCAGCCATCGAAGAGGTCAACGAGGTCAGCGAACTCATCGTTTCAGTGCATGAATTTAAAGTGGGCCGCTCCATCCAGTTTCTTCAGTTTGAAGTTCGCCTCAAACCAGAAGCACATGTTAAAGACAGCGAGCCCATTGACCTGAGCAAGGTGGCACGCGCCTATGCGCTGGGAATTGATCCTGAGGTGGCGGAGGATCTTTACCTTCGGTATGGAGAACTGGCCTTCGCCAAGGCGGTTGAACGCCTGGAGGTACGCTTGGCCCTTGCAGGCCCGCCCGTCCTTTCAAGGCACGCCTATCTGAAATCCCTCCTTGCTGCCAAGGCAACAGACAGCCCAACAGTGCAGGTGGTGACCAAAGCGATTGCAGGGCTGGGTGGCCCGGCGCCCAAGGTCGCCGAGTCCCATCCCGGCGAGAAACGCCAGGCAAAGCTGCAGGAACGCGAAAGCGAGAGGGTGAAAATTGTTCGCGGCGAAATTGAAGCGCTTGATGAGCCATCCCTGACTGCTTTGCTTGTGGAACTCAAGGCTCAATTTATCGCGCGCGACATGTCGCGCGCCGTCATGCAGCGACTTGAAGATGGAAAGTGGCAGTCAGCATTGATTATGGGTGAGCTGATTCGCTTCTACTGGAAACGCACTCGCGGCACGGAGTGGTCCGCAGCAGAGGCCGTGTCCGGGCCCGCCTGAAAATCGGTCAGCTGGGCATTCTGGACATTCAATGAATTGAGCTGACGCGCAGGCCGCCTGAGCGCCCGCGACCGGACTGCGGGCAAACACCGGCCCGTGCGCCGCTGCGCCAGAACTGCTCTTCCTCCAGGCGCAGCGACGTCAGAGGGTCGATGTCGAGGGCGATTTGAAGCGCGCAATGAGGCCGTGCGGCTGGCCGGTATCGAAGAGCACCGCCGTCCCCCCTGGCCCGCGCAATTCGCTGGCCTGGAGCGGGAAAACGCAGGTCCCGGCCCCTGGCATCGCTCAGGAAGAGATTGCAAAAGCCCGCAGCGCCATCGTATTGGCCATCAGGGCTGCGTCGCTGGAGGCCAGCGCCAGAGCCAAGGCTGCGCTGTATGTGGCTTTTGTCGCATCACTGACAAGGCTTGTTAAAAATTGTGGGCCGTGTCGAATGTGGCAGATCCGACAATTGCGTCCAGATCCTTGATTTCAAAGGAATTTCAAGGTGGCATGGATTTAGCTAGAGAACTCCCGTGCGGCCATGGTCGGTCGCGAAAGGGTTCCCATGCCATCAAGCACGATGACCGGTTCGATGCCAGCAAAGACGTATGTCAGCATTGGCCAGATCAAATCCATCCAGGAAGCCATTGAGCTGCCCGCAGCCAGCGGCTGCGACACGCACGGCGGCGAGGGCAAGGCCAGCTGCGGCACCTCCGCCGGCCCGGACGATATGCCCCCCGAAATCTGGGAAAAGGTCAAGAACCACCCCTGCTACTCCGAAGAAGCCCATCACCACTACGCCCGCATGCACGTCGCCGTCGCGCCCGCCTGCAACATCCAGTGCAACTACTGCAACCGCAAGTACGACTGCTCCAACGAGTCGCGCCCCGGCGTGGTCTCGCAAAAGCTCACGCCCGAGCAGGCGGTGAAAAAAGTCGTCGCCGTGGCCAGCGAGATTCCGCAGATGACCGTCCTCGGCGTGGCCGGTCCCGGCGACGCGCTGGCGAATCCGGCCAAGACCTTTGACACCTTCCGCATGCTGCAGGAGCAGGCGCCCGACATCAAGCTGTGCATTTCCACCAACGGCCTGGCGCTGCCGGACCTGGTCGATGAAATCTGCAAGTACAACGTCGATCACGTCACCATCACCATCAACATGGTCGATCCCAAGGTCGGCGAAAAAATCTACCCGTGGATTTTCTGGAACCACAAGCGCGTCACCGGCCTGGAAGCGGCCACCATCCTGCACGAGCGCCAGATGCTCGGGCTGGAAATGCTGACCGCGCGCGGCGTGCTGACCAAGATCAACTCCGTTTTGATCCCCGGCATCAACGACGAGCACCTGATTGAAGTGAACCGCGAAGTCAAAAAGCGCGGCGCTTTCTTGCACAACATCATGCCGCTGATCTCCGAGGCCGAGCACGGCACGGTGTTCGGCTTGAGCGGCCAGCGCGGCCCGACCGCTTCTGAACTCAAAGCCGTGCAGGACGCCTGCATGGGCGGCGCCAACCTGATGCGCCACTGCCGCCAGTGCCGCGCCGACGCGGTCGGCCTCTTGGGCGAAGACCGCAGCGACGAGTTCACCATGGACAAGCTCGAACAAATGGAAATCGTCTATGACCTGGATAAGCGCAAGAGCTACCAGGACAAGGTGGAAATCGAGCGCCAGGCCCAGCACGCAGCCAAGCAGCAAGCCCTGGCCGCCGCCAGCGCCATCAAGGTCTCCGAAGACCTACAGGTTTTAGTAGCAGTCGCCACCAAGGGCGGCGGCCGTGTCAACGAACACTTCGGCCATGTGACTGAATTTCAGGTGTTCCAAGTCTCTTCGACCCAGGCCTTGTTCGTCGGCCACCGCCGCGTGGACCAGTACTGCCAGGGCGGCGCCGGCGACGACGAGCAGCTGCCGTCCGTGGTGCGCGCCATCAACGACTGCCACGCCGTGCTGGTGGCCAAGATTGGCGCCTGCCCGAAAGACGACCTGACGGCGGCCGGTATCGAAGCGGTGGACCAGTATGTCGGCGAGTTCATCGAGAAAGCCGCCCTCGAATGGTTCAACGACTACCGCGCCCGCATTGCCAGCGGCGCCATCACCCACCAGGACCGTGGCGATGCGCAGATCCGCCAGGGTGCTTTCACCAGCGTGGCCGAAGCCGCCTGATTTTTTCCTTGACCCTCAAACCTTAACCGGAGACCCACCATGCCCATGAAGATCATTTCCTCTACCTGCTCTGCCTGCTCCGCCTGCGAGCCTGAGTGCCCGAACGTCGCCATCCGCGAGAAAAACGGCACCTACATCATCGACCCGAAAAAGTGTACTGACTGCGAAGGCCACTACGACGAGCCGCAGTGCGTGGCTGTCTGCCCGGTCGATGGCTGCATCGTCAAGATCTGAACCCGCTTGCCCCCAAGGAACACCATGCTGCCCAACGTCACCATCACCCCCGCTGCGGCGAAATTCATTCAGCGCATCGTGCGTTTTTCCGGCCTGGGCGCGGGCGCGGGCCTGCGCCTGAGCGTCACCCCCGGCGGCTGCTCGGGCTACAGCTCCGAGTTCAGCGCCGAGGCGGCGCCTCAGGCGGGCGAGCAGGCGCTGGAAATCGACGGCATGCGCTTGTTCCTGGGCGCCGAAAGCCGCCTGATGCTCGACGGCCTGACCATCGACTTCACCGAAACGCCGACGCAGTCCGGCCTGGCCTTCATCAACCCGAACAAGGCGCCCTGCGCCTGCAGCAGCGCTGAAACCAGCGCGCCAGCGCCGTCCGGCGTGACCAAGATCGAGATCAGCTCGATTGCCCGTCCGGCGCCTCCGCTGGCTTCCTGAAGCACCGGACCCCAAGGAGTACAGCGTGGACGCAGCAAGCCTGGGCTTTGACGACAACCTGGCGGCGTTTGCCGACAGCGCCCTGGGCTACGGGCTCAGCCCGCAGGTCGAGGACTTGATCAAACAGGCCGGGCTGCTGCGTCACCTGCCGCAGCAAGCCCTGCCCCTGCTGGAGCAGGCCAGAGCCGCCGCCCCGCGCCACCCGGCGCCGGTGATTGCGCTGTACCGCTTTTATTTTTACGGCCACCAGCTGGCGCAGGCCAGAGCCGCTGGCGAGGACGCGCTGGCGATGGCCCGCAACGCGCTAGGCCCGAATTTTGGCGATGAAGTGCCCAGCGACGAGGCCGCCAGCGGCGACGCCGCCGTGCGTTTTTATCTGTTTACCCTCAAAGGTCTGGCCTATCTCAATTTGCGGCTGAACGATTTTGAAGAGGCGCGGCTGATGCTGGGCGAGCTGCGCCGCCTGGACCCGCAGGACCGCGTCGGCGGCGCGCTGCTGGCGCAGGTGCTGGCCCGTCACGAAGCGGGTGAAGCGGGTGATGAGGCCGACCCGCTCGCCGCCTACCCGGTGCGCGGCTGGAGCGGCGCGGGACCGGCGCTATGAACACGCTGGCCGCCGCTGTCCAGACCCCGGCCACCGGCGCGGCCCACCTGCGCGCCCCGGCGGGCGACATTGCGCCGCAGCACTGGCAGGGCGGGCCGATTGACTGCAGCGTCTGCGCCAGCGCCAGCCTGCGCGAGCTGCCCGGCCAGCAAGGCTGCGAGCCCGGCCACGCCTGCCTCGAAGATGTCTATGCCCGGCGCATAGACCGATTTTTCCGCTGGCACCCCGCGCTGGGCGACGCCCACCTGAGCCACCCCTATTTTGAAGTGCGCGCCATTGCCGCGCGCCACGCCAGCGTGTTTCGCCTGGTCGCGATGATCGACGACCCGGATGAAACGGTTCGGCTGCAGATTGCGCTGCGCCTGCCGCTGGCGCAGTTGACCAAGCTGACCAACGATCCGCACCGCGAAGTTCGCATCCGCGTGGCCCAGCGCCTGTCGCCCGCCCTGCTGGCGACGATGCGCAACGACCCCGACTACGGCGTGCGCGAACTGGTGGCGATGCGCCTGCCGGTGGCGATCCTGACCGTCATGGCCCGCGATAGCGACCGGGCCGTGCGCATGCGCGTGGCCCAGCGGCTGGAAATGCCCGCGCTGCTGCGCATGGCCGACGACCGCGAAGCCGAAGTGCGCCGCATCGTCGCCCAGCGCCTGCCGCCCGCGCTGCTGGCGTGCCTGGTCAGCGATGAAGACTGGCGCGTGCGCTGGGAAGTCGCGCAGCGCGGCGACGCGTCCGTGCTGGCCGCGCTGCGCGACGACGAGGATTCAGAAGTGCGCCTGGCCGTGGCCGAACGGCGAGCGCGTCAGATCAACGGATCAGGAGGAGTTCATGGCTGATATCAACCGCGATGACAACGAAATTGAACTGGCCTTTCCGCCGCGTTTTAAATACGGCGAGCGGGTGATTGCGCGCTCGGTGATCCGCAACGACGGCACTTACAACGGCCGCGACATCGGCGAGGTGCTGGTCGGCAAGGGCGAGATCGGCTACGTCATCAACATCAACACTTTTTTGCAGCAGTTTTATATCTACGCGGTCGATTTTGTCGAATCCGGCCACCGCGTCGGCATGCGGGCCAAAGAGCTTTGCACGCTGGACAACCTCCCCGAAGACGTGCTGGAGCAGCTCGGCGTCAAAGCCGGCGCGCTGCAGACGCTCGGATCTGCCAAGCCCACCGAGGAAACACCATGAACGCCCCTGTTACCGCCAATTCCCTGCCCGGCCTCGAACCCCGCGAGCCCGCTTATGCCTGGGGCCAGCGCGTGATTGCGCTCGATGACCTGGTCAACGACGGCAGCCACCCCGAGCGCGCGGTGGACGCGCTGCTGGCCGGGCGCGGCTCGGTCGGCGAGATCGTCAACATCGGCCACGCGCAGGAGTTGAACGAGCCGGTGTACCTGGTGCAGTTTGGCGACTGCGTTGTCGGCTGCCTGGAGATTGAACTGGCCCCGGCCCCGCACGGCCTGCTGCCCGAAACCGAGGACGGTGTGTGAACAACGCCCGGCCGTCCGCTGGCGCCAGCGCTTTTTCAGGCGCAGGCGCGCCCGAAGCGGCGCCCCAGGCGCAGGCTGGCGGGCTGGGTGCGGTCACTGTGGCGGGTGTATCTGAATCGGCGCTGCCAGCGGTCAGCCCGGTCAGCGATTTCATGATCTACCGCCTGGAGCGCGCTCTGCGCGAGCGGGTGCGCTACCGCTACGTCGAGCCGCTGGTGCTGCGTGAGGGCGAGAGCTTTCGCATCCAGAGCCCTTGCTGTTCGCGCAACGTCGATCCGGGCGGTGGGCTGATTGACATTGCGCTGCTCACGCCCGGTGTGGCGGATGCGGGCGACGAAACTGGCGCGGCGGGCGGCTGGAGCCTATCGGCGCGTGACCACGCCGCTGGCGTCTGGCTGACGCGGCTGCAGGGCCAGCCGCTGGACACGGTGCTCGACGCGCTGTGCCTGGACAGCGAACGCCAGTTCTGGCCCTGATGGCTTTGTTTCCAAAAAACCGGCCACTTCCATGATCTACCTAGACCACAACGCCACCACGCCGCCTGCGCCGCAGGTCATCGCGGCCATGCTGCCGGTGCTGTCCAGCCTGTGGGCGAACAGCTCGTCGCAGCACGGCCCCGGCCAGGACGCCAAGCGCGCCCTGGCCGCCGCCCGCGCCACGGCGGCACGCGTGCTGGGCTGCAAAGCCACCGAAGTGATTTTTACCAGCGGCGCGACCGAGGCCAACCACCTGGCGGTACGCGGCCTGCTGGCCAAAGCGCCGCCCGAGCGCCAGCGCGTCATTTTCAGCAGCGTCGAGCATGCCGGTCATTTGAAGCTGGCGCGTGCGCTGGCCGAGAGCGGCGTTCAGGTCGATTTTCTGCCGGTGCTGGCCGACGGTCGTCTTGATTTGACAGCCGCCCAACGCCTGATCGGCCCCGACGTGGCGCTGGTCTCGCTGATGGCCGCGAACAACGAAACCGGCGCGCTGATGCCGCTGGCCGAGGTCGCCGAACTGACAAAAGCGGCGGGCGCCTTGCTGCACGTCGATGCGACTCAGTTCATCGGCAAGCAGCCGTTTCAGTTCTCCAGTTGCGGCGCCGATGCCGTCTCGTTCTCCGGGCACAAATTGAACGGCCCCAAGGGCGTGGGCGCGCTGCTGCTGCGCCACGGCACGCCGCTGGCGCCGCAAACTCTGGGCAGCCAGGAGCGCGCCCGGCGCGGCGGCACGGAAAATCTCGCCGCCATCGTCGGCCTGGCTGCGGCGCTGGAGTTGCTCGGCGATGTCACCGTGGAAGCGGCCCGCGTCGCCCGCCTGCGCGACCAGCTCGAAGCCGGACTGATACGCGCCCTGCCCGCCACTTACGTCTGGTGCCAGGACGTGGCGCGCCTGCCCGGCACCAGTTATTTGCGCTTTGGCCAGCTCTCGGTCGATGTCGTGCTGCAGCGGCTGGAGCGCCTGGGCGTGGCCGCCTCGTCGGGCGCGGCCTGCTCGTCGGGCGGCAGCGAGCCTTCGCATGTTTTAACCGCTATGGGCGTGCCTGCCGACGAAGCGCTGGCAGCCGTGCGCCTGTCGCTGGGCCGCACCACCACCGCCCAAGACATCGCCGCCGTGCTGGCCCAGCTGCCGCCGCTGCTCGCTCCCCTGCTGCAGAGCGAACCGCTCACGGCTCCTTAAAGCGCCCCTTTCACCCCCGACGAATCCCTACCAGGAGCTCCTAATGAAACTGATGATCCGCAAAGACAGCAAAGGCACGCTGACCGGCTATGTGCCCAAAAAAGACCTGGAAGAACCCATCATCAGCATGGTCAACCCCGGCCTGTGGGGCGGCCTGATCACGCTGGGCAACGGCTGGCAGTTTGACCTGCCCGCCATGCCCGAAGGCACAGCGCTCCCCATTACCGTCGAAGCGCGCCGCCTGCCCGTGGCCGAAGACTGAAAGCGAGTCCCCATCATGGCCATGACTCCTGAATACCTGCGCACCGCCGCCGAAGTCATCGGCGCGGCCTCCACGCTGCGCGATGCCGCCACGCTCTGGCGCGCCCGCGACCCGGCCACCCGCGTGGTGGTGGTCGATGCGATGGACATGCGCGACGAAACTCCGGCGCTGCTGCTGGGCAAACGCCGCGTCTATCTGGGCACCTCCAGTGGCCACTGCTGGAGCGTGACCCAGCAGCCCGAAGAAGCCACGGCCCTCATCCTCACCGAGGAGGACTAGCCATGGACATGGACACCATTTCCCTGTTCGAGCCCGAATGTGGCGTGCGCGAAATCGAGTTAGTGAATGCCGTGCTGCAGTCCCCGCGCTGGAGCGACGGCCCCATGCTCGAAGGTTTTGAACAGGCCTTTGCCGGCTGGGCCGGGCGCAAATACGCCGTGGCCGTGGGCAGCGGCACGCTGGGCACCTGGATCGCCCTGCGCGCCCTGGGAATTGGCCCCGGCGACGAGGTGATCTGCACCTCGCACGCCTGGCACCAGGTGGCGCAGGCCGTCACGCTGGCGGGCGCGACCCCGGTGTTTGCCGACATCAACTACTGGACCGGCAGCCTCAGCCCTGAAAAGGCCGCCCTCAAGATCACCCCCAACACCCGCGCCATCCTGGCCGGCAACACCAACGGCCACCCCGCCGACTGGGACGCGCTGCGCGCCCTGGCCGACGCTCACGGCTTGAAACTCATCGAAGACAGCACCGAAGCGCTGGGCTCGCGCTACAAGGGCCGCAGCGTCGGCAGCTTTGGCGACGTGGCGGTGTTTGACTTTTCGCTGCCCTCGGCGCTGTGTACCGGTGAAGGCGGCATGCTGGTCACCGACGACGACGACCTGATTCACGAGCTGCGCTACCTGCGCCAGCGCCGCATTGCCGACCGCAATTCGGTCTCCGTCGGCTCGCGCATACCGCTGCAGGCCGGCATGAGCGAGTTGACCGCCGCGCTGGGACTGGCCCAGCTCGCCAGCCTGGACGAGCGCCTGGCCCTGCGCAAGCAGGTGGAGAGCTGGTACCTGACGCACATGGAAAGTTTTGAAGGCGTCAAACCCCCTTACATCAGCGTCGATGTCGATGAGGTCAACTGGATGCTCTACGTCGTGCATCTGGGCAAGCGTTTTACCCTCAGCGCCAGAGCCCAGATGATCGACGACCTCAAGTCCAGCGGCATCGAAACCGCCGCCTACAGCCACCCGCTGCACCAGCAGTTCTATTACATGAACGCGGGCGGGGCCATCGGCCACCAGCGCGGCCTGCTGCGCGACACCGACCGCATCGGCGACCGCGCCCTGGCGCTGCCGCTGCACACCGAACTCGACGACGAGCAGGTCAAGTACATCGTCAAAACGCTCAAGGACACCGCGACCAATGTCGGTGCCGGCGCAGCCATTTACCTCTGAGGAACTCACCATGAACGCTTTGATCCGCGATATTGCCCAGCAGCTCGACACCGGCAGCGTCATTCCCTACCTCGGGCCTGAAATGCTCTCGCTGTGCAGCGACCTGAAGGTGCCCGCCACCCCGCTGGCGCTGGCCGAGATGATGACCTCCAAAGTCAGCGTGCCGCACAAGATCCGCAAGCGCCTGACCCAGGCCGCGCAGTTCATCGAAAATTTCAAACACCGCAAATCGGTGGTGCATCTGATGAACGAGGCTTTTGCCGCCCCGACCGTCCCGTCGGCCCTGCATCTGGCTCTGGCTGGCAGCGGCGCGGGCCTGTGGGTGGACACCTGGTACGACGACACGATGGCCGCCGCGCTGGCCCAGATTCCGTCAAAAGGCGACTGGGCGCAGGTGCAAGGCCTGTCGCAGTCCGAGCATTTCGGCCACTGGACCGGCGCCTACGCCGCCGACGGCAGCGCCCTGCCCGCGCTGCCCGCCGAGTGCAATCGCCTGCTCTACAAACCGATTGGCAGCCACAGCCCGGCCGGCAACTTTTTAGTTTCCGACAGCGATTACGTCGAAGTGCTGACCGAGATCGACATCCAGACGCCGATTCCCGCCGCCGTGCAGGCCTGGCGCAGCGGGCGCCATTTCCTGTTTGTCGGCTGCCGTTTTGACGACCAGCTGACCCGCTGCTTTGCGCGCCAGATCATGAAGCGCTCGTCAGATAAACACTGGGCCGTGCTGCCCAACGAGCCGACGCGCATGGAGGCGCGTTTTCTGCAAGAGCAGAACATCACCCGCATCCCCATGCCGCTAGCGCAGTTCGCCGAGGAGCTGACCGCCGCGCTGCAGCCCGCGCTGGCCGCCTGAAGGCCTGGCCGCTTGAGCGCCTGAGCGCTTTTTGAACGCTTTCCCTTTTCCCTTTAACTCTACTGACGAAAACCATGACGACACTCACAGTCCTTCCTTCCGGCAAAACCTATGACATCCCCAGCGGCACCACGCTGCTCAAGGCTTTGCAATCGGTGGGCGAAGAAATCCAGAGCAAATGCGGCGGCGAAGCCAAATGCGAAACCTGCCATGTCAATGTGAGCGTCGGGCGCAAGACCCTGTCCAAGATCAAGCCCGCCGAGAACGAAAAGTTAGATGGCATGGTGGGCATCAGCTCCAACTCCCGCCTGGCCTGCCAGGCCGTGCTGGGCGAAGAGCCCGTCACCGTCGAATGGGTCAGAGCCTGAAATCCTGAAATCTTGACAACCTGAGGACGCCCCCATGAAGCCTGTCCGCGCTCCCCTGACTGGCCGCTTTCCCGGCCGATGCAACGCGACGCTAGCGCGGCGAGGCGGGCGCTGACATGGCCGCGCCCGTGCCGCTTGCCGCTGTCGGCGTCTTCGATGTCGCCATCGTCGGCGCCGGCCTGTGCGGCCTGGCGCTGGCGCGCGAGCTCACGGCACGCGGCTTGCAGGTGCAGGTCATCGAAGCGCGCGAGCGCCTGGGCGGGCGCGTCCATAGCCGTTTTTGCGAAGCCACCGGTCAGGCGCTGGACTTGGGTCCCGCCTGGTTCTGGAGCGAGACCGAGCCGCGCATCACCGCGCTGCTCGGCGAACTCGGACTGGTCAGTCAGCCACAAGCTGATCCCGGTGATGCCTTGTGGCTCACGGACCCCAACCGCACCCCCGAGCGCCGCATCGTGCCCGGCGGCGTGCATGTCGGCGCGCGCCGTATTCAAAACGGCGCCGCAAAGCTCATCGAAGCCTTGGCGGCCGATTTGCCGCCCGGCACGGTGCGCCTGGGCGTGGCGCTGCATGCGCTGCGCGACCGGGGCGCCTTTATCGAGTTACTCCCCGCCACCGGGCATCCCGTCAGGGCGCGCCAGGTGGTGCTGGCACTGCCGCCGCGCCTGGTGGCGCAGCATGTGCAATTCAATCCGCCTTTGCCCGCCGCCGTGCAGGATGCGCTGGCCGCCACGCCCACCTGGATGGCCGCGCAGGCCAAGGCGGTGACCACTTTCAATAAGCCCTTCTGGCGCGATGCCGGACACTCGGGCAACGCCTTTGTGCGCCACGCCCAGGCCGTTCTCGGCGAGGTGTTCGACGCCAGCGAAGGCAAGGCCGGCGCACTCGGCGGCTTTATTGCCTTGAGCCCGGCCCAGCGCGAGAACTTCAAGCGCGGCCTGCCGATCCTGATCGACAGCCAGCTCGCCCAGCTCTACGGCCCCGAGGCGCACAACGGCCACTTGTTTGTGCAAGACTGGGCGCAAGAACCCTGGACCTGCAGCGATGCCGACCGCGCCGAGCCGCCCAAGCCGCCCCAGGCCAATCCGCTGCTGCGCCAGCCGCAATGGAGCGGCCGGATTTTCTTCGGCGGCAGCGAGACGGCCGCCCACGGCGCCGGCCACATGGAAGGCGCGCTCGAAGCGGCTGATCGTATTGCCCACGCGCTGCGCCGCCCGCAGCCAGCGGCCGCTGCCAGCGCGCCGACCGCTGCGCCGCATTCCGCACGACATCCAACACCACATCCAGCGCTGCACCTGGCTGGCGCGGCTGATGGCCAGCGCGTCGAAGCCATTGGCGCTTTTGCCGCCAGCGTGCTGGCCCTGCGCGGCCTGGCGCCTGAGCGCTACCGCCTGCACCTGACCCGGCTGCTGTCCAGCCAGCAGTCCGAGCAGCTGACGCAGCGCGCCTTGCTGGCCACCGCCGACCAGATTTACAGCGAATCGCTGGCCCGGCTCGACCACCTGCTGCCTGCGCTGGACGCGGCGCGCAGCGAAGTCATCCACAGCCGCCACGCGCTGACCGCCGCGCTGCTGGTGCCGTTTGAGGGCTGGAACAAAGGCTTGCTGGACGCCGCCCTCAGCTTCAACGGCACCTCCTGCGCGCTGTCCAACTTTGAACTCGAACACCACCCGGATACTGACATGCTGCGCGCCATCACGCTGGACCTGGCCGCCGCCTGGCGCGAGTTTGCCTTTGAACTGAACACCCGGCTGCTGGCGGCCAGCGGCGTCGCCGTGAGCGTTTAACGAATGGTTTCCATCATCACCACCGCCCTGCTCAATCTGATCGAGCAATCCGGCACCGCCGTCGCCACGCTGATCGAAGGGCTGGAAAAAAATGAACTGCTGCGCTCGCGCCTGACCCGCGCCGAGGTGCTGCGCCAGCTCAAGACTCTGGCCGACAGCGCGCGCCAGATCGACGCGGCGGCGCGCAGCGGCATGCCCGAGCTGGACTGGTCCGGCTGGGACGCGATGCGCGCCCACTTTGACGGCCCGGCCCTTTGACGAGCCGCCGCCCAGCGCCGGTTTCAGGCGCGGCCGCCGCCCCCGCCGACGATCAGGTTGAACACCTCGCGCAGCAGCAACAGCTCGCTCATCGCGCTGCCGCGCAACATGCTCATCGGCTTGAACACGCCGCCGAGCGCCTCGATGGCGGGTTTTGGTGCGTCCGGCGTGGTAAAGCGCAGCAGGTGAATCTGCACCGGGCCGTCTTCGGTCTGCGCCCAGTGCTGGAACTCGCTGACATAGACCAGCTCGTCAGGATTGAAGCCGCAGCGCTCGACCACGGCCTGCATGACGGCGTCGGCTTCATGCCCGGCGCCGGGTTCGGCGGGCGGGTGCAGCGGCGCGGCGCCTTCGGACAGGGCTTGCGGCCAGAGCAGGCTTTTGCTCTCCCAGAGGGGAAACAGCAGCGCCGTGCTGTAGCTGTCGAAATGCGTCAGGATCACGCGGTTGCGGGCCAGGATGTCGGGGGTACTCATCTGAATTTCTCCGGGAAAGTGGGGGACGGTTTTGGATGCGTTTTCAGGCTGAAAAAAAAGCTGTGCGGGCGTGGCGGCGCGCAGCGCTACAGCACGACCTCAAAGCCCTCGAACTGCGGCGGGCCCAGGTACAGGCCGCGCTGCTGACCGGCGCTGGCGTGGGCGGCGCGGAAAGACTCCGAGCGCGTCCAGTTCTGAAAAGCGGCGGCGCTCTCCCAGGTGGAGTGCGAGACGAACACCGTGGCTTGATCGTCGCTGGTGCCCTGAAGCAGGTTAAAACTCTGAAAGCCCGGCACCCCGGCCAGGCGGCTGTCGCGCTGGCGCCAGACTTCGATAAATTCAGCCTCGCGGCCCGGTGCGATGCGAAAGCGGTTCATGGCGATAAACATGGAGCGTGTCCTTTTTAAAAAAGCGTTTCAGCGGTAGTCTTCTTCGTGCAGCACGCGCTGCACCACGGGGCGGGCGCGTATCAATTGGTAATGCGCGGCGCAGCGCGGCGGCAGGTTGATGCCGGTCTTGTCGGCCCAGAACGCGACGTAAAACAGCGCCGCGTCGGCAATGGAAAAATCCGCGCCGCAGGCGTAACCGGCCAGCGGGCAGGTTCACGATGGTGACTTCAAACGGCAGCTCCAGCTCTTCGAGCAGGATGTGGATGCCGGTCGTGCAGGAGCCGGGCGTCATGCAGAACTTCAGGGTCATGCAGGCAGCCCAAGCAAGATATGTGACAGCCGCACGAAGCGCAGGCGCTTGGGCGCGCTGCAGCCTTGCACGGGACTTGCTCCAGGTCCAGACAAAGGGCTGACCGATCCTGCCGGGCCGCCCGCCTGTGTTCTTTGTCGCAATGCCTGTGTCACCTTTGTCTGCTTATGCCCATGGTTTTCGATCAACTGCTGCATCTTGATGACCTGCACTGCCAGCCTAGCCTGAAGGCGGACCAGGTGGCGGCGGAAGGCTGGGCCATCCAGCAAGATGCACCGGTGCTGGAGCCCGCCGTGGCCGCGCTGTTCCGGGATCTGCCCTACCCGCGCTACAAGCCTGCGCTTTGACAGCATCGGCTTTGCCAGACGCTGCCGTTTCAGTGGACCTGCGACGTGCAAAGCGCGGCCGGTCACTGCGTGCAGCATGGCTTTTTAGCCGATGCCAAGGGTGACCCGCGCCGCGCTTTTGCCGTCACGCTGCTGCAGGTGCTGGGCAGCAGCGGGCCGGTGTTTGCCTGCAATGCCGGTTTTGAGCGCAGCCGCATCCGCGAGCTGGCGCTGCAGTTCGAGGATCTGACGCCCACGCTCGAAGATGTGCTGGCGCGCATCGTCGATCTGTTCCAGATTGCCCGCGCCCATTACTACCACCCGGTGATGGGCGGCTCCTGGTCGTTTAAATCACTGGGCAGGGCCGTGGCGCCCGAGCTGCTGCTTAATGAACTCGACAGCGTGCAGGCGGGCTCGGCGCAGGCCGCTTTTGCGCGCTCGCTGCAGCCGGGCCTGGCGCATGTGACGCGCCAGCGGCTGCGCGCCGCGCTGCAGGCCCACGGCCAGGGCCAGACCGAAGTGCTGCGCCGTATGCTGGCGCTGTTTGAATGGGTCAGCGCCACGCACAGCGGCTAAATGAAGGAGTTTGCGCTGCGCAGGCCGTTTTTGGCACGTTGTTTGCTCACGTCTATAACAGATCAGGAAAATGCTTCCCGCATCCCTTGATGCTGAAGGATTTGTGCGCTTTGTCGTTGTATAAACAAAAACATAACGAACAGTCAGCGTGAGCGGAAAAACCAAAGGAGCTTGGCATGTATCCAGTGTTATATCGACGGACTCCCAGCGCAAGCGGGGGGCAATTTGGAGCTCATCATGGGCTGCCGGATCTATGGTGGCAGCACCTGCCGTCACCACTGAGGGATGTGGTGGTGGCGCCAGTTCACTTTGAGGTGCGGCAAGACTATGAAATTGCAGCCGACCGCACAAAAGGCTATGACAGCGCGCATCGGCCGTGCTTTTGCGCCTTCCGCTATGTGCTGACGCAGCTCAGGTCAGACGACGACGAGCTGTTTTACGAAGCGCCGGTGTACACCGAAACGCTGACCTCCTGGCGCCTGCCCGATGACCGCTGGCTGGTGTGCCAGACCACCAGCGGCAACGCGGACCGGGGCGAGTTCCAGACCCGGCTGTCTCTCAGCGACGCCATGCCGCGCTGAGCCACGCATCCTCCTTGAAAAAGACCATGACTGAACACTGCCGCCGGGGTCTGGCCGGACATTTCAATTCAGGCCGACACGCCCACCAGCACCTGGCCGGCCTTGAACAGGGCCACCACCGCCACACCTTCGGCCAGCGCCAGTTCGGCCACGGCATCATTGGTGACCACGGCCACCACTGTGGAGCCGCCAGGCAGGCTCAAGGTGACCTGGCTGTTAACCGCGCCCTTGGTGACCGCGCTGACCGTGCCTGCCAATTGGTTGCGGGCGCTGAAGCGGTAGGCCGGCGTGCCCGACACCAGCGTTACAGAAGGGGCTTTGACCACGGCGATGGCCTCGGTGCCGACCGCCAGGCCCAGGGATTTCACGCTGGTCTCGGTGATCATGGCCACGATCTTGTCGCCGCCGGCGGTGGTGATTTCAACTTCAGCGTTGACAGCGCCTTCAGTTACTGCGCTGACCTTGCCGCTGAACACGTTTCTTGCACTGATAGCCATTTTGATATTCCTTTGAATTTGTTGAGAAGACGCCCCTTTTTGAAGGACAGGCCGATGGTGCTTGATTTCGTTACATCTTTGCAAGCACAGCGCCAGGAAGGCCTGCCTGCGATGACCTTGAAGCCTTTTTGAAATGAACCCGACATGACCGCAACAAAACAACCCCAACTGATGGGCAAGCTCCTGATCGAAACCTCGATGGGCAGCTTCCTGGGCGACAAGCGCATCCGGCTGCTCGAAGCGATTGGGCAGATCGGCTCGATTTCGCAGGCCGCCAAGGCGGTGCCGATGTCCTACAAAGCCGCCTGGGACGCGGTGGACGACATGAACAATGTCACGCCCGAGCCACTGGTGCATCGCTCGGCGGGCGGCCAGCACGGCGGCGGCACGGAACTGACCGCTTTCGGCCGACGCCTGATCGCCTTTTACCGCGCGCTGGAAAAAGAATCCCAGAACGCCCTCGAAAAACTCACCCGCAACCTCACCCAGGGCGGCGTGGCCGATGCGGCCGATTTCCAGCAAGTCTTAAGGAAAATTTCCATGAAAACCAGCGCCCGCAACCAGTTTGCCGGACCCGTCGAAACTGTCAAAGAAGGCGTGGTCGATGTGGAAGTCAGCATCCGCCTCAATCCCCAGCTGGTGCTGACGGCCATCGTCACGCGCGAGTCGGCCGAAAGCCTTGGGCTGGCGCCGGGCAAGGATGTGCTGGCCTTCGTCAAGGCGTCTTCGATTGTGCTGCTGGTGGAAGACGAGGGCAAAGACGCCCGCATCTCGGCGCGCAACCGCTTCAAGGGCACGGTCGCGCGCATCCACACCGGGCCGGTGAACTCGGAAGTCACGCTGGAGCTGCCGGGCGGGCGCCATGTGCTCACCGCTGTCATCACCGAGGACAGCGTCAAGCGCCTCGAATTGAAAGTCGGCCAGCCGGTGACGGCCGTGTTCAAGGCGCCCAGCGTGTTTTTAGTCGCCACGGACTGATTTTTTTCTTTCAATTGATCAACTCACCAGGAAATTCCCCATGAAAGTTTCGCGCCGCCTCTCCGTTTTTCTGCTGGCCCTGATGGGTACGGCACTTCAAGCCCAGGCCGATGAAGTCTTCGTCGCCGTCGCGGCCAACTTCACCGCGCCGATGCAGAAAATCGCCGCCGATTTTGAAAAATCCACCGGCCACAAGGTGGTCGCCTCCTACAGCTCGACCGGCAAGTTCTACGCCCAGATCAAAAACGGCGCGCCGTTTGAAGTGCTGCTGGCCGCCGACGACGAAACCCCGGCACGGCTCATCAAGGAAAACGCCGCTGTCGCGGGCAGCCAGTTCACCTACGCGATTGGCAAACTGGTGCTGTGGTCGGCCAAATCTGCCGTCGTCGATGCCAAGGGAGAAGTGCTAAAGAAGGGCGGCTTTGACCATATTTCGCTGGCCAACCCCAAGCTCGCCCCGTACGGCGCGGCCGGCGTGGAAACGATGAAGGCGCTGGGCGTGTATGACGCCCTGCAGCCGAAAATAGTCAGCGCCGAAAACATCACCCAGGCCTACCAGTTCGTCAGCAGCGGCAATGCGCTGCTCGGCTTTGTCGCGCTGTCGCAGGTGCTCAAAGACGGCAAGATCGAAGGCTCGGCCTGGATGGTGCCCACCAAACTGTATTCGCCGATTCGCCAGGATGTCGTGATCCTGGAAAAAGGTCGGGGCAAACCCGCCGCCGAGGCGCTGGCCAAGTACCTCAAGGGCGACAAGGCCAAGGCCGTCATCCAGTCTTTTGGCTACGAATTGCACTGACAGGCCACGACAAACGCAAGCCAGACAGGCATGGCGCGTTCGCGTCGCAGGCCCAATTCAAGCCCGGCATGGAACTGGCTTGCGCTGGCAGCTCCTCTTTTCAACCGAATCCTTTGTCATCATGAAAATTGCCATCGCCACCAAAAATAACGGGGCAGACGTGTCCGGCCACGCTGGCCAGACCCGTGACTGGCTGGTGTTTGACTGCCAGCCCGGCCAGCCGCTGCCATCGCCCCAGCGCATTGTGCTGACCAAAGAGCAGCTGCCGCACCATTTTCAGGACGACGGGCCGCATCCGCTGCACGGCGTCGAAATCATGCTGGCGGCCAGCGCGGGCGACGGCTTTATCCGCCACATGGAAAAATGGGGCGCGCAGGTGCTGCTGACCGGCGAAACCGAGCCGCTGGCGGCGCTGCGCAAACTCCTCGCTGGCGAGGCGCTGGCCGACACCCGTTTTGACGTGAGCACCACGCTGTGCAAACTGCGCGACCTGTTCTCGCGCCATTGAAGAATGGCTTGCCAACAGATCAGCGGCTCAGGTTTTCTCCTCGAAAAACTGCTGCCATTTTTGATGAAAGCTCCATCGCATGACCCTGCGCGCCCTCAATGACATAGACCTTTGCCGCCTGCTGGACGATGACACCGCTGGCGGCGACCTGACCACCGACAGCCTGGCCATCGGTGAGCAGCCCGCCCGGCTGGAGTTCCGCGCCCGCCAGCCGATGACCGTCTGCGCCAGCGAAGAGGCGCTGCGCCTGTTTGAGCTGGCAGGCGCCCAGGCGCGGCTGCGGCTGCACTCGGGCCAGCGCGCCGAGACGGGCGAATTGATCCTCGAAGCCGCAGGCAGCGCCGCCAGCCTGCACCAGGCCTGGAAAACCGCCCAGACGCTGGTCGAATGGGCCAGCGGCATCGCCAGCGCCACGGCCACCATCGTCGCGCTGACAGGCGGCGTGTGCGTGGCCTGCACACGTAAAAACGTGCCCGGCACCAAAGCCCTGTCCATCAAGGCTGTGAGAAGCGGCGGCGGCATCATGCACCGGCTCGGCCTGTCGGAAACGCTGCTGCTGTTTGCCGAGCACCGGCTGTTTTTAGCCGCCAGCCCGGCGCAAACCATCGCCCAGCTCAAGCGCGCCCAGCCGGAGAAAAAAATCATCGTCGAAGTGGCCGATCTGGAAGAGGCCTTGCGCTGGGCCGAGGCCGGTGCCGACCTGCTGCAGCTGGAAAAATTCACCCCCGACGCGGTGGCCGCCTGCCGCCAGGCCATAGCCGCCCTGCCCGCCAACCGCCGCGCGCTGCTGGCTGCTGCAGGCGGCGTGCGCGCCGACAACGCCGCCGCCTACGTGGCAGCGGGCGCCGATGTACTGGTCAGCTCCGCGCCCTATACCGCGCCGCCCAAAGACGTTCAGGTCAACTTTCTGCCCGCCCACAAAACCACCCACCGATGCAAGACTCCGATCTGACCGCCATTGCGCTGACTGTCAAACTGGCCACGCTCACCACCGTGCTGCTGCTGATCATCGGCACGCCTATCGCCTGGTGGCTGGCGCGCTCGCGCTCGCGCCTGAAAAGCGTGGTCGGCGCCATCGTCACGCTGCCGCTGGTGCTGCCGCCCGCCGTCATCGGTTTTTATTTGCTGGTGCTGCTCGGGCCGGACGGGCCGGGCGGGCGGCTGACGCAGGCGCTCGGCCTGGGCCTGCTGCCCTTCACCTTTGCCGGGCTGGTGGTGGCGTCGGTGATTTATTCGATGCCCTTTGTGATTCAGCCGCTGCAGCAGGCTTTCAGCGCCATGGGCGAGCAGCCGATGGAGGCCGCCGCCACGCTGCGCGCCGCGCCGCTGGACGCGTTTTTGACCGTCGCGCTGCCGCTGGCCCGGCCCGGTTTTATCACCGCCGCCGTGCTCGGCTTTGCGCACACGGTGGGCGAGTTCGGCGTGGTCTTGATGATGGGCGGCAACATTCCCGGCAAGACGCAGGTGCTGTCGATGGCGATTTACAACCATGTCGAGGCGCTTGAATACGCCCAAGCCCACTGGCTGGCTGGGGGCATGCTGGTGTTCTCGTTTGCCGTGCTGCTCATTCTGTATAGCCGTGGCTGGAACCGCTGAACTATGACCATCCAGGCAAAATTTGAACTCAGCCACCCCGGCTTTTGCCTGGACGTGGATTTAGATTTGCCCGGCCAGGGCGTGAGCGCGCTCTTTGGCCCATCGGGCTGCGGCAAGACCAGCCTGCTGCGCTGCATGGCCGGCTTGAGTCGCGCCCATAAAGGCCGGCTCATCGTCAACGGCCAGACCTGGCAGGACGGCGACTTTTTCCTGCCGGTGCATCAGCGCCCTCTCGGCTACGTGTTCCAGGAAGCTAATTTATTCGCGCACCTGACGATACGGCGCAACCTCGACTACGGCCAGTCGCGCATTGCCCCAGCCGCCCGGCGCGTCGAGTTTGAGCGCGCCATTGAACTGCTGGGCATCCATCACCTGCTGGAACGCAAGCCCGCCGGCCTGTCGGGCGGCGAGCGCCAGCGCGTGGCCATTGCCAGAGCCCTGCTGACCAGCCCGCGCCTGCTGCTGATGGACGAGCCGCTGGCCGCGCTGGACCTGGCGCGCAAGCACGAATTCATGCCCTATCTGGAACGGCTGCACCACGAGCTGGACATCCCGGTGATCTACGTGACCCACGCGCCGGACGAAGTGGCCCGGCTGGCCGATCACATCGTCGTCATGAAAGAAGGCCGCGCCCTGGCCGCCGGGCCGCTGACGGAAACGCTGGCGCGCGTCGATCTGCCGATCCGCCTGGGCGAGGACGCGGGCGTGGTGCTGGACGCCGTGGTGGCCGAGCGCCAGGCGCAATGGCACCTGGCGCGGGTGGAGTTTGCCGGCGGCAGCCTGTGGGTGCGCGACGGCGGCCAGCCGCTGGGCGCCAAGGTGCGCATCCGCATCCTGGCCCGTGATGTGAGCATTGCGCTCTCGCCCGTGGACGGCACCAGCATCCAGAACTGCTTGAGCGCCGTGGTGGGCGAGATGGCCGATGACAGCCACCCGGCGCTGTCCCTGCTCAAGCTCACCATCGGCGCCTCGCCCGTGCTGGCGCGGCTGACGCGGCGCTCGGCCGCTGGGCTGGGCTTGGCGCCGGGCAAGGCGGTGTGGGCGCAGATCAAGGCGGTGGCGTTGATTGGGTAGGCTCAGCAGCCTAAGTCGGGTTAGCCGCAGGCGTAACCCGACAAGCTTTGTCAGATTAAATACGGCTCAAGTCATCGTCGAAATCATTGCGTTGTACACAAATTTTTTCTTCTTTAAAATCAACAACTTACGAGCCGAAACTTTTTAGATTCTGCTTTGGATGATCCTATACAAATCAACAACTTAGCGCTGCCACCGAAATTTGAACCCATTTGCTGAGCGACTTGTGCATAACGACATGAATTCGGCCCCACACCGCCAGCACATTAGCTTTTCCTGTCCGAATCCAAATCAAATGGCCGCGCCACGCTCGGCGGTTTTTTTATTCAAGCTGCCGGGCCAATTGAATCAGACCTGGCGCGCCGCCCCAGCCTCAAGCCTCGGACGGCAGCGGCTGGCCGCTCTTGTGCAACTGTATCCAGCGTTTCAATTCAGCCACATGCTGGGATTCCTCCTCGACAAACTCCTTGGCCAGCACGCGGATTTCCGGGTCTTGGGTGTTTTCCAGCACGTCGGCGTAAAACCCTAAGCCGGCGGTCTCGGCGGCCAGCGCCACCTGTAGCGCCTGCTCGATGCCGATGAAGGGGTCGGCGGCCCAGATGGCGGCGGCTTCGGGGCTTTCGATGTCGGGCCAGCGGTAGTCGCCCTCTTTCATCTCGGGCAGGGTGCGAAACCCCGCGCGCGCCTTGGCGTCGCCCAGGTGCAGCAGGGAGTAATCGGCCAGGCGGCGAAAGAGTTTTCCCACTTGCCTGTTGCCAGCCGTGGTCATCGCGTCGGCCAGCTGGCCAAAGCGCAGGGCCGCTTCGCTTTCCAGCTGGATGGTGTGGGCTAAAAATTCTTCGACGTTTTTCATGGGACTTCCTTTTTTAAAAGCCAGATTAAAACTGCGCCGGCTCTTTCCGGCGCAGGGTGGCAATCGGTTCCAGCGGGCGGGCTAGCGTTTGATGCGCAGCTTCATGAAAAAACCTTCGTGCCGACTGTCAGTTGTCGTCGGCCAGCACTTCGATGGCCACGAGCTGCTCGTAGAGGGCGCGGCGTGCCCACCAGTGGTCTTTGCCGGCGATGCGGGGGTCGGCGCCCTCGAAGGCGCCGATGGCGTCGCGGTCGCTCCAGTACACGTAGCGGGTGGCGTCGGTGCGGGCGCTCAGGGCGGCGCTGAGGGCGTCGCGCTCGGTCACCGGCTCGGTGTGGAACTCGCCCCGGCCCAGCAGGTGGTCGGCGCGGTACAGCGGGGTGTCCCAGCCGTGGGTGTCGCCAAGGGTACACAGGGCCGGAAAGCGGGCGCGGGCGGCGCTGTCGATGGCGGGGCAGTCGAGGTCTTCGAGCAGCTCCCGGGCGGTGCGGTCGTCGTAGATTTCCCAGGGCTGCAGTGGGTCGGTGGCGGCCACTTTGCGGGAAAAATCTTCGTCGTCGTAGGCGAACCAGGCGCGTGGGTCGCCCTGTTCGGGAAGTTCAAGCACATAGATCACGGCAAGCTCCCGTCTGGTGAATGGGGTGGCGGGGTTATTCGACGCCTTCGGCGGCGGCTTTGGCCCAGACGGCCTGGCGCAGGCGCTGGGTGATGCCGCTTGGGCTGGCGTCAAAAATTCGTTTGGCGGCGGACAGGGCGCTCTGGGCGATGGCCGCTTCCTCGTGGGTCAGCGGGATGCGTCCGGCCATGTGGGTGGCGCCGCGCACGGCCTGGCTGATGGCCTGTCGGTTGGGGTGCTCGTCCAGCGGCACCAGGCTGTCGGCCTCGCGCGCGCCGGACAAGCACACCCAGCCATCAATCACCTCGACCTTGCGGCCGTCCTGGGTGGTTTTGACGTGGGTGGCGGGCATGATCAGAACTTCACCAGGATGTCTTCGTCGCGCAGGATCATCTGGCAGGCCAGACGCCAAGGCGCTGGTGTGTCAGTGGTTTCGGCTTCTGCAATCTGGGCGGCGGTGATTTTGCCAGCCAGCTTGAGAACCGTTTTTTCTTTCTCGGTCATCGCCACACCGATGGGGTGCTTGGACGAGAGCAGGGACACTTCAACCTGGCAGGAGCCGCATTCGCCGTTTTCGCATTCGAACTGGACGGGGATCTTGTGCGCCTTGGCCACGGACAGCAGCGTCTTGGTATCGCCGGCGACGGCATAGACCGTCACGTCTTTCTTCAGGTCGGGGGAGCTAAAAGTTACATTGGCCATGATGTACTCGGGAAAATAAATAAAAAAGGGTCAGCAAAAAAAGGCCTGGGTTTGCGCCCAGGCCCTGTTCATGCATCAGCGGATGATGTCGTAGCTGTAGTCGGTCTTGGCCGTGTCGATGGTGTTGGCGTCGAGCGCTTCGAAGAACTCGTCGAGCAGCGTGACCAGAACGCGCATGCCGCCTTCGTAGCCCCAGGTGGGGAAACGGTGGTAGTGGTGGCGGTCAAAAATCGGAAAGACCATGCGCACCAGGGGCACTTTGCAGTCGCGCTCCAGGTACTTGCCGTAGGTGTTGCCGATCAGGAAATCGACCGGCTCCGTGAACAGCAGCGAGCGCAGGTGCCACAGATCGCGCTTCGGATAGACCTTGCAGCCGGCGCCGTAAGGCGAGGCGTCGAGCATGGCCTGGACGCGGATTTCCCACTCTTTGGCGCCGTTGGTGGACAGGATGTGAGCGGGCTCGGCGCCGAGTTCGAGCAGGAAACCGGCGTAGCCGATCAGCTGGTCCGGGTCGCCGTAGAGGGCGTAGCGCTTGCCGTGCAGATGCGCCTGGCTGTCGGCCATGGCGTCCACCAGTTCGCCGCGCTCTTTTTCGAGTTCGGCGGGGATGGGCTTGCCGGTCAGGCGCGAGATTTCCATCAGGAACTTGTCGGTGCCGGCCACGCCGACGGGGGCGTTGAGCTTGACGACTTCCTGGCCGTGCTCGGCGATGAATTTGCTGGTCTTCTCGCAGCAAAATTCCTGGAACACGATGGTGGCCTTGGCGTGCAGGCCGGCGACGACTTCTTCCTTGGTGGTGCCGCCGGCGTACATGCGGAATTCGCCGTCCGTCGGGGTGTTCCAGTTGCCCGAAGGGTCGCACAGCACGTTGACCTTGACGCCGAACAGGTCAAAAATCCGGCGGATTTCTTTCATGTTGCCCACGACATAGGCGTCAAAGCCGCCGATGAAGTTGATGCTGTCGTCGGGCACGCGAACCAGTGGCTCGGTGGTCTTGGCCTTGCCGTCCCAGAAGTGGCGCAGCACGCCCAGCAGCGCGTTGTCGTAGCCGGTGATGTGGCTGCCGACGAAGGCGGGGGTGTGTGCGAAGGGCACGTCGAAGTCTTCGGGGATGCTGCCCTTTTGCTTGCTGGTCTTGATGAACGCGTCCACGTCATCGCCGATGACTTCGGCCATGCAGGTGGTGGAGACGGCAATCATGTCGGGCTTGTACAGGCTGTAGGCGTTGGCCAGGCCATCGACCATGTTGTTCAGGCCGCCGAACACGGCTGCGTCTTCGGTCATCGAGGAGCTGACGCAGGACGTTGGCTCTTTGAAATGGCGGCTGAAGTGCGAGCGGTAGTAGGCGACGCAGCCTTGGCTGCCGTGCACGAAGCTCAGGGTCTTGGCAAAGCCGTTGGCGACATAGACGGCGCCCAGCGGCTGGCAGGCCTTGGCCGGATTCACGGTCAGCGAATCACGGGCAAAGTTCTTTTGCTTGTAGTCTTCGGTCTTGGTCCACTCGACGATTTGCTTGATGGAGTCGTCGGAGTGCTTGAACTCGAAGTCCGCTTTCTTGGTGCGGAACATCTCGGTGTACTCGGGCTCACGGAACAGCAGTTCGTGGTCGAGAATCTTGTCGGCTGATTGAGGCATGGTGGGGGCTCCAAAGGTGAGAGGTTCGGAAAAGGCGGCCAGTTTGATGCTGGCCGTCCGGGTCTTAAGCGGCTTTCTTCCAGGGCGCTTTGGTCAGCGCCCAGATCGGGCTGGAAATCGCCATATCCATGTCACGGGCGAAGATGGCAAAGCCGTCGTAGCCGTGGTAAGGACCGGAGTAATCCCAGCTGTGCATCTGGCGGAAGGGCACGCCCATCTTCTGGAACACGTACTTTTCCTTGATGCCCGAGCCCACGAGGTCAGGCTGGACCTGCTCGACGAATTTCTCGAACTCGTAGCCGGTCACGTCGTCATAGATCAGCGTGCCGTCTTTGACGTAGTGCGTGGTGCGCTGGTAGTCGTCGTTGTGGCCGAACTCGTAGCCGGTGCCGACGATGTCCATGCCCAGATCTTCGTAGGCGCCGATGACGTGGCGCGGGCGCAGGCCGCCGATGAAAAGCATGACTTTTTTGCCCTGCAGGCGCGGCTTGAACTTGTCCACCACGGCTTGCATCAGGGGCTTGTACTTGGCGATGACTTCTTCGGCCTTGGCCTTGATGGTGTCGTCAAAGTGGCTGGCGATTTCGCGCAGGCTCTTTTCAATCATCGTGGGGCCGAAGAAGTTGTACTCCACCCATGGAATACCGTACTTTTCTTCCATGTGGCGGCTGATGTAGTTCATCGAGCGGTAGCAGTGCAGGACGTTGAGCTTGGCTTTGGGCGTGTTTTCGATCTCGGCGATGGTGCCGTCGCCGGACCACTGGGAAATCACGCGCAGGCCCATTTCTTCGAGCAGGATGCGGCTGGACCAGGCATCGCCGCCGATGTTGTAGTCGCCGATGATCGCCACGTCGTAGGGGGTGGAGACGAATTCGGGGTATTTATTCGGGTCAGTCTTGTCGAACACCCAGTCGCGGATGGCGTCGTTGGCCAGGTGGTGGCCCAGCGACTGGCTCACGCCCCGGAAACCCTCGCAGCGCACGGGCACGATGGTCTTGCCTTCGTACTCTTTGCTCTTCTTTTTGGAGACGGCTTCGATGTCGTCGCCGATCAGGCCAATCGGGCACTCGGACTGGATGGAAATGCCCTTGTTCAGCGGGAACAGCACCTGGATTTCGTCGATGAGCTTGTCGAGCTTTTTGTCGCCGCCGAAGACGATGTCTTTTTCCTGGAAGTCGGAGGTGAACTGCATCGTGCCGAAGGTGTCGATGCCGGTGGTGCCGATGTAGTAGTTACGCCGCGCAGCCCACGAGTACTGACCGCAGCCCACAGGGCCGTGGCTGATGTGGACCATGTCCTTGATCGGGCCCCACACCACGCCTTTGGAGCCAGCGTAGGCGCAACCGCGAATCGTCATCACGCCGGGCAGCGACTTGATATTGGACTTGACGCCGCAATCGGGCTTGCCTTCTTCAAACGAGCCCAGGTGTTTGGCGCGCCGCTTGGCCATCTTTTCGGGATAGGCCTTGAGCACTTCATCAATCAGGGCCTTGTTCGCGGCCTTGCGATCTTCAACGGTGGCAGTCATGGGGAACTCCAGTGGTAAATAGGTTTCTTCTGGCGAAGCCCTGTCCGGTGCGCCATGCGGCGCGGCGGACAGGGCGAGCGCTTCTTAGGCTGCGGCTGCGGCCAGGTCTGCTGCGGACTTGCCGACTTGCGTTTCGTCGATGGTGTCCATGATCCCGAACTCCATCAGCATGTCTTCGAGCTGGTCCATCGTGATGGGGGTTGGAATCGTGCCGTTGCCGGCGTTGTTGTGGATCTTCGAAGCCAGGGTGCGGTACTCGGCGGCCTGCTTGGAGTCAGGTGCGTACTCGATCACGGTCATGCGGCGCAGCTCGGCGTGCTGAACGATGTTGTCGCGTGGCACGAAGTGGATCAGGCGGCTGCCCAGCATGCCGGACAGCGCGTCGGCCAGTTCGTATTCCTTGTCCGTCTGGCGCTCGTTGCACACCAGGCCACCCAGACGCACGCCGCCGGAGTTGGCGTACTTCAGAATGCCCTTGGAGATGTTGTTGGCGGCGTACATGGCCATCATTTCGCCGGACATGACGATGTAGATTTCCTGCGCCTTGTTTTCGCGGATGGGCATGGCGAAGCCGCCGCACACCACGTCACCGAGCACGTCGTAGGACACATAGTCCACGCCGTCGTAGGCGCCGTTTTCTTCGAGGAAGTTGATCGAGGTGATCACGCCACGGCCAGCGCAGCCGACTCCTGGCTCTGGGCCGCCGGACTCGACGCAGCGGATATTTTTGTAGCCGATTTTCATCACGTCTTCGAGCTCCAGATCCTCCACGGAACCGGCTTCTGCGGCCAGCGACAGGATGGTGTCCTGGGCCTTGGCGTGCAGGATCAGGCGGGTCGAGTCAGCTTTAGGGTCGCAGCCGACGATCAGGATTTTCTGGTCCAGGTCGCTCAGGGCGGCCAGGGTGTTTTGGGAAGTGGTCGATTTACCGATGCCACCTTTGCCGTAGAAGGCGATTTGCCGAAGTTTGGCCATTTGCATACTCCAATAAAGGAAGGGTTAAAAACCTAACGTTTGCGTAGCCGCGACTCGTGTCAGCCTTTCGTGCCCGTTGGTCTTATTCTGAGGTTCACGTCGGCCGGACTGGTGTCCGCGCCCTGTCTCCTTTGCAGCTTCCGTGCCAGCTGTTTCAAGCGTCTTTTCCCTATAAACGAAGCGCCGCCCTCCACAGGGAAAACGCGTTTTTCAGGGGAATGAACAGGTGTTTTGGCGCTTTGTCCATTTCCCGACAAAACGCCCCGGCGTGTCGGGAAAATTCCCGCCCGGCTTGTCGCAAGGCGGGTTTGTGTCGGGTTTGCAGCGCGCCATGGCGCTCAAGCGCAGCTTGGTGCCTGGTACGGTCATTGCTCATACAAAGGCATCACCCTGACCGATTTCAACCACCCTGAAGGACTCTTCATGACTGCAACCCTGGAACTCAAACCTATCGACGACACCGCCTTTGCGCGGCTCGAAAGCGAAGGCCGCCTGCTCAACCCGCTGGTCAAAGGCCCAACGGCCAAGCCCGGCCGCATCGGTTTCCGGGGCGAGCTGGCGCTGCGCTTTGCGCCCAAGCTGGCCGACGAGGCGCGCCCGCCGCTGCTGCTGTGCGGCCAGGCGATGGCCGTGGCCACCGTGGGCAACAAAACCCTGCCTTTCTTTGCCGGCTACCTGCTGAGCTTTGAATACCTCAAGGACGTGGCCGAAGTGCTGGGCGACACGCTCAGCGCTGGCGGCAAATACTTCCTGTTCTGCAACAACATTGACTTGTCGAAAAAATACCAGGTGCCTTACAAAGGCGCGATGTTCTATGTGCTGCCGATTGACGAATCGACCGTCTATAACGAGATGCTCGATTTGCTGTACCTCGAAAAGAACGACCTGAAAAAGAAAGACACCGCTGGCAAGCTCGACGCCGTGGCCGACGCTGCGCTGAAGTACGACGTGACTTTCGACACCATCACCTACGAAGAAGGCTTGGTGCTGATGGGCCCGGTGCGCAACCCGAACGAAAACCGCCCGGTCTGATTTTTCCACGGCCAGCTCCATGAGCGCGCTCACCCACTGGCTGGCACTGCAGGGCTTTCCCGGCCGGCAGGCGCGCCACAGCAACGGTGACACGCCGCTGATGCGGGCCGCCTGGCAGGGCCAGGACGCCATCGTCCTGGCCTACCACCAGCGCACCAAGCACCGCCTCGACCGTTACGCCGTCGGCCCCGAGACGCTGGACTGGGACGCGCAGCCGGATCCATTTCGCCGCTTTGCCGGTGCGCCTTTGGTCTCGCTGGCGCTGCCCGCCGATCACGACAAAACCGCCTGGACACAGCTTTTTAGCCCCGGCGCCGTCGCGCCGCACGCGCCCGATCTTGACAGCCTGGGCCTGTTGTTTGAACTGTCTTTTGCCCTGTCGGCCTGGAAAGAATTTGGCCCGGATCGCTGGGCGCAGCGCTGCAACCCGTCCAGCGGCAATCTGCACCCGACCGAGGTGTATCTGCTGGCGCGCGGCCTGGCGGATCTGAATGACGGCCTGTACCACTACGCGCCGAAAGAACACGGCCTGGAGCAGCGCGCCTGCTTCGCTGGCGCCAGCGCCAGCGCGCCCGCACCGCGCCTGCTGGTGGGTTTTAGCTCTATTCACTGGCGCGAAGCCTGGAAATACGGCGAGCGCGCTTTTCGCTACTGCCAGCTCGACATGGGCCACGCCATCGGCGCGCTGCGCTATGCCGCTGCCGTGCTCGGCTGGCGCCTGCGCGAAGTGGCGCTGACCCACGCCGAAACCGCCGCGCTGCTCGGCCTGGACCGGGCCGGAGATTTCGCCAGCGCCGAGCGCGAAGAGCCGGAAACCGTTTTTGAGCTGCTGCTGTCGCCTGAAAGCAGCGCGACGGAACCAGCCGCCGATTTGATCCGCTCGCGCCGCAGCGCCCAGCGTTTTGACCGGCGCGCCCGTCTTGAAGCCGACAAATTCTGGCCCATCATGGCCGCCTTGATGCCACAAACGCCACAAGGCCAGACCACGCTGCCCTGGGATGCGCTGTCCGCGCCAGCGGCGGTGCATGCGGTGCTGTTCGCCCACCGCATCGACGGCCTGGCGCCGGGCGCTTATTTGTTTCCGCGTCACGCCTCGGCACTGCCCGCGCTGCAGACGGCCATGCCGCATCTGGCCTGGACCCCGGCGCCCGGCCATCCGGCAGATGTTCCTCTCTACGAACTGACCCAGAATCCCGCGCTGGCGGGCACCGTGCGCACCCTGAGCTGCCACCAGGCGATTGGCGCCGATGCGCTGTTTGTCGTGGCGCTGCTGGCCCAGTTCGACGAAACCTTTGAACAAGCGCCCTGGCGCTACCGCGCGCTGCTGCAGGAAGCCGGCCTGATCGGCCAGGCGCTCTACCTCGAAGCCGAGGCCGCCGGGCTGCGCGGCACCGGCATCGGCTGCTATTTTGACGACGCCATGCACGAGCTGCTGGGCCTGCGCGGCCCGCTGCCCGATGCGCCTGCGGGCAGTTGGCAGGTGCTCTACCATTTCAGCGTCGGCCTGCCGCTTCCCGACACCCGCATCACCAGTTCCCCACCCTACGACAAGGAAAATCGCCCATGAAAGGCCAACGCACGTTTCGCCGCCTCACGCTCGCCGAGCTGGGCGCCTGGCAAGGCCGACGGCCCAATGCCTTGGTGCTCGACGCCCGCGACGCCGACAGCCATGCCAAAACCGGCTGGCCCGGCTCGGTGTTTCTCGGCCGCCACAACCAGGACGAGCTGCTGCTGCGCACCAGTCGGCGCCAGCCCATCATGATCTACTGCTACCACGGCAATGCCAGCCAGGAATTGGCGCAGATGTTTGCCGACTTCGGCTTTACCGATGTCTGCGATCTGGTCGGCGGCCATGCCGCCTGGCTGGCGGGCACGGCGACTGCCAACCCGTCGGGCCAGCTGCCCACGCCCGAGCTGGCCGCCTGGCTGGCCCGCGAAGGCTTTGTCGGGCTAGACGGGCGCGGCGCGCACGGCAACACCCCGCTGATGGTGGCCGCCTGGCGCGGCGCCGCCGACATCATCGAAGCGCTGCTGGCCCACGGCGTGGCGCTGGACGCGGCCAACAACGACGGCAACAACGCCCTGTGGCTGGCCTGCGTCAACGGCCACCTGCCGACCATTGAACGCCTGGCGCGTGCGGGCGTGCCGATCAACCACGCCAACACCACCGGTGCGACCTGCCTGATGTACGCCGCCTCTTCTGGCAAAACCGCCGTGCTGCGCACCCTGCTGTCGCTCAACGCCGATTTAAACCTGCGCACCCAGGACGACTTCAGCGCGCTGGACATGGCCGCCAACCTGGACTGCCTCAAACTGCTCCGCCAAAATTAAGCTCTATCTCATGGCCCACATCACTTTTTACGAAAAACCCGGCTGCGGCGGCAACGCCAAGCAAAAAGCCCTGCTGCGCGCCGCCCGCCACACGCTCGATGTGCGCGACCTGCTGACCTGGCGCTGGAGCGCCGAGTCGCTGCTGGAGTTTCTGGCGCCGCTGCCGGTGGCCGTCTGGTTCAACCGCGCCGCCCCGCGCATCAAGTCCGGCCAGATTGTTCCCGAGGCGCTGGACGCCGACGCCGCCCTGGCCCTGCTGCTGGCCGAGCCGCTCTTGATCCGCCGCCCGCTGATGGCGCTGGGCGAGGAGCGCATGGTCGGCTTTGACGCCGACAAGGTCCACGCCTGGATCGGCCTGGGGCCAAACGCGCCCGACTCCGGCACGCCGCTCGAAGGCTGCGCCGCCGCTGCGGGCCACTGTGCCGCCACCGCATCCACCCCGTCCTGAACTGGAGAAACCACCATGCCGATTTATGACTACAACTGCCAGAGCTGCGGCCACCCGTTTGAAACCCTGGTGCGCGCCGGGGCCACGCCCGCCTGCCCGCAATGCGGCAGCACGGCGCTGGAAAAGCTGGTCTCGCGCTTGGCCCCGGCCGGAAAAATCGAAGCCATCCGCATGGCCCATCGCCGCGTCGCTGCGGCGCAAGGCCATTTCGACCACTACAGCGCGTCCGACAAGGCCAAGCTGCTTCAAGGAAAGAAGAACATCTGATGGACCTCGTTTACACCACCACCCTGCTGACCCGGGGCGGGCGCAGCGGCTAGATTCAAAACGAAGACGGCAGCTTCAAGCTCAAGCTGGCCGTGCCCAAAGAAATGAAAGGCACGGGCGAAGGTCCGAACCCCGAGCAGCTGTTCGCGGCGGCCTTTGCGGCCTGCTTCGAACATTCGATCCGCCACATCGCCAAAAGCGACAAGCTGCCCCTACGCCGACGCGACCAAAACCAACATGACGCTGAACCTCAAGGCCGTGCTCGACACGCCGGAGGGCGCGTAAGCGGCGCAGAACGCATGGGGCGAATGAAACGACCCAATAGCGTTCATATTTCCATTTCAATCGCTTGGTTAGTGCATCCGCCCCACCCCCACACTCGCCGGGTCCACCTTCAGCGCGGCGCAGGCGTCGAGCAGCACGGCGCGGCGCACGGGCTGGCCGGACTGGTGCTTTTCAATCGCTGCGTGCGCCCAGCCGCAGCCTTTGCTGCTGCCCACGCCCGCGTCCACCATGCTCTGGCGCAGGGCTTTGAGGCGCGCACAGCCGGCGGCCACGACTTCGGGCGCGGCGGGTTTAAAAACGGGCGGCGTCCACGGCGCGGGCGCGGGCGTGGTCAGCGGGGCGGCATTGCTGACGGGCGCGGGCCGCAGCCAGCCGGCCTCGAAGCGTGCCCAGCGGCGGTGCGGCTCGCAGCAGGTCTTTAGCGCCTGCTCCAGGCTCAAGCCCGCGAGGTGCGCTTGCTGGCAAATCTCCTCGATCACCGCCGCCGTGACCGGCCCCTTGCGCTTGGTTTTGCGGATGGCCGCGAAGTCGGCCAGGACTTCGGGCGCAACGCCTTCGATCACCACCGGCGCCGCCGGCAAGGCCGGGGCGCCTGTTCTTTCTGTGTTCTCTTGAAGGTTAAAGACAGTTACGGGTGCAGATTCTGCGGGGGTCGGTGTCGAAATCTGCGGGGGTATAGGGGTGTTTTCTGCGGGGGGTGCGGCAAAAGCTGCGGGGGTCGGGGCCGCGTTGTCCCCGGCCCCGGCGTGCGCCGGCTGCGGCTCGGCCGGCACCGCGACGCCCGGCTGCGGCTCGGCGGGCCACGAGACGCCGGCGCCCGGCGTGGGCCGGAACACCAGCGGCGCCAGCGCGTCCAGATGCACCGTGTAGCGCGTGGCGTGGCCGATGCGCAGCCGGGGGCGCAAGATGCCCGCCGTGACCAGCCGGCGCACATGGCCCTGCACGGCGCGCTCGCTCAGGCCGCACATCAGCGCCACGCGGGCGATGGACGGCCAGCACAGGCCGGACTCGTTGTTGATGTGGTGGCAAAAGCACTGCAGCACCAGCTTGGACGCGCCACGCGGCAGGACGCAGCGCCAGAGACGGGCGGCCAGATCGAGGCTCAGGTGGGCGCTCATGCGGCACCGCCTGGGAGGGTGAGGGTGAAAAGAGGGGCGCCGGGGAATGCCACGGGCGTGAGTACGGGTACGGTAGCCATAAAAGGCCTCCAGTTTTTTGATTTGCAAAAACCACCGCACCCAACGCCAACTGGGGGCGGCAGCTCGAACGGGTTGGCGTACCGGGAAACACTGGGTGAAACCGGCGGAGCCGTGGCTCCCCCATCCGAGCTGCCAAAACTGGAAGCAAAAATGATGAAGCCGCAGGTTCTGCGGGGAAACTGCGGCTTTCGTCGCAGTGTTTACACGAGACGCCAATCTCGGCCCCGCGCGATGGAGGGGGCTTGGGAGGAAGTATAGCTGATGAAGTTGCGAAAGCTCTCAGCTTTAATTAACCAGTTATTAAATTGGTGATCTAAATTTGAATCTAATTAACCGAGATTAAAAAAGTGGTTGCTGGCTGACTGGAGTTATCTCAATGATGCGCCTGTCAGAGTCTTCAGCATTTCCAAGCAGGAACGGGCTATTTGGATTATGTTTTTTTCGATTGGTTTCCACGGACTTTGCGCTGAATGTTGCATAGCAATATGAGCAACCGTGCATACATGTATTGTATTCTCCAATGTCAATGCTTTTGATACAGCCGCACTCCTCTCGTTGACCTTTATCTTTTTTAGAGTCTAGAGGTATTCCAAATTCATCTCGTATCAGTTTATCATCAATACACTTGCCGTGAGGAATTCCATATTGGGTTAGATCAATTGATTCTGAACAGCTTGATATTTCCATATCATTGCTTTTTGCGCAGTCCGACATGAATCGAACTAGTTCAGCCACTTGATCTTCCTGTTGAAGTAGGTCGCTATAGGTAAGACCTTCTACCGCTTTTAAATTTCTTTCCGTTTTTTTATAAAAATCAGCAAAACTGATAACTGACCTTTTGGTTTTTCCTTGCAAAAGACTGGCTATTTTGGAAAACAATCTTTTATGCTCATCCAAGTTAACATGATTCGAGAGAAGTATAGGATCATATCGCCAGACCACTTTTCCACTTCCGATTTTTTCGCTTATTCTTTTGAAGGTATTTATCGCATGATTTGTGCGAGGAACAGATTTTTCAAGCTTTCTTGGGTAGCCTGTAATCGTAAATTGAAAATAATACTTTAGTCCAATTTCATTCAGCTCTGGAAGAAATTTTTCTAATTTATCAGGATTCCTTGTCCAAAATACAATGACATCCACATCTGATGGAGCCAAGGATACTCTTCGAATTTGATGAGCATTAAAAGGATTTCTTGTTAGCAGATATCCGGCTCGCACTCGGTTTATTAACCACTCGTGGTAAAAGGCTGGTATGTCAGTTCTGCGACTGGCGCTAATAATCATTTTTTTCTCACAAATTCAAAAATTTTATACGCCAAGTATTTACCCTTCATCATTGGCCAAAAATCTATATTGCAAGACTGGCACTGGTGTTTATGGGTGAGTCGATGTTCACATTTACTTTTGAGATTCTTTACCTGTTCAACTACTTCGTCTGGTATTTTAAAAAAATCAAAATTTTTTGAAAGACCCGCATCTCCTTCAGTGAGGTGCGTGTACGATGAGGGGTCACCTTCAGTAGAATAGCCACCTTTAATCAGTTCATCAAAAACATTTTTAAATTTACCAATTCCACCAACCCGCTCTCCTGCCGATGAGTCATCAGTAATGTATGAGTTAATAAAAAATATTCTATCTTGCTTGTTGTTGTCTGCGATATTTTTACCAAATTTTGATAACTCTGAAGAATTTAACTCTGTTAGTGATTTTGGGAATGTGAATATATTAATATTCGCCACATCATCAGCCGATATGTTAATAAAAAGTTTATTCTCAAAAACGCTCTTTATTGGTGCGCCTTCCGGGCGATAACTCCAATTAATAGCGTCAATGCCTGTGTAGGTGATATTTAAACATTCGATGTGCTCATCTTTTACCATGCAGTTTAAAGCATAAAAATCCACCCCGCACCCGCACCCAATTGACATAATATTTATGTTGCTAATTTTATGCTCAATTGCTTTTTTCAGGGTCTCGCTGTAGGTGTGGTAGTATTCACAAAAATAAGCTGCAAAATATTTTAAAATATATCGTTGTTGATTTACTTTTAACTGGTATGAATTTGTATTTAGCTTAAAATTATTCATGTCACACCAATCATTTTTCTTGAAATCGGTGAGGACGTGTTCGAGATATGTTTTAATTAAATTAGATGTGCTCATTTTTATTATCCTTGGCGGTAGATTTATTTTTAAAATATAAATAGAGTCAGATTTCAATCAAATAAATATTAATGTTTAACTGAAATCTGACACGTTTCACAAAGCCGTGCTTTTGATAAAAATACAAATTACGAGCTACGGCGATAAAACTGCTCGAATCCTACTTATCGCGTATCACTTTGAAGGGGGTGCGTTGCCTCGGCCACCACCAGATGGATTTCCTGTTGTGCTTGGCCAGCCACCCGGAGCGCCTGAACCTTTACTGCCTCCGCCGCTTCCACCGCCGCCTTTCGATCCTCCATTGGTTCCGCCGCCACCCCCTTTGCCGCCACCGCCACTTGTACCGCCACTTGTACCGCCGCCAGAACCACCGCGACTTCCGCCGCCTCCACCTTTACTCATAGCTAACTCCCTTGTTACCAATTACCGGACAGATTTTTTGCTTGCAAACGGCCCGGAAACATTCCAAGCATCTAAAGGATGAACCGTCTACCTGATCCATCCGTGATGATTCAATCGTAACCGTTTGTGAGACAACGGGAAAGAAAAACTTGGCTGTCTGCATTGAATCAATGGACTGTCCTCAGTGCATTCGCACTGCAGCTTGGCTCAGTTAGACCTGTGCTTCTCGGTAGCGCATAGTGGTGATCCGCTCAAGTCCTTCAGGCGTAGCTCAAAAAGTACTTGGCAACGCCATTGCGGCGCCCGGACATGAATCAGTGACGTGTTTGACTGCGAATGGCCGCGCAGCCGCAGAGAATACGGTTGGCGGCACAGACGGGCCGGGATAGTAGCCTGTTTACCCCGGCCTCTCCCTTTGGGAAAGGGCGAAAAAAAGCGGCTTTCGCCGCCCTGAAAAGGCTTCAATGCTCCCGCGCGTGATTCCGCGTATGGCGCGGAAACTCAATCGTCAGGTCCGTGTCCTTGACCTTGACGCAGCAGGCCAGGCGCGACTGGGCATCCAGGCCCCAGGCGTTATCCAGCTGGTCGTTTTCCTCGTCGTCGGCTTCCTTGAGCGATGCGCTGCCTTGGCGCACATGGACGTGGCAGGTGGCGCAGGCGGCCACCATCTCGCAGGCGTGTTCAATCGCCACGCCGGCGTCGAGCATGCTCTGGCACAGCGAGGCGCCGCGCTTGACTTCCAAATCGCGCCCCTCGGGGCACAGCACGGGATGGGGCAGCAGGTGGACGATGGGCATGGGCGGCTCGCTTTTGTTTGTCTTCAGGCCAGGGTGTCCATCGTGCGCCCGGCCAGCGCCTTGCGGATGGAGGCGTTCATGCGGCGCGCATCGACTTGCGCTTCGCGCAGCGCGCGCAGCAGCATGTCTTCCTGCGTCGAGCCGATGGCGTCTTGCAGCATGGCGGAAATCTCGGTGTCGCCCAGGCCGTAGGACAGCAGCCCGCTCATGGTCTCGATGTCCAGCGAGAGCGGGCACACGTCGAGCCTTGGCAAATGCCCGAGTTCACCGGCTGGCTGGGCGGCATCAAAGATGTCATAACCCCTATTCAGCTTGGTATGCGGCTGGACAAGCCGCAGAATGACGTGCTGATCGTGATGCTCGGCGGTGGCGACAAATCCAGCCAGCCAGCGGACATTGCTTCGGCCATTGCGCTATCCAAAACCCTTTTGAAGGAGCCTGAAGATGACCCGCAAAATTAACGCCGCTGATCTGCCCGAGTTCGATCTGGCGGAAATGCTCAAGACCGAACAGGACATTGCCACCTACCTGACGCTGGTCATTGAAGAGGGCGATGTTTCGGAGCTGTCGCACGCCATGGGCATTGCCGCCCGTGCGCGTGGCATGGCTGAAATTGCATTCGAGCGCGACACCAGCCTGACGCGCGCGTGATTGCGAACAGTACATGCAATGGTAGTCGGTGCCCTTCTATACGTCTAAAGCGTATAATAAGCGATGCACTACGAATTCATTGAGTCCAGCCTGTTTTCCAGGATGGTGTACGACTACCTCAGTGAAAGCGACTACATCGCGTTTCAGCAGTTCTTGCTGGAGAACCCCGAGGCGGGCGACGTGGTGCAGGGCTCAGGCGGCGTGCGCAAGGTGCGCTGGGCACGCGCTGGAACGGGCAAGTCAGGCGGGGTGCGGGTGTGCTACTACACGCGCAATGCCGCCGGGCAGATTTTGCTGCTGGTGATTTATGCCAAAAGCGTGCGGGCCAGCATTTCTGGCGCGGTGTTGAAACAAATCAAAGAGGTGCTGGAGCATGATGACTGATGAACAACTCAAGGCCCGCGATGCCGGGCGCGACATTGGCGCCGAACTGCTGCAGTCGGTGCGCGAGATGACGGCGGGCCGGTGGGCACGCAAGACCACGTTCGAGCCCTTGGCCGATGGCAGCATCCGCCGCACCGTGGTGCGCGCCGATGGCACGCTGGAAAAGCAGGAAGTGCTGGTGGGGCCGCAGTGGCAGCTGATGGCGGCGCGGGCGCAGTCTGGCCTGTCGCAGTCCGAGTTTGCCCGCGCCACGGGCGTGTCTGTGCGCACGCTGCAGGAGTGGGAACAGGGCCGCAAGGTGCCCAGCGGCGCCGCGCAAAGCCTGCTCAAGCTGGTGAGCCGCCATCCTGAGCTGCTGGCCGAACTGGCGCGCTGACTGGCGTCAGTCCAGCCTTCTCGCCGCCCCGAAAACCTCAATGTTCCCGAGCGTGATTGCGCGTGTGGCGCGCAAACTCGATGGTCAGGCCGCCATTGCCAACCGCTCATCGTTCTCGGTCTCTTCCACCTTGGATGACCATGCCTTGCCAGTCGTCTGCGCCACGATGCGCTGATGAACCAGGCGCTCCACCGTCGTGATGCGCTCGCACACCTGGCGCAGCGAATGGTTCTTGGACTCATGCGCCATGTAGAAGCAGCGCATCAGGTTGTCATTGGCCTTCGGCACCTTGCCGTGGCGCTCCCACAAGCTGACGTTTTGCTCCGAAACGCCCTGCATCTTGGCCACCGCCGCCTGGGACAGCTTGAGCAGCACCCGCAGAAAGCGAAATTCCTTGCCCGTCAGGCGCGCAGGCTTGTTGATCAAGTCCTCGGCCAGCAGCTTGTGCAGGGCATCGGCGTGCGTGATCGAAACAGCTTCGCCATAAGCCGTTTTCTTTGTCGTGAATCCATTGGCGAGCCAGACATTGTCCAGCCCACATTCCGTGTAGTGGTACATCGTGCGTTCCAGTCAATTAAAAAACAGTGACCACGATCAGCGTGGGATCGTCGTCATCCAATGCGACACAAACCTCCAGATTTCTTCCGCAAACATAGCGCTCCATGCGGCAAACCAGATGACCTGTCTTCATGTCCTCTTCAGGCGTCCGGTTCATGACGCCTTGCCGAATGCATTCGTAAACCTCGTCCAGCAGAACCTTGCGCTTCTTCATCCGCTGCTTGGAGTGAAGGGTCAGGAAGATGTTCTCGCTGTGCTGGGCGGTTTCCCGGATGTGTTTCTGAAGCTGAGGGGTGGACTGCTTTTTGAAGCTATTTTTCACCGAAAACCTTGTGTTCTTTATGCCCGAATGATAACGCACAACCCATAAAATTTATGGGTTCCAATTTCGCCGAAGCTTGGCCGATACAGCGTCGGGATGCAGCGCCGGCCCTCACTGCACGCGCCCCACCCCCACACTCGCCGGGTCCACCTTCAGCACGGCGCAGGCGTCGAGCAGCACGGCGCGGCGCACCGGCTGGCCGGACTGGTGCTTTTCAATCGCTGCGTGCGCCCAACCGCAGCCTTTGCTGCTGCCTACGCCCGCGTCCACCATGCTCTGGCGCAGGACTTTGAGGCGCGCACGGCCGGCGGCCACGACTTCGGGCGCGGCGGGTTTAAAAACGGGCGGCGTCCACGGCGCGGGCGCGGGCGTGGTCAGCGGGGCGGCGCTGCCGGCGGTGTGGGCCGCGTTGGCGCTTTGGGCGCTGCCGGCCCAGCCGCCGGGCGTGGGCCGCAGCCAGCCGGCCTCGAAGCGCGCCCAGCGGCGGTGCGGCTCGCAGCAGGTCTGCAGCGCCTGCTCCAGGCTCAAGCCGGCCAGGTGGGCCTGCACGCCAATCTCCTCGATCACCGCCGCCGTGACCGGCCCCTTGCGCTTGGTTTTGCGGATGGCCGCGAAGTCGGCCAGGACTTCGGGCGCAACGCCTTCGATCAACACCGGCGCCGCCGGCAAGGCCGGGGCGCCTGTTCTTTCTGTGTTCTCTTGAAGGTTATAGATAGTTATGGGTGCAGATTCTGCGGGGGTCGGTGTCGAAATCTGCGGGGGTACAGGGGCGTTTTCTGCGGGGGGCGCGGCAAAAGCTGCGGGGGTCGGAGCCGCGTTGTCCCCGGCCCCGGCGTGCGCCGGCTGCGGCTCGGCGGGCCACGAGACGCCTGCGCCCGGCGTGGGCCGGAACACCAGCGGCGCCAGCGCGTCCAGATGCACCGTGTAGCGCGTGGCGTGGCCGATGCGCAGCCGGGGGCGCAGGATGCCCGCCGTGACCAGCCGGCGCACATGGCCCTGCACGGCGCGCTCGCTCAGGCCGCACATCAGCGCCACGCGGGCGATGGACGGCCAGCACAGGCCCGATTCGTTGTTGATGTGGTGGCAAAAGCACTGCAGCACCAGCTTGGACACGCCACGCGGCAGGACGCAGCGCCAGAGACGGGCGGCCAGATCGAGGCTCAGGTGGGCGCTCATGCGGCACCGCCTGGGAGGGTGAGGGGGAAAAGAGGGGCGCCGTGGAATGCCACGGGCGGGTGTGCGGGAGCGTTAGCCATCAATAGCCTCCAGTTGGTTCAGCTTAAGGGCTGCCCTCCGCCAAGAGGGTGGTAGCCCAAGACGGGATTGGCGGACCGGCGAACCAGCGGAGGCTGAAATCCGGCGAGCCTTGCGGCTCTCCCGCTTGGGCCACCATAAAACTGGATGCACCAAGGCATGAGTAAAGCCGCAAGAACTGCGGGTTGTTGCGGCTTTACGCCACTGGTTCAATCAGGCCGCCAAGCCCGGCCACACTTTTTGATGTGGACTTGCTTGAAGTGTAACTGATGAAGTTGCAGCCGATCAATCGGAACGTACCATTTACTAACTTTCCCAAGTAAGAGCGTGATTTTGACTGCAATCCGAAAGACCATTAATTGGCTTTGAATATGCTTTTTCTAGGGTTCGGCTTATTGTTTGGTAAATTAATGTCTCCCCGAGCGATTAATAATTTAAATTTGCGATAAGCAATTTGCGATTGATGTGTAGAAAATTTACTGAATCAAAGAATTAATTAAATCCCCACACCTGTAAATGTAATATTATCTGGATCGGATCTATCAATTAATCCAGCCAAAAAATTTAGACCCTCTTGATTGTCATAATTTTTTATAGCTGCACTTAATTTTTCAACCCATTTAATATCCTCAAAAGTAAATACAATGTAAATTGTGTCGTATTTGGAATTTTTCTCCATAAAATCCAGCATTCTGCCAGTAACTCGACTAAACATAGAGTCGGAGTACATGCTGCAATGTTTTACTTCAAAACCAAGAAGTTGGTTGCCTATATGATCTACGGATGCAATATGAATTGGAAAATCTTCGGATACAAAATTGGACGTATGATCATTGAATGTAGAATTAAGCCAATTCAAAACAGCTTCACGAACGGAATTTTTAGTTGGTCGTTTATAGTTTTTCTTTTTTTGGTCTGAAGTAGTTAGTTCAGATACATCGCGAACCTGATTGATTGACTCTTCTTTGACATGAATTGGCAAAAATTCGTTTGCATACTTCATGAATCGCTCAGGTGTATACATATAAAAACCCGTTACATTGGCTTCTTTGTATATTTCGCTTACCAATTCTGGACGTGGGCCAATAGTCTTTTTTCCCTTGAATTTTTTTATCAACCACCAATCTTCTTTCTCGTCATCGGTGATAAATACTACATTTGCAAAAGCTCTCTTTTTGGCCTCTTCAATTATCTGCTCCCATACAATCAAATCTCCAAATTCCTTCCTGTAGAGCAAGCCTCCAAAAGTGAAATTTTCACTATCATCACTGGATTTCTCACTTTTATCGCTGAATTTCTCACCTTTATTTTTTGTGCGATCACAATAACCTGGCGGCTGAAAAATATCGTATCTTATTTTTCCTTTTGCATATATGGCATCTAAACGCGCTTGACTTTCTGGGCGTGCGCCAATATTCTCGCGAAATAGGTTTTCTATTTCATTTCTAATAAGATCTTCCGAGAATATGTCCGGCTGCTTCACTTCAAGCCTTTCCAACTCTTTCAAAAAATCTTGGAAAACCTCGCTAGTTTTTGATAAAAAATTATCCTGCTTAATGTGTGAATGTCTTTTCTTTAATTGTAATTGGGCAAATTTTTCTTTTAATTCGGATTCAGCATCATTTACTATTTTTCGTACTTCGTCATATTTTTGTACTTGCTCTGCTATTACGCTCAATCTGTTCTGCTGATACTCCAAAGCAACCTGATGAGGAATCCAAATTCGATCTTTAATTTCTTTTAAGATTGTCAAAAATTCTTCTCGCGCCTCTTTTGGATAGCGATAAAGATTTAATAGAACATTTGTATCGAAAATAAAAATACCCTCTCTCCAGAGGTTTTTAAATTCCAAATTGCTGGGCGTATAAAAGCCACGAAATTCATTTCTCATATTGGCAACACTTATTGTGATCGAATTTTAAATGCTTGGCATGGACTGCGACATATTCAATATTATATAAAATACTCACTTACTTGCTACATATATTTTAAATCCAATTAACTTAAACGGCAATTAATATCGAATTCCAATTAATTATTTTTGCAAAAATTTTGTGTCTTAGAAAATTGACGTACCTCAACTTTAGCGCCATCACTTAAACCGCTAATTTCACCTATAAATTCTTTGGAGTAATTAAACATCAGACGATCAAATTCCCACCCGTTAATCCCAACCTGCCTAGCAACATCAAGGTAAAAATTTTCATGATCCGAGTAATTGCTGAACTCGATACCTAGCAAATCTGAAATGTTTTTGATTCTAGAATCAATCGCAATGCTGTTTCGAAAATCTGCATGGTATACATCCATCATTATATTTCTCGAATACTTTGGACCAACTCCGGGAAGCTGCATTAAGTACTTTACTTTTCCATCACGCCCAATTTGGGAATTAAGAGCAATTTTTACGGCTTCGCACCCGCCTCGAACCTTGATCCATTCAAAACAGCCAATGATGAATTCAGCTTTTTTTATCGGCATACGAACTTTTGCATCTTGGCATGTTTCCTCAACTACACGCTTGCGGCATTTGGGTTTGAGCTTGGCGAGTTCTTCGTAACGAATTTTGTTGTAATTTTCTTGATTAATAATTAATCCTTGCAAGCCCCGCACAGAACCCATAGTTGCAAAGCTTTGCAGCAAATAATGCCAAATAAAGTCGGGCCGCTCCAGACTCTTGTGGCACAACTTCATTTTGTCAATGTGTGCTTTATTTTTCTTGTAAATTTTTTTTGTCACACTTGCCAGCATTGATTTTTTATTTTCGAATGTCATTCTTTAAGCTCCTTTAACAATAAAAGTCTATCAATATTTTATTGATTTTACGATAATTTTTCGAAGTTGAATTTTTAAAGATACGGCCGAATCTCCTGGTAATTAATAAATTAATCACAGCAAAATTAATATAGTAATGTTTTGCATGTGTGGATAGAAAAGCTAACGTGTACTTGATGAATTCATGGTACATCTGCTTGCGGTCTCAAAAAACCAAAAAATTGACATTTCCTGGATAAATTTATTGATCGATCAGGTTCCAAGTCGGTTGTGGAAACGGGAAATTTTGCGCATGAATTGGCCTCTGCTGCTTCTCGGCGATGCTGCAGTTCTTGAAACGCAGTCTAAACGGTGCCGGGCGAGGCTATTGCAGCCCTGGACATGATTGAGTGATATGTGTGGCTGGAAATGGTCGCACTGCCACAGGGTATCCGGGTGGAACAGGCGGGCCGGGATAGTAGCCTGTTTACCCCGGCCTCTCCCTTTGGGAAAGGGCGAAAAAAAAGCGGCTTCCGCCGCCCTAAAAACCTTCAGTGCTCCCGCGCATGATTCCGCGTATGGCGCGGAAACTCAATCGTCAAATCGGTGTCCTTGACCTTGACGCAGCAGGCCAGGCGCGACTGGGCGTCCAGGCCCCAGGCGTTATCGAGCTGGTCGTTTTCCTCGTCGTCGGCTTCCTGGAGCGAGGCGTTGCCTTCGCGCACATGGACGTGGCAGGTGGCGCAGGCGGCCACCATCTCGCAGGCGTGTTCAATCGCCACGCCGGCGTCGAGCAGGCTCTGGCACAGCGAGGCGCCGCGCTTGACTTCCAAATCGCGCCCCTCGGGGCACAGCACGGGATGGGGCAGCAGGTGGACGATGGGCATGGGCGGCTCGCTTTTCTTTGTCTTCAGGCCAGGGTGTCCATCGTGCGCCCGGCCAGCGCCTTGCGGATGGAGGCGTTCATGCGCCGGGCGGCAAATTCGTCGGTGGCCGCGCCGAGCTGGGTCGTGCGGGCGCGCAAGTCCTGCACCGGCGCGTCGGTCTCCAGCATGTCGCCCACCATGAACATGGCCTGGCGGATGGTTTTGATCTCGTCGGGCGCCAGCAGCGCGGCGTCTTCGGCCAGCGCGGTGGCGGTGGCGTCCATCATGCGGCGCGCATCGACTTGCGCTTCGCGCAGGGCGCGCAGCAGCATGTCTTCCTGCGTCGAGCCGATGGCGTCTTGCAGCATGGCCGAAATCTCGGTGTCGCCCAGGCCGTAGGAGGGTTTGACTTCGATGTGGGCTTCCACGCCGCTGACCTGCTCGCGGGCGGTGACGGACAGCAGCCCGTCGGCGTCAATCTGAAAACTCACGCGGATGTGGACGGCGCCAGCCATCGCAGGCGGAATGCCGCGCAGTTCAAAGCGCGCCAGTGAGCGGCAGTGGGCGACGGTCTCGCGCTCGCCCTGCAGGACGTGCAGCGACATGGCGGTCTGGCCGTCTTTGAAGGTGGTGAACTCCTGGGCTCTGGCAATCGGCAGGGTGGAGTTGCGCGGGATAATTTTTTCGACCAGACCGCCCATCGTCTCGATGCCGAGTGACAGCGGGCACACGTCGAGCAATAACCATTCGCTGCCGGCGCTGCCGTTGCCGGCCAGCACGTTGGCCTGCAGCGCGGCGCCGATGGCCACCACCTGGTCCGGGTCGATGTCCACCAGCGGGTCGCGCCCGAAGAACTCGCGCACGGCGTCACGGGCCAGCGGCATGCGGGTCGAGCCGCCTACCAGCACCACCCCGGTAATGTCTTCGATGCCCAGCTTGGCGTCGCGCATGGCGCGCTTGGTGGCGGCCATCGTCTTGGCAATCAGCGGCGCGCCGAGGTCGGCAAACTGGGCGCTGCTCAAGCTGCTTTCGATCACGTCGCCTTCGGCGCGGGTCAAAGACAGCGGCGCCGTGTCGCTGCCAGAGAGGGTTTCCTTGGCCTTGCGGCTGGCGGCCAGCAGGCTGCGCTGCTCGGTCGGCGCCAGCGCGGCCAGGGTATTTATGCCGTGCTGGGCGCAAAACCAGTCGGCAATCGCGTGGTCGAAATCGTCGCCGCCCAGGGCGGAGTCGCCGCCGGTGGAGAGCACTTCAAACACGCCCTTGGTGAGGTGCAGGATGGAAATGTCAAAGGTGCCGCCGCCCAGATCGTAGATGGCGAACGTGCCTTCGGCGCCCTTGTCCAGCCCGTAGGCGATGGCGGCTGCCGTCGGTTCGTTGAGCAGGCGCAGGACGGTCAGGCCAGCCAGCCGGGCCGCGTCCTTGGTGGCCTGGCGCTGGGCGTCGTCAAAGTAAGCGGGCACGGTGATGACGACGCCGCTGAGCGGGCCGCCCATGGTGGCTTCGGCGCGCTCGCGCAGGGCAGTGAGGATTTCGGCGGAGACCTGGATGGGTGAACGCTCGCCGGCGACGGTACTGATGCCCACCATGCCGGGGGCGTCGGTGAATTGATAAGGCAGATTGGCCGCATCCTTGATGTCGGCCAGGCTGCGGCCCATGAAGCGTTTCACGGACGCAATGGTGTTTTGCGGGTCGCTGGCCTGGTTGTCCTGCGCCTCAAAGCCGAGTTCGATGCCGCCGCCAGTCAGATAGCGCACGACGGAGGGCAGCAGCAATTTGCCGTTCTCGTCGGGCAGGGCGCGCGGCACGGCGCTTTGCACGGTGGCGATCAGCGAATTGGTGGTGCCCAGGTCGATGCCGGCGGCCAGTCGGTGCTGGTGCGGGGCGGCGCTCTGACCGGGTTCGGCGATTTGCATCAATGCCATGTGGTGGACCCTTAGACTTTTTTTAGACCGCGAAGCTCTCGCCGCAGCCGCAGTTGGCCTTGGCGTTGGGGTTGTTGAACTTGAAGCCTTCGTTCAGGCCTTCGCGCACGAAGTCGAGTTCGGTGCCCGAGAGCATGCCTAAGCTGCGCGCATCGACGATGACCTTGGTGCCGTGGGATTCAAAACACTGGTCGTCTTCGTTGAGCTTGTCAACGAATTCGAGCGTGTAGGCAAAGCCCGAGCAGCCGCTGGTTTTGACGGCCAGGCGCAGGCCGATGCCGCCGCCGCGCTTGGCCAGGGATTTTTCAACATGGCGCGCGGCGGCAGGGGTCAGGGACACACTCATGGCGTTACCTCTTTAGACTGAAAAAGAGCTGCCGCAGCCGCAGGTGGACTGGGCGTTGGGGTTGTGGATGACGAAGCGCGAGCCTTCCAGTCCGTCTTCAAAATCGACGCGGGCGCCCAGCACGTACTGCAGGCTCATCGCATCGACCACCAGCGACACGCCTTCGGTGACGATTTGCGTGTCGTCCTCGGCCATCTGGTCGTCAAAGGCAAAGCCGTAGGAGAAACCCGAGCAGCCGCCGCCGGTGACGTACAGGCGCAACTTCAAGTTGGGGTTGCCCTCCTCCACGATCAGCTCGGCCACCTTGGCGGCGGCCTGGGGGGTGAATTCCAGCTGGCTGGGCATGATGCCCGGCAAAGTGGCGCTGGCGGTGGTCAAAGCTGCTTGCATTTTGAATTCCTTCCTTGGGAAGCGGTGGCGGTGGTGGGGGATTTAACTCAACGGGTCAACGGGTAGAGGACGCGCAGGCCGGCTGCTCGGTCACGACGGTGCCGGCGCCGGAACCGGCGGGGTGGCGGGCGCGGAAATCGGCCACAGCCGCCTTGATGGCGTCTTCGGCCAGAATGGAGCAGTGAATCTTGACCGGCGGCAGGGCGAGTTCTTCGGCGATGTCGGCGTTTTTAATGGCCAGGGCTTCGTCGAGCGTGCGTCCGCGCACCCATTCCGTTACCAGCGAGCTGGAGGCAATGGCCGAGCCGCAGCCGTAGGTCTTGAACTTGGCGTCCTCGATCACGCCCTGGGCGTTGACGCGGATTTGCAGGCGCATCACGTCGCCGCAGGCGGGCGCGCCCACCATGCCGGTGCCGACGCTGTCGTCGCCGGCTTCAAAAGCGCCGACGTTGCGCGGGTTCTCGTAGTGGTCAACCACCTTGTCGCTGTATGCCATAAAAATTCTCCGTAACGGGGTGAAGGGAGGGACGGGCTGGGTTTCAGTCCGGGCTCAGTGGGCAGACCACTGGATGGTGCTCAAATCGACGCCAGCCTGCACCATGTCCCACAGCGGGCTCATGGCGCGCAGTTTTGTGACCACCTGCGTGACCTGCGCGATGGTGAAATCGATGTCTTCGACAGTGGTGAAGCGGCCAATCGAAAAGCGCACCGAGCTGTGCGCCAGCTCGTCGCTGCGGCCCATGGCGCGCAGCACATAACTGGGTTCGAGCGAAGTCGAGGTGCAGGCCGAACCGGAAGACACAGCCACGCCCTTGATGCCCATCAGCAGCGACTCGCCCTCGACATAATTAAAACTGCAGTTGAGATAGTGAACAGCGCGGTTTTCTTCATCGCCGTTTAAAACCACGGCGTCTAATTTTTTAAACCCGGCCCAGAGGCGCTCGCGCAGGGCGTTGATGCGGGCGTTGTCGGCGGCCATGCATTCGCGGGCCAGCCAGAAGGCTTCGCCCATGCCGACGATTTGGTGCGTGGGCAGCGTGCCCGAACGCATGCCGCGCTCGTGGCCGCCGCCGTGCATTTGCGCGTCGATGCGGATGCGCGGCTTGCGGCGCACGTAGAGCGCGCCCACGCCCTTGGGGCCGTAAATCTTGTGGCCGGACAGCGACATCAAATCAATCGGCAGCTGCTCCAGGTCGATGGTGATTTTTCCAGCGGCCTGCGCGGCATCAACATGCAAAATCACGCCCTTAGCGCGGCAAATGGCGCCGATGGCGGCAATATCCTGAATCACGCCGGTTTCGTTGTTCACGAACATGACCGAAGCCAGCACCGTATCGGGGCGAATCGTCGCTTCGAACACCGCCAGGTCCAAAAGACCATTGGCCTGCACGGGTAAAACGGTGACTTCATAGCCCTCGCGCTCCAATTCGCGCATGCTGTCGAGCACGGCTTTGTGCTCGGTGGCCAGCGTAATCAGGTGCTTGCCTTTGCTTTTATAAAAGTGCGCGGCGCCCTTGATGGCCAGGTTGTTTGATTCGGTGGCGCCGGAGGTCCAGACGATTTCACGCGGATCGGCGTTGATCAGCGCGCAGACCTGTTCGCGCGCCAGCTCCACCGCTTCGTCGGCCGCCCAGCCGTAGGCGTGCGAGCGGCTGGCCGGGTTGCCGTAGATTTCCGTCAGGTAGGGCAGCATCTTGCTGGCCACACGGCGGTCCACCGGGGTGGTCGCCGCGTAGTCGAGGTACACGGGCTGGGCGGCGCGGCCGGTGGCTTTGTCGCGACTGAGGTCCGTCATGGCTGGCTCCTGGAAATGAGGGTAAGACAGGGCTGTTACCGCAATTTCAGTGCCATGCGCTTTGCTTTTAAAAACCCGGCTTTGGGCGCTTTGATTGTTGTTTTTGTGGCGGGCTGCGCGTTTGAGCGCCAAAGTGTTGTCTGGTTTGTCGCAAACAAGGCATCCTTGGATGTGTCTGGCGCCGAAGTCGATGCCGTTGAAAGGGCACCTTTCTTGCTAGGGGAAAACACTTATACCGGCGTCAAGCCAGCAGCCCGGTCGCACAGCAGTTTGAAGCAGTCTCACTATCGAAAAGGCGGTGCCTCATGGTCCATACACAAACGAGCGATTCCCGCCGCGAACTCAATGCGGTCTATGAAGTCAGCAAGACGCTGGCGACTTCCCTCGATGTCGGCAAGACCTTTCGCGAAGCGCTGAACTACCTGCTGCAGGCCTTTGACTGGCGCCGCGCCTTCGTGGTGGTTAGCGAGCCAGAAGGACGGCTGCGCGGCCTGTGCTCCGTGGGCCTGTCGCCCGAAGAGCGCCAGCGCCTGCAGTTCCAGTCGGGCGAAGGCATTGTTGGACGCGTCTATGCCAACGGCATCCAGGTGGTGGTGCCCAACGTCAACGCCGAGCCTTTGTTTTTAAACCGCACGGGCGGGGCGGACCAGTCGCCCGGCGTGAGCGTGGCGATGCTGGTCACGCCGATACGCGCCGATCAGCGCACCGTCGGTGTGCTGGCGGTGGATTGCTTGAATCCGGGCGAACTGCGGGCGTTTTCTGCCGATTTGCTGGTGCTCAAAATGGTGGCCACGCTAATGGGCCAGGCGCTGCTGCTCAACCGCAGCGTCAGCGCCGCCCACGACAGCTTGCAAGACGAGGTGCGGCGCATGCACAAGGTGCTCAAGCCCAGCGGGCGGCAGATTGACCATGTCGTCGGCGTGTCCGCGCCGATGCAGGACGTGTTCGAGCAGGTGCATCAGGTCGCGCCAGCGCGCACCACGGTGCTGCTGCGCGGCGAGAGCGGCACCGGCAAGGAGATGATTGCCCGCGCCATTCACGGCCTGTCACCGCGCAAGCGCGAGGCCTTTGTGGGCGTGAACTGCGCGGCGCTGACCGAGTCGCTGCTGGAAAGCGAGCTGTTCGGCCACGAAAAGGGCGCCTTCACCGGCGCCCAGGGCCAGCGCAAGGGCCGCTTTGAACTGGCCCACGGCGGCACGCTGTTTCTCGATGAAATCGGCGACATCTCGCCCGCTTTCCAGGCCAAGCTGCTGCGCGTGCTGCAGGAGCGCGAATTCGAGCGCGTCGGCGGCTCCAGCCCGGTCAAGGTCGATGTGCGGCTGATTCTGGCGACCAACCGCAATTTAGAACGCATGGTGCAGGCTGGGGAGTTCCGCGCCGACCTGTATTACCGCATCAACGTGGTCAGCATCCTGCTGCCCCCGCTGCGCGAGCGGCGCGAGGACATTCCGGCGATGGCCCGGCATTTCCTGGACCGTTTCAACCGCGAAAACACCCGCTCCGTCCAGTTCAGCCCGGCGGCGATGCGGGTGATGAGCAGTTGCTACTGGCCGGGCAATGTGCGTGAGCTGGAAAACTGCGTCGAGCGCACCGCCACGATGACGCATGACGATTTGATCACGGACCTGGCCTTTCCCTGCCAGGGCAACCGCTGCCTGACGCAGGTGCTGCACCACATCGAGCGCGAGGACGCGGTGCGGCCCGGCCGCCTGGCCGACATTCCGATCCGGGAAATCCCGACCGGGCCGCCGCGCGCCAGTTCGGACGCGCCCGCCGCCGCATCGGCGCCGCCCCTGCCGCCCGAGGCGGCACCGGCCCAGCCCGCCGCCAGTGCTGCCGACAAGCCAGCATACACTGCCCCGCACGCCGCCGAAGACGCCAAGCCCGATGGCGAGCGCGAGCGCCTGGTCTGGGCGATGGAGCGCTGTGGCTGGGTGCAGGCCAAGGCGGCGCGCTTGCTGAAGATTTCCCCGCGCCAGATGGGCTATGCGCTGCAAAAGTATGAGGTGGAAGTGCGCAAGTTCTGACTTTTTCTTTTTGGCAAGCATGGCTGTTTCTCCCCCTCGTGTAGAGGGGCCGGGGGGTTAGCCAAATCGATAACGGTGCCTGTTTCGGCGCCGTTTTTTTTGCTATTTTTCCCCGTCAGAATTTCTTTATTCAGAATAAACGGGGTTTATTGTCATCAATATGGCTAAATTTGGTAGCAGAGCCTGCGGTTAAGAAAGAGGTTAAAGAAAAGGTTATAGAAGGTTATAGGGCTGTGGATAACTATAAAAAATTGTTTAAAAACAATGACTTGCAGAAACTGCTCCGGGGGTCATAAGTCGTACTTCCGGGGGTCATAAGTCGTAGTGCCGGGGGTCATAAGTCGTATGGGCGGGGGTCATAAGTCGTATGAAGGGGGTAAAACGCTCTTTTTCCGGGGGTCTTAAGTCGCATCACCGGGGGTCTTAAGTCGTAGTGGCCTGCTTGGCCTGTCTGAAGGGCAGAAAAAACGCGTCAACCGTGCTTAACAACCGGGCAATGCGGCTTGAGCGAAAAAAGTCTGGCCATGAGCCAGGGAAACCCCTCATGAAACGGGGGTCATAAGGCGTATCTAGTCTGTCTTTTTAGGGGCACGCTCAACATGGACCAGCCCGGCCCGGCTGATGTCAAAATTCACCAGGAAGCCGCTGTCCTGCAGCGCCTGCAGGGCGCGCTTGAGCGATTTTTTGGCTTCCCGCAGGCGCTCCTTGCGTTTAGCCTGTCGGGCGGCTTCACCAAGCTGCTCATCCTCGACGGTTTCCAGCGTGAGACCGGCGCCTATGGCCAGGGTCTCGACCTTGTGGTCGAAGGGCTCGCGGTGCGAGGAAAAAAAGCCGTGCAGCCAGGTGGCCACGCCGCCGGGCAAGGCCAGGCGGGTTTCCCAGTCCAGGCGGCTGTAGAGCTTGTCAAACAGAAACAGCAGCTCGTCTTCCTTGTCGAAGACCTGTACCCGCCAGGGCGTGTCCTGGCCTCTGGCGTATTCGTACTTGGCGATCAGCTTGGTGCTCATGCCCTTGTCGAAGCGGCTGGAGTACACCTCCAGGCCGCTGGTGGCCAGGCGCCGGATCGAGGTCAGCAGCCGGGCATAGTTTTCACCCTTGTTCGGCCAGTTGATGGCTTTTAAAAAGCTGTGCGGCGTGAACGACACCCACTCCGAGCGCGCCACCTTGGACAGGTGAACCAGCTGCATCCAGACGGTTTCATCGTCCTGGCGCAGCTCCTCGCCGATGTAGATCACCTCGCCGCCGCCGAGCACCGGCACGACCAGCGGCGCCTTGGCCCGATAGACCTCGCGCGGCTCCTTGCGGTTGCGGGACGAAAACACCGCGCAGCGCACCAGCTCGTTGGGAATGCCGCGCTCGCTCTCCGGCCACAGGATGAGCTGCCCGGCCGTGTGGCGCAGTGCCAGCTCGTCGCGCTGGCGGCTGTGCGATTTGGCCAGCGCCCTGTCGGCCAGCTCGCGCACGTCCACCGCCTTGCTTTTGGAAGTTGCCATTTTTCGCCTGTCTTTCTGTAGGGGAGATACAGGGAGTTATACCCGGCAACAGCTTTTTTCCTTGTCCGGCCAGCCACACGCGTTTGCTGCAGGCCGCTGCGCGTTTGCAGACGGAGCCGCCAGTCCTCGTCAACGCTGACGCTGCGGCTGAAACCGGGCTACAGCCAGCGGACCTCGGCGGCCAGCAGGTAGCCTGCGCCATAGACGGTGCGTATGGTGGTCGGGTGCTGCGGGTCTGATTCGAGCTTGCGCCGCAGTCGTGACACGCGCACATCGACGCTGCGGTCCAGGGCCGGCAGGTCGCGCTCGCCGCACAGCTGCTCGCGGTCCAGGATGCGGTTGGGCCGCTGCAGGAATTGCAGCAGCATGCGCGACTCCCCGGCGCTGAGCGTCCACTCCTGGCCGCCCGGCGAGGACAGCAAGTTTGAAGCGGCCTGAAAATGCCAGCCGCCAAATTCCGCCCGCTGCGAGCAGGCGGGCGCCTGCACGGCCGCGCCGGGCGCCTTGTCCCGGCGCCGCAAAATGCTGCGCACCCGCGCCACCAGCTCACGCGGCTCAAACGGCTTGACCACATAGTCGTCGGCGCCCAGTTCCAGGCCCATCACCCGGTCGCTGAGGTAGCCACGCCCGGTCAGCACCATCACGCCGCAGGCATAAAAAGCCTGCAGGTCGCGCACCACGTCCATGCCGTCGGCGTCCGGCAGGCCCAGATCGACGATGCACAGGTCGGGCACGCGCACCAGCAACAGGCGGCGCAGCTCCATCGCCGTGTGGCACTGCAGCGTCTCAAAGCCGAACTCGCGCAGTGTGCTGCTGACCAGGCGGCAGATATCCGGGTCGTCGTCGAGCAGGTAGATGCAGCGCGGCCCCTCGGGCTGGCGGAACATGGGGACGCTCATCCCTGCAGGCCGTCAAGTGCCCGCTGCAGCTCGGCGGCGCTGAAGGGCTTTTTCAGCAGCGCAAAATCCGTCAAAACCTGCGCGGGCGTGGCCTCGCCGTCGCAGTAGCCGCTGATCAAGAGGGACTTGACATGCGGCGCCCGCTGGCGCGCCGCGCTGCACAGGGCGTGGCCGTCCATGCCGCCGGGCATCACCAGATCGGACACCAGGATGCCCACCGTCGGCACGCTGGCCAGCAGCAGCAGGGCGTCCGCCGCATGGTCGGCCTCCATCACGGGGTAGCCCAGGCCGACGAGCTGCAGCCGGATCACCCGGCGCACATCCGGGTCGTCCTCGACCAGCAGCACCAGCGGGCGCTGCTCGCCTTGCCGCGCCGCCGGGTGCAGCGGGCCGGGCAGGGTTTCGGCTTCGAGCTCGTCGTCGGCGCAGGGCAGCACCAGCGTGACCACGCAGCCCTCGCCCAGCGCGCTTTGAATGCAGATGCCGCCGCCAGACTGCCGGGCAAAGCCGTACACCATCGACAGGCCCAGGCCGCTGCCCGAGCCAAAGCGCTTGGTGGTGAAGAAGGGCTCGAGCGCGCGCGCTTGCGTGGCCGCGTCCATGCCCACGCCGGTGTCGGACACGCTCAAGGCCACGTAGCAGCCGGGCGCCACATGAAAATCGGCCGCCTGCGCCGCGTCCAGCTCGCGCCGCGCCGCGTCAATCGTCAGCTGGCCGCCGTCAGGCATCGCGTCGCGCGCGTTCAGCGCCAGGTTGAGCAGGGCGTTTTCAAGCTGCTGCACGTCGGTCATGGCGTGCGCGGGCTCCAGCATCGGCGCGGTGCTGACGGTGATGTGCGCGGGCAAGGTGCGCTTGAGCAGCAGCAGCGCGTCATTGACCAGCTCGGCCATGTTCACCGAGCGCAGCGACAGCGGCTGTTTGCGGGCAAAAGTCAGCAGGCGCTTAATCAGCGAGGCGCCCCGGCGCGAGGCCTTGAGCGCGGGCAGCACGTACTCGCCAATGTCCGGGTCGTGCGGGTAGCGCTCCTGCAGGCTTACCAGGTTGCCGATGACCACCGTCAGCAGGTTGTTGAAGTCGTGCGCCAGACCGCCGGTCAGCTGCCCGACGGCTTCCATTTTCTGGGCATGCACCAGCGCGGCCTGGGCATTTTTCAGGTCGGTGATGTTGACCGAGAGCACAAAGCAGCCGGCCACGCGGCCCTGGGCGTCAAACTCGGGCACCAGCTCGCTGCGCGCATACGCCACCCGCCCGCCCGCGCGGTGCATGGCGTACTCGTAGCTGACGCGCTGGCCCTTGAGCGCCAGCTGCACATGGCGCGAAATGTCGGTATAAACCTCGTCGCCGACCACGTCGCGGATGGGCCGACCAAGCACGCTTTGCTTGGCAAAGCCAAACCAGTCGGCGTAGCCCTTGTTGACGTAGCGGTAGATCTCCTGGTGGTCAAAGTAGCCAATCAGCGCGGGCACGGTATCGGTAATCAGGCGCAGGTTTTCCTCGCTGCGGCGCAGCGCCTCGGTGATGCGCTGGTTGGCGTCGTCGGCAATGATGAGGCGCCGGTTTGTCGCCTGCATTTCCTGGGTGCGCTCGGCCACGCGGCGCTCCAGCTCGGCGTTTTGCTGCTGGATCTGCAGCTCATAGCGCCGACTTGCCGTGATGTCGGTGTAGAGCGTGACAAAGCCGTTGTGCGGCAGGGGCTCGCCGCGAACGGCCAGAATCTGCCCATCGGGGCGGCCGCGCTCGGTGTAATGCGGGGTGAAATTGCGCGCCAGACGCATGCGCTCGGCCACCAGCTCCTCCACATCGCCGGGGCCGTATTCGCCGCGCTCGGCGTTGTAGCGCATGAAGGACTCGAAGCTGGCGCCGACAAAAGCCATCTCTTCGGGAAAGTCGAGCAGGCGCAAAAACGCCTGGTTCCAGGCGACGATGTTCAGATTGCCGTCGATCACCGTCAAGCCCTGGTCGAGCCGGTCCAGCCCGGCCTGCAGCAGCTCGTGCCGGTAGTGAATTTGCTGGGAATCAGGGGAAACAGGTGGTGGCATGGCAAGCGGGCTCCGGCGGGTTGCTGCATTCTAGGGTGCTGCCGGGGCCACCGGCGCGCCGCAATCATTCGATACATTTGCCACGAAATTTCGCAACATTCCCCTGCCATCATGCAGGGTAAATCTCCGCCTGCGCATTCCCGCTGCCTGCGCCGCACAGGCCGCCAGCCAACGCTAGTTTTACTCAAAAACCATGAACCCCTCAGAAATTCTGGCCCAGTTCGGCCCCCGCGAAGCGATGGACTACGACGTGGTGATCGTCGGCGGCGGCCCGGGCGGCCTGGCCACGGCCATCCGTTTGAAGCAACTGGCCGCTGAAAAAGGCGCCGAGCTGTCCGTCGTCGT
>JBBRWN010000012.1:0-71954 GCA_038249155.1 Burkholderiales bacterium | reverse complement strand
TTCTGCTTAACTTGTTCCAATAAAAAAGGGCAGCATTTTGAAGTGCTGCCCTTTGAATTGGAGCGGGAGAAGAGTCTCGAACTCTCGACCTCAACCTTGGCAAGGTTGCGCTCTACCAACTGAGCTACTCCCGCGAGTCTATGGATGAATTATAGCGTGCTTTTTACCGCTTTTCAAAAACAGTCAGAATTTTCTTAGTGTTTGACCGGACCCGCTACCTGCGCAGGCACGGGAACACTGGCAGCCGCCGGAACCAGCACAGCTTCTTCTTCCGTCAACGGGATCGGCTGGCGCTCCAGCGCAATCTTCAGCACCTGGTCAATCCACTTGACCGGAATGATTTCCAGACCCGCCTTGACGTTGTCGGGAATCTCCTGCAAGTCCTTGGCATTGTCGGCGGGAATCAAGACCGTCTTGATGCCGCCGCGCAAAGCGGCCAGCAGCTTTTCCTTCAAGCCGCCAATGGCCGTGACCTCACCGCGCAGGGTGATTTCGCCGGTCATGGCCACATCACCGCGCACCGGAATGCCGGTCAGCGCCGAGACAAACGCCGTCGTCATCGCCGCGCCAGCGCTCGGGCCGTCCTTGGGCGTGGCGCCATCGGGGACGTGAATGTGGATGTCGTTCTTTTCAAACAGCTCGCCCTTGATGCCCAGCACCTTGGCGCGGCTGCGCACCACCGTGCGGGCCGCCTCCACCGATTCCTTCATCACATCGCCGAGCATGCCGGTGCGGGTAATCACGCCCTTGCCGGGCATGACCGCCGCTTCAATCGTCAGCAGATCGCCGCCGACTTCCGTCCACGCCAGGCCAACGACCTGGCCGACCTGGTTTTTCAGCTCGGCGCGGCCATAGTCAAATTTGCGCACGCCCAGAAACTCGTTCAGGTTGTCCGGCGTCACCACAACTTTGGGCGTCATCTTCTTGAGCTGAACGCCCTTGACGACCTTACGGCAGATCTTGGAGAGTTCTCGCTCCAGCGAGCGCACGCCCGCTTCACGGGTGTAATAGCGCACGATGTCGCGGATCGCCTGCTCCTGCACTTCCAGCTCGCCGTCTTTCACGCCGTTGTTGGTGAGCTGCTTGGGCAGCAGGTAGCGCAGCGCGATGCTGGTTTTTTCGTCTTCGGTATAGCCGGACAGCCGGATCACTTCCATGCGGTCGAGCAGCGCGGGCGGAATGTTCATCGAGTTTGAAGTCGCCACAAACATCACGTCGCTCAAGTCAAAATCGACCTCGACATAGTGATCGCCAAAGGTGTGGTTCTGCTCCGGGTCCAGCACTTCGAGCAGCGCGCTGGACGGGTCGCCGCGAAAATCGGTGCCCAGCTTGTCGATCTCGTCGAGCAGAAACAGCGGGTTGCGCGTGCCCGCCTTGGTCAGGTTCTGCAGCACCTTGCCCGGCAACGCGCCGATGTAGGTGCGGCGGTGGCCGCGAATTTCCGCCTCGTCGCGCATACCGCCCAGGGCCATGCGCACATACTTGCGCCCTGTGGCCTTGGCAATCGACTGGCCCAGCGAGGTCTTGCCCACGCCCGGAGGGCCGACCAGACACAGAATAGGCGCCTTCAATTTATCCACGCGCTGCTGCACCGCGAGGTATTCAACGATGCGGTCCTTGACCTTTTCCAGGCCGTAGTGGTCTTCATTCAACACCGACTCGGCATAGACCAAGTCATGCTTGATCTTGGTTTTCTTGCTCCACGGCAAGCCCAGCAGCACGTCGATATAGCTGCGCACCACGCTGGCTTCGGCCGACATCGGCGACATCAGCTTGAGCTTTTTCAGCTCGCTCTCGGCTTTCTTGCGCGCTTCGGCGGGCATCTTGGCGGTCTTGATTTTCTTTTCAAGCTCTTCGATGTCCGCGCCTTCTTCGCCCTCGCCCAGCTCTTTCTGGATCGCCTTGACCTGCTCGTTCAGGTAGAAATCGCGCTGGTTTTTTTCCATCTGGCGCTTAACGCGGCCCCGGATTTTTTTGTCCACATTGAGGATATCGACCTCGTGGTCCAGCTGCTCATACAAATTCTCCAGACGGGCCTTGACATCGTCCAGGTCCAAAATGACCTGCTTGACATCGAGCTTAAGCGGCAGGTGCGCGGCAATCGTGTCGGCCAGGCGCCCGGCATCGTCGATGCTGGAGATGGAAGTGAGGATTTCCGGCGGGATTTTTTTGTTCAGCTTGACGTAATGGTCAAACTGCTGCATCACGGCGCGGCGCAGCGCTTCAATTTCGCTACCCTTGTCGCCGGGCAGCGCAACGGCTGGCGCAACCGGCGTGACGCTGGCGGTGAAATGCTGCTCGCCTTCTTCAATCTTGTTCACCTTGGCGCGCTGCTGGCCCTCCACCAGCACCTTGACCGTGCCGTCGGGCAGTTTCAAAAGCTGCAGGATGGTGGCGACACAGCCGACCTCAAACATATCCTCGACCGAAGGCTCGTCCTTGGCAGCGGTTTTCTGGGCCACCAGCATGATGCGGCGCTCGGCCTCCATCGCCGTCTCCAGCGCCTTGATGCTCTTGGGGCGGCCGACAAACAGCGGAATCACCATGTGCGGAAACACCACCACATCGCGCAGCGGCAGCAGGGGCAGCTCAATCGGGGTGGCGGGAAGGAAAGTGTGTGCTGACATATAAACCTTACACCTTAAAAATAAGGCAAAAATGCAACAACCCTTGGCTTTACAGGAGTCAAGCCGGGCGCAAACTATTCACACATGGGGCGCGGCCAGCCGCTTTTCAAGCATTTGGCCAGACCCCCTGCGGCATTCACGCTTTTTTGGCCGCTTCGCGGTACACCAGCAGTGGCGGCTGATTCTCTTCAATCGTCGATTCATCGACGACGACTTTTTCCACATTGCTGATACTGGGCAGGTCAAACATCGTGTCAATCAGCGACTGCTCCAGAATCGAGCGCAGGCCGCGCGCGCCGGTCTTGCGCGCCAGCGCCTTGCGGGCAATCGCCTTCAGCGCGGACGGGCGGATTTCCAGGTCCACGCCCTCCATCGCCAGCAGCTTGCTGAACTGCTTGACCACCGCATTTTTCGGCTCGGTCAGGATTTGCACCAGCGCGTCCTCGGTCAGCTCGGCCAGCGTGGCGAGCACCGGCATGCGCCCCACCAGCTCGGGGATCAGGCCGAACTTGATCAAATCTTCCGGCTCGACATCCTTGAAGGATTCCGTCAGGCTGCGCGCTTTTTTGCTTTTCACGGCCGCGCCAAAACCGATGCCCGACGCCTCGGTGCGGTTTTCGATGACTTTTTCCAGACCGGAAAAAGCGCCGCCGCAGATAAATAAAATGTTGGTCGTATCGACCTGCAGGAAATCCTGGTTCGGATGCTTGCGCCCGCCCTGCGGCGGCACCGAGGCCATCGTGCCCTCCATCAGCTTGAGCAGCGCCTGCTGCACGCCCTCGCCCGACACGTCGCGGGTAATGGACGGGTTGTCGGACTTGCGCGAAATCTTGTCGATCTCGTCGATATAGACAATGCCTTTCTGGGCGCGCTCGACTTCGTAGTTGCAGCTCTGCAGCAGCTTCTGGATGATGTTTTCAACGTCCTCGCCGACGTAGCCCGCTTCGGTCAGTGTGGTGGCGTCGGCCATGACAAAAGGCACGTTGAGGGTGCGCGCCAGCGTCTGCGCCAGCAGCGTCTTGCCCGAGCCCGTCGGGCCGATGAGCAGGATGTTGCTTTTGGTCAGCTCGACATCGTCTTTTTTCGCCGACTCTTTGTGGCGCAGCCGCTTATAGTGGTTGTACACCGCCACGGCCAGGGTGCGCTTGGCCGGTTCCTGGCCGATCACATAACCGTCCAGCGTGGCCTTGATTTCGGAGGGCGTCGGCAAATCACTGCGCGGCTCGCCCGCCTCGATGCCAGCGGGCAGCTCGTCGCGGATGATCTCGTTGCACAGGTCAATGCATTCATCGCAGACAAAGACGGACGGACCCGCAATCAGTTTCTTGACTTCATGCTGGCTTTTACCGCAGAAGGAGCAGTACAAAGTCTTCTCGGTAGAAGAGCCTTTTTTCTCGGCCATTGTGGGGGCGCCTTTACGTGACTTGTGGAAAACTCTTGATTATGCTAATGATAACCAATAATAGAAACGGCGCTTTCCGTGACAGAAAGCGCCGCTATGGCCCTGAGGCTTGGGCGCTAGGCCCGCGCCGGATCAGGGACGCTTGGAGATGACCTGATCGACCACGCCGTAGGTTTGCGCCTCGTCGGCGAACATGAAGTAATCGCGCTCAGTGTCGCGCTCGATTTTTTCCACCGTCTGGCCGGTGTTGGCCGCCAGAATGCGGTTGAGTTGATCGCGGGTCTTCAGGATGTCTCTAGCGTGGATTTCGATATCGGACGCCTGGCCCTGCGCGCCGCCCGATGGCTGGTGAATCATCACGCGCGAATTGGGCAGCGAAAAGCGCTTGCCCTTGGCGCCAGCGGACAGCAGGAACGCGCCCATGCTGGCGGCCATGCCCACGCACAAGGTGGACACATCGGGCTTGATGAACTGCATGGTGTCGTAAATCGCCATGCCGGCCGTGACCGAGCCGCCGGGCGAGTTGATGTAAAAGGAAATGTCCTTGTCAGGGTTCTCGCTCTCCAGGAACAGCAACTGGGCCACCACCAGATTGGCCGTCTGGTCATTGACCGGGCCGACCAGGAAAATGACACGCTCCTTCAGCAGGCGCGAGTAAATGTCGTAAGAGCGCTCGCCCCGGCCGGATTGCTCAATCACCATAGGCACCATGCCCAAGCCTTGAATTTCCTGGCTTCTTGCCTGGGGGTTGCCGTAGCTGCCGCCGTAAATACCGTTGTGAACCATCATTTTTTCTCCAGAGTTTTCCGTACTGTACCCAAAAATGACTTGGGGCCTGCGCCGCAAAGCACAAGCCCCAAATTCATCAGAATCCAAATGCTCAGTTCTGAGCCATCAGTTCATCGAACGTAATTGCCTTGTCGCTGACCTTGGCCTTGGACAGGATGAAGTCGGTCACATTGTTTTCAATCACCACGGCTTCGACATCGGCCAGGCGGCTGCTGTCGCTCAGGTACCAGCGCACCACATCTTCGGGCTTTTCGTAGCTGGCGGCCATCTCTTCGATATGCGCCTTGAGCTGCTCGGGCTTGACCTGCAATTCGTTGGACATCACCAGCTCGGCCACCACCAGACCCAGGCGCACGCGCTTTTCAGCCTGCGGACGGAACAGGTCTTCAGGAATATCGGCCTTGTCGGCATCCTTCAGGCCGCGCTGCTTGAGGTCAGCACGGGCTTTGTCGATCAGGCGGGCCAGTTCGGCCTGCACACTGGCGTTGGGCACGTCGAGTTCAGCAATCGCCACCAGTGCATCCATCGCGGCAGCCTTGTTGCGCGCCATCAGGCGGGACTTGACTTCGCGCTCCAGGTTGATGCGGATGTCCGCGCGCAGGGCTTCGGCGGTTCCCTCGGCAATGCCCAGCGACTTGGCAAAAGCGTCATCCACTTCGGGCAGCTGGGCGGCTTCGAGCTTGTTCAGCGTGACCAGGAAATCGGCCTGCTTGCCAGCCACATCCTTGCCGTGGTACTCGGCGGGGAAGCTCAAAGGGAAGGTCTTGCTTTCGCCGCTTTTCATGCCGCGCACGGCGTCTTCGAATTCCTTGAGCATCTGGCCTTCGCCGACGAGGAACTGGAACGCTTCGGCCTTGCCGCCGGTAAAGGTTTCGCCGTCGATCTTGCCTTCGAAGTCGATGGTGGCGCGGTCGCCGTCCTGCGCGGGCTCATCGGCGGCGCGCTCGGCGAAGGTGCGACGCTGCTTGCGCAGGATGTCCAGCGTCTTTTCGATGGCAGCGTCGGTCACTTCGGTGCTGACTTTTTCGACTTCGGCGCTGGCCAGGTCGGCGATTTTCACGTCGGGATAGACTTCAAAAACTGCATCAAACACCAGCTCGCCTTCAGGCGCGCCGTCTTTTTCGGTGATGCTGGGGCGGCCGACCACGCGCAGCTTGGCTTCGCTGGCGGCAGCGGCAAAGGCCTCGCCGACTTGCTCGTTCATGACTTCGTAATTGACCGAGTAGGCGTAGCGCTGGGCGACCACGCTCATCGGAACCTTGCCGGGACGAAAGCCGTCCATCTTCACGGTGCGGGCCATCTTCTTCAGGCGGGAATTGACTTCCGACTGCAAGGCATTGAGGGGCAGCGTGAGCGTCATTTTGCGCTCAAGCTTTTCAAGATTTTCAACAGTCACGGCCATGATGGTTCCTAAAATCAAAAATAGTCAACACAGGGTTTTTTCACCTGCGGCCGGCGGCACGGTTGCCGCAGACAAAGCCTTAAAGGGGTGGTGCGCGGGGCGGGACTCGAACCCGCACAGTATTGCTACCGTCAGGACCTAAACCTGGTGCGTCTACCAATTTCGCCACCCGCGCGCCTGAAAAATCACAGCGGCAATCCTGAAAACAAACTTCAGCCATTGCCGCTTCAAATCGGTTAACTTTATATTTTAGCCTGTAACCGGGGTCACTTTCACGCCCTCCTCGCGCTGCACGCGAAACCAGGCGGCGTACATGGCGGGCAGCGCCAACAACGTCAGCGCCGTGGCCACAATCAAGCCCCCCATGATGGCGACCGCCATTGGCCCCCAGAACACGCTGCGCGACAGCGGAATCATCGCCAGCACCGCCGCCGCCGCCGTCAGCACGATGGGGCGCAGGCGGCGCACGGCGGACTCGACAATCGCCTCCCAGGCGGGCACACCGCGCGCGCGGTCCTGCTCGATCTGGTCAATCAAGATGACCGAGTTGCGCTGGATCATTCCCATCAGCGCAATCACGCCCAGCAGCGCGACAAAGCCAAAGGGTCGCCCCAACAGCAGCAGCGCCCCAGCCACACCCGCAATGCCCAGCGGCCCGGTCAGAAACACCAGCATCGCGCGGCTAAAGCTGTGCAGCTGCAGCATCAAGAGGGTAAACGTCAAAAACAGCATGACCGGAATGCCCGCCGCAATCGAGTCCGAGCCCTTGGCGCTTTCCTCCACCGCGCCGGCCACTTCGATGCGGTAGCCGGTCTGGCCGCTGGCATGCCATTTGGCTTGCAGCGCCTTGAGCTCAGGCGCCAGCTGCTGCGACACCGTTGCGCCCTGCAAGCCCTCGACGATGTCGCCCTGCACGGTAATCGCGTAGTCGCGGTTTTCGCGCCACATCACGCCCGGCTCCCAGGCAAACACCGGCCGGGCAATCTGCGTCAGCGCGATGGTTTTGCCCGAAGCCGTGGGCAGGTTGGCGTTGGCCAGATCGGTGATGGCGCTGCGCTCGTCGAGCGGCTGGCGCAGCACGATGCTGATGAGCTTGTCGCCTTCGCGGAACTGGCCCACGGTCGAGCCCGCCAGCAAGGTGCGCGAGGCCTGGGCAATCGACTGGCTGCTCACGCCCAGCGCGCGCGCCTTGGATTGGTCGATCTCCAGGCGCAACACCTTGACCGCTTCATTCCAGTTGTCATTGACGCCGCGCAGATTGGCGTTGCTGCGCATCAGCGCCTTGACCTCGTCGGCGCGCTCGCGCAGCACCAGCGGATCGACGCCGACAACGCGGAACTGCACCGGATACGGCACCGGCGGGCCGCTGGGCAGCAGCTTGACGCGCCCGCGCACCTCGGGAAACTCAGTGGCCAGCACGGCGGGCAGCTTGATGCGCAGCGACTCGCGCAGTTTGAGGTCTTTCGGAATCACGATCATCTGCGTCACATTGGTCTGCGGGAACACCTGGTCCAGCGGCAGGTAAAAGCGCGGCACGCCCGAACCCAGCCAGCTGCTGACCGAGACCACGCCTTCTTCCTGCAGCAGGCGCTGCTCGACGCGCTGGGCCGTGGCTTCATTGGCGGCAAACGAAGTGCCCTCCGGGAACCAGAGATCGACGATGATTTCCGGGCGGCTCGAATCCGGGAAAAACTGCTGCTGCACCCGGCCCATGCCGACAATGCCCAGCGCAAAAATCAGCACCGTCGCGCCAATCGTCAGCCAGCGGTGTTCCACACACCAGCTCACCATGCGGCGAAAGTGCTTGTAAAACGGGCTGTCAAACATCTCGTGCGGGCTGTCCTGAGCGCTTGCCACTTCCTGCACATGCGGCGGCACCTTGAGCAGCAGCGTGCCCAGATACGGCACGAAATACACCGAGACAATCCAGCTCAGCACCAGCGCCAGCACCGTCACCGCAAAAATCGCGTAGGTGTATTCGCCCACCGTCGATTTGGCCATGCCAATCGGCAAAAACCCGGCGGCGGTAATCAAGGTGCCGGTCAGCATCGGCATGGCGGTGATTTCGTAGGCGAAGGTGGCGGCGCGCACCTTGTCGTAGCCTTCTTCCATTTTGCGCACCATCATTTCGACGGCAATGATGGCGTCATCGACCAGCAGCCCGAGCGCAATGATCAGCGATCCGAGCGAAATTTTGTTCAGGCCGACATTCAAGTACCACATGCCCAGAAAAGTCAGGCTCAGCACCAGCGGAATCGTGATGCCGACGACCAGCCCCGGCCGCACGTCGATGTAATAGCGACGCCACAGCGGCAACTGGCCCGGCCCGGCATGCGGGCGCTTGTGCAGCCCCAGGCTGATGAAACTGACCGCCAGCACGATCAACACCGCCTCGATCAGCACGCCGATAAATTCCCCCACCGACGTGGCCACCGCCTTGGACTGGTCCTGCATATGCACCAGCTTGACGCCCGCTGGCAAGGTAGCGGCGACATGCGCCGAGAGTTGTTCCAGCGACTTGCCCAGCGCGATGATGTCGCCGCCCTTGGTCATGGACACGCCCAGCGCAATCACTTCCTTGCCCTGGTGATGCACCTTCACCGACGGCGGATCGACGTAGCCGCGCTTGATCTCGGCCACATCACCCAGGCGCAGCTGCTTGCCCGAGCTGCCGCGAATCGGCATGGCGCGCAGTTGCGCCAGCGCCTCAAACTGCCCGGCCACGCGCACCTGCACCACGTCCAGCGGCGTCTGCACCGCGCCCGCCGACTCGACCGCGTTTTGCTGGCCCAGTTGCGCCAGCACCTGGTTTAAATCCAGCCCGAGCTGGGCCAGGCGCTTTTGCGACATCTCGATGAAGATTTTTTCGTCCTGCACGCCGAACAGTTCGACCTTGCTGACATCGGGCACGCGCAGCAGCTGCTGGCGCACATCGTCGGCGAAGACTTTCAGTTCGGCGTAATTGAAACCGTCCGACTCCAGCGCGTAGATCACGCCATAGACATCGCCAAACTCGTCGTTAAAAAACGGCCCCTGCACGCCGCTGGGCAGCGTGCCCTGCATGTCGGCGATCTTCTTGCGCACGGAATACCAGACATTGGGCACGTCGCCGGGTTTGGACGAGTCCTTGATCTGGAAAATGATCAACGACTCGCCCGGCTTGGAGTAGCTGCGGATTTTGTCGGCGTAAGGCACTTCCTGCAGCGTGCGTTCTAATTTATCGGTCACCTGCTCGGCGACCTGCTGGGCCGTGGCGCCCGGCCAGTAGCTGCGCACCACCATCGCCCGGAAGGTGAACGGCGGGTCTTCGTCCTGGCCGAGCTGGAAATAGGCGGCAAAGCCCAGCACCATCAGCACGAGCAGCAAATAGCGCGTCAGCGCCGGATGCGCCAGCGCCCAGCGCGACAAATTGAAACCAGTGGAAGGCGAGGCGCTGGGGCCGCTGGCGTGATCGTTAGTGGGCTGTGTCATACCGCCCTCACTTCGCGCCGGAGGCTGCAGGAGCCGAAGAAGCCGCTGCCGTCACCGGCGGCACAGCCGATGCCGCATTGCCCGGCGTCAACACAAACCCCGGCTGGGTTTGCGCAGGCAGGGCCGGACTGGCCACCTTAGGCTGGTACAGCGTCACTTTCTGGCCCGGCGAGAGCACATGCACGCCCGCGCTGACCACCAGCATGCCGGGCTGCAGACCGGCGGCCACCACGGCCTCGTTGCCGTCCGCCGTCGCAATCTGAATGACTTGTGATTTAACCGTCATGCTGGCCTTGTCCACCAGCCAGACCGCCGTGGACTGGCCCTCCTGGCGCAAGGCGCTGGTGGGCAGTTTAATCACCGGCAGCCCGACGGCGCCCCCGGCGTCCAGCAGCACCGAGGCCGTCGCGCCCAGCGCGGGCGGCGCCTTGGCGTCTATCGACACCTTGACCGCGTAAGTGCGCGTCACCGGATCGCTGCTGGCCGCCACCTCGCGCACCCTGCCGGGCAATTCAGCCCCCTGCGACCAGAGCCGGATGCCGACCGGCGCGCCAACTTTCACCGCCGCCACCCGGTCTTCCGGCACCGAAAACACCACATCGCGCGCGCCGTCAGCGGCAATGCGCAGCACCGGATCGCCCGCCTTCACCACCTGGCCCGGCTCGACCTCGATGGCGGTCACCACGCCCGCCACATCGGCCGTCAGCACCGCATACTGCGCCTGATTTCCCTGCACCGAGAACTGCGACTGCGCCTGATCGAGCTGCGCCTGCGCCGCCTTGAGCGTGGCCTGATGGCGCTCCAGCTCCGCGCCGCTGATAAAACCCTGCGCTTTCAAGGTCTGGTAGCGCCTGAAATCCGCCGCCGCCAGATCGCGGCTGGAAGCCGCAGCCGTCACCTGGGCGCGGGCGGCGCTGGCGGCGAGCTGGTAATCCTGCGAATCGAGCTGCGCCAGCACCTGCCCGGCGTTGACATGCTGGCCCAGTTCAGCCTGGCGCTTGAGCAGCTTGCCGCCGACCCGAAAACCCAGCGGCGACTCGCGCTGCGCCCGCACTTCACCGGCATATTCGTGGCGCGAAGAAAACGCCTCGGCGCCGACCGTGATCACCTTCACCGCCCGAACCGGCTCCTGGGGTGGCTCCGGCCGGGAACAGGCGGCCAGCAGCAAGGCGGCACTCGCCAGAGAGAGGATAGTTTTTTTCATGGTGTGGGGGCTGAAAGAATGCTGATGAATCAGGCCAGGGCAGCGGCGAACCCGCCACTACTGACCAACTGGTTAGTAATCTAGGAGAAATGCAAAAAATTGTCAAGCGACAATCCGGCCCATGACTCAAGCCTCTTTCCCGCTGGCCCAGGGCGTCAGCCATTATGAGAATTTTCCCGTGGCCTCGCTGCTGTGCCCGCCGCGCCTGCGCCCGCCGATTGCCGCGATTTACGGGTTCGCCCGCACCGCCGACGACATCGCCGACGAGGGCGACGCCGCGCCGCAAAGCCGGCTGGCCGATCTGGCCGCCTACCGCGCCGATTTACACGCCACCGCCGCCGGTCAAGCGCCATCGCCGCGCTGGGCGGGCGTGTTCGGCCAGCTCGGCCCGATGATGCGGACGTTTGATTTGCCGGTGAATCTGCTCGCCGATTTGCTGAGCGCCTTTGAACAAGACGTGGTCAAGCAGCGTTATGCGGATGAAGCCGAGCTTTTTGATTACTGCCGCCGCTCGGCGAACCCAGTCGGACGCTTATTGCTGCACCTGTACGGCGTGCAGGACGCGCCATCGCTGCTGGAAAGCGACTGCATCTGCACCGCGCTGCAACTGATCAACTTCTGGCAGGACTTGGGCGTGGACATTCCGCGCGGGCGCATTTACCTGCCCGCCGATGCTTGGGCCACACACGGCGTCGATGAAGCGCAGTTGCTGGGACTGCAGCGCAACGCCAGCACCACCGCTTTGATTGCCGCCAGCGTGCAGTCGGCCAGAGCCTTGATGCTCAAAGGCGCGCCGCTGGTGAAAAAAGTGCCGGGGCGCGGCGGCTGGGAGCTGCGCCTGGTGGTGCAAGGCGGCCTACGCATTCTGGACAAAATTGAAGCGCTGGATTTCAACACGCTGCAGCAGCGCCCGAAGCTCAGGGCCTGGGATGTGGCGGTGATGGGCTGGCGGGCGCTGTGGATGTGAGGCTCTGAATCGCCATTTTTGCCTGCGACAATTGCCCGCATGACGCCCGAGCACTATGTCCAGCAAAAAGCCGCCGCCTCCGGCAGCAGTTTTTATTACGCCTTTTTATTTTTACCCAAGGAACGGCGCGCCGCCATCACTGCCTTTTACGCCTTCTGTCGTGAAATCGACGACGTGGTCGATGAAATCACCGACCCCGGCGTGGCCCAGACCAAACTGGCCTGGTGGCAAGGCGAGGTCCGCCAATCCTTCGCGGGCAGCCCGACGCATCCGGTGATGAAAGCCCTGATGCCCCACGCCGCCCTCTACGGCATCGAGGCGCGGCACCTGCTGGCCGTCATCGAAGGCTGCCAGATGGACCTGACGCAAAACCGCTACCTCGACTTTCCCGCCCTGCAGCGCTACTGCCATCTGGTGGCGGGCATCGTCGGCGAAGTGGCGGCGCGCATTTTCGGCCAGACCGACCCAGCCACCACCGCCTACGCGCACAAGCTGGGGCTGGCGTTTCAATTAACCAACATCATCCGCGACGTGGGCGAGGACGCGATGCGCGGGCGCATTTACCTGCCGGTCAACGAGCTGCAAAAGTTCGACCTGAAAGCGCATGAGCTTTTGAAGCGCCAGTATTCCGACAAATTCACCGCGCTGATGAAATTCCAGACCGAGCGCGCCCTGACCCTGTACGACGAGGCGCTGGCGCTGCTGCCCGACGCCGACCGCCGCGCCCAAAAGCCCGGCCTGATGATGGCCAGCATTTACCGCACGCTGCTGCACGAAATCGCCGCCGACAATTTTCAGGTGCTGCACCAGCGCGTGAGCCTGACGCCCGTGCGCAAACTCTGGCTGGCCTGGAAAACCCAGGCGTTTGGCCGCGTCGTATGAGCGGCGCATGTTTTAGCCCGCCGCCACGCCCCGCAGCATGAAAGTCGCCATCATTGGCGCGGGCTGGGCCGGTTGCGCCGCCGCTGTCGAAGCCACCCGTCGGGGCCACCAGGTCACGCTGTTTGAAGCCGCCCGCACCCCCGGCGGGCGCGCCCGGCGCGTGATGGCCACACGAGGCGATGAATCCCTGACGCTGGACAACGGCCAGCACATCCTGATCGGCGCCTACAGCGAAACCCTGCGACTGATGCGCGACCTAGGCGTGGACGAAAAAGCCGCTTTCCTGCGTTTGCCGCTGACGATGCAGTTTCCCGACGGCAGCGGCCTGAAATTGCCCAACTGGCCCGCGCCGCTGGACGCGCTGGCAGGCATTGCGACGGCAGGCGGCTGGCCCTGGGCCGACAAGCTTTCGCTACTCAAAGTCGCGCTGGGCTGGCAACTGGGCGGCTTCAACTGTCGCCCAGAAAAATCGGTTCTTGATCTGTGCCGGGGCTTGGCGCCGGGCGCGATGGCTTCGCTGATCGAGCCTTTGTGCGTCTCGGCGCTGAACACGCCCGCCGAGCGCGCCAGCGGGCAGGTGTTTTTGCGCGTGCTGCGCGACTCGCTGTTTGCCGCCAGCGGCGGCTCCAATTTGCTGCTGCCGCGCCAGGATTTGAGCGCCCTGCTGCCCGATGCGGCGCTGGCCTGGCTGGCGCGGCAAGGCGGCGCGCTGCGTTTGGGCGTGCGCGTTCAGGCGATTGAGACGGTGACCGCTGCAGCAGCCACAACGGCCACGACTGCAGGGACAGGGACCGCAACAGCGACGCCTTCAACTGCTGGAGCTGGAGCTAGCGCCAGAACTGACGCTTCGGCTGGAACTCCGGCTGGCGGCTGGCTCGTCAGCACCGCCGACAGTCGCGAAACCTTTGACCGCGTAATTCTGGCCTGTCCGCCCAATGAATCAGCGCGGCTGGTCGAAACCAGCGGCGCCGCCGCCAGCAGCGACGGCCGCGACTGGCTGGCACGGGCGCGCGGCTTGCAGCATGAGGCGCTCTGCACCGTCTATGCGCAAGCGCCCGGCGCCCGCTTGCAGCAACCGATGCTGGCCCTGCCCGCCAGCGCCAGCGAACCGGCGCAGTTTGTCTTTGACCGGGGCCAGCTGGGCGGCCCGGCGGGTTTGCTGGCCTTTGTCATCAGCGCCAGCAGCGGCGACAGCGCCACCTTGACGCAACAGGTGCTGGCCCAGGCGGCGCGCCAGCTTGGCCTGACTGCGTTGCAGCCGGTGCAGACGATTGTGGAAAAGCGCGCCACCTTTGCCTGTACGCCGGGTTTGAGCCGCCCCGCCGCCCAGGTGGCGCCCGGCCTGCTGGCCTGCGGCGACTATATTGCGGGGCCTTATCCGGCGACGCTGGAAGGCGCCGTGCGCTCGGGGCTGGAGGCAGCGCGGAAGTTAGATTAAACCACTACTAAAAAATAATATGGAAACAATTAAGCCAAAAAAAGAACGTGACTTCATTTTAGATTTCGCTAAAGGTATCGCTATTATTTTAGTCGTCCTTGGCCATACTTTTCAAGGGCAAGCAAATAATTTCGATGACATCTATGGATTTCGAATTATTTACTCATTTCACATGCCACTTTTTGCATTCTTATCAGGTGCTGCTGCCTCACACTGGGTTACAAAGTTCACTATAGCCAGCAGCTTTCTTGAATTGACAAAATCTTCAATTTATAGAATTAATCGATCAGCCGCTCACTTATTAGTTCCATTTATATCCTGGACAATAATTTCCTTCTGGATGAACAATTCAAAAGAACTTTTTCAAGAATATATTATTGATATTTTCAGACATGCCGACCGTTCTTTATGGTTTTTACCATGCATATTCTGGTGTACAACTTACACATCTTTATTCATGCTTTTCATAACCTTCATCAGAAAGGCAGCAAGTGGTACTTCAATGGATGAACTAGCATGTCATGCAGAGTCGTTACCGGTTCAAATGCTAGCTCTTTTAATTATTTGGAAAATCTCCGAACCAAACCTGCCTACTGAATTAGGCTTAGTCTTTGCAAATCAATTTCATGGCGGGCTCTTTGTATTTTTTTTACTTGGAATTGTTTTATTCAAACATTTCATTAAGATAAAATCTGTCATATTTCGAGTTATTCCATATGTTATTTTTCTTATCCTAATTCCGTACTGGCATCGCACACTACCAAATAATTTAATCCAGGATTCCCCAGAATTCCTGACCAACAATTGGCTGACAAATAAATATGCAATGATTGTCGCCATCTCTGGAACACTCACAGCTATAGATATTTCTAGACTTATACACTCCATAAAAATAATAAAACTAAATTTTCTAATTTATTACATTGGCACCGCCTCGCTTGGCATTTATGCAATACATTTTTATTTTCTCAAATATCAATTACATGTAATTTTAACTATTTTTATTAGTTTATTGATTTATCAACTCATATCAACAATCCCCACTGCAAAAACTTTGCTACTTGGAAAGTAGAATCATCACAACAGTTTAATAAAATACACACTTCTCAACCAAATAACAAAATCAATCAATATAAATGGACGGCGCCTCCCCAATTTTGGTTTATGAGTTGGTTTCCACCAGCGGGCGAGGAAATTTGTCCACGATCAAGGCCCTGCCATCACCCAGACCGCCTGAAACGCGGGCCGCGCCAAGCAGCGCCGCAGCCACGCCTCAACGCACGGGCAAGCCGCCATCAACTCGCTGGCGCTTTCCACCCAGGCCAGCACCGACGCCACGCACACATCGGCCACCGTAAAACGCCCGCCCGCCAGATAAGGGCGGCTTTGCAAATGCTGCTCCAGCACCCGCAGCGGCGCCAGCAGGCGGCGCTGGGCCAGCGCGGCCAGTTCGGGCTTGCGGCGCCCAGGCGGCATCAGGACGCCGTGCATCAAAAAGGCCAGCGCCTCTTTTTCGCACTCGGTCACGGCCCAGAAGCTCCAGCGCAAAATCTCGGCCTGTTCGGCAAAATTGGCCGCCGCCAGCAAGGGCCGCCCCTCGCCCTTGAAGCGCTCGGCCAGGTACAGCGCGCAGGCCATAGACTCCCAGACGATGATGTCGTCGTCGTCCAGCACCGGAATGCGCCCGTTCGGGTTCAGCGCCAAGAATTCCGGCGTGCGCGTGGCCCCGCCCAGATACGGCAGCGCAATGTGTTCGTAATCCAGCCCCAACTCCTGCGCCACCCACAGCGGGCGGGCGGTGCGCGAGGCGGCGGTGCCGTAGATTTTCAAGGTCATGACTGAAACGCTTTTTCAGAAAAATTCGTGTCCCGCGCAAGTGCGCTCGGGCGCCCTCAAGCGCCAAAAAGATTGCACAACTCGGCCAGCGTCGTGACGCTCAGATGCGGCTGGGCGGCATGCGGCCAGGGCTGGTTTTCGCGGTTCACCCAGACCGTCTGCATGCCGCAATCGAGCGCCGCCAGCACGTCGAGCGCTGCGTCGTCGCCGACATGCAGCACCTCATGCGCCAGCACCCCGGCAGCTTCGGCGGCGGCGTGAAAAATGCGCGCATCAGGCTTGCCAACGCCAAACTGCCGGGCGCTGACACTGGCCCTGAAATAAGGCGCAATGCCGATCAGCCCGATGTCGGCGTTGCCGTTGGACAGCGCCACCAGCGGCAGGCGGCTGGATAAAAAAGCCAGCCCCGCCAGCGCGTCGTCAAACAGCGTGACGCGGTTGCGCTCGGCAAAAAACACCTCAAATGCGGGCTCGGCCAGCAGCGGGTTTTCGCCGCAATGCTGCAAGGCCAGGCGGATGGTTTCGCGGCGCTGGGCCGTCAAATCATGGCGGAACTCGGGGTGCTGGCGGCTGAACTGCTGGCGCAGCGCCTGGCGCACGGTGGCATCGGCAAACAGCACGGCAGTTAAGGGCGCGTGCAGGCTGAGCCAGTCACCCAGCACCTGTTCGGCCCGGACGATGGTCGGCCAGACCGGCCACAGCGTGTCGTCCAGATCCAGGGTGATGGCTTTGATGCGGGAAAGATCGAGCATAGAGCGGCGAGAATAGCGCATGTCCTTTGCCCCCGAACCCACCTTCACCCACGGCGCGCCGCCCAAAGCCGCGTCCACGACAGCCATTTTGCTGTGCAACCTGGGCACGCCCGACGCGCCCACGGCCCCGGCGCTGCGCCGCTACCTCGGTGAATTTTTAAGCGATTCGCGCGTGGTGGAAATTCCCAAGCCGATTTGGTGGCTGATCCTGCACGGCATCATCCTGCGTACGCGCCCGAAAAAATCCGCTGCCAAATACGCCAGCGTCTGGCTGCCCGAAGGCTCGCCACTGAAAGTCTGGACCGAAAAACAAGCCAAATTGCTGCGCGGCCACCTCGGCCAGCGCGGCCACAGCGTCGAGGTGCGCTACGCCATGCGCTACGGCAACCCGTCCATTGCCTCGCAGCTCGACCAGCTCAAAGCCGACGGCGTGACCCGCGTGCTGATTCTGCCCGCCTACCCGCAGTACAGCGGCACGACCACGGCCAGCGTGTTTGACGCCGTCTATAGCTGGGCGGCCAAGGTGCGGCGTATTCCCGAATTGCGTTTCATCAACAACTACCACGACAACGCGGGTTACATCGCCGCGCTCGCCCACAAGATCAAAGCGCACTGGCAGCAAAACGGCCAGGCCGAGAAACTGGTGATGAGCTTTCACGGCGTGCCCGAGCGCACGCTCACGCTGGGCGACCCGTACCACTGCGAATGCTACAAAACGGCGCGGCTGCTGGCCGAAAAGCTCGGTTTGTCCAAAGATCGCTGGCAACTCACGTTTCAGTCGCGCTTTGGCAAGGCCAAATGGCTCGAACCATACACGGAGCCGACGCTGATGGCGCTGGCCCAGTCGGGCGTGAAAAGCGTCGATGTGGTCTGCCCCGGCTTTACCGGCGACTGCCTGGAAACGCTGGAAGAAATCAGCCTGGAGGCGCGCCACGCCTTTCTCGAAGCGGGCGGCAAGAGCTTCAATTACATCGCCTGCCTGAACGACAGCCCGCAGTGGCTGGCGGGCATGAGCGAGTTGTGCATCCAGCATCTGGGCGGCTGGCCGACGACGGCGCCGGTTGATGCGCAGGCGCTGGCCGACACCAGCGCGCGGGCCAGGGCGCTGGGCGCAGCGCAGTAAAGGGCGTCATTCTGAAAGCATGAAAAAAGCCGACTCATGAGTCGGCTTTTTTTCATTCTCTATGCGCAAGCGCCTCAGCGAGGCGGCTGGCGCGCAGGGGAATGCTTACTTCTTGATCGCAGCTGCGCCGTTCTTCATGGCGGACTCCAGAGCCGTTTCCATCTTGGAAGCGGCATCCTTCAGGCCTTTGCCGACGGTGGCGAAAGCTTCTGGTGCTGGATGGGCTTTTTCCAGGGCGTCAACGCTGGAGTGGAACTGGGAAAAACCCAGAGCCGACACGTCCTTCAGGTTTTGCGTGGCGATGGCCAGGCTCTTTTCTGCGGACACTTTCAGGGCTTCAAAAGCGGCTTGCGGCTCTTTGATGCTCTTGAAGGTTTCAACGGTTTCAGCCATAGAAGCTTGTGCAGCCTGGGCTTGCTTTTGGGCCAGATCGCCCCAAGCCTTGAGCTGTTCCATCACCGGCTTGAAGGCTTCCTGGGAAGCGGCCGGGTTGAACTTCTCGGCGTTTTCCTTCATGGTTTTGGCGATGGATTCGAAAGAGGTATTGGTGAACATGTGGAGTCCTTTTAAAAAATGTTGCAGTGCAGCAATTATGGACTACAAACACTTGGCTTGGCAAATTAAAGTTAAATTTTGTCTCAATTAGCGGGGACTGACTAAAAAACGACACTCCCTTCAGGTGTCACAAGGGGGTCAAAATGGCATCTCAAAAAAGGAACACACCGGATGGACAAACTACGCATTGACAAGTGGCTCTGGGCGGCGCGCTTTTACAAGACGCGCTCGCTGGCCGTGGAAGAGCTCGACAAGGGCCGGATCTGCATCAACGGCCAGGAGGCCAAGCCCTCGCGCGAAGTCAAGGCGGGCGACCAGCTCACGCTGCGCCAGGGGGCTATCACCCGCACGCTGCTCGTGCGCGGCATCAGCAGCCAGCGCGGCCCGGCGCCGGTGGCTCAGCAGCTGTATGAAGAAACCGCCGAAAGCCTCGCGCTCAAAGCCCAGGCCACCGAGCAGCGCCACCTGACCTGCGACCCGGCCAGCAGTCTGGAGCACGGCCGCCCCACCAAGCGCGACCGCCGCAGCCTGGACAAGGCCCAGGGCAAGGACTGGGACAGCCGCTGGAGCGCCTCCATAGACCGCTAAGCTGGCCTATAGTTAGCAATTCATTCACCTGACGCTGCACAAGCCCCCAATCCCATGAAAACCAAAGCCGCCGTCGCCTGGAAAGCAGGCCAGCCCCTGAGCATCGAAACCGTTGATTTGCAAGGCCCGAAATTCGGCGAGGTGCTGGTCGAGATCAAGGCCACCGGCATCTGCCACACCGATTACTACACCCTCTCGGGCGCCGACCCCGAAGGCATCTTCCCGGCCATACTCGGCCACGAGGGCGCGGGCATCGTCGTCGATGTCGGCCCCGGCGTGACGACGCTGAAAAAAGGCGATCACGTCATCCCGCTGTACACGCCCGAATGCCGCCAATGCAAGTTCTGCCTCTCGCGCAAAACCAATCTGTGCCAGCTCATTCGCGGCACGCAGGGCAAAGGCTTGATGCCCGACGCCACCAGCCGCTTCAGCCTGGACGGCCAGCCGATCTTCCACTACATGGGCACCAGCACCTTCAGCAACTACACCGTGGCGCCCGAAATCTCGCTGGCCAAAATCCGCGAGGATGCGCCGTTTGACAAGGTCTGCTACATCGGCTGCGGCGTCACCACCGGCATTGGCGCGGTGATTTTTACCGCCAAAGTCGAAGCGGGCGCGAACGTCGTCGTGTTCGGCCTGGGCGGCATCGGCCTGAACGTGATCCAGGGCGCAAAAATGGTGGGCGCCGACAAGATCATCGGCGTCGATATCAACCCCGAGCGCCAGGCGATTGCCCGCAAGTTCGGCATGACACACTTTTTGAACCCCAAGGCCATTGAAGCGGCTGGCGGCAATATCGTCGATGCTATTGTTCAATTAACCGACGGCGGGGCCGACTACAGCTTCGAGTGCATCGGCAACACCACCGTGATGCGCCAGGCGCTCGAATGCACGCACAAGGGCTGGGGCCGCTCCATCATCATCGGCGTGGCCGAAGCGGGCGCGGAAATCTCGACCCGCCCGTTTCAATTGGTGACGGGCCGCAAATGGGAAGGCTCGGCCTTCGGCGGCGCGCGCGGGCGCACCGACGTGCCGAAAATTGTCGATTGGTACATGGAAGGCAAGATCAACATCGACGACTTGATTACCCACACCATGCCGCTGGAAGACATCAACAAGGGTTTTGAGCTGATGAAAAGTGGCGAATCGATTCGCGGCGTGGTACTGTTTTAAGTTAGCCGGGCGGGCACAAACGGCCATCAACTCAGGAGCGATATGAATTCCACCCCTTTGGAACTACTGAGTAAGCACGCCTGCTTTGGCGGCGCGCAGCGCTTTTACCAGCACGCGTCCCGCGAAATCGGCCTGCCGATGCGCTTTTCGGTGTTTTTGCCGCCGCAGGCGCGCATTGATGCGGCGGGCGGCAAAGTGCCCGCCCTGCTCTACCTGGCCGGGCTGACCTCCAACGAAGAAACCTTCATGGTCAAGGCGGGCGCCCAGCGCCTGGCTGCCGAGCTGGGCCTGGCGCTGATTGCGCCCGACACCAGCCCGCGCGGCGCCCATATTCCGGGCGAGGCCGACAGCTGGGATTTCGGCGTCGGCGCCGGTTTTTACCTCGATGCGACGCAAGCGCCGTGGTCGCGCCACTGGCGCATGGAAAGCTGGCTGACCACCGAACTGCTGCCGCTGCTGGCGGGCGCGCTGCCGATTGACGCGGCCCGCATCGGCATCTTCGGCTATTCGATGGGCGGCCACGGCGCGCTAACGCTGGCGCTGCGCCATCCGGGGCTGTTCAAATCGGTCTCGGCCCTGGCGCCGATTTGCGCGCCCAGCCAGTGCCCATGGGGCCGCAAAGCCTTCACTGGCTACCTGGGCGCCGACGAGTCGCTCTGGCTGGAGCACGACGCCAGCGCGCTGATGCAGCGCCACACCAGCGCGCCCTACCCCGGCGGCATCCTGATTGACCAGGGGCTGAGCGACGGTTTCCTGTCCACGCAGCTACACCCGGAACAGTTTGAAGCCGCCTGCGCCGCCGCCGCCCAGCCCTTGAGGCTGCGCCGCCATCCGGGCTACGACCACGGCTACTATTTCATCGCCACCTTCATGGCGGATCATTTGGCACACCATGCGGAGCAACTGAGCCGCGTACTAACATGAACTACGCTTTTCCACTTTTTATACTCCTCGCAATCCTCCCTTGCCATGAAGCTTTCGCTAAGTGCGTGAAAAACACAGATTGCAAAAGTAAACATAAGCGGACCCTGCCGACGAAGGCTGCAAAAAGCCCGCACGCCAGCGCTCAGCTGCCAAAGTTTGAAGACTTTCCAGTCCCCATGCCTCTGGAGCCTTGGGTACTTCCCAAGGACATTTATCACCTGAGAACGAATGAATGGCAAAACGCGAACGGCAAACTTATCGCGTCTCCGAAGGTCAACTTCGCAGGCAAGTACGTCATCATTCTCAATAGCTGCGGCGGCGGTTGCCGCTACTACACCCTCACCAATCTCTCGACGGGCCGTGACCTCCCTGCCTTGAGGATATTTAGCTCAAAGAGGCCACCGGCCACGACGAAGGAAGGCTTCACCTACGTGACTAATCTTGTCGGCCGAAATGGCAGCACCCTGCTGGTTGCACAGTATCAAATCGAGACCGAGACGGCCAGAAGAGAATGCAGAGAGCGCATGTTTGTATTCGAGAACGAAAAGCTGCGACCGATCACCCCTACAAAGAAGAGCTGCTCGCTGTTCTGAAACCCATCGCCCTTCCCCCGCTAAGGCGCAGCAAATACAATCCCGGCCTATGCCGCTGCCGCCCACCCCCGCCTTCAAGCCCCTCCCGCTGTACCCAGACGAAGCCCCCACCGGCATGCGCCCGCTGTGGGTGGTCGTGCTGGCCAGCTTCTGGATTGCCACCTTGTGCAACGTCGCGCTGTGGCGCGCGCTGGCCCGGCTGCCCGAGCTGAGCGGCGCTCAGGCCGTCACCATCAGCGTGGCGCTGGGGCTGGTGATCGGGCTGGCCACGGCGGGCCTGCTCAGCCTGCTGGCCTGGCGCTGGACGCTCAAGCCGGTCATCATGCTGTTTTGCGTGTCGGCGGCTTTTGGCGCCTATTTCATGCTGGCTTACGGCGTCGTCATCGACCAGAGCATGATCGTTAACGCGCTGCAAACCGATGTGCGCGAAACCCGCGACCTGCTGAACTGGCGCCTGCTGGCCACCGTGCTGGTGCTCGCTGGCCTGCCCTGCGTGCTGCTGTGGCGCCAGCATATCCGGCTGCAAACGCCCACGCGCCAGGCGCTGGCCAACGTCACCGCGCTGGTGTCGAGCTGCGTGCTGCTGGTGCTGGTGGTGCTGCTGTTTTTCCAGAGCATCGCCTCGGTCATGCGCAACCACACGCAGATTCGCTACCTGATCAATCCACTCAATTCCTTTTACGCGCTGGGCAGCATCGCTGCCAAACCGTTCCAGCGCGACGAGTCCAAGCTGCTGCCGCTGGGCCAGGACGCCAAACTCGGCGCCAGCTACGCGGGCCAGACCAAGGCGCCGCTATTGCTCTTGGTGCTGGGCGAAACCGGCCGCAGCGGCAACTTTGCGCTCAACGGCTACAACCGCCCGACCACGCCCGAGCTGGAAAAAGAAAACGTCGCCAGCCAGCGCAACGCCTGGTCTTGCGGCACGAGCACCGCCGCTTCAGTCCCCTGCATGTTTTCTCATCTCGGGCGAGCGAACTATGAAAGCCGCCCGGCCAATTACGAGGGCTTGATGGACGTGTTGCAGCGCGCCGGGCTGGCCGTGCTCTGGCTCGACAACCAATCGGGCTGCAAGGGCGTGTGCGACCGCATCCCGCATGTTGATACCAGCGCGCTGAAAGTGCCCGGCCTGTGCGAGGACGGCGAATGTTTTGATGAAGTGATGCTGGACAAGCTGGGCGAGCGCATCGCTGCCTTGAGCGCCGAGCGCCGCGCCAAGGGTGTTGTCGTGGTGATGCACCAACTCGGCAGCCACGGCCCGGCGTACTTCAAACGCTCGCCGCCCGCGTTTAAAAAATTCCTGCCTGAATGCACCAATAATTCGCTGCAAAGCTGCGAACAACAAGGGCTGATTAACGCGTATGACAACAGCATTGTCTACACCGATCACCTGCTCGGCTCAGCGATTCAGTGGCTCAAGACGCAAGAGGCCAACAGCGCACCGGCCATGCTTTACCTAGCTGACCACGGCGAGTCGCTTGGCGAAAACAACCTGTATTTGCACGGCATGCCCTACAGCGTCGCCCCCGACGTGCAAAAACGCGTCCCGTGGATTACCTGGTTTTCTGCAGGCTTTGAGCAGCGCAGCCGCATCACCACGGCTTGCGTGAAAGCGCAGCTTGACGTGCCGATCAGCCACGACAATTATTTCCACTCCGTCTTGGGGCTGATGAATGTGCAAACGCAGGTTTATCAACCCGCGCTCGATATTTACGCGCATTGCCAAACCAAGGCATTGCCGGGCCAGCCAAACTCGTTTTAAGTTTTCCAAATAACTCAACCACCTGCACGGTGGATCACCCAGGCCAGGTGCTCAGCGTCGGCTTGCAATGGCTTCTCAGCCACCTACACGGTGGATCACTCGGCTTCGCCGATCTGGGTACGTCCAGTGGCCTTCTCAGCCACCTACACGGTGGATCACGCGCCCTGCAGCGTGATGCCCGGCAGTGCATCCTTCTCAGCCACCTACACGGTGGATCACGAAAACCAAGACGATGAAACCGGCCCAACGGTCTTCTCAGCCACCTACACGGTGGATCACCATGTCGCCCAGGTTGGGGACTTCGGGGTAATCTTCTCAGCCACCTACACGGTGGATCACGTCGTCGTCCTTGATTGCGCGCCAGCCGACAACTTCTCAGCCACCTACACGGTGGATCACTTCTTGACCCTACGCAGGTTGTCTCTTTTGCCCTTCTCAGCCACCTACACGGTGGATCACGTCGCCAACAACAAGCCCCATTTCGCAGCACTCTTCTCAGCCACCTACACGGTGGATCACGCATCAGTAAGGCGAACGTGTGTCCTTATTACCTTCTCAGCCACCTACACGGTGGATCACGCTGTTGCTGCCCCCGCCCGCGCTGCACCCGTCTTCTCAGCCACCTACACGGTGGATCACCTGGCGCAATGACCGCGCCCGAGCGGATCACTCTTCTCAGCCACCTACACGGTGGATCACCATCCACGCTGGGCGCTGCGCCTGATCCTCATCTTCTCAGCCACCTACACGGTGGATCACCCGTTGTGGCGACTGTCTTTTTAGCTCTCGCTCTTCTCAGCCACCTACACGGTGGATCACGTCGCCAGACAGGCCGGTGATGTTGCCGTACACTTCTCAGCCACCTACACGGTGGATCACGGGATGGCCTGGTGCTACCCCGGTGGCCCCAACTTCTCAGCCACCTACACGGTGGATCACGCGCCGCCCGACCGGCCGCCCTGTTGATTAACCTTCTCAGCCACCTACACGGTGGATCACTGGCGACCCCCTCGGGCCGTATGCCAACACCTCTTCTCAGCCACCTACACGGTGGATCACGGCTACCTCGCAGCGCAAGCCCAGGTCCAAGACTTCTCAGCCACCTACACGGTGGATCACAAGGCGGGGAAAACTATCGCGGAGGACGTGAACTTCTCAGCCACCTACACGGTGGATCACATCCATTCAATTGCTCCACAGTCTGCCTGCACCTTCTCAGCCACCTACACGGTGGATCACTCGCCGGGTAACAGCACTACTGCAGTGCCATCCTTCTCAGCCACCTACACGGTGGATCACGCCATGATGAGCGCGTACCAGAACATGTATCACTTCTCAGCCACCTACACGGTGGATCACTGGTGGGTAAAAAAGTCCAGGCAGTGCGCCTGCTTCTCAGCCACCTACACGGTGGATCACGGAAGGCGAAAAGCTCGGCCTTGGCGTCAGCGCTTCTCAGCCACCTACACGGTGGATCACGCCGGACCTGCCACCCTGCTGTGTGACGGTGTCTTCTCAGCCACCTACACGGTGGATCACAAGGGACCGGATGAGCCCTTCATAGCCGTAAGTCTTCTCAGCCACCTACACGGTGGATCACTAGCACAAAAACACAAAAAACTAACTCGAATCAATAGCTTATCAATATTTAGGCCAAAAACCCTTCCATTTTTCAAGAATCTGCAACTTGTTGATTTACAAGCGTTTTTCAGACAGCGATTAAAAAAGGGTCGGATTCCAAAAAAGACGGTCAAGTCACGGCATATCCGGCAAGGCAAATGCGCGCTCCGACGATGACAGCCCGTAGGAATTGGGCTTGAACTCGCCGGGTCCAGCCGCCGCCACGATTTGCACAAACAGCGAGAATTTCTGCTGGCTGCTCTGGCTGTCGCTGATCAGGTAAAGCAGCCCGTCTTTTTGCGCCTGCGCCGCGCGGCGCTGCCCCAGCGTCGGCTGGCCCGGTTCGGCGTTGCGGTCAGACGTGGCCGAAGGGATTCTGAACCGCCGGTACGACACCCACGGGCCAGCGTAGTCCGCAGGCACTGACACCGGATAGCCGAGCCGGGCATAGTCCCGGACAAACCAGTGGGACGCAATCGCCCCGGCCAGAAAATCGAGTTCCGTTCGCTCACGCGCAAAAACCCGGACGCTTGTGAAACCCCGCGCTGGCAGGGCAATCGCAAAAGTTTCGGGCTTGCCCCGGAAAACCCCGTGCAGAATTTTGACCAGCCGGGCCAGCAGAATCGGCTTGGGCGAGGTTTCCTCTGCCATCGACAGAAGATCAATTTGCGTGTACTGCAGCATCAGGCGTCTCCACCGGAATAAACCCCGCCCCGGATGATGCAGGCCAGCAGGAACTGGCCGTCATCGCTGGCGGGGTCAAGCGCGCCGACATGGCGCAGGATGTCAAAACCGGAAGTTTTCTTGCTGCGGAAAAACATTTGCGCATCCAGGCTGGCACCGTTGGGCTCCACCGCAATCGCCACGCCGCGCTCGGCAAACGCCGGATACCAGGTGTCGATGGTGCGCAGCGCATTGCCGATTTTCTGGTCGCGCAAAGCGGCCTGGCCCAGAAACACGATGCCGTGCTTGTCCTGATCTTGCGGCGCGTTGCCGAGCTGGTAGAGCGAGCGGGCAAAACCCTTTTCCTTGTCTTCCAGATAGTTCTGCGACGGGAACACTTCCAGCGGCCCTTGCACGCCGAATTTCAGCCGGGCGCAAACTTTGATCAAGGCATCACGCTGGCCGCAAAGACCTTCCTTGATGATCTTGGCCAGATCGCGTTCTGTCTCGGTCGGGTTGTCAAAGTGGTTGAGCGGAGTTGCCAGCGCCTCAAACTGAAGCGGGCTGCCGCCGATGGTGGCCGTTACGTTGATGGATTCGGCAATCGTCCGGTTGCGCCAGAGCCACCGGCCATTGGCGATGTTGCGGGCGTAGCGCAGGCTGAGCAGGTCCAGCGCGTCGCCTTCTTTGGCCCGCGCAATAAATTCAGACAGCGCCGCCTTGAAGGCATTGATGTCGTCCATCATGTCGCTTTTGCTGGGTGCGCAGGCGAACAGCGCACCCGACAGGTCGGCAAAACGCACATCGAAGCGAACCTCCAGCGCGCTGGCTTCGGGAGCCAGTTTTGCGCTGTCGGTTTGCTGAACATTGCTCACGTTGCGGCCCTTCGCGCCCGCTACCGAAGCGGCGGCGTCATCGGATTTGCTTTCGTTCACATTCTGGGTGCCGCGAATCCCGTGGCGCATCACGTACAGCGGGGCGCGTTCGCCGCCGGGCATCAGGCTGTAGAACATGGCGTCGGACAGGATCATGCCGCGCTGGAGCGACAGCACGCCGGGCAGTTTTTTGAAAGGGGTGGCGGATTTCTGGATAGCGGTGGTCATGAATCAACTCCTTTGGGTTAACAAAAAAACATCGGGACGTGGCCAGGCGTAGGCCCACATCAAACTTTTCAACTCGGAAGCGGCTTTGCGGATGGAGACGTACTGAACGAGCCCGGTCAGGGGTTCGGCGAAAGCATGTTCAGCCCCTTCGCGAACACCGCCTTTGTGTTTGAACTCGGTGAGCGTGGCGTAGCCAAGCGTCGTGGCGGCAAGCCAGGGCGGATTCGCGTCAAGCTGCGGATTGGCGGCAAGTTTTTTGACCAAGACAGCCGCACGGCTTTCGCCCGGCTGATCGAGTTCGGCTGATTTGTCGCGAAGCACAAAGCCGCTGGGCACGCGCTTGAACGCGGCTTGCAGCGTGTCTTGCGTTTCAATCTGCCCGTGGCTGAGCACGGTGCCACCGGCAAATTTCGCTCTGGTCAGCATTTTTTGAACGGCCTCCACGTCCTGCAAGTCATCAAACTTGATGACCACGCTCACGCGCAGATGTGCGCTCAGCGTGGGCTGGAGCGACAGGGCTTGCTTGTTGGTAGAGCTGTAGTCGCTGCTGTCGATGAACATGGCGCCCCGGCGCTGCTGCCCGTAAAGTCGGCCATAAAGAAAGGTTCCGAGTTCCTGCCGGTCGTGGTGAATCAGAAAAAATCCCAGATCACGGGCGCGTGCCTCGCGTGCAACCTGGTGGGCAAACATGGCGCAGGCCATCAGGGGCGAGCCACCGGCGACAAGGTTCGAGGTCAGCAGGTTGGCGCCATGAACCCGCATGGAAGGAATCACGAGGTAGGTCATGCCAGGAACTCCTCGATCAGGCTTTCAATGCTTTTGATGCCGAAAACATCCAGACTCAACAAGCGTTTGGGGCCGTTTTTGGTTTGAGCCTCAAATTTGCCAATCGCATTGGCCAGCCACGCAGCCGCCAGCGATGCCCAGTCGCGCCCGCGCAGGGACTCGTCCACCCACGCGGCCTTCACGTCGCGGTGCAGCTTTGGGGTGAAATACATGGGCTTGCCCGTGGCGTCCACGGGCAGCGTTTCAAGATGCTGGTCCAGCACACGCCGGATGTCATCGACCTGATTCATCACGTCGTCCACCAACTCGGCAAGAATGGCTTGCTCTTGCGCGCGGCTTTCCATACCGGTCTGGCGGATGCCGTCCTCGGTATTTGTTTTCAGAAAATCGGCGTATTTGCGCACCAGTTTCGGGGAAATTTTCAGGTCAATGCCCTTGTGGTGCATGGCCAGCGCCTGCCGCAGGCCGCCTTTGGCCTGGGGCGCGCCCATGTACATCGGATGCTGCATCTCCCGCACCAGCCCGCCGACGTTCTGGGGATTTGAGCCACCAATACCCAGCTGAGCCGACTGAACTGTGCGCGTCGGAAATGGCGCTGTAACGGCCTTGGGGTTTTTCTTCAGGGCTTTTTCTTTTTCCTTTTGCCATTCTTCCCTTCCGAGCTTGTGCGCTTCGTTAGAAACGGCCACATGGGCGCGCACGATCTGGCACAGGCCGCCCGCCGTCAACGGCGACACCGAGCGGTAGCTGACAGCGCCCGCGTCATCGGTGCAAGGCAGGAGCAGTTGGCGCAGCCGGGGGTCCAAAAAAGCATCGCAGCCATCCTCCAGCCGCCCCTGGGTGCAGCGGGTAAGGGCTTCGCCAACGGCTTGAAGCTCGTCAAGCGCAAGCTCTGGCGCGTCATCCTTTTCAGCGGACTTGGCACTGTCCGCTTTTTTCTTTGGAACCATGCCACTGGCCGCCATCCGGGCCTGCTTGGCGTGTTTGAAGTGGGTCGCAGTGCGTCCGTTCTTGGTGTAATCGGTCATGCATGAAATGCCCTCCGCCAGCAGCGTTCTGGCGCTCACATAAGGCAAACTCAAGGCGTCTTGCGCGTCAAGCCGGACACCGCCCGCAGACGCATTTGAATTGACGGTCTTGAATGAAAAATGCACGAACCCTCGGAAAGAACTTTCGTACTCCTCAAGTTTCAAGCTCATATAGTGCTCCATAATAGATTGATGATAAGGCAATTGATGTCTCAGCAATGTTAGCCAATTTTTGGAAAGAAGCAAGGACATGCACATCGTTTTAGTGTCGGCCTGTGAAGATAACCATACCCAGCAAGCCCCAAAGCCGGTTCTGGTGATGCCAGACTGGCTCAGCGTCGCCAGCGAGCTGGCCAAGGCCTCCGGGAAAATCCATGACATCGGCAAGGCCAGCGTTCGCTTCCAGAAAAAATTGCGCCATCAGGCCGATGGGGCTGACCGTGTACGCCATGAGTGGCTGTCGGCCAAATTGATTCAGGCCATGCGCGCCAACGGACGCGACTGGGAAACGGCCTGGAAGTCGGTCAAAACCAACAAAACAGATGTCACGCTGGGAAATCGAAAATTCGCGGGCAATGATGTTTGCGCAGTCACTGGCCCGCTGGAGGCCATTGACCTGCTGGTGATGACCCATCACAAGCTGCTTGGAACAGGGGGGAAAAGTGGTGAGCGCACCCTTCCCACCAGCAGCGCGCATGTCCGGGAAGAAGTGCAGGACTTCAAGGATGAGCAGTACACCTCTGCCGGGCCAATTGGCGATTCCGTTTGGAATGACTACTGGACAGCGCAAAGCCGCCTGCTGCAAATGGGCGAAGGCAAAACACCGAATTACTGGCGCGGCGTCAGCCTGTTCGCCCGGACTGCGCTGATTTTTGCTGACCACACCGTTTCCGCCCTCAATCGCATAGACCCGGCCAAGCCAGCAAACGCCACCACGATTTGCGCCAACACCTGCCGCAGCGCGCCCAACCAAACCGGCGCGTTAAACCAGACCCTCGACTGGCACCTAGACAACGTGGGCAGCCGGGCCGCTGAACTGGTGGTGAAAATGCACGGCATGACATTGCCGGGGTTGACGGAAAAATCCGTTGAATCCATCTGCCAGCGCGCGCCCGCGAAATACGCGTGGCAAAACACGGCGGCAGACGCCCTGCAAACCGCTGTGCGTTCGCTGCCAGAGGAAATCAAAGGTCAGGTTCCCGTGCTGGTGTTCAACATTGCAGGCACCGGCAGCGGAAAGACCAGAATGAATGTGCGCGCCGCCTGCGTGCTCAGAGACGGCCAGAGCGCGCCCAGACTGTCCATTGCCCTGAACCTGCGCTCCCTCACGCTGCAGACTGGCGCAGCATTGCGCAGCCAGCTCAAAATCGGCGAGAACGAGCTGGCAACCGTCATCGGAGACGAAACCGTCAAAAAGCTCTTTCGCCAGACACAGCAAGGAAATTTCGTCGATGCGGATGAGAATGCGCCCGAACCGGATTTCATCTGCGATGGCGAGGAGCGCGCCTTGCCAGAGTGGCTGGACCCTTTGTTTGCGCAGTCCTCGAACAAGCAGCGGCTGATCGTTTCGTCCCCGCTGCTGGTGTCCACCATCGACTACCTGATCGCCGCTGGCGAGCCTGGGCGGCAGGGCCATCACGTCAAGGCATTCCTGCGCGTGATGAGCAGCGATCTTGTTCTCGATGAGATTGATGGCTATGACCCGATGGCGCTGGTGGCGGTTCTGCGGCTGGTTCAAGTAGCCGCTATGGCGGGGCGCAATGTAATTTGCTCATCGGCAACCCTGGCCATGCCGGTGGCCCATGCGGTGGCGGCGGCGTTTCGCAGCGGCGTTGCCATACGCGAAGCCATGGAAGGCAGGGCTTGCGGGTTTCTCTGCGCGCAAATCGACGATGTCCTGACGCCTTCGGTCACGCTGATGACGACGCAAACCGGCGCAGCCACGCAAGCCTTTGAGGCCGGTTACCGTCAGCGCCTTGACGCAATTCGGCAGGCGCTCAGCGCCCGTTCTCCGATGCGCGTTGCCATGCTGCAAAAGTTAAACCCTCTCAAAGTCACCACAAAAGACTGGCTCAACGCCGTGACTGAAGGCTGCACGCGCCTGCACGCCTCGCAGGGATGGCAGTTTGCTGAAACCGGCGTCAAAGTCTCGTTTGGCCTCGTCCGGGTTGCCAATATCCGCACTGCCATTTTGCTGGCCCGACACCTTGGCAGTTCACTGCCAAGTGATGATGTGGCGGTCAAGATTGCCTGCTATCACTCGGCAGATTTCCTGATTTCCAGATTCCACAAGGAGCGCAGGCTTGATCAGTTGCTGTCCAGAGGCGGGGAAAATACAGGAGTGGCAGGGATTGAGGCGGACGCTGAAATCCAGCGCGAAGCAGCCCGTGCCGCCGCCAAAGGCTGCACCTCGCTCATGTTCATCGTGGTCGCGACACCTGTCGAGGAAATTGGCCGGGACCATGATTTTGACTGGGCAGTCATTGAGCCTTCAAGCGCCCAATCGGTAGTGCAGACGGCGGGCCGGGTGAACCGCCACCGCATGCAGCCCGTGACGTTTCCCAACATCGCCGTCCTGCAATTCAACTTGCGCCATTGCCGAAACATTGAAAATGGCAAGTGTGAGAAAAAGGCGTTTGTTTATCCCGGCCTTGAGTTGATAGACGACGATGGCAGCACGCATGGCACGCACGACATGGCCGATTTATTCGCCTGGAACGAAGCAGATCAGGTGACCATTGATGCAAGACTGCGCTTTGACCATGTAGTGAGCGCGTTCGCCGCTTGCGACGATCAATCGCTGGCGCAGTCGCTGAACAGGTTTTTCGGCTCGCAGAGCGGTCAGGTCAAAAGCCTGTTTGACAATGAAAATTTCGCCTGCCAGCTAATCGGTCAAACTGTGTATGACGCCAGCCCCTTGCGAAGCCTGTCAGATCAAAAGCGCGAATTCTTTTTTACCGAGCTTGACGAAAGAGGGCCGTGCTTCAGGGAAAAGCTGTCTGATGAGCACCGACTAGAACTGCTCAAGCGCAGCCCGTCTGAGCAAGCAGGCAGGGATGAAAATGACTGGTTGACCAGCAGCTTTGAGGCTATGTTGCAGAGGTGCGAAGAATTCGACGTGAAGCCCATGCAGGGCACAATGCTGCTTGTCTCCAGTTACAGTCGCGAAGCGGAGGTCGTGCTGGATGAATCCTATGGCGCATGCACCCGATGATCCACCGTGCAGGTGGTTGAGAAAATAATCGACTGGTGTGCAATGCCGACGTTATCCACCGTGCAGGTGGTTTTGAAGATTACGTCGCTCAAACGACGGGATGAATGAGAAAGAGCGACTTCACCCCAACAGCCGCCCCCGCGCCTCTTCATATTCGCGCCTGAGCTGGGCCACAAAATCGGCGGTGCTCTGCACCCGGCTGACCGCGCCTATGCCCTGCCCGCAGCCCCAAATATCTTTCCAGGCTTTGGCCGCCGTGTCGCCGCCAAAGTTCATCTGGCTGGGGTCGCCCTCTAGCAGCTTGTCCGGGTCCAGCCCGGCGGCGCGAATCGACGGCGCGAGGTAGTTGCCATGCACGCCGGTGAACAGGCTGCTGTACACGATGTCGTCCGAGCTGCCCTCGACAATCGCCTGCTTGTAGGCGTCGGCGGCGCGGGCTTCTTCGGTGGCAATGAAGGCCGAGCCGATGTAGGCAAAGTCCGCGCCGATAGCCTGCGCGGCCAGCACCGCGCCGCCGGTGGCAATGGCGCCCGACAGTGCCAGCGGGCCGTCAAACCACTGGCGGATTTCCTGAATCAAGGCAAACGGGCTTTTCACGCCCGCGTGGCCGCCCGCGCCAGCGGCCACGGCGATCAGGCCATCCGCGCCCTTTTCAATCGCCTTGCGGGCAAACTTGTTGTTAATTACATCGTGCAGCACCACGCCGCCCCAGCCATGCACCGCCTGGTTCACGTCCTCGCGCGCGCCCAGCGAGGTGATGATGAGCGGCACTTTGTATTTCTCGCACACCTGCAAATCGTGCTCCAGCCGGTCGTTGGATTTATGCACGATCTGGTTGATGGCGAAAGGCGCGGCGGGCTGGTGCGGATTGGCGCGGTTGTGGGCGGCCAGCGTTTCGGTGATCTCGGCCAGCCAGTCGTCCAGCTGTGCCGCCGGACGGGCGTTGAGCGCGGGCATGGCGCCGGTGACGCCCGCGATGCACTGTGCAATGACAAGCTTGGGGTTGCTGATGATAAACAGCGGCGCGCCAATGATGGGCAGCGGCAGGTGGTTCAGGGGCGCCGGGAGTCTGGACATGGCGGGCCTTAAAACGCGTCCAGCGCCAGCGCGGTGACGCTGTCTGCGCCTTCAATGATGCTGTCGCGCAGGCCGGGCGCTTTGGTCAGCAAATGGTCGGCGTAGAAGCGGGCGGTGGTGATTTTGGCCTGCATGAAAGCCGTATCGCCGCCGTCGGCGAGCTGCTGCTGCGCCACCAGCAGCGAGCGCGCCAGTTGCCAGCCCGCCACCAGATTGCCTGCCAGCATCAGGTAAGGCACGCTGCCGGAAAAAACCACGTTCGGGCGGCTGCGGGTGTTGGCGGCAACGAACTCGACCACATCGACAAAAGCGTCACGCGCTGCCTTCAGGCGTTTGGCCACGGCCAGCGCGTCGGCGCTGCCGCTGGCGAGCAGCTCGGCCTCGGTCGCCTCGATTTGGGCGGCAATGCCTTTGGCCACCTGGCCGCCGTCGCGGGCGGTCTTGCGGCCCACCAGGTCGTTGGCCTGAATGGCGGTCGTGCCTTCGTAAATCGTCAGGATTTTCGCGTCGCGGTAATACTGCGCCGCGCCGGTTTCTTCGATAAAGCCCATGCCGCCATGCACCTGCACGCCCAGCGAGGCCACTTCCTGGCTCATCTCGGTGCTGTAGCCCTTGACCAGCGGCACGAGGAATTCATAAAACGCCAGATTTTGCTGACGCACGTCGGCGTCCGGGTGGTTGTGCGACGCGTCGTAAGCAGCGGCGGCCACGCTAGCCATCGCCCGGCAGCCTTCGGTGTAGGCGCGCATCGTCATCAGCATGCGGCGCACGTCGGGGTGGTGAATGATGGCCGCGCTGGCCTTGATCGAGCCATCGACCGGGCGGCTCTGCACGCGGTCTTTGGCAAACGTCACGGCCTTTTGGTAGGCGCGCTCGGCCATCGCAATGCCCTGCACGCCGACGGCGTAGCGGGCCGCATTCATCATGATGAACATGTATTCGAGGCCGCGATTTTCTTCGCCGACGAGGTAGCCGGTGGCGCCGCCGTGGTCGCCAAACTGCAGCACCGCCGTCGGCGAAGCCTTGATGCCCAGCTTGTGCTCGATGCTGACGCAATGCACATCGTTGCGCTCGCCCAGCGAGCCGCCCTCGTTAACGAGGAACTTGGGCACGACAAACAGGCTGATGCCCTTGACGCCTTCAGGCGCGCCGGTGACGCGGGCCAGCACCAAGTGGACGATGTTCTCGGCCATGTCGTGTTCGCCGTAGGTGATGAAAATCTTGGTGCCAAACACTTTATAAGTGCCGCCTGCCTGGGGCTCGGCGCGTGAGCGCACGGCGGCCAGATCGGAGCCGGCTTGCGGCTCGGTCAGGTTCATCGTGCCGGTCCACTGGCCGCTGATCATTTTGTCCAGATAGACCGCGTTCAGCTCTGGCGAACCGGCCGTCAGCAGCGCTTCGGTGGCGCCGTCGGTCAGCATCGGGCACAGCGCAAAGCTCATGTTGGCCGAGTTGAGCATTTCGCCGCAGGCCGCGCCTATGGTTTTGGGCAGGTTCTGGCCGCCAAATTCCGCCGGGTGCTGGAGACCCTGCCAGCCGCCCTCGACATACTGCTTGAATGCCTCCTTGAAGCCGGGCGTCGTCGTGACCACGCCAGCTTGAAAGCTCGACGGGTTCTTGTCGCCTTCCCAGTTCAGCGGCGCGAGCACGCCTTCGCTGAACTTGGCGCACTCTTCGAGCACGGCCTGGGCGGTGTCGAAACCGGCGTCTTCAAAGCCGGGAAGCTGCGCAATCTGGTCGATGCGGGCCAGGTGCGCGATGTTGAACAGCATGTCTTTCAGGGGGGCTTTGTACGTCATTTTTTGCTCCAGATAAAGTCAACAATTGCCCGTCGGCGCAGGCAGTACAGATAAAAAAAAGGCGCCCCGGAAGACGCCTTTCAGTTTGCGCTGGCTTACAGCGCCGCGATCAATTCAGGCACAGCCTCGAACAAATCGGCTTCCAGGCCGTAATCGGCGACGCCGAAAATCGGCGCTTCCGCGTCCTTGTTGATGGCGACGATGACTTTGCTGTCCTTCATGCCCGCCAGGTGCTGGATGGCGCCGGAAATACCCACAGCGATGTAGAGCTGCGGCGCGACGATCTTGCCGGTCTGGCCGACCTGCCAGTCGTTCGGTGCGTAACCGGCATCAACGGCGGCGCGCGAGGCGCCCAGGGCTGCGCCCAGCTTGTCGGCCAGCGGCTCCAGCACGGCATGGAACTGCTCGCTCGAACCCAGCGCCCGGCCGCCGGAGACGATGATCTTGGCGGCGGTCAGCTCGGGGCGGTCGCTCTTGGCGATTTCGGAGCCGACAAAGGCGGACTTGCCGCTGTCAGCCACGCCAGCCAGCGTTTCGACGCTGGCGCTGCCGCCGGTTGCAGCGGCGGCGTCAAAGCCGGTCGTGCGCACGGTGATGACTTTGGTCGCGTCCAGGCTCTGCACGATGGCAATGGCGTTACCGGCATAAATCGGGCGCTCAAAGGTATCAAGCGCATCGACCTTGGTGATGTCGGAAATCTGCGCCACGTCCAGCAGCGCAGCGACGCGCGGCGCAATGTTCTTGCCCGAGGCCGTGGCCGGAAACAGGATGTGCGAGTAGCTGGCGGCAATGGCGACGACCTGCGCGGCCATGTTTTCAGCCAGGCCGTGGGCGAAGGCGTCGCCCTCGACGTGGATGACTTTGCTCACGCCAGCGATCTGGGCGGCTTCCTGGGCGGCTGCGGCGGCATTCAGACCGGCGACCAGCACATGCACGTCGCCGCCGCACTGGGCGGCTGCGGTCACGGTGTTGAGCGTGGCGGGGCGGATGCTGGCGTTGTTGTGTTCAGCGATGACTAAAGAGGTCATGGTTTTTTACTTCCGTTCTGGCAGGAGAATTTTTTAGATGACTTTGGCTTCGTTTTTCAGCTTGCTGACCAGTTCGGCCACGTCGGCGACCTTGATGCCAGCGCTGCGCTTGGCCGGTTCGCTGACCTTCAGGGTCTTGATGCGCGGCTTGACATCGACACCGAGATCTTCGGGCTTGACGTTTTCCAGCGGCTTTTTCTTGGCCTTCATGATGTTGGGCAGCGTGACGTAGCGCGGCTCGTTCAGGCGCAGGTCGGTGGTGATGATGGCGGGCAGCGTGATCGCCAGCGTTTCCATGCCGCCATCGACTTCGCGCATCACGGTGGCCTTGCCGTCGGCAATGTCCACCTTGGAGGCGAAGGTCGCTTGTGGCCAGCCCAGCAGCGCGGCGAGCATCTGGCCGGTCTGGTTGCAGTCATCGTCGATGGCCTGCTTGCCCAGAATCACCAATTGCGGCTGCTCTTTATCGACCAGCGCTTTTAACAGCTTGGCCACGGCCAGCGGCTGCAGCTCTTCAGCGGTTTCGACCAAAATGGCGCGGTCGGCGCCGATGGCCATCGCGGTGCGCAGGGTTTCCTGGCACTGCAGCACGCCGCAGGAGACGGCGATGATTTCAGTGGCCACGCCTTTTTCCTTCAGGCGCACGGCTTCTTCGATGGCGATTTCGTCAAACGGATTCATGCTCATCTTGACGTTGGCAATATCGACACCGGTGGCATCGGACTTGACGCGGACTTTGACGTTGTAATCGACGACACGCTTGACGGGTACCAAGACCTTCATGACAGGGCTCCAGATGGGTTTATTAATTGACGTTGACGTAAACGTAAGCTCTCTATTCTATGCTGCGGCATCGGTGGTGCAAAGCATCCTGCTGGCGGCGAAAAGGTCATCTGTGCAGCAGGCTTGTCAAAAAAACGGTCATTCTTTTGAAGAGGAAAGAAGCTCGAACTGCCGATTAGAGCATTTCAGGCCGCTTTTTGTCATGCAGGTGTCAGTTTTATTGGCTTGCTGTCTGCTGCTGCCGACGCGCTGGCCACCGTGCGGATGACCCGCTGCGGATAGGGAATGTCGATATGGTGCTCGCGCAATGATTTCAAAATCGCCAGGTTGACCAGCGAGCGCAGGTTTTGCTGGCCATTTTCCGGGTCTTCTATCCAGTAGTTCAGCGTGAACTCGAGCCCGTCCGCGCCAAAACTAGTCAAATTTGCTCCTGGTGCGGGATCGGCCAGCACGCGCCGCTGGGCGACGGCGGCCTCGATCAGCAAGCGCAGCACCAGCGCCTCATCGCTGTCATAACCGACCGACACCACGGTGGACTGCAGCACATTCGTGTCGGTCAGCGACAGGTTTTCGATGCGGTTGCTGATGAACATCTCGTTGGGCACGATGGACTCGCGCCCGGAGGGCGCCCGCACCACGGTGTAGCGCGCCTTGATGTCGGTGATGCGCCCTTCAAAGCCATCGACGCGCACGTTGTCGCCGATGCGCACGCTGCGCTCGGCCAGCATGACAAAACCGCTGACGTAGTTGGCCACGAGCTTTTGCAAGCCCAGGCCCACGCCCACGCCAATGGCGCCGCCCAGCACCGACAGGGCCGTCAGGTCAATGCCCACCGAGGACAGCGCCAGCAGCAGGCCGACAAACATCAGCGTCGCCCGCGTGGCGTTGCTGACGGCCTTGCGCAGTGACAGCTCGCCGCCGGTGGCCGCGCGCAGCAGCCGGTTTTCAATTGCAGCGGAAATCCACAGCGCCAGCAGCAGCACCACGCCAGCCGTGACCGCGCCTTCGAGCAGGGTGCGCACCGACAGCATGGAGCCGCCGACCTTCCATTTGATCTGGTCCAGCTCGTCGAGGATGACCGGCAGCAGGCCGCTGACCCACAGCACCATCAGCGCCCAGGCCAGCCAGGACACCGAGCGCTCCAGCACCCGCATCATCGGCGCACTTGGAAACGCCGCCTGCAGCACCTTGACGCTCAGACGAATGACGGCCAGCGCCAGCAGCACCGGAATGGCCACCTTCAGCAGCGCCTGCGGAAACTTCAGCACCAGCAGCACCGTATGCGCCGCATAGACCAAAGACAACAGCAGCAGCGGAAACAGCACGCCATCGACCATGCTGCGCCCGAACAGAATCGACGAGTCCTGGCCGCCGTGGCGCAGGTGGCTGACGCCGCGCGCCAGCAGCCAGACCAGCAACCAGGCCAGCACTGCGCAACCCGTCAGGGCGGCCAGCTCGGTTAGGGCGCTGGGCTGCATCAGGGCGAGCAGCCAGGCATCGAGACCCTCAAAACGTGAAGGTGCCAAGGGGGGCAGATTCAGCAAGTCGGCGCTGGCCATTGGGGCTTTCTTTTCTCGATAAAGGCCTGCACGCCTTCCTGGGCGACGGGGTGCATCATGTTGACGGCCATCGTCTGGCCCGCGAGTTGGTAAGCAGCCTCGATGCCGGTTTCGCGTTGCTGGTAAAACAGCGCCTTGCCCATCGCCACCGCTTCGCGCGGCTTGGAAACAATCGCGGCGACGAGCTTTTCAACCTCGGCGTCCAGCGCTTCGAGCGGCACGACGCGGTTGACCAGCCCGCCCGCTTGAGCCTGTTCGGCTGTGATGAACTGGCCAGTCAGCAGCATTTCCATCGCCTGTTTGGCGGGCAGGTTGCGCACCAGCGGCACGCTGGGCGTGGCGCAGAACAGCCCCGCATCAATGCCGTTGACGCCAAAGCTGGCCCCGCTGGCGGCCACGGCCAGATCGCTCTGCGCGACCAGCTGGCAGCCCGCCGCCGTGGCCAGCGCGTGAACCCGCGCAATCACCGGCACCGGCAGGCGCTGAATGCTGAGCATCACGCGGGTGCATTGGGCAAACAGCTTTTGGTAGTACGCCAGCTCGGGCTGGGCGCGCATTTCCTTGAGGTTGTGGCCCGCGCAGAACGCCTTGCCCTGGGCCGACAGCACGACGACGCGGGCGCTTTCGTCCCGCGCAATGGCGTCGAGCGCGGTTTGCAGCGCGGCGAGCATTTCCTCGCTCAGCGTGTTAAAGCTGGCGGGCCGGTTCAGCACCAGGCTGTACACGCCGCGCCCGTCGCGGGTGAGAAGAACAGGCGGCGACACATCGGTCAATTTAGTAACAGTATTCATCATGAAATTTTAAATTTTTACAAATCAGCCAGTACACGGATATGCGCTTCCACGCTGCGGCCCAGCGCGCTCAGGTTGTAGCCGCCTTCCAGCGCCGAAACGATGCGCCCTTTCGAGTGGCGACTGGCCACTTCCTTGATCTGGCGCGTGATCCAGACGTAATCCTGTTCGACCAGCCCCATTTGGCCCAGATCGTCCTCGCGGTGCGCGTCAAAACCGGCGCTGATGAAGATCATCTCCGGCTTGAACTCCTCCAGGCGCGGCAGCCACATCATCTCGATCAGCTCACGCACTGCCATGCCTTTGGTATAGGCGGGCAGCGGCAGGTTCACCATGTTGGCATCCTGATTCTCGATGCCGCCAAAGGGAAACATCGGGTGCTGGAAAAAGCTCAGCATCAAAATGCGCTCGTCGCCCCGGATGATGTCTTCGGTGCCGTTGCCGTGATGCACGTCGAAATCGACAATCGCCACGCGTTTTAAACCGTGGCGCTTCAGCGCGTATTTGGCGCCGATGGCGATGTTGTTGAAAAAGCAAAACCCCATCGCTTTGGCGCGCTCGGCGTGGTGGCCCGGCGGGCGCACGGCGCAAAAGGCGTTGTCCATCTCGCCCGCCATCACCGCGTCAGTGGCGGCAAGCACTGCGCCCGCTGCGCGCAGCGCCGCATTCCAGGTGTGGACATTCATCGACGTGTCCGGGTCGATCTGCACATGCTCCGGGCCGCCCGCCTGGATGTCATCGAGCAGCTGGTCGCTCAGGCCGCGCAGCGCTGCCACCAGCATGCGGTCGTGGGCCAGCTCGATGTCGCCCAGCGGCGCCTGCGGGGCTTGGCGCCGCTCCAGCGCGTCGCCCACGCCGGAGATCAGGAGCCGGTCTTCAATTGCATCGAGACGCGCCGCGCACTCGGGATGGCCCGCGCCCATGTCGTGTTTCCAGCAGTCCGGGTGCGTGAAATAGCCAGTCTTATTCATGGGGGTCAATTTTGTTAAAAATTTGCGTTATGGTTCAAGCCATGCACGTCAAAGAAAAACTCCAAACGCTTCTGAATCAGCTTAACACGGTGATTGTCGGCAAACCGGCCCAGGTCAGCGACTGCGTCGCCTGCCTGCTGGCGGGCGGCCACCTCTTGATCGAGGACGTTCCCGGCGTCGGCAAGACCACGCTGGCCCATGCGCTGTCGCGCTCGTTCGGGCTGCAGTTCTCGCGGGTGCAGTTCACCGCCGACTTGATGCCGAGCGATCTGTCGGGCGTGTCGATTTACGAGCGCCAGAAAGAAAGCTTTGTCTTTCACCCCGGCCCGGTGTTTGCCCAGGTGCTGCTGGCCGACGAAATCAACCGCGCCAGCCCCAAGACGCAAAGCGCCCTGCTGGAAGCGATGGAGGAAAAGCAAGTCACGGTCGAAGGCCAGACGCGAGCGCTGCCGCAGCCGTTTTTTGTCATTGCCACGCAAAATCCGCACGACCAGCTTGGCACCTACGCGCTGCCCGAGTCGCAGCTGGATCGCTTTCACATGCGTATTTCGCTGGGCTACCCAAACCGCGAGGCCGAGCGCGAGCTGCTCCGGGGCGGCGACCGGCGCGACCGGGTGGACAGCCTGCCCGCCGTGCTGACGCTGCCCGAGCTGCAGGCGCTGCAGCAAGCCGTGCAGCAGGTGCATGCGGCCGATCCGCTGCTGAGCTATATGCAGGACCTGCTGGCCGCGACCCGCTCGGGGCGCTGGTTTTTGCAGGGCCTGAGCCCGCGCGCCGGTCTGGCGATTCTGCGCGCCGCCAAGGCACAGGCGTTTTTAAGCGGGCGCGATTATGTGGCGCCCGACGACATTGCCGCCGTGCTGCCGCAGACGGCCGCGCACCGGCTGGTTCCGGTCAGCCATGCGGGCCGGGGCGCGGCCGAGCAGGTGCGCGCCATGCTGGACGCCGTGGCGCTGCCATGAGCGCAGCCTCTTCCCGCTCCGGGCCGCCGGGCTTGAACCCTGCCAGCCTGCCTTCTGGCACGGGCGCGGGCGCAGCCGCCCTGCTCCACCCGTTCAAGGCTTTTCGGGTGCGCTTTAGAAGCTGGTTCGAGTCGCGCCTGCCGTTTACCGACAGCCTGCTGCTGACGCAAAAAAGCGTCTATATCCTGCCGACCCGGCCGGGCCTGATGCTGGTGCTGACGCTGCTGGTGCTGCTGGTAGCCTCGATCAATTACCAGCTGAATCTGGGCTACCTGCTGACGTTTTTGCTCGCGGGCACGGCGCTGGTCGGCATGCATGTCAGCCACGGCACGCTGCGCGGGCTGGCGCTGAGCCTGACGCCGCCATCGGCCCGCTATGCAGGCGCCAGCGCCCCGTTTGACATCACGCTGACCAACGCCCGCCGCACCACCCGCTATGGCATCGGCCTGAGCCTGCTCGACCCGCAAGCCGCCGATGGGCAGGCCGACAGCGGCGAGCTGCACTGGGCCTGGAGCGATGTGCCCGCGCAGGGCAGCTGCGTCGTGCAGGTGGCCTTCACCCCGGCGCGGCGCGGCCTGCACCGGCTGCCGACGCTGACGGCCGAAACCCGCTTTCCGCTGGGCACCTTCCGCGTCTGGACGGTCTGGCGCCCGGCCGCGCAGGTGCTGGTCTATCCGGCGCCCGAATTGAACCCGCCGCCGCTGCCGCCCGGCGAGCCGCGCTCCCAGGGCGCGAGCGCCGCCGCACGCCGCCAGAGCAGCGGCGAGTTTGACGGCGTGCGCGCCTACCGGCGCGGCGATCCGCTGAAAAACGTGCTCTGGAAAAAAGCCGCCAAGGCCGACGAGCAGGGCAACGGCCTGGTCGTGCGCGACACCGAGCAGGCCCAGCGCCATGAACTGTGGCTGGATCTGCGCCAGGCCGGCCCGCTCGGGCTGGAAGGCCAGCTCTCGCGCCTGTGCGCCTGGGTGCTGCAGGCGGAAAAGCTCGGCCTCGACTACGGCCTGCGCCTGAATGCGCTGGAGATTGCGCCCGCCAGCGGCGAGGCCCACAAGCGCCACTGCCTGGAGGCGCTGGCCACATGCTGACGCCTTCCTCTGGTACGCCTGGCACGCTGGGCACACTGCCTACCCTGAAAAACCTGCCGCGCGAGACCCGCGACACGCTGTTTCTGCTCGCCGTAATCGCCTGGGTGCTGCTGCCGCAGACCGCCCATCTGCCGCTGTGGTGCAGCGCCGGTGCGGGCGCGGTGCTGCTGTGGCGCGGCACGCTGGCGCTCAGGGCCGGGCCTTTGCCTGGCAAGCTGTGGCTGATCGCGCTACTCGGCCTGACCGTCGCCGCCACCTACGCCACGCACGGCACGCTGCTCGGGCGCGACGCGGGCGTCACGCTGCTGGCGGTGCTGCTGACGCTGAAAACGCTGGAGCTGCGCGCCCGGCGCGACGCCTTTGTGATTTTCTTTCTCGGCTTTTTCTGCATGCTGAGCAACTTTTTCTACTCGCAGTCGCTGCTGACAGCGTTCAGCATGGTGCTGGGCCTGCTCGGGCTGCTGACGGCGCTGGTCAACGCCCACATGCCAGCGGGCAAGCCGCCGCTGCTGCAGGCGGCCAAAACCGCCGGGTTCATGGCGCTGCTCGGCACGCCGATCATGCTGGTGCTGTTCCTGCTGTTCCCCCGGATGGCACCCTTGTGGGGCATGCCCGGCGACACCATGAACGGGCGCAGCGGCCTGAGCGGCAGCATGGAAGTCGGCACGCTGGCCAAGCTGGCACTGGACGACAGCGTGGCCCTGCGCATCCGCTTTGAGGGCGAGGTGCCGCCACAGCGCGATATGTATTTCCGGGGGCCGGTGCTGTCCAGCTTTGACGGGCGCAAGTGGGAGCCGCTGCCGCCCTGGCGCCACGCGCTGCCCGCCAGCCTTGAGTTCGCCGGTCCCGCCTTGAACTACGAAGTCACGCTGGAGCCGACCCAGCGGCCCTGGATTTTCGTGCTCGACGCCAGCGCCGAGCGCCCGGCCTTGCCCGCCTACCACCCCGTCATGCAGGCCGACCTGCAGTGGCTGACCGACCGGCCCGTCACCGAGCTGGTGCGCTACAAGGCCAGCAGCTACCTGCAGTTCAGGCACGGGCCGCTCCAGCCCATGCTGGGGCTGCACGATTTTGTCGAACTGCCGCCGGGCTTTAACCCGCGCACCGTAGCGCTGGCGGCTGAAATCCGGCGCGACCCGCGTTACGCCCAGGCCAATGCAGCCGCCCTGGTGCAGGTGGCGCTGGACCGTCTGCGCACCGGCGGCTACCGCTACACGCTGGAGCCGGGCGTGTATGGTCGAAACACCGCCGACGAGTTCTGGTTTGACCGCAAGGAAGGCTTTTGCGAGCACATCGCTTCGAGCTTTGTCGTGCTGATGCGCGCGCTGGACATTCCGGCGCGCATCGTCACCGGCTACCAGGGCGGCGAGCTGAACCCGGTCGATGGTTTCTGGACCGTGCGCCAGAGCGACGCCCACGCCTGGACCGAAGTCTGGCAGGCCGGACTGGGCTGGGTGCGGGTCGATCCGACTTCGGCGGTGGCGCCGGGGCGCACCGGCGCCGCCCAGCGGCTGAGCGCGCCCCAGGGCTTTGCCAGCCAGGTTTTCGGCAATTTAAGCCCCACGTTGACCGCCCAGCTGCGCGCTGCCTGGGAGGCGGCCAACAACCGCTGGAACCAGTGGGTGCTCAACTACAGCCAGAACAAGCAGTTCGACCTGCTGAAAAACATCGGCTTCGACGCGCCCAGCTGGGAAGACCTGAGCTACCTGTTGATCGGCATCATCGTGCTGGCCAGCCTGGCGGGCGGCGGCTGGACGCTGTGGGAGCGCGCCCAGCACGACCCTTGGCTGCGCCTGCTGGCCCAAGCGCGCAAGCGGCTGGCCCAGGCCGGCCTGGACAGCACGCCCGCCACCTCGCCGCGCCAGCTGGCCCTGCAAGTCCTGGCGCGCTACGGCAACAGCGCCCAGACGCAGGCGCTGCACGACTGGCTGCTGCAGCTGGAAACGCAGCGCTATGCCGCCAGCGCCGCCACGCCACCAAGCCAAAGCCAGCAACTACGCCGGTTAAGGCAGCAGTTGCGCCGCCTGAACTGGCCTCTTTAACCTCCAGGCCTGACTGCCAGGCTGATCCACCGTTTCTTGTCATGACTTTTAAAAAACCATTTCGTCCTTTCAAACTCGCCGTTCTTTGCAGCGCCGTCCTGGCCGCAGCCGCCTGCACCCATCAAGCCACGCGGACTGACAAGAAAGAAGACAAGCCCACCGAGCCGACCCAAACCCGGACCCCGGCACCAATCCCAACGACCACGCCCACACCGATTCAGCCCCTGCCCCCGGCATCTGCACCGGAGCAGCCGCCAGCCCCCGCCGAAATTCCTGCCCGCCCCTCCAAAACGACGCCCTACGCCAGCCGCCCCGAAGTCATGGCCTTTGCCGACGCGCTGGCCAGGCGCAACCAGCTGGACCCGGCCTGGGTGCGCCAGGCGATCAGCCAGGCGCGCTACAACGCCACCGTCTCGCGCCTGATGCAGCCATCCACCAAACCCTTCATCAAGAACTGGACGGTTTACCGCAGCCGCTTCATTGACCCGATCCGCATTGCGGCGGGCCTGCGCTTTTGGCGCCTGAACCAGGCCACGCTGGCGCGCGCGGAACGGGACTACGGCGTGCCCGCCGAGATCATCGTCGGCATCGTCGGCGTGGAAACCATTTACGGCCGCGACACCGGCAACTTCCGGGTGCTCGACGCCTTGATGACGCTGGCCTTTGACTTTCCGGCCAGCCACCCGCGCGCCGCAGAGCGCAGCGCCTATTTCACCAGCGAAGTCGAGCAGTTTTTAGTCCTGCAAAGCCGCAGCCAGGCCGACCCGCTGGAAGCCAAAGGCAGCTACGCCGGTGCGATGGGCCTGCCACAGTTCATGCCGTCGAGCTGGCTGAAATACGCCGTCGATTTTGACGGCGACGGCCGGATTGACCTGCTGAACAGCCCGGCCGATGTGATCGGCTCGGTGGCCAATTACTTCAAGGCGCACGGCTGGAAAAGCGGCATGCCAACCCACTACCCGGTGCATTTCGACCCGCGCCGCCTGGATCTGGCGACGCTGCTGGCACCCGACATCGTGCCGACCTTCAGCGTCGCCAGCCTCACCGACAAAGGCGTCGTGCTGGAAGGCGCAGCGCTGCAGCACCAAGGCCCGCTGGCGCTGATCGAGCTGCTCAACGGCCCGGACGGCCCGAGCTATGTCGCCGGGACGGAAAACTTCTACGCCATCACCCGCTACAACTGGAGCAGCTACTACGCGATGGCAGTGATCGAGCTGGGGCGCGAAGTGGCAGCGCGGGTCCAGCCCTGAAATTGCCCGGCGCATAAAAAAAGCCCCGCTGCAAAAATGCAGCGGGGCTTTTTCAAGGGCCAAAACCCGGCCCGTGAAGACCGGACTTGCGCCACTCAGGCTCAGGCAGCGGCGCCGTCTTTCACGGTGTCGGCCATGTCGGTGTAGTCCTTGACCTGGTCAAAGTTCAGGTACTGATAGACCTTGCTGCTGGCAGCCGTCAGCACGGTCATGTCGGCCATGTACTCGGCCTTGGTCGGAATGCGGCCCAGCTTGGAGCAGATCGCAGCCAGCTCGGCCGAACCCAGATAGACAAACGAGTTCTTGCCCAGGCGGTTCGGGAAGTTGCGCGTGGACGTGGAGAACACGGTGGCGCCCTCTTTCACCTGCGCCTGGTTGCCCATGCACAGCGAGCAGCCGGGCATTTCCATGCGCGCGCCGGCCGAGCCCAGAACGCCGTAATGGCCTTCTTCGCTCAACTGCTTGGCGTCCATCTTGGTGGGTGGGGCCATCCACAGCTTGACCGGAATGTCGCGCTTGCCTTCGAGCAGCTTGGAGGCGGCGCGGAAGTGGCCGATGTTGGTCATGCACGAACCGATGAACACTTCGTCGATGGCGGCGCCCGCGACATCGCTCAGGGTTTTCACATCATCCGGGTCGTTCGGGCAGGCCACGATAGGCTCGTGGATGTCGGCCAGGTCGATTTCGATGACGGCGGCGTATTCAGCGTCCGCATCGCCCTTGAGCAGCTGCGGGTCGGCCAGCCAGGCTTCCATCGCGGCAATGCGGCGCTTGATGGTGCGCACGTCCGAGTAGCCGGTGGCGATCATCCATTTGAGCATCGTGATGTTGCTGGTGATGTACTCGATGATCGGCTCTTTGTTCAGATGCACCGTGCAGCCGCCAGCCGAACGCTCGGCAGAGGCGTCGCTCAATTCAAATGCCTGCTCGACTTTGAGGTCTGGCAAGCCTTCGATTTCCAGGATGCGGCCCGAGAAAATGTTGACCTTGCCCTGTTTGGCCACAGTCAGCAGACCGGCCTTGATGGCGTACAGCGGAATGGCGTTGACCAGGTCACGCAGGGTGATGCCGGGCTGCAGTTCGCCCTTGAAGCGCACCAGCACGGACTCGGGCATGTCCAGCGGCATCACGCCGGTGGCGGCACCGAAAGCGACCAGACCGGAGCCAGCCGGGAAGCTGATGCCGATAGGAAAACGCGTGTGGCTGTCGCCGCCGGTGCCGACGGTGTCGGGCAGCAACATGCGGTTGAGCCAGCTGTGGATGATGCCGTCGCCCGGACGCAGCGGAATGCCGCCCCGGTCGCTCATGAAGTCGGGCAGTTCGTGGTGCATCTTCACATCGACCGGCTTGGGATAAGCGGCGGTGTGGCAGAACGACTGCATGACCAGATCGGCGGAGAAACCCAGGCAAGCCAGGTCTTTGAGCTCGTCGCGGGTCATCGGGCCGGTGGTGTCTTGCGAGCCGACCGAGGTCATTTTGGGTTCGCAGTAGGTGCCGGGACGCACGCCCTGGCCTTCTGGCAGACCGACCGCGCGGCCGACCATTTTTTGCGCCAGCGTGAAGCCACGGCCGCTGTCTTGCGGATTGGTCGGCAGGCGGAACAGCGTCGAGACGGGCAGGCCGAGCGCAGCGCGGGCTTTGGCGGTCAGGCCACGACCCACGATCAGCGGAATGCGGCCACCGGCGCGCACTTCGTCAAACAGCACGTCGCTTTTGAGCTTGAACTCAGCGATCACCTGGCCGTCTTTCAGGGCCTTGCCGTCGTAGGGACGCAGCTCGATCACGTCGCCCATGGCCATTTGGCTCACGTCGAGTTCAATCGGCAGCGCGCCGGAGTCTTCCATGGTGTTGTAGAAAATCGGGGCGATTTTCGAGCCCAGGCAGACGCCGCCGAAACGCTTGTTCGGCACAAAAGGAATGTCTTCGCCGGTGAACCACAGCACCGAGTTGGTGGCGGACTTGCGGGAAGATCCGGTGCCGACCACGTCGCCGACGTAAGCGACCAGGTTGCCCTTGGCCTTGAGTTCGTCAAAGAACTTGACCGGGCCGCGCTTGCCGTCTTCTTCGGGCGTGATGCCGGGGCGGGAATTCTTGTGCATCGCCAGCGCGTGCAGCGGAATGTCGGGGCGGCTCCAGGCGTCGGGCGCGGGCGAGAGGTCGTCGGTGTTGATTTCGCCGGCGACCTTGAACACGGTCAGCTGGATGGACTCAGGCACTTCAGGGCGGCTGGTGAACCATTCGGCATCGGCCCAGCTTTGCAGTACGGCTTTGGCGTAGGCGTTGCCCTTTTCAGCTTTTTCCTGCACGTCGTGGAACTGGTCGAACATCAAGAGGGTGTTCTTCAGGCCGCTGGCCGCTTGCGTGGCGACGCTGTCGGCGGCGTCGTCAAGCAGCGCAATCATCGGGCTGATGTTGTAGCCGCCGAGCATGGTGCCCAGCAGTTGCGTGGCTTTTTCACGCGAAATCAGCGAGCACGACTCGGTGCCGTGGGCGACGGCGGCGAGGTAGCTGGCCTTGACCTTGGCAGCGTCATCGACACCGGCCGGCACGCGGTGGGTGATCAGGTCGAGCAAAAAGGCTTCTTCGCCTGCGGGCGGGCTTTTCAGCAGCTCGATGACCTCGCCGGTCTGCTTGGCCGTCAGCGGCAGCGGTGGAATGCCCAGTGCTGCGCGTTCGGCGACATGGCTGCGGTAGGTTTGCAAAAACTCGGATGACATCGTTTTCTCCTGCATTAAAAATATTGAGACTTGATTCGTGAAACTGGGCGTGAAAAATCAACCGATGGGATCAAAGGTTCAGCTCCATCGAAAGGGCAGCATGCTGCTGCTTCCAGCCCTGGCGCGGCAGGGCCTGGAAAGCCGCAGCGAAATTATTCGCCAGCAGGCGCGTTCTTCAAGCCCTGGGCGATGCTCGCCTGCTCGGAGCTCATGCACTCATCGGCCAGGCGGGTGCCCTGCTTTTGGTTCATCAGCATGGATTTATTCGCCAGTTGCAGCCACACCGCGCCGGATTTTGCCTCTTCCAGACGAACCGCGCCGGTCACGCTCGCGACCGGGGCCAGGTGGTAGCTGACGTTTTTACTCTGCATGTTGAAATAGCCGGGCGTTTTTGAATCGGCGCTCAGAGTCACCGATGTGCCGTGCTCGCACGGAAAATGGCCCACCCGCACCCGCTCCCCCACTGCCAGCGCTTCAGGCGTCAATGCCACGGCCGCTGCGGCGACAGCAGCCGTGCTCTTGACGTTGCCTTTTGACTTGGATTTGGATTTGGATTTGGCTTTTGCCTTGACTTTGGACTTGGCGGCTGCGGCATGTTTTACCTGGGTTTTCGCAGTGGCCAGCGCTGGCGTCATGGCCAGGACAGCGATGGAAAGTGCGGCGGCAAGGGTGGCGATTTGGTTTTTTTTCATAAGGGTCTCGTCAAATGGACTGTCAGCAAAGCGCTGGATCAAAATAAATATGCGCTTCAGCGGGAATTGCCCGGCCGGTCTGGTGGGCGCGCTCAAGCACCTGCCAGAAATAGCGGTAACTGGCTCGGTCATGCAATTTACCGCTAAAACTGATGGGCGCCCACCCGGCCTGCTCTGCTGCGGTAATTATTTTTACCGCGTCCTCAATCTCGCCCTCACTCGGTGCGAAGGCCTCCAGAATCGGGCGTATCTGGTTCGGGTGAATGCTCCACATGCGGGCGTAGCCCAACTCGCGGGCGGCGCGGCGGGCGGCTGCGGTCATGGCAGCGGCATCGTTGAACTCCGTCACCACGCAATGCGAGGGCACTTTGCCGTAAGCGTGGCAGGCCGAGGCCATTTCCAGCTTGGCGCGCAACACCAGCGGGTGCGTGAACTGGCCCTGGCTGCCCATCGCATCAAAGGGAATCGCGCCGCCATGCGCAGAGACAAAATCCATCAGCCCAAAACTGAGCGACTGCACGCTGGGATGGGCGGCAATCTCAAAAGCGTTGTGAATTGCCAACGGTGACTCGATCAGCACATGCAGCGGCACGCTGCCTGCTGATGCGGCCAGCAGCGCCTGCTCGGCCTTGAGGACATCGGCCAGCGACTCGACCTTGGGAATCATGATGTGGGTTAGCCGGTGCGAGAGCTTTCCGGCAATGACGGCCATGTCGGCCTCAAAAGCGGGATGATCCACCGCGTGGACACGCACCGCGACACGGGCCTTGTCGCACGCCGAGGCGGCCAGCGCCACAACCATTGCCGCATGCTCGGCTTCGGCGCCGACCGGCGCGCCGTCCTCACAGTCCAGCGTCACGTCAAACACGCAGGCGCCGAACTCTTCAATCATTTCAGCCTGCAGCTGCAGGCTTTTGCGCATCCGCGCTTCGACACCGCTGTAATGGTCGCACACCGGCAAAAAAGCCGTGGCGGCCTGGGCGCCCAGAAGAACTTCACGCGGATGTTTCATTCAATAAAACCGGTTTTCAGTTTGTCAAGAAAGGCTCGGAGCCTGGCGCGGGGACGAAACACCGCCCATGCACTTTCCCGTACATGGCGATGGCTGTTTCCCGCCGCCAGGTGTCCCGAGTTGCCTGAAACGGCAGAATTACAGCAGGTGGGCGACGCCGGCTTTTTCGCCTTCGAGCTCAGCCAAGGTCAGGTTGATGCGCTCTTGCGAGAACGCGTCGATTTCCAGGCCTTCGACGATTTTGTACTCGCCGTTTTCGCACGTCACGGGAAAACCGAACATCGTCTCAGCAGGAATGCCGTACTCGCCTTGCGATGGAATGCCCATCGTGACCCACTTGCCATTGGTGCCCAGCGCCCAGTCACGCATGTGGTCGATGGCGGCGTTGGCAGCCGAAGCGGCGGAGGAAGAACCGCGCGCTTCGATGATGGCGGCGCCGCGCTTGCCGACGGTGGGCAGGAAGGTATTGGCGTTCCATTCCTGGTCGTTGATCATGGCAGCTACGCTCTCGCCGCCGATGGTGGCGAAACGGTAGTCAGCGTACATCGTGGGCGAGTGGTTGCCCCAGACGGTGAGTTGCTCGATGTCGGCCACGGCCTTGCCGGTCTTGGCAGCGATTTGCGAGGCAGCGCGGTTGTGGTCCAGGCGCAGCATGGCGGTGAAGTTTTTCGCTGGCAGATCCGGCGCGCTCTTCATGGCGATGTAGGCGTTGGTGTTGGCGGGGTTGCCCACGACCAGCACGCGCACGTCGCGGCTGGCGACGGCGTTCAGCGCCTTGCCTTGTGCCGTGAAGATGGCGCCGTTGACGGCCAGCAGTTCGGCACGCTCCATGCCAGGGCCGCGTGGGCGCGAACCGACCAGCAGCGCGTAGTCGGCATCCTTGAAAGCGGTCATGGGGTCGCTGTGCGCGGTCATTTCGACCAGCAGCGGGAAGGCGCAGTCGTCGAGCTCCATCATCACGCCCTTGAGCGCTTTTTGCGGGCCTTCAACCGGCACTTCCAGCAGTTGCAAAATGACGGGCTGGTCTTTGCCAAGCATTTCGCCAGAGGCAATGCGGAACAGCAGTGCGTAACCAATTTGACCAGCGGCACCAGTGACTGCAACGCGGACGGGTTTTTTGCTCATGACGAAACTCCAGAAAAGTTAAAAATCGGTTGAAACAGGGTGTGAGGCGAGAAATTGAGCGTCAGGCCGGGGCACACGAAATCAAGTCTCTGATTCGCCTGCAACAGACTGCGCATTGCGCTCAATCAAAGATTTTACGCTTGAAAAGCGCGGCGAGTCAATTTGTCTTATGTCTTATATAAGATATGATCCGGGCTTGCTTTGCCGCGCTGCGCTGCGTGCGCGGCAACCTCCATTTAAATCTGCTGTATGGCAACGCCCCCACCTTCACTGACCGACTTGTCCCCGACGCCCGGCGAGCCAGAGGCGGGCCCTGCTGTGGGTCAGGCCACGCCGGCTTTCAGCCCCCTTTACCAGCAAATCAAGATTCTGATCCTGCAAAGCCTGCAGACGGGCGAGTGGAAGCCAGGCGAGCCCATTCCCAGCGAGATGGAGCTGGCGGCGCGCTTTCGCGTCAGCCAGGGCACGGTGCGCAAGGCCATCGACGAGCTGGCCGCCGAAAACCTGGTCATCCGCCGCCAGGGCAAAGGCACGTTTGTCGCCACCCATGCCGAGCACCATGTGCAGTACCGCTTTTTGCGTCTCATGCCCGACAACGGCGACATCAGCGGCGAAGGCCCGGCCGAGCGGCAAATCATCGACTGCAAAAGCCTGCGCGCGCCCGCCCACATCGCCCACCCGCTGGCCCTGCGCGCGGGCGAGACCGTGCTCCAGCTGCGCCGCGTGCTGGCCTTTCAGGGCACGCCGACGATTCTGGAAGATGTCTGGCTGCCCGGCGGCCCGTTCAAAGGCCTGACCGCCGAGCGCCTGAGCAGCTACCGGGGACCGATGTACGCCCTGTTTGAAACCGAATTCGGGGTGCATATGGTGCGCGCCGAAGAAAAAATCCGCGCCGTCGCGGCCGATGCGGCTTCCGCCGAATTGCTCAAAGTGCCCGTCGGCGAGCCGCTTTTGAGCGTCGAACGCATCGCCTACACCTACAACGACACGCCTATGGAGCTGCGCCGGGGCCTGTACCGCACCGACACGCATCACTACAAGAATGAACTTAATTAAGAATTATTCAGGCCCGGCAAAGTCCATCAATAAGTTTGTTGCGTTGCAATAGAATTAAAATGCCCGGCTGGTAAACACAGTCCTTCACATAGTTACCATCTGGTTACATCCACGAAAGTCCCAAAAAATGACAGAGTTGGCCTCCCCCCAGCGTCCCAAGCGGCCCGAGTTCCGCAACATCAACGCCTTCAAAGACCTGACGACTTACCGCATGACGCCTGCGGCCTGGGTGTCCATCCTGCACCGAGGCAGCGGCATCATCATGTTTTTGCTGATGCCCTTTGTCATCTGGATGTTTGACACCTCGATTTCGTCGGAAATCTCGTTTCAAAATTTCAAGGCGGCCTTCAATGGCGGCATGCTGCACCTGCCCGGCGTGATCTGGAAGCTAGTGGCGCTGGCCCTGATCTGGGCTTACCTGCACCACTTCGTTGCCGGCCTGCGCCACCTGTGGATGGACCTGAGTCATGACGCCGTCACCAAGGAATTTGGCAAATCGTCCGCCTTCGTGACCCTGGCGGTGAGCCTTCCCCTCACCCTGGTGCTGGGCGCCAAGCTGTTCGGCCTTTACTAATTTTTCAGGAAAAAAACACCATGTCTGTCAATTACGGCTACAAGCGCAGCGCAGTCGGCGCTCATTACGGTATGCGCGACTGGCTGGCCCAGCGCGTCACCGCAGTCCTGATGGTCCTGTTCACCGTGCTGGTGCTGGCGCGCATCATTTTCAGCGCCGGCCCGATCGGCTACGACCTGTGGGCGGGCCTGTTCGCCGCGCAGTGGATGAAGGGCCTGACCTTCGCCGTCATCATTGCCATGCTCTACCACGTCTGGGTCGGCATGCGCAACATTTTCATGGACTACGTCAAACCCGTCCTGCTGCGCCTGACTCTGCAAATTTTCGCCATCGTCTGGCTGCTCGTTTGCGCTGGCTGGGGCATTCAGGTCCTGTGGCGCGTTTAAGCCCGCCTGGCCGCATCTGAACCCTCAAGACTTTTGAAAAAAGAATCATGACTGCTACTTCCAAACTCCCCAAGCGCAAATTTGACGTTGTCATCGTCGGTGCTGGCGGCTCCGGCATGCGCGCTTCGCTGCAGCTGGCCCGCGCTGGCCTGAACGTGGCCGTGCTGTCCAAAGTGTTCCCGACGCGCTCGCACACTGTCGCGGCGCAAGGCGGCATCGGCGCCTCGCTGGGCAATATGTCCGAAGACAACTGGCACTACCACTTCTACGACACCGTCAAGGGCTCCGACTGGCTCGGCGACCAGGACGCGATTGAATTCATGTGCCGCGAAGCGCCCAAGGCCGTCTATGACTTGGAGCACATGGGCATGCCGTTTGACCGCAACCCGGACGGCACGATTTACCAGCGCCCTTTTGGCGGCCACACCGCCAACTACGGCGAAAAGCCCGTCCAGCGCGCCTGCGCCGCCGCTGACCGCACCGGTCATGCCATGCTGCACACGCTGTACCAGCAAAACGTCAAGGAAAAAACCAGCTTCTTCGTCGAGTGGATGGCCCTGGATCTGATCCGCGACGCCGCTGGCGACGTGGTCGGCGTCACCGCCCTGGAGATGGAAACCGGCGACGTTCACATTTTTGAAGCCAAAACCACGCTGCTGGCCACCGGCGGCGCAGGCCGCATCTTTGCCGCCTCGACCAACGCCTTCATCAACACCGGCGACGGCCTGGGCATGGCCGCACGCGCTGGCATCCCGCTGGAAGACATGGAATTCTGGCAATTCCACCCGACCGGCGTGGCCGGCGCGGGCGTGCTGCTGACCGAAGGCTGCCGAGGTGAAGGCGCAATTCTGCGCAACTGCAACGGCGAGCGCTTCATGGAGCGTTACGCCCCGACCCTGAAAGACCTGGCACCGCGCGACTTCGTGTCGCGCTCGATGGACCAGGAAATCAAGGAAGGCCGTGGCTGCGGCCCGAACAAGGACTACATCCTGCTCGACATGACGCATCTGGGCGTGGACGCGATTGCCAAGCGCCTGCCTTCGGTCCTGGAAATCGGCCACAACTTTGCCAACGTGGACATCACCAAGGAAGCGATTCCTGTGGTGCCGACCATTCACTACCAGATGGGCGGCATTCCGACCAACATCCACGGCCAGGTCGTCACGCAAGACGCTGACAACAAGAGCGTGATCGTCAACGGCTTGTACGCCGTCGGCGAATGCTCCTGCGTCTCGGTGCATGGCGCCAACCGCCTGGGCACGAATTCGCTGCTGGACTTGCTGGTGTTTGGCCGCGCTGCGGGCAACCACATCGTCGAGTTCAACAAGACCGCTTCCCACAAAGAGCTGCCTGCCGACGCTGCCGAAAAAACCTTGGCCCGCATCGCCCGCCTGGACAACGCGACCGACGGCGAGTACGCCCAGGACGTGGCCAACGACCTGCGCGCTGCGATGCAGCAGCACGCTGGCGTGTTCCGCACCCAGGCCATCATGGACGAAGGCGTGACGAAAATCGCCGCCCTGCGCAATCGCGTCAAATCCATCGGTCTGAAAGACAAGTCGAAGATTTTCAACACCGCCCGCATCGAAGCGCTGGAAGTGGAAAACCTGATCGAAGCGGCCCAAGCCACCATCGTCTCGGCCGCCGCCCGCCACGAAAGCCGTGGCGCGCACTCGGTGGACGATTACGGCGACACCCCGGCGCACCCGAACGGGCGCAACGACACCGACTGGCACAAGCACACGCTGTGGTACAGCGCCACGAACTCACTGGCTTACAAGCCAGTGCAGATGACGCCGCTGACCGTGGCCTCTGTCGAACTCAAAACGCGTACGTTCTAAAACGGCCAGCGACCTAAAGAATCGAGAAAAATCTCATGACCAAACGTACTTTCCAGATTTACCGCTACGACCCGGACACCGACGCCAAGCCGTACATGCAGACCATCGAGGTGGAACTCGACGGCCACGAGCGCATGCTGCTGGACGCGCTGATGAAGCTCAAGGCTGTTGATCCGACCATCTCCTTTCGCCGCTCCTGCCGCGAAGGCGTGTGCGGCTCGGACGCCATGAACATCAACGGCAAGAACGGCCTGGCCTGCCTGACCAACATGAACACGCTGCCCGGCGTCATCACGCTCAAGCCGCTGCCCGGCCTGCCCGTGGTGCGCGACCTGATCGTCGATATGACGCAGTTCTTCAAGCAGTACAACTCGATCAAGCCCTACCTGATCAACGACAACGTGCCGCCGGAAAAGGAACGCCTGCAGAGCCCCGAAGAGCGCGAAGAACTCAACGGCCTGTACGAGTGCATTCTGTGCGCCAGCTGCTCGACCTCGTGCCCGAGCTTCTGGTGGAACCCGGACAAGTTCGTCGGCCCGGCCGGCCTGCTGCAGGCCTACCGCTTCCTGGCCGACAGCCGCGACGAGGCCACCGCCGCGCGCCTGGACAACCTGGAAGACCCGTACCGCCTTTTCCGCTGCCACACCATCATGAACTGCGTCGATGTCTGCCCCAAGGGTCTGAACCCGACGCGGGCGATTGGCAAGATCAAGGAAATGATGGTCCTGCGGACCCTCTAAAAACTGTTGCCGACCATGCCCATGACCACTACCGATGAACTGCTCGACGAGCGGGGTTTAAGCAAGCTCAAGTGGCGCTGCCGCCGGGGCCTGCTGGAAAACGATCTCCTGATAGAAAAGTTCTTTCTACGCTACGAGAGCACCCTGAGCGTCAGGCAGGCTAAAGGCTTGAGTGATTTAATGGACCTGTCTGACAACGACCTGCTGGACCTGCTGCTGCGGCGCAAAGAGTCCAGCCAGCTCTCCGAGGTGGAGGCGCAAACCAGCGCCTCCACACCGGAAGCCCTTGAGGTTTTGAACATGCTGCGCCCTGCAGCCCCGGCTCCCTGATTCGTGCCCGTCCCCTTTGATATAAAGAAAGATGCAAGAAATGAAGCTCGCTGACAACAAAGCCACCCTGTCCTTCAGCAATGGCAGCCCCAATGTCGATCTGCCTGTCTATCAAGGTAATGTCGGCCCGGATGTCATCGACATCCGCAAGCTGTATGCCCAAACCGGCATGTTCACCTACGACCCAGGTTTCCTGTCCACAGCATCGTGCCAGTCGGCCATCACCTACATCGACGGCGACAAGGGCGAACTGCTGTACCGTGGCTACCCCATTGAGCAACTCGCCACCAACTGCGACTACTTAGAGACCTGCCACCTGCTGCTCTACGGAGAGCTGCCAAACGCCGAGCAGAAAAAGGATTTCACCAGCCGCGTGACCAACCACACGATGGTCAACGAGCAGATGCAATTCTTCCTGCGCGGTTTCCGCCGTGACGCGCACCCGATGGCCATCATGACCGGCCTGGTTGGCGCCCTGTCGGCCTTCTACCACGACAGCACCGACATCACCAACCCGGCACACCGTGACATCACCGCCGTGCGCCTGATCGCCAAGATGCCAACGCTGGTCGCCATGGCTTACAAGTACACCGTCGGCCAGCCGTTCATGTACCCCAAGAACGAGCTGAGCTACGCCGGCAACTTCCTGCACATGATGTTCGCCACGCCGTGCGAAGAGTACGTGGTCAACCCGGTGCTCGAACGCGCGCTGGACCGCATCTTCACGCTGCACGCCGACCACGAGCAAAACGCCTCGACCTCCACCGTGCGCCTGTGCGGCTCGTCGGGCACCAACCCGTTCGCCGCGATTGCCGCTGGCGTGGCCTGCCTCTGGGGTCCGGCCCACGGCGGTGCCAACGAAGCCTGCCTGAACATGCTCGAAGACATCCAGAAAATGGGTGGCATTTCAAAAGTCGGCGAGTTCATGGAAAAGGTCAAGGACAAAAACTCCGGCGTCAAGCTGATGGGTTTTGGCCACCGCGTTTACAAGAACTACGACCCGCGCGCCACGCTGATGCAGGAAACCTGCAAGGAAGTGCTGAAAGAAATGGGCCTGGAAAACGACCCGCTGTTCAAGCTGGCAATGGCTCTGGAAAAGATCGCGCTGGAAGACGAATACTTCGTGTCCCGCAAGCTCTACCCGAACGTCGATTTCTACTCCGGCATCGTGCAGCGCGCCATTGGCATCCCTGTGCCGCTGTTCACCGCTGTGTTCGCACTGGCCCGCAACGTCGGCTGGATGTCCCAACTGAACGAAATGATCGGCGACCCCGAGTACAAGATCGGCCGTCCACGCCAGCTGTTCACCGGCTCGGTGCAGCGCGATGTCAAGCCAATGGCTGAGCGTTAAGCTGAAATAAGCGGACAAGGCTTTTAAAAGGCCTTTGAAGCCAAGCCCGCCCGATGGCAACGTCTGGCGGGCTTTTTCACGTCCACCTGACGGACTGAGCGCACTCGGCTTGCCACGCATGACACCACCACTCCGGCAGTACAGCCATCGTGTATTGCGATGACTAAAGCAATAATATTGGTTCAAAATCGCCATTCATCGTAAATGACGATGACTTCACCCCATGAACCTCAAAAGCTCAGAACGCAATTTTGCCCGCCGCATCGACCTGACCTCGCTTCAGCTCTTCGTGGCGGTGTGTGAGCTGGGCAGCATCGGCAAGGCCGCCGAGCGCGAATTTATCGCCGCCTCGGCCGTGAGCAAGCGCCTGAGCGATCTGGAAGCGACGCTGGACACAGCACTGCTGAGCCGCCACAGCAGGGGCGTCGCGCTGACGCCTGCGGGCGAGAGCCTGCTGCACCATGCCCGCTCAGTGCTGTTCAGTCTGGAAAAAATGCAGGGCGAGCTGAGCGAATACGCCGACGGCGTGCGCGGCCATGTGCGCGTGCATGCCAGCATTTCGGCCATCGTTCAATTCCTGCCGGAAGACCTGGGCGCCTTCATCCGCCAGCACACCGAGATCAAAATCGACCTCGAAGAACACTTGAGCACCGAGGTGGTTCGCGCCGTGCAGGAAGGCGCGGCCGACCTGGGCATCTGCAACATCGCTCACGGCACCGGCACGCTGCAAACCCTGCCTTACCGCAGCGACCAACTGGTCTTGATCGTGCCCAAAGGCCACGCGCTGCAAGCGCAGGGAGCCATCTACTATGAAGCCGCGCTCGACTACGACCAGGTCGGCCTGCACTCGAACAGCTCGATTTACCTGGCCATGCGCCAGGCCGCCGCCGCCGTCGGGCGCACCATCAAGCTGCGCATCCACGTCACCGGACTGGACGCCATGTGCCGCATGATCCACAACGGCCTGGGCGTGGGCGTGATGCCCCGGCGCGCTTTTAAGCTGATGCACGGCGTGGGCGAGCTCGAATCCGTCGCGCTGCTCGACAGCTGGGCAGCGCGCCAGATCCAGCTGGTGGCGCGCGATTTTTCCACCCTGCCGCTGACCGCCCGGCTGCTGGCAGACCACCTCACCCGACTGCCGTCCGGCTACCCGCCCTCGGCCTAAAATCACCCCGCATCACGCACCGACCACGAAGGAAAATCTATGGGACGCACCCTCTACGACAAAATCTGGGACGAGCACGTCGTTCACACCGAAGAAGACGGCACCGCCATCCTCTACATTGACCGCCATCTGGTCCACGAAGTGACCAGCCCGCAGGCCTTTGAAGGTCTGCGCGAGGCCGGCCGCAAGGTCTGGCGCGTCAGCTCCATCGTGGCGACTGCCGACCACAACACGCCCACCACCGGCTGGGAGCTGGGCTACGACGGCATCACCGATCTGGTCAGCAAAGAGCAAATTACCACGCTGGACGCCAACATCAAGGAGTCCGGCGCGGCCGCCTTCTTTCCCTTCATGTCCAAACGCCAGGGCATCGTGCATGTGATCGGCCCCGAAAACGGCGCCACGCTGCCCGGCATGACGGTGGTTTGCGGCGACTCGCACACCTCCACGCACGGCGCGTTTGGCGCGCTGGCGCACGGCATCGGCACCAGCGAAGTCGAGCACGTCATGGCCACGCAAACCCTGCTGGCGAAAAAAGCCAAAAATATGCTGGTGAAAGTCGAAGGCGCCGTAGCCAAAGGCGTGACCGCCAAGGACATCGTGCTGGCCATCATCGGCAAAATCGGCACGGCGGGCGGCACCGGCTACACGATTGAATTTGCCGGCTCGGCGATTCGCGACCTGAGCATGGAAGGCCGCATGACGGTGTGCAACATGGCGATTGAAGGCGGCGCGCGCGCCGGCCTCGTCGCCGTGGACGCCAAAACCATCGAATACGTCAAGGGCCGCCTGCTCGCGCCCGGCACCGACGCCGTCACCGGCAAGTTCGTCGGCGGTCCCGAATGGGACATGGCGGCGCAATACTGGGCCACGCTGCACTCCGACGCCGACGCCGTCTTCGACACCGTGGTGGAACTCGACGCGACCCAAATCGTGCCGCAAGTGACCTGGGGCACCTCGCCCGAGATGGTTCTTTCAATTGAAGACCGCGTGCCCGATCCTGAAAAAGAAAAAGACGCCAACAAGCGCGGGGCCATCGAGCGCGCGTTGACCTATATGGGCCTCGAACCCGGCAAGGCGCTGAACGATCTCTACATCGACAAGGTGTTCATCGGCTCGTGCACCAACAGCCGCATCGAGGACATGCGCGAAGCCGCCGCCGTGGTCAAACGCATCGGCCAGAAAGTCGCCAAAAACGTCAAGCTGGCGCTGGTGGTGCCGGGCTCGGGTCTGGTCAAGGAGCAGGCCGAGCGCGAAGGGCTGGACAAAATCTTCATCGCCGCTGGCTTTGAGTGGCGCGAACCGGGCTGCTCGATGTGCCTGGCCATGAACGCCGACCGGCTGGAGCCGGGCGAGCGCTGCGCCTCCACCAGCAACCGCAATTTTGAAGGCCGCCAGGGCGCGGGCGGACGCACCCACCTCGTCAGCCCGGCGATGGCAGCGGCGGCAGCCGTGTATGGCCACTTTGTCGATATCCGCAAATTTGTCTGAAGGCCACCATGCAAAAATTCACCGTACACCAAGGCCTCGTGGCCCCGATGGACCGCGAGAACGTCGATACCGACGCCATCATTCCGAAGCAATTCCTCAAGTCGATCAAAAAGACCGGCTTCGGCATCAACCTGTTTGACGAATGGCGCTACCTGGACGCCGGTTTTCCGGGCCAAGACCCGGCCAGCCGCCAGCCCAACCCGGACTTTGTGCTGAACCAGCCGCGCTACGCGGGCGCCTCCATCCTGCTGGCGCGCAAGAACTTCGGCTGCGGCTCGTCGCGCGAGCACGCGCCGTGGGCGATTGACCAGTATGGTTTCCGCGCCATCATCGCGCCCAGCTACGCCGACATCTTCTTCAACAACTGCTTTAAAAACGGCCTGCTGCCCATCGTGCTGCCCGAGGCGCAGGTGGCCGAGCTGTTTGACGCCGTCGCGGCCTTCCCAGGCTACGCGCTGACGGTGGATCTGGCGCGCCAGGTCATCGTCAAGCCACAGGGCGAAGAAATCGCGTTTGACGTGCAGGCTTTTCGCAAATACTGCCTGCTCAACGGTTTTGACGACATCGGCCTGACCCTGCTGCAAAGCGACAAAATCAAGGCCTTTGAAGCTGAGCGCCTGGCCGCCAAGCCCTGGCTCAACCACACCGTCGCGGGCTGAAAACCGGCCCACTCTTCCCAATTTTGAAAAACTGAACCCATGAAAATCGCAATTCTCCCCGGTGACGGCATTGGCCCGGAAATCGTCGCCGAAGCCGTCAAGGTTTTAAACGTCCTGGACCTGCCCTTTGAAACCGAAACCGCCCTCGTCGGCGGCTGCGCCTACGATGCCCACGGCCACCCGCTGCCCGACGCCACGCTCAAACTCGCCCAGGACGCCGACGCCATCCTGTTCGGCGCCGTTGGCGACTGGAAATACGACACGCTGGATCGCCCGCTGCGCCCGGAGCAAGCCATTTTGGGCCTGCGCAAAAACCTCGGCCTGTTCGCCAACTTTCGCCCGGCGATTTGCTACCCGCAGCTGGTCGATGCCTCCAGCCTCAAGCGCGAGCTGGTCTCCGGCCTGGACATCCTCATCATCCGCGAGCTGACCGGCGACATTTATTTCGGCCAGCCGCGCGGCCGCCGCATTGCCACCGACGGCCATTTTCCGGGTGCCGAAGAAGCGTTTGACACCATGCGCTACTCGCGCCCGGAAATCGAGCGCATCGCCCATGTGGCTTTTCAGGCGGCGCGCAAGCGCAAAGCCTCGGGCGGCGAAGGGCGCGTGACCAGCGTCGATAAAGCCAATGTGCTCGAAACCTTCCAGCTCTGGAAAGACGTGGTCACGGAAATCGGCCTTCAGTACCCCGACGTGGCGCTGGACCACATGTATGTCGATAACGCCGCCATGCAGCTGGTCAAGGCGCCAAAGAAATTCGACGTGGTGGTCACCGGCAACATGTTCGGCGACATTTTGTCGGACGCTGCCGCCATGCTCACCGGCTCGATTGGCATGCTGCCCTCGGCCAGCCTGAACGATAAAAATCAGGGCCTGTACGAGCCCAGCCACGGCAGCGCGCCCGACATCGCCGGCAAGGGCGTAGCCAACCCGCTGGCGACCATTTTGAGCGCGGCCATGATGCTGCGCTTCAGTCTGAACCAGCCCGAAGCGGCCGCCCGCATTGAAAAAGCCGTCGATCAGGTGCTGACGCTGGGCCTGCGCACGCCCGACATTTACAGCGAAGGCACGATGCGCGTCGGCACCGTGGAGATGGGCGACGCGGTGGTCAAGGCGCTGGCAGGCTGAAACCGGCAGCGCCTTGTCATTGTTCGCCAAGACAAGCTTGGCTACAATACCGCTCATGCGTAAAAGCCCCGCCTTCCCACCCGGCCCCGCCATGCTGCGGGCGGGAAGCATGGCGGCGGTTTTTGTCCAGATCACCAAAACGACCACCATTAAAGGCTGACAAGCCCGGTTCGTCGTGCCCGTCGGCTCGATAAGCCGGACCTAAAAGCTTTGAATTTTTCATACTTTTTGAAGGGCTCTCTCATGAAACTCACAGGCAATCTCACAGGACTCATCGGCTGGCGCGGCATGGTCGGCTCGGTGCTGATCGACCGCATGCAGGCCGAAGGCGACTTCGAGCTGATCGAGCCGGTCTTCTTCTCGACCTCGAACGCGGGCGGCCAAGCCCCGGCGCAGGCCAAGAACGAAACCAAGCTCCAGGACGCTTACGACATCGAAGCGCTGAAAAAGTGCGACATCATCCTGACCGCGCAAGGCGGCGACTACACCAGCGAAGTATTCCCCAAGCTGCGCGCTGCGGGCTGGACTGGTCACTGGATTGACGCGGCCTCCACGCTGCGCATGAACGACGACGCCGTCATCGTGCTGGACCCGGTGAACCTGCCCGTGATCCAGAACGCGCTGGCCAAGGGCGGCAACAACTGGGTCGGCGGCAACTGCACCGTTAGCTGTATGCTGATGGGCGTGGGCGCGCTGTACAAAGCCGGTCTGGTCGAATGGATGACCAGCATGACTTACCAGGCCGCTTCCGGCGGCGGCGCGCAGCACATGCGCGAGCTGCTAAATCAATACGGCACGCTCAACGCCGAAGTCAAATCGCTGCTGGACGACCCGAAATCAGCCATTTTGGAAATCGACCGCCGCGTGCTGGCCAAGCAAAAGTCGCTCAGCGCGAGTGAAACGGCCAACTTCGGCGTGCCGCTGGGCGGTAGCCTGATCCCCTGGATCGACAAGGACCTGGGCGACGGCTCCAGCAAGGAAGAGTGGAAGGGCGGCGCCGAAACCAACAAAATTTTGGGCCAGGGCACAGGCTTCGGCACCGCAGCGGTTCCCGTGGACGGTTTTTGCGTGCGCATCGGCGCCATGCGCTGCCACAGCCAGGCGCTGACCTTCAAGCTGAAAAAAGACGTGCCGCTGGCCGACATCGAAGCCATGATCGCCGCCGACAACGCCTGGGTCAAAGTCGTGCCGAACACCCGCGAAGCGTCCATCAAGGACCTGACGCCCGTGGCCGTCACCGGCACCATGCAGATTCCGGTCGGGCGCCTGCGCAAGCTGGCCATGGGGCCGGAGTACCTGGGCGCCTTCACCGTGGGCGACCAGTTGCTCTGGGGCGCTGCCGAGCCGCTGCGCCGCATGCTGCGCATTTTGCTGCAAGCTTGAAGAAGTTAAAATTTACAAAATATGGCCGGGTCTGTATGGATTTTGGCCATCATCGCTTGTTACATTACGTTGTCACCCGGCAACGTCTGAAACTTGTAGCTTGAGGCTACTTACCTTGTCAAGATGTCAAGACTTAAGTGATACGTTGCCTTGTCAGTCCAAGGCCTTGATGTTAAGGTTGTTTTTCAAACATTTGCATCAAGGTTTTTGTGCGCATAAGCAAAATGAAATTACATGGAGCACTGGAGGCTCGGAACCCCATGAATGATCGCGGTCGTTGGCGTATTGGCGCCCTGGCAAGTGCTATTGCGTTGCTCGGTAGCCTGGCAAGTCTTGAAGTCCATGCGTTGTCGCTGGGAAAAATCACCATCCAGTCAGCCTTGGGCGAACCCCTGCGGGGGGAAATTGATGTCAGCGACGTCAATCCAGCCGATGCCTCCAGCCTCAAAGTGGGCCTCGCTTCTGCCGAAACCTTCAGGGCTGCGGGAATGGATTACCCCTCTTCCACCACGGGGCTTGAGGTCAAGCTGCTGCGGCGCGCTGACGGTAGGGCTTACCTGCGCCTGAACAGCAGCCGGGCCATCACCGAGCCCTTTATGGACCTGATTGTGGAAGCCAACTGGGACTCTGGCCATGTCACGCGTGACTACACCATGCTGTTTGACCCGCCCCGCGCCATCGCCAGCAGCGCGCCGCTCATCGCCCCGACGGTCCCGATGCTGTCGCGGCCATCAGAGCCTGTCGCAGCGGCGGTACCCGCTGCAGTGCCGATGGCTGACTTGGCCTCCCCAAAAATCAGGGACCAAGAAACACCGGACGCGGCACCCGGCCCCTTGAAAACGCCCGCGCAGCCCGCCGAGCGGCCCGATCCTGCGCCAGAGCGAGCCGCACCACCGGCAGAACGCGCCATTGCGCCAGCAGAGCGCCCCGTACCGCCGCCCGCAGCCACCGTGCGCGCGCCCAAGCCCGCAAAACCAGCGCCCGACGACACCAGCAACAGCGAGCAGGTGATCGTCAAAAAGGGCGATACCGCCACCAAGATCGCCGCCAGAAACAAGCCCGCCGACGTTTCACTGGACCAGATGCTGGTCGCGCTGTTGAAACAAAATCCAAGCGCCTTCATTGGCGGCAATGTCAACACCATCAAATCCGGCGCGGTGCTGGACATTCCCAAGAGCGAAACAGCCAGCGCCCTGTCCTCCACGGAAGCCCATAAAATCATCGTGGCGCAAAGCAGGGACTTCAACGCTTTTCGCCGTAAGCTGTCCGAAAGTGTCTCGTCCACCCCCGCGACCAGCCCGGACCGCCAGAGCAGCGGCAAGCTGCAAACCGAGGTTAAAGACAATGCGCAAATCGCCCCACCGCCTGATACGTTAAAGCTCACGCAGGGCGTCGTTCAGTCAGGCTCGGCCAGCAAGGCCGCAGACAATATCGCCAAAGGCCAGCAAGCCAAAAGCGACGCTCTGCGCGTAGCCGAGCTGAACAAAAATATCAGCGACCTGAATAAACTGGGAGTTGCCCCCGCCACAGCCACACCCGCGAGTCAGCCAGCTGCTGGCCTGCCAGCCATCACCGTGGCAACGCCGACAGGCCTGGCCGCTTCGGCGCAGCCTGCCGCGCCAAAAGCCAGTGCAGCGGCTGCACCCGCGTCCACGCCGCTGTCCTCGGCAGTGCCTGCGGCCAGTGCGAGCGCCCCTAACGCCGATGCGGCCCTACCGGTCAAGGCGCCTGCCGCTGCCGCATCCGCCGCTGCGGATCCTCTTGCAACAGCTGCCGCGCCTGTCGGCCCTAAAAAGCCTGCCGTGAAGGCGCCGCCGCCACCGCCCGAGCCCGAGTTGAGGGACCAGTTGATGGACAACGCTGTGCCGCTGCTGGGCGGCGTGGGCATTCTCGGACTGCTGGGCGGTTTGATCTTCATGCGCAGCAGGAAGAAAAAGAGCAAGACCGCTCCGGTGGACAGCTCTTTCCTTGAAAGCCGCCTGCAGCCCGACTCATTTTTTGGCGCCAGCGGCGGCAGCCGGGTGAACACCAACAACGGACACAGCCTTCCCAGCGGCTCCTCGATGGCCTACACGCCGAGCCAGATGGACGCCAGTGGCGATGTGGACCCGGTGGCTGAAGCCGATGTCTATCTAGCCTACGGCCGCGACGAGCAAGCCGAGGACATTCTCAAGGAAGCCTTGCTCACCCATCCGGGCCGCGTCGCCATCCACGCCAAGCTGCTCGAAATTTATGCCAAACGCGGCGATAAAAATGCCTTTGAAAGTCTCGCGGGCGAGGCCTTTAACCTGACGCAAGGCCAGGGCTCCGAGTGGGCGTACATCATCGGGCTGGGCAACGAACTGGACCCGGGCAACCCGCTCTACGAGGCCCGCGAAGCTGGACCCGATGCCCCCCCCCTGCACGACAGCGCCTCGACCCCTGTCCCGGGGAGCGTCATGTCCAGCGCAGCATCAGCAGACATGGACATGGATCTGGACATGGACTTTTCGCTCGATGATGAGGCGCCGCCCGCCTCTAGCGCGCCCGTCACAGTCGCACCGGCCCTCCTGCCGGTCCCCGCACCACTGACGCCGCTCATCCCCGCCGCCACGCCTGTAGCGCCCATGCCGCCCGTCCCGCTCATGAGCAGCCCGGCCAGCGCGACGCCCCCGTCGTCACACCTGGACGACCTGGACCTCGGTCTGGATTTCGACATGACGCCGACACCAGCCCCACCCGTCACCCTGGCCAAGCCGCCCATTGCCGCCCCCGCCGCCGCACCAGAGCCGATTCCAGAGATTGATTTCCTCTCCAACGGACTGGACTTCACGCCCACGCCGTTTGTCGCCCCCGAGCCTGCTGCCGCCCCCAAACCTGCTGCAGCCGCGCCTGCCCACGACAATGGCATGATGGAATTCGACCTGGACGCTTTCTCGCTCGACCTGACCCCGGCGCCGCCCAAGGCGCAAGAACACACTCAGACCGAACCGCAGGAAGAAGACCCGCTTGAAATCAAGTTCATGCTGGCCGAAGAGTTCCACGCCTTGGGCGACACCGATGGCGCCAGATCGCTGGCTGATGAGGTGGTGGCCAAAGCCAAAGGGCCGCTCAAAACCAAAGCCCAGTCGTTCCTGAACGCGCTGTCGTGACAGCAGCTTGAAGGCTGTGGTTTTACCCATAAGGTGGCGCCCGTGAGGATCGCCCTTGGCGTCAGCTACAGCGGCAGCGCTTACGAAGGCTGGCAAAGCCAGCTCTCCGGCAAGACGGTTCAGGACAAGCTCGAACTCGCCTTGAGCCGCTTCGCTGCCCAGCCGGTGCGCGTGATGTGCGCCGGGCGCACCGACGCAGGCGTTCATGCGTTGATGCAGGTGGTGCATTTCGATGCGCCTGTGCAGCGTGAAAGCGCCTCTTGGGTGCGCGGCACCAACGCCTTTTTGCCTTCTGACATCGCCGTGCAGTGGGCGCAGCCCGTGCCCGATGAGTTCCACTCACGCGCCAGCGCCATTGCGCGCCGCTATGCCTATGTGGTGCTTGAATCCATCGTGCGCCCCAGCGTCGAAGCCGGGCGCGTCGGCTGGATTTACCGCCCGCTCGATGGCGCCGCCATGCGCCAGGCAGCCGAGCATCTGCTGGGCGAGCACGATTTTTCCTCCTTCCGGGCCGCGCAGTGCCAAGCCAAGTCGCCCGTCAAAACCATCAGCCGCATCGAGATTTCCCAGCGCGCGGGCGCGGGCTCGCGCTACTGGCGCTTTGAATTCGAGGCCAACGCCTTTTTGCACCACATGATCCGCAACATCATGGGCTGCCTGCTGGCCGTCGGTCAGGGCAATCAGCCGCCGCACTGGCTGGCCGACGTGGTGGTAGCGCGCCGCCGCGATGCCGCCGCCCCAACCTTTTCGCCGGACGGCCTGTACTTTCTCGGGCCGGTTTATGAAGAGCGCTACGGCCTGCCGACGCGCACAGCCGCTTACGATTGGCTCCCATGACCCCGCTTGACAGCCTGTACCGCACGCGCATCAAAATCTGCGGCCTGACCCGCGAAGAAGACGTGGACGCCGCCGTCACCGCTGGCGCCGACGCCATCGGCTTTGTGATGTACCCGCCGAGCCCGCGTTACGTAGCGCCTGAGCGCGCCGCCGAACTGGCCCGCTGCCTGCCGCCTTTTGTCACGCCGGTGCTGCTGTTCGTGAATGCCTCCGCCGCCGAGATAGCCGCCGCCTGCGCGCTCATTCCCAACGCGCTGCTGCAGTTCCACGGCGACGAAACGCCGCAGGACTGCCTGCAGCCGGGCCGCCCCTTCCTGCGCGCCGCCCGCATTCCGCTGGACGAGAGCCCCGATCCAGGAAGCGCCTGCTTTGATCTCCTAAAATACGCCCAAGATTACTCAGCAGCCCAGGCTATCTTGCTCGACGCCCATGTCGAGGGGTATGGCGGCGGCGGAAAAACATTTAATTGGTCACTGCTTCCTCCAAACGTCAACGCTCACCTCGTTTTGTCTGGTGGGTTGACGCCTGCAAATGTGACCGATGGCATCGTGCAAGTGCGGCCGCGTTGCAAAACGCTGGCCGTTGATGTGAGTTCAGGCGTCGAGATTTCCAGGGGAATCAAAAGCGCCGACAAAATCAGCCAATTCGTCGCCGCCGTGCGTGCGGCCGACGCGCAACTTGCAAGGAATCTCCCTCATCATGTTCGACTATCACCAGCCTGACCTCTCGGGTCACTTCGGTATTTACGGCGGCAGTTTCGTGTCTGAAACGCTGACCCACGCGATCAACGAGCTCAAAGCCGCTTACGCCAAATACCAGCACGACCCCGAATTCCTCGCCGAATTTCACTACGAGCTGAAACACTTCGTCGGTCGCCCCTCGCCGATTTACCACGCCGCCCGCATGAGCCGCGAAATGGGCGGCGCGCAGATTTACCTCAAACGCGAAGACCTGAACCACACCGGCGCGCACAAGATCAACAACACCATTGGCCAGGCGATGCTGGCGCGGCGCATGGGCAAGCAACGCATCATTGCCGAAACCGGCGCGGGCCAGCACGGCGTGGCCACGGCGACGATTTGCGCCCGCTACGGCCTGGAATGCGTGGTCTATATGGGCAGCGAGGACGTGAAGCGCCAAAGCCCGAACGTCTATCGCATGAACCTGCTCGGCGCCACCGTCGTGCCCGTCGAGTCGGGCAGCAAAACGCTGAAAGACGCGCTGAACGAAGCGATGCGCGACTGGGTCGCCAACGTGGACAACACGTTTTACATCATCGGCACCGTGGCCGGGCCGCACCCTTACCCGATGATGGTGCGCGATTTCCAGAGCGTGATCGGCACCGAGTGCCTCACGCAGATGCCCGAGATGAACAAGGGCCAGCAGCCCGATGCGGTCGTTGCCTGCGTCGGCGGCGGCAGCAATGCGATGGGGATTTTCCACCCCTATATCTCGCACGAGCAGACGCGCCTGATCGGCGTCGAGGCCGCTGGCGAAGGCATGGACAGCGGCAAACACTCGGCCTCGCTGCAGCGCGGCCTGCCCGGCGTGCTGCACGGCAACCGCACTTATGTGCTGCAAAACGACGACGGCCAAGTCACCGAAACCCACAGCATCAGCGCGGGCCTCGATTACCCCGGCGTCGGCCCCGAGCATGCTTATTTGAAAGACATTGGCCGCGCCGAATATGTCGGTATCACCGACAAGGAGGCGCTGGAAGCCTTTCACTACCTGTGCCGCATCGAAGGCATCATTCCGGCGCTGGAGTCTAGCCACGCCGTCGCCTACGCGATGAAGCTGGCCAAAACCATGCGCCCGGATCAAACCATTCTGGTCAACCTCTCGGGCCGGGGCGACAAGGACATCGGCACCGTGGCTGACCTCTCAGGCGCCGACTTTTACGACCGCCCTTCAATGCGCGGCCTGTCGGTCAAGGGCCAAGTGGCCGCAGCCGCCGCCAGCAGCGCCCAGGACGCAGGAACGCCAGCAGGACTTTCATCATGAGCCGCATTGCCTCCACTTTCGCCAATCTGAAAACCCAGGGCCGCAAGGCGCTGATTCCTTATGTCACGGCGGGCTTTCCGTTTGCCGATGTCACGCCCGAGCTGATGCACGCCATGGTGGCCGGCGGCGCTGACGTGATCGAGCTGGGCGTGCCCTTTTCCGACCCCAGCGCCGACGGCCCGGTGATCCAGAAAGCCGGCGAAAAAGCTCTTTCATTCGGCATCGGCCTGCTCCAGGTGCTGGAGATGGTGCGCGTCTTTCGCCAGAAGGACAGCGCCACGCCCGTCGTGCTGATGGGCTACGCCAATCCGGTCGAGCGCTACGACATCAAACACGGCACCGCTGGCAACGCCGAAAGCGCCTTCATCCGCGACGCCGCCGAAGCGGGCGTCGATGGCATGCTGATCGTCGATTACCCGCCCGAGGAATGCGCCGAGTTTGCTGCCCGGCTGCGCGCGCACGGCATGGATTTGATCTTTTTACTCGCGCCCACCTCTACCTCCGAGCGCATGGCGCAGGTGGCGCAAGTGGCCAGCGGCTACGTCTATTACGTCTCGCTCAAGGGCGTGACCGGCTCGGGCGCGCTTGACGTGGGCGCCGTCGCGGCCATGCTGCCGCGCATCCGCCAGCATGTCAGCGTGCCGGTCGGCGTGGGTTTTGGCATCCGCGACGCCGCCACGGCCAAAGCTATCGGCGCGGTCGCCGACGCGGTGGTCATCGGCAGCAAAATCATCCAGCTGATCGACAACCAGCCCAGGGACCAGGTGGCCCGCGTGGCGCATGACTTTTTGAAAGAAATCCGCAGCGCGCTGGACTGACGCCAGCGCCGCGCACCCGGCGCATAATTAAAAATTTCCAGCAGGCCCGCGCCGCCTGCCAGCGCCCCCAACAAGGACTGACGCTATGTCTTGGCTAGAAAAACTCCTCCCCCCCAAAGTCACCCGCAACCCCTCCGGCGAGCGCCGCAGCATGCCCGAAGGCCTGTGGATCAAATGCCCCAGCTGCGAAGCCGTGCTCTACAAAACCGATCTGGAAAAAAACCAGAACGTCTGCCCGCAGTGCAGCCACCACCACCGCATCGGCGCCCGCGCACGGCTCAACGCTTTTTTAGATGCCGAAGGCCGCTACGAACTCGGCCAGGAAGTGCTGCCCGTCGATGCGCTGAAATTCAAGGACAGCAAAAAATACCCCGAGCGCCTGAAAGAAACCATGGACAACACCGGCGAGACCGACGCGCTGGTGGTCATGGGCGGCGCGGTTCACAGCATCGCCGTGGTGGCGGCCTGCTTTGAGTTCGACTTCATGGGCGGCAGCATGGGCAGCGTCGTCGGCGAGCGTTTTGTGCGCGGCGTGCATACGGCCATCGAGCAGAAAGTGCCCTTCATCAGCTTTGCCGCGACCGGCGGCGCGCGCATGCAAGAAGGCTTGCTCAGCCTGATGCAGATGGCCAAGACCAACGCCGCCCTGACCCGCCTGGCCAAAAAAGGCCTGCCCTACATCAGCGTGCTGACCGACCCGACGATGGGCGGCGTGAGCGCCAGCTTTGCCTTTCTCGGCGACATCGTGATTGCCGAACCCAAGGCGCTGATCGGCTTTGCCGGCCCACGCGTGATTGAATCGACCGTGCGCGTGACCCTGCCCGAAGGCTTCCAGCGCGCCGAGTTCCTGCAGACCAAAGGCGCGGTGGATTTTATTTGCGACCGCCGCGAGCTGCGCAAGACGGTGGCCAGTTCGCTGGCGATGCTGCTCAAGCAGCCCGCCGATGCGGTGAGCTGAAGGCTGTCTCTCTTTTAAAGCGCATCAAACGGGCTCAGCACCCCGCGCCCGCCCTTGTTGAGCACATGGGTGTAAATCATGGTGGTGCTCACGTCCCTGTGGCCCAGCAGCTCCTGCACCGTCCGAATGTCGTAGCCCGCTTGCAGCATGTGCGTGGCAAACGAATGGCGCAGCACATGCGGCGTGATGATTTTGGCAGACCCGCTGCTTGCCCCGCTTGAATCCATCGCACCCATGCGCCGCGCGCCTTCCCGCACGGCCCGCTGCACCGACTCGGGAAACACATGGTGGCGGCGCTCCACGCCATCACTGCGCGGATCAATGGCCCGCGACGCCGACGGAAAAACATACTGCCAGCCCCACGCCTTGCCCGCATTGGGGTATTTGACGGCCAGCGCATGCGGTAAATACACATCGCCGAAACCGGCATCTAAATCGCGCTCGTGAATCAGTTTAGTGCGCTGCAATTGCGCCTGTAGCGGAATAATCAGGTTTTCGGGCAAGACGGTTATCCGGTCTTTATTGCCCTTGCCTTCGCGAATAATGATTTCGCGGCGCTCGAACTCCACATCCTTGATTCGCAGCCGCAGCGCTTCGAGCAGGCGCATTCCGGTGCCATAGAGCAAACTGGCAATCAGCCACATCGGCCCATTGAGCTGCATCAGCAGGTCGCGCACTTCACGCGTCGTCAATACCACGGGCAGGCGTTTGGGCGCTTTGGCCTGAACCACTTCATCGAGCCAGGGAAGATCAACCCCAATGATTTGCTTGTACAAATAAAGCAGCGCCGCCTTGGCCTGATTTTGCGTCGATGCCGACACATTGCGCTCGACGGCCAAATGGCTCAGAAAGGCCTCGACTTCAGCCGCGCCCATGTCACGCGGGTGGCGCTTGTTGTGAAAGAGAATGAAGCGCCGCGCCCAGTCAATATAGGTCTGCTCGGTGCGAATGCTGTAGTGTCGGGTACGCAGGTGAATGCGCAGCTGCTCCAGCAGTTTTGGAGGCCGCAGGGGCGAGGATTCCAGCGACGACGCAGGCGGCGGCAGAGGCAAGTTCATCCGCCAAATTTTAGGTTTGCCTAAACGACTTGGCAAGCTGACAATCTATTGAAAAGAAAAAGAAATTTCCAAATTTTTGTTGCATTAGATTGTAAGTACGAGTAGGATGGAGTCGTCCAATTTACGTTCTTCGACATTGGTGCTGTGACCTGAAAAGCCGGTTCATTAACACATACGGGGTGGGTTTATAAAACGCGAAAAATCTGCTAGCATGCGCTGCGCTTACAGAGCGCGGCATAAGCGAGCTTATGC
>JBBRWN010000011.1:0-92482 GCA_038249155.1 Burkholderiales bacterium | reverse complement strand
TATTTTTCAATATTTCGAAGTCTGATTTTTTCTTCGTCAGAAAGGGTAAAAGGTTGAACTTTCATGTCTGTCAGTGTTGAATAATTATTGCCATTTTAGCACTTAATTAAAAGTGCAGTTAATTTATTATTACCGACTTAATGGGGTTTGAAGGTAATGAACATCGGCGTCGGCACCCGGCCATCGACATCGCGCGGTAGCGAGCCGGTGCGGATGAGAGCCTTGATGACTGCGTCATTCCAGGCTTGGTTGCCGCTGGAATTGATGACTCGCTGGCTCATGATGGTGCCGTCGGCGGTGGTTATGACCTCCACCTCGGCTTTGGGGTTGCCGGTGATTTCATCGGTGAACACCACATTGGGCAAAACCCGGGCTACGACCTTGCTGGCATAGCCTGCCGACGGCCCTTTGCTGGCGCCAGCGCCTGCAGTCGTGCCAGCCATGCCTATCATGCGCTTGACCGCTTCCTCATGCCGCTTTTCAGCAGCGGCGGCCGCAGCGAGTTTTTCCTTTTCCAGCGCTTTAGCTTGCAGCTTTTGTTCGGCGGCTTGCTCGGTTTTTTCAGCCGCTTTGCGCTGCGCCAGCACCTGCTGGGCTTTGTGGTCTTGTTCCTTTTTCTTCTGGCGCTCTTTGTCCAGCTGGGCCTGCAATTCGGCCTGCTGTTTTTCCAGCAGTTTTTTCGCCTGCTCCCGTTCTGCCGCTTTGTGGGCGAGCTGCTGGCGTTTTTTCTCTTTTTCTTTTTCTAGCGCGATGTCCGCCTCGTGCGCTGGCGGCGCGGGTCTGGCTTGCGGCGCCTTGACGGGGCGTGGTGGCGGAATCGGGGCCGGGCGCGGCACGGGAACGGGCGCTGGCGGGGTGGGCTCGGGACGCGTCTCGGGCTTGGCGGCGGGCTGCGGCGGTGTTCGGTTTGGTTCGGCGGGCGCGGCCTGCTGCGCGCTGGGGCTCCAGAGTTCGGCTTCAAACGAGGCCGCTTCTTCGGTGTGCTTCCAGTGGACGCCCCAAGTCAGGGCGGCAATCAGCAGCAGGTGAATGGCCAGCGCCAGCCCCAAAGCGCGCAGCGAGCCCTTGACCGGTGGCGGGGCGAATTCAAGGCGTTCTGTGGCGGCGCGGTGCATGGTGGAAATAAGAAAAAAGCCTGTGTGTTAGCGCCGACTTATTTGCCTGTCTGCACCGACAGGCCGACGCGTGAAACGCCCGCTTCCTGCAGCGCGCCCATGACCTTGACGACGGTTTCGTACTGGATCGACTTGTCGGCGCTGATGACGACGGGCACGGCCTCGTCGCCCTTGGCCTGGACCAGCGGCTCCATCTTCACGATGTCGGCGGCAATGCTGCGGGTGCTGCTGGGCGTGGCGGTGGCCTTGGCGCTGCGCTTGATCTCGACGGTTTCATCCTTGCGAATTTGAATCAGGAGCGGGTTGGCGGGCTGCTTGGGCATCTTGGCCTTGCCGACGCTGGGCACGGCAATCATGCTCGGCGTAATCAGCGGCGCCGTCACCATGAAAATGATGAGCAGCACCAGCATCACGTCGATGAAGGGCACCATGTTGATTTCGCTGATGGTGCGGCGGCCCCGGCCGCGTGAGGTAACTGCTGGCATATCGCTCCTTGGCGGCGGACCGGCTTAATGCCCGGAGGGCGACTGCGAGCCCAGGTTACGTTGCAGGATGTTGGAGAACTCTTCGATGAAAGTCTCCAGCCGGTTGGCGATGCGGTCGATGTCGTGGGCAAAGCGGTTGTAGGCGACCACCGCCGGAATCGCCGCAAACAAGCCGATGGCGGTGGCCACCAGCGCCTCGGCAATGCCGGGCGCGACGGTAGCCAGCGTCACCTGCTCCAGCGCCGCCAGACCGGTGAAGGCATGCATGATGCCCCAGACCGTGCCGAACAGGCCGACATAAGGCGAGACCGAGCCGACCGTGGCCAGAAACGACAGGTTGGCTTCAATCGCGTCCATCTCGCGCTGGTAGCTGGCGCGCATGGCGCGGCGCGCGCCGTCCATCAGCGTGCCCGCATCGGTGATGTGGCGCTCGCGCAGTTTTTGCGATTCGCGCATGCCGCTGGCAAAAATGCGCTCCATCGCGCCCGAGGTCTTGGCGTTTTGCGCGGCCCCGGCAAACAGATCTTTCAGGCTGGTGCCGGACCAGAAGACCCGGTCAAACTCATCGTTGAGCTGCTGCGCCTGCTTGAGCGCGACGATTTTGCGGAAAATCGCCGCCCAGCTGGCAATGGACACACCCACCAGCAGGGCCACCACCAGCTGGACCACCCAGCTGGCATGGAGCAGGAGCGTGACGATGGAAAAGTCTTGGTTCATGGCAAATCTTTTTTTTAACGGGTTATCAAGCGGTCAAGAATCGGGGCCGGAATGCGTGCTGGCTGCAGGCTCTCGCCCTGGACCCAGCCGATGCGGATTGTGCCCTCGCAGAGCAATACCGCTGGGGCTTCGCCCGCCGTGGCGGGTTTCAGCCAGGCCTGCTGCGCAAGCACCAGCGAGGCCCGGCCGCTCTTGAGAACGCTGGCCGTGACGCTCAGCTCGTCATCCAGGCGGGCAGCGCGATGGTAGCGAATCTGCGCATCGCTGACCACAAACATGCCGCCGGTCTCGTCCTTCAGGCGCTGCTGCGCCAGGCCCAGTGATCTGAGCCATTCGGTGCGCGAACGTTCAAAAAATTTCAGGTAATTGGCATAAAAGACAATTCCGCCTGCGTCAGTGTCTTCCCAATAGACGCGCACCGGCCACTGAAAAATAGGGCCTGGGGTTTGCGTATCAGCCAAGGACTGACTCCAGCCGCGCCACGGCTTCCTTAAGCTGCGCCATCGAGTTGGCGGTGGAAAAGCGCACAAACTGCTCCGGCGCCGCGTGGCCGAAATCGCGCCCCGGCGTAACCGCCAGATGGGCGCGCTGCATCAGCGCAAAGGCAAAGTCCCAGCTACCGCGCACGCCCAGCTTGGCGGCGGCCTCGGTGCAGTCGGCGTAGGCGTAAAAAGCGCCGTCCGGCAGCACCGGCACGGTTAAACCCAGGCGGTTGAGTTCGGGAATGAAGTAGTCGCGCCTGGCCTTGAATTGGGCGCGGCGGCGTTCGTATTCCTGCAGACTTTCTGGCTCGAAGCAGGCCAGCGCGGCGTGTTGGGCCACGGTGCTCGGGCAGATAAACAAGTTTTGTGCGATGCGCTCGATGACCGGCGCCAGCGCCTCGGGCACCACTAACCAGCCTAGGCGCCAGCCGGTCATGCTGAAGTATTTGCTGAAGCTGTTGATGCTGATGATGCTCTGGCCCAGCTCGCCCGGCATGGCCAGCGCGGAGTGGCCGAAGTCTTCGTCGTAGCTCAGGCCGAGGTAAATCTCGTCGATCAGCGTGATTGCGCCCCGGCTGTGGACGAATTCGTGGAGGCGTCGCAGCTCGTCGGGCGCAATCGAGGTGCCAGTCGGATTTGACGGCGAGGCCAGCAGCACGCCGCGTGTTTTGGCCGTCCACGCGGCTTGAACTTTTTCAAGGCTGAGCTGAAAGCGCTCTTCGGCGCTGGCCGGAATCAGCACGGCATTGCCTTCGGCGGCGCTGACGAAGTGCCGGTTGCACGGGTAGCTGGGGTCGGGCATCAGGATGTCGTCGCCCGCTTCCACCAGCGCCAGGCAGGCCAGCTGCAGCGCCGCCGATGCGCCAGCGGTGATGACGATGCGTTCGGGCGCTACCTGCGCGTTAAAGCGGCTGGCGTACCAGTCGCTGATGCGCTCGCGCAGCGCGGGCAGGCCGGTGGCGGCGGTGTACTGGGTGTTGCCATCGGCAATCGCCCGGCTGGCCGCTTCTTGCACCAGGGGTGGGGCGGTGAAGTCGGGCTCGCCGATGTTCAAAAAGATCATCGGCGCGTCGGTGTGCGCCACCTGCTGGGCCAGCGCGCTGGCGGCCTTGGCCACTTCCATGACGTAAAAAGGCTCAATCCGCTGAGCCCGCCGGGTGATTCTCACAGCGGGACTTTCTGGCGGCAGCGGCTTGGGCGGGCAGCGCGCACCGTCAGCCTAGCGGGCCTGGTCGGCGGCAACTTCGGAGGCGCGCAGCGAGGGCGCCATCTGGTGCAGCACGCCGTTCACGTATTTGTGCCCGTCGGTGCCGCCAAAGGCCTTGGCCAGCTCGATGCACTCGTTGATGACGACGCGGTAAGGCACGTCCGGGCAGTGCGTGAATTCGTAAGCGCCAATCCACAGCACAGCGTGCTCGACCGGTGAAATCTCGCTCATCTTGCGGTCCAGCAGCGGCAGGATGCCCGCGTCCAGCGTTTCGGCTGATTCAATGCAGCCGTGCAGCAGGGCGTTGTAATGGGCCGCGTCGGCTTTGTGAAAACCCACCAGGTCGCGGGTGAAGGAGTCGATGGCATCGGTCTCGTTGTGCGCGACCAGGTGCTGGTACAGCGCCTGCAGGGCAAATTCACGGGCGCGGGTGCGGGCTGATTTATCCGCCGCCTTTTTCACGCCGGTGTCGGTCAGGCCGGTGCGGGTTTGCGGGGGACGTTTGGGTTTGAGAGTGGGTTCAGCCATAGAGCGCCTGTTTAAGTCAATCGGGATTTCGGGGGCAAGCAGGGCTTGGGAATTACATCAGTTCGTCGAGCAAATTGGCCATTTCGACGGCCACGCGGGCCGCGTCGCGCCCTTTTTCTTCCTGGCGGGCGATGGCTTGGTCCATGTTTTCGACGGTCAGGATGGCGTTGGCAATCGGCAGCTGGTAGTCCAGGCCGAGGCGCGTCACGGCGGCGCCGCTTTCGTGGGCCACCAGTTCAAAGTGGTAGGTTTCGCCGCGAATGATGCAGCCCAGCGCGATCAGCGCGTCGTATTCTTCGCTTTCGGCCAGCGCCTGCAGCGCGCAGGCGACTTCCAGCGCGCCGGGCACCACGACATGGGTGATGCTGCCCGCGTCCACGCCGAGCGCGGCCAGCTCGCTCAGGCAGGCTTGGGCCAGCGCGCTGGTCACGCTTTCGTTGAAGCGCGCCTGCACGATGCCGATGGAAAGTTCACGGCCGTCGAGCTTGTCAGCCAGACCTTTGTCTGCATTCAGCATGATGATTTTTCCTTGAAAAAAGGGAGGATTATTTTTTGTCGATGTAGCCGACGATCTCTAAGCCGTAGCCGGTCATGCTGGGCATGCGGCGCGGGTTGCCCATCAGTTTGAGCTTGTGCGCGCCGCATTCGCGCAGGATTTGCGCGCCCACGCCGTAGGTGCGCAGGTCCATGCGGCCGCGCTCGGGCGCCTGGGCGGCTCTGGCCTTGCCTTCAAACTGGGCCAGCAGCTGCGCGGCGCTTTCGCCGCAGTTGAGCAGCACGACGACGCCCCGGCCCTGCTCGGCCATGTAGCCAAGGCTTTGGTCCAGGCTCCAGGAGTGCATGGCGCGGCCCGTCTCCAGCAGGTCCAGCACCGACAGCGGCTCGTGAACGCGGGCGGCGACGACTTCGTCGGGCGCCCATTGGCCCTTGACCAGCGCCAGATGCAGGCTCTGGCTGGTGTTCTCCTTGAAGGCGTGGGCGGTGAACTCGCCAAAAGCGGTTTGAAGCGTGCGGCTGCCGACTTTTTCAATCAGCGACTCGTTGCGGCTGCGGTGCGCGATCAGGTCGGCAATGGTGCCGATTTTCAGGCCGTGCTCGGCGGCGAACAGTTGCAGATCCGGCAGGCGCGCCATCGTGCCATCGTCGTTCATGATTTCGCAGATCACGGCGGTGGGCGAGCAGCCGGCCATCGCGGCCAGGTCGCAGCCCGCTTCGGTGTGGCCGGCGCGCATCAGCACGCCGCCATCGACGGCTTGCAGCGGAAAGATGTGGCCGGGCTGGACCAGGTCGCTGGCCAGGGCATTTTTTGCCACGGCGGCCTGCACGGTGCGCGCGCGGTCGGCGGCGGAAATGCCGGTGGTCACGCCTTCGGCCGCTTCAATCGAGGCGGTGAAGGCGGTCGAATACTGGGCGCCGTTGCGCTCCACCATCGGCGGCAGGTTCAGCAATTCGCAGCGTTCGCGCGTCAGCGTCAGGCAGATCAGGCCCCGGCCGAATTTGGCCATGAAGTTGATGGCTTCGGGCGTGACGTGATCGGCGGCGAGCACCAGATCGCCTTCGTTTTCGCGGTCTTCTTCATCGACCAGGATGACCATGCGGCCAGCGCGCATGTCGGCAACGATATCTTCAACGGGGGAAATCAAGGTGGTCATCAGAGCGTGGCGGGTTGGGTGGAGTTGTCTTGCAGCATGCGCTCGACGTAGCGGGCAATCAGGTCGATTTCGAGGTTGACCGGGCTGCCTGCGGCGAGCTGGCCAAGGGCAGTATTGTGAACCGTGTGCGGAATCAGGTTGATGCTGACTTCGCAGCTGGGGGCATTGTCGGCATCGCCGCCCAGGTCGGTGACGCGGTTCACGGTCAGGCTCACGCCGTTGACGGTCAGGGAGCCTTTATAGGCCAGGTATTTGCCCATTTGGCGCGGCGCCAGAATGCGCAGCGCCCAGCTTTCGCCGATCTGGGCGAAGTGGCTGACGCGGCCTATGCCATCGACATGGCCGGAGACCAGGTGGCCGCCGAGCCGGTCGTTGGCGCGCAGGGCTTTTTCGAGGTTGATGATGCCGGGCTGGTCCAGGCCGCAGGTCTTGTCCAGCGATTCGGCGGAAACGTCGATGGTGAACTGGCTGGCGGCGGCGTCCAGCGACGTGACCGTCATGCAGGCGCCGTTGTGCGCGATGCTGTCGCCCAAGCCCACATCGTCGAGGTAGCCCGGCGGCGCCTGAAGGGTGAGTCGTTTGCCATGATGAGATGAGCTGCCCAGGCTATGGATGGCAACGATGCGTCCCATGCCGGTGATGATTCCAGTAAACATGGCCCTATTTTCGCAGGGAAAACCGCCGGGGCGGCGCAGCGGGCGACGATGGCCGGAAAACAGCGCCAGCACCAGCCGCAAACTGCCGTCTCGCAGCGCGGCTAGAACCGGTCCCGCCCGGCGGCGCGGGCGATGATGCGCAGGTCCGGCCCGACCTGCTGCGTGGTGTGAAACTGCAGCTCGACCGCCTCGTACAAAGCCTGCAGCGGCCCGAACGAAGCCATGCCCCGGCCCGGGCCGAGCAGCCTGGGCGCCAGATAGACCAGAAATTCATCGGCCAGCCCGGCGCTTATCAGCGCGCCATTGAGCCGGCTGCCCGCTTCGACATGCAGCTCGTTGATTTCGCGCTGGCCCAGGTCTTGAAGCATGGCGGCCAGATCGACCTGGCCTTGACTGCCCGGCAGGCAGGTGACGGTGGCGCCCAGGGCCGTCAAAGCGGCTTCTTTGGCTGGATCACGCACGGCGCTGTAAATCCAGACCGGCGCGCCGGATTTGAACATGGCCGCGCCCGGCGGCGTCTGCAGCTGGCTATCGACGATGATGCGGTGCGGCTGGCGCGGTGTGTCGATCAAGCGCACATCGAGCCGGGGATCGTCCGCCAGCACGGTGCCGATGCCGGTCAGCACGGCGCAGGCGCGTGCCCGCCAGGCGTGGCCGTCGGCGCGGGCTTCGGGGCTGGTGATCCACTGGCTGACGCCGTTGGGCAGCGCGGTGGACCCGTCGAGCGAGGCGGCGATTTTCAACCGCACCCAGGGCGTTTTACGCACCATGCGGCTGAAAAAGCCGATGTTCAGCTCGCGGGTGGCGATGGCTGCAGGCTCATCCGGGTTGAGTACGCTGACCTCAATGCCCGCCGCCCGCAGCCGCGCAATGCCCTGACCGGCCACCAGTGGATTGGGGTCTTGCCGGGCCACGACTACCTTGGCAATGCCCGCTTCCATCAGGGCATTGCAGCACGGCGGTGTGCGCCCAAAGTGCGAGCAGGGTTCGAGCGTGACGTAAGCGGTGGCGCCGCGAACGTCATGGCCCGCCTCGCGTGCGGCGCGCAGGGCCATGACTTCGGCGTGCGCGCCACCCGTGTACTGGGTGTGGCCCTGACCGAGCACATTGCCTTGGGCACAGACAAGGATGCAGCCCACCCGTGGGTTGGGTGGACTCAGGTTCAAGGCCGACCTGGCTTGAGCGGTCGCCAACAGAAAAAATGTTGGTGAAGCCTGCACTTCAACGGTCCCAGCAGTCGCGGGTCGTTTGATTGCGGTTGTTCTGGCCGGCTGCGCCTTTGAGGTTGCGGTTGTCCAGTGTCATGGTGCCACAGGTGTCGCTGGCCTGCGCCCCGGTCGGTGCCGCCTGCAGTGTGAACGTGGTGGCCGTTGGCTGGCCTGTCACGAAGGTGATGTTGTAGCGCGCTGCCCCGCTGAGCGGCGTCTGGTTCAAGCCCCAGGCCGTGATGGATGCATCGTTGATGGCCGCCCCCGCTGTGGTCGCCGCATAAGTGCCTGCCAATGTGTAGTTTTGCTCCAGCCGCTGCGCAACAGCGAGCAGGGTGTTTTTGGCATCGGCCCTGTGGCTTCGCATGACGTAAGCGGTGTAGTTTGGCAGGGCAATAGCCGCCAGAATGCTGATGATCGCCACTGTAATCATCAACTCAATCAGTGTGAAGCCACGCTGCCTTGTAGGGGTGTAAGTCATTTTTTTCATTTCGACAGGAGTTCACGCCACGAGTAGCGCCCCCTGGGAGGGACTTTGGGAAGCAAGGAGGGGCCGTCCGGGTCTTTGCAGTCATCCTGATTGCAAAGTATTTTTTCCTTGCCCACGGAATCGGTGTAGGTGTTACTCACCTTGATCACGCCGGTTGAATCGAGTGCCACACCGCCCACCAGGGCGCCATTGAAAACCATATCCCCGATATTGCCCGTGCAAAGGTTCACGGCCATGATGTATCCCGTGTTGCCGGGTGTGCAAATATCACCTGTGGGTTTGGTGGTCGAGAACAGTACGGTTCCCGTGTCGGGTGGCAGGGTCGAGTTGGACAGGACGCGCTCACCGCCTGTGAACGCCATTTTCCAGCCTTTTTTCCCCGTCAGGGTGGGTGCAGCCCAACTCCTCGTCGTGAAGGCTCCCGACGTTGACGCAGCAGGGGTGATGGCGGCGATGCTGCTGGCAGCAACCGTCAAAGACGAGGAAGAATTGTTGTCCACCACCGCGTAGAAGCCTCTGGTTGCCGCATCCGAGTAGTCGGCATCTTCATTGAGTTTGCCTGTGCCAAAGAGCACATTCCAGCCATTGCCGTCGCATGCGGGCAGCACCGATGGGGCGGTGGTGATAGGCTCGCCGGTCGAAAAAATCTTTCCCAGGTAGCGCCATGCGCCGGTCTCAGAGGCGGGTGCGCCCGCTTTCGCAGGTCCGGATGCGGCCAGAACGTAGTTGCTGCCCACCAGCTTGGAGAACTGGAACTTGTGCATGTTGCCCAGCATATCGCCAGCGTACACCGTATCGATCAAGCCATCGTTGTCGGTATCGACGGGTCTGGGCGCTGCCAGCCCGTTGCTGGGGCCAACGTTGTCTGCGATCAGTTTGGTCGAGGCGGTGCCGGTGTTGGCGTCGAGCATGAACAGCGCGGCGCGACCTGCGGTGGAGCCAAAGCCGTTGCCCACGATCACACGCCAGGCCCCTGAAGCGGTCGTGCTGTCGGCTACCTTTGCAATTTGCACATTGGAGCCATACACTGGGTCCAGGGCAGCTTCGTTGAAGGTGAATCCCAGGTCGTTATCTTGCGTCGCGGTGAACTCCCACAGGGGGAGGGTGGTGCTTAAGGTGCTTTCAGTGGCTGTGGCAAAGGTGCTTTGGCTGGTGATGTCGAGCGCGTAGTAGCCCTTGCCACCAGCGCCCAGGCCGCCGACCAGCACGGTTCCCCAGGTTGAGTCCGATTTCTGGATATCGCCGACCATCGGGGTGCTATCGGCAAAGAATTTGTGTTGAAAATTGAGCGCCGTCAGCGCTGGCAGCGTGGGAAAGACGGTGCTCGGAATATAGCCAAACAGCTCCTTGCCATCGGTGCCTGAGAAGGCGTGCAGCATCCCGTCATTGGCTCCGACATAAACAACCGCAGGACGTGCCTTGTTGCTTTTCCGGTAAGTTGTATGGTCGGGGAAATTGGGGCCTGAATAAATCGGGCCTGGGCCTGAGAGATAGGTAATGCCTGAATTGACAATGTCTCCCAGCAAGGTGTCTTCTCTTTTGCGGAACAAACCGTTTTCATTGGTCCGGTCGCCACGCAAATAGCTCACGCGTGCCGCGCCCTGGCTATCGGAAGCGTTCAGAATGAGTTTTTGGGCTGCATTGAGGCTTGCCCATTGCAAAGGCATAGAGGCAAATGGCGTGCCGGACGCAGACGTGAAAATCTTTCTGGTTGCGGGCGTCAGGGGCGTATCTACAAAGGTGGGTATGGTGGTCTTGAACCAGCGTGAAGCTTCCCACGTTGGCGCATTAGCGCACTCGAGTGCCGTTTTTGTCGGCGCGCAGGCGCTGACGGTGCCCATCCAGCCTCGGGGGATGTAGCCGGCATACAAATTCTGGCTGCTGGAGGTTTGGCGGTTGGAGGTGACGGCCGCGCTGGAGGCCGATGTGGTGCCTGCCCGGCTGGCTATGTCGGAAAAGGCGGCGGCAAGGCCGGTCTTCATGGTTCCTGGTGTGCTGCCGGCAAACCAGGTGTCAGGGATGCTGCGATTTTTGGCGTCCCAGGAGTTTAGGCTTGTGTTGGGGTTGTTGCCTGTGACCAACTTATCATCTGTCCGGAAGCCGCCATACTTTGTGGCCAGCCAATACTGTGTTTTTCTTTTACTGGCGGTAGGAACGTCCGTTATGTTCTCCAGCACATCCACCCAGTAAGTGGCGACGGTTTGTTTGCCGCTGCTATTGGGGTCGTTTGACAGATCGGGGCGAATGTCGTTGGTGTTGGCCCAATAGGCCAGGCCGGCCATGTACGGGGTGCCATTGCTGGAGCCGCCCACCCAATTCGTGTCGGTCAGGCTTGGTTCCAAGGCCACGACCTTACTCCACAGCGTCTGCACATTCAGGCTATCGATCGGTAGGGCACCTGGGCAAGCGGTAGTGTTGGGACTGCCCTTGGTCGAGCCAGGCAGGTTGCCGTCGCAGTGGGTGTTGATGTCACCAATGCCCAGAATGAAATTCTTCTGGCAGGAGTTGATCAAGGGGTCGCGGGCTGCGCCAGCCAGCAAATTGGTGCCGGTGATGACAGGGAATCCGTCTTTTTCGGCGGCAGTGGGGTTGCTGGAGTACTCGGCAGGCGGCGCCTTGCCGCGCAAGTAAAGCAGTGCGGCGTAATAAAGCTCGCTGACCGGGTCATTGCCTTTGTAGCCAGCTTCGTAACCGAACTTGTTCAGGTAGTTCATCAGCCCCGACTGGGTCACCCCCCCGGTGGCGGTGGCATCCCCGCCATCCGGGTTGAGTTCCATGATGCCCGTCGTCGGATTCCACTCCTTGGCGGCGTTTGTGATGTTCGGTGCGAGAAGGGGGTTGACGTTCTTCATGGCCGAGCGCAGCACGCCGCCATTGCGCGTATTGCCCGTCAGGTTGAGGTAGCCCAACGCGGCAAAGCGCAAGGTTTTCGAGTAGTTCTGAATCAGGCCTTCAGGTTTGGGGGCGCCGCTGTAGGAGTTTTGACAATTGGCTTCAAGGCCCACGGCAGGGTTGCCACCGACCGCAGGAACGGCGACACAGGCCTCTACCCGCAGGTTGAAGCACCAGCTCGTCGTGCCGGAAGTGACGGGTGCGGTGGTTGTCGCGCAGGAGTTTTTTTGCTGCGTTATTGAGGCCATTTTTACAAAACTGCTGGCGTTTCCGGCGGAAACAATCATCTTGGAGCCATAGCCGCTGGAGCGAACATATTTGATCCCGGTTGGAAAGGTCGTTGAACCGAATCCTCCCACGCCTATTGTTGTACCCACCATAAAGTTTTTAACTGGGTTGTATGTATTGTTATTACCATTGCTATCACTGAAGGAGCGAATCAGGACCGTTCTGTCTGTTGTATCGCCGGGGTAGGTTGCTGACATGCTTGAAAAGCTGTCGCGTGCGCCCCCGGTCATGACCGACCTGAACTGGTCAATGTTGGTCATCGTCAGCCAGTTCAAGAGGTTGCCGCTCCAGGCGGTTGCGTTGGTACCCACAAGCGGGCAAGCACCCGTGGTGAAATTTTCTGCGCTGACAGGCTTGAATACTTCGTTGGTCGTGTCGTAGGTGTAGCATTTTCGATTGTCGAAATAGCCGTCGTACTGGGTGGCCGCGGTGTAGCTGGTGGCCGTGTAGGACGCTTGCAGGCCCGTCGGGAACTCCACCGACAAAGCCAGCACGACATTGCCCGGAACCGGGGCATTTTCTGGCGGCTGCTGGCTGGGCGTAAAAGCGGGTGCCAGCGGCACTAGCGCCATGTTTGCCGCCAGGAAAAATACCCAGCGCCCGCGATTTTTGAGGATGACTGATGTCATGCGAATTCCTTGCTTTGCTGTGAGCTTAGAGGGGGGAAAAAATGGATTGAAGGGTGACGGATGTCCGGGCGCGGTTCGAGGCGCTGCTTCGTCCAAAGCCGACGGCTGTCACCCTGAAGAAAAGCTTGGCTGAACCGCCTGGAGTTCCAACATCGTCCGGTGTGAACAGCTCGATCAGGTAGCGCGGCGGCGGTGGCGCCTGGGCCGTCGCCGGGCTGAAGGCGGCAACTGGCGCATCTGTGAACGTGCCGTACACAGTGGTGGGAACGGCTGCGTTGATCGTTCCTGCGCATTTGCGAGTCACCCCGTCATTCCAATCGGCGCCGCTCCAGACCGGCATACCACAGGCGACGATAGCAGCGGCGTTATAAACCCCCTGGTACTTGAGCGCCAGCTTAACGCCACCATCGTCAAGAGCCACAGGTGTCGTTGGATCAAGGATGGCATCGTTGCGTGCTGACCAGAACGTGACGGCGTCAGCCGCATTGGCCGGTCTGGTGCCTGTCGGGCGCAATGTTGTGCAAGGCGCAGTCGCACAATACTGTTTGTCAAATCGGAGTCCGAGAATGTCGCGCTCTGCATCGCGCAGGGCCAATTCCGCATTCCAGCGCGCCAGCGCAATGTCGCGATCATTGGCTGCGCCGCGTTCTTCAAACAGCGAGCCACGCACCGCCGTGATGCCGAGCAGGGATAAAACCATGAGAAAGATCAGTGCCGTCACCAGCACAAAACCTCGCTGGCGCAAAGGTGTGACCAGGGGCGCGTCAATTGGGGCTGGCGTAAAGGGCATTTCGGACAGAAATTGTGGAAGTGAATCGTTTCCACAGGCGCTTATCGCCCGTGGCCCGCGTGATGTCGCTTTTGAAATTGCCAGCGGCTGTGCGTTCACAGGTCGGCCTGCTGGTCTGGAGTGTCGTGGTGCCCGTGGCAGCAGCTCCCGTTGCGGTGGCAGATACCATGCAGACCTCCACGGCGGTGACATTGGCCCAGCCAATGGAGGAGGCAGCGACAGCAGTTGCGCTCAAATACTGGGCCTGAACTCCGCCAGCGACTGGACTGATGCTGCCAACCGCAGGCGCAACGCCAGGCTGTGATGTCTGATAGCGAAGCACAAACTCTTCGACGCCTCGCGCCAGGGGTTGAGAGCTACTGTTGCCGGAACCCGCGCAGTAAAGTTCGTTGACCCCGTCGGTGGAGCTGGCCTGGACAAAATACCGATTGATGACAAATTTGCTGCCGGCGGGGTCAAGACTTTGTTGGTTGCAGTCGCGCCCCTCGCCTGTTGTCGCATCTGGGTCGTTGAGGCTTCTGAGAGGGTTTGTCGTTGCGCTGGGTGCTGCCTGATAGGCTATTTGCAGGGAGTTTTGCGTGGCATTGGCTGTTCCGCAAGTCAGCGTGGCGGTGCCCGCCGTTGTGATGGCATTGGGTGTGCTGTTCATGGCGCCATCGCAGCCAAACACCGGCATCAGGCCGGGAAAAAATTGCGTCAAGGGCGTCTCAAGTGGCACTATGGCGGTGCTGGGAGCAACGGGAACATTGGGAATGCGCTGGTACAGGTTCATCAGTTTCGGATAGCTCGGGTTGAACAATGAGGCGGCCTGGCGCTGGTTGGCGGCGTCGAAATCAAAGATGTCCACATAGCCCGCACTGGCAACATCGCGCTGCAGCATGCGAATCACAATGGCGGCCGGTTCATTGAGCTCAGACTGGTTTTCACGCTGGCGTGCCATGTTGGTGCTGCTGAGATAGGCTGTACCGATGGCGATCAGGATCACCAGGCCAATGGTCAGTGCTATCAGAACCTCAATGAGTGTCATGCCTTGCTGGCGTTGCATGAACGGGCGATTTTTTTGGGTCATCAGGGAGTCACCAGTGCAGTGAAACAGCGCACGCCGCCCACTTGGGGGGCCGGGCAAGTGGGATCGGTGGGAGCGGCATCTGGATTGGGCGTGGCTGCGGTTCCCACTTCATACTGCTGCTTTTCTTGCCACATGACAACAATTTGCCGTGTCGCCGGGTCGGTGGCCCCTCCTGCAGTCACCGCCAGGATGGAGCCACGCCCGCCAGGTAAGGCTTGCAGCGACAAACGCCAGTCGCGCATGTCCTTGACTGCTGACTGGGCGGCTGTGCAGAATGACGTGCCCGTGCCGCAGCCAGGATCCGCCGGCAGCGCGGCGAGGGTGGCGGCGGCATAAGCATCAGGGGCGAGATAGGCACTGGCTGGATTGGGCGGCGTGGCTGCAATCAGGGCACTGTTGTTGGCTTTGATTTTCTCGGCAATGAATTGAGCCTGAATAATGGCCTGGCTGCGGATCTGGGCTGTCTGCTGGTAGCGGGTGGCGGCCAGTTGAAGGCCTGCTGTGCCGAGCAGACCGATGGCCATAATCAGCATGGTCACCAAAATCTCAATCAGCGTCACACCTTGCTGTGCTTTGCTTGAACTGTGGCCTAGCATTTGGCGTTCACTTTCGTCATTAATTAACCTTGATGCGTCCCGTTCGGGCAATGATGATTTGCTTGGAAGGTGAAGTGCTTTTTACCGGGTATTCCTGTGCTGTCAGGCTCGCTCCTGCAAAATTGCCAATGGGCAGCCCGTTGGGCAAGATGGTGATGGCGCGGGCAGCAGTCGCGCTCGGGGTCAGGGAGACGCCCTGCAGTGGCAATGCATCTTGCAAAACTGTGCCGCTGGCATCAGTGGGCAAGCCGGTGATAACAATCCAGCCCGCCTCATAACTCGAAGCGGTGCAGCTCGATCCATCGCTGCTGGCGCAAATCGTCACGGGGCTGTTTTGTCGAATGGCCTCACCGCGTGCCAGGTAGAACGACTGCGTCCAATTGTTCACTGCTGAGCGGAGCCGGTTGTTCGCGATAATGGAATTCCACGAAGGTATCGCTATGGTGGTGACGATGGCCACCAGCGCAACCACCACCATTAACTCAATTAAGGTGAATCCTTTTTGGATGCGTTGCGATAGCTCTCGGGTCGCACAGATATTCATTCGGACAATGTAGTCTGAAACAGACAGGTATTGAGGGGCGGTTAGCCAAATGGTTGTTTTTGACGGCTGAATGGTCAAGCCGACACATTTGAACGCTCAGGTGAGGCCTGTCTATCGCCGCACCTCATCCACCAGCGTCTTGAATTCATCAATGTCTTCAAAACTGCGATAGACGCTGGCAAAGCGGATGTAGGCGATTTTGTCGAGTTTTTTCAACTCCAGCATGACCAGCTCGCCCAGGCGGCTGGAAGCGACTTCGCGCAGGCCCATGCCCAGCAACTGCTCTTCAATGTGTTCGACGGCTGCATCGAGCTGCACCCTGCTCACCGGGCGCTTGCGCAGCGCCAGACTCATGGAGCCCAAAAGCTTGCTGCGCTGGTAATCGGTGCGGTGGCCGTCTTTTTTGACGATGGACGGAAAGCTGACATCGGGCCGCTCATAGGTGGTGAAGCGCTTTTCACACGCGCCGCACTGGCGGCGGCGGCGTATGGATGCGGCGTCTTCCGACACCCGCGTCTCCATGACCTGGGTTTCCAGGTGGCCGCAAAAAGGGCATTTCATGCGCGCTCCCCCCCGGCTTGCGGGCGCTTTCCGCAGCCAGCCCGGTCAGCAGCGCAGGCAGTTCTCAAGAGGGCAACTGCCTGGCGCTTCATGCTCAGCCGTAAACCGGGAAGCGGCTGGTCAGGGCGTGAACCTTGGCGCGCACCGCTTCAATGTTGGCCTCGTCGCGCGGGTTGTCCAGCACGTCGGCAATCAGGTGGGCCGTCATGCGCGCTTCCTCGTCCTTGAAGCCGCGCGTGGTCAGGGCCGGGGTGCCGATGCGCACGCCGCTGGTGACCATTGGCTTTTCCGGGTCGTTCGGGATGGCGTTCTTGTTGATGGTCATGTGGGCGGCGCCGAGCACGGCTTCAGCTTCCTTGCCGGTGATGCCCTTGGCGCGCAGATCAACCAGCATGACGTGGCTTTCGGTGCGGCCGCTGACAATGCGCAGGCCGCGCTCGGTCAGGGTTTCGGCGATGATCTGGGCATTTTTCAGCACTTGCTGCTGGTAAGCCTTGAATTCGGGGGACAGGGCTTCCTTGAAAGCCACCGCCTTGGCGGCAATGACGTGCATCAGCGGGCCGCCTTGCAGGCCGGGGAAAATCGCGCTGTTGATGGCCTTTTCGTGCTGGGCCTTCATCAGGATGATGCCGCCGCGCGGGCCGCGCAGGCTCTTGTGCGTCGTCGAGGTCACGATGTCGGCATGCGGCACTGGGTTGGGATAGACGCCAGCGGCAATCAGGCCCGCGTAATGCGCCATATCGACCATGAAAATCGCGCCAACATCCTTGGCGACCTTGGCAAAGCGCTCAAAATCAATGCGCAGGCTGTAGGCCGAAGCGCCCGCAATGATGAGTTTTGGCTTGCTTTCGTGGGCCTTGCGCTCCATGGCGTCGTAGTCGATGGCTTCGTTGGCGTCCAGGCCGTAGCTGACGACGTTGAACCATTTTCCGCTCATGTTCAGCGCCATGCCGTGGGTCAGGTGGCCGCCTTCGGCCAGGCTCATGCCCATGATGGTGTCGCCGGGCTTCAAAAAGGCCAGGAAAACGGCTTCGTTGGCCGAGGCGCCGCAGTGCGGCTGGACGTTGGCGGCTTCGGCGCCAAAAATTTGCTTGATGCGGTCAATGGCCAGCTGCTCGGCCACATCGACATGCTCGCAGCCGCCGTAGTAGCGGCGGCCGGGGTAGCCTTCGGCATACTTATTAGTGAGCTGCGAGCCCTGCGCGGCCATGACGGCGGGCGAGGCGTAGTTTTCGCTGGCGATCAGCTCGATGTGGTGCTCTTGGCGGGCGTTCTCGGCCTGGATGGCGGCGAAAATTTCGGGGTCGGTTTGTTCGATCAGAATGTTGCGGTGGTACATGGCAGTCCTTCAAGACTTTCGCTTCCTTGTCCATTGAATCGGGCGATCTATGGAAGCAAGGGCTGCCCAGGCGAACGGCTGAACGCTTTTTGGCCCGACGGCCGCAAACGGTGCGCTTCCCCGTGGTGTCCCACGTCGGCCTCAATGGTGGCAAAACCATCGGGCCTATCGCCAGTCGCGCACCGCGCTAGTGTAACTGAGGGGGCTGAACTGGCCCGGAGGCGGCTCAAAGCCCTCAGTTTGGCGCCAGCAAGGCAACTTCATTGCCGGATTTCTGCGCCGTGAGGTTGCGCGGCAAAGACACCGGAATCGGCTTGACAGGCGCCGGGCTGGCGAACAGGCGGGCGGGTGGACGCTTGCCGTTGGCCACAGCGTGCAGGCGGGCATGTTCGGCCATCACTTTGCTCGCGTAACCGCCATCGCTTTCCAGATTGGCGGCGCCGACATAGTATTTCAGCCCGCCTTCAATCGAGCCGGCCCGGCTGATGCATTCCTGCAGCACCTTGACGCCCACCCGAAGATTGGTCACGGGGTCAAAAGCGGCCAGCTTGCCGCCGAAGTCCTCGTATTTGTCGTGATGGATTTTGGTCATGACCTGCATCAGGCCCTGGGCACCCACGGGGCTTTGCGCAAACGGGTTAAAGCCCGATTCAATCGCCATGATCGCCAGGATCAGGGTCGGGTCAAGCTTGGCCTTGTTACCAATTTCAAAGGCCTGCGCCACCAGCACGCTCAGGGGCTCGGGCGCCACTTTGTATTTTTTGCTCAGCCAGTAGGCCACGGCCGCCTGCTGGCTGGGCAGCTCGGTCGGGTTGGCGGCTGTGGCCCGCTCTATGGCGGTGGGGTCGGTGAACTCGGGCTCTGGATCGGACTCGGTCAGGCCGAGCACCGCATCGCGCCGCTCCTGCAGCCAGCTCATGAGCCGGACTTCGCCCGCATCGCGCAGGTCCGGCCGGGCCGTGAGGGTGAGGACCACAAACACGACGACCAGCCCCAGAAGGGCAAAGCTGTTATGGGTGATTCCGACAAGACCCTGAGTCATGTCGTCCACAACGGTGGCAAAACCGCTGCGGCTGTTTTTCTGATGCGCGTTAGGCCCTGGGTGAAGGCCGATAGTGGTTAACGCTGTCATTGCGCTCCTTTCGATGCTTGCATGAACCTCGTGAAGGCTGGCAAGCGTGGATTGGTGGGTCGCCATAAAACCAGGGCGAAGCCCGGTGGTTTTGACCCTTGTTGACGTTGCCGGGAACCGGCCGCGCCTCGTGGTGCCCCTGCTTGTGGGGTACAGGCGGATTCTAGTGGTGCTTTAAATAACCTGTCAAGAATAACGATTGCGTTTTATATGCTAGAAAAGCCAATAAGTAACAGTTTTTCACTTAAAAAAGACGGACTGGAAAATTTAAATTGGATTTTTTCAAGTTTTTTTCTGAAATTAACTGCGGCTGCACAAGTGCTTTTTCACCTTGTTCCCACCCCTGGAACAGGGCGCCAAAACAGCCCTTCCCAGGCAAAATGGCGCCGCGTGCGGAACTTAATGGGGCGCGGGCTTAAAAACAGCGAAAATAGGCGGATGCTTTAAATTTTTAAAGTGAAGGGTGTCTGGGTCTTGCGAGCCATGACCCGAATCCCCCCTGCGCTGACAGCCCCCCTGTTCAGCGCCCGGCCTTGATGGCCCCAGGTGCTGGCAGGCACGCCGATGACAGGCTTTGAATGCCTGTTCTAGAGGCTGTCTCTGGCTGCTTTTTTTCAAAACGATTGTTTTATATATGTTGCGCTCTTTTCTGTCCAAATCCTCCAAAGCCGAACCCACGCCGGCCGCTGCCGTGAAAACCAGCGCCGCCAAAAGCGCTGAAGCCCATCCGCTGGACGGCCTGACGGGCGGCGCCTTTTCCGCGCCCACCTCGGGCGAGCGCGCCTCGCGCATCCGCCAGTGGCTGACCACCGAGCCGACCCCCGAGCAAATGGCCGATGTCTATAAAGACCTGGCCAACCGCGACAAGGGCGCGGCCAAGCCGCTGAAAGAAAAGCTCGACGAAATCAAGCGCAGCAAAGGCCAGGAAGCCGCCGCCGCCGAATGGGCCGAAAAAGCCAAAATCCTGCTCGCCCTGCCCAAGCTCAACCTGGCCGACGCGCTGGCCTGGCAGCGCGACGCCGCCAAAGCGGGCGCGCCCCTGTCCAAAGAGCCGCTGGCCGGCCTCAAAGTGCAGCTCGCCGAGCGCGTCAAGACGATTGAAGACCTGCAGCACCGCACCCAGGTGCAGCGCGAAGCGGCCGTGCTGATCGCCCAGCGCATCGAAGTGCTGTCCATCAAGCCCTGGCGCGACGCCCAGGCCGTGCTCGAAACGCTGCAGGCCGACGTGGCCCACTGGCAGGCTCAGGCCGACGAGCTGACGCTGGATGCCAACTGGGTCAGCGTCGATGGCAAATTTCCGCCGCTGCTCGACGCTTCGCGCGCCCAACTGCTGGCCGTTTGGGAAGCTTTCCAGGGGGCGCTGGCGCTGGCCGTCAAGGCCGCTGAAGACACCGCTGCACCGCTGCCCGCCGTTCCGGTCTGGGCTGATGAGCTGCGCGCCGCACGCGGTCTGCCCACGGCCAAAGCCCAAGCCGCCGCTGGCGACGCCAGCGCGCCCGCCCGCGCCCCCAAAACCAAGATGGACCCCGCCGCTCTGAAAGACCTGCGCGAAAAGTCTTCCGCCATCGTGCAGGAAGCGCTGGCCCGGCTGGAGCATGAAGTCACCGAAGGCCACGGCAAATCCACGCCCAAGGTGGCCGCCGACCTGCGCCACGCGCTGAAAGAGCACATCCGCAACATCGACAGCAAGCTCGAAGCCGCCGCCCACGCCGCCCTGACGGCTGCTGGCGAACTCGAAGGCTGGCAGCGCTGGCGCGCCGACCAGATCCGCGAGGAACTGGTGGTCAAGGCCGAAGCGCTGCTGGCCAAGCCGATGGGCGGGCGCAAGCAGCAAGACGCCCTGCGCGTCATGCGCGAGCAGTGGAAAACCTCCGACCAGGGCGGCACGCCCAACCACGCCTTGTGGAAGCGTTTTGATGACGCCTGCAACGAAGCGCACAAGGTGGTTGAAGAGTGGCTGGAAAAAGTCAAGGAACAAAGCGAGACCGTCAAGGCCGAGCGCCGCGTGCTGATCGACGAAGTGCTGGCCTGGGCCGAAGCGAATAAAGACAGCGCCGACTGGAAGCAGCACATCCGCAGCCTGAACGGCTTTGTCGAAAAATGGCGCGAAGCCGGTCACCTGGGCGAAAAAGCCTTTGCCGAAATCCAGCCCGTCTGGAAAGCCGCCATGGACCAGGCCGACGCCGCGCTGACCGGCGCCCGCGCCGCCAGCCTGGCGCGCCGCAAAGCGATGATCGAAGAAGCGCAAGTGCTGGGCGCCGAGCCACAGTTGCGCATCGACGCCGTCAAGTCGCTGCAGCAGCGCTGGCAGCATGAAGCGCAAAGCGTGCCGATCGAGCGCAAGCAGGAGCAAAAGCTCTGGGACGCCTTCCGCAAGCCGATTGACGACGCCTTCCAGCGCAAGACTGCTGATCGCGAAAAAGCCGCCGCCGCCCTGGGCGAACACGACCGTTACGTGCTGGAGGCCGCCAAGGCCGTCGAAGCCGCCGCCGCCACCGGCGACGCGCAAAAAATCCACGCTGCCGCCAAAGCGCTGGAAGCCGCCGTCAGCGGCCAGGCTGCCGCTGCTCACGCCGCGACCGCCGCAACTGCCGCCAGCGCCGATGCCGCCTCGGTGACGGAACCAAGCCAGCCCGCTGCCGAAGCCAGCGCCGAGCCAACGCCCGCGCCCGTCGATGCTGACGGCAACCCGACCGCCGAAGCCGCCGAGGCGGAGTTTGCCGAGTCCGCCCAGCCCGCCAGCGAGCCCGCCGAGCCCGCCGAGCCAGCGCCCGCACCGAAACCGGCTGCCAAGCCCGTCGTCGCCATGCGCGGCGATGACCGTCCCGGCGCCCGCAAGGCCGAGCCCGCCGCCGCCGGCCGTGGTGGCAAGTTTGGCGACCGCAAGGATGCCCGCACCGGCGGCAAGCCGAGCGGCCCGCGCCAGAGCACTGACAACAAGTTCGAGCCGTACCGCCCCGAGCGCGACGGTCGTCCTGAGCGCGGCGAGCGTTTCAGTGATCGTCCGGCGTTTGAAGAGCGCGGCCCGCGTCTGGGTGACGCCGCTTTCCGCGCCCAGCGCGAAGCCTTTGAAGCCGCTAACCACGCGCTGAAAAAGCTCGCCATGCAAGCCCACGGCGAAGTGCTGACGAATCTGCTGACGGCTTGGGAAAAGCGCGACGCGGCGCTGGTGCCCGGCGTGCAGGAACTGGGCAAGCAAATCACGCCCGCCGTGCGCAGCAGCTGGGCGCAAGCCGTCAGCGCCCCGGCTGGCAAAGACGCCGCCGAAGCGCTGTTGCGCCTCGAAATGGCCGCCGAGCTGCCCACGCCCGCCGAGCACATCAGCGCCCGGCGCATGCTGCAATTGCAATTGCTGACCAAGCGCAATGCGCCCACGCCGCTTGAGACCTGGGGCGAAGACGCCGCCAAAGTGCTGGCCAGCGAGTTTGACGCCAGCAACGCCCGCCGCGTGCAAAACGTGCTCAAGGCACTGCTCAAGCGCTGAGCGTCCCCGCCATGACGCCCCAGAACTTTATTGCGAAGTGGGGTCATGGCGGCCCCGCCTATGGCCTGAACGAAGAGCAGGGCGCGCAGAGCCATTTTCTGGACCTGTGCGAACTGCTGGATGTGCCCAAGCCCGGCAGCGAAGAAGGCTACCGGTTTGAAGAAAAAAGCCACCTCATCGGCGGGCGCACCGGCTACGCCGATGTGTTCCGGCGCGGCGTGTTTGCCTGGGAAAACAAAGCGCCCGGCAAAAACCTTGACAACGCGCTCAAGCAGCTCCTGAACTACAGCCTGGCGCTGGGCACGCCGCCGATTCTGGTGGTTTGCGACCGCCTGACGATACGCATCCACACCCAGTTCCCCGGCCACCCGAGTGAAACCTACACGGTGCTGCTGGACGATCTCGACCAGCCGCGCGAGCTGGCCTTGCTGCGCCGCATCTGGGATGCGCCCGAGAGCTTTCGCCCGAAAAAAACCAGCCGCGACATTACCGAAGCGGCGGCGCGCAGCTTTGCCACGCTGGCCGAAAGCCTGCGCAAGCGCGGCCCGGCCAAAGACGCCGACCCGCAAGGCTGGCAAAGCCACGCCGACGAAGTCGCCCATTTCCTGACGCAATGCCTGTTTTGCTTTTTTGCCGAAGACGTGGGCCTGCTGCCGGGCCGCCTGTTTGAGGCGCTGGTCAACAACCGGCGCTTCACCAGCGAGCGGTTCACCGAGGCGCTGCGCAACTTGTTCACCGCGATGCAGCGCGGCGGGCTGTACGGCAACGACGATATTGCGTGGTTCAACGGCGGCCTGTTCAAGACCATCCAGGTGCCACCGCTGTCCGTGCTCGAAATGACGGAGCTGCGCAGTGCCGCCGACCTGAACTGGAGCGCCATTGACGTGTCGATTTTCGGCACGCTGTTCGAGCGCGGGCTGGACCCGAGCAAGCGCAGCCAGCTCGGCGCGCATTACACCGACCCGGCTACGATAGCGCGCATCATCGAGCCGGTGCTGCAGCGCCCGCTGCAGCAGGAATGGGCCAAGACGGCCCAGCAAATCGGCGATTTACTGGGCAAAAGCAAGCGCAAAAAGCGCGGCGCCTATTCGGCCGGCGGGCGCCACTACAAGGCGTCGGCGGGCGATGCGGCGTATCAAAAAGCCGATCAGCTCTTCCAGCAATGGCTGGGCGAGTTGAAAAACTACCGTGTGCTCGACCCGGCCTGCGGCAGCGGCAATTTCCTGTTTCTGGGCCTCAAGGCGCTCAAGGACATTGAGCACCAAAGCCACCTCGACGCCGCCGCGCTCGGGCTGGACCGCGAGGCCGATTTAGTCACCGGCCCGCACAACATGCTCGGCATCGAGCTGAACGAATACGCCGCCGAACTCGCCCGCGTCACCGTGTGGATTGGCGAGCTGCAATGGCGCCTGCTGCACGGCTACGAGTTCAAATTGAATCCGGTGCTGGAGCCGCTCGACCATATCGAGTGCCGCGACGCGTTGCTCGACTTTGCGCCGGTGCCGGCGGGTGCTTCGGCCAACCAGCGCCCGCCCGGCGCCAGCGAAACCGCCTGGCCGAAAGCCAGCGTGGTGGTGGGGAATCCGCCGTTTCTGGGGGGCAGCAAAAAGCGCGGCGAACTGGGCGATGCCTACTTTGAGGCGCTGGACACGGTGTTTGCCGGGCGCGTGCCGGGCGGGGCGGATCTGGTGTGTTACTGGTTTGAAAAAGCCCGCAAAGCGCTTGAGTGCAACGGTTTGGGCGCTGCGGGTCTGGTGGCGACGCAAAGCATTCGCAGCGGCTCCAACCGTGCGGTGCTCGACGCCATCCGAAAAGACACCCGTATCTTCGATGCCTGGAGTGACGAAGCGTGGGTGAATGACGGCGCCGCCGTACGCGTGTCGCTGGTGTGTTTTGGCTGGGGCGAAGGCTACTTTTTGAACGGTGAGCCGGTCCAGCAAATCACTGCAGAGTTGGGGGACTCGCTGGAAAGCGACATGACGCTAGCCCAACTTTTGGCTTCCAACGCTGGCGCCAGCTTTGAAGGTGCGCAGAAAAATGGCCCATTTGATATTCAAGGCCCGTTAGCTCGCGATTGGATGAGCTTGCCCAATGCACATTCGAGAAGTAATGCCCTGGTATTGAGGCCGTATCTGAATGCCGCTGAAGTGACAGGGCGGCGAAAAGACTCCTGGATGATTGACTTTCACGGCTACTCTGAGAAAGAAGCCCAACTGTTTGAAATGCCATTCACTTATGTTCAACGAGTGGTCAAGCCGGTGCGTCAAGCAAAGCGCGAGGCCTATTTGTTGAAAAAATATTGGCTGTTAAAAAGACCTGGGGTTGAGTTGCGTGCCGCCATGCAGGCAGTCAACAGATACATCGTCACGCCCCGTGTGGCCAAGCATCGGTTTTTTGTCTGGATGCCCCAAGCTGTTTTGCCGGACTCACGCTTGAACAGCATTGCCCGCGCCGACGACACCACCTTCGGCCTGCTGGGTTCGCGCATGCACGAGGTCTGGTCGCTGGCGCAGGCGTCGATGCACGGTGATGGCAGCGACGGCGGACGCCCGACTTACAACGCCAAATCCTGCTTTGAAACCTTTCCCTTCCCCGAGGGCTTGACGCCCGCCGACACGGCGCACCAGCGCACTGAAGTGATTGACGGCGGCGCCTTGATGCCGGCGGGGCTGGTGGGCGATACGCTGCGCGCCCATGCCGAGCGCATCGCCCGCGCCGCCCAGCGGCTGAACGCGCTGCGCGAGAACTGGCTCAATCCGCCCGAATGGACTCAGCGCGCGCCGGAGGTGATTCCGCTGGGCATGGAGGCCTCGCCGTATCCCGACCGCATCGTGCCGAAAAACGGCCACGAAAAAGACCTGGACGCCCGCACGCTGACCCGGCTTTACAACCAGCGTCCGGCCTGGCTGGCGGCGGCGCATGAGGCGCTGGACGCCGCCGTGGCGCTGGCCTACGGCTGGGCTGATTACAGCCCAGCGCTGGCCGATGAAGACATTCTGCAGCGGCTGCTGGCGCTCAATGGGCAGCGTTCAGCCGTGTAAAGCGCCGTTCGTTCAGGAAAACCACATCCGCTGAAACACGCCGTCCTTGTCCATCACCAGGTGCTTGAGCCCGGCCAGCGCATGCAGCGCAATCAGGACGACAAAAACCCAGGCGGTGATTGAGTGCGCGTCAAAAAAAGTCTCGGCCAGATCGTGATTGGCCGCCGCCAAGCGCGGCAGTGCCACGCCAAACAGCAGGGTTTCATCGTCGCTGAACAGCGTGCCGACAATGCCGAAAAACGGCATGGCCAGCATGGCGATATACAGCAGGCCGTGGCCGACTTTGGCCGCTGTCACTTCCCAGGAAGGCATGCTCGCGGGCAGCGGGCCGGGCGTGTGCGTCAGCCGCCAGAGCAGGCGCACCAGCACCAGCGCCACGATCAGCACGCCTATGGATTTGTGCAGGTTGAAATACCAGTCGCTGCCCGGATCGTCCTCAATCGACATCATGAACCAGCCCAGGCCGATCATGCCGATGATGAGGACGGCCAGCGCCCAATGCAGCACTTTGGCCAGCGGCGTGTAGGCGGTGGTTTGGGCGGTCGGAAAAGGGGTGTCGCGCATGGTGCGCCTTTCTGCAAGTTAAACCCATTCATGCTACGCCGACAACATTAAGGTCAGCTTAAGCCAGCACCAGACTCCTGAGCGTGTCGCGCACCAGCTGCGCCCGGTCTTTCGGATTCGGCAGCTCGCGCTCCAGGCGCAGCTTGTCGTTGCCGGTCAGCTTCATGTGCCGGTTTTTCTGGATCAGCGCAATGATGGACGTGGCGTCAATCGGCGGATCTTTTTTAAACGTGATGGTGATGGCGCCCGGCGCGGCATCGACTTTGACCACGCCGTAGGGCTTGGCAATCACCCGCAGCCGGTGTACGTCAATCAGCGTCTGCGCCTGCGCGGGCAGCTTGCCGAAGCGGTCCACGATTTCCTCCAGCAGGGCGTCGATCTGGTTGGTGGTTTTGGCCGTGGCCAGCTTTTTGTAGAACGACAGGCGCAAATGCACGTCGCCGCAGTAGTCGTTGGGCAAGAGCGCGGGCGCGTGCAGGTTGATTTCCGTCGTGACGCTCAAGGGCGCCAGCAAATCTGGCTCGCGCCCGGCTTTTAAGGAGGCCACGGCTTCGCCCAGCATCTCGTTGTAGAGCTGAAAGCCGATTTCCAGCATGTTGCCGCTCTGGCTCTCGCCCAGCACCTCGCCGGTGCCGCGAATTTCCAGATCGTGCATGGCCAGATAAAAACCCGAACCCAGCTCCTCCATTTGCTGAATCGCGTCAAGCCGCTGGCTGGCTTGCTTGGTCAGGCCTTCAATGTCGGGCACCATCAGATACGCATAAGCCTGGTGGTGGCTGCGGCCCACGCGCCCGCGCAACTGGTGCAACTGCGCCAGGCCGAACTTGTCGGCGCGGCTCATCAAAATGGTGTTCGCGCTGGGCACGTCAATGCCGGTCTCGATGATGGTCGAGCACAGCAGCAAATTAAAGCGCTGGGCGACGAAGTCCTTCATCACCCGCTCCAGCTCGCGCTCAGGCATCTGGCCGTGGGCGATGGCAATGCGCGCCTCGGGCAGCAGCTCTTCCAATTTCTGGCGCCGGTTTTCAATCGTCTCGACTTCGTTGTGCAGGAAATACACCTGCCCGCCGCGTTTTAATTCGCGCAGCACGGCTTCGCGGATCACGCCGTTGCCCTCGCTGCGCACAAAGGTTTTGATCGCCAGCCGGCGCTGCGGCGCGGTGGCGATCACGCTCAAATCGCGCAGGCCTTCGAGCGCCATGCCCAGCGTGCGCGGAATCGGCGTGGCCGTCAGCGTCAGCACATCGACTTCGGCGCGCAGGGCCTTCATCGCCTCCTTGTGACGCACGCCGAAACGGTGTTCTTCGTCAATGATGAGCAGGCCCAGATTTTTGAATTTGGTCGATTCGCTCAGCAGCTTGTGCGTGCCGACGACGATATCGACGCTGCCATCGGCCAGCCCTTTGGTCGCGGCGCTGATTTCTTTGCTGGAGCGAAAGCGGCTCATTTCCGCCACTTTGACCGGCCACTTGGCGAAGCGGTCCACCAGCGTCTGGTAATGCTGCTCGGCCAGCAGCGTCGTGGGCGCCAGTAGCGCGACTTGCTTGCCGCCGGTGACGGCGATGAAAGCGGCGCGCAAAGCCACTTCGGTTTTGCCGAAACCCACGTCGCCGCAAACCAGCCGGTCCATCGGGCGCGGGCTGATCATGTCCTGAATCACGGCGTGAATCGCGGCGCTCTGGTCGGCGGTTTCGTCAAAGCCGAAGTCGTTGGCAAAAGTCTCGTAATCGTCGGGCGAATAGCGAAAAGCGTGGCCCTCGCGGGCGGCGCGGCGGGCGTAGATGTTTAAAAGCTCGGCGGCAGAGTCGCGGATCTGCTCGGCGGCCTTGCGTTTGGCCTTGTCCCACTGGCCGCTGCCCAGCTTGTGCAGCGGCGCCTCGTCGGCGCTGACGCCGGTGTAGCGGCTGATCAAATGCAGCTGGCTGACCGGCACGTACAGCGTGGCCTTGTCGGCGTATTCGAGGTGCAGGAATTCCTGCAGCAGCGCCTTGCCGTCCGGGGCTTTTTCGCCCAGGTCGAGGTTCATCAAGCCCCGGTAGCGGCCAATGCCGTGCGCGCTGTGGACCACGGGGTCACCCACGTTGAGTTCGGCCAGATCCTTGATGAGTGCCTCGACATCGCTGACCTGTTCCTGGCGCTTGTTGCGCCGGCGTATGGTCACGCCAGCGGCGAACAGCTCGGTTTCGGTGACGAAATCGATGCCTTCGTCCAGCCATGAAAAGCCGACGTTTAGCGCGGCGGTGGCGATGCCCAGCGGTTCGTGGCTGGTCTGGAAGTCTTCCAGCGACTCGAACGCGGGCGGGTTGACGTGGCTGGCGCGCAGGAAGTCGAGCAGGCTCTCGCGCCGCCCGTCGCTTTCGGCCAGCAGCAGCACACGCTGGGCGGTGTTGTTGGCGTGGCTTTTAAAACGTGCCAGCGGGTCGTCAGCGCCGCGCACCACGGCCATCGCGGGCAGGACGGCAAATCCGGCGGATTCTGACTCGGTGCTGGGCGCTCTCAGCGCCAATTGGGCGTAGCCGTTGGCCTTGGCGTAAAACTGCTCGGTGCTTAAAAACAGCGACTCGGGCGGCAGTGCCGGGCGGTCGGGCGCGTTTTTCACCAGCCGGTAGCGGTCTTTGGTGTCCTGCCAGAAGCGCTGAAAGGCGGGTTCCAGGTCGCCGTGCAGCACCACCGTGGCCTTAGGGCCGAGGTAGTCAAAGACGGTGGCGGTGTCATCGAAAAACAGCGGCAGGTAATACTCGATGCCGGCGGTGGCCACGCCGTTGCCGATGTCTTTGTAAATGCGGCTTTTGGTCGGGTCGCCCTCTAACAGCTCGCGCCAGCGGTTGCGAAATTTGGCGCGGGCCGCGTCGTCCATCGGGAACTCGCGCCCCGGCAGCAGGCGCACTTCGGGCACCGGATATAAAGAGCGTTGGCTGTCCGGGTCAAAGGTGCGGATGGAGTCGATTTCGTCATCGAACAGATCGACCCGGTAGGGCATGGGCGAGCCCATCGGAAACAGGTCGATCAGCCCGCCGCGCACCGCGTATTCACCGGGGCTGACGACTTGCGTGACATGGCTGTAACCGGCCAGCGTTAGCTGCGCCTTGAATTTGGCCTCGTCGAGCTTTTGTTTGACCTTGAATTCAAAGGTGTAACCGGCCAGAAAAGCGGGCGGCGCGAGCCGGTACAGCGCCGTGGTGGCGGGCACGATGACCACATCCGCGCCGGTGTCCTTGTCGCGCTGCTGGATGCGCCAGAGCGTGGCCAGGCGCTCGCTAATTAAATCCTGATGCGGCGAGAAGCTGTCGTAAGGCAGCGTTTCCCAGTCGGGAAACATCGCGCAGCGCAGGCCGGGGGCAAAAAACGCCATCTCGTCCATCAGCCGCTGGGCCGCGCTAGCGTCGGCGGTGACGATGGCGGTGAGCTTGCCAGCGGCTTTCTCGCGCTGCGCCAGACGGGCCAGCAGCAGGGCATCGGCGGAGCCAGCGGGCTGGGGAAGGGTGTAGCGTTTGCCAATAACGAGGGAAGGAAGGTGCATGCGGGCGATTTTAGAATTTAAGATGCTGTGATGACGCCAAACTCCACCGATACCCATTCCAGTGCGCTTTTTCAGCCGCGTTTTTTTGCCCTGATTCCCTGCGCTGGGCAGGGCAGCCGCGCGGGCGCTGTGCCGTCGGGGCTGGCCAAGCAGTACCGCAGCGTCGCCGGTCAGCCGATGGTGATGCACACGCTGGCCGCTTTCGGCGCGGTGGCGCGGCTGGCGTGTACGCTGGTGGTGGTGGCGCCGGGCGATGATTTTCTGGCGCCAACGCAGGCGCTGGCGTTTGACGTGGCGGCCTGCGGCGGCGCCAGCCGGGCCGCCAGCGTGCGCAACGGGCTGGACGCGTTGTTAAATGCCGGGGCCGCCGCCGACGACTGGGTGCTGGTCCACGATGCGGCCCGCTGCCTGGTCACGCCGGCGCAAATCAACGCGCTGATAGACGCCTGCCAGCACGACGAAGTCGGCGGCCTGCTGGCGCACAAGCTGCCGGACACGCTCAAATGCGAAGGCGTCCTAGGCCAACAGGGCCGCGTCGCCGCCACGCTGGAGCGCGGCGACAAATGGCTGGCGCAGACGCCGCAAATGTTTCGCATCGGCTTACTGACGCGGGCGCTGGACGCAGCTGGCAGCGCCGTGACCGACGAGTCCAGCGCGGTCGAGGCGCTGGGGCTGGCGCCCAGGCTGGTGCCGGGCAGCGCGCAAAACTTCAAGGTGACTTACCCGGAAGACTTTGCGCTGGCTGAGGCCGTGCTGCTGAGCCGGCGCAGCGCTGGCTGAGGGCGCGCGCCCAAGCACCGCCTCTCGCGCCGAAAAACAACCCATTATTTACTTTGACAACGAAAGCTCTTTGTTCATGAATTCAGTCCAGGCTCCTCAACGCCCGCCCTTCAGAATCGGCGAGGGCTGGGACACGCATGCGCTGGTGCCGGGGCGCCCGCTGATTCTCGGCGGCGTCGAGATTGCGCACACGCTGGGCCTGCTCGGCCACTCGGACGCCGATGTGTTGCTGCACGCCATCATTGACGCGCTGATTGGCGCGGCGGGGCTGGGCGATATCGGGCGCCATTTTCCTGACACCGATGCGCGCTTCAAGGGCGCCGATTCGATGGTGCTGCTGCGCGAAACCGGCCAGCGCGTGGCGCAGGCGGGCTGGCGCATCGGCAACATCGACAGCACGGTCGTGGCGCAGGCGCCCAAGTTGGCGCCGCATATCGCAGCGATGCGCGAACGGATTGCCGACGCCCTGGGGCTGGACGTGGGCCAAGTCAATGTCAAGGCCAAGACGGCTGAAAAGCTAGGCTCAGTCGGCCAGGGCCTGAGCCTGGAAGCGCGGGCCGTGGCGCTGCTGTATTGAGTCAGCCAGCCCGCGCGGCGGCGGTGATGTCCAGCGAGCGCAGCCGCAGGGCCGGGTCAAAAATATCGCTCACCAGCATGAACTCGTCGGCGTCCGTGGCCTGGGCCAGGGCGCTCAGGCCGTCGCGCACCGTCTCCGGGCCGCCAATCACGGCAGCGGCTAAAAAGTCGTCGATGGCGGCGCGCTCCTGCGGCTGGCGCTGGGCCATGAAATTTTCCACCGGCGGCTGCAAGCCGCGCCTGTCGTTGCTCAGAATGCCGAGCACGCGCTGGTAAGTGCTGCTGGCCAGGTACTCGGCTTCGGCGTCAGTCGGCGCGGCAATCAAGGGCACGCCGACGATGGCGTAAGGCTTGGCCAGCGCCGCCGAGGGCCGGAAGTTCTGCCGGTACAGCGCCAGCGCCTGCAGCAGCAGGCGCGGTGCGAAATGGGAGGCGAACGCATAAGGCAGGCCGCGCTCGGCCGCCAGCTGGGCCGAAAACAGGCTCGAACCGAGCAGCCAGATCGGCACATTGGTGCCCGCACCGGGCATGGCAATCAGCTGCTGGCCGGGCTGGGCCGGGGCCAGCAGCCGCTGCAGCTCGGCCACGTCTTGCGGAAAATCGTCCGCCGTCTCGGCGCGTTCGCGGCGCAGGGCGCGCATGGTGGCCCGGTCGGTGCCGGGCGCGCGGCCCAGCCCCAGGTCAATGCGGCCCGGATACAGCTCGGCCAGCGTGCCAAAGGCTTCGGCCACCACCAGCGGCGCGTGGTTGGGCAGCATGACGCCGCCCGAGCCGACGCGAATCGTCCGGGTGCCGCCCGCGATGTAGCCGACCAGCACGGCGGTGGCGGAGCTGGCAATGCCCGCCATGTTGTGGTGCTCGGCCAGCCAGTAGCGGGCAAAGCCCAGGCGCTCGGCATGCTGCGCCGTGCGCAGGGCGATGGCCAGCGCGTCGGCGACGCTGCCACCTTCGCGCACGGCCACCAGATCGAGCATGGACAGGGGGATGTTTTGAAGTGCTTTCATGACGCGCATTGTCTGGTTTTGCGGCGCAGGCTGCTGGCGATAGGGCATTGTGGGTGGATTTATTGCGGCACCCAAAAGCTGCTGTCTTCGGCCATCTGCACCGCCTTGCCGCTGGCCGTGGCCTGCGTCACTTGAAAGCGAATGGCCAGCTTTTGACCAGCCAGCTCGCTGGCGGCGGCGCCCGGCAGCGTCACGGTGACGGGGATGTAACGCTCTTCAATCGGCGCCAGCGTGATGTCCGCCGTCTGCGCCAGCGCCACGCCGTGCGGCCCCTGTACCTCGATGCGGTAATGCTGGACGGTTTCGGTCGCGTTCATGATCTGCAGCCGATAGACGTTCTCGGCCACGCCTTGCGCCACGGTGCGCGCCATCACGCCCCGGTCGCGGATGACGTTGACGTGAAACGGGCTGTGCAGGCACAAGCTGGTCACCAGCGCCGCCGCCACCACGCCTAATAAAGCGCCGTAAATCAGCACGCGCGGGCGCAGGATGCGCTGGCGCAACTGGGCGCCGCTCCAGCCGTTGGCCAGCGCGTTTTCCGTCGAGTAGCGGATCAGGCCGCGCGGGTAATTCATTTTGTCCATCACCGAGTCGCACACGTCGATGCAGGCGGCGCAGTCTATGCAGTTGCTCTGCAGGCCGTCGCGGATGTCGATGCCGGTCGGGCAGACCTGCACGCACAGGGTGCAGTCTATGCACTGGCCCAGCCCGAGCGCTTGGGGGTCGGCGTTGCGCGGGCGTGAGCCGCGTGACTCGCCGCGTGCGCTGTCGTAGCCGATGATGAGGGTGTCGCGGTCAAACATCGCGCTTTGAAAGCGGGCGTAAGGGCACATGTGCTTGCAGACCTGCTCGCGCAGATAGCCCGCGTTGGCGTAAGTGGCCAGGCCGTAAAACAGCACCCAAAAGCCTTCCCACGGGCCGATCAGGCCAGACGCCAGCGTCAAAATCGGCGTGAAATAGCCGACAAAGGTAAAGCCAGTCCACAGGCTCAAGCCCAGCCACAGGCTTTGCTTGGCCGCTTTGCGGGCGAGCTTGGGCGCTGACCAGGGCGCGGCGTCCAGCCGCATCCGGGCGTTGCGGTCGCCTTCGGTTTTGCGCTCTAACCACATGAAAATTTCGGTATAAACCGTTTGCGGACAGGCAAAGCCGCACCACAGCCGCCCGGCCACGGTGGTGAAAAAGAACAGCGCCAGCGCCGACAAAATCAGCAGCAGCGTCAGGTAAATCAGGTCTTGCGGGTACAGCGCCAGTCCGAACAGAAAAAACCGCTGGCGCTCCAGATCAAACAGCAGCGCCTGGCGGCCATTCCACTGCAGCCACGGCAGGCCGTAAAACACCAGCTGCGTGAGCCAGACCAGCGCCCAGCGCCAGCGGGCAAACCAGCCGCTGACGGCGCGGGCATAAATTTTGTTGGCGGCTTCCACCTGCAGCAGGGGGCCGGTTCTGCCGTCGGTCGCTACGGCAATGGGAATGATTTTTCGGGGCTGGGTCATGAGGGTCTCATCAAAGGCTTTTTACCTAGTGCAGACTGTGCCCGAGCCTGAACTGATGTAAGACTCAGTTGCTTGTTAAAAAAACCATATCAGTAATCGCCCACCAGCCCTCGCGCTGCGGGCGCACCCGCCCGGCGCGGTGGCGCAAAAAGCGGATGCCTATGTTCTTGAATTTCCGTTGACATGGTAAAAATATTCCAATAGTGGCTAAATTTTTACCAAATTCCCTATATTTTCAACATTAAAAATGTTGTATTTTTATAAAATTCAAAAAATAAATTTTATTTTTTAATAAAAATCAATAACTTATGTAATTTATAGGGCAATTTTTATTTGTTGGCACATATTTTGCTTTGTATTAGAAATAAGGAGATTTTTATGTCGAATCTTTACTACATGGCCTTGCCGGGCATAGGCGGTGGAGCACCTGCGATGCGTGATGCCGGTGCCCAGCTTTCCCCGTATCGGCGCTACCTCACAACGGCCATTGCGTCGGCAAGTGAGCGCGCCCTCTCAATTTTCTGGCGTAGCCCGACCGCACAAGAGAAGAACGAGCTGGATCAGCGCTTGGATGAGCGATACGCACGCAGTGAATCCGCTGGCTTGAAAAAGTCGCAGCGTAGAAGAGGGCAAGGCGCCGGGAAATCACGTCCAGCAGGCCATTGGATCGTGCTGGAAGCGCCTCCTGGACGGCCAGACGAGCCAGACGCGACATTTCAAGCCTTTCTGGAGGCTCGTTCTGTGCATGAGCAGCCTCCTGAAAAGCGCGGAAAGGGCTACCGCTGGGACCGCAACGCTGAATTACAAGTTCGTGAATCTGAGCAGGAGATGTGGGCATTGCTGGTGGATCAACTGCCAACGGCAATTGATCTTCCTGAAGAGGATCAAGACATCAGCAAGATTGATCCAGCCTATGGCATGGTTGGTCCATGGCTTTTTCTGAGACCCAACACCTGGGCGCTTGAATGCCAAAAGAGGGCAGTGGAAACTCTCGAAAACACGCCCCACGCCAGGCTGGCTCCACTGATTCGGTTGACCGCCAAAAGTCCTCAGTGGGGAGCTGTTGAGCGCAATAACTTGGATGAAGATGAGTGGGCCATCTTGCAGCAACAGGATGACGGAACTTTGCGCGATGGCTCGTCCGAGCAGCGCGAGTTCGTCGAGCGTGCGCTGGCCAGCCCTGATTTCACGGTGCTGGAGGGACCGCCTGGGTCAGGCAAGACCACCGCCATTTGCGAGCTGATTATTCAGCTGGTAAAGCAGCAAAAGCGTGTCCTGCTGGTAGCCTCAACCCATGTCGCAGTCGATAACGTGCTGGAGCGGCTGCTGGATTGGCAAGACAAATCGGACGACAAGCCTGTGCTGCCGATTCGTGTGGGAGAGGAGTCCAGCGTGACATCGGAGCAGGTCCGGCCATGGACGCTCACCCGGCTGCGGCAGACATGGCGCGGCGAAATCCTGGACTACCTCGACAATCCGAAAAACGGGAGCCCAGAAGGAGAGGCGGCTCGTGCAGTTTTTGCACCAGCGGTGCGAGCGCCAGCAGACAAGTCCATGTCAGCCCTGGATAGGCTGCTGCTGGAGAGCGCCAATCTCGTGTGCGGCACCACGATTGGAATTCTTCAGCACCCCGCCATCAAGGCCGGGCGGGAAGTGGTGATGGAACCCTTTGACGTGTTGATCGTGGACGAGGCTTCCAAAACCACGTTGACGGAGTTTCTCGTGCCTGCGCTGCATGCCAAGCGATGGGTGGTGGTGGGAGATCGGCGGCAGCTCTCGCCCTATGTCGAAGAAAAAGACCTGACAGAAAACCTGCGCGGGCTGGTGCCGCCCGAGCAGGCCAACTTTGCGATGCATGCTTTTTTAGCCTCGGACGTGTTTTCCTCGCAGAGGCGGCAGCAAACCTTGATCGCAGTGGAAACACCAGAACAGGCTGAAATTCTGGCCGAAGAGTTAGAAGCACGTTCTGTGCATGCGGTTAATCTGGATGAGTCCGTACTGGCGACGCTCCAAGGTGTTGAAAACGCGTGCCCAGCGTTGCTGTATGCCGATGTCGTGTATGGCTTTCCGGAGACATTGCAGCGCTGGCAGCAGCGTTTGCCTGCGGACTTGGCGACTGTGGTGGGCAATGTGCCAGATATGCCTGACTGGGAAGCGCATCGCCGCGCACTTGGTATCAAACGCCTTGATCCAAAAATCTGGGCTGATGAAGTGGCTTGGCGCCTCATTCGTGCCTACGAATTGCGCAACAGCGACAGCGAAGCAGAAAAGAAAAAATACAACGATGAAATCTTTTTATTACGACCCATCAGTTTGGATGAACAGGCCGATAAAAAGCTCAAACAAGACATCGACAACATCCAGCGCGTGGCCATGCCCTCAATCCTGGAGCTGTTGCAGTGTGGCGCAGGAACAATGGGCTGGAAGCAGGAAACAGTTCTCACGGATGGGCTACCCCAGCAAGCGTTGAGCCAGCGGCAGGTGTCGCTGGCATTCCAACACCGCATGCACCCGCACATTTCGGTATTTCCGCGCGAAGAATATTACGCGGAGGACGATCTGCTGCAGGATGCGGCAGAAATGGACGCAAATCGGGAATGGTCCTATCCGCGTTACAAACACCGCGCCATTTGGCTGAACATTGCACCAGCGCGCAGCAATGACTCGAACCGTAAAAATCAGGGCAATGCCAATCCAGCAGAAGCAAAGGCCGCGATTGACGAGCTCAAAGCATTCAGCCAATGGGCTCAGTCAGCACCGAAACCGGGACGTGACCCGCAGGCTGCCTGGGAGGTGGCGGTACTGACTTTCTACCGCGGCCAAGAAGCTGAATTGCGCAAGGAATTGCGCAAACTCTGCAAGCAACCCGGCCACACCCGAAATTTCGAACTGGGGCCGCGTGTGCGAATCACGCTTTGCACGGTGGACCGCTTTCAAGGGCATGAGGCCGATCTGGTGCTGCTCTCTTTTGTGAAAAGCGGATCAGCAGGTTTTCTCAACAGCCCGAATCGGCTGAATGTGGCCCTGACCCGAGCCCGCTATCAACTGGTATTGATCGGCCATCAGCACTGGATGGCTTCTGAGAAATGCCGCTCAGAGACCTTGCAGCAGCTCGGCAAAACGAAATTTTATCTAAAACACTTGGCATGGGAGAAAACCTGATGATTCATCTGAAACGAAAAATTAAAGTGCATAGCTTTGATGCTGCCGCCACCGTGGCGAAAGGACAAAATCGCCCTGAATTTCTGGCCGTGGCACGTTTGGCCGCTGATTTAAAGAGGCAGATTGGTGCCCGTGACGTGCTACGTGAGCTTTTAGGCAATCTGCCGGAAACTGTGGGCTGGCGCGTGATTGAGCGCAGTATCTCGCTGGGCCTGCTGGAGCGTGAAGGACGCCAAGGGCCGGCGGCATTGACAGAGATGGGCCGGAATGCGCTGAAGCACAACACCGTGCTGGTGCCGGAAGAGGGTGTCTGGCGGTTTTTCTACACCGACGATCCGCTGGTGCCTGATGTGCTGATTCATGCGCTCAGGTTGCCCGAGTTGTCAGCATACGAATCGAAAAACAGTCGTCCTCCAGATTCAGTTTTTATTCCTGAGCTGCTGAAAGCGTGTTGTTCGGCTGATCCTCGTCCTTCAGTATGTGATGAGCAGTTATTCCAACTGACTGAACTTGCCCCTACCAAACGTGGCACGCATGGGCCTGTCAGTGAGCTGGATATTGAGTTGCTGTGGGAGTCAGGCCAGCCCGCCCCGCGTATCCACCTTAGCGGCTCACTGGGGAAAAGGGATACGGCTATTTCCGTCAAGACTGACTTGCAGGTGTTTGCGGTTGTGCAAGAGTGGAAATGGCTGGACATGCATATGGATTTGCTGCAGCAAGCCAGTGGTGTGCCAGAGGATGAATTGTGGGAGTGGTTTGAGAAAAATAATGGAAAAGCCACCGTTCCCCACGTTTTCAATGCACTCAAACCCCACGCTCGGCAAGCATTCATGCAGGATTTCAAAGTGTCCTCACCTCGTTTAGAAGGTCTGGGCAATGCATTCCTGGACACCATTTTGAAAAATGTCAGGCTGGCGCCAGCATCCGCCGCTGATGCTCAAGAATGGCTGGAGTGGCTTCAGTGGGAAGCTATTCGGGACCATGCCATTCCCGAACAGCTCCATAAAACCGGGGAGGCCTTGCGCAAGAAGTTCCCCTTTCACACGCCCGAGCCCGCCACCCCGCAGGTCTTGCTGAACCAGGCGCGCACGCAAGTGCCGCGTGATGAACGGGCGTGGTTTTTGATGACCCCTGCTGACCTTGGACTGTGGAGCTAAAAAATGTCGAACTCTCTTGAATGCGAAAAAATCATCGATTGCCGGGCTGAGCCTTTGGGCGCAGGTTGGCTGCGCCGCTGCCCCACAGAGCCAGAGACGACGGAGCAGCCTGGTGCGGAAGTTTTCCGCACAGGCCCGGAAGGTTTGTTCCGTAATGCGCTGGTGCAATCCCTCAACGGTGCCTCCGAAGTGGCATTGGTGTGTTCATTCCTGCTGTCAGACAAGTCCCTGGCTGCGGCCATTCTTGATGCTGCCCAGCGGGGCGTGCGGGTTTACGTGCTGACAGCAGCGGAAGATAAAGTTTCCAAAACCCTTGCAGATGATGAGCAATTTGAGCAGCGCATGGTCGAGGAGCACAAGCAATTGCTGGCGCAACTCGCAGGCAAGGTGATGCTGAGATCAGCAGAACACCTTCACGCCAAGTTTCTGGTAGTGGATCCGGGCAACCCGCAAAAAGCGCATGCCTGGCTTTCAACGGCCAACTTCAATAAAGCGCTGGTTGACAGCATTGAGTTAGGGGTGAAGCTGCTGGGGGATGATGCTCGCGCGCTGGCGGAGTATTTCCAGTGGGCATTCTGGTGTGAAACGCAGCATGAGCTGCAAGGAAAAAACCGGTTGAGTGCTGTCAAACCGATGCAGCCAGCAGCACCGCCAAAACCCGTGTCCGATACCGTCATTGCAACGCTCAAGGACTCATGGCGCCTTCGCCAGCGTGTCATCGGCATGATTGAAGCGGCTCGCCATGAGATTTTGGTGGCCAGTTACGGCATTGCCGCTGACCATGCCGCGATGGAGGCCTTGGTGCAGGCGGCGCAAAGAGGCGTTCAAGTGACGCTGCTGACGCGCCCCCGCCCCGCCGTTGCACCAGCAGTTGCCCGCTTGGCGTCCATGCCGGGAACGAGCATTCTTGCCCACGACAAGCTGCATGCAAAGGCGCTGGTGGTGGATGGGCAGGTTTTGGTGATGTCAGCCAATCTGGAGTCTCATGGGCTCGATAGCGGGTTTGAAGTGGGCGTTCTGCTTTCGCCTCAGTCAGCCAAATGGGTGGAAATGAGTTTGCGGGATTGGGTAAAAACTTTTCCTTGGGTGTATGCCGTAGCCGCCCAGCGCGGGGATCATCTGGGAGATTTTTGCCTTGCCGAATCACCGCTGCGTGATGCCAAGTCCGTAACTGCTCTGTGGGCCATGCCGGCATTACCCCCCATTGTGGCCGCTGATGCCCTGAAGTTGCAGGAAGCGCCGCAACCCAATATCCAGGCGCCGAAGCCGCCTGCCAATCAGCTTCCCCAGCAGGTCAAAGTGAGCTGGACTGTTCAAGCGCCTCGTCTTCCCAAAGGTGCCGTAGAGCGCCTGCGGGAATCTGAAAAAGAGGAAAAGGCGCCAGACGGCAAGGTCAAGAAAATCAAAACCCGTGTGCCCCATGAACCGCGACTCTTTGACTATCGTGGCCAAGCTTATGTGTTGCTGTCGCAACCCAATCAGGAGGCGTATGCACGACAAGCGGCATCAGAGTTGAATGCCAAGGTAGTGTTGCTGTGATGGCCAAGATTACCAATCAGAAAAACTCGGTACTGGTCAGTTGGCTAAGTGTGAATCATGGCGCTGCCCCGCTTTTGACTGCTTTGGATGAGGTTGATAGCCCCTGTTACTGGAAAAAAACATCGAATATTTTTCTGTATTGGCGAGATGTCCACGGTGTAGATGGCGATCGGGAACGTGAGGCCAAGGTGAAAACCGAAGAGGAATTGCAGTCGCATTTCAAGAGCGAATTAAAGATTAAATTCATTCCATGGACAACAACCAAATCGCCAACTGATCACGAAGCGATTCGTGCTTTCGTAGAAGAAGAGTTGAAGAGAGTGCGCATTAGTTATCCTGAAAAATGCATTGTTATTCACCTGTCTCCAGGGACGCCAGCCATGCACGCCGTATGGTTGGTACTTGGAAGTACAGGGTTTATAAAAGGGCCGCTTGAGTTGATTCAAACTTCTGATAAACGCGCTCAAGAAGCTGGTCAGCCAGCAGTGCGGCGTATAGATTTTAGTTTAGATACATGGCTGCTTCGCTACAGAAATACGCATCCTGGAAGAATTCAAACCAGCGATGATGATGGGCGGATATGGGATCCTTTGACGGTAAAGAGTCCCGCCTTACGCAAGGTACTTGAGCAGCTCAAAATGTGGGCGCCGCTGCGGGTTCCGGTCTTGCTGCTAGGAGAGAGAGGAACTGGAAAAACCACTTTGGCTAATTTCCTGAGAGCCATGAGTCCATATCAAAAAACTTCGGATGAGGGTAAGGTATTCAGTCATTGGCCTTCTGTGGTGTGTGGCCAGTTTCGTGTCAATCATGAGCTGGCTCGGTCTGAGTTGTTTGGGCACGTTCGTGGATCTTTTACTGGCGCAACCAGAGATCGAAAAGGTTTGCTTGAGGAAGCTGATGGGGATAGCTTATTTTTCGATGAAATAGCAGATATTGATCAAGATACACAACGCTTGCTCATTGCTGCACTTGAAGGGCGGGGCTTTTGCAGGCTTGGTGATACCGAGAGGAGGTTGTCAAAATTCCGATTGATTTGTGCAACCAATCAGCCTTTAGAGAAGTTGCGAGATAGCTTATTAGATCGTGATTTTTTTGACCGAATTGCTGTGTTTATATTGCATGTACCGCCACTTCGGCAGTGTAAGGAGGATATTCCAGAAGCTTGGAGAAATGTTCTTTTGAGTGCAAAAAATAGCTCCGGCATTGAGCCCGATGCTTGGGATAAATTTTTTCAGGATGAGCAACTTCTAGAGGCGCTATCCAACCATTCGCTGCCGGGAAACTTCAGGGATTTACAGCGTGCCGCTTATCACCTATTGGCCGTCTTGCAGACTGGTAATTTAATGCAGGCTCGACAAAGTGCAATTGATGCATTGGGAACGCCACAGATGATTGATATGGCAAATTTTTTACCAGATACCAGTAAATTTGCTGCAATGCTGCCTGTTGAAAATATTGAACAGCAGCTGCTTGCTTATGAAAAGACTTGGTTTGACGCTGCAATGCACAAAGCCCTTGGGAATAAATCAAAAGCTGCTGAATTTCTGGGAATGCAGCGCAAGACGTTTGAGTATCGATTGAAGAAGCAAGGGAAAGCTGAGTGATTTTTTCTCTTGCCACATGCGGTGATGGTTTTTGCTTTCGTGTGAGTCATCACTTGATTGTCAGTTGTATGCACAATCGCCCGTCAGGCCAATGCTGCCACCCTTGATTCCTCGATTTTTGGAGTCCGTCATGAAACGCTACGAGCGCTACGCCGACGAAATCAGCGAGCTGATTCGCACCCAGGCGCTGCGCCCCGGCGACCGGCTGCCCTCGGTGCGCCAGGCCAGCGCCAGCCGCCGCATCAGCGCGTCCACCGTGTTCGAGGCTTATTACCTGCTCGAAGCGCGGGGGCTGGTGCAGGCGCGGCCGCGCTCGGGCTATTACGTCAACGCGCCGCGCCAGCCCGTTCAAGCCGAGCCGCTGATTGCCCAGCCTGCGCCGCAAAGCACCCGCGTGGCCATCAGCGATCTGGTGTTCGAGGTGCTGGGCTCGACCCGGCACTTCGAGGTGGTGCCGCTGGGCTCGGCGTTTCCCAGTCCGGCGCTGTTTCCGCTGGACAAGCTGGCGCGCAGCCTGACACCCGCGATGCGTCGGCTCGATGCGCGCCGCATGGTGCAGGATTTGACGCAGGGCGACGAGCGCCTGCGCCAGCAAATCCATTTGCGCTACGGCGTCGAGGGCATGGGCGTGAATCCGGCGGAAATCGTCATCACCAACGGCGCGATGGAGGCGCTGAACCTGTGCCTGCAAGCGGTGACGCAGCCCGGCGACGTGGTGGCGCTGGAGTCGCCGACTTTTTACGCCGCGCTGCAGGCGCTGGAGCAGCTAAAGCTGCGCGCGGTGGAAGTGGCCACGCACCCGCGCCACGGCGTTGATCTGGCCTCGCTGGCCGAGGTGCTGCAGCGCCACCCGGTCAAAGCCTGCTGGTTCATGCCGAATTTCCAGAATCCGCTGGGCAGCCTGATGCCGGACGCCAGCAAGCAGGCGCTGGTCGAGCTGCTGGCGCGCCACGCGGTTCCGTTGATCGAGGACGATGTGTATGGCGAGATGTATTTCGGCCTGCGCCGCCCGTTGCCCGCCAAAGCCTATGACCAGCAAGGGCTGGTGCTGCATTGCAGCTCGTTTTCCAAATGCCTGGCGCCGGGCTACCGCGTCGGCTGGGTGGCGGCCGGGCGCTTTGCCGAAAAAATCCAGCGCCTCAAGCTGATGTGTACGCTGGCCACCGCGATTCCGTCGCAGATGGCGATTTCGGACTACCTGGAAGGCGGCGGCTACGAGCGCCATTTGCGCCAGTTGCGCCAGTCGCTGGCCGCCCAGCAGGCGCTGGCGCTGGACTTGATCGCCCGATACTTCCCGGCGGGCACGCGGGTGACGCGGCCGCAGGGCGGCTATTTTTTATGGCTGGAGCTGCCGCCCGAAGTCGATGCACTGGCCCTGCACCGCCTGGCGCTGGCGCAGCGCATCAGCATCGCGCCCGGCCATTTGTTTTCGGCGGACAGGCGCTTTGGCCACTGCCTGCGGCTGAACTATGGCCATCCGGGCGATGCGCGTTTTGAGGCGGCGATTAAAACGGTCGGTGCGCTGGCGGGCCAGTTGTGCCAGTAGGTCGGGGGAAGGGCGGCGCCGCGTTACAGCCGCAGCGGCTGGCCGTAGCCGGTCATTTCCAGATAGCCGGTGCCCAAGCGCTGGCCTTGTGCGCCTCGCAAGTCGCTCAGGCCTTCCCAGTAAATCGAGCCGGTGGAGCTGCGGCTGTCGAGCTCTTGGCTGTCGATCACGGCTTTGACGGTGTAGTTTCCCGTCGGGGCGCTGATTTGCCACTCCACCGGGTAGATGATGCGTGTCAGCGGGCTGGTCCAGTGGCGCACGGGGGTGAAGCGGACTTCGCCGGGGCTGAAAACCTGCAGCGCGCCGCCCGCCGTGCGAAACGAGCCGCTGCTCCAGACGGCGGCGCCGTCTTTGCTCCGCAGCCGAAACGCGGTCAGCGCGCTGCCGTCGTCCAGGTTCATACCGATCCAGTCCCAGCCGACGGCGCTGGGGTGCAGCAGCGCGTCGCTCCACTCGTGGTCCAGCCAGGCTTTGCCGGTGACTTTAAAAGTTTGCCCTTTGAGCTGCAGGCTGCCGCTGGTCGCTAGCTGGGGCTGGCTGTAGTAGTAGCTGGCCTGCTTTTCCTCCGGGCCTTTGCGCGACAAGCCTTGCTGGCCTTGCAGCAGCACGCTTTGAGTTTCTTCAAACTGCAGCTGGATGGCAAAGTCGCTGGAAGGTAGGTCGGCCTTGTAGTGCCCGCCGCTGGCCGTGAGCGACCAGTCGCGCAGCTTGAGCGCCATGTCCTGCTCACTGGCCGAGGCCACGCCAAAGCCGCTGCGCGCGATGCGCTGGTCGTGCCAGAGCTTTTGGCCCGCCACATCGGTGATGGCGGCGTGGGCAAAGAGCAGTTGCTGCGCGGCAAATCTGGACGTCATGCCCTGGGTGCCATCGACCCGCGAGCGGAAAAAAGTGATCTGAAAGCCAAACTGGCGGCGCTCTGCGCCGCTGGATACAGCCTGACCCGTGATGTACCACCATTCAATGCGAAAGCCGGGGTGTGCGCCCCGGTCACGCGGAAAACCCAGCGCCCTGAGGGGCAGGGCATGCACCGGATCTGGCCACCCCGCCAAGCCCGCCGTGCATCCGGCAAGACCCGCGAGAAGCAAGCTGCGCCGCCGGAAACCGGCAGGCGGCTGCCGGGTCAGAAAAGGTGAAGAGTTCCGGTAAAAAGCCATGCGGCTGATTCTCGCAGCAAGGCTGAGCGGCAGTAGGCGCAGCGCCAGGATGCGGCTTTGCCCCTGCTGCGCTAAAGGTGGCGTGACGGCCCGACTGGGGCGTTCAGGCGGCGTGACCCATGCCGGTGGTGCGAAACACGACCTCGCCGGTAGGCACATGCACGACCCAGACTTCCTGGCAACTGGGGTCCGCCACACTTTTCACCGCTACGGCAACGGCCAGCGAGCGGTCGCCATAAAGGCGGCTGCCGCTGGACGCTGGCAGCAGCCTGCCACCCAGCGGAGCCATGCTTTCAATTCGATACTGAGGATATTGCGATGTCACCATATGATTTTTCTTTGAAAAGTAAGTGCTTCATGCTAGAGAGTCGATAAGGCACCGTAATGACAAATATCAATTGGAATTTGCCTGATTCTTATCAAAGGTAAGAAATTTGTAAGAGACAGAAACAGCAACTGGCGGGCTGGCGTTTCCTTGGGCGGGCAGGGTTACCCAGAGTGAACTTGCTGCACTGGCCTGCTGGCTGATTTTGCGGGCCTCTTCAATCTGGTACTCAAAGTAGCGCTGGAAACTGAAGGCCAGACTGGACATCAGGGCAATCGTGCCGACCAGCAAGGCCAGCACCACGGCGCCGACAGTCAGCCAGTTGCTCTGGCCTGCGGCGGCCTCGGGCGCGTTCGGGTTGTGCCGGGCATTCCATTTTTCAGTGGGCATCAAGCCGTAGTAAATGGCGGTCAGCGCCGTGCCTGCCAGCGTAAAACCGAGCAGCGGAATCAGCGCCCAGGCCAGCTGATCGTCCTGCCCATACACCCGCACCCGCTCCAAACCCCACCAACCCAGCGCCGCCACCAGCGGATGCAGCCAGGCCAACAGGTCGCGCCAGCCAAACAGGTAGAGGCGGTGCAGCCCCAACTGGCCACCGAGGAAAGCCAGCCAGGCGGCGGCCGTTTTGTTTTTGGGTGTGGAGGGGTGCATGCGGCTAATTATGCGGCGCCGATTTTTGCCGAAAGTGGCGCTGGCCCGCCGGGCGGGTTACAATCGCAGGCTTTGCAGCATTTCGCTGGCCGGGTGGCCATGTCGTGTGTCTCAAGCGCTGCAGGAATATCAGGGGTTATTTTTGACCCCGCCACCCAAGGATAAATCATGGTCGTCATTCGGCTTTCACGCGGCGGTTCCAAGCACCGTCCATTTTTCAATATCGTTGTGGCTGACAAGCGCGTTCGCCGCGATGGCCGTTTCATCGAGCGCATCGGTTTTTACAACCCGATTGCCAAGGGCGGCGAAGAAGGCCTGCGCATTGTGCAAGACCGTCTGAGCCACTGGGTTGGCGTCGGCGCACAAACGTCCCCTACCGTTGATCGCCTGATCAAGCAAAACGCCGCCAAGGCCGTTGCTGCCTGATTGACAGAGCCATGCAGCCAGGCCTTCCAGCATCGACGGGTTTGACCGCGTCAAACCTGCCTAGTGATGCCCTGGAGGTCGGGCGCATTCTGGACGCGTGGGGTGTCAAGGGCTGGGTAAAAATCCTGCCGCACAGCACCGATCCAGAATCCCTTTTTTCCGCTAAAACCTGGTTTCTGCAGGCGCCTGACGCCAAGTTCCGGCCCGGTTTCAGCCTGTTTACAGGTACCGTCTGCCTTCAGGTGGACGAGGCCAAAATCCATTCCGGCATGGTGGTTGCCAAATTCAAGGGGCTGGACGACCGCAACGTCGCCGAAGCCCTGCGCGGCGCGCCGATTTTTCTCTCGCGCAGCAGCTTTGCCACCACCGCCACCGATGAGTATTACTGGGCTGATCTGATCGGCTTGAGCGTCGTCAACCGCGAAGGCGTGGCCCTGGGCTGCGTGCGCGACCTGATGAGCACCGGCCCGCAGTCGGTGTTGTGCATCGAGTACACCGCCATCGCTGAAGACGGCAGCAGCACCGCCGCCGAACGCATGATTCCCTTTGTCTCGGTGTATGTCGATCAAGTCGATCTGCCCGGCAAATGCATCACGGTGGACTGGCAGCCCGACTACTGAGCGGCTTCTGCCTTGAGCTTTTTGGCCGCTTGTAACTGGCTTCGCCCCGCAAGGGGCGTGGATTGAAACATGCGCTTTGACGTCATCACCCTGTTTCCCGAGCTGTTTGCGCCGTTTTTAACCAGTGGCGTGACGCGCCGCGCCTACGAGTCCGGCCTGGTCGATGTCAAACTCTGGAATCCGCGCGATTTTGCCGAGGGTAAATATCGCCGCGTCGATGACCGGCCCTTTGGTGGCGGCCCTGGCATGGTGATGCTGGCCGAGCCGCTGACGCGGTGCCTGGAGCAGTTGCGCGCCGACCGCGCCGCTTGCGGCGCGCCCAGTACGCCCGATAAGGCGCCCACCGTCCTGTTTTCCCCGATTGGCCAGACCTTGAACCATGCCGGTGTCGAGCGCTGGTCGGCCAGCGGCGGCGCGGTGCTGATTTGTGGCCGCTACGAAGGCCTGGACCAGCGCTTCATCGACCGCTACGTCGATCACCAGATCAGCTTGGGCGACTTCGTGCTCTCCGGCGGAGAAATCGCCGCCCTGGCGCTGCTTGACGCCGTCGCCCGGCTCCAGCCCGGCGTGCTGAACGACGAGGGCAGCCACCAGATGGACAGTTTTAATCCTGCCCTCGACGGTCTGCTCGACTGCCCGCACTACACCCGGCCTGAAGCCTGGCACGGTCAGCCGGTGCCGCCCGTCTTGATGTCGGGAAACCACGCCCAGATTGAAAAATGGCGGCGCGAGCAGCGTCTGGCGCTGAGCTACCGCGAGCGGCCTGAACTGGTGCGCGCCGCCCGCCGCGCCGGCCACCTGAGCCTCAGCGATGAGGACTTCCTCGCCGATTTGCCAAAAAATCATTATCCAGATGCCTGAATTGCTATAATGGAAAGCTTTTCGGTCCTCTGGCGGCCACTGCAACCACCGTTTCATCCTTGCATGAAGCGCACTGGATTTGCGGTCTTTAGCGCAGCGCGTGCATGAACGAAAAAAGTTAACGGAACCATCATGAATCTGATCCAGACCCTTGAGCAGGAAGAAATCGCTCGCCTGAACAAAACCATCCCCGTCTATGCTCCTGGTGATACCGTCATCGTGAGCGTGAACGTGGTTGAAGGCACCCGCAAGCGTTTGCAGGCTTTTGAAGGCGTGGTGATTGCCAAGCGCAATCGCGGCCTGAACTCCAGCTTCATCGTGCGCAAAATCTCCAACGGCGAAGGCGTCGAGCGCACCTTCCAGGTGTACAGCCCGCTGATCGCCAACATTGAAGTCAAGCGCCGTGGTGACGTGCGCCGCGCCAAGCTGTACTACCTGCGTGAACGCAGCGGCAAGTCGGCACGTATCAAGGAAAAGCTCGGCGTCAAGGCCAACAAGGCCAAGGCTGCCGTGCCGGTCCAGGCTGCCTAAAAGCAGTTTGTGCCTCCTGAAAAGCCGCTCTTCGGAGCGGCTTTTTTTTGGCCTCTGTTAGGCTTGGGCCCGTATGACTGCCATCAAATCCCTGCCTTCCTTTGACCCGCGCACGGTTGCGGTCTCCAGCATCGACCATCACCTCGAAGGCGTGGCGCTGGAGCGCTTGACGCCGCAGGCGCTGCGCGAACGCTTCCGGCACCCGCCCGCCTGGACGCCCGAGCACAGCGTGGAAAAGAAATTCACCAACCGGGCGCCCGCGCTGGCCGCCGTGCTGATTCCGCTGGTCATGCGCGACGAGCTGACACTACTGCTGACCGAGCGCTCGCACAACCTGTCTAACCACTCGGGCCAGATTGCCTTTCCCGGCGGGCGCACCGACGCGGTGGACCGCGACGCGATTGAAACGGCGCTGCGCGAAGCGGAGGAAGAAATCGCGCTGCCGCGCCAGCATGTCGAGGTGCTGGGCACGCTGCCGACTTATGTGACCGGTTCGGCTTTCGTCATCACGCCGGTGGTGGCGCTGGTGACGCCTGGTTTTCAGTTGCAGCCCAATCCCGGCGAAGTCGCCGATGTGTTTGAGGTGCCGCTGCGGTTTTTGATGAATCCGGCCCATCACCGCCGCCATGAGCTGGAATTCGAGGGCGTGCTGCGCCAGTGGCTGTCCATGCCTTACACGGACCCGCTGCCCGAGGCGTCGGGCAGCGGCGCCAAAGAGCGCTACATCTGGGGCGCGACGGCGGGCATGCTGCGCAATTTTTACCGCTTTTTAAGCGCCTGAATTGGCCCTGCCGAGCCTGCCCATAGACCGTCAACAGACCCCGTTATGATTTGGCATGAGTTTTTTTGCTGTTTTGTTTGCCCTCATTCTTGAACAGGCCCGTCCGCTGGCGCGCGGCAACTGGGTGCATGCCGTTTTGCAGCGCTGGGCGCGGTGGGCGCGGCGCAGCCTCGATGCCGGAAAACCGCACCACGGCTGGCTCGCCTGGAGCTTTGCCGTCCTGCTGCCGACGCTGCTGACGGTGCTGATTCACTGGCTGCTGTTGTGGGTCAATGGGCTGCTGGCTTTTGCCTGGAGCGTGGCGGTTTTGTACGTCACGCTGGGCTTTCGCCAGTTCAGCCACTACTTCACCGAGATTCGCAACGCGCTCGACGACGGCAATGAAGACACGGCCCGCGAGCTGCTGGCCCAGTGGCGCCAGGTCGATGCCAGCGAGCTACCGCACAGTGAAATCGTGCGCCACGTCATTGAATACTCGGTGCTGGCCGCACACCGCCATGTGTTCGGCGTGCTGGGCTGGTTTTCGGTGCTGGCGGCTTTGGGCCTGGGGCCAGCGGGCGCGGTGCTTTACCGGATGAGTGAGTTTGTCGCCCGCCACTGGACTGACCGAAGGAGTTTGCCCGGCGACAGAGCCAGCCCGGCGCTGCAGCAGGTGGCCAGCCGCTCCTGGGGCATCGTTGATTTCGTGCCCGCCCGCGCCACGGCGATGGGCTTTGCGGTGGTGGGTAGTTTTGAAGACGCGATTGACGCCTGGCGCAACTACAGCCAGAAGTTTCCAGACGAAATGGTGGCCGTCACGGCCCGGCACAACGACGGTATTATTCTGGCCGCCACCTCGGGCGCGGTGAACGTGCGCCTGGGCGGACAGGTGCTCAAGCCGGTGTTTTCCCCGAGCGTGCCGCCCGCTGGCGCTCCAGGGGAAGAGTTGGCGATGACCGATTCGACACCGGGCCGCGAGCCTGAAGTGGCGCATTTGCGCAGTGTGGTCGGCCTGGTGTGGCGTTCAGTGGTGCTGTGGATGGTGCTGCTGGCCTTGCTGACGCTGGCGCGTTTAATTGGATGACATGACAACTCAAACTACCTTCTGGAGCCCGGTGATTGCCGGTCTCACCCCTTATGTGCCCGGCGAGCAGCCGCGCATGGCCAACCTGGTCAAGCTCAACACCAACGAGAACCCGTACCCGGCGTCGCCGCGCGTGGTGCAGGCGGTGACGGCGGCGGCGCAGCAGGGTCTGCAGCTGTACCCGGACCCCGAGTCCACCGCGCTGCGCCAGGCCATCGCCAGCCACCACGGCATTGGGGCCGATCAGGTGTTTGTCGGCAACGGCTCGGATGAGGTGCTGGCGCATGCGTTTTTCGCCTTTTTCCAGCAGGACAAGCCGCTCTTGATGCCGGACGTGACCTACAGCTTTTACCAGGTCTATTGCCAGCTCTATGGCATTGCCGTCCAGCTGGTCCCGCTCGACGACGCGCTGCAGGTCTGCGTGGCGGACTACAGGGGCGTGGCGGCGGGCGGCGTGGTGATGGCCAATCCGAACGCGCCCACCGGGCGGCTGCTGGCGCTGGCCGATATTGAGCAGCTGCTGCAAAGCCATCCGCAGCAGGTGGTGCTGGTTGATGAGGCGTATATCGACTTTGGCGGCGCAAGCGCCATCAGCCTGATTGACCGCTACCCTAACCTGCTGGTGGTGCAGACGCTGTCCAAGTCGCGCTCGCTGGCCGGGCTGCGCGTGGGCTTTGCCGCCGGTTCGCGCCCGCTGATCGAGGCGCTGGAGCGGGTCAAAAACAGTTTTAATTCCTATCCGCTGGACAAGCTGGCCCAGGCCGGTGCGGTGGCGGCCTATGAAGACACGGCGTATTTTGAGCAGACCCGCCAGGCGGTCATGCAAAGCCGCGATGCGCTGACGCTGGCGCTGCAGCTGCAGGGGTTCAAGGTGCTGCCGTCGGCCACGAACTTTGTGTTTGCCCGCCATCCGCAGCACGATGCCTTGATGCTGGCGCAGCGCCTGCGGGAGGGCGGCATCCTGGTGCGCCACTTCAAGCTGCCGCGCATTGATCAGTACCTACGCATCAGCATCGGCACGCCGGAACAATGCGAGGCGCTGGCGCAGGCGCTCTGGCGCCTGACTTGCGCTGCCGCCTGACGGGCTTTTCAGTAGCGCGTCTGCGACAGCTCTTCAAACAGCTCGCCGTAGAGCCGGTAGCGGTTGGCGCTGATACTGCTGGTGCTTGATTTCACCTCGGCAATCACGCCGCAGCCCGGCTCGTGCAGATGGGTGCAGTTGTAGAACTTGCAGTCCTGCGCGTGCTTTTTGAAGTCGGGCATGTAGTTGGCCAGATGCATGGGCACGATGTGGTTCAGGCCAAACTCCTGAAAGCCGGGCGAGTCGATCAGCGCGGTGGTCCGCTCTTGATCCACCCAGTACAGCGTCGTGCTGGTGGTGGTGTGCTTGCCCGAGTTCAGCGCCTGCGAGATTTCTGCGGTCAGCACCTTGGCTTGCGGCACCAGCAGGTTCGTCAGGCTGCTTTTGCCCGCGCCCGAGGGGCCGAGCACCAGCGTTTTTTTGCCGTGCAGCAGCGCCTGCAGTTCGGCGGTTTGTGCCTCGTCCTCTGGGCCGGTGACGATTTTTGGCTTGATCGCCAGCGGCAGCATCCGATAGCCCATCGTCCGGTAGGGCGCCAGCTTTGCCCAGGCGCGGCCAAAAGGCTCGACCAGATCGCTTTTGTTCAGCGCAATGATGGGCGTGATGTGCTCGGCCTCGGCGGCAATCAAGGCGCGCGTCAACTGGCTTTCGGAGAACTCCGGTTCGGCGGCAATCAGAATTAAAACCTGGTCCAGATTGGCGGCAAAGGACTTGGTGCGCATCTCGTCCTGGCGGTAAAACAGGTTGCTGCGCGCCTCGATTTTTTCAATCGTGCCCTCGTCCTCGGAGGGCAGCCAGCGGATGCGGTCGCCGACGACGACCTGGCTTTTCTTGCCGCGTGGGTGGCAGATCAGCCGCTGGCCGGATTCGGTTTCGACCAGCACATGGCGGCCAAAACCGGCCACCACCAAACCCGCCTGGGTACCCGCAACCGGGGCGGCGCCCGCACGGCCTGAACGCGTCGGTTTGCTCATGCCAGCAGGGCGTCAATTTTGGACGCGCAAACAAAGTCTTTGATCGAAATGCCCTGCACATCGTGCGTGTTCCAGCGCACCGTGCAGCGGCCAAAACTGACTGCCAGCTCGGGGTGGTGGTCTTGCGCGTGGGCGATGAAGGCCACGGCGTTCACGAAACTGAGGGTTTCGTAGTAATTTTCAAAGCTGAAAGTTTTTTCCAGCGCGCCGTGTGTCAGTTGCCAGCCCGGCGTTTGAGCGCCGTTGAGCTGGCCAAGCTGGGCAGCCAGCTCTGTGGCGCTCAGGGCGCGGTGCGGGGGATGAATGGGGTGGCTCATGCGGCGGCGCTTTCAATAGAAGGAATCATGCGTCCCAGCCGCTCGGAGGCGGGCGGGTGCGAGTAGTAAAACTTGACAAATACCGGGTCCGGCGTCAGCGTGCTGGCGTTGTCTTTGTAGAGCTTGAGCAGCGCGCTTTGCAAGTCGCGGCCATCGGCGTGCGCGATGGCGTAGGCGTCGGCCTCGAACTCGTGCTGGCGCGACAGTTGCGCCAGCAGCGGCGAGACGAAAAAGCTGAGCAGCGGCACGCCCAGCATGAACAGCAGCAGGGCCAGCGCGTCATTGGCGCCGCTCAGGTTCGGGCGCACGCCCAGGCCGGTGTAAAACCAGACCTGCGAGGACAGCCAGCCCAGCAGCGCAAAGCCGACCAGGCTCATGGCAAACAGCAGCGCGATGCGCTTGATGATGTGTTTGTGCTTGAAATGCCCGAGTTCGTGGGCGAGTACCGCATCGACTTCGGCGGCGCTCAATTGCTTGAGCAGCGTGTCGTAAAAAACCACGCGCTTAGCCGCGCCAAAGCCGGTGAAATAAGCGTTGGCGTGGGCCGAGCGCTTGCTGCCGTCCATCACAAACAGGCCTTTGGCGGAAAAGCCGCAGCGCTGCATCAGCGCGGTGACGCGTGCCTTCAGCGCTTCGTCGTCGAGCGGCTTGAACTTGTTAAAGAGCGGTGCAATCACTGTGGGATACAGCACCAGCGCCAGCAAATTGAACGCCATCCACACGCCCCAGGTCCAGAGCCACCACAGGTGGCCCGCGCTGCCCATCAGCCACAAAATCAGCGCCATGATCGGCAGGCCGATGAGGGCGCCGACCAGCGTCGATTTCACCAGGTCGCCCAGCCAGAGCCCGAGCGTCATTTTGTTGAAGCCAAAGCGCTCTTCGAGCCGGAAGGTTTTGTACAGCGTGAACGGCAGGTCCAGCAGCCCGCCTATCAGGCCAAAACCGGCCAGCAGCGCCAGCTGCGGCACCAAGGCGCCGTAGCGGGCCAGATCGGCATGCGCGATGGTCTGGTTCAGCAGGTCCAGGCCGCCCAGCAGCGTCCAGCCCAGCAGCGCGGCGGCGCCAAAAGCCATCTCCAGCATGCCAAAGCGCGTCTTGGCCAGCGTGTAGTCGGCCGCTTTCTGGTGCGCATCCAGAGAAATGGTGGCGGCAAAGGCGGCGGGCACGGCGCCCCGGTGCTGCGCCACATGGCGGATTTGCCGCGAGGCCAGGTAGAACTTTGTCAGCAGGCCCGCCACGAGCAGGGCTGAGAACAGCAGGGTCAAAACAAGTGAGGAGTCGGTCATGCGGCCAAGTTTAGGCTATCGGCGAGAATCCCCGGATGCCTGAAATTGAACCCCTGCTTAAAAAATCGGACCAGAACCTCGTCTGGCTGGACTGCGAAATGACCGGCCTCGATCCGGAAAAAGAACGCGTGATTGAAATTGCCGTCGTCGTCACCGGCCCGCAACTGACGCCGCGCATCGAAGGCCCGGTGCTGGTGATTCACCAGTCCGACGAATTGCTCGACAAGATGGACAAGTGGAACAAGGGCACGCACGGGCGCAGCGGCCTGATCGAAAAAGTCAAGGCCAGCACCGTGACGGAAGAAGACGCCCAGGCGCAGCTGCTGGCCTTTTTGGCCCACTATGTCCACAAGGGAAAAGCGCCGATGTGCGGCAACAGCATCGGCCAGGACCGGCGCTTTTTGGCCAAGTACATGCCCAAACTGGAGGCGTTTTTTCATTACCGCAACGTCGATGTCAGCACTTTTAAAGAGCTGGCCAAGCGCTGGCGCCCCGAAGTGTGCAGCGCGTTTAAAAAGCACCAGAAGCACACGGCGCTGGCCGATGTTCACGAGTCGATTGACGAGCTGGAGCACTACCGCACGCATTTCCTGAAGTGACCCGGCTGCCTGGGCGCGGGCGGAAATACCCCTGGGTAACCAAAGGGATTGGTAAAAACCCCTAAAGCGTGCCATAATAGCGGGCTTGCAGTTGCGCAGCTATGCTGACTGCATTTGTACATCTACCTCACACTTTTGGACTCTATCTTCAGAGTCACCGCATCAAGGCAATGTTGCCCTTGATCCGCATATTCGTTTGATGGTTGATGTTTTATTAACCATGAACGAAGCTTTCTGCAGCGCGGAAGGTGGAGTTTCCTGTTCCCTGTTGAAACCAGGGCGGCAGGGGATTAGTGAGAAAAAACATGACTGACTCTTTTGAGACCCGTGGCGACTTTGCGCCTGACAACACCGAAACCATTTCCGATCTGGACGTCACCATCACCGTGATCGAGGATTTTTCTGCCGACGATGCGGCGGACGCGCTGACCTCGCTCGACGCCGTCGTGGCCAAGCCCAACGGCTTTGTCAAGCTCGGCCTGGCCAAGGAACTGCTCCAGGCCGTCGCCGATATGGGCTTTCACCAGCCCACCGCCGTGCAGATGGCCACCATCCCCAAGGCCATGCAGGCCCTGGACGCCGACCCGAGCGCTGAAAAATTCACCGACCTGCTGGTCTCCAGCCAGACCGGCAGCGGCAAGACCGCCGCCTTCCTGCTGCCCGTGCTGCACACCCTGCTCAAGCAGCAGGAAGAAGCCGAGCGCTTTGAGCGCGCCGAGTTCGAGCGCCTGAGCCTTGAGGCCGTCGCCCGTGGCGAAGCGCCGCTGAAAAAGCCCAAGCGCAAAGACCCGACCAACCTGCGCAACTTCAAGCCCGCCACCCCCGGCGCGCTGATCCTGTGCCCGACGCGCGAACTCGCCCAGCAGGTCTGCGCCGACGCCATCGACCTGGTGCGCCATTGCCGTGGCCTGCGCGTTGCCAACGTCGTCGGCGGCATTCCTTACCAGTTGCAAATTGCCAAGCTGCAAAACGCCGACCTCGTCGTGGCCACGCCCGGCCGCCTGCTCGATTTGCAGCGCAGCCTGCAAATCAAACTGGACAAGGTTCAATTCCTCGTCGTGGACGAGGCTGACCGCATGCTCGACCTCGGCTTTGCCGACGACCTGACCGAAGTGAACCAGCTCACCATCGAGCGCAAGCAGACCATGATGTTCAGCGCCACCTTCGCGCCGCGCATCATGCAGCTCGCCACCCGCGTCATGCGCCAGCCCCAGCGCGTCGAAATCGACTCGCCGCACGAAAAGCACGCCTCCATCACCCAGTCGCTGATGTGGTCGGACAACATGACCCACAAGCGCAAGCTGCTGGATCATCACCTGCGCGACACCACCATCAACCAGGCCATCGTGTTTGCCTGCACGCAGGTGGAGTGTGATGGCCTGGCCAATGACCTGGTGCAAGAAGGCTTCAGCGCCGTCGCACTGCACGGCGCTTTGGGTCAGGGCCTGCGCAACCGCCGCCTGATGGCGTTCCGCGACGGCCGCGTGCAGATTCTGGTGGCGACCGATGTGGCTGCCCGTGGTCTGGACGTTCCCACCATCACCCACGTCATCAACTACGGCCTGCCGATGAAGGCTGAAGACTACGTTCACCGCATTGGCCGCACCGGCCGCGCCGGCCGCGAAGGCCAGGCAATTACCATTGCCGAGTTCCGCGACCGTCGCAAGATTCAGGACATCGAGCACTACACGCAGCAGAACCTGAAACCCAGCGTGGTTGCAGGTCTGGAGCCACAGCAGCGCTTTGCGCCAACTTCCGAGCGCCCACGCGGCAACTTCGGCGGTGGTCGCGATGACCGTGGCGGCGGCCGCAGCTTCGGCGGCGGTGGTGGTGACCGTGGCGGCTTTGCTGGTCGCAAGCCAGCCGGCGGCGGTTTTGGTGGTGGTGATCGCGGCGGTGACCGTGGCGGCTTCGGCGGCGGCAATGCCGGCAGCTTTGGTGGCAACCGCGATGCCGGCGCCTTCCAGGGCCGTCCTCCAGCGCCTCAAGGCAACTACGCCGACCGTTCCGGTTTCAACGACCGCAACGCACGCCGCCCGGATGACCGTGGCTTTGCTGGCGGCAACGCCGGTTTTGCACCGCGTGAAGAGCGCAGTTTTCCACCCCGTGAAGAGCGCAGCTTCGGCGGCGACCGTGGCGGCAACGCCGGTTTCGCTCCGCGTGACGACCGTGGCTTCGGCGGCGGCAACGAAGGCTTTGCTGCGCCCCGTGGCGATTTCGCTCGCAAGCCCGCTTTCGCCAAGCCAGCCGGCAAGGTGTTCGTGCCCCGCGATTCGTTCAAGAAGCCCGGCAAGTTCTCCAAGCCGCGTGACTAAACCTGCCGCAGACGCTGGCGCCGCTGATCATTCCTGATTAGCCCCAAACAAAAAAAGCCGCTGCAAGCCGAAAAGTTTGCGGCGGCTTTTTTCATGCCTCGGTCCAGCGGTGGATCGGTGGGCAGATTGGATTGCGAATCTTGACTGCTCAGAGCGTAAGAGCTTGGTTAAAATAAAGATGCTCAAAAAATAAAATTTTTGAGCAGTCCTCACTCTTCGGCATGCCAATCTGGCGGCTTATTTTAATTAAAAGATTTCGATGAATTCAATAAAAAAAATTTTACTGATTGCGGCTACTCTTATAGAAGGCGCTGCTAATGCACAAGATATTGTCATAGGCCAGGTTGTACCCTTGACGGGGACTCAGGCTGCTACCGGCATAGCGGCCCGTGATGGTGCGCAGCTGTATTTCGATAAAATCAATCGCCACGGGGGAATTCAGGGACGAAAAATTGTCTTGGATGTGCGCGATGACGAATATCAGACGGCTAAAACCGTCAATCTTGTACGTGAAATTATCCGAGAACGTTCTCCTGTGCTGATGATTAGCGCGATAGGGGCGGCCGGTGTTGAGGCCCTCATTAAAGAAAAGGTACTGGAAAATGGCAAGGTCAGCTTGCTCGGCCCTACCTCGGGAGCGCGCATGATGTATGGCGTACCCCGAATTTATCCAGTCCGCGCAAGTTATGAGAGAGAAGCAAACAAATTTCTGGCACAGTTTAAAAGCACAGGTGTCAAGCGCCTGGCAGTCGTTTACCAAGATGATGCTTTCGGTAAAGAAGGCCTTGCGAGTGTTCAGGAATTTCTGAAGTCTTCTTACAAGGACATGCAGTTGGTGGCCTCAGCCTCCTACAGCCGTACCGACACGGATTTAGCCAGGCAAGCCACTGAGGTCAGCAAAAGCGATCCCCAGGCTGTGCTCCTGTACGCAGTGACAAAACCGGCCGCTTCCTTTATCCAGCACTTTAAGCCTCTTGCACCCAAAGCCACAATAGCCATGATGTCTTCGGTAGAGCTTGACTCACTTATTAAGGAAGGCGGCAACGCTGTTACAGACTCGCTTATCGGCCTGTTCCTGCCTCATCCCAACAATAAAAAAGAACTGCTGGTGCGAGAGATGCATGAAGATGCCAAAGAACTTGGCCGTTCAGTAAACATTAGCCCGCGATTTCAGTTGGGATATACCACTGCGCGGGTGGCAGTGAGCGTTATGCAGTCAATCAAAGGCCCTATTACTGCTGTGACCCTGGACAAGGCTCTGGATGATGCTAAAAGCTTCAAGTTAACAGACACTCTGGAGGTGCGAAATGAAGGTAAAAATCAGGGAATTAATTTCATTGATTTCGGGATTATTGGTCGTGCGGGTCTTATCTATTAACTAAATGCATTGGCTTGGAATGAAGTAAGGCATGGTCCGCTCGGTACTATTCGAGCCTGCTGGGGTTATTAGTACTGAGCGCCCGTCTGCTCACAGTCTGAGCAGGGCTCTATGCCGTTTCGCGTGAAGATTGGTTCAGAGGAACGGTAATTTTTTACCGCGCCAGCGATTCAGCAAATCGCTGGTCAAGCGTAAAAAATATGAAAAGTCCAAGGCTAACCAGGAGGAGCAAGATACCCGTCAATAGCACAACCTTAATGCCGACAGCACTCAAAAGCAGCGATGCCGCCAAGGGTCCAATCACTGAGCCAATTCTTTCGACGGTTCGGAAATAAGCAATAATGGTGCCTTCTCCATATTCATGGCATTCTATCGGAAAAATAATTGAAATTATTGGAACCTGGATAATGCTATTCAGGGCCATTCCTGTGGCTAAAATAAAGATGGAAATTGTGATTAAGCGAATGTCGCCATTGCTGTAGTAAAATAATATTAGACCCAGCGCCATGAAAATTGAGCTTAAAATAGCCGAAGACTTATGGAATTCATATTTATCAAGAAGGTTGGAAAGTGGTTGAATCAATAACCAATTGACCAAAAAATAAAACATCATCAGTTGGCCGGTGATTTTCAAGCTTATCTTGTAATCGACAAGCAGGACGGGAATTAAATAAAGAACAAAGCCCGTGAGTACGATCCTGAAAGGTGCAGTGTTAAGCAGTGCAAATACTTGAATTCTCTTGTTGGTGAGCAGATATTTTAGAGTAAGTATTTTGCTTTCTGAGATTTCATGTACCACATCTGGTTTGAAAAATACCATTAACAGCACGCTGGAAGCCAGGGCAAAAATGGAAGATATTAGAATTGTGCTGCTTTGACTGAAAATTTGCGCAGTCAGTCCTCCTATTGCATTTCCTACTATGGATGCTGCAGCGATGGCGGTTAATAATATTGCAATGGTACTGGCTTTGCCTCGGCTGTTCAAATATAGGGTGCCAACAATCGCGATGGTGCCGTATGCGCCAGCTATCACAGACCGACATAAAAGCATGATCCAGTAATTATTGCTTGCTCCCATAATAATAGTTGCCAATGCTGCAAATAAAGCTGCTCTGGCAAGCACGGTGGGTGCGCCAAGTTTGTTGGCTAGTTTATAGCCATACGGCGTGGCAATTAGCGCTGATAAGCCCCAGACAATCTGGGGAAGAGCCATTTGCATAGACTTGTCCAGATGTGCCACGTCAAAATGGCTGGCAAATATTGGAAAAAATGAACGGCTAAAATCCGTACTTAAAAAAAATAAAAATAATGCTGCTTTCAATATAAGTAAGTCAGACTTGCCGTTTGTGTTTTTCCCGGGAATGAACTGCATTGCGGCAATCGCAGCGACAAAGCCATATATGAGATAGTCGATAGATGAAGGCATCTTGTTTTAATGAGCCGGCAGCAGTGAGCAAAGCTTGGGTGCCATCTTTCGCTTGTATGTGATTAAATCATGTACTCGATTGATGAACATGCTTTGGATAAGGCATTCATAACTCATGTTTTCCTCATCCAGGCCGGCGCAAATAAGGCTGATCTGATTTTTTACCGGACGTTTCAAATCAGGTTTTGGATTTGCTTCAAGCACATGAATGACACCTGAATCGTCCGCGCGGAAATCAATCCGAACGGCCGTTTCGAGGTCAAGCGCCTGGTAAATCCTGCTCGACAGTTCTTTGAGCTGGTTTATTACATGCTCATCGGTAGCTTGCGACAGCACACGCATGCGATCATTGGAAATCTTCTTGACATCCATGGATGTGAAGATCATTTCATCAGATTCTAAAATACGCTGAACGCCTGAAAATGCAAATGGAACTGTTTTATCTATTATTGTATTTTTTTGGCTGAGAATTGGCCCCATGACTGCCATAGTGTATTCATCTCCGCCGAGGAAGCTTTCGATCATCACATTGCCACCGGTTATGTCATTGACGTGTTTGATGACATCCAGTAAGGCAGTCCGGTGCGGAACATGATGTACATGCTGGCTGGCACGACCCGATACCGGTTTTACAATGAAAGCTCCGTGATAATTTTTGAAATGCGCGTCCAGTTGGGCATTGATGAAGTCATCACCGCCCGCTGAATTGGGGTTGCACACCAGAAATTCAGCAGTTTTAATATCCATGCTGGCCAGCATGCTTTTGAAAATATGCTTGTTATCCAGTACTGCCGCATTCAATGGATTGTGGCCTATATAGGGAATTCCGAGCAGCTCAAGTATTGAGGGTGCATGACTGACAGAGCAGTAGCCTTGCGTGCCGCCGCTGTTAAGCCAGCAGATATGAATATTATTTTCCAGTAAAGCGCCGGAAAGATTCATATCTTCCGGGAGCTTGATGACATTCTTGAAGCCACAGGCAATCAGGGCTTGCAAAATATCATCGGCCACATATTCGTAAGTCTTGGTGGAGCGGGGATTGTGGGTTTTGTTGATAACTGAACCATTCTTGTCAACCTCACCGCCGTATATGACGGCAATATTCAGTGAGTTATGCAAGTGACTGATGTTATTTTCAAGATATTTTTTTGATTTGATTCGCATTTTATTATTTATTTTATTTCGTGTTTATGCCGTTTCCTGGGCTGAAACTCTTCATCCGCCGATGGACACGGTATCCCGCAGAGTTTTGGCTTGGGCGCAGGCAAATGGATCACTTTCAGGCACACAGGCACCTTGCACGAACCCAGTCAGCACCCGGTGAAAGCGCAAGGCCATCTGCTCAATGGCGTGAGTTGCTGTCCCCCCAAGTAGGGCTGAGCTGTTCTGGTGAAATCCTGGAGTCGTGAAGCGTTTCATATTTTTCCCTTTGGCCTAGAATGTAACAGCACGGAAACTGACTTTTTCCTGGCGCTTCAAGCCTGGAGCAGGTTGGCAGACTGTCTCAACTGGCGCCAGGATTCGAGTCAGGGAATCAAAAGGGCTCATCACGGCTTCCTACAATAGGGGATGTTTTCAGACCCGCTTTCGCCTTCCCCCCTGCTGCACAACCTCAACCCCGAGCAGCTCGCCGCCGTCACGCTGCCCGCCACCCATGCCCTGATTCTCGCGGGGGCCGGCTCGGGCAAGACCCGCGTGCTCACCACCCGCATCGCCTGGCTGCTGCAGACCAGTCAAGTCTGGCCCAGCGGCATTCTGGCCGTGACCTTCACCAACAAGGCGGCCAAGGAAATGCTGTTGCGCCTCTCGACCATGCTGCCGGTCAACGTGCGCGGCATGTGGATAGGTACTTTTCACGGCCTGTGCAACCGCTTTTTGCGCGCGCATTACCAGCTGGCCAATCTGCCGCAGAGTTTTCAGATTCTGGACACGCAAGACCAGCTCTCCAGCATCAAGCGGCTGTGCAAGCAGTTCAAGATCGACGACGAGCGCTTTCCGCCCAAGGACTTGATGCGCTTTATCAGCGGCTGCAAGGAAGACGGCCTGCGCGCCAAAGACGTTCCCGCGCACGACGACAACAGCCGCAAGCAGGCGGAAATCTACGATCTCTACGAGCAGCAATGCCAGCGCGAAGGCGTGGTCGATTTCGGCGAGCTGATGCTGCGCAGTTATGAATTGCTGCGTGACAACCCGGCTGTGCGCGAGCATTACCAGCGGCGCTTTCGCCACATCCTGATCGACGAGTTCCAAGACACGAATAAATTGCAATACGCCTGGATCAAGCTGCTGGCCGGGCAGGGCGAAGACGCCGCCGCATCTGGCGATCAGCCCATGCCGGGCGGCTCGGTGGTGGCCGTGGGCGACGATGACCAGAGCATTTACGCCTTTCGCGGCGCGCGCGTGGGCAACATGGCCGACTTCGTGCGCGAATTCAAGGTGACGCACCAGATCAAGCTGGAGCGCAACTACCGCAGTTTCGGCAGCATCCTGGATGCGGCCAACGAGCTCATCAGCCACAACAGCCAGCGGCTGGGCAAAAACCTGCACACCGAGGCCGGGCCCGGCGAGCCGGTGCGGGTGTTCCAGTCGGCCAACGATTTTGCCGAGGCGCAGTGGTTTGTCGATGAAGTGAAACAACTGGTGCAGGGCGGCATGGCGCGCCAGGAAATCGCGCTGCTCTACCGCAGCAATGCGCAAAGCCGGGTGATGGAAAGCGCGCTGTTTAGCGCCGGAATTCCTTACCGCGTCTATGGCGGGCTGCGCTTTTTTGAGCGCGCCGAAATCAAGCATGCGCTGGCTTATTTACGCCTGCTGGAGAACCCGCACGACGACACCAGTTTCATGCGCGTGGTGAATTTTCCGCCGCGTGGCATCGGTGCGCGCACGATTGAGCAGCTGCAGGACATCGCCAACGCTTCGGGCTGCTCACTGCACGACGGCGTCAGCGCGGTGCCGGGCAAGGCGGGCGCGAATTTGAGCGCTTTTGTCGCCAAAATCGATGTGCTGCGCGAGCAGACGGCGGGCGCTACGCTGCGCCAGATCATCGAACAGGTGCTGGACCACAGCGGCCTCGAAGCGCATTACAAGGCTGATAAAGAAGGTGAAGACAGGCTGGAAAATCTGGGCGAATTGCTCAACGCCGCCGAGGCTTTTGTCGGCTACGAAGGCTTTGGTCGCGACGCGGTGGCGCTGCCGGTCGATGAGCTGGGCGGGCGCTTGCAGTCGTCGCTTGATGCGCTGTCGGCCCAGTCGCTGGCGCCCGACAGCAACACCGGCGAAACGCTGTCGCCGCTGCTGGCGTTTTTGACCCACGCGGCGCTGGAGGCGGGCGACAACCAGGCGCAGGCCGGTCAGGACGCCGTGCAGCTGATGACGGTGCATTCATCCAAGGGGCTGGAGTTTGACTGCGTGTTCATCACCGGGCTGGAAGACGGCGTGTTTCCGCACGAAAACTCGATTCGGGACCGCAGCGGCGTCGAGGAAGAGCGCCGCCTGATGTACGTGGCCATCACGCGCGCCCGCAAGCGTCTGTATCTGAGCTATTCGCAAACCCGCATGCTGCACGGCCAGACGCGCTTCAACCCGAAAAGCCGCTTTTTTGACGAGCTGCCTGAAGGCGCGCTGAAATGGCTGACGCCGAAAAACAAGGGCTTTGCTTCCGGGCTGGGCGCGGGAAGCGGCTCTGGCTCTGGCGGCTGGCGCGGCGGTGCGGGTTCCGGCGCGGGTAATTTCGGTGCGGGCGGCGCGCGTGGCGACTGGGGTGGCGGCGGGAGCGGTGGCGGTTTTGCAGCACGCAGCGCCAGCACTGAGCGCTTTGCCAGCCCGCCGGTGCCCGCGCAAAAAGCCGCCCCTGCGCACGGCTTGAGAGTCGGCGCCAACGTGTTTCACGCCAAGTTCGGCGAGGGCCGGGTGGAAATGCTCGAAGGCAAGGGCGACGACGCCAGAGCCAGGATCAACTTCACCCGCCACGGCGTGAAATGGCTGGCGCTGAGCGTGGCCAAGCTGACGGTGCTGTGAAAAAAGCCCGGCAAAGGCCGGGCTGGTGTGCGGGAAAGGGCGGCTGCAGCACGGCCTGCTGTCGCACTCGCCTCAATCGGTGGCGGCGCTGGTCTGGTCGTCGTCGGTGGCCGTGAAGCTGTCGCGGAAGGTGAAATAAATCGAGGTGAAAAACATCGCCAGGATCACCAGCGCCAGCGGGAGTATCAGCAGCGTGGCCAGCGCCGGGCTGCCCAGCAGGCTGGCGATCAGCGACACCACGATGGCGGCCAGCATCAACAGGCCCGCCCAGGCCGCACCAAATACGGCAAAAGCGCCAAAATTTTTATAACCCGCCATAGCGCTGAAAAACAGGCTTTTGACGGGCGGCACGCCATGCCAATAAACCAGCGCAGGCGCATGCCAGAACAGCAGCGACAGCGGCAGGTAGAGCAGCATGGTCAGCCACATGGCGGTCTGGAAACTTTCCTGCATGACCAGCTCTTCGCTGACCTTGCCGCCAATCAGGTAGAGGCTGGCAAACTGCCCGCCATCAATCAAGGCCGACAGGCCCATCAGGCCCAGAAAGCCGGTGGCATACAGCGCGCCCAGCACCAGCATGGCGCGCGTGCGCTGCGCTGCGCTGCGAAAACCGCTGATCAGGACGGAAGGCATCGGAAATTTGCCCTGGCTGGCCTGCTCTGTGCCCACCATCAGCCCCAGCGTGAGCGCTGGCAGCAAGACCAGCGCCAGCACCACGCCGATCAGGGGCACGACTGTCACTACCGAGAGCATGGCCATGAACATAAAAAACAGGCCAGACATGGCCAGCGGCTGCTGGAAAAAGGTCGTGATGCCCAGCCTGACCCAGATCAAGCCAGTGCGCGCAGGAACGATGTTGAGTTTCATTAGTGCTTAGTGCTTACAGCGTGTAGGGCTGCGCCAGCCGCTGGCGCAGCACCCGCTCGAAATGCGCCGGGTCATGCGGCTGCAGCACGGCGGCTTCGCGCGGCAGGTAAAAATCCCACAGGCGCGAAATCCAAAAGCGCAGCGCGCCAGCGCGTTGCAGCGCGGGCAGCAGCGCGCGCTCGTCGGCGCTCAGCGGGCGCACCGCCTGGTAAGCGGCCATGAAGGCGTCGGCGCGGGCAGCGTCCTGCGCGCCACTGGCCAGGTTGATGCACCAGTCGTTCAGGCAGATGCCGATGTCAAACACAAAGCTGTCGCAGCCAGCGAAGTAAAAATCAAAAAAACCCGTCAGCTCGCTGCCGTCGAACATCACGTTGTCGCGGAACAGGTCGGCGTGAATCGGGCCGCGTGGCAATCCAGCATAGGCGGGCGTGGCGGCGAGGGCGTTCTGGCGGGCTAGTTCGTCCTGAATCAGGCGGCGCTGCTCGTCGTTCAGGTAGGGCAGCACCACCGGCGTGGTCTCGTTCCACCAGTCCAGGCCGCGCAGATTGGGCTGCTGGCGCGGGTAGTCCTGCCCGGCCAGGTGCAGCCGCGCCAGCATGGCGCCAACGCTGGCGCAATGGGCGGGCGTCGGGGCCAGCTCGCTGTGGCCGCGCAGCTTGTTGACGACGGCGGCGGGCTTGTTTTTTAAATGGTGCAGGATGGCGCCGCTGGCGTCGGCCACCGGGTCGGGCACTGGAATGCCCCGGCCCGCCAGATGCTTCATCAGGTGCAGGTAAAACGGCAGTTGCTCGAAAGTCAGGCGCTCGAACAGGGTCAGCACGTACTGGCCCTGGTCGGTATCGACAAAATAGTTGGTGTTTTCGATGCCGCCCGCAGCACCCTTGATAGATTGGAGCTGCCCCAGATTCAGGGAGCGCAAGAAAGCAGCAGCCTCGTCAAACGAGACTTCGGTAAATACGGCCATGCCTGAAAGTTAAATCCTGTGCTAGATGCTGATGGGAAAGGAGAAAAGCGCTTAGAACTTCAGCACGTTCCAGACGCGCGAGCCGTTCGTGTCATTACCGGCAGCGGCGGGCGCGGCACCCCGGACGCCCTCAGCGGGCTTGACCTCGTAAGCCGGTGCGCCGGTTTTGGGCTGGACCGTGATTTGCTGGGTCTGGCCGCCTACGCGCAGCTCGTCGATGCGCGTGCCCGCGTCTTCGGTGCGAATATGCTCGATTTTGGGGTCGGGACGTGCTGAATTCGTCGCTTGCGCCGGGCGGGCGGCTGCGGACGCGGCGCTTTGGGCGGGCGCTGGCGTCTGGGCCACAGCCGCAGCCAGCGGCAGCGCTGCCAGGGCAGCGAGCAGGAAAGGGCGAAGGGCGGTTTTCATGCCTGCATTGTAGGCGGGCGGGGCTGGCCCTTCAACGGCGCTGACGGGCCGCTATCCCCGACAATCGGCTCTTATGAGTCTTGATAAAAAAACCCTGCTGCTGGTCGATGGCTCCAGCTACCTGTACCGCGCCTTTCACGCCATGCCGGACCTGCGCGTCAACCCCGCCGACCCGCACAGCCCGGCCACCGGCGCGATTCGCGGCATGGTCAACATGATGCAAAAGCTGCGCAAGGACGTGCGCGCCGACTATGTCGCCTGCGTGTTCGACGCCAAGGGGCCGACGTTTCGCGATACGCTGTATCCCGATTACAAAGCCAATCGTTCGGCCATGCCGGATGATTTGCGCAGCCAGGTCGAGCCGATTCACGAAGTCGTGGAACTGCTCGGCTGGAAAGTGCTGTGCGTGCCCGGCGTCGAGGCCGATGACGTGATCGGCACGCTGGCGGGCATGGCCTCGCGCCAGCAAATCGAGGTGATTATTTCCAGCGGTGACAAGGACTTGAGCCAGCTCGTCGATGAACACATCACCGTCATCGACACCATGAACGGCAAGCGCCGCGACCTGGCGGGCGTCGAAGCCGAATTCGGCGTGCCGCCGCGCTTGATGGTCGATTACCAGACGCTGGTCGGCGACACCGTCGATAACGTGCCCGGCGTACCGAAAGTCGGCCCGAAAACCGCCGTCAAGCTGCTGCTGGAACACGGCTCGCTTGATGCGCTGGTGGCCAAGGCGAGCGAGATCAAAGGCGCCGTCGGCGAGAACCTGCGCGGCGCGCTGGACTGGCTGCCCAAGGGCCGCGCGCTGCTGACGATCAAAAAAGACTGCGAATTAAACAGCTACATAGCCGGCCTGCCCGCGCTGGACGCCATTAGCACCAGCGCGCCGCACACCAGCGCGCTGCGCACGTTTTATCTGAAATACGGCTTCAAAGGCCTGGTCAGCCAGATTGACGAAGAAAACACCCCGCCCGAGCGCGTCGGCGGTCCCCAGCGCCGCCAGAGCCGCCCCGTTGTCGCCTCGCTCAACGAGCCGGGCCTGTTTGATGATTTGTTTAGCGAGCAGCCCGCCTCGCCCCAGCCTTTGAGCGGCGATGCGGCGGATGCGGCCAGCAATCTGCATTACGAAACGATCCTGACCTGGGAGGCGTTCGACAGCTGGCTGGCAAAAATCGAAAAAGCCGAGCTGGTCGCGCTGGACACGGAAACCACCTCGCTCGACGAAATGCTGGCGCGCATTGTCGGCCTGAGCTTTAGCGTCACGCCGGGCGAGGCGGCCTATATTGCGCTCGCCCACGACTACCCCGGCGCGCCCGAGCAGTTGCCGCTCGACGAGGTGCTGGCGCGACTAAAACCCTGGCTGGAAAACCCGGCTAGAGCCAAGCTCGGCCAGAACATCAAATACGACCGCCATGTGCTGGCCAACCACGGCATCGAGGTGCAGGGCTACGTTCACGACACCATGCTGCAAAGCTATGTGCTCGAAGCGCACCGGCCGCACGGCCTGGCCAGCCTGGCCGACCGCCATCTGGGGCGCAGCGGCATCAGCTACGAAGACTTGTGCGGCAAGGGCGTGCATCAGCTCAAGTTCAACCAGGTGGACATTGCCAAAGCGGCGGAATACTCCTGCGAAGACTCGGACCAGACGCTCGATGTTCACCGCGTGCTCTGGCCGCAAATCGAGGCCAATGACAAGTTGGGCTTTATCTATCAGCTGGAAATCAAAAGCAGCGAAGCCCTGTACCGTATCGAACGCAACGGCGTGCTGATCGACGCGCCGATGCTGGCCACGCAAAGCCACGAGCTGGGCCAGCGCATTTTGCAGCTCGAAACCGAGGCTTACGAAATGGCTGGCCAGCCCTTCAATCTGGCCAGCCCGAAGCAGCTGGCCGAGATTTTCTTTGACAAGCTGGGCATGAAGGTGGTGAAAAAAACCGCCACCGGCGCGCGCAGCACCGACGAGGAAGTGCTGGAAAAGCTCGCCGAAGACTACCCGCTGCCCGCCAAGCTGCTGGAGCACCGCAGCCTGTCCAAGCTCAAGGGCACGTACACCGACAAGCTGGCGCAACTGGCCAACCCGCGCACCGGCAGGGTTCACACCCACTACGCGCAGGCCGTGGCCGTGACCGGGCGGCTGTCTAGCAACGAGCCAAATTTGCAAAACATCCCCGTGCGAACGGCTGAAGGGCGGCGCGTGCGCGAGGCCTTTGTCGCCCCTAGCGGCAGCGTGATTGCCAGCGCCGACTATTCGCAAATCGAGCTGCGCATCATGGCGCACCTGAGCGACGACGCGGCGCTGCTGAACGCTTTTAAACAGGGGCTGGATGTTCACCGCGCCACCGCCGCCGAGGTGTTCGGTGTGGCGCTGGAAGAGGTCAGCAGCGAGCAGCGGCGCTACGCCAAGGTGATCAACTTCGGCCTGATTTACGGCATGAGCAGCTTTGGCCTGGCAAAAAACCTGGGCATTGAAACCAAGGCCGCCGCCGCTTATATCGACAAGTATTTCCAGCGCTACCCCGGCGTGAAAAACTACATGGACGAAACCCGCATGCTGGCGAAAAGCCAAGGCTATATCGAAACTGTCTTTGGCCGCCGCCTGTACCTGCCGGAAATCAACTCACCGAACGGCCCGCGCCGCGCCGGTGCCGAGCGCGCCGCCATCAACGCGCCGATGCAGGGCACCGCCGCCGACCTCATCAAACTGAGCATGGTCAAGGTGCAGCAGGTGCTGGATGCCGAGCAGCGCGGCACGAAAATCATCATGCAGGTGCACGACGAGCTGGTGTTTGAAGTGCCCGAGGCGGAAGTTGAATGGGTCAGAACCGAAGTGCCGCGCCTGATGGCCGGGGTGGCCGATTTGAGCGTGCCGCTGCTGGCCGAAATCGGCTTCGGGCCGAATTGGGAAAAGGCGCATTGAGCGGCGATGAGTGTGTCTTGCGTTAAGAATTAGCCGTCAGTTAAGTTCCATCTTGGTCGCTCTATTGCAAGCCGATGTGCCAGAACGCAACATTTCGTGACAATATAGGGTTCTGCGCTGTCTCAGAGGAGGGGTAGCGCTTCAACTCATAACATAGCCGGTCTCTTATTTCCGGCAAAGGAATTGCGATGTCGCGTGTGGCTACTGTTGCTTCCGAGGAAATACTGGAGGCGGAGGCTGTTGTACAAGTCCAATCGACATTGGCGACCCGATTGAATCTGGCGGACTTTCAAAATGCCGTTCCGGTGTTGCGCGAACTTGCGGTTGTCAACGGACTGCCGACTGATCTCAAGGAACTTGAACTCGTCGTTTCCTCCAACCCGGCATTTGTGCGTTCAAAGACTTGGCATATAGAGGCTGTCGGCGCGGGTCAGACGGTTCATCTCACCAACCTCGACATGGGTCTTGATGGCGCGCATTTCGTGCGCCTGAGCGAGGCGGAAAAGGCGGTTGTGACTTTCGTGCTTCGTGCCCGCGCGATGCCCGACATGGCGCTGGCCAGGCAAGAGGTCGAGGTAGAACTCCTGCCTCGTAACCAGTGGGGTGGCCTGGCTTATCTTCCGGACATGGTGGCGGCCTTCGTTCAGCCCAACGAGTCCTATGTCGAGAAACTGCTCAAGCAGGCCGCAGACATTCTGAGGCAGTCTGGCAAGAGCGCCGCCATGAATGGCTACCAAGGCGGGGCCAAGCGTGCATGGGAGCTGACATCGGCCATCTGGAGCGCAGTGGGTGCGATGGGGATTGATTACGCGCTTCCCCCGGCCAGTTTTGAACTGGCAGGACAAAAAGTCAGAAGCCCAGGGCAGATTGCCGACTCCGGGCTGGCGACCTGCCTGGACCTCGCCTTGCTCTTTTGCGCCGCGCTGGAGCAGGCCGGGCTGAACCCCATTCTGGTGTTTACCCAAGGGCATGCTTTCGCTGGCGTATGGCTTAAAAAGGAAGAATTCAGCACCACGGTTGTGGATGATGTCACGGCCATTCGCAAACGCATCAAGCTCAAGGAACTTCTGGTTTTTGAAACCACCCTGGCCACGCAGCGCCCGCTTCCTGCTTTCAGCCATGCCGCAGAGCGTGCCAATCTTCAGATCAGCGAGGAGCAGGAGGAAAAGTTTGAACTGGTCGTTGATGTCAGGCGCGCCCGGTTGCAGCGCATCAAGCCTCTGGCAAGTGCTGAAGCGACCAGCCGCATGGCCGATGGGCAGCTTGAGCCGTCTTGTGTGGCTCCGCCTCAACTTGAAGAAGCGCCAGACTTGCCCGATACACCCGATGAGGGTACCGACGATGTTCCAGGAGAACGCCCGCAAGACAGAATCAGCCGCTGGCAGCGCAAGCTCCTGGACCTGTCATTGCGCAACAATTTGCTGAGTTTTAAGGGAACCAAGACAGCTCTCAAACTTGATGCGCCGAATCCTGCATGGCTGGAGGATTTGCTGGCTGATGGACAGAGCCTCAAGCTGCTCACCAGACCAGACCTGATGGAGGGGAGTGATCCGCGTAATCTCGCGATCTATGAGGCACGGGAAGGCGAGGATGTGCGCCGAGCACACGCACTTGATGCGCTGGGCCGCAAGGAGGTGTTCATTGGTCTGGCGCAAGAGGAGATGGAGAGTCGCCTTGTTGAGCTGTACCGCACTGCCCGTTCGACCTTGCAGGAGACCGGTTCAAACTCTCTTTTTCTGGCAATCGGCTTTTTATCCTGGAGCCGTGATGTCAACGACTCAAAACGCTACCGGGCGCCTCTTATCCTCGTGCCTGTGACGCTTGAGCGCAGGAGCATCCGTTCTGGCTTCAGTCTCAAATTGCACGATGACGAGCCGCGCTTTAATCCGACGCTTATCGAGATGCTGCGCCAGGATTTCAATCTCGAACTTGGCATCCTGGATGGTGAAATGCCCAAGGATGAACACGGCCTGGATGTTCCGGGAATATGGAAAAAAGTCTCTACAGCGGTGAAGGACATCAAAGGCTGGGAGGTGGTGGAGGATGTTGTTCTTTCAACTTTCTCCTTCGCCAAATACTTGATGTGGAAGGATCTCGCCGAACGCACAGAACAGCTCAAACTGAACCCGGTGGTGCGCCACCTGATCGAGACACCGCGTGAACACTACGCCAGCACGGTTTCATTTCCAAATGTGAAGTCTTTGGACACGGAGCTGCCGCCGCAGGAGATGTTCTGTCCTCTGCCGGCGGATTCATCGCAACTGGCTGCGGTGGTGGCCGCCAGCAGAGGCAAGGACTTTGTCCTCATCGGGCCGCCGGGCACGGGCAAGAGTCAGACCATTTCCAATCTGATTGCGCAGTGTCTTGCGGAACGAAAGCGGGTGTTGTTCGTCTCCGAGAAAATGGCCGCGCTCGACGTTGTCTATCGGCGCTTGCGGGAGATAGGGCTGGGAGAATTTTGTCTTGAACTGCACTCCAACAAAGCCAGTAAGGCCGAGGTACTCGCCCAGTTGAAACGCTCCTGGGAAGCCTCCGGGACGGTCGATCCGCAAGAGTGGAAGTTTCAGGCAGAAAGGCTGGGGGCGCTTCGGGCTGAACTCAACCGCTATGTGGAGCGTCTGCATCACCGCCATCCCAACGGGCTCAGTGCCTACGAGGCCATCGGCCGCATGGTCTTGAATACGGAGGCTCCCCAGCTTGCGCTGTCATGGCCGCTGGCGACACAGCACGATGCCCGTACGCTGGCAACGCTTCGCGAGACTGCCGAGCGCCTGGACTTGAACGCTCAGGCGGTCGGAGGGAGCCTGACCTCCAGCCCGCTGGCGCACATTGTTCACATCGACTGGTCACCCAGCTGGCAAGCTCGCCTGCTGGAGACTGCCACGCAGCTGATCCCTGCGGCGAATGAAATTGCGGCCTCAGCCGGGGCTTTCACCACAGCCGCCGGGCTTCCCTCAACTGAGTTGAATAGAAACGCCAGACGCGCAATGGCAGTACTGGCGCGTATCTTGCCGCATGGCAGTGGGCGTGATTGGCGTTTTGCACTCCGGCCAGATGCGCGCGTCATCGTAGAGGCCATGCAGCGCGGCACAGGCCTGGTCATGGCGTATCGGAAACTTCGGGACAGTATTCCCGGTGCGTGGAGTGACAACACATCCAGCGCATTGAAAAATGGGGTTTTGCTGGTCACGCGGGCGCGCCTTCTGCGCGCTGAGCTGCAAGCAGCCTGGGATGCCTCGGTGTGCAAAGAGCTGAGCCAGGCCATCGAGCTGGTCAAGCAGCATCACGAGTGCAGACGGGCGCTTTCCCTGCAATACAGCGACAGCGTTGGACAACTCGATGTTGTCCAGTTGCACCGGCAATGGCAAGGCGCAGCCAAGGCGATATGGCCGCTCAACTGGTTCAGGAAAAAGGCGCTGGCCAAGACGCTTCGCAGCGTCGCTGCACCAGGCGGTGAACTCGACATGCAAGGCGACGTTGGCCGACTGGTCAAACTCAAAAACCTGCATGCGGACATCAAGTCCAGGCAAAAGCTCGAAGTCACTGCCGAGAACGTCTGGAAAGGTTTCAAGACGGATATGGAGGCCGCCCGCTCGATGCTCGGCTACCAGCGTGCGTTGGCGAATATCCTGACCGCCCAGGACTGGGACGATGTGGGCCTAGAGCCAGTGGCCAAGGGCCAATGCGGCACGGATCATGCGGCCAATCTGGGAAGGATGCGTGAACTCCGTACCATCGACGCTGAACTCAAGAAGTTGAGCCACTTGGCCCATGAAACGCAAGGCCTATGGAACTCGCTTCAGACCGACTTGGCCGCTGCACTGGCAGCCATCGAGTTCCAGAGTGCTGTGACCGCTTCCCTGGACGAAAGGCCTTGGCGTGATGAAGGCCTTGAGCCCGTTGCCCAGGAGCGCTGCGGGAAAACTGTCGCCACCACGCTCCAGTCGATGAGAGAAATGCGGCGTTTATCGGGTGAGCTTGAACAGCTCGCCGAGTTTGCAGGAAAGACCGGTGGGCTATGGGCTGGAACCAAGACCAACGTCGAGGAAGTTGCTCTGGCAGTTAAGTTTCACGCCCCGCTTGCAGCCATTCTTGGCGCGCTGGTGACGACGCCAGAAGAACTCATGGCATTTAAAGAACCACTGGTGCATCTTCTGGGCGAGTCGAACATGCTGCTCAATGCTGGCGGTGCGATTTGTGTGGCCGGTCAGCGTTACCTGGCTGCATGGGGCAGTTTTGAGGCCGCACTGGGTGATTTCATCCAGGCCTCTGGCCAGGAGCAGACAAACCAGGCGATGCCGGGCGATGAATCAGCCCAGGGCATTGCACAAAGAGCCCACCAAGTCCTGCAACTGTCGGGCAAAGTGAATGCGTGGTGTGCATGGCAAAAGGTTAGAAGCCTGGCTTCGACCCAGCGGCTTGCGCCCTTGATTGCTGCCATTGAACAGGGGGTGGTAGCGCCCGGTGCGGCGAAAGATGTTTTTCAGACGGCCTACTGCCGCTGGTGGCTCAATGCCGTGGTGGATGCTGATGATGTGCTGCGCACCTTTGTGTCGGCCGAACACGAAAAGCGCATTCGCGACTTCAAGGAGCTTGACGACCACTTCACAGGGCTGACGCACAAGTGGGTGCGCGCCCAGTTGTGTGCTGATCTTCCCGCCCAGGACAGCGTCAGCAGGAACTCGGAATGGGGAGTTCTGCGCCATGAGATGCAGAAAAAGAAAAATCATCTGCCGCTTCGCGAATTGATGAAATGCTCTCCGGGTGCGATCACGAAACTCGCGCCCTGCCTGCTGATGAGCCCTTTGTCAATTGCACAGTATCTGGCGGCAGACAGCGCCACTTTCGACATTGTCATCTTTGACGAGGCATCGCAAATTCCTGTGTGGGATGCGATTGGTGCCATTGCCCGGGCCAAGCAGGTGGTCATGGTGGGTGATCCCAAGCAACTTCCCCCGACAAACTTCTTCAACCGTGCGGAGAGCGACGCAGACGACGCAGATGTCGAAGCAGATCTGGAAAGCATTCTGGATGAGTGCATCGGCGCCAATCTGCCGACTTTGAATCTGTCCTGGCACTACCGCAGCCGACACGAAAGCCTGATTGCGTTTTCGAACCACCGCTATTACGGTGGCGGGCTGGTCACCTTTCCGTCTCCGGTCACGCAGGACACAGCCGTCAGCTTTCACCACATCAAGCATGGCGTGTATGAAAAAGGCGGTGCGCGCACGAACAAGCCCGAAGCGATGGCGCTCGTTGCTCATCTGGTTGCCAAGCTCAAGTCGCCGGATTTCCGCGCATCGGGAAGCACTGCGGGCGTGGTGACCTTCAATTCCGAGCAGCAGCGCTTGATTGAAGACCTGCTCGATGAAGAGCGCCGCAAAGATCCAACGCTGGAAGCGTATTTTGATGATTCACTGCTTGAGCCGGTTTTCATCAAAAACCTCGAAAGTGTCCAGGGTGATGAACGCGATGTCATGTATTTTTCGCTTACCTATGGGCCGAACATCAGTGGCACGGTCTCCATGAACTTTGGCCCCATGAACAAGCAAGGCGGGGAAAGACGCCTGAATGTCGCCATCACACGGGCGCGCCAGGAGCTGTGCGTGTTTTCGAGTTTGCTTCCCGAACAGATGGATTTGTCGCGCACCCAGGCTTTGGGTGTGCGGGATCTGAAGCATTTCATGGAGTTCGCCCAGCGTGGCGCCCGAGCTCTGGGGGAGGCGATTGCGGGAAGTCTTGGTGAGTTTGAAAGCCCTTTTGAGGAAGCAGTGGCGCGTGCGTTGACTGCCAAGGGTTGGGTTTTGCATCCCCAGGTCGGGGTTTCTTCGTTTCGGATTGACCTTGGCGTTGTCGATGAGGATGCCCCTGGCAGTTACCTCGCTGGCGTCGAGTGCGACGGGGCGACCTATCACAGCTCGGCCACGGCACGCGATCGCGACAAGCTGCGCGAGCAGGTGCTGCGGGGCTTGGGCTGGAACATCGTGCGCATCTGGTCTACGGATTGGTGGGTGGACGCCGCAGGCACAGCGGAAAAAATCGATGGGCAGCTTCGCGCCATTCTGTCGGCGCGCAGAGTTGAGCGTAGTGTGATCGCACAAGAAGAAGCAGCAAAAGCTGCTGCGCAAGCAGTCGCAAATGCAGCCGTCAACGATTTGCCTGCCCGTCCCGGTATTCCTGAAACCGCAATTCCGGCTCTCAGTGCTCAAGCGGTTGACGGCGCCGAAGACGCCCTGCCCATGCGGCAATTTTCCAGGCACGAAAATGCTGCGCCAGCGCTGGAGGATGACAAGCTTGCGGGCCATGAAGCCAACGCAGCGGTGTTTTTTGACGCCAGCTATGACTCAGCGCTTCTGGGCATGATTGACGACATTGTCCAGCGCGAAAGTCCGGTGCTCGATGAGGTACTTGCCCGTCGTATCGCGCGCGCTCATGGCTGGCAGCGCACTGGCGTGCGCATCCAGCAGCGTGTTGTTCAACTGGCCATGCGGGAACACCGTCACACCAAGGAAGACGCGGCCACCTTTTTTTGGCACCGAACAGCGCCCGATGCACTCAACATCTCATTCCGGCGGCCAGTGAATGGCAAGGTGCGTTCCGTGGAGGAAATTTCTATGGCGGAGCTGCGCCAGCTCGCCAGAGAATTTTCAACTGACACCATGAGTGAATTTGCTGGTGTTGCAGCGATGGCCAAGGAAATAGGCTTGTCGCGTTTGAGTGCCACGAACAAAGACCGCTTGCTGACTGCCTGGCGCGAGGTTTGCCAGCCACGGATGCTGTAAAACGACTTATCCAGAACTCAGTGCGTGCTGGCGCAAGTGCGGGCAGGCTGAGCTTTTGGGGCCGATCAGGCAATTGTTTGCTGATGACGTAAAACCCGTGGCCATTGGGTCGCCTCAAGGCTGTGCGCTTGCCGCAGGTGGGGGCTGCTGCCGCGTTGCGCCAAAAGCTTTTCCCAGCACCGGCTGGCCGCGCCACTGCGGGGCGGCTTGATCCAGCCGGAGCGCCAGCGCTGGCAGGTGATTGGCAGGCACCGCCGGAAACAGATGGTGCTCGACATGAAACAGCAGGTTGACCGTCAGCCAGTTGCACCAGTGGCGGCGCTCGCTGCGGGCAAACACGCCGTCGGCCTCGCAGCCGTGATGCACGCTCCAGACTGCAAAAAAGCCGACCAGCGCGTTGGCTACCATCATCGCGATGACGTGGTAGCGCAGCCAGAGTGGCCCGCCAAAGATCGTCAGCGCCCAGACGCCCGCGATCAGCGTCAGCTCGATCCAAGTCCAGCGGCGGGTGTTGGCGCTGCCGGTGCGCAGCGCCTGGGCGTGGGTGCGGATGCTGAACAACGGGCCTAAAACCAGCGCCCGCCAGGCGCACTGCCGTGCCCAGCGGCCTTCGGCGTCGTCCTCGCCCAAGGGGTTTTTGTGGTGCTCCAGGTGGGTGTGGCGTATCGCGTGGGTAGCGCACAGCATGGTCAGCGTCAGTAGCAGCAGCATCGGGTTTAGCCACCGGCGCGGCACGCCGATGCTGGCGTGGTAGCAGTCATGGGCCTGGCGCAGTCCCGTCAGAAAAAAAGCGCCCGAGCAGAGCGTCGCCAGCAAAAACCAGCCTTGGCTGGCCGTCCACAGCGAGGCCGCCAGCCAGGGCGCTGACAGGCCCAGATTGAGCGCGACTTCACGGCGGCGCAGCGCCACCAGGTCTTGCCAGCGCAGGTGCAGCGGGCGTGGCAGGCGGGTGGTTTCAGGCTGGCGCTGGCTTGGTGTGGATGACATGAAAACTACCTCCCTTTTCAGCCCCACAGGAGCGGCTTGTTCACCATCAGAAAAAACACCAGCGCCATCGCCGCGAAGGCCGGGTAGCCCAGCGTTTCCCAGTAGCGGGCGTAGCGCCCATACAGCGGCGGCAGCGCGCTTTGATCGGCCAGCGCCTGTTGCGCCAGCGCGGCCATGCGGATTTGCAGCCAGACCACCGGCAGCCAGCAGGCACCCGCCAGCGTGAACAGCCCCAGCGACAGCGCCAGCCAGGGTGTCGTCAGCGGCCAGCCCGCCAGATGCGCCAGCAGCAGGCCCGAGGCGGGCTGAATCAATACCGTGGGCGTGGTGAAGCACCAGTCGGCCCGCACTACCAGGCGGCTGACCACGGCCTGCGCGGGCAGGCTGGCGCTGCGGTTGACAAAAAACAGGTAAAACGCCGAGCCCAGCCCGGTGCCGACCATCAGCACGCTCGAAACAATATGCAGCCATTTCACGAAGAGATAGGTGTTCATGGTGATTTGTCCGGGTTCAGGTTCGGGGCTGGGTTTGGGCTGTGGCGGCGTCCTGCGCCAGCACCCACAGCAGCGCGGCAATTGGCAGGTTTTTCAGCAGCGGCCCGAGCGGGTGCAGCCACAGGGCGGGCAGCAGCGCGGTGGCCGCCAGCGTCATCAGCAGCATCAGCGCCAGCGCGGCCAGATAAGTGGCGCGTCCAGGGCGCAGCCACAGCGCCAGACCCAGCGCCAGATCAGCCAGCGCGCCGCCGACAATCAGCGCCCGCAGCAGCCGTGGCTCAGACAGGCCCGCCGCTTGCAGCAACTGGGCGCTTTGCCCGTTGAGTTCGAGCAGGCTGACCGCCGCCGTTCCCAGCCAGACGGCGATCAGGCTGGCGCGCAGCAGGGGAATGGCGTTCATGGCTTGTCCCGTTGCGCTCGTCGGGCCGGGTTCTGGGGCTGAAGACAGGGGTGTTTTCATGATGAGTTTGGCGATTGAATTCAGGCCGGTCAGGGCGTTGTCGGGTGGGGCAGCAACTGGCTGTAAGCGGTGGCGGGCCGCCCCAGCAGGCGGGCGAAAGGGGCGGAGTCGGCGGTGTTGTCCTGCGCCAGCAGTGCCAGCGCCTGCGTCCCCCACGGTGTGAACGGAAAAGCGTCGCCCAGCCGGGCGCTGGCGCGGGCCAGCGCGCCGGGCAGGCGCAGGACGCGGGCGGGCGGGTGGCCCTGTTGCTGGCGCAGGCTGGCGATCAAACCGGCCAGCGGCACGCCCAGCGGGCCGACGCAGGCCAGCGGGCCGCACAGCGCGCCCGCGCCAGCCGGTTCCACCAGCGCGGCGACGACCTGCGCCAGCTCGTCAAGGCACACCGGCTGCACGCGGGTGCTGAACGCTTCAGGCGGCAAGGCCAGCACCGGCCAGCGCGCCAGTGCCGTGAACAGCGCACTGCCCGCCCCGCCCGCGCCAAACACGACGCTGGGCTGCAGCGCCACGCCCTGCAGCGCGCCAGCGGCGGTCAGGTTTTGCAGATGCGCTTGGGCCTCGCGCTTGGTGCGGGCGTAGGGGCTGGCGCCGCTGGCAATGCCCAGCGCCGATAGGTGAATCACCCGCCGCACGCCTTGCCGGGCGCAGGCGTTGAACAGCGCCTGCGGCACCGCGCTGTGAATCGCCTGCATCGGCGTGCGTGGCCCGTCGCGCAGCACGCCGACGGCGTTGATGACTGCGTCAACGCCGTCCAGCCGGGGTCGCCAAATCGCTTCAGCCGTATCGCGGGTGAAATCCATTGACACTTCGCCGGGGCCGGGGCTGGCGCTGGCATCGGAATGGGCGCTGGCGCTGCGCCCGCCGCGCAGCACGCGGTGGCTGCGCGCTTCGAGCGCCGCTGCAATGGCCCGGCCGATAAAACCGCTGGCGCCGCAAATCAGGATGTTCATGCTTGAAAGCTCCTGGCCGGCTCAGAAGCGGCAGGCGTCATCGGGCTGGCACTGGCCGCGTGCGGCGGCCTGGGCGGCGGCGCGGCGGGCGGCGCTTTCAAACAGCAGCACCACCAGACGCCGGGGAATGTGGTTGCGAAAGCGGGCGACCCACGGATACAGGCGATCCGCCAGCGGGCCAATCACCGGCAGGCGCACCAGCGCCGACACCCACGGCAGACCGGCGGCGCTGTAGGCCAGCCGGAACACATCGACGCTTTTGACCAGCGTGCCGTCGGCCTGGCGCGCGTGGATCAGCGTCATCAAGTCCTGCTGCGTCGCGCCCGGCGGCTGGCCGCTGAAACCCGGCACGGAAATATCGACAAACGCCAGCAACTCGCGCTGGTTGCGCAGCATCAGGTTGTGCATTTCGGCGCGGCACATCGGACAGGCGCCGTCGTAATACAGCGTCAGCGGATAGACGGCAGGGTCGGGATGGGCGGTCATTTGTCTTTCCTTTCGATATTTCAGTCAAAACAGAAATTGGTTGTTCAAAAAAACCGCCTGGGTGAGGCGGGCGGGAGGCGTGAAGGCGGGCTGCGGAAAAAGACTCAGGCGCCGGGCGGCGCAATGTCGCTGCGCACGAACTTTTGAATCGTCGCGCCCAGGCGCAGCACCTTGTCCAGCGTTGAGGGCGACAGGCGCAGCATCTCGTCGGCCCAGACGCCCAGCGACTGCATCAGCGCCAGCGTCTCGCGCACGCGGTCTTGCGCGTCGGGCGCTTCGTCGGCAAAGCCGGGCTGCGTCACCAGCTCGCGCAGCATGCGAACGGTCGGGTCGTATTCGCGCTCCTTGCGCTCGCGCACGATGGTGCGAAACAGCTCCCACACGTCAGCGGAGGTGGTGAAGTAATCGCGCCGGTCGCCCATGACGTGGGTGGTGCGGATCAGCTGCCAGTTCAGCAACTCCTTCAGGCTGTTGCTGACGTTGGAGCGGGCCACGCCCAGCGTGTCGGAGATTTCCTCGGCGTGCAGCGGCTTGCCGTGAAAAAACAGCAGTGCGTGAATTTGCGCCACGGTGCGGTTGACGCCCCAGGCGGTGCCCATTTCGCCCCAGTGCAGCACGAAGCGGCGGGAGATGTCGGTAAGTTCCATGCCGCGAAGTATAGGATTTTTGAAATTTCTGTCAAGAGAGAAATTGAAAGACGAAAAAAACCGGCCGCTGGGGCCGGAAAGGATGTTTGTTGAGGGCCGGGCCGCGCAGCCCTTGACGGTGCGCTTTTGCGCGTTGAAGCCAGTGGCTCAATAAGCGGGCAGGTAGAGCGGGTAAAGCGTCGATTCTTCGCGCTGGATGCGCTCGACCAGCACCTTGCCGACGGCGCTCAGGTCGTCACCGAAGGAGGCGGCCAGGTTGGGCTGCTTGTCCAGTTCGCGGTATTTGCCCAAAAACGTCAGCACGGCTTTGCCGATGGAGTCCATCTCGTGGCGGAACTCGTGAATCAAGGCGTGGCTGCCGGCGTCGCGTGCCAGTGCGTGCTCCAGGTAGATGTAGAGGCGCACGTTTTCGGTCAGCAAATGGGCCTGGATCTCGGTGCGGAATTCTTCCAGATGGGCCACGGTGGCGCTCAGGTCGCCGGTCTGGAAGGCCTGGTCGATGGCGGTGAATGTTTCGCCCAGCTTGACGTGGTCGGCTTCCAGATGCGCTACGAGTTCAGGGCTGTAGCCGATGCTGGTGCCCGGCGCGGGCGCCTGGCGCAGCTCAACGTGGGCTGGCGTGGCTTGCAAGGCATGAGTTTTTAATTCTTTTTTGCCAAATAAAAAATCCAGGAACATTGGCGACCCTTAAAGTGGTTAAAACAAAATGTCAGACACGGTAACAGAAAAACACTGAATTGTTGATTTTCCTACAAGGGCATTTTGTCAAAGGGGAACGGGTGGGGCACGCGCTGCTGGGGGTGCTCAATCTGGCCTGCTGGCTGGCGCTTGCCACGCAAAGCGCGCCTGCGGCCAGGCGCGGTTGCACAGTGGCACCAGCCAGCTGCTCAGAAACAGCACCACGATCAGGCCGTGTGGCCGGAACAGCAGGTATTGCCAGACAAAAGCCCCGAGCGCTACCAGCAGGGCGTAGCCGATGCGCGCGCTGCGGCGCTGGGGCGTGGTCATCGGGTCGGAGATCATGAAGAAGGCAAACAGCAGCACCGCGCCGTTGCCGATCTGCTGCAGCCACATGGCGGCGCCGGGGTTCCAGGCGTAGTCCAGCAGCCACAGGCGCAGGGCCAGCAGCAGCGCCCAGGCGCTCAGAAAGCTCAGCGACACATCCCAGCGGCTGATGCGCTGCGTCACCAGTCCGCCCAGCGCCATGAACCAGAGCGCGGCCAGGCTGTCCACGCCCCACTGGCCGGGGCTGAGCCAGGCGCCCGGCAGCCAGGCCCAGGCGGCAAAGGCGGCCAGATTGGCGGGATTGAGCACATGGCTGCGGCACGCGGCCGGGCCGCTGCGGATCAGGTATTTGCTGCTCATGGACAGGCTGGCCAGCAGCGGATGGGCCCAGGCGTTGTCGGCGCGCACCAGAATGCAGATGCCCAGGCTCGAAACCAGCGCGCTGAGGTAGCCGCTCCAGCTTTTCTGGCCCGGCAGGTCCAGACCCCATTGCCAGGCGGCCTGGGTCAGCAGGGCGCTGGTCAGGGTTAGCAGCACTTGCGGCCCGGTCAGTGCAAAGTCACGCGTCAGCGCGCCCAGCGCCAGAAAACTCGCCAGAAACAGCAGCTGGAACCAGCGCGCATCCAGGCGCTGCCACGGGCATTTCAGCAGTGAAGCGAAGCCGTTGTGGCGCGCAGGCTGGTGGGCGGAGTCTGGCGCTATTGGCTGGGTGGCCGTCAAGGCGTGGCTTTTTTGCGGTTAAACAGCTGCTCCCACCAGGTCGTGCCGCTGCCTGCGGGCCGCAGCGCGACAGGGGCGGCGTTGGCCAGGCTGGAGAATTTCCCGGCGTCCGGCATCGCGTCAATCGTGCTCAGCGGCCAGCCGGTCAACTGGGCCAGGGTTTTCTTTTCAGCGCTGATGCGCTGGGGCAGGTCGCTCTGGTAGTAGCGGGCGGCGGCATTCAAGCCGTTTTGCTTGGCGCTGACGCAGGCGCTGACACAGTCGCGCTGCAGGGCCAGCGGGTCTTTGTCGCGGAAAAGGGGCGGCTGGTTGTTGTAGTGGGGCATGGTCAGCGCCTGCGCTACGCGCGGTCTGCACATGGCTTCGCAGTCCATGCGGCCGACTTTTTCGCTGCACTGGGCGACGCTGCTGTCGTAAGGGTTCTGGATGACGTAGCGGGTCTGCCAGTTCTCCCGGTCCTTGGTCTGGGTGAACATCAGGTCTTCGGGAAAGGTGTTGGCCGTGTAGCGCACATGCAGGCGGGTTAGCACCACGGGCTGGGCGCCGCCGCCATAGCGGTCGGCTTCGTCATTGCCGACCCAGAAGACGCCTGCGCTGCGCAGCTCGGCTTTGCTCAGCGGGTTCGCCGCGCACGGGTCGCACCAGGCCATGTCCCAGAAATACTCGGTGAACACCACGCGGTGGTCTTCCTTGACGGCTTCGTGGTCGAACAGGGCTTTGTAGAAATCCTGAAACTTCGGCTTGACGAAGTGCGGCAGGTTCACGTTGGCGGGCAGCTTGACGGTGCGGTAGTTGCTGCTTTCGACGCGGCCCTCCTTGGTCAGCAGATAGACGATCAAATCCTGCGGCTTGTCCGGCGGGGCGTTGAGCATCCCCAGACGCATCGGCAGCATGAACTTTTCGCTTTCAAACGCAAACTGCAGTGGGCGCAGCGTGGTGTAGCCGGTTTTTAGTTGCTCTTTGAGGTTGACCTTGGCGACAAAGAATTTCATGCCCTGGTTGATGTAGGGCTTGAGCGCGGCGCTGGCGCCTTTGGGAATTTTGTAGCCGTTCTCGCGCAGCCAGGTTTCCAGCCCGTCGGACTGGGTGGCCGAGAGGCTGACGATGTCGTACTCCTCCAGCGTGTACTGGGCCTCGACGGTCACGCCCAATGCCTTGTCGCGCATGGCTGATTTGGCGGTCGGCATCATGGGAGCGGCCATCGCGACCGTTGGCATGGGCGGCGACATGGCGAAATTGTCCTGTCCCCAGTCAAAGCGCACCGTGCAGGGGTCGCTGTCGTGGTACTCGGCCAGCCGCGGACTGCTGTAGGCGTCAAGCCGCTCGAAGGTGAGCTTTTCGGCCACGCGCACCTGGCCTTTTTTCAGCGTCACCGGCGTGGGCACGACCAGCGCGAATTCGCTCAGCGGGCCTTTGTAGTCGTTGAGCATGGACAGCACGGTGCGCTGGCCGTCGCGCACCACCACCACCTGGCTGGCTTCGTTGAACAAATTGGCGTCGGCCTTGCCGGCATAAAAGCCGCAAAAGGCCTGTACCGGCGCCTGGGCGCAGAGCGTGAGCGCCAGGGCGGCGAAGAGGGGTTGGAGAAGTTTCATCGGCAGGGCTTTCGATGGAGGCAGGGCGTTGGTGAGCAACTGTAACTGTCGCACAAAAACCGCCGTTCGGGGTTATCCGCTCAGGCGGAAAACGCCTTTTTCGGGGCCATCGTCAGCGCATGCTTTAGCGCCGGGAGTGCTTTTTGGTGCGGGGGGACTTTTTGACCTGCGCTGCCGAGGCGTGTTTTTTGGCTTTGTGGCCCTTGGCTTCGTGCTTTTTCAGATGCGCTGATCTGAGCGCCTGATGCGTGGGCGCCTGCGCCTTGAGCGCCGGGTTGCTGGTGCTGGCGAGCATGCTCAGCGGGGCCATCGCCTGGGTCGAAGCATCGGCCAGCACGCGCCGCGCGCCGTCAAAGCGCTGCTGCCAGTAGCTCTGGCCCATGTTTTCAATGCGCACTTCTCCACCGGCCCGGGGCGAGTGGATGAACTTGCCGCCGCCGACATAAATGCCGACATGGCTGAAGGCGCGGCGCATGGTGTTGAAAAACACCAGGTCGCCGGGTTTTAATTCATTTTTTTCAATGTGATGGGTGGCTGAGGCTTGCTCTTCGGCCTTGCGCGGCAGCAGCAGGCCAATGCTTTGCTGATAGACGGAGCGCACGAAGCCGCTGCAGTCAAAGCCGCTTTCCGCTGTGGTGCCGCCCCACTGGTAGGGAATGCCGACAAACCCCATGGCATCGACCACCAGTTCGGAGGTTTTGTCGGTGACGCTTTGACGGACCTGATCGACGTGCGTCAGGAAGCCGGTATTGGCCAGCGAGGCGCTGGTGTCGCTGGCGGAAGTCTCGGGCGCGGCGTGGACATTGCAAACCCATAAGGCGGCAATGGTAATTAGAAGGGCGGGGCTGATATTTCGCATGGCGCTGAGCATACTTGAAGGTTTTCGCCTAATTAGTGCAAATAAGGCATTCATTTGTAACTTTTACATACAAAAACGCTGTAAAGCGGCGGGCGGATGTCATTTTTTTCCTGTTCTGGCCTTCTGGCGGGCCGCTCGTTATCATGACTGCATGACTTCAACACCCTCCTTGCATGGCCTGCTGACCCGCGCGGGCCGGGTGGTCTGGCGCTGGTTTCTGGAATGGTGGCAGCTGGTGCATTTGGGCGCTGCCATCTTGGTGCTGGCGCTGTCGCCGTCGAGTTACAGCCCCGCCAGCCGCTTGCTGCTGGGCCGCCATCTCTATCTGAATACGGCGCCGATCCTGCCGGGTTTTTCCGTGCTGTGTGCCCTGGCAAGCGTGGTGCTGACGCGCATCGTGCTGGTGACAGCGCTGAGCTACGGGCTGTCGCAGTACGCGCTGCAGGTGGTGATCCGGGTGCTGGTGCTGGAGCTGATTCCGCTGAGCGCGGCGCTGTTTGTGGCGCTGCGCTGCACCATTCCCGATGGCGCCGAGCTGATGGCCATGCAGACCAGCGGCGAGCTTGACGAGCTGCGCCGCCAGGGCGGGGACCCGCTGCGCCGCGAGGTGCTGCCGCGCGTGGTGGCGGGACTGTTTTCCGGCATCACGCTGGCCGCGCTGAGCTGCGTTGTGGCGCTGGTGGTGGCTTATGTCGCCGCCTACGGCTTTGCGCTGTCGGGGCTGGCGGCCTACACCCGGCTGTTTGGCCAGGTGTTCAGCCCGGCGGTGACCTTGATTTTTGTCCTGAAGACGCTTTTCTTTTGTCTGGCCGTGTCCCTGATTCCGATGGCTTCGGCCCTGTACGGCGTGAGCGGTCGCCAGGGCGTCAGCATTCGCACCAGCGCGGAAATGCGCGGGTTGGTGCGCATGTTTGCCGTCATCTTGCTGATTGAAGTGGCCTCGCTGGTCGGCAACTACTATTGAACCTGAAAACCCACGCCATGAGTTCACCCCAAGCGCCTTTGCCGCCGCCTCTACCGCCTGCAGAGCATTCAGAGCCTGCAGCGTCGTTACCGCCGCCGTCGGCGCCTGATCCGCAGCCTGCCCTGGCCCCGGTCCTTCTGGCGTCCGAGCCCGTGGCCAACCTGGAGTTCAAGGCCCGGCTGCTGCTGCTGTTCATGCTGGCGCTGGTGCTGGGCTCGGCGCTGTATGTGCTGTATGCGCGCGGCGCGTTTGAATCGACCCAGCGCCTGGTGCTGGTGGCCGATGACTCCGAGGGCGTGGTGGTGGGCATGGACATGACGTTTTCCGGCTTTCCGATTGGCCGGGTGCAGCGTGTCGAGCTGGCGCCGGACGGCAAGGCGCGCATTGTGATGGATGTGGCCGCCAAGGATGCCCACTGGCTGCGCACCAGCAGCGTGTTCACGCTGGTGCGCGGCATTGTCGGCGCGCCAACCCTGCGCGCTTATTCCGGCCTGCTCAATGACCCGCCGCTGCCCGATGGCGCGGTGCGCACCGTGCTGCAGGGCGACGCCAGCGCCGAAATCCCGCAGGTCATTTTTGCCGCCAAGGCGCTGATCGACAACCTCAATGGCTTGACCAGCGGCAACGGCGCGGTCAGCAGCACCCTCTCGAATCTGCAGCGGCTGACCTACCGGCTTAACGGCCCCGGCGGCGCGCTCACGGTGCTGCTCGGCAGCGAAGCCGAGGCGAAAAAATTCACCCTCACGCTGGAGCGCACCAACACGCTGCTGGCCCGGCTTGACGCGCTGGCGCTCAAGGCCGACACCCAGGTGTTTGGCAAGCAGGGCGTGATGCCAGAGACCCGCACCACTGTCGCACAGCTCAACGCCCTGCTGGGCGAGGCGCGCGCCAGCCTGAAAAAAGTCGATGCGATTCTGGGCGACGCCAAGGTTATCAGCAGCAACGCCAAGGACGCCTCGACCGACCTGAACGTCCTGCGCGCCGAGGTGGAGGCCAGCCTGCGCAAGGTGGAAAGCCTGGTCACCGAGATCAACCGCAAATGGCCTTTTGCCCGTGACGCGGAGATGAAGCTGCCATGACAACGATGAATTTTCCGAAAATGAAATACGGCTGGGCGCTGGCTGGCGCCTTGCTGCTGGGCGCCTGCGCCAGCGGCCCCAGACGGCCCGACTGGCAACTCGAAGCCAAGGATGCGATGGAGCGCTCGGTCGCCGCCTATCTGGAAGGCAACAGCCGCGTCGAAGAAGCCGAGCTGGCACGCGCCCGCAGCCAGCTCTCGCGCACCGGCCGCGCCGATTTGCTGGCCACGGCTGAACTGCTGCGCTGCGCCAGCCGCGTGGCCAGCCTGGTGTTTGAGCCCTGCGCCGGTTTTGCGCCGCTGCGCCAGGATGCGCAGGAATCCCAGCGCGCCTATGCCGATTATTTGAGCGGCCAGATCAGCCCGGCGCGCATCGCCCTGCTGCCCCCGGCGCAGCGTGCCGCTGCCGCCGGGAACGCCAATGCGCTGGCGGGCATCGTCGATCCGCTGGGGCAGTTGGTGGCCGCTGGCGCGCTGCTGCAAAGCGGCAAAGCCAGCCCGGCGACGATTGCGCAGGCCATAGACACCGCATCAAGCCAGGGCTGGCGCCGCCCGCTGCTGGCCTGGCTGGGCGTGCAACTGCAACGCGCCGGGCAGGCGGGCGACGCGCAGGAAGCTGCCCGGCTGCGCAGGCGCATAGACCTTGTTCAAAGCAACGGCGCGCCTTTGAGGCTGCCGCCTTCAAGCCCTTAACCGAGCTTTTTTTAGATTGAGCCTTTAACCGGGCTTTTAAGCACGCCTTTCGTCCAGTCCTTAACCGAGAAACAACCGTGAGCTACCGCCTCAAACTCTATGCTTCTGAAGAAGTGTCCAACCAAGACCGGCTGGCCGCCGAACAGCGTTTCCGCCGGGCGCTGGACGATGCTTTGGGCGACGCCAATTTGGTGGCGCCGATTTACCGCGTTTACCGCCAGATCGTCGCCACCTACGGCGAGGCACCCGGTCCCGATGTGCTGACCGAAGCGCAGCAGCAGGTGTTTGACCACTGGCAGGCCGCCGAACTGGCCGCCGTGACGGCCGCATTCGGGCCGCACCGCTACCTGGAAGAGGCGTACTTCGAGATTCAGGACTGATGGGGCGGGCGCCGCCGCCTGAAGATCGGCGGTTTTGGCGCGTCTCTGGGTAAAATCCGCGTCCCTTCCTGTTCCTGAGTGACTGACACCTTGACTGATTCCCGCAACCCGCCGCCCGAACCGGGCGCCGCGCTCCTTTCCGAAACCCTTGCAAAAATCCAGGAGCCGCGTCTGTGGTGCGGCGACGGCTGGACCGCCAAAGTCCTGAAGAACGAAGACGACGACGGCTGGGCTGTGGCCATGACCAAGGACGGCGAACCGGAACCCGCGCTGATCGGCCCCTGGACGATGGGCCGCGACAAGAAAAACCCCAAGCCGCTGGACATCAACGCCTTTCATACGCTGGTCAAGACCGCCTCGGAGTTTGTGCGCCGCCACGAGCAGCAGCTGCACGCCACGCTGCACCAGCGCATCACCGTGACGGCAGGCGCCGCGCGCATCACCGTTTCGCTGGACATTGAGCCGGACGACGAACATCCGCAAGCCCAGCTCAGCGCCCACGACGAGGCGGGCGAGCTGCTGGCGCAGGTCAAGGTGGCGCCGTCTTTCAAACTGAACCGCACCAGCGCCGTGGCCTGGGCAGACAACAATTTCAACAAGCCGGTGGAACGATGAGCGCAGTTTTTGAGCCGGTGGACGCCTGCGGCATTGACTTTGGTACCTCCAACTCGACGGCGGGCTGGAGCCGTCCTGGCAAGCGCGCCCTGCTGGCGCTCGAAGGCGATAAGCTGACGCTGCCGTCGGTGATTTTTTTCCACGCCGAGGATGACGAGGTCAGCTATGGCCGCGCCGCGCTGGCCGACTACCTCGAAGGCCACGAGGGGCGGCTGATGCGCTCGCTCAAGAGCCTGCTCGGCAGCTCGATGATGGACGACTTCACCGAGGTGGCGGGCCGCGCCGTGCCGTTTCGCACGCTGCTGGCGCAGTTCATCGGCGAACTCAAACGCCGCGCCGAGCAGTCGGCGGGCCGCGATTTTAGCCGCGCCGTGCTGGGCCGACCGGTGTTTTTTGTCGATGACGACCCGGTGGCGGATCAGCGCGCCCAGGACACGCTCGAAGCCATTGCGCGCCAGGCCGGGCTGCGCGACATCGCCTTTCAATATGAGCCGATTGCCGCCGCGTTCGATTACGAATCGCAGATTTCGCGTGAAGAGCTGGTGCTGGTGGTCGATATCGGCGGGGGCACGTCCGACTTCACCTTGATCCGCGTCGGCCCGCAGCGGGCTGGCCGCGCCGAGCGCCGCGACGACATTTTGGCCAGCGGCGGCGTGCATATCGGTGGCACGGATTTCGACAAGTCGCTCAGCCTGGCCAGCGTCATGCCGATGCTGGGGCTGGGCAGCCTGCTCAAAACCGGGCGGCAAATGCCGTCAGCGCCGTATTTCAACCTGGCGACCTGGCACACCATCAACCACGCCTACAGCCGCAAATCCGTCGCGGAAATCAACGACCTGCACCGCGAGGCCAGCGACAAGCCTAAGCTGGAGCGCCTGCAAAGCCTGGTACGCGAGCGCGCCGGGCACTGGCTGGCGATGCAGGTGGAGGCGGCCAAAATCGCCCTGTCGAATGCACCCGAGACGCAAATTGACATCGGCCGCATCGCCCCCGGCGAGGCCGTGACGCTGCAGCGCTCTGAATTGGACCGGGCCATTGGCGCTCAGGTGCTGTCGGTGGAGCAGACGGTGGCGCGCCTGCTCAAGGATGCCGGCCTGGCGGTGTCGGCGGTGGACACGGTGTTTTTCACCGGCGGCTCCAGCGGCGTGCCTTTGCTGCGCCAGCGGGTGCAGGCCTTGGTGCCGCAGGCGCGCTGCGTGGAGGGCGATTTGTTCGGCAGCATTGGCGCCGGGCTGGCGCTGGACGCGCTGCGCAAGTTTGGCTAGCGCGGCTTGAAATGTGTCGGGGGTTGGGCGTTTCTTACATTTTTAGGGGCTTAAGTTGAGCGCACTTTGGGCAACAATGCGCTAGGCAAGCGTGCCAGTCGGCTTTGTATTTTTCATGCGGGTTGCAGTGGCTGCTTGTTGTTGGTTCCAGCCCTTCTTCGGGCTCAAGAAAGGAATATCTCATGACCTCACAGACCTCCCCCCATGCCCCGAATTTGTCGGGCTCTTCTCACGCGCGTTCCCGCAAGGAAAGTGCAGTGAGCGTAGAAAAATCCGACCGATCTTCACCCGGCCGGGGTTTGGATAACGGGCTGGACTCCTGGCATGCCCTGACTGAGCTGGGACGCCAGCAAATGGCCGCTGCCACCCTGAGCACCAGCGCCCTGTGCCGGGGCAGCGAAGCCCTGCGCAAAGTCCAGCAGGAAATCGCCCACGAGGCCTCGCTTCGCCACGAACAGGTGGCCAAAAAGCTCTCTGGTCCGTGCCAGCCGACGCAGATGATGGAACTCCAGAGCGAATTGGTGCGCTCGAACATGCAAAGCGTGACGCAATACTGGCAGCAATTGATGGAAGTGGCCGTGCAGACGCAGCGCGAGATGATGGAGGGCGTGACCGGTCTGATGGATAGCAAATCCGAGGGCGGCATGAAGTCGGTGCTGGAGGCGTTTCAGTCCATCGTTCCGCCTATGGCTACCAGTTTTTTTGCTCCCAGCCATCCGGGAGAGTCCGGCGAGCCGCATTGACGGCGCGCGCGTAGAGCGCTGCGGCGCTGCCGGGTGGGTCTGGGCGTCGCCTTTGACCCGGCCCGTTGCATGGGAGAATGGTCCCTCATTCAACTCATGCAGCGGGAATTTCAGATGAATTTTGCGCCTGATCTTGCAACGGTCACTCATGGCATTCAACTGGCGGTGGCGCCGGTATTTTTGCTGACCGCCGTGTCCGGCATGATTGCCGCCGTGGCGGGTCGGCTGGCCCGCATCATTGATCGGGCTCGTTTCTTGGAGAATCGCTTGGAGACGGGCACGGTTGAGGCGCAGCAGGCACTCAGGATATATAGCGAGTTGCGCCAGCTCAGGCGTCGGGGCCAGTTGGTCAACGGTTGCCTGGCCTTGCTCACTTTTTGTGCCATTTTGATCGGCACGACGATTGTGCTGCTGTTTCTGGGTGAAACCAGCGAGCTGCCGATTTTCAGGATGGCCACCGTCAGTTTTCTGGCTGGGGTGCTTTGCTTTTTGCTGGCGCTGGTGTGCTTTCTGGCCGAAACCTTGCTGTCCACGCACCTGCTCAAATTTGCGCAATTGCCGCCTGCGGTGAAGCCCTGAAGAACCTTGGGCCTGAGTTGCCCAACCCCCTAACTTTTTTGGAAATAATTTATGTTGCTAGATGCCGATGACTCCCAACTCGTGCTGGTGGATTACCAGGTGCGCCTGATGCCGGTGATTTTCGAGCAGGACTTGGTGGTCGCCAACGCCGTGCGGCTGGCCCGCATGGCCAGGTTGATGGAGGTGCCGGTTTGGGGCACGGCGCAAAACCCGGAAAAGCTGGGCCAGAATCTGCCCGAAGTGCAGGCGGCGATTGACTCGGCGGGCGGCAAGACGATGGCCAAGCTGCACTTCAGCGCCGCCGCCGAAGGCTTGATCGAGTGGCTGCGCCCGCCAGCGCGCAAGCCCAGCCAGGGCGGCAACGCGCGCAGCCTGCCCAAGCATATGCAAAAGCCGCCCGAGCCGCAGGAAGAAGGCCGCAGCATGATCGTGATCGCTGGCTGCGAAGCCCATGTCTGCCTGCTGCAGACGGCGTTGGAACTGCTCGAAGAAGAGTTCGACGTGTGGGTTGTCACCGACGCCTGCAGCTCGCGCACCGAGCGCAACCGCGACGCCGCTTTTGACCGGCTCGCTGGCGCAGGCGCCGAGCTGGTGACGACCGAGATGGTGGCTTTTGAGTGGCTGCGCACGGCAGAGCACGAGCGTTTCCGGGAATTTTTGCCGCTGATCAAATAAGCGGCAAAAATCTGCCGGGGGTACAAACAGCTAACTTACCGCTTGCCCTGCGATGTTGGCAAGGCTCCTGGCGCCGGGCTGGCGGCCGGGGCGCTGAAGGCGGCCGGTTCGGCCAGCGGCAGGGCGGGCGCGGCCTGCACCGTGCCGCCGTGGAATTTCATCATCAAGGGCACGATCAGTAGCGCCACGATGTTGATGATTTTGATGAGCGGGTTGATGGCCGGGCCAGCCGTGTCTTTGTACGGGTCGCCGACGGTGTCGCCGGTTACGGCGGCCTTGTGCGCGTCTGAGCCTTTGCCGCCGTGGTGGCCGTCTTCGATGTATTTTTTGGCGTTGTCCCAGGCGCCGCCGCCGGTACACATGGAAATTGCCACAAACAGGCCGGTGACGATGGTGCCCATCAAGAGTCCGCCCAGCGCCTTGGGGCCGAGCAGCAATCCCACTAGCACCGGCGCCGCCACCGGCAGCAGCGACGGAATCACCATTTCCCGGATCGCCGCCGTGGTCAGCATATCGACGGCGCGGCCGTATTCGGGCTTGGCTGTGCCTTCCATGATGCCCTTGATCTCCTTGAACTGGCGGCGCACTTCGACGACCACGGCGCCTGCGGCCCGGCCCACGGCTTCCATCGCCATCGCGCCGAACAGGTAGGGAATCAAGCCGCCGATAAACAGGCCGATGATGACCAGCGGGTCGCTCAAATCAAAACGGATGGCGCGGCCGTAGCTCTCCAGCTTGTGCGTGTAGTCGGCAAACAGCACCAGCGCGGCCAGCCCGGCCGAGCCAATCGCATAGCCCTTGGTGACGGCTTTGGTGGTGTTGCCCACGGCGTCGAGCGGGTCGGTGACGGCGCGCACTTCGGGCGGCATATCGGCCATTTCGGCAATGCCGCCGGCGTTGTCGGTGATCGGGCCGTAGGCGTCGAGCGCCACGACGATGCCCGCCATGCTGAGCATGGCTGTGGCCGCCACCGCAATGCCGTACAGGCCCGCCAGATTGAATGAAACGCCAATGGCCACGCAGACAAAGGCCACCGGCCAGGCGGTCGAGCGCATCGACACGCCCAGACCGGCAATGATGTTGGTGCCGTGGCCGGTGGTGGAGGCCTGGGCGATGTGTCTGACGGGGGCGTACTGCGTGCCGGTGTAGTACTCGGTGACCCAGACCAGCGCGGCGGTCAGCCCCAAGCCGGTGGCGCAGGCGCCGAACAGCCGCAGCTGGCTGTCGCTGGCGGCAATCGCGTCGTCTGGCATCAGCCACAGCGTGACGGCGTAAAAGGCGATCAGCGACAGCCCGCCCGCCACGCCCAAGCCTTTGTAAAGCGCGGGCATGACGTTCTTCATGCCGGGCGAGGCCTTGACGAAAAAGCAGCCGACGATGGAGGCAATGATGGACACCGCGCCCAGCGCCAGCGGGTACATCACGGCGCTGAGCGGCGCGCTGCTCACCAGCAACGCGCCTAGCACCATCGTGGCAATGAGGGTGACGGCGTAGGTTTCAAAAAGGTCGGCGGCCATGCCCGCGCAGTCGCCCACGTTGTCGCCGACGTTGTCGGCGATCACCGCCGGGTTGCGCGGGTCGTCTTCGGGAATGCCTGCTTCAACCTTGCCGACCAGGTCCGCGCCCACATCGGCGCCCTTGGTGAAAATGCCGCCGCCCAGCCGCGCAAAAATCGAGATCAGCGACGAGCCAAAGGCAAAGCCGATCAGCGGGTTGAGCAAATCAGCCAGCCTGGCGCCGGGCGTGTAGCGGCCGCCACCGGCCAGAAACCAGAAAAAGCCGCTCACACCGAGCAGCCCGAGGCCGACGACCAGCATGCCGGTGATGGCGCCGCCGCGAAAGGCCACGTCCAGCGCCGCTCCGATGCCGCGCGTGGCCGCCTGCGCGGTGCGCACATTGGCGCGCACCGAAATGTTCATGCCGATAAAGCCGCAACTGCCCGACAAGAGCGCGCCCAGCACAAAGCCGACAGCGGTGATGCCATCGAGAAACAAGCCGATCAGCACGGCCAGGATGAGACCGACGAGGGCGATGGTTTTGTACTGCCGCGCCAGGTAGGCGGCGGCGCCCGCCTGGATGGCGGCGGCGATTTCCTGCATGCGGGCGTTGCCTGCGTCCTGCGCCAGGATCCAGCTGCGCGCCCAGAGGCCGTAGCCCACGGCGATCAAGCCGCATACGAGTGCCAGCATCAGCGCTGCCGAGTTGCCAGTCATAAAAGCCTCCTGAGCGGATTCCCGCTGTGGGGCCTGCTCGTGCTTCGCAGGGAGGCGAGAAGACGATAGGCCAACAGAAGGAAATTAAACGCTAAAACCTGTTGAGTTGGCAACCCGTAAGGTCAGCATCAGTAAAATGAGGGTAAATATCCAGCGTTTAGCGCTGCCAGCGGGCTTTTATCATGAGTCTCGCTGAATCTGCAGCCGACATGGCAGCACAACGTGTTGCCACTTTTTTCATCAGCATCTTTCATCCAACGCAAAGCGACTATGTCTCTCAATAAAGTTTCTCCCGGTAAAAATGTTCCTGAGTCGTTCAACGTCATCATCGAAATCCCGATGAACGCCGATCCGGTGAAGTACGAAGTGGACAAAGAGTCCGGCGCGATTTTTGTGGACCGCTTCATGAGCACCGCCATGCACTACCCGTGCAACTACGGCTATGTGCCGCAAACCATCAGCGGTGATGGCGACCCGGTTGATGTGCTGGTCATCACGCCTTTCCCGTTGATTCCTGGTGTGGTGGTTCCCTGCCGCGCCATTGGCATCCTGAAGATGACCGACGAAGCCGGTGAAGACGGCAAGGTGCTGGCCGTGCCTACCGACAAAATCCTGTCGATTTACAGCCACTGGCAAAAGCCGGAAGACCTCAACGCGCTGCGCCTGAAAACCATCGCCCATTTCTTTGAGCATTACAAAGATCTCGAAGCTAACAAGTGGGTCAAGGTCCAGGGCTGGGAAGGCCCGGAAGCGGCCAAGAAAGAAATCGTTGACGGCATGGCCAACTACGCCAAAGCCCAAGAGGCATAAATCCCTTTGGATAAAAAAGCGCTTGCAATTGAGTTTGCAGGCGCTTTTTTTTTGATCTCCCAGTAGCTGTTCGGACGTACCATGCACTTATTTCCACCAGATTTTCAGCATGTCCGATCAGCTTGCCATTTCCTTTGTCCCCGAAGAGCGTATTGATCTCGCCAGCAGTTCGCTGGATTTTCCTGTTGTTGGCATGGGCGCTTCGGCGGGCGGTCTTGATGCCTTGTTGCGATTTTTTGCCAAGATGCCTGCCGACAGTGGCATGGCCTTTGTCATCATTCTTCATCTCTCGCCCGATCATGAGAGCAATGCGGCCGAGATTTTGCAGCGTGCCACGAGCATGCCCGTGGTGCAGGTGACTCAGCGCAGCGCCATTGAAGCTGACCACGTGTATGTGATTCCATCCGCGCATGACCTGGTGATGAACGATGGCTACCTGGAGCTGACCGAGCCCAAGCGGATCAAGGGCGTGCATCTGGCGATTGACCTGTTTTTCCGCACCCTGGCCGAGGTTCACCGGGAGCGCGCTGTGGCTAAGTCAGTCATAAAAAATTTTAAACACTAAAATTTCAATTTGAAATCTTGGCCAAAATTTTCTAATATATCGCCAACATCAGCCTCAAGCATTTCCAGCGTTCGACATTTTACGGCCATCCAGACATATTTCATTTGCT
>JBBRWN010000010.1:0-104698 GCA_038249155.1 Burkholderiales bacterium | reverse complement strand
TTTGACCAGCACCACCTGGGACACCATCACCGACTTCAAGACCAGCGAGGGCGACAAAATCGACCTGCACGGTGTGGATGCCAACACCGCCCTGGCCGGCGATCAAGCCTTCACCTTCTTGGGCGCGGTCTCGGCGTTCACCGGAGACGCCACGGGCCAACTGCGCTTTGATGCGGCCACGCACACTTTGTACGGCAGCACCAATGCCGATACAGCGGCGGAGTTCGCCATCGTGCTGACCGGCGTGAGCAGCCTGAGCGCTACAGACTTTATTCTGTAATGTCCATCCGCCCGCATCCACCACAGCGGTGGGTGCGGGCGGCTAAAGCGCCTGAGCGGCTCGCAATCCATGCCAGAATCCGCGCATGATTACCCTCTACGGCATCCCCAACTGCGACACCGTCAAAAAGGCCCGTGCCTGGCTCACGGCGCATGACCAGCCCCATGTTTTTCATGACTTCAAAAAACAAGGTGTGCCCCCTGAACAACTGGCGTCTTGGGCACAGTCTCCCGGCTGGGAAAAGCTGCTCAACCGCAAAGGCACGACCTGGCGCAAGCTCGACGCCGCCACGCAGGCCGCCGTCACCGATGCCGCCAGTGCCCAGGCTCTGATGCTGGCTCACCCCAGCGTCATCAAGCGCCCCGTGGTGGACTGGGGCCAGGAAGAAGTCACGGTGGGCTTCGATGCGGCAGCTTGGGCGGCGAAAACCTGACCTCAACCGCCGCGCAAGCCGTCCGTCACACCCGGATAGCGCAGCGTCAGCCGTAATTCCCGCTTCATGCGCCGGTTGTCCAGACGGCGCGACTCGCTCATGAAACTCAGCAGCATCGCGGGCAGTTGCCCGGCAGCTTGGCTGCGCGCCACGCGGGGCGGGCGCGGCAGCTGGTACAGATCAGCGGCCAGGTCAAAGTAGTCGCCCATCAACAGCCGCGTGTCGTCGCAGACGTTGCTGATGCGCTGGGGCTTGCCGCGCCACAGAGCCGCCAGGCAAGCGCGCGCCAGATCGTCGGCGTGGATGTGGCTGGTGTACACATCGTCCTCGCGGCGCAGCACCGGCGTGCCCTTGAGCAGCCGAGCGTGCGGCGTGCCGCCCTCGCGGTCGGGCGCGTAAATGCCGGGAATGCGCAAAATATGCACAGGCACGCCCGTGGCACGGCCCAGCAGCCGGACTTGCGCTTCGGCATCGACGCGGCGCTGGGCGCGCGGCGTGTACGGGTTCAGCAGCCGGGTTTCGTTGACCAGCGCACCGGCGCAGTCGCCATACACGCCGCTGGTCGAGCCATAGACCAGCGACTGCGGCAGGCCGCGCAGGCGCAGCACGCGCATCAAAGCCAGCGTGCGCGGGTCGCGGCGCCAATCGGGGTTGTGGCTGGGCGGCGGCGCCAGATGCACGACCCGCGTCGCCAGCCCAGCCAGACGGCGCAGCATGGCGGGCTCGTCCAGATTGCCCTGCAGCGGGGTGATATGGTGCTGGCGCAGGGCCGCGACGCGCTCGGGCGAGGAAGTCAGGGCGAGGCGCTGGATGTGCGGCGGCAGCAGGTCGGCCACGCGCAGCCCGACATCGCCGCAGCCGACAATCAACACGCGCTGGCGGCGAAAACGCGCAGGCAGCGCGCCAAGGGGAGTCTGGTTTGAAGGCAAAATTGGGTGTTGCTGGAAAACCAGCCCCGTCAAGTTAAAGAAACCCCCAAGGATACCCAAATGAGTTTTAACGTCAGCGTCCAACCCAGCGGCCGCAGCTTTAGCACCAACGCCGATGAAACCCTGCTGGCCGCCGCCATCCGCCAGGGCATAGGCCTGCCCTACGGCTGCAAGGACGGCGCCTGCGGCTCGTGCAAGTGCAAAAAACTCGAAGGCAGCGTGACCCACGGCGCGCACCAGCTCAAGGCGCTGTCGCCCGAGGAAGAAGCCAGCGGTTTTATTCTGAGCTGCTGCGCCGTGGCGCACAGCGATGTGGTGATTGAGTCGCGCCAGGTGACGGACGAAAGCGCCTTCCCGGTCAAAAAAATGCCGGTGCGCGTGGCCAGCTTGAACCGGCTCTCGCCCGACGTGATGGCGGTGCGCCTGCAGCTGCCCGCCAGCGATGTGTTCAAGTACCACGCGGGCCAGTATGTCGAATTCCTGCTGGCGGGCGGCGAGCGCCGCGCCTACTCGATGGCGAACGCGCCGCACACGCAGCTCGATAAGCCGGGCGTGGAGCTACACATCCGCCACATGTCCGGGGGCAAGTTCACAGACCACGTTTTTGGCGCAATGAAGGAAAAGGATATTTTGCGCATTGAAGGGCCGTTTGGCAGCTTTTTCCTGCGCGAAGACAGCGATAAACCGATCATGCTGCTGGCCTCGGGCACGGGCTTTGCGCCGATCAAGGCGCTGATCGAGCACATGCAATCTAAAAACATCACGCGCCCGGCCGTGCTGTACTGGGGCGCGCGCCGCCCGGCGGACCTGTACATGAACGACTGGGTGCTGGCCAAACTGGCCGAAATGCCGAATCTGCGCTATGTGCCGGTGGTCTCCGACGCCTTGCGCGAAGACCAGTGGACGGGCCGCACCGGTTTTGTTCACAAAGCGGTGCTGGAAGACCAGCCCGACCTGTCCGACTATCAGGTCTATGCCTGCGGCGCGCCGGTCGTAGTGGAGTCGGCCAGAACCGAGTACAGCGCCGTGGCCGGGCTGCCCGCCGAAGAGTTTTTTGCCGACGCCTTCACCACCGAAGCGGACAAGGCCAGCGCGGCCTAAAGGGAAAACCGGGCCTGAACGGCTATTTTTCAATAGCGCGCAGCAAGCCCTGAAATTACGGCTCTGTCGCCGCCAGTTCAGCCGCCGCGCCGCTGGCGGCCGCCCCCTACAATCAACAAGGTTACATCTAATTACTAAAAGTTACTCGGAATGAAAAATTCGCTCAGCCGCCTTGCGCTGGCCGCCAGCCTGATGATTGCCATGAATGTCGGCACGGCAGCGACGGCTTTAACCGCCATAGAACAGGCGGACATGGTGGCCGCGCACAACGCCCTGCGCGATGAAGTGGGCAGCCAGCATTTGAAATGGTCTCTCAAACTGGCAGACACGGCGCAGGCCTGGGCCGACACCCTGAAAACCAGGCAAGCCTGCAAAGTGGTTTACAGCCACGCCCCCGGTGCGGGCGAAAACCTGTACTGGGCCAGCGCGCTGACCTATTCGACCGGTAAAGTCGAGCTGCTACCCATCAGCGCGCCCCAAACCACCGCCAGCTGGGGCAGCGAGAAAAAGAATTACAGCTACGACACCAACAGCTGCGCGGTCGGCAAAGTCTGCAGCCATTACACCCAGCTGGTCTGGAAAAAATCGACAGAAATCGGCTGCGGCAAAGCCATTTGCAGCGACCAGTCCCAGGTCTGGGTTTGCCAGTACGCGCCAGCGGGCAACTACGTCGGGCAGTCGCCTTATTGAGTTTTCGGAGGATTTACAAGTATTCGCGCAGCGCCGCCAGCGTGCGCGCCGCCGCGCCCCGGTGGCGCGCTGAAAAAGCCCGCCCCGCCGCCGCCGCTTGTGCCTGCGCGGGCGCATCACCGAGCAGCGCCAGCGCGGCCTGCACGGCCTGCGCCATGTCGGCCACGCGCTGCGCCGCGCCCTCGGCCTGCGCCAGTTGCGCCGCTTCGGCAAAGTTAAAAGTGTGCGGCCCCATCACGACCGGGCAGCCGCAGGCCGCCGCCTCAATCAGGTTTTGCCCGCCCAGCGGGGCAAAGCTGCCGCCGAGCAGCGCCGCATCGCTCAGGCCGTAGTACAGCGCCATCTCGCCCAGCGAGTCGCCCAGCCAGACATCGGCGCTCATCGCCTCTTCGCTGGCCGCCGGGCCAGCATCGGGCCAGCCGGAGCGGCGCGAGACACGCAAGCCGTGCTGCGCCGCCAGCGCCGCTACCTCGTCAAAGCGCTGCGGGTGGCGCGGCACGATCAGCGCTTTGAAACCATTGGCGGCGCGGGTGAAATGGGTGGCGTTGGCGTTTGTCCTGACTGCTGACGGATTCGTGCTCGAACTGGAAGCGGCTGGCGCCCGCTGCGCTTCGAGCAACGCCTTGATTTGCGTGAAAAAACTATCTTCCTCGCCCTCGCGGGAGCTGGCGAACAGCAGCACCGGCTGGCTGATGCTCTGGCGCCAGCGCTGGCTTTGCGCCAACTGGTCGGCGCTGGGCGTGGCGTCGAATTTCAGGTTCCCGAACACGCCCTGCACCGGCGCGCCCAACTGGCGAAAGCGCCCCGCATCAGCCTCCGTCTGGGCGTAAACCGCCGACAGCGCGCCGTAAGCGGGCAGCGCCAACGGCGCCACGCGCAGCGCCTGTTTCAATGATTTTTCCGACATGCGCCCGTTGACCAACAGCAGCGGCATGGCGCGGGTGTGGGCGGCGGCAATCAGGTTCGGCCAGATTTCGGTTTCCATCAGCAGGCCCAGGCGCGGCTTGAAGTGGCACAAAAAACGCGCCACCGCCGCCGGGCTGTCCCACGGCTGCCAGACCTGCACGTCGCCGCTGCGCCCTATCGCCTTGAGCAACGCCCGGCCTTCTTCGCGGCCCGTGGCCGTGCCGTGCGTGAGCAGCAGGCGCAGCGCCGAGTGCTCGGCGCGCAGGGCTTTGAGCAGCACGGCGGCGGTGCGGGTTTCGCCCAGCGACACGGCATGGACCCAGAGCAGCTCGGAAGCGCTTTCGGCGGGCTGGCGGTAATAACCGAAACGCTCGTCGATGGCTTCGAGGTAGCCGGGCTCTTGCCGCCCCCGGCGCGCCAGCTTGCGCCGCAGCAGCGGCTGGCCCAGCGTCGTCAGCGTGGAATACAGGGCGCGTGCGCAGGCGCTACTGAAAGCGCTTGTCCAGCCGCTCACGTTGTGGCGGCTGGAGCGCCAGCGCCGCCAACCTCAGCCTCAGCCGCGCCCGGAACGCCGATATCCATTCCAGCAGCCCCGACTGCGCTGCAGGCCAGCCAGGCGCGCCAGACGGCCTCCACGCCAGGCGCGGGCTGGGCGAAGACGCTGACCTGCCGCCGGGCGGCAGCATCCGGCCCGGTGCGCCAGGCGGTGTCAAAGTTGTAAATCTGCACATGCGGCAGATCCAGCGCCACGGCGATGTGGCTGATGCCGCTATCGACACCGATAACGCCCGCGCAGCGCGCCAACTGGCGCGTCAGCGCGTCCAGCGGCAACTGCGGCCAGACGACGGCGCGGGCGGACGCGTCTGGCGGCGCGGCGCTGGCGCCGCCAGCGCCCTGCGGCAGGGCAAGCGCCGATGTCAAGCCGTCAGCCCCGGCATTCAGGGCGGCGGCCAGCGTCTGGCTGGTGGCGAGTTCCTTCGCATTGCCGTGCGGCAGCGCGATCTGGAAACCGGCGGCGTTCAAGCGCTGGCCGAGTTCAACCCAGTGCGCCAGCGGCCATTCCTTGTCGGCCCGCGAAGTGCCGTGGACAAAGGCGATTTGCGGCACAGCCTTGTCAGCGGCCACGGCTTCGGGCGTTTTGGAAGCCTCCGGCGTTTGGGCCGTCGGGGGCACTCTCAAGCCAAAGTCAGGGGCCGATGTGAGCGCGTAGCCCAGCGCCTGCGCCGCCAGTTCGCGCGAGCGCTGCACCGCCGGGGTGTGCGGCGCTATGCGAATCGCCACGTCGGCGACCCAGCGGGTCGGCGCCTCATAGCCCGAGCCGTCGGTCTGGTTCGCCAGCGCGTAACGCTGGCCGCCCGGCGCCAGCCGCGCCAGCCGGGCGATCAGGGCCGATTTGCTCAGACCCTGCAAATCCATCACCACGTCGTAAGGCGTCTGGCGCAGATCGGCCTTGAAGGCATTCCACTGCTGGCGCGTCGGCGCGGAAAAAGGCGACTTGCGCCAGCGCCGCAGGTCGCAGGCAATCACCCGGCCCAGCGCCGGGCACAGCGCCAGCACCGGCGCAAAGGACCTTTCCACCACCCAGTCGATCTGCGCGCCGGGCAGCGCGGCGCGGATGTCCTGCACCACCGGCAGGGCGTGAACCACATCGCCCAGCGACGACAGCTTGACCAGCAGGATTTTCATCAGCAGCTTAAAAAGTCAATGCGCTCAATGCGCGGCGGCGGCCAAGCTGGCGTCGGGCTTGACGCTGCGCAGCAGCGCCAGCATGTCGGCCTCGATGCGGGCCAGCGCCTCGGGCGTGTGCCCTTCAAAGCGCAGCACCAGCACGGGGGTGGTGTTGGAGGCGCGAATCAGCCCGAAGCCGTCCGGCCAATCGACGCGCACGCCGTCAATCGTGCAGATTTTCGCGGGCGCATCGAAATGCGCGGCGGCAATCAAGGCTTCGACGACGGTGTGCGGCTCGCCTTCCTTGCAGGCGACGTTCAATTCCGGCGTGCTGAAGCTGGTCGGCAGCGCGTTGAGCAGCGCGCCTGCGTCGGGCACCTTGCTGACGATTTCCAGCAGGCGGCAACCGGCGTAAGTGCCGTCGTCAAAGCCGTACCAGCGCTCTTTGAAGAAAATATGGCCGCTCATTTCGCCGCCGAGTGGGGAATCGACTTCTTTCATTTTGGCCTTGATCAGCGAGTGGCCGGTTTTGTACATCAGCGCCACGCCGCCAGCGGCCTCGATCTCGGGCGCCAGGCGCTGCGAGCATTTCACGTCAAACAAAATCGTGCCGCCGGGCACGCGGCTCAGCACGTCTTTGGCAAACAGCATCATCTGGCGATCCGGGTAGATGTTCTGGCCGTCTTTAGTCACGATGCCCAGGCGGTCGCCATCGCCGTCAAAGGCCAGGCCGAGTTCGGCGTCGCTGCTTTGCAGGGCTTTGATGAGGTCTTGCAGATTTTCCGGCTTGCTCGGGTCCGGGTGGTGATTCGGAAAATTGCCATCGACCTCGCTGAACAGCTCGGTGACTTCGCAGCCGATGGCGCGAAAAATATCCGGCGCCGTCGCGCCGGCAATGCCGTTGCCGCAATCGACGATGATTTTCATGGGCCGCGCCAGCTTGATGTCGGAGGCGATGCGCGCCTGGTAGGCCGCCGTCACATCGACGCTGCGCAGTGTGCCGCCGGTTTTAAGCGCCCAGGTTTCGCCCTCCATCATGCGGCGAATCGCCTGGATGTCTTCGCCGTAGATGGCGCGCCCGGCCAGGACCATTTTGAAGCCGTTGTAGTCTTTGGGGTTGTGGCTGCCGGTGACCTGGATGCCGCTCTTGCACAGCGTGCTGGCCGCAAAGTAGAGCATCGGCGTGGTGACCATGCCCACGTCGATCACCTCGATGCCGACGGCCACCAAGCCGCGCATCAAGGCGGCGCTGAGCGAGGGGCCGCTCAAACGCCCATCGCGCCCGACGGCGACGCTGGTTTGGCCCTGCGCCAGCGCCAAAGTGCCGAACGCTTTGCCAATGCCCTCGGCAGTTTCCTCGGTGACGGTGCTGGGCACAATGCCACGAATGTCGTAAGCCTTGAAAATTGAAGCGGCGAGTTGCATGTGAATTGCTCTTTTAAAAGTGTTTCTGGCAAAACATGCCAGCGTGCGGGAAGGAGTCAGTACCGGAGAGGAATTCTATCCACGCACGATGTCAGCGAGTCCAAGCACCGGGATTTGAAAACCACCCCAGAATCAGCGCCCCGTCCTCCACAGACCTTACCGGAAAATCCCCATGAAATTTGCCTCATCTATCGTCCAGAGTCGCACCAGCAGCCCGCTGGGCAGCATCGCACTGGCCGCCAGCGCGCAGGGCCTGGCGGGCGTCTGGTTTACCGAGGGCCAGCGCTACCTGCCGCCGGAGCTGGCGCTCTGGCCCAGCGCGCCGGATCATCCGCTGCTCCAGCAAGCCAGCGCGCAGCTGGCCGAGTATTTCGCGGGCCAGCGCCGCCATTTTGAATTGGCGCTGGACCTTTCCAGCGGCACGGCTTTTCAGCAGGCGGTGTGGCTGGCGCTGCGGGGCATTGCGCCGGGCGGCACCGTCAGTTACAGCGGCATCAGCGAGCGCATCGGCAAACCCGGCGCCACGCGGGCCGTGGGCGCGGCCATAGGGCGCAACCCGCTCAGCATCGTCGTGCCCTGCCACCGCGTCATCGGCGCCAGCGGCGCGCTGACCGGCTACGCGGGCGGGCTGGCGCGCAAGAGCGCTCTGCTGCGGCTCGAAGGCGTTACTGCAAAGCGCTGGCCACCATGTTGATACTCAGCGCCAGAATCAGCATGTTGAAGCCAAACGACAGCACGCTGTGAACCAGCGTAAGGCGGCGCATCTCGCGCGAGGTCACCTGCACATCGGAGACCTGCGACGTCATGCCGACCACATGCGCGTAGTACAGAAAATCAAAATAATCCGGGTCCAGCCCGCCCGGAAACTCCAGCCCCGGCCCGTCGGGCTCCTTGAGTTTTTCCTCGTGGTAATAACTATGGGCGTAGCGAAAGGCAAATATCGTCTGGATAAACAGCCAGGAAGCCATCAAGGCCAGCACTGACAGCGCCACATGCAGCGCGCGCTCGGTGCCCGAGAACATCCGGGACTGCTGCAGCATGACGGCGATAGCGCCCACGCAAGCCATCGTCGCCAGCAGCATCAGTAAAAACAGCACCACGCTGGGCTCATCCTGCGCCTGCGCGCGCTCGCGGGTGCGCTGCGCATCAAAGCGCTCACACAGCCACCAGGCCTGCGCAAGATAGACCGCCACGCCCACGCTCCAGCCGAGCAAACCGCGAAACTGCCAGATCAGCGGCAAGGGCAAAGCAGCCGTGACCAAGCCGGCCAGCAAGCCATAAAGCAGGCGCTGCAGCGCGCTGGTTTCAGAAAAATGTTTGTGCATGGCGCCAATTGTGGCCCCGGCAGCGCCAAAATTACTCGCCCAGGTAAGCGGCCCGCACGCGCGGGTCGTCCAGCAGCGCCCTGGCCTCGCCGTTCATGGTGACGTTGCCCGACTCCATCACATAGCCCCGGTTCGCAATGCCCAGCGCGCGGCTGGCGTTCTGCTCGACCAGCAGGACGGTCATGCCCATTGCCGACACATCGCGCACCACCTCGAAAATCTTGTCCACCATGATGGGCGACAGGCCCATCGAGGGCTCGTCGAGCAGCAGCACCTTGGGCTGGGTCATCAAGGCCCGGCCCATCGCCAGCATTTGCTGCTCGCCGCCGGACATGGTGCCCGCCAGCTGATCCTTGCGCTCGCGCAGGCGTGGAAACAGCACGAACATCTTTTCAATATCAGCGGCAATTCCGGCCTTGTCGCTGCGGATGTAGGCGCCCATCTGCAGGTTCTCAAGAATCGTCATGCGGGCGAACACGCCCCGGCCTTCCGGCACCATGACCAGCCCTTCCTTGACCAGATCCCAGGCGCCGCGCCCCTTGATGCTTTTGCCCAGGTATTCGATGTCGCCGCCGAGGATGGGCAGGCCGCCGGTGATGGCTTTCATGGTCGTCGTCTTGCCCGCGCCGTTGGAGCCAATCAGCGTGACCAGCTCGCCTTCGCGCACCTCCATATCCACGCCCTTGACGGCCTGGATGCCGCCGTAGGCCACTTTCAGGCCGGTGACTTTGAGTAAGGTGGTTGCCATAGTCGTGCTGTCCTTCAATGTCCGGCGCCGAGATAGGCGGTGATGACTTTTTCGTTTTTCTGCACCTCGGCGGGCGGGCCTTCGGCAATTTGCTTGCCGTAATCGAGCACGGTGACGCGGTCGCACAGGCCCATGACCAGCTTCACGTCGTGCTCGATCAGCAAAATGGTGCGGTTGTCCTTGCGGATCTGGTCGATCAGCTCGCGCAATTGCACTTTTTCGGTGGCGTTCATGCCGGCGGCGGGCTCGTCGAGCGCAATCAGCTGCGGGTCGGTGGCCAGGGCGCGGGCGATTTCGAGGCGGCGCTGGTCACCGTAGCTCAGGGTTCTAGCCTTGAAACCGGCGTATTTGCCGATGCCGACATAGTCGAGCAGCTCGCGGGCGCGCTGGGCAATTTGCGCCTCTTCGCGCTTGAAACCGGGCGTGCGGAAAATCGCGCCCAGCAGCCCCGAATGGGTGCGGATGTGGCGGCCCACCATCACGTTTTCCAGCGCCGTCATCTCGGCAAACAGGCGGATATTTTGAAACGTGCGGGCGATGCCGGCCTTGGCTACTTCATGCACCGCCGTCGGCTGATACGGCTTGCCCGCCAGCTCAAAGCTGCCGCTGTCGGGCGTGTACAGGCCGGTCAGCACGTTGAAAAAAGTGGTCTTGCCCGCGCCGTTCGGGCCGATCAGGCCATAGACCTGGCCGCGCTCGATGTGGATGCCAACATCGCTCAGCGCCTGCAGCCCGCCGAAGCGCTTGGACACGCCGGAGACTTTCAAAATGGAAGCACTCATGGCCGTGTCCTTAAACTTGGGTGGTTTCAGCCAGCGACTTGCCGTGCTCGGGCGAAGGCCACAGGCCGCGCGGGCGCGCCAGCATGATGCCAATCATGGCCAGCGCAATCAAGAGCTGGCGCAAGATGGCCGCGTCCAGCCGCCCGTCGGTCAGCGCCTGCAGCGGCCCGGCGACATGGCGCAGCACCTCGGGCAGCGCAGCGAGTAGCAGCGCGCCCAAAATCACGCCCGGCAGGTGGCCGATGCCGCCCAGCACCACCATCGCGACGATCATCACCGACTCCATCAGGCTGAAGGACTCGGGCGAGACAAAGCCCTGAAAGGCCGCAAACATCGCGCCCGAGACGCCGCCGAAAGTCGCGCCCATGCCGAAGGCCAGCAGTTTTAAATTGCGGGTGTTGATGCCCATCGCCTTGGCGGCGATTTCGTCCTCGCGGATGGCCATCCAGGCGCGGCCGATGCGCGAGTTCTGCAGCCGGTGGCAGATGATGACCGAGACAATCACCAGCGCCAGAAACAGGTAGTAGTACATCGACACCGAATTGACCTGAAAGCCGAAAAGCTCGTGGTCTTTGCCCAGATCGAGGCCGAAGAACTTGATGGAGTCGATCTCGCTGATGCCTTTGGGGCCGTTCGTCAGGTTGTAAGGGCGGTCCAGGTTGTTCAGGAAGACGCGGATGATTTCGCCAAAGCCCAGCGTGACAATAGCCAGGTAGTCGCCGCGCAGTTTCAGTGTGGGCGCGCCCAGCAGGATGCCAAACAGCCCGGCCAGCGCGGCGGCCAGCGGAATCACCGCCCAGATCGGCAGGTGCAGCCCGGCAGGAAACGCCGCTGCAATCCACGGAAAAGCCTCGGCCAGATGCGGCGAGCCCAGCAGCGCCGCCAGATAAGCGCCGACGGCAAAAAACGCCACATAGCCCAAATCGAGCAGGCCCGCGTAGCCGACAACGATGTTCAGGCCGAGGGCCAGCAGCACGTACAGCAGCGCCATGTCCAGAATGCGCACCCAGGCGTTGCCGCCCTGCTGCAGCAGCAGCGGCAGCACCAGCAGCGCCACGGCCAGCATCAGAAACTTGATTAAGTTATTGGTTTTCATCAAGATTTCTCCTTCAGGCCCGGTCGGCCACGCGCTCGCCCAGCAGGCCCGATGGCCGCAGCGTGAGCACAAAAATCAAGACAATAAAGGCAAAGATGTCGGAATACTGGCTGCCCAGCACGCCGCCCGTGAGCGGGCCGATGTAGCCCGCGCCTATGGACTCGATCAGCCCCAGCAGGATGCCGCCCAGCACCGCCCCGCCCAGATTGCCGATGCCGCCAAACACCGCTGCCGTAAAGGCTTTGAGGCCCGGCAGAAAGCCCATCGTGTGCTGCACCGTGCCGTAGTTGGAGGCGTACATCACGCCCGCCAGCGCGGCCAGAATCGCGCCAATGATGAAGGTGGCGGAAATCACCGTGTCGGGCCGCACGCCCATCAGCGCGGCCACGCGGGGGTTTTCAGCGGTGGCGCGCATGGCGCGGCCCAGTTTTGTGGAATGCACCAGCCACATCAGCACCGACAGCGACACCGCCGTCGAGCCCAGAATGAAAATCTGCGTCACGGTGATGACGGCGCCGCCGAACTCGAACGGCTCGGACGGCAGCAGCGTCGGGTAAGACTTGTAGTTGGGCTTCCAAATAATCATCGCCAGCGTCTGCAGCAGCAGCGACATGCCGATGGCGGTAATCAGCGGGGCCAGCTTGGGCGAATTGCGCAGCGGCCGGTAAGCGATTTTTTCAATCGCAAAGTTCAGCGCCGCGCACACCACAAAGGAAATCAACAGTGCCACCAGCAAAATCAGCCAGCCGGGCGCGCCGGGCATGGCGTCTTGCATCCAGCCGATGAGGGTCCAGCTGGTCAGCGCGCCCACCATCAGCACCTCGCCATGGGCGAAATTGATCAAATTGATGATGCCGTACACCATCGTGTAGCCCAGGGCGATCAGGGCATACATGCTGCCCAGAACCAGGCCATTGATGATCTGTTGAAGCAATATGTCCATCGCACTCTTTCGTTGATTAAAACCTGCCAGCGTGCAGGCGCCGTGCGCTGACAAAAAGCCCGCCGATCACCGCCAGACGACTGGTGAACATGGCGGGCTTCTTGCACAAATTGTAGCCACGCACCTCAAGCGAGAATCGGGCCAGCGCAGCGGTTTTTCCGGGGTTAACCCTTGCTATTTTTCAGCTTCAGCTCATCGAGTTTGTCGGCAATCTTGATTTCCAGACCGCGCCTGACCGGCCGGTAAAACACAGGCGCCGCCATGCCTTCGGGGAAATAGTTCTCGCCCGCCGCAAAACCGTCCGCTTCGTCGTGGGCGTAGCGGTAGTTTTTGCCGTAATCGAGCGCCTTCATCAGCGCGGTGGGCGCATTGCGCAGGTGCAGCGGCACCGGCCGCGTGCCGTCTTTTTTGACCAACGCCCTGGCCTCGTTGAAGGCCTGATAGAGCGCGTTCGACTTGGGCGCCACCGCCAGATAGACCACGCACTGGGCCAGCGCCAGCTCGCCCTCGGGCGAGCCCAGGCGTTCATAGACTTCGGTGGCGTCCAGCGCCAGGCGCAGCGCGCGCGGGTCGGCCAGGCCGATGTCTTCAGTCGCCATGCGAATCAGGCGCCGGGCCAGGTAGCGCGGCTCGGCGCCGCCGTCGAGCATGCGCGTGAGCCAGTACAGGGCCGCGTCCGGGTCCGAGCCGCGCACCGATTTGTGCAGCGCCGAGATCGTGTCGTAGAACTGCTCGCCGCCCTTGTCGTAGCGGCGCAGTTGCTGGCCCAGCACCTTGAGCAGCCAGGCGTCGCTCACGGCACGGATCTTTTCGGAGCGCGCCGCCACGCTCAGCGTTTCGAGCGTGTTCAGCAGGCGCCGGGCGTCGCCGTCAGCGTGGGCGACGAGCCGGTTCACCGCATCTTCGCTAATGCTTTCAATCGCGGGCAGCGCCTGCCCGGCCAGCACGCTGGCGACAATCTGCTTCAAGTCGGCTTCGGTCAGCGGCTGCAGCACATAGACCACGGCGCGCGAGAGCAGCGCCGAATTCACCTCGAACGAGGGGTTTTCCGTGGTCGCGCCGATAAAGGTGAACAGGCCGCTTTCGACATGCGGCAAAAACGCGTCCTGCTGGCTTTTGTTGAAACGATGCACTTCATCGACAAAAACCAGCGTGCGCTTGCCGCCCTGCCCTTGTCCCTGCCAGATGCTGGCCTGCTCGACGGCCTCGCGGATCTCCTTGACGCCGCCGAGAACGGCGGAAATGGTGATGAAATGCGCGTCAAAACTGCTGGCCATCAAGCGGGCGATGGTGGTTTTGCCGACGCCGGGCGGCCCCCACAAAATGCAGCTGTGCGGCTGGCCCGACTCAAAAGCGATGCGCAGCGGCATGCCGGGGCCGAGCAAGTGCTGCTGGCCGATGACCTCGCCCAGATGCTGCGGGCGCAGGCGCTCGGCCAGCGGGGAATGGGAAGAGGAAGTTGCCATGACCTTGTTGCGCTTGCGCGGCAAGAAAAAGCACCGTGCGCCGGCGTTTTTCCTTGGGCGCGACCCTGGCTACTGCCGGATCACATCGGCGCCCTTGGGCGGGTGAAACTGGAAAGTGTCCCTGGGCAGGGCTGGATTGACCTCGACCTTGCTAAAACTCAGCACCGAGCGCTGGCCGAAGCTGTCGAGGATTTCAAGAGCGGCCAGACCGGCCGGTTTCTCGCCAGCGCGAAAGCCCACGCGCACGCTCTGCAACTGGCCGTCTTTGCTTTTCGGCGTGGCCTGAACCCATTGCAGCCCATCCTTGTCGGGCGCGCTGGCGAGGGTGAAATCGGCGCGCAGGGCGCGCAGGTCGGGCGCTGCCGCGATCAGCGCGGCGGGCGTGCTGCCCAGCACGGCGGCCTGTTTGCGGGCCGTGACCTGGTTCAGGTCGGCGTCATACAGCCACAGCGTCTGGCCGTCGGCGACGATGGTTTGCTCGAACGGCTTTTTGTAGAGGAATTTGAAATGGCCGGGCCGGGAAAATTCAAACGTGCCGCTGGAGGTCTTGCTGCGCACGCTCTGGCCTTCGCGGGCAGGCGCGGTCACCACCTGGGTGAAGTCAGCCCGGCCGCTGCTGACGGTTTTGACAAAGGTTTCCAGGCTTTCCAGTCCGTCAGCCCACACCGCATGGCTGCAGACGGCCAGCAGCGCTGCCGCAAAAAACTTTTTCATGTGAACAATCACTCCGCCCTGGCGGGCACCAAAATTTCACGCTGGCCGCTGCCACTCATGGCGCTGACCAGACCGGCTTTTTCCATATCTTCGACCAGGCGGGCGGCGCGGTTGTAGCCGATCTTGAGGTGGCGCTGCACCAGCGAGATGCTGGCGCGGCGGTTCTTCAAAACCACTTCGACGGCTTGGTCGTACATCGGGTCTTTTTCGCCGCCAGCGTCGCCGCCCGCTTCGGCGCCGTCGCCATCGACAGTGCCGCCTTCGAGCACGCCTTCGATGTAGTTGGGCTCGCCGCCCTGCTTTTTCAAGTAGGCCACGACGCGATGCACCTCGTCGTCGCTGACAAAAGCGCCATGCACCCGGATCGGAAAACCGGTGCCGCTGGGCATGTACAGCATGTCGCCCATGCCCAGCAGCGCTTCGGCGCCCATCTGGTCCAAAATGGTGCGGCTGTCGATCTTGCTGCTGACCTGAAACGACAGGCGCGTCGGAATGTTGGCTTTAATCAGGCCGGTAATCACATCGACGCTGGGGCGCTGCGTGGCCAGCACCAGATGGATACCGGCGGCTCTAGCTTTTTGCGCCAAGCGGGCAATCAGCTCCTCGATCTTCTTGCCGACCACCATCATCAGGTCGGCCAGCTCGTCGATCACCACCACGATGTAGGGCAGGCGCTGCAGCGGCTCTGGCTCATCGGGCGTCAGGCTGAACGGGTTGTAGATGAATTCGCCGCGCTCCCTGGCCTCGTCGATCTTGGCGTTGTAACCGGCCAGGTTGCGCACGCCCATTTTGCTCATCAGCTTGTAGCGCTTTTCCATCTCGGCCACGCACCAGTTCAGGCCGTGGGCGGCCTGCTTCATGTCGGTGACGACGGGAGCGAGCAGGTGCGGAATGCCTTCATAGACGCTCATTTCCAGCATCTTGGGGTCAATCAAGAGCAGGCGCACGTCCTTGGCATCGGCTTTGTAGAGCAGGCTCAAAATCATTGCGTTGATGCCGACCGACTTGCCCGAGCCGGTGGTGCCGGCCACCAGGCAATGCGGCATCTTGGCCAGATCGGCAACCACCGCGTGACCGGCAATGTCCTTGCCCAGCCCAATGGTGAGCAGCGAGGTGGCGTCGTTATACGCCTGGGAGCCGAGAATTTCGCTCAGCTTGATCGGCTGGCGCCGCGCGTTGGGCAGCTCCAGCGCCATGTAGTTTTTGCCCGGAATGGTTTCAATCACCCGGATCGACACCAGGCTCAGCGCGCGCGCCAGATCCTTGGCCAGCGTGACCACCTGCGCCCCCTTGACGCCGGTAGCGGGCTCGATTTCATAGCGGGTGATGACCGGCCCCGGCGCGGCGGCCACGACGCGCACCTCGACGCCGAAGTCCTTGAGCTTTTTCTCGATCAGCCGCGAGGTCATTTCCAGGGTTTCGAGGGCCACGCCCTCGTGACGCGAAAGCGCTGCGTCGAGCAGGCTGAGCAGCGGCAGCCGGGAGTTCTCGGGCGACTCCGGCGCCGCCATCGCAATCGTGACGGCAGGCCCTGCAACCAGCCCGGAAAGCGGCCTGGAGGGCGGCGCCGGGAGCAGCGGCGCTTTTGCATCGGTTTTTTCGGTCGCTGGCCCCGCCGTTTTTTCCGCCAGTTTATCCAGCGGTTTTTCCAGTATTTTGGACGCCCTTTTGAAAAGGGTATCGGCGGCGGCGGGCTTGATGATGACCGGCACCGGCGGGTGCTGCTCAGTTTCAAGGCGCTCGTCAATCAGTATCGACTCGCGCTCTTGAGCGGCTTTTTTGCCCAGCGCCTGGTCCTGGGCGAGCTCGCGTTTTTCACGCAGTGAGGTGATGAAGTGGTCAATGCGCGCGCCCAGCGTCATCGCCACACTGGCCCAGGAAAAGTTGAAAACGCCCGCCACCGCCATCACGCCCAGCACGATGAACACCAGGCCGGAGCCGGAAAAACCCAGCCACCGCACGCCCAGGCCGCCGAGCAAATAACCGATGACACCGCCCGCATGTCCCGGCAGCAGGAGTTCAAAACGGTACAGGCGCGACCATTCCAGCGCAGCGCTGACCAGCAGCAGCAGCGCCAGGCTCAGCCAAAAGCGGATGCGGCTGGCGCGCCGGGATTCGTTTGGCGTGTGCAACTCGCCGTGCCACTGGTAGGCCAGCGCCGCCAGCCAGACCTGCACGACCGCCGCCACGCCCCACCAGACCGAAAAGCCAAATAAAAAATAGCTGGCGTCGGCCACCCAGGCGCCCAGATGGCCGCCCCAGTTCAGCGCCAGCACCTGCGCGCCGCTAGCGGCGTCCGGGTTGCCGGACGTGGACCAGGCCGCGTCCCGCTGCGAGTAGCTCAGCAGCGCGGCCACCCAGAAAACCAGGCCCACCAGAGCGACAATCAGGCTGAATTCGCGCAGAAAGCGCTTGATGCCGCCGGGCGCAGCCGCAGCGGGCGTGTTTCTTCGGGAGTTCAGGGTATGAATGGTGTAAGTCATGGATGGGGGGCAGAGCTTACCGCAGTTGGGCCGGGCATTTGAAACAGCAAAAGGGAGAGCGCAGGCGGCAAGTGCATGCCGGTCAGCCCAGCGAGTGAAGGCGCTCGCTGAGCTGGAGTGAGCCATCGGGCCGGGTGGCGATGAACTGGCGCTCCTCCAGGTCTTTCATCACCCGGCTGACCATTTCGCGCGAAGCGCCCACCATCTTGGCCAGATCCTGGCGCGAGACCTTCGCGCGGATCAGCACGGCGCCCTCCTCGTCCTCGACAGCAGACTCCAGCAGCACCCTGGCTACACGGCCATACACATCCATCAAAGCCAGGGATTCGATTTTACGGTCCGCCTGGCGCAGCCGCTGCACCAGCCCCCTGAGCACCGCATAAGCCATAGAGCCCGCCTCGGGCAGGCAGCGCGAAAACTCCAGCCGACTCAGCTCCAGCACATCGGTCTGCATGTCGGTGCAGACCGAGGCAGAATGCGGCTCCTCGTCAATCAGGCTCATCTCGCCGACATAGTCGCCGGTATTCATGAGGGCCAAAATCACCTCACGCCCCCTGGCATCGGTGCTGATGACGCGGGCGCGCCCCGTCAGGATGATGGTCAGCGCATTGGATTTTTTGCCCTGCTCGACGATCAACTCGCCGCGCTTGAAGCGGCGCTTGACCACCGCGCGCCCCACGGCGTCCGCCTGAGCGGGGGTCAACATGGAAAAAAGCGGCACCCGGCGAATCAATTCGAGCGTGGATACCATCGTCTTTGTCATAGCAGCGTCTCCAAACCTTAAACCCCAACAACCATTTCATGATTTCCTACAATGGCTGATTTTTCATAAAAAATAAACTCTGCCTGACTTGTACCTGCAGAACATATGCGCGGCCTGACTCTACCCGAGTTGTCTTAATTCTTCACCAGTCTTTCATCATGAAACATTCCAGCGTTCTCATTCTCGGCTCCGGCCCGGCAGGCTACACCGCAGCGGTCTATGCCGCCCGCGCCAACCTGAACCCGGTACTCATCACCGGCATCGCCCAGGGCGGCCAATTGATGACCACGACGGAAGTGGACAACTGGCCCGCCGATGTGGACGGCGTGCAGGGGCCGGAGCTGATGCAGCGCTTTCAGGCCCACGCCGAGCGCTTCAAGACCGAAATCATCTCTGACCATATCAACAAGGTTGATCTGGGCCAGCGCCCGTTCACGCTGACCGGCGACAGCGGCACTTACACCTGCGACACCTTGATTGTCTGCACCGGCGCGTCGGCCAAATACCTCGGGCTGCCCTCGGAGACGGCGTTCATGGGCCGGGGCGTGTCGGGCTGCGCCACCTGCGACGGTTTCTTTTACCGGGGGCAGGAAGTGTGCGTGGTCGGCGGCGGCAATACGGCGGTCGAGGAAGCGCTGTACCTGTCCAACATCGCCAGCAAGGTCACGCTGATTCACCGCCGCGACACCTTCAAGGCCGAAGCCATCCTGATCGACAAGCTGCACGAAAAAGTTGCCAGCGGCAAGATCGAGCTGCAACTGTTCCAGACGCTGGAAGAAGTGCTGGGCGACGCTTCGGGCGTGACCGGCGTGCGCCTGAAAAGCACGCAAACCGGCACCACCCAGGACATCGCGCTGACCGGCTGCTTCATCGCCATCGGCCACCAACCGAACACTGAAATCTTCAACGGCCAACTGGCTATGAAAGATGGCTACATCCTGACCAAGACCGGCTCGGAAGGTCTGGCCACCATGACCAGCGTGCCCGGCGTGTTTGCCGCTGGCGATGTGCAGGATCACATCTACCGCCAGGCCATTACCAGCGCCGGCACCGGCTGCATGGCCGCGCTGGACGCCCAGCGCTTTCTGGAACAAAGCGTCTGAGAACCGCTGAGCAAGCCAGGTCGAGCCCCCTGAAAACGCTGCAAAATCAAGTCCGCCAACGCAGCCAAGGAAAGCGGCTTGGTGCCAATTTTGGAAGAATTTTGTTTTCGGGCTATAATTTCTGGCTTAGCTGAGCATTCATAGGGTCTGTCCAGCACGGACCCTGTTAGTTCTTCAGCATCCTATTTCTAATTTTTTACGGAGAGTGCGCTCATGGCACGCGTCTGTCAGGTAACGGGCAAAGGCCCGATGGTGGGAAACAATGTTTCTCACGCAAACAACAAAACCAAGCGCCGGTTCATGCCCAATCTGCAGTCCCGCCGCATTTGGGTTGAGAGCGAAAACCGCTGGGTGCGCCTGCGCATCACGGCCGCTGGTCTGCGCTTGATCGACAAAAACGGCATCGACGCAGTCCTGGTGGACCTTCGTGCCCGTGGTGAAGTCTAAGGAGAACTATCATGGCTAAAGGCGGACGCGAAAAAATCAAGCTGCAATCGACGGCAGGCACCGGTCACTTCTACACGACCGACAAGAACAAGAAAACCACCCCTGAAAAAATGCTGATCATGAAATTTGATCCTAAAGCACGCAAGCATGTGGAATACAAGGAAATCAAGCTGAAGTAATTCAGCTTGGCGCCGACAAAAAAACCCGCTGGTTTCCCAGCGGGTTTTTTTATGCCTGACTTAATCAGGCGCGGGCCGTTATCAGGCGCGGGCGGCGCGCAGCTGCATCGAAAAGTCGCGCAGCGCGGCAATGCCGCTGTCCTCGGCCCGCTTGCACCAAGCCTGCAAATCGGCCGCCAGCTGCTCGCGCGAGGCCGAAGTGCTCAGCCACAGCTGGCGCAGCTCTTCGCGCATGGTGACCATCTTGTCGAGCACCGGGTAATCGGCCCGGACCTGGGCAATCTGCGGCCTGGCCTCGGCGGGAACTTTATCCTCATCGCGGTGCAGCCAGCGATTGGCCACGCGCAGCATCGAGACATCGGCTTTCTTGGCCATCTCGGCCTGGGCGGTGCGGCGCAACTCCAGCGCAAAACCGGCCATCACTTCGTAGCGGTGGGCAATCAAGGCTTCGAGCGTTTTTTCGTCGGCCACCGGCTGAATTGCGCCAAACTGCAGCTTGGGCGGCACTTTTTTCACCTTGGCCAGACCAAGCATTTCCAGCGCCCGGATGTAGCCCCAGCCAATGTCAAACTCATAAGGCTTGACCGAGAACTTGGCCGCCGTCGGGTAGGTGTGGTGGTTGTTGTGCAGCTCCTCGCCGCCGATGAGGATGCCCCACGGTGACACGTTGGTGCTGGCGTCCGGCGCTTCGAAATTGCGGTAGCCCCAGTAATGGCCCGCGCCGTTGATGATGCCAGCGGCGGTAATCGGAATCCAGGCCATCTGCACCGCCCACACGCTCAGGCCAATCACGCCGAACAGCGCCACATCAATCACCAGCATCAGCACAATGCCCTGCCAGCTGAAGCGGGTGTACAGGTTGCGCTCAATCCAGTCATCGGGCGTGCCCCGGCCGTATTTGGCCAGCGTTTCCAGGTTCTTGGTCTCGGCGCGGTACAGCTCGGCGCCGGTGAACAGCACCGTCTTGATGCCGTGCGCGTAAGGGCTGTGCGGGTCGTCCATCGTCTCGCACTTGGCGTGGTGCTTGCGGTGTACGCCGACCCATTCCTTGGTCACTTGGCCCGTCGTCAGCCAGAGCCAGAAACGGAAAAAGTGGGCGGGAATGGCATGCAGGTCCAGCGCCCGGTGCGCCTGGCTGCGGTGCAGGTACAGCGTGACGCTGACAATGGTGATGTGGGTCAGCGCCAGCGTGACCAAAACAATTTGCCACCCGCTGGCCGCAAACAGCCCATGCGCCAGCCACTCCAGGCCAGCATCGAGAAAGATCATAGAAGTCCTTTAAACAATCTGCACCAGCCGCATATTCAAAATCTGTCTCTAAAGGCTGCACCAGACAACTTTTAATTATAGGTTGTCAAGGTGCAATCACAAAGCCCCTTGAGAAAGGTCAAGTAGTCTCCAAAGCCTTTAAACGCCGCGAATGAAGCCGTAAGAGTTGCCTATAAGGCGGTATCTGACGCTAAAAAATCAGGCCTTTTGCCACACGGCGGCAAAGAAGCCATCCGTCTGGTGCAGGTAAGGCCACAGCCGTAGATAAGGGCCACGGCACAGCGTTTCGGCCTTTTCCACGCCCAGCGAGGTCAGCAGCGGCGCGGCATCCACCAGCGTAAAGCCCGGATTGGCGGCGCTGAAAGCCTCGGCAATCGCCTCGTTCTCATCGCGCAGGATGCTGCAGGTCGCATAGACCAAGCGCCCGCCCGGTTTAACCAGCCGCGCCGCGCTTTGCAAAATGGCGGTCTGCTTGGCGGTCAGCTCTTCAATCGCTTTGGGGTTGTGCCGCCACTTCAGGTCCGGGTTGCGGCGCAGCGTGCCCAGGCCCGAGCACGGCGCGTCCACCAGCACGCGGTCTATCTTGCCGGCCAGGCGCTTGATGCGGTCATCGCGCTCATGGGCAATCGCCACCGGATGCACGTTGGACAGACCGCTGCGCGCCAGGCGCGGCTTGAGCGCGGCCAGCCGGTGCGCCGAGGTGTCAAAGGCGTACAGGCGCCCGGTGTTGCGCATCGCCGCGCCCAGCGCCAGCGTCTTGCCGCCGGCGCCGGCGCAGAAATCGACCACCATTTCGCCGCGCTTGGCGTCCACCAGCAGGGCCAGCAGCTGCGAGCCCTCGTCCTGCACTTCAATCGCGCCGCGCGTGAAAGCGTCCAGTTTTCCCAGCTGCGACTTGTCAGCCAGGCGCAGACCCCAGGGCGAATACGGCGTGATGGTGGTTTTCAGGCAGGCTTTGCTCAACTCCTTCTGGATATCGGCGCGCTTGTCTTTGAGGGTATTGACGCGCATGTCCAGCCCGGCCGGGGCGTTCAGGCTTTCGACCAGCGGCCAGAAGTCAGCGCCCAGCTGGGTTTTCAGCGGCTCAACCAACCACTGCGGCAGGTTGTGGCGGTGCAATTCCATCAGGTCGTCGGGCTTGACCTGGTCGCAGCGCAACAGCCAGTCGTATTCCTGCTCGGTCAGCGCGCCCTCCAAGTAGTCACGCGGTGCGGCAAAACCCAGAATTGCCAGGCGCCGCTCAGGCACACCGCTGCCATGCTGGGCCAGATAGACATAAAGATTTTTCTTGCGCAGCACGCCGTAAATGGTTTCGGCGACGGTGGCGCGCTCACGGGGGCCGAGGCGCAGTTCGCGGAAATAGCGTGACACCACCATGTCGGCGGGATGGTCAAATTTAAGAACCTGCTTGAGCAGGTCGGTACAACAGTCGAGTAAGGCGTTAGGATGCATGCCCCTATTGTCCCACTGCCGACTCCCCGGCTTCTTTTTTTCGCCGATTGTCCATGCCCGAATCTCTGCCCCCGCTGATTGAAACCCCGCCCGGCCGGTACCGCCATTACAAAGGCCTGCGCTACGAAGTGATAGGCACGGCGCGCCACAGCGAAACGCTCGAACCGATGACGCTGTACCGCTCGCTCTACGGCGAGCGCGGCCTGTGGGTGCGGCCAGCGGCGATGTTCTTGGAGGAAGTAGTGATCGACGGCGTGCGCCAGCCGCGTTTTACGCGCCAGAGTGAGGATGGCAGCGCACAGACCGCCGCCTGACCTGGGCGCGGCGCCAGGCTGACGCAGGCCGCCCTCGCCGATAATCGCGGACTATGTCCGAAATCACCGAAATCGAAAAACAAGTCAAGCGCCGCCGCACGTTTGCCATCATTTCCCACCCCGATGCGGGTAAAACCACGCTGACCGAAAAGCTCTTGCTGTTCTCCGGCGCGATTCAGATCGCGGGCAGCGTCAAAGCGCGAAAAGCCGCCCGCCACGCGACTTCCGACTGGATGGAAATCGAAAAGCAGCGCGGCATTTCCGTGGCCTCCTCCGTCATGCAGATGGAATACCGCGACTGCGTCATCAACCTGCTGGACACGCCCGGCCACCAGGACTTCTCCGAAGACACCTACCGCGTGCTCACCGCCGTCGATGCCGCCTTGATGGTGATTGACGCGGCCAACGGCGTCGAGCCGCAAACCCGGCGCCTGCTGCAGGTCTGCCGCGCGCGCGGCACGCCGATTTTGACCTTCGTGAACAAAATGGACCGCGAAGTGCAAGACCCGATGAACATCATGGACGAGATCGAGCGCGAACTCGGCATGGCTGTCGTGCCCTTCACCTGGCCGGTCGGCATGGGAAAACTCTTTCACGGCGTCTATGACCGGCGCGAAGAACGCATGCGCGTCTTCAGCCCCGGCGAGGACAAGGCCGGCGGCGACGATGAAATCCTGGCCGGCCTGGACAACGCGGAAGCTGCCAAACGCTTCGGCGCCGAATTCACCCAGGCGCAGGACGAACTCGAACTGCTCGAAGGCGCCTCGCCCGAATTCAACCGCGAAGAATTCCTCGCCGGTCGCCAGACGCCGATGTTCTTCGGCTCGGCGATCAACAACTTCGGCGTGCAGGAAGTGCTGGACGCGCTGGTCGATTTGGCCCCGGCGCCCGCCGAGCGCCCGGCAATGCAGCGCATCGTCAAGCCTGAAGAGAAGAAATTCTCCGGCGTGGTGTTCAAGATTCAGGCGAATATGGACCCGGCGCACCGCGACCGGATTGCCTTTTTGCGCGTGGCCAGCGGCGAGTTCACCCGTGGCATGCGCTTGAAAGTCGTGCGCAGCGGCAAGGAAATCCGGCCCAACACGGTGGTCAGCTTCATGAGCCAGCGCCGCGAGCTGCTCGACACCGCTTTTGCCGGCGACATCATCGGCATCCCGAACCACGGCATCTTGCAGCTCGGCGACACGCTGACCGAGGGCGAAGCGCTGCAATTCACCGGCCTGCCGTTTTTTGCGCCGGAAATGTTCCGCGCCGTCGAAGTGGCCGATCCGCTGCGCAGCAAGCAGCTGCGCGCCGGTCTGACGCAATTGGGCGAAGAAGGCGCGATCCAGGTGTTTCGCCCGATTGCCGGCTCGGTTTTATTGCTGGGCGCTGTCGGCCAGTTGCAGTTTGAAGTTGTGGCGCACCGGCTGGAGCATGAATACGGCGTCAAGGCGCGCATCATGGGCAGCAATTTCAATTTGGCGCGCTGGGTCACGTCGGATGACCCGAACGAGCTGAAAAAATTCATGGACGCCAACGCGCACCGCGTCGCGCTGGACGCCGTCGATGCGCCGACGCTGCTGGTGGACCACAGCGCCACGCTGCGCGCCGTCGAGCAGCAGTGGCCGAAAATCAAATTCCACGCGCTGCGCGAGCACGCCGGGCTGGTGTTTCAGGCCAAGATGTAAGGCTTCAGGGCGCAATCTGCAGCTGCGCCAGCTCCAGCACCAAAAAACTGGCATAGCGCCCCTGTTTTCTGTCGCCGTCATCGCTGACGATGACGATTTTCTGCCTGCCGTCCATCACCGCCGGGCACACGCCTTCGGCATGCGCCAGCCCCTGCAGGTCGGGAACCGTCACGCGCCGCGCCGGGGCGCCCGGCTGCCCGCTCCAGAACCACAGCCCGAACGCCGCCTTCTCGCGCGAGACCGGGCCGCTGATCAGCAAATAGCCGCCCAGCGCCGCCACATAGGCCATGCCGCGAATCCCCTGCCCGCCCAGGTCCAGCGCGTGCAGCACGCTGGAGACCTGCGGCACCGCGCCCGCTTCAAAAACCCCCGCCACATTGTCAACGCTGGCAATCAAGGCGCTGGCGCCCTGCAAGGGGCTGCGAAAACCAATCAAAAGGCGCTGGTCAGGCGTGATTTCCAGCGCCTCGATGTTGAGCCCGCCGCCGGACTTGACCTGCGCCACCTCGGCCGCAGCGGCCAGCACCGGATGCCGGGCCACCAGCGCGCGCCTCAAGCTGCCCACCACCACCGGCGCGCCCACGCGGTTTTTCTCGATCTTGAACCGGGCCAGGCGCTCGCGCGGCTTTTTCGTCTGGCCCTCCTCATCGCGTGAATGCGAAGTGACCGCGTAACAATAACCCCGGCCGTCCAGCGCCAGGCCTTCGAGGTCGTCCATGTTCCAGAAATCATCGCCGCCGTCAAACCAGCCCGCACTCAGCGGCGTGTGCTTGTGTACGCCGCCCGCGCCCAGCGTGACCAAGCTGAAGGCGTGTTTTTTTTCATCTTCGGCAATTAAAAAACGCCCGTCGGGCAGCTGCTGGATGGCCGAGGGCTCGTAAAAACCCGTCAGCGGCAAAAACGTGGGAGAAGTGCTGGATGTTGTCATGGCGCTGATTGTGGCCGGTTCAGCGGGGGCCGGACTCAAAGAAGGCGCGCACCGCCCTCGGGTAAATCAGGTGTTCCTGCGTCAGCACGCGGGCAGCGAGCGCATCGGCAGTGTCACCGGGCAGCACCGGCACCACGGCCTGGGCCAGAATCTGGCCGTGGTCCAGCTCCGCCGTGACCTGATGCACGGTCACGCCCGCCACCTTGCAGCCCATGTCAATGGCGCGCTGGTGCGTGTGCAGGCCGGCAAAAGCGGGCAGCAGCGAGGGGTGAATGTTGATGATGCGGCCCACGTAATGCTGGACAAAACCCGGCGTCAAAATGCGCATAAAGCCCGCCAGCACCAGCAAATCTGGCGCGTGCAGGTCAATACGCGCTCGCAGCGCGGCATCAAACGCTTCACGCGATTCAAACGACTGGTGCGCCAGCACATCGGTGGCGATGCCGAAATCTTTGGCCAGCGCCAGCCCGCCCGCATTGGGCTTGTTGCTGATGACGGCGGCGATGCGCACGCCGAATTTATCTAGCCAGTTCTCTTTTTGGGCAGTCCGGGCAATGGCGGCCATGTTCGAGCCGCCGCCGGAAATCAGGATGACAATGTTTTTCATGTTCTAAGATTATCGCTATGAGAACACTTACCCCCACCGAAGCGCGCGTGCTGGCCACGCTGATGGAAAAAGCCCGCACCGTCCCGGACAGCTATCCGCTCTCGCTCAACACCTTAGTATTGGGCTGCAACCAGAAGACCAGCCGCGACCCGGTCATGGAGCTGGGCGAAGCGCAGGCGCAGGCGGCGCTGGACAGCCTCAAAGCCGTCAGCCTGGTGTTCGAGGCCAGTTCCAGCCGCGTGCCGCGCTTTGAGCACAATTTTCAGCGCGGCTTCGGCGTGAGCGAGCCGCAGGCGGTGCTGCTGGGCCTGTTGATGCTGCGCGGGCCGCAGACGCCGGGCGAGCTGCGCACCAACAGCGAACGCTGGTACAGGTTTGCCGACATCGCCAGCATCGAGGACACGCTGGACGAGCTGAAGGCGCGCGGCGAGGACAGCGGCGCCGTCACCGTTGTGCAACTGGCCCGCGCCCCCGGCATGCGCGAGCAGCGCTGGGCACACCGGCTGTGCGGCGACGCCTTAGCGCTGCCGTCTCAAGCGGCCAGTTCAGGCAGCGAGCCGCGCAACCTGGAAGCCGAGCCTATCTCCCTGGGCCAGGCCGAGCGCCTGCAGCAGCGCATTGACACGCTGGAAAGCCAGGTCGCGCAGTTGCAAAGCCAGCTGGCGCATGTATTCAAAGAACTGGGGCTGGCGCCCGCCTGAGCAAATCAGGTCAGGCAGTAGTTGACCGGCGCCAGCTTGGCCCGCAGCGGAGCCTCGCCGATTGATTCGAGCAGATTGACCTCGATGGCGCGGCACATCGTGTCCAGCGGCAAATCGTTCGATTCGAGGCCAAAGGGCTCTTCGATCTCGTCGCCCAGCGCGTCCAGGCCGAAGAAGGTGTAGGCCACGATAGCCACCACAAAAGGCGTCATGAAGCCAATCGTATCAACCAGGCCAAAAGGCAGCAAAAAGCAGTACAGGTAAGCCGTTCGGTGCAGCAGCAGCGTGTAAGACAGCGGCATCGGTGTGCCCTTGATGCGCTCGCAGGATGCGGCGGCGGCGGTCATCGCGGACAGCGTGAGGTCAATGCTGGCGCTCAGGCAGGGATCAATCCAGCCCTTGCGCCCGCATTGCCCCAGCTCTTTACCCATATTGAGCATGATGGCGTCAGATTTGCAGGAGGCTTTTTGAACGCCCGCCCATTCGGCCTCAGGCACCCAGCGCTGCAGCTCGCTGTAGTCGCTGCAATCGCGCAGCTGCAAGCGCAGGCCATGCACGAAGGCGATGGAACGGTAGGCCATGCGCTGGTACATGGCCGTCATCTCCAGCGTTTGTTCGGGTGCAGCGCCCGCATGGACAAAGCTCTGACATTGCCGCGACAACGAGCGGCAGCGCAGCACCAGTTCGCCCCACAGCTTGCGCCCTTCCCAATAACGGTCATAAGCGGCCGAATTGCGAAAGCCCAGAAAAATCGCCAGCGGCAAACCGATCAGCGTGAACGGAATAGTCGTCAGGGTAATTTTCAGGGTGAAAAAATAACCGTGTGCAACCGTCACCAGCAGCGCGCTGAGGACGTTGACCAGCAGCGTCATCCGGATCCGGGGCAAGATGGAGCCGCGCACCAGGAAAAACAGCCGGATGCCGGAAGGTCGGTCTCTAACGATCATGACAGAAAACTTAAGGGGAAACCCTTATTGGACCATAGACCGACCGCAAGACCCGCCGCAGCGCAGGACAGCAGCGGATCAAACCGCCAGCCGTGACGAGCGCGGCACATGCGCCATCAAAAACTCCATCTGGTCGGCCAGGATGCGGCGGTTGCGCAAAATGAAGTCTTCCCACAGGCTGGGCACGTAAGGCGCGTAGAGCAGCGGCATGTGCGCGTGCTCGGGCGTGCGGTTGCTTTTGCGGTGGTTGCAGGCGCGGCAGGCGGTGACCACGTTCATCCAGCTGTCGGCGCCTTTTTGCGCCTGCGGAATGATGTGCTCGCGGGTCAGGCTTTCTTCGTGGAAATGCCCGCCGCAGTAGGCGCAGACATTGCGGTCACGCACGAATAATTTGCTGTTGGTCAGCCCCGGTTTGAGCTCAAACGGGTTGATGCTGGGCACGCCCCGGGTGCCGATGATGCTGTTGATGTGGATGATGGACTGCTCACCGGTCAGCGCATTGTGGCCGCCGTGAAAGGTGGCAATGCGCGCGCCAATTTCCCAGCGCACCTCCTCGGCCGCGTAATGCAGCACGGCCAGCTCAAGGCTGATCCAGGCTTGCGGCAAGCCCTGCGCTGAGAGTTTGAGAACCTTCAAAACAAACCTCCATTCAAAATGGAAACCGGGTGCCGGACGGGCAACCGGCCCAATATACAGGGAAATGTAAAACCCGGCATGAAAAATGCCTCAGCGGCGTCTGCAGCCATCTGGCCGGGCCAATTCGGTCTTGCCGCTATAAAAACGATAATGAGGCCCATGAAAATTTTCCGTGGCTACCATCACCCCGAGCTGGCGCCGCAGTGCGCGCTGACCATCGGCAACTTTGACGGGGTGCATCGCGGCCATCAGGCCATGCTGGCGCTGCTGAAAAACGAGGCCAGGCACCGGGGCGTGCCCAGTTGTGTCATCAGCTTTGAGCCGCACCCGCGCGACTACTTCGCCGCCGTGGCGCGCAAGCCCGAGTTGGCCCCGGCCCGCATCGCCACGCTGCGCGACAAGCTGACCGAGCTGGAGAACTGCGGCATCGACCAGTGCGTGATCCTGCCGTTTAACGCGCAGCTGGCCGCGCAGCCGCCCGAGGCTTTTATTCAAGAAGTGCTGGTGCGCGGCCTGGGCGCACGCTATGTGCTGGTCGGCGATGATTTCCGCTTTGGCGCCCAGCGCGCTGGCGACTACGCGATGCTGGACGCGGCCGGCGAGCGCCTGGGCTTTGATGTGGCGCGCATGAACAGTTACGTTTCAATCCACGCCCCTTGCGAGGCGAATTTGGAAGAGGTTACCCCCCCAAAAAATGAATTCTATTCCCCTGAAGGGGGAGGCTTCAAACCGGAGCTGGTTTTTGATGAAATCTCGCCGTCCCATGCACGGCCAGCGGGCCAGGCGCCGCTCAGCACGCAAGGAACACGGGTTTCCAGCTCGGCCGTGCGCGAAGCGCTGGGCCGGGGCGAGATGGACCGGGTGGCCACGCTCCTGGGCCGGCCCTACAGCATCTCGGGCCATGTCGTGCATGGCCGCAAACTGGGGCGCGAGCTGGGTTTCAGAACCCTGAATTTGCGCTTTGCCCACTGGAAACCGGCGGCCAGCGGCATCTTTGCGGTGCTGGTGCATGGTCTGGGTGAAAAACCGCTGCCCGGCGTGGCCAACCTGGGCATTCGCCCGTCGCTGGACCCGAACGATGTCAACGGCGGGCGCGTGCTGCTCGAAACCCACTGCCTGGACTGGCTTGAGAGCCTCGGCGCCGAAGGCGCATACGGTAAGATCATCCGCGTGGAACTGCTACACAAACTGCACGAAGAACTCAAATACGACAGTCTGGACCGCCTGACAACAGGCATTGCCCAAGACTGCCTGGATGCCCGCGCCTTTTTTGCCCAGGCTGCCAGCGTTGCACCCGCCGCTCTGCACACCCAGACCAGCCGCCAGACGACGCGCGACCGAATTTAAACGATCTCGCCATTTGCGTGGCCTGCGCCCGCTTCGGGCCAAACCCGCCAGCGACCGCCGCCGTTCTCTTTACGACTCCTCCCGCCTGTTTTTCTGCAGCCTGCCCGTTCAGGCCGCACTCCCCCTAAAGCGCCTTTCAAAAAGCACCCTTATGTCCGACCAAAAAACCGATTACCGCAGCACCCTGAACCTGCCCGACACCCCGTTTCCGATGCGCGGCGACCTGCCCAAGCGCGAAGCGGGCTGGGTCAAGGAGTGGGAAGACAAAGGGCTTTACAAAAAGCTGCGCGACGTGCGCCTGGGCAAGCCGCGCTTTGTGCTGCACGACGGCCCGCCCTACGCGAACGGCAACATCCACATCGGCCACGCCGTCAACAAAATCCTCAAAGACATGATCGTCAAGGCGCGCCAGCTCAAGGGGTTAGATGCCGTCTATGTGCCCGGCTGGGACTGCCACGGCCTGCCGATTGAAAATGCGATTGAAAAACTGCACGGCCGCAGCCTGTCACGCGACGAGGTGCAGGCCAAAAGCCGCGCCTTTGCGACGGAGCAAATCGCCGGCCAGATGGCCGACTTCAAACGCCTGGGCGTGCTTGCCGAATGGGACAACCCGTACAAGACGATGGACTTCGGCAACGAAGCCAACGAAATCCGCGCCCTCAAACGCATCATGGAGCGCGGCTTTGTCTATCGCGGCTTGAAGCCAGTTTATTGGTGTTTTGATTGCGGCTCGTCGCTGGCCGAGTTTGAAATCGAATACGCCGACAAAAAATCGCAAACCCTCGATGTCGGTTTTAAATGCGCCGAGCCGGACAAGCTCGCCGCCGCTTTTGGCCTGCAGAGCCTGGAGAAAGACGCTTTCGCCGTCATCTGGACCACCACCGCGTGGACGATTCCCGCCAACCTGGCGCTGAACCTGAACCCGCAACTGGACTACGCCCTCGTCGATACCGAGCGCGGCATCCTGCTGCTGGCCGCCGTGCTGGTGGAAAAATGCCTGGCGCGCTTTGGCCTCACCGGCAGCGTGCTGGCCACCGCGCCCGGCAAAAACCTGGCGCTGCTGAACTTCATGCACCCGCTGCATGACGTGAGCAACGTGAACGATCCAAGCGACAAGGGCGACGCGAGCAGCGAAGCCAGCGCAAGCGACACAGGCGCCAAAACTGGCAGCTACAGCTACCGCCGACTCAGCCCGGTATTTCTGGCCGACTACGCCACCGCCGACGACGGCACCGGTATCGTGCATTGCGCGCCCGCTTACGGCGTGGAAGACTTTAACTCCTGCGTGGCCAACGGCATCGCCTACGACGACATCCTGAACCCGGTGCAGGGCAATGGCCGCTATGTCGATGAGCTGCCGCTGTTTGGCGGGCTGAACATCTGGAAAGCCTGCCCGCAAATCATCGACACGCTGCGTGACAACCAGCGTCTGTTCGCCAGCGAAACCATCACGCACAGCTACCCGCACTGCTGGCGCCACAAGACGCCGGTGATCTACCGGGCGGCGGCCCAGTGGTTCATCCGCATGGACGCCGAAACGCCGGGCACGCAGGGCGTTTTCGCCAGCGACAAGGCGGAAAAAACGCTGCGCCAGCTGGCCTTGGCCGCGATTGAAGAAACCCGCTTTTACCCGGAAAACGGCAAGCTGCGCCTGCAATCCATGATTGCCGGGCGGCCCGACTGGTGCATCTCGCGCCAGCGCAACTGGGGCGTGCCGCTGCCGTTTTTCATCCACACCGCCACGGGCGAATTGCACCCGCGCACCATGGAAATCATGGACCAGGCCGCCAGCATGGTCGAACAAAGCGGCGTCGAAGCGTGGAGCAAGGTCAGCGCCGCCGACATTCTGGGCGCTCAAGATGCCGAGCATTACACCAAGGTCAACGACATCCTGGACGTGTGGTTTGACTCCGGCACCACGCACGACCATGTGCTGCGCCACAGCCACGCCGCGCAGTCCAGCTGGCCCGCCGACCTGTACCTCGAAGGCCACGACCAGCACCGGGGCTGGTTTCACTCGTCGCTGCTGACCGCCTGCGCGATGTACGACCACGCGCCGTACAAAGGCCTGTTGACGCACGGTTTCACGGTCGATGGCAAGGGCCGCAAGATGAGCAAGAGCGAAGGCAACGTCGTCGCGCCGCAGGAAATCAGCGGCAAGATGGGCGCGGAAATCATCCGCCTGTGGTGCGCCTCGACCGACTACTCGGGCGACCTCGGCATCGACGACAAAATCCTCGCCCGCGTCGTGGACGCCTACCGCCGCATCCGCAACACGCTGCGCTTTTTGCTGGCCAACGTCAGCGATTTCGACCCGGCCACCGACGCCGTGCCGCCAGACCAGATGCTGGAAATCGACCGCTACGCGCTGAGCCGCGCCGCCGAGCTGCAAGCCGACATCCTGGCCCATTACGAAAAATATGAATTCCACCCCGTCGTGTCGAAACTGCAGATTTATTGCAGCGAAGACCTGGGCGCGTTTTACCTCGACGTGTTGAAAGACCGGCTCTACACCACCGGCCCCAAGTCGCTGGCCCGGCGCAGCGCGCAAACCGCGCTACACCAGATCACCCACGCGATGCTGCGCTGGATGGCGCCATTTTTGAGCTTTACCGCCGAAGAGGCGTGGAAGGTTTTTGGCGCATCCGAGTCCATTTTCATGGAAACCTACGCCGATCTGGGCACGCCCGACGCGGCGCTGCTGGCCAAGTGGAGCCGCATCCGCGAGATCCGCGATGCGGTCAACAAAGACATCGAAGCCCTGCGCGCTGAAGGCCAGGTCGGCTCGTCGCTGCAAGCCAATGTGGCGCTGCAAGTGAATACCGAAGATCACGCGCTGCTGGCCAGCCTGGGCGATGATTTGAAGTTTGTCTTCATCACCTCGGTGCTGGAACTGGGCGAAGGCGAGGCGCTGCAAGCCAGCGTCAAAGCCAGCGCCGCCGCCAAGTGCGAGCGCTGCTGGCATTACCGCGACGACGTGGGCGCCGACCCGGCGCATCCGACGATTTGCGGGCGCTGCACCAGCAACCTGCATGGCGCGGGCGAAGAACGGAAATTCGCATAATGGCGCAGACTTCCCAGCCGGTGTCGGTCCAAGCCTCGGCGACTTTGCGCATGCTGCCCTGGCTGGCGCTGGCGCTGGCGCTCTTCGTCGCCGACCAGTTCACCAAGTCGCTGATTCTGGACGCTTACCGCCTTGGCGACAGCACTTACATGACTGGCTTTTTCAACATCGTGCGGGCGCACAACCTGGGGGCGGCGTTTTCTTTTCTGGCATCGGAGTCGGGCTGGCAGCGCTGGTTTTTCACCGGCGTTGGCGTGGCGGCGGCGCTGTTTATCGTCTGGCTGCTGCGCGCGCATGCCGGGCAAAAGCTGTTTTCGTTTGCGCTAGCCTGCATCCTGAGCGGCGCTCTAGGCAATGTGATTGACCGTATCCGGCACGGCTATGTGGTCGATTTCCTCGATTTCCACTACGCCGGCTGGCATTTCCCGGCCTTCAACATTGCCGACAGCGCCATCACCGTCGGCGCCGCCTGCCTGATCCTGGACGAGCTGCTGCGGATGCGGCGCGCTTCCTTAAAGAGCTAGCGCTGCCCAGCCGGATAACGGTCAGGATACAGCTCGTTGAGCATCCGGCCCGAATCGCCCCACGATACGATGTTGCCAGTGCGCTGGGCTTCGAGCAGCTCGGCCATCACCTGCTCGCGGCTCAAGCCCTGGCCTGCGGGCTTGGGCGGGTAATTTTGCGGGTACAGCTCGTTGAGCATCAGGCCCGAATCGCTCCACGACACGATGTTGCCGGTGCGCTGGGCCTCCAGCAACTCAGCCTGAACCTCGGCGCGTGTTTTGGGTGCAGAAGGGTCTTGCTCCTGCGCTACGGCCTGACCCGCCACGCCAGCGAGCAGCACAAAGCCAAGCGCTGAAACCAGCGGGGCCATCCATTTGATGTTCATGATCTATCTCCTTTCAAAGCCAGACAACAGGTCCGGGTTTGCCAGAAGTTTGAATTCCCGCCGACCCGGCCTCCATTTGACGGCAGCCCGAGCCCCAGGTTTCAGGAGAGTGTTTCAAGATCAAAGCGCCTGTTTTTAAAGCGTAAGGGCTCTTTACAGGCCTGCCCAAGCCGCCTCGCCGGAATGTTCCCGGCAGCGCAGCGCCCCGCCAACCTTTCTTACAGATGCACAGCGCCTGCGCACAGAGCTTGCTTGCGGGCGCCAAGGCCTGCGCAAAGCCCGCCTTACTTGCTCATCAAGAGCTTCTGGTAACTCTCTTTGGTCGGCGGATTACCCGATACCTTGGCCATGAAACGCACCACGCCCCAGTCCTTGCGGTAGTCGAGCGGGAAAAACTGGTTGTTGCCATCGAGCGCGCGGCTCATGCTTTCCGGAAATTTAAAGTCGGCAAAGCATTTGCTGATTTTGGCCTGCAGGGCAGGCTCCAGGTTGCTGGACATCGAAAAAGCGTCGGTCGGAAAACTGTCGCTTTCGTACAGCACGCGGAAATCGCTGGCCTTGATGTCGCCCTTGGCGATCATCCGGTCCATCACGTCCGAGGCCACGGCGGCGGCGTCATACAGGCCCAGCTTCACGCCCGTCAGCGACAGGTCGTGGCCGCCCGAAAACTCCACCTTGTAATCCACATCGGGTCTCAAGCCCTGCTCGGGAAACAGCGCGCGCGGCGCCAGATTGCCCGAATTAGACGCCGCGCTGGTGTGCGCGACCCTCTTGCCTTTCAGATCCAGCACTTTTTTGGCGGGCGAGTCGGCGCGCACCAGCAGCTTGAGGGTGTAGCTGTCGGCGTGGCCGACTTTGCTGTCGCCCTTGCCCGCAAAAGGAATGGCGCCAGCAAAATTCACCGCGTACAGCATCCCGCCCGTCGCGTAGTGGCCGATGTGAACCGTGCCGGCGCGCTGGGCTTCGAGCACGGCGCCTTCGCGCACCGGGGGAAACATTTCCACCTCTTTTTTCAGGCAGGTGCCGAGGTAGCTGACCAGCGGCCCGTAGGTGCGCTTGGCCGTGTTGGCATCTTCGACGCCCGAGATGGCCAGCACAATCCGGGCCGGGTTCACAGTCACTTTGGGCCGGTCGGCCAGCAAGTCCTGGTTGGCGTCGCAATACAGCTCGTCAAGCTCGCCGCGCTGGGGGCAGCTCTGGGCCTGGGCGCCCGAGGCCAGCAGCAGCAACGCAAGCCCGGCAAGACGGGAAACCATTCGCGGGGAAAAGGCGTCGAGATTTTGCATAAAAATCCTTGGAAACATTTTTTAACACGCCATTATGCGGGCGATTAACGCCTGGAATATGACGGTTTTTCCCCTTGCGCTGGCGCGCTGCTGCGGGTTTAGACCAGCGTCAAAATGCTGCAGCCCGTGGTCTTGCGCGCCTCCAGCGCGCGGTGCGCGTCGGCGACGTCGGCCAGAGCAAAGCGCTGGTCGATATGGATCACGATCTGGCCGCTGGCGACCAGCGCAAACAGCTCGTCGGCCATCTCCTGGGTGGCTTCGCGGCTGGTGATGTGACTAAATAGCGTCTGGCGCGTCAGGTACAGCGAGCCTTTCGCGGCCAGAATGCCGGGCGCCAGCGGCGCGACCGGGCCGGAAGCATTGCCAAAACTGGCCATCAGGCCGAACGGGCGCAGGCAGTCGAGCGAGCGCTCGAAGGTGTCCTTGCCGACCGAGTCATAGACCACTTTGACGCCCTGCCCGCCAGTGATTTCCTTGACGCGGGCGACAAAATCTTCGCTCGCGTAGTTGATGACGAAGGCCGCGCCGTTGGCCTTGGCCAGCGCGCATTTTTCATCCGAACCCGCCGTGCCGATCAGCTGCAGGCCGAGCGCTTTGGCCCACTGGCAGGCAATCAAGCCGACGCCGCCCGCCGCCGCATGGAACAGCACAAAGTCCCCCGCCTGCAAGCCGCCTTGGGGCAGCGTGCGGCGCAGCAGGTAGTGCGCGGTCAGCCCCTTGAGCATCATGGCCGCGCCGGTTTCAAAGGAAATGGCGTCGGGCAGTTTGCACACGCACTTGGCGGGCATGACGCGCGCTTCACAGTAGCTGCCCGGCGGCTGGCTGGCGTAGGCGGCGCGGTCGCCCGGCTGCAAATGAACGACGCCCGCGCCGACGGCTTCGACGATGCCTGCCGCTTCCATGCCCAGCTGCAGCGGCATGGTCATCGGGTACAGGCCGCTGCGCTGGTACACGTCGATGAAATTGAGGCCAATCGCCTTGTGCCGGATGCGAATTTCGCCAGGGCCGGGCTCGCCAACCTGGACATCGACCAGCGTCATTACTTCGGGGCCGCCGTGCTGCTCGATGCGCACGGCTTTGGAGGTCGTCAGAGTCATGGAGATTTCCTGGATGGGCGCTGGAGCGCCGGGGTTTGAGTAGCGTGTCGGAAGGCGGGCCGCCATCGTGCCATGAATCCGGGCCGGGCGCTGCCGTCGGGCCAAGCCGCGCCAGCAGCACTTGATACAGTCAGGCGGATGAATCACCGCTTGAGCCCCACCACCGCTTTTTTACTGACGCTTGCCCCTTTGCTCTGGGCCGGCAATGCGGTGGTCGGCCGCCTCGTCCACGAGTTGGTGCCGCCGATGACGCTGAACCTGCTGCGCTGGGCGCTGGCGTTTGTCATCTTGCTGCCGCTGGCCTGGCGGGTGCTGCGGCCCGGCAGCGCCATGTGGCCCCAGTGGAAGCACTTTGCGCTGCTCGGCCTGCTCGGCATAGGGAGCTACAACTCGCTGCAATACCTGGCGCTAAAAACCTCCACGCCGCTCAATGTCACCCTGGTGGCGTCGAGCATGCCGGTGTGGATGCTGCTGACGGGCGGGCTGTTTTTTGGCCAGCGGGTGTCGCACCAGCAGGTGGCGGGCGCGCTGCTGTCGATGGCGGGCGTGCTGGTGGTGCTGGCGCGCGGGCAGTGGGCGCTGCTGGTCGAGGTACGGCTGGTGCCGGGCGATCTGTACGTGCTGCTGGCCACGCTGGCCTGGGCGTTTTACAGCTGGCTGCTGACGCAGCCGGGCAAGGCCGCCGAGATTCGCAGCGACTGGGCGGCTTTTTTGACGGCGCAGATTGCCTTTGGCCTGGGCTGGTCCGGGCTGTTTGCGGGCGCCGAATGGGCGCTGACGGACGCGCAGATGGCCTGGGGCTGGCCGCTGGCCGCCGCCCTGCTCTACATTGCCGTGGGACCGGCGGTGCTAGCCTACCGCTGCTGGGGCATAGGCGTGCAGCGCGTCGGCCCGGCGATTGCCGGCTTTTTCTCGAACCTGACACCGCTGTTTGCGGCGCTGCTGTCAGCGGCGTTTCTGGGCGAGCTGCCGCATCTTTACCACGCGCTGGCGTTTGGGCTGATTGTGGGCGGGATTGTGGTGTCGGCGCGGCGCTGAACCGACCCGGCCGTCCGTCGGCACCGGGCAACGGCACCGGGCAACGGCACTGGAATCACGCCAGCGCAAAACGCTGGCGCAAGACGGTGCAAAATTCCTCCGTTCCGCTCAGCGTCAAGGTCACGGTGTGGCGCGGCTTGCCCGGCGGGCCAGGCTGCACGGTGAAGCGGCGCGTGGCCGCGTTGTAGGCAATCGTCTCGGGGGCGGTGAATTCCTGCTGGCCGTGCAGGTCGTAATCCCAGTCACCGCCCTCCTCCACCGGGCCGCGCTGGCCGCCAAAGGTTGTGTAAGCCCAGTCCAGCACCTGCGCGATTTCGCGCTGCACGGCGCCGACCTGCTCGGGCCAGACGCAGGCCACGGCTTCAAAAGTGCCGACGCCTTCGGCGTCTTCGCTGTAGTCAAAATCGAGGTAATTCAGCATCATGCGCCGCTTGAAGTTTTGACCTGCCGCCCGGCCTGGGTAAAGACAAAAATCCCGGCCATCACCAGCACCGTCCCCGCCACGACCCAAGCCGTAAAAGGCTCGCCCAGAATCACCACGCCCATCAGGATGGTGGACATCGGCCCGACCATGCCGGTCTGGGCGGTGACGCTGGCGCCGACGCGTTCAATCGCCATCATCACCATCAGTACCGGCACGGCGGTGCATAAAGTCGCATTCAAAAGCGACAGCCACAGCACCTCGGGCGCGACCGCCGCTGCGCTCATCGGCTTGAGCAGCACGAACTGCAACAGGCACAGCAGGCAAGCCACCGTGGTGGCCAACCCGACCAGCCGCAGCGAGCCCAGGCGCTTGACCATCTCGCCGCTATAGACCAAATAAATCGCGTAGCTGATGGCGCTCAGAAACACCAGCAGCGCGCCGAGCGCGGCATCGCTGCCCTGCCGCGTGATTTCGTGGCCGAACACCAGCACCACGCCGACGTAGCTGACGGCCATGCCGACGAGCTGGCGCGCCAGCACGCGGCGCTGGTACAGCACCAGCCCGAGCAGCATCACCAGCGTCGGGTTCAAGTAGAGAATCAGCCGCTCCAGCGAGGCGCTGATATGCGCCAGTCCGGCAAAGTCCAGAAAGCTCGCCAGGTAGTAGCCCGTCAGGCCGAGTCCGGCCACGCCCAGCCAGTCGCGGCGCGTCAGCGGCGGCTTGCCCCGGCTGGCCCACCAGGCCATGAGGGCAAAAATCGGCAGCGCAAACAGCATGCGGTACATGATGAGCGTGATCGCATCGACGCCGTGCCGGTAAGCGAGCTTGACGATGATGGCCTTGCCGCTGAAGGCAATGGCGCCGAAGGTGGCCAGCAGCAGGCCGTAAGTGCGGCTTTTCGGGGCGGGCGGAGGGTTTGTTGAGGCCGGATTCATCACGGCGAGTTTGACACGGCCAGCGCGCCAGCGCCATTGAAGAGGACCCGTCCTGCCCGCCCAGTCATTCTTCGACAAACGCTTCCTCGCGCCGCTGGCGGATGACGGGCAGCAGCACCAGCGCCAGCATCAGCGCCGCCGCCGCCAGCAGGCTGGCCGAAATCGGGCGCGTCACAAACACGCTCCAGTCACCGCGCGAGAGCAGCAGCGCGCGGCGCAGGTGTTCCTCCATCATCGGGCCGAGGATGAAACCGAGCAGCAGCGGCGCAGGCTCGCAGCCAAGCTTGACGAAGACATAGCCGATCACGCCAAACAGCCCGACCATCCAGATGTCAAAGCTGCTGTTGCTCGCGGAAAACACGCCAATCGCGCAAAACAGCACAATCGCCGGAAACAGGTAGCGGTAGGGCACGCTCAGGAGCTTGATCCAGATACCGATCAGCGGCAGGTTCAAAATCACCAGCATCACGTTGCCCATCCACATCGAGGCCACCAGCCCCCAGAACAGCGCCGGGTTGCTGCTCATCACCTGCGGGCCGGGCTGGATGCCGTGAATCGTCATCGCGCCCACCATCAGCGCCATCACGGCGTTGGGCGGAATGCCCAGCGTCAGCAGCGGAATGAAGGAGGTCTGCGCGCCCGCATTGTTCGCCGACTCGGGCGAGGCGACGCCGCGAATATTGCCCTGGCCGAAGGCGATTTCACCCGGCTTGGGGCGGATTTTCTTTTCCAGCGCATAAGCGGCAAACGAGGCCAGCAAGGCGCCGCCGCCGGGCAGCACGCCCAGAAAAGCACCCAGAAAAGTCCCGCGCAGCACGGCGGGCGTCATGTCGCGCAAGTCTTTTTTAGTCGGCACCAGGCCGCTGACGTTGGCGGTGAAAACTTCGCGCGCATGCTCGGGCTGGGCCAGGTTCTTGATGATCTCGGCGTAGCCAAACACGCCCATCGCAATGGCGATAAAACCGATGCCGTCTATCAGTTCGGGAATGTCAAACACATTAAAGCGCACCACACCGGAGTTCACATCGGTGCCGACCAGGCCGAGCAGCAGGCCCAGCACGACCATCGCAATCGCCTTGAGCAGCGAGCCCGAAGCCAGCACCACCGCGCCTGTCAAGCCGAGCAGCATCAGCGAAAAATAGTCGGCCGGGCTGAACTCGAAGGCCAGCCGGGCCAGCGGCGTGGCAAAAGCGGCCAGCATCAAGGTGCCGACGCAGCCGGCAAAAAACGAACCGAGTCCGGCAGCGGCCAGCGCCGGGCCAGCGCGGCCGTTTCTCGCCATCTGGTAGCCGTCAATGCAGGTGACCACCGAGGACGCTTCGCCCGGCAGGTTCACCAAAATGGCGGTAGTTGAGCCGCCGTACTGGGCGCCGTAGTAAATCCCGGCCAGCATGATGAGCGCAGACTCCGGCGGCAGCGCGTAGGTGGCGGGCAGCAGCATGGCCATCGTCGCCACCGGCCCGATGCCGGGCAGCACGCCGATCAAGGTGCCCAGCGCGCAGCCGATCAGGCAATACAGCAGGTTGAGCGGCGTCAAGGCGACGCCAAAGCCGAGCGACAGATGTTCCAGCAAGTCCATCAAGAAGCCTCCTCAGCCGCCGGTGACGGCGGGCCACACCGTCAACTGCTGTTTGAGCAGCAGGACAAAGGTGATCCAGCTGCCCAGGGCCAGCACGCTGGCCAGGAGGAAGGTGGCCTTGAAGGTCCAGCCCGGCTGGGCCATGCTGGCGATGAAAGTCAGCGCGTAAATGGCGGCGATCAGCCCCATCGAGGGCAGGCCAATGGAAGGCAGGCCGCCGAGCAGCACGCCAAAAACCAGATTGGCCGCAATGATGAAAAACAGCGGCCGCCAGGCCCAGGGGCCGATCTTGTCGCCGCCGACGGACTCCAGCACCAGCGACTTGAAAGTGATGAGGGCGCCCAGCAGCGCCAGCACCATGCCCAGGCACAGCGGAAAATAACCCGGCCCCATGTGACTCGCCTCGCCAATCGGGTAACTGGCGGCCCCGGTGGCAAACACCACGCCCATCACCATGAACATCAGGCCGGAAAAAAAGTCTTTTTGGTTCTTGAGTGGCAAGGCTTGTCTCCTGTTCAGGCCATAGGCGGCGTCGTGGCCAGAACTTCATCGATGGTCGTCAGGCCTTCGGCCACCTTCAGCGCCCCGGCCAGGCGCAGCGGGCGCATGCCCTCCTTGATCGCCTGGCGGCGCAGCGCGTCCATGTTCGGCTCCTTGGAGATTTTCTCCTTCAGCGCTTCGCTCATCGTCAGCAGCTCGTACAGCCCCATGCGGCCGCGAAAGCCGGTCATGCGGCAATCGACGCAGCCCACCGGCTTGTAGGGCTGGTAGCCGCCGCTGAGCTGCCAGGGCTTGACCAGCTCGGCCAGCGTCTCGCGCGGCGCGGCCTCATCGGGCTCGCGGCACTGGACGCACAGCGTGCGCACCAGCCGCTGGGCCAGCACGCCGACCAAAGTAGCGTTGATCAGGTAAGGCGGCACGCCCAGCTCCATGAGGCGCGAAATCGCCGCTGGCGCGTCGTTGGTGTGCAGCGTGCTGAACACCAAGTGGCCGGTCAGCGCCGCCTGCACCGCCATTTCCGCCGTCTGCAGGTCGCGGATTTCGCCCACCATGATGATGTCCGGGTCCTGGCGCATCAGGGCGCGCAGCCCTTCGGTGAAACCGAAATCGAGCTGCGGCTGCACCTGCGTCTGGTTAAAGGCGGCTTCGATCATTTCAATCGGGTCTTCAATCGTGTTGACATTGACCTCTTCGGTGGCCAGGCGCTTGAGGGTCGAGTACAGCGTGGTGGTCTTGCCCGAGCCGGTCGGGCCGGTGACCAGCACGATGCCGTGGGGCTTTTTCACCAGCGCCTCCCAGCGCGCCGCGTCATGCGCCGAAAAGCCCAGTGCGTCGAGATTTTTCACCGTGGTGTCGGGGTCAAAAATCCGCATCACCATTTTTTCGCCAAAGGCCGTGGGCAGCGTGGCCAGGCGCATTTCGACCTCGTCGCCGCGCGGGTTGCGCGTCTTGATGCGCCCGTCTTGCGGGCGGCGCTTTTCGACCACATCCATGCGCCCGAGCAGCTTGATGCGCGCTGTCATGGCGGTATGCACCGCCATCGGCAGCTGATGCACCGGGTGCAGCACGCCGTCAATGCGGAAACGGATCACGCCCTGGTCGCGCCGGGGCTCCAGGTGGATGTCGCTGGCGCGCTGGTCAAAGGCGTACTGCCAGAGCCAATCAACCACCTGCACCACGCCCTGGTCGTTGGCATCTAACTGCTTGCTGCTCTTGTTGAGTTCAACCAGTTGCTCAAAGCTGGCCGTCCCCGCGCTGCTGGCCGATTTGACGGCGGCCTTGACCGACTTGGCCAGCGCAAAAAACTCGGCCGTGAACTTGGCGATGTCCTGCGGATTGGCCAGCACCAGGCGCACGCTGCGCCTGGACTGGCGCTCAATCTCGGGCACCCAGTCGCTGACAAACGGCTCGGAGGTGGCAATCACCAGCTCATGCAGCGTGACCTGGACCGGCAGTATCTTGTGCCGCTCGGCATAAATGCTGGTCATGCTGTCGGCGACTTTGCCCACATCCACCTTCAGCGGGTCAATGCGCAAATACGGCAGGCCGGAGCGCCCGGCCAGCCACTGGGTGAGGATTTCGATGTCCAGCGGCTTGGCGTCGGCCACCCGCGTCATGCCCATGCTGGCCAGGCGCAGCAGCGGCGCCTGGGCGCTCTGCACCTGCGCGCAGCGCGCCAATGTGCGCTGCGCCTCCAGCGCGCTGATGACGCCGTCTGCGCTGAGCCATTCGAGCAGCTTGCGCCAGTCCAGCGGGCCGACAGGCCGACTGGCGGCGGATTTCAGGGGCGATGAAGGGGGAAGGATGGCGCTCATGGCGGCCACTTTACCCCATAGTCCCGCGCGGGAAAGCCAGCCTCAGAGCGCAGGCTTGAAAAGCCGCAGCCACTTTTTGGCCGGCAGATCCCAGCGCGACTCGATCACGCCCGCACGCGCCAGCAGCTCGGCGCGCTCCGGGCGGCTCGGCTCGCGCTGGGCCAGCACCACGGTGTTGCCCTCGCGGGTCGGGCGAAAGGCCCAGATGCATTCCGGGCCAAAGGCTTCAGCCATCTTGATGAGCGACTGCTCGTAGCTCGAATCGCGGCCAAAGAGGTTCACCGTCATGACACCGTCCTCGGTCAGCAGGTCGCGGCAGTGGGCGTAAAAGTCCTCGTCGTCAAGCACCGGCGCGGCGGCCTCGTGGTCGTATAAATCGACATGCAGCAGATCGACCGTGCCCTGGTGTGCGGGCTTTTGAATCTCCTGCCCGGCATCGGCCTCGATGACCTTGAGCCGCAAATCGTCGCGCGGCAGCTTGAACCACAGGCGGCAGGCGGTGACGACCTGCGGGTTGATCTCGATGGCGCTGGTTTTCATGCGCAGCTTTTTGTAGCAGAACTTGGTCAGCGCTGCCGAGCCCAGGCCGAGTTGCATCGCGTGCTTTTTGGCGACGGATTCGGCGTCGATGAACAGCAGCCCGGCCATCATGCGCTGGACATATTCGAGTTCGATGTCGTAGGGCGCGTCGCGCAGCATCGAGCCCTGCACCCACTCGGTGCCCAGGTGCAGAAAGCGCACATCGCCGTAGTCGGAAAAATTGACTTCGGGCAGGTCAGTGCGGGGCGTGGGGCTGTCTTTTTTCGACATGGCGTAAATTCCTGATTTTTTTTGGTGAGCCCGCAGGCAGACCGGGCATTTTCGCCGCAAGCGCCCCGCGCTCAGGGGGCCGACTTCTGGAAGCGGCTGCCCGCCTCCTGGATGCCCCAGAGCAGCTCGACCAGCGCCGGGTTGTTCAGCAGCGGCTCGCCGCACAGGATCAGCCAGTAGCCCACACCCTGGACCCACAGCGGGACAAAGGAGACGGCGGGCAGCAGCATTTCCGCGTCGGTGTGGAAAGCTGCGTAGCCCTGCGCGCCAGTCCAGCCGCGCCGCGCCTGGCGCAGCGCAAAGTCCGAGTAATCGGCAGCGGCGGCGCTGAGCACATCGGCCTCGTCCTGCGCCACGCCAGCGCGCCCGAGGCAAAAACCGCTTTCCGAGGCCAGCACGGCGCGGCGCTCGCCGGACAGGGAGGCAATCACATGCTGGACAAAATCATCGAGCCGCACCTCCGGCCCTTCAATGCGCCGGGGCAAGGACTCGATCCAGCCATTGGCCAGCGCCTGCGCCAGCAGCGCCGGGGCGCCGGGCACGGCGGCCAGCCAGGCGGCCTGGGTCGGTGTTTCGGTGCTGCCGAGCAGGGCTTGCAGGGCGCGGGCAGGCTCGTCGGGCTGGCGCTGGACAAATGCGTGCAGGGCGCCCGCTGGCGTCAGCGCCAGCCAGGCCGGGGCGCCTTCGGCCGCCGGGGTCCACCCGCTCATATAGCGGATCCCGCCATCACAGGGCCAGCGACCGGCCCGGCAGAGCCGGCAAACGGGTCAATGCTAAACAGCAGGGTCTTGACCAGCATCGCCACATCGGGGCGGCTTCTGGCGTCGGCGTCCATCACGCAGGCGGGGATGCCCTGGCGCTGCATTTCTTCAATCAGCAAATGGCGCACCGCAACATGGCACTGATCGGTGTGCGTGACACCGACGACGACCGCCGTGCGCTCAATCAGCGGGCGAAAGGCTTGCAAGTACTCGCGCAGCTCGGCCACCGGATCAGCCACGGTTGCCTTGATGAGCAGCACCAGTCCGAGCGCGTTCTCGGTCAGTATTTCCCACATGAAATCAAAGCGCTTTTGTCCTGGCGCGCCGTAGAGCCGGACCTGATCGCCGTTGCCCAGCCGCATCACGCCGTAGTCCATCGCCACCGTCGTGGTGCGCTTGATCTTGCGAACCTCATCGGAGGCGTCGGCTTCGGTGCTGACCACGTCGATATCGGACAGCGAGCGGATCGCCCTGGTTTTTCCTGCGCCGACCGGGCCGGCAAAGACAATCTTGTATTGGATGCTCATGGCGTTTAAAAAAGTTTCTGAAACATGGCCCGGAAAAAGCCGCTAGACACTCGGGTGCTGGACGGGGATGCGGCGCTGGCAAGCGGCTTCAAGGCCTGGCTTGCCGTCACCAGGCTGAGCTCGCCCAGGCCCGAGGCCGTTGCCAGCAGCATGAAGCGGGCAATCAAGCTGGGGTCGTGCTGGGGAAACACCGCCCGCAGGCTCGACAGGGTTTGCGGCAGCCGCACGCAGATCGCGGCCAGCTGCAAAAACAAGTTGTCCACGCCGGGAATGCGGGTGAAACCGGGCATGCTGGAGAGCTTGAGCTCGGCATCGCGCTGCACCGGCGGCGTCTGCGGGCCGATGGAGGATTCGGCCAGCAGCCATAAAAAGGTGTCCATATCCACGCGGGGCGAACCCAGCAGCCCGGCGCGCAGCAGCGCCTGGCCACAGTCGAGTGCGCGCACACTCATCATGGTCGCGGCACTGCTGTCCTTGGCAAAGCGCTCGAGCATGCCCGGCGCCGCGTTGTGCGACACCCAGCCCTGGGCCGGATGCACGACGATGGAGTGATGCAGCGTCAGGCGCAGCTCCTGCGGCTGCTCCGTAGCCACCATGTCCAGCAGCATGGCCAGCAGCAGGTGCTGCGCCAGTTCAGGAAACAGGCTGCGCAGCGCCTGCAGGCTGTGGCGCAGCGGCAGCGGTGGCACGGCGGCAGTCGCAGGCCGGGCCACAGCCACCCTCACCGCCGCAGCGGGCGCAGCGCTAACAACTGGGGCAAAAGCCAGGGTTGACACAAAGTCCACAGCCGGGGCAGCAGCGGCAATCGAAGAAAGCCCGACGGCCGCCGACGCCACGCCACCCGCACCGAAACGCGCCAGCGCGACGCGCATGTTTTCGCTGCTGTAAGGCTTGCTCAGGCAGGCGAGCATCTGCCGACCGCTGCCCTGCCCCTTGCTGATCCAGGATTGGTTGTTCGGGAAATTGAGCAGCAGCGCATCACTTCCCCCGAGCAGCGTGAGCAGATCGGCTTCGGCTTTGACCGACCATTGGGCCAGCCCCACGCCCGCCAGATCAATCACGTAGAGGTCCGCTGGCGGCAATGCCAGACCCGGCCGGTACGCCACCGTCTTGCAAGTCGAGCCCTTGAGGCCCATACCGATAAAAATCGTCAGCGCCGCATCTTCGCGCACCGACAACCCCACCAGAGAAATATTCATCTTCACACCAAGCCTCCTTCCGCTTGTAACTCATTCTGCACATCGAGCCATCCGCCGGGCAGGTGGTCCTGCCGTTTCAGAATCTCGCGTCGCGCGATCATGAAGGCCAGCCGGTCCTGGCAGGTCAGGCAGTGGTGCAGGAACTGCGCCTGCGCGCCCTCCTGCTGCGCCTCAAAAGCGGCGACGAACTGGGCGGCGAGGCGGCGCGAGTCGTCAGCGCCGCAGCGCCGCGAGCGCGTCGGGGTGTCGGCCGAGGCGCTGACGATCAAGCTCCAGCGGGTCGCCAGCGCCGTGATGCGCGGCAGCGCCTGCCCCGCCACCCAGAGCTCAAAGCGGCGCGCCAGCCGCTCGCCCAGGCGCGGCGCAGCCAGTTGCAGCGCAGCAGCCTTGAGCGCGGCGCCATCCTGGCCGAAACTGCCAAACATATCGGCCAGCGCGCCCTGCACCGGCTCGACGCCATCGAGCTGCAGCGAGGCGTGAATGCGCGCCAGATGCACGCCGACATCGCCCTGGCGCCGGGCCAGTGCGCGGCTGTGGCGCCGCACATCGCGGCGCGCCAAAAGAGAAACGCCGCTCATGGCTCAGTCGAGCAGGGCGTCCATCAAATCAATCATGAACTCCGCGTCTTCCTGGGTGATGGCTTCAAAGCCGTCGGACATGCCCAGCGCATCGAGCACCGCCTGGCCCGCTTCGTCGGTCTGCAGCGCTAGCAGGGCGGCACTGAGCGCGCTCAGCTGGGCCGCCACGCGCGGATGGGCCAGCACGACATGGCTGATGTCGTGAATGGCGCTTTCGACCAGCGGGCGAATCTGGCTGCGCGTCATGCGCGACAGCGACGCAAACGAGTCGGCCAGGAAAAAAGCCGCATCGACCTCCTGCTTGATCGCCATGCGGGCCGCTGCCTGGTAGCTGTCCACGATCACCCACTGGATGTCGGCCGGGCCGATGTCGGCGGGCTCCAGCAGGCGCTGGCCGATCAGCTTGATGTCCTGGTTGTCGGTCACGGCGATGCGGCAGCCGGGTTTCAAGTCTTCGACCTTTTGCACCGGCGAGGCGGCGGCGCAGGCAATCACCATTTCATCGGAGCGGTGGGCCGGCCGGGCAAACGGCACGTAGCCCAGCGTGCGCACCATGTGGGCGGCGTCAAAGGGGTTGGCGTAAACGATGTCGGCCTTGTCCTGGGCCAGAAGATCAGCCTGCTCGGCCGCGCTCGTGGGCGTGAGCAGGTGCAGTTGCATGCCCGAGCGCTTTTGCAGCGCCGTGTTGAGCATGTGCCAGCCGGCAAAACGCTCCGGGGAAAAATCGGGGGCGATCAGAAAATTGAGGGTCATGACGGGGCGGCTTCCTGCTTGATCCACTGTTCGTAGAGCGCTACCGTCTCGGCCACGCGCACGCGTGAGGGCTTGCGGCGCACCGAGGTGTAACCGGTGATGCTGCCGCCGCGCACATTGGGCACGACGCTGGCATAAACCCAGTAATAGCTGCCATCCTTGCGCAGGTTCTTGACATAACCGTGCCACTTCTCGCCGCGCATCACGGTCTCCCACAGGTCCTTGAAGGCCGCCCGGGGCATGTCGGGGTGGCGCAGGATGTGCTGCGGCGCGCCGATCAGCGCCTCGCGCTCGTAGCCGCTCATCTCAACGAAGGCTTCATTGGCATGAGTGATGAGGCCCTGCAGGTCGGTGCGCGAGACGATCAGGCGACCCTCCGGGAAGGGCACTTCAACCTCGGTGCAGTACACGGTGCGCGCGCTGGCGTCGGTATAGCGCAGCCGGACCTCGCGCGCCTGCGGCGACGGGCTGGTCATATCGGGGAGTCCCATGCGATTCCTTTTTTAAACCAGTTTGGAGAGCGTCTCTGCCGCTCTCTTGATGTCCAGAAAAATCAGTCCCAGCTTGGCGTTGGGCTTGGCCAGCACCGTCAGCACGGCTTCGGGGCCGGCCGAGCTCATGATGACGTAGCCGCGCTCGCCCTGGATCAAGACCCGGCTCAGGCCACCGCGCGCCAGTTCGCGGGCGGTGCGATCACCCAGCGCCAGCAGGGCGGCGGACATGGCGCCAATGCGGTCCTCATCCATGCCGTGCGGAAGCGCCGAAGCGATCATCAGACCGTCGGTGGAAATCAGCGCCGAGGCCTCGATATCGGCCGTTGAGCCGTTGAGTTCCCCGAGCGCCTGTTGAAACATTTCAGTACGCAATTGATCCGTCCTTTTAATATCAACACCGGACCAGCGTGGCCTGTGTCTATTTTTTGTCTTGGTAATTGTTTATTTTACGCTTGTACGCCTTAAAACGACTTATCAATTCAACTATTCCATGCAATATCTCACATTATTTTGAATAAATATGGATAGAATAATGGTCCTCAATTTTGGCAGCTATTTTTTCTCGGCGTGGACATGTTTGCGCAAACGCAGCAAAGCCTGCGTTTCGCGCAGGCCAGCGCGCAACAAAATCTCCTCGTCCGGCAGGCCCGCATCGAGCCAGCGCACGATGCAGGAATTGCGCAGCGTCATTGGCCCGGCGTGGGCCAGAACAGTGTCCGGGTAGCGCGGCCCCAGCGCGGCGCTGACATGGCGGTTGGCTAGGTGAAACAGCGCGCGCGGCGTCAGCCGCCCGGCTTTTTTGCGCGACACAAACAGCGGGCTGTCGGCGCCCTGCGGCAGGGGCAGCGTAGCGCGCAGCGTCAGCCAGGCCAGCACGGCGCCGCCCGCCTCGGGCGCCAGCTCAATGCGCCGCTTTTGCGCCGCCCGGGCGCCGCTCAGTTCCAGCGACACCGCTGGCGGCGCAGCGCCGTCTTCCGGCGCCTGCGCTGGCCACAATTCTTCCATGCCCTTGCCCCAGGCCAGCCGGGGGTGATGCACATCGCCCAGGTCCAGCCCAGCCAGCTCGGCCACCGTCAGGGACGCCTGCATCATCAGCCGCAAAATCGCCTGGTCGCGCACCTCCAGCCAGGGCTGGCCGGACGGCGGCGGGTCCAGCGGCGGCGCCACCGCCTGCAGCAGCGCGTCCCAGTCCAGCGCGTGAAACACCAGCGAGTCCATCTGCTCCGTCGGCGACACCGAGGCATTCAAATCAACCGGGTTGGCCTGAACCCAGTCCTGCGCCAGCGCAAAATCGTAAATTTTCTTCAGCACCCGGAAATAACGGCGCTGGGTGACGGTGCTGACATGCAGCAGGCCGCGCAACTGGGCGCGCGGACTGAGCGACTCCAGATAAGCGCGCACATCGACCGAGCGCGCCTGCTGCCAGTCCAGCCCCGGATGGGCCAGCAAGTACTCAGTCCAGCCGCCCCACAGCGAATGGTAAGACGCCAGCGAGCGCGGCGACAGGGCGCCCTTGCGCTCGCTGGCGCGCTTCAGGGACCAGGCCTTGAAGACGGCTTCGGCCGCCGGAATCGTCGGTAAATCGCTCATGGCCTTGAATCACTCCTTGTTGTGCAAAAACAGCGCCCGCAGCCGGGGAAAAGCCTGCAAGGCATTTTCAGTGGTGGCAGCGGCCAGCGCCTCGGGCGAGATGCCGCGCAGCCCGGCCAGCACGCCAGCGATGCGCGGCAGCTCGCCGGGCTCGTTGCGCCCCTGCGGCTGGCCCGCTGCGCGCTGGGCGACCGTGACGTACAGCCAGTGCGGCGCGATGTCGGGCGCGTCGGTTTCCAGCACCAGGGACTCCAGCGGCAGCGTGGCGGCCAGGCGGCGAATCTGCCGGGACGCTTCATAGGTCACGGTGCCGCCAAAGCCGAGTTTGAAACCCAGCTTGATGAATTCGCCGGCCTGCTGCTCGCTGCCGTTGAAGGCGTGCGCCGTGCCGCGCCAGCCGCCTGCGGGCGCCAGTTCACGCAAATATTTCAGCAGCTTGTCCGCCGAGCGCCGCACATGCAGCATCACCGGCAAGCCGTGTTTGAGTGCCAGCTTAAGCTGCTCGCGGTAGAAATATTCCTGGCGCTCGCGCATGGGGCTTTCGTTGAGCGCGGGCACGAAATAATCCAGCCCGATTTCGCCCACCGCGACCAGGCGCGGGTCGGCGCTGCGGCGGGCCAGTTCGGCGTCCAGCGCCTGCAAGTGGGCCTCCTGCGCCTGCGGCACGCACAAAGGGTGGATGCCCAGCGCGTAGCTGTCGCCAAAATCGTGCGCCAGCTGGCGCACCGCCGCGAAATTGCCCACCGCCACGGCGGGCAGCACGCAGTGGCGAACCTGCAGCGCCGCAGCGCGCGCGCGCACGGAGGCCACATCGGGCGCAAACTCGGCGGCGTCGAGGTGGCAATGGGTGTCTATCCAGAAGGTCATAAAAAAGTTCAGGGGCGGGCGCTTTGTCCCGCATGGTGACACACAAATCGGCGCCCCCGAAAGGCGGCTGGCAGCGCACTATGCTGCGCAGCAAGAGCGGCCCGGCGCGCACTTTTGGGTCAGCGCGCAATGCGCAACGAGGTAACGGTTTGTCGGGCCGTCACCGGCCTGCGCCCAGCCGCCAGACGCGGCCCAAAAAAACCAAAAAATATCTGTTACAGACGCTGCAGCCAGCGCCAAAAGATGACATTCAGCCCGAAAAAATCATGCTACGGTGCCTATTCCAGATGGCAGTTTTAGATTGACTCCAGAGGTGAACTGATGCGAAAGCCGCCCCTTTACAGCAGCGCCAGCCGCCCGCCCCGCCGCGCGCCCGGCGACGCGCAGGCCGTGGGCGATGCCAGTCTCCCCAGCGCGGAGCCTGCGCGGCATGTGGTGGTGCCTTTCCTGGCGCGCTTCCTGCAACGCTTGAAGGGCCAATCGGCTTATTTTTCAGGCTCTGCCGCCGCCCTGCTGGCCTTGCTGCTGGTGCTGAGCCTGTTAGCCTCGCTGCGCCCCGCCCCCCGGCCGCTGACGCAAAAGGACATCAACGCGGCGGTACTCAAAACCCTGGCGACATCGAGCCTGCCCTCGCCGGTGGCCAGAGCCTACGCGGCGATACGCCCGTCCGTGGTGCGGGTGGTCGGCCAGACCAAAACCCGGCGCGCAAAAGACGGCAGCGACAGCGCCGAGCGCAGCGTGGGCACCGGCGTGGTCATCATGGACAAGGGCGTGATCCTGACCAACCTGCATGTGGTGCAGGGCGCCGCGACCATCAAAATTACCTTTGCCGACGGCAGCGAGTCCAGCGCCTCGGTCATCAATGTGCAGGCGAAAAACGACCTGGCCGTGCTGCAGGCCAGCGCCATTCCCGACGACCTGCAAGCCGCCACCCTGCGCTCGACCACCGGCTTGAGGCCGGGCGACCAGGTGATGGCCGTGGGCTACCCGTTTGGCATCGGCCCATCGGCCTCGGCGGGCGTCATCTCCGGGGTCAGGCGCACCTTTCGCTCGTCCGAGGACGAGCCGCCAATGCGCAACCTGATCCAGTTCGACGCCGCCGCAAATCCCGGCAACTCCGGCGGCCCGCTGGTCACGATGGACGGCGAGGTGGTCGGCATCGTCACCGCGATTTACAACCCCAGCGAGCAGCGCACCTTTATCGGCATCGGCTTTGCCGTGCCGGTTGAAAACGCCGCTTCCGCCGCTGGCCTGTCGCCTTTTTGAAAGCCCACTTATGCAGCAAGCGCTCCACCCCGCCCCGTTTCCCGCCGCCCTTCCGGCCGCCAGCCCCAGCACCGCGCAGTTGATGGAGCAAATCCTCTACGAGGTCAAGCGCGTGGTCGTCGGGCAGGACCGCTTTCTGGAGCGCGTGATGGTTGCCATGCTGGCGCAGGGCCACCTGCTGGTCGAGGGCGTTCCCGGCCTGGCCAAGACGCTGACCATCAAGACCCTGGCCAGCACGGTGCGCGGCGACTTTAAACGCATCCAGTTCACGCCCGACCTGGTGCCCGCCGATCTGGTCGGCACGCGCATCTACAACCAGAAAACCGGCGACTTCAGCACCGCGCTCGGGCCGGTGTTCACCAACTTGCTGCTGGCCGACGAGATCAACCGGGCGCCCGCCAAGGTGCAAAGCGCGCTGCTCGAAGTGATGCAGGAGCGCCAGGTGACGATTGCCGGGGTCAGCCACAAGGTGCCTGCGCCGTTTCTGGTGATGGCCACGCAAAACCCGATTGAAACCGAAGGCACTTACCCGCTGCCCGAAGCGCAGGTGGACCGCTTCATGATGAAGGTCGAGCTGAATTACCCGAGCGAGGCGGAAGAATTCGTCATCGTCCAGCGCGTCACCGGAGCGGCTGTGGCGGTGGCGGCCGTGGCGAGCACTGAGCAGCTGGCCGCACTGCAGGCCGAGTGTCGGCGCATTTATGTCGATCCGGCGCTGGTGCAGTACGCGGTGCGGCTGGTGTCAAGCACGCGCGACCCGGCGCGCCACGGCATGAAGGAGCTGGCGCGCTTCATCACCTTTGGCGCCAGCCCGCGCGCCACCATCGCGCTGGTCGAAGGTGCGCGCGCGCTGGCCCTGCTGCGCGGGCGCAGTTACGTGCTGCCCGAGGACATGAGCGACCTGGTCCACGATGTGCTGCGCCACCGGCTGATACTGTCCTACGAAGCCCTGTCCGAAGGGCTGTCGGCGCAGCAGCTGATTGCCCGCATCAGCGCCAAAATTCCGACGCCGGCCAAGCCGCTCGCCCATGAAAAACTCGCCGCCTGAGCACGCCGAGCAATGGCTGCGCCAGCTCGAATGGGTGGTGCTGCGCCGCCTTGACGGGCTGCTGCTGGGCGACTACCGCACGCTGCTGCGCGGCGCGGGCCTGGACCTGGCGGACCTGCGCGGCTACCAGTACCACGACGACGTGCGCCACATCGACTGGAACGTCACCGCCCGGCTGCAAGCGCCCCATGTGCGCGTCTTCACCGAAGACCGGGAGATGAGCGCCTGGTTTTTGCTCGACCTGAGCGCGTCGATGGATGTCGGCTCCGGCGAGCGCTGCAAGCGCCAGGTGGCCGCTGATTTTGTCGCCGTGCTCACCCGGCTGCTCACGCGCCACGGCAACCGGGTCGGCGCCCTGCTCTACGGCGCGGGCCTGGAGGCGGTGATTCCGGCCCGCGCCAGCCGCCTGCATGCACTGCGCCTGCTGCACCGCCTGCAGTCGCGCCCCCCGGCCAGCGAGACCCACAGCAGCGGCCCGACGCGGCTGCACGAGCTGCTCGAAGCGGCCGGGCGGCTGCTGCGCCAGCGCTGCACCGTGTTTGTCCTGTCGGACTTCATCAGCGCGCCCGGCTGGGAAAAGCCGCTCGGCCAGTTGGCCCAGCGCCACGAAGTGGTCGCGGTGCGCCTGCTCGATCCGCTGGAGCGCGAGCTGCCCGACCTGGGCCTGATCCCGCTGCGCGACGCGGAGACCGGCGAGCAGCTGCTGGTCGATACGCATGACGCCGGTTTTCGCAGGCGCTTTGCCAGCCTGGCCGCCCGCCGCGAAGCCGAGCTGCGCCAGGCGCTGGGACGCGCCGGGGTGGACGCGCTGGAGCTGTCCACCGACAGCGATCTGGCCGAGACCCTCGTGCGCTTTACCGAACTGCGCCAGCGCCGCAGCCGCACGCTGACCAAGGCACTGTCATGACCTTTCTCTGGCCCCAATTCCTCTGGCTGCTGCTGACGCTTCCGCTGCTGGTGGGCGCCTATGTCTGGCTGCTGCGGCGCAAAAAAAAGCGCGCCCTGCGCTACGCCAGCCTGTCCCTCGTCAAGGAAGCCCTGGGCGCCAGCCAGCAGCTTAGGCGGCATATTCCGCCGCTGCTGTTTTTGCTCTCGCTGGCGAGCATGCTGGTGGCCGGTGCGCGCCCGTTTTCCGCTGTCACACTGCCCTCGGCGCAGGAAACCATCATTTTGGCGATGGATGTGTCGGGCAGCATGCGCGCCACCGATGTCAAGCCGAACCGGCTGGTGGCCTCGCAAAACGCCGCCAAGGCCTTTCTGGCCGATTTGCCGCGCCATGTGCGCGTCGGCGTCGTCGCTTTTGCAGGCACCGCCGCCGTGGTGCAGCCGCCGACGCTGAGCCGCCCCGACCTGACGGCGGCGATTGACAAGTTCCAGCTGCAGCACGGCACGGCCATTGGCAACGGCATTGCGGTATCGCTGGCCGAGCTGATACCGCAAGCCGGCATTGACCTGGCGGCCCTGCAAAACGACCCGGATGGCCAGAGCGGCGTCTCCCTGGACCAGCCGCTCAAAGAGCGCAAGGAAGAAAAGAAAACGGCGAAAAACTTCAGCCCCGCCGCGCCCGGCTCCTACACCTCGGGCGCCATCATCTTGCTGACGGATGGCCAGCGCACCACCGGCATCGACTCGATAGACGCCGCCAGGGCGGCTGCCGAGCGCGGCGTGCGCGTCTATACCGTGGGCATCGGCACGGTGGAAGGCGAAACCATAGGCTTTGAAGGCTGGTCAATGCGCGTCAGGCTCGACGAAGAGGCGCTTAAGGACATCGCCCGCACGACGCGGGCCGACTACTTTTATGCGGGCACGGCGGGCGACCTGAAAAAGGTCTATGAAACCCTCAGCGCCCGGCTGACAGTGGAGAAAAAAGAAACCGAGATTTCCGCGCTGCTGGCCTTGATCGCCGCCGCGCTGGCGCTGGCGTCGGCCAGCCTGTCGCTGCTGTGGTTCAACCGGATTTTGTGACGGCACACAGCAAGCACCCGGTGCGCCAGTCGATGCGCCACGGCTTTGGCAGGGGTTTCGCTGCCGTGGCGTTGACTGGCTTTACAGCCAGCGCGCCAGCGCCAGCCCCAGCGCCAGCAGCAGGCCGTTCAGATTGGCCGCTGCAATCGTCGCCTGAATCGCAGGCGTGAGCCGGTTCGGCTCGCCTGCGTGAACGAGTAACTGCCGGGCAGCCATGAAAGACGGCGCGGCAGGCAGCAACCCCAGCGCGCACCAAGTCGGCAAAGCGCCCGCCACCAGCGCCAGCGCGAGCCACAAATAAGCCGCGCACGTCAGCAGCCAATAACCCCAGCGCGCCCGCTGCGGTCCCAGCCGCACGACCAGCGTGCGTTTGCCCACCGCCGCGTCCGCCTGCGCGTCGGGAAACTGGTTCAGGTACAAAATCGCCGCCACCAGCAGCGCAAACGGCAAGCCCGCCACCAGCGGCAAGGCGGCCAGCACGCCGCGCTGGACAAAGTCGGTGCCCAGCACCACCAGCAGCCAGCCGCCAATAATCGCCGCCTCGCCAATGCCGCGCGCCATCAGTTGCAGCGGCGGCGCCGAATAAGCCCAGCCAATCATCAAACCGGCCAGGCCAATCCAGATCAGGCCGGGGGCCGAATGCGCCGTCAGCCACAGCCCGGCCGGAATCACGGCGGCCAGCAGGCCGTAGCCAAACAAGCGGGTTTCGCGCAGGCTCAGCACGCCGTTCTGGATAAAACGGCTGCCGCCGGTAAACGGAAACAGCCGCTGCTGGTTGCCCGCATCCGAGCCGTTGAGCGCATCGTAATAGTCGTTGACCACATTGGCCCCGGCATGGGCGACGAGGGCGAACAGCACCGTCAGCAAGGCTTTGAGCGTGTCAATTTTCAGCCCGTCGGCGCTGGCGCTGCCCAGGCCAATCAAGGCGCCCGCCAGCGTGACGCTGAGAAACGCGGGCCGGGTCGCGGCAAAGTATCTGGCCAGCGGGTTGGCAAAAGCGGGCGGGCTGGGTTCGAGTGGCGGCATGCACTTCCTTCAAAAAAACATGCGCCCGATGGTAACGGCGCGACCAAGCTCCGACAGCCATGCAACACACGCTCAATAAAACAGCGCCTCCAGGTCCACCGTCGAGCACTGGCCGATCTGGCCGTAGTGAGATTGCAGCCACAATTTGCCCCGCTCCCGGCCCAGATTTTTCAGCATGTCAAAAAACTTCATGTTCGCCGCCAGCTTGGTTTCGGTTTTCAGCTGGTGTATCTGCGCCTCGGCGTCGATCACATGGAAATTGACGCGGGCCAGGCGCCGCTCCAGGCGGCCCAGCGCAAACAGCGACTCGCTGGCATAGGCGCGGGCGTGGGCAAACATGCGCATTTCGCGCAGAAAGGTGGAGTTGAAGGCCAGCTCCAGCACCCGGTCCTTGATCTCCTGGGCGCTATTGGGCGTGTCCTGGTACTTCAGCGGCGTCAGCAGCACCATCAGGATGTCGCTGCTGCTGCACTCGTACACCAGCGGATAGACGGCCGGATTGGCCGAGTAGCCGCCATCCCAATAAGGCTCGCCGTCGATCTCAACCGGCCTGGCCATCGTCGGCAGACAAGCCGAGGCCAAAATGGCGTCGGCGCTGACTTCGGACGTGTTGAATAGCCGCACCTTGCCCGAGTTGGCATTCGTCGCGGCAATGAAGAGCTTGACCGGGCTGTCGCTGCGCAGGCGCTCAAAATCAACCTGGGCCAGCAGCATGTCGCGCAGCGGATTCAGATCGAACGGGTTGAGTTGCTCGGGCGAAAAATAATGCGCCCAGTGCAGCATCATTTTCAGCGCGGGCAGCAGGCTGACGCTCTGGCCGTCGAGCGACGGCACGGCGACTTCAAACGGCAGGCTGTCGGCGACTTGGCTCCAGAATTTATCCAGCGCAGCGCGGGCACCGTCGCGCCCGCCACTCATCAAACCCTGGGCCAGAATCACCGCATTCATCGCGCCCGCGCTGGTGCCGCTGACGCCCTCGAACTCCATGCGCCCGTCTTCGAGCAGGGCGTCGAGCACGCCCCAGGTGAAAGCGCCGTGGGCGCCGCCGCCCTGCAGGGCGAGGTTGATGCACTGGGGGCGACGTTTTCCAAAAAGCACAAGGCACTCCTTTGACATCCTCCCCGCCGTGAAGGGCGGAGATTCCTTCTATCAGACACGCATGTCGGCGCGCAATGATTTGTTGCAGTGCAGCATAACACTCACAACAGAAAGCGTCTTGTCAGGAATTAGCCCGGCTTGAGCGCCCGGCTCAGGCCTTCAGCACATGGCATTCACGCCGCAGCAGCGCCAGCGCGTCGGACAGCGCGTAGCTCGAATCGCTTTGCAGCACCGGCTGGGCTTCTTCGGCAAAGTCGGCCCACAGGTGCAGGTAGCCCTCCTGGTGCTGGGCCGGGGCGTGCGCCAGAATGTACTGGCGCGCCAGCTCGGGCTTGAAACTGGCCTTGGCGCCCGGTTTTTGCAGCTTGCGCACCAGCGCGGCGGCGGCTTTTTCGGTCAAGAGGGTTTTGGGCGCCGCGCCGCTGGCCACGCAGACAAACAGCGTCAAGAGCGAGCCGTCGTCGCAGTTGCCGCCTGTCGCCTGGTCCCAGGCTTTGGAGACAGCGCGCTCGTGGTGGTGCAGCTCGCTGGCCATATCGTCGCGCCAGAAATAGCGCCCCAGCAGCGGCGGATGGTGGTGCTCGTTGTCGGCGGCAAACAGCGCCCGCACCGACAGGGCGCCGTCGAGGATCTGCGGCAAATCAGCCTGCACCGATTGCGCCATCGTTTCAACCACCGCTTTCAAGTCATCCGGCAGGCTGCGGGGAATGACGATGGCAAAGGCGGACGCTTTGGCGTCGGCGGGCGCGCCAGCGCGGGTTTTGGCGGCGCGGTGGTTTTTGCGCAGCGTCGTCACCATTTTTTCAAAGCCCGGCCAGTCTGGCCATTCGGTGCGCTTGGCCGACAGCGCCAGCAGCGCCGTGCGAATCACCGCTTCGGCGTGGGTGTGCGCCTCTTCGAGCTCGTCCGCGTCCAGGCCGAGCTGGGCGGCGAGCCAGATGGCGGCGTCTTTTTCCTGCTGCAGCGGCAGGCGCCGGGCCAGTTCCGCCTGGTAATCGGCAAAGCTCTTCAGCGACCACTCGGCCAGCCCCTTGACCGGGCCAGCGGCCTCGGCGACGCTGCTCAAGTCCTCGTGAAACAGCGTGCTGTCGGGCAGCGCCAGCAACGCTTTCAGCAAATCCGAGCCGCCCTTGGAGCGCGACAAAAAGGAGTTGTCGCGCAGCGACTCGGCCGCCAGCCGCAGGTCGCCGCCGCTGAGGCTTTGCAAATACAGGCTGACCAGATTGACGATGCGCTCGCGGGCTTTTTCAATGTCCGGGCGCAGGAACTCGTTGCCGAAATAGCGCGCAATCTGCACCATGCCCTTGGGCGCGTCGGCGCAGATGGCGTCCAGCTTGTCGCGCCCGATCAGGCCGTTTTGCACGCCGAACTGCAGCGCTTTTTCAAAAAAGGGCCGCGCGTCGTACAGCGAAACGGCGGCGGGCGAAGCGAAGGCAAAGGCGTTCATGGGCATGATGAATAAAGGAATCAGTCCGGGCGGGGCGGGCGTCAAATGGCCGATTCTTCGTCGGAGTCGCGGGCCGCTGGCGTGGCCTTGCCCCGGTCGGTCTGACCGGTTTCGACCTTGCCATCGTCCTCGTCGAAGTCCTCGTCATCGGACGCTTCCAGCCCCAGGCCCAGATCGTGGGCGCGGGCCTTGGCGCGCAGCACTGTCAGCATTTCAATGAACAGATCCGGGATTTCATAGCGCAGCAACCAGGCCATTTCCATCCAGTCGCGGTCGGCAATGTCACCCTGCTCGACCTGCGGGCGCTCGTAGGCTCTGGCCTGCAAATCGGCCCGGGAAATCAGCTCGCCGGTGTCCTTCATCGCGTCAAAGCTGGCGTTGAAGGCAAAGGCCTCGATGCGGTCCCATTTTTCGGTGAAGTAGTCGGCCAGCGCTTCGCTGCCGCCCTCTAAATCGCCGATGGCGTTGAGGAATTCCAGCGGATCGGCATCTTCGCGGAAGATGATCGAATTCATCATGCCGCGCAGGTGCGTGCGGGTCAGGTCTTTGTACTGCTTTTCAATCACCACGGCGCGGGCGAACTGCTCGGGCGTGACCAGCAGATTCACCACCGACTCCTTGGAGTTGTCGTACTCGCGGATGACGGCCAGGATGTCTTTGGCGGGCAGCAGATCCAGCACCACCATCAGCGCGCTGTCGCCCTCGGCGTCGGCCAGTTCGACCAGCGCGGACTCGGCGCCGACGATGTCGCCAGCGGCAATCAGGGTCTGGGTTTTTGCAATCAGGGCTAAATGGTTCATAAGGGCGGGTGCTCGCTGGGTTCGGTTGTCTGGCGGGGAATCGGGCCGGGCGTCTGGCGCTCAGTCTTTGTGCTCAAAGCCCTGGCCTTCGAGCCAGCTGGCGCCAGCCTCGTCGCGGTCTCTGGCGTTGCCGCGCACTTCGTCGCTTTCGTGGTCGTTGAAATCGTCCTGGCCTTCGTCTTCAGCATCGTCGCTGTCTTCGTCCTCGTCGGCGTCGCTGCCGCCGAGTCCGTAAAACGCCGAGTCCGGCTTGCCCGCCATGTACTGCAGACCGGCGGCCACGGCCATAAACCACTGGCCCGCAGGCGCTTGCAAAATGGTCTGCACCAGCGCGTGCGCCCAGGGCGCCAGTTCAATGCCTTCGGCCAGCGCGCTCCAGTCGGGCAGTTCGTCGCCCTCGTGGCTGAGCAGGTCGTCCATCAGGGCCGGCTCTTTGAATTTCAGGCCCTGGTGAAAGATCACCGCCACCATTTCGGGGCTGAGCTCCATCATCTGCAGCAAAAAATCGATTTCCTTGCGCTTGGCCGCCAGCCGCTGGCGCAGCACGTCGCGCCCGTCGGAGTCGGAGAGCAGATCGTCAATTTCAGAGCGGTAGGCCGAGCGCAGGTTCAGGAAAAAAGGGGAAATCATCATGGAAGCAGTCTTTTTATGTCGTGGTGGGTGGCGGGCCGCACGGGCTCAGAGCAGTTGCCGGAAGTAGTGGCCCCAGATGTCCTGGGCCGTTTGCAGTGGGCTGTCGAGCAGGTTGCGGCGGCGGTTATCGTCGTAGGCCTGGCGCTTGTCGGCGTCGGCGAGCACTTCATAAGCCTGCTGCACCGCCCGAAAGCGCGCTGGCGCGTCCGGCGCCGGATTTTTATCAGGATGCCAGAAGGACGCTTGCTGGCGAAAGGCTTTTTTAATATCAGCCAGCGTCGCGGCGCTGCTCAGCCCAAGGGTGGTGTAGTGATCGGTCATGCGGTAGGGCTTGTGGCCTGGTTCTGCCAGCGCCCAAGCTGGCGCGGGCCGGTGATTATGCTTGACGCGCCCGCCGTGCCCGGCTGAAACACAGGAGCAGCGCCTGGTGCTCACGCGCATGTTGCAACAAAATGTAACTATCGTCAACGGCTTTCCAGCCCCTCCGTTAGTAGCGGGTATGCAGTGAAATCATTGCATCAATTAATTTAACCAAAAGGTTTTTTATGAACAAGTTGCTCGCTACCCTGATCGCTGGTCTGTTTGTTTCCGTCGGCGCTTTCGCACAAGCTCCTGCTGCTGCCGCATCGGCTCCTGCCGCTGCCAAGAGCGAAGTCAAGGCTGCAGCCCCAGCTGCCACCACGACCACCACGACCACCACCACCAAAGTAACGCCAGTTGCCACCACCAAGGCAGTTCACAAAAAGCACAAAAAAGTCAAGGCAAAAGCAAAAGCCAAGGCAAAAGCAAAAGTCGCTGCCGAGCCAAAAGCTGCTGAAGTGACCGCACCTGCTGCTGCCAAGTAATCGCTCTTTGCGTTACCAAAAAAGACAGGCTTTGCCTGTCTTTTTTTATGCCTGTTTGAATTTCAAGGCTGGCTCAGCCGCCCCTGCACCAGCCGCAGCTGGCGCCCGCAGCGCGCCGCCAGCGTCTCGTCGTGCGTCACCATCACAAACGCCGTGCCGTGTTCGCGGGCCAGTTTGAGCATCAATTGAAACACCCCGTCTGCCGTGGCACGGTCCAGGTTGCCGGTGGGCTCGTCGGCCAGCACGCAGGCGGGCTGCGTCACCAGGGCTCTGGCAATCGCCACGCGCTGGCGCTCGCCGCCGGACAATTCGGCCGGGCGGTGATGAATCCGGTCTTTCAATCCGACAGCGGCCAGCATGCTGGTGGCGATCCGGGCGCATTCCTCGCGCGGCAGGCGCCGAATCCACAGCGGCATGGCCACATTGTCCAGCGCGCTGAACTCCGGCAGCAGGTGGTGAAACTGATAGATAAAACCCAGATGCTGGTTGCGCAACTGCCCCTGCCGGGCCGGCGACAGACTGGACAGGTCTTCGCCCTTCAATTCGACCTGGCCGCTGGTCGGCGCGTCCAGCCCGCCCATCAAATGCAGCAGCGTGCTTTTGCCCGAGCCCGAGGTGCCGACGATGGCCAGCGTTTCGCCGCGATGCACCTGCAGATCCACGCCCTGCAGCACCGTCACATCGAGCCGCCCTTCGGTGAAGCGCTTGGTCAGGCCGGTGGCGCGCAGCACGATTTCATCCTGAAGCGAAGATGTTGAAGCACCACTCGCGGACGCTGGAAAAGTCAGGTTGTTGTTATTCATAACGCAAGGCCTCGGCCGGGTTCACGCGGCTGGCGCGCCAGCTCGGATAAATGGTTGCCAGAAAAGACAGCACCAGCGAAATCACCACAATCGGCATGATGTCGCCGTACTGCGGCTCGCTGGGCATGCGGCTGATGAGGTAAATGTCCTTGGGCAAAAAGCTGGCGTTCAACAAGCGCTCCAGCGCCGGCACGATCTTGTCGATATTGAACGCCACGCCCAGCCCCAGCAGCAGCCCCGAAAAAGTGCCAATCACGCCGACCATTGCGCCCTGCACCATGAACACGCCCATGATGCTTTTCGGGCTCGCGCCCAGCGTGCGCAGGATGGCAATGTCGGCGCGCTTGTCCGTCACCGTCATCACCAGCGTGCTCACCAGGTTGAACGCCGCCACCGCGACGATCAGCGTCAGGATGATAAACATCATGCGTTTTTCCAGCTCGACGGCGGAAAACCAGGTTTTATTTTGCCGCGTCCAGTCGCGGATCAGCAAATCGCCGCTCAGGGTTTTCGACAGTTCCAGCGCCACCTGCCGCGCCTGGTGCAAATCCTTGAGCTTGATGCGGATGCCGGTCGGCCCTTCGAGCCGGAAGATGCGCGCCGCGTCGTCCTGGTGCATCATCACCAGCGTCGAGTCGTACTCGTAATGGCCCGAGTCAAAGGTGCCGACCACCGTCATCTTTTTCAGGCGCGGCACGATGCCCGCTGGCGTGACCTGGCCACTGGGTGCAATCAGCGTCACGCTGTCGCCCTCGATCACGCCCATGGCGCGCGCCAGTTCGCCGCCCAGCACCACGCCGAATTCGCCGCTAATGAGCTTGGGGAAAGCGGTCTTGGCCAGCGCCACGCCCAAGTCCGTCACCTGGCCTTCGAGCGCCGGGTCAATGCCGCGCACCAGCGCGCCCTTCATGTCCTCGCCACGCGCCAGCAGCGCCTGCGCGGAAATGAAAGTGGCCGCGCCGACGACGCTCGGATTGGCCTTGATTTCGGCCATCGTCTTTTGCGGGTCCAGCAGCGCGCCGCCACCGGGCGCGAACACCTCGATGTGCGAGATCACGCCCAGCATGCGGTCGCGCACTTCTTTTTGAAAACCGTTCATCACACTGAGCACGATGATGAGCGCGGCTACGCCCAGCGCAATGCCCAGCATGGACACGCCGGAAATAAAGGAAATAAAACCATTGCGCCGGGTGGCGCGGCCAGCGCGGGTGTAGCGCCAGCCCAAAATCAGCTCGTAAGGGGTTTGCATAGGCTGGGATTGTGGCATCCCGGACTGGCCGGACAATACAGGCCATGCCCGCCCTTGCCCCTTCTTCCCTTTCGCCCGCCGCGCCCCGCCACCTGATCCTGCCTTTTGCCGCCTGCAGCGCCGAAGCCTGGCTGCCCACCGTGCAGGCGCTGCCGCCGGGCAGCCAGCGCCACCTGAGCGCGCTGCTGCAAGGCATGGCGCTGATTCACACCGACACACAAGAAGCCGAATCGCTCTCGCCGCCGCACGAGCGCGCCTTGGCGCAGGCGCTGGGCTTGAGCCGCCCCGGCGCGCCCGACGGCTTGACGCCCTGGGCGGCGCAGGAGGCGGCGCAGCATTTGTCCGCCAGCGCGGGTAATGCGGGTAATGCGGGTAGTGCCGTCAACGCCGACAAAGCCTGGGCCTGGATCACGCCCTGCCACTGGGCAATGGGCCATATGCACGCCACGCTGAGCGACCCGGCAGCGCTGGCGCTGCAGGAGGACGAATCCCGCGCCCTGCTCGCCGTCATGCAACCCTACTTTGAAACCGACGGCATCACGCTGCATTACCTGCCCGCGCTCGGGCCGCAGCGCTGGCTGGCCGAGGGCGAACTGTTTCGCGGCCAGCCCACCGCCGCGCTCGACCGGGTGCTGGCGCGCAACGTCGATGCCTGGCTGCCCGAAGGTCTGCAGGCGCGCCCGCTGCGGCGGCTGCAAAACGAAATCCAGATGCTGCTCTACACCCACCCGTTCAACGATGCGCGGGAAGTCAAGCGCCAGCTGCCGGTCAACTCCTTCTGGATCAGCGGCACCGGGGATTTGCCCGCAAGCCCGGCGCTGACAGACGCGGCGCAAATCAGCGCCCCGCGCAGCCTGGCGCAGGCCGTGTTCAAGGAAGACTGGGCCGCCTACGCGCAGATCTGGGCCGCGCTGGACGCGGGCGACATCGCCGGGCTGCTGACCCGCCAGCGCGCTGGCGAAACCGTGTACCTGACGCTGTGCGGCGAGCGCAGCGCCCAGACGTTTGAGAGCCGCCGCGCCAGCCTGAAAAACCGCCTTTCCAGCCTGTTTGCCAAAACACGTCCGCTGGACGTGCTCAGGCAGCTCTGAAAAAACCATCGTCAAGCCCCGATCAACACAGCCAACTGAAATTGCAAAAACCATGAAAATCCAAGTACGCGACGTACCCCCGCGCAGCGTCTGGGCGCTGCAGCAGGCGGGCATCCACCCCTTGCTGGCGCAGCTCTACGCGGCGCGCGGCGTCCACAGTGCCGCCGAGCTTGACGATGGCCTGGCGAAACTGCTACCGCCGTCTTCCCTCACAGGCGCGCTTGACGCCGCCCGGCTGCTAGCCGACGCCATCGCTGCGAATAAAAAAATCTGCATCGTCGCCGACTACGACTGCGACGGCGCCACCGCCTGCGCCGTGGCGCTGCGCGGCTTGAAACTGCTGGGCGCGCAGCACGTCAGCTACCTCGTGCCCGACCGCATCGTGGACGGCTACGGCCTGACCGCGCCGATTGCCGAGCGCGTCAAAGCCAGCGGCGCTGACATCCTCGTCACCGTCGATAACGGCATTGCCAGCGTCGAAGGCGTGGCCCGCGCGCGCGAACTGGGCATGCAGACGCTGGTCACCGACCACCACCTGCCCGCCATCTTTGACGGCCAGATGACGCTGCCCGAGGCCGACGTGATCGTCAACCCGAACCAGCCCGGCTGCGCGTTTGAAAGCAAGGCGATGGCCGGTGTCGGCGTGATGTTTTACGTGCTGCTGGCGCTGCGCGCCGAGCTGCGCCAGCGCGGCGTGTTTGACGCGGCCAGCCAGCCCAAGTTAGATGCGCTGCTGCCGCTGGTGGCGCTGGGCACGGTGGCCGACGTGGTCAAGCTGGACGCCAACAACCGCCGCCTCGTCGCGCAGGGCATGCAGCGCATCCGCAAGGGCGCGATGCCCGTCGGCATTGCCAGCCTGTTCAACGCCGCCGGGCGCGTGGCGGCGATGGCGACGACGTTTGATTTCGGCTTTGCGCTCGGCCCGCGCATCAACGCCGCCGGGCGCCTGGCCGACATGACGCTGGGCATCGAATGCTTGACCACCGACGACCCGGCCCGCGCCGACGAGCTGGCCAAAATGCTCGACGCCATCAACCGTGAGCGCCGCGACATCGAATCGGGCATGCGCGATCAAGCCCAGCTCGCCGCCGACGCAATGATTGACGAGAACGAAGAGCCGCCCCCGGCGGTGGCGATTTTTGACCCGGATTTCCACGAAGGCGTGGTCGGCATCGTCGCCTCGCGCATCAAGGACAAGTTGCACCGCCCGGTGTTTGTCTTCGCCGCCAGCCAGGCGCCGGGCAAGGCGCATGAGCTCAAAGGCTCGGGGCGCTCGATTCCCGGTTTTCATTTGCGCGACGCGCTCGATTTAGTCGCCAAGCGCCATCCGCAGGTGTTGCTACGCTTTGGCGGCCACTCGATGGCGGCAGGCTGCACGATTGACGAGGAGAATTTCGAGCTGTTCGAGCACGCGCTGCAGCAAGTCGCCCACGAATGGCTGGATGCCGCCACGCTGCAGCGCCGCCTGGACACCGACGGCCCGCTGGCGCCCGAGTACCTGCGCGCCGATCTGGTTGATACGCTGCACCGGGAAGTCTGGGGCCAGGGCTTTGCCCCGCCGACGTTCAGCGAAGAAGTCGAAGTCGTGTCGCAGCGACTGGTCGGGGGCGACAAGCACCTGTCGTTAAAACTCAAACACCAGGGCAAGCCAGTCGATGGCATCTGGTTTGGCCGCACCGAGACGCTGCCCGCCCGCGTCGTGCTGGCCTTCCGGCTGGACACGAATGAGTGGAAAGGCGTGCGGCGGGTGCAGTTTCTGATCGAAGCAGCGCAAGAAACCTAAACCATTAAAATGGCTGCAGGACATTCTATTGGTGTGCGATTATATAATCGCCAGGTTATCGTCCATAGTGACCATTGGCCTTTCACCATTTTATAACTTAAAAAATTTACACAACACCACAGGGATAAACCATGACAACACTACAAACATCGCTAACCGCTTCAGAGCTATTTAAAGCAGAATTGACCAGCGCAGAGAAAAATACGCCCGGCGGAGAGCAGGCCGGCATGATTCGGACGATGGCAGATTTCGCCAAAGGCGCCTATAACTTGATTCATCCGGGAGCCACGGAATACGTCGATATAAATGACATCGCACTCCATTCCACTGACGCTTACAACGAAGTTATTGGCAAAGGTTGGACGCCCCTGAACCTTTTTTCAACGCCACCAACGCTTGACAGAGGCGCTATTCAATCCGGCATGCTGAATGACGGTTTTTACATTGATGACAATGCTGCCGCCTGTGTTGCACGTTGCGGCGATGCTATTATTCTTTCATTCCGTGGCACGAATGACTATGGGAAAGATGGAGTGATCAATCCTTATGATCCAAGTAATATTATCAACCCAGATTACAATCAATGGACAAAGATGTCATCTTACTATGGGCTTTTAAGTCCATTAATAAGCGCTTTTGATACTTATGTAACAGCCAATGGAATCAACAAGGTTTATGTAACCGGACACAGCATGGGCGGCGCAATGGCACTGGAATACATGAGCCATCATTCCGGCAGTCAATACCAGGCCGTTACTTTTGCAGCCACACCATTCGGAGGAACAAGCTTCTTTGTACCTTATAGAAAAGATTACGCCGATGATAGCCGCATCACACAAATTGAAATAGAAAAAGACACGGCAACCATGCTTTTTGACCAACCCAATCTTTTGGGGAATGCAAACAATCGCCCCGGACGAGTTATTGATTTCGGTGGTGACCAAACACTGGCGGTTGACTTTTCAAATTCAGACAACTACACTGCAAAAGGATTTTTAGGAATCGGGGTTTATTACTGGAGCATTCCTAGCAACCACTCGATGGACTATTACCGCCAAATCACAGACAGCGTCGATGCCGACAGCTGGACAAGAATCCTGGCCGGCACGCAAACCCAAACCATTCTTCTGGGTGGCCAAAAAATTCCGGGAGCATCGGATTTCATTGTCGATGGGCAGCTTAGCGGCACAAATACTAGCGTAAATAGCGGTAGCGAATACCTGTCTTCCCTGAATTTCAAAATAGTCTATGGGGGTAAAGGTGATGATACGCTCTGGGCTGGAACAAACAATACGCTTTTATTGGGTGGTATTGGCGACGATCATCTCTACGGCAACACCGGAAATGACCAGCTCATAGGCGGAACCGGCAACGATCAGTTAAATGGCGGCGCAGGCGCTGACACAATGGATGGCGGCACAGGCAATGATATTTATTACATTGACGCCATTGGCGACACAGTTATCGAGGCATCGTCATTAAGCACGGAAATTGATTCCGTTTATAGCTCCATCACATACGAATTAACAGTCAACGTCGAAAATTTAACCTTGACAGGATCAATTTCTATTAATGGCATTGGAAACTCGCTCAACAATATACTTCAAGGAAATTCAGCGTCAAATATGCTGTTTGGCGGCTCCGGCAATGACACCTTGAACGGCGGCACCGGCGCCGACACCCTGACTGGCGGCGACGGCAGCGACACCTACTTCGTGGACAACGCAGGCGATGTCGTCAACGAAACCAATGCCGTGCTCAGCACCGGCGGCACCGACCTGGTTTTGAGTTCCCTGAGCGCCTACACGCTGGGCGCCAATGTCGAGAACGGCCGCATCAACACCAGCGGCACGGCCAGCATGACCGGCAACAGCCTGGGCAACCTGCTCTACGCGGGCGCGGGCAACAACGTGCTGGACGGCGCAGCGGGCAACGACACCGCGTCTTACCTGTACGCCACGGCGGGCGTGACCGTCAGCCTGGCGACCACGGCTGCGCAGGCCACCGGCGGCTCAGGCAGCGACACGCTGCTCGACATTGAAAACCTGACGGGCAGCAACTACGCCGACAAGCTGACCGGCAGCGCGGGCAGCAACATCCTCAACGGCGGCACCGGCGCCGACACCCTGACCGGCGGCGACGGCAGCGACACCTACTTCGTGGACAACGCAGGCGATGTCGTCAACGAAACCAATGCCACCGCCAGCACCGGCGGCACGGACAGCGTTTACAGCTACCTGAGCGCCTACACGCTGGGCGCCAATGTTGAAAACGGCCGCATCCTCTCCTCCGGCACGGCCAACCTCACCGGCAACAGCCTGGGCAACCTGCTCTACGCGGGCGCGGGCAACAACGTGCTTGACGGCGGCGCTGGCACCGACACCGCGTCTTACCTGTACGCCGCTGCTGGCGTGACGGTCAGCCTGGCCACCACCGCCGCGCAGGCCACCGGCGGCTCAGGCAGCGACACGCTGAAAAACGTGGAGAACCTCACTGGCAGCAGCTACAACGACACGCTCACAGGCAGCGCGGGCAGCAACGCCCTGAGCGGCGGCGCAGGCAATGACATCCTGACAGGCGGGCTGGGCGCCGACACACTGACCGGCGGCACCGGCGCCGACCGGTTTGACTTCAACAGCTTGGCTGAATTGGGTTTGACCCGCACCACCTGGGACAGCATCACCGACTTCAAAGCCAGCGAGGGCGACAAAATCGACCTGCTGGGCGTTGACGCCAACATGGCGCTGGCGGGCGATCAGGCGTTCCGCTTTCTGGGTGCGCTAACAGCCTTCACGGGCGACGCGACGGGCAAGCTGCGCTTTGATACAGCGGCCCACGTCCTGTACGGCAGCACCGATGCCGACACGGCAGCCGAATTCGCCATTGTCCTGACAGGTGTCAGCAGCCTGAGCGCAGCGGACTTTGTGCTTTAACGCAGCGGCGAAAAGCTGACGGCGCGCGCCGCAAGTGCTTGTCTGACCGGCAGCGGGTCAGTCTGCCTACAAAAAAATGCCGATGCTGCTGCCATGATGAATCCGATAAGGAAACATCATGAACACCATCATTTACATCGTCGGCCTTATCGTCATCATTGGCTTCATCCTGTCGTATTTCGGGATGCGCTAAGACGCCGCCAGGGCGTGGATCAGCGGCACAGCCCCGCAAATCGGTCCGGCGCGCTGCAGGCGCTGGGTTTGGCCGTCTGCGGGGACGCCGAAGCCGCCGAAGCCGTGCGGCAATTGGCCAACCCCTCCTTGACCCGGTCCGAATACTGCCAGCCCGCAGCCAGCGGCGGCAGTGCCGAGCCGGGCTTCCAATTCAGCGATTGCCACTTGGCATGGCCTCGCTCCTGCAGCGCGCTGAAATTGGCGCAAAACTGGCCCGCAAAATCCTTGACGAACTGGTTGCGCTGCGGATCGGCAAAATTAGCGGTAATCAAGTAGGAATCCACCGCCAGCGTGGGAGACTCGCTGCCCGCGATGCCGAGCGCCGGGTAGCTGGCTTTTTTGATGCCCGCCTGCTGGTAGTCCTGCAACACCTTGTCGGCGCCGGGCTGGGCCGGGTCGAATTTCAGCAGCTTCAGATTAGCTGGCATGTTCTTTTCGAGCAGGCTCAGCGGCTGGCCGCCGACCAGCACCATCACGTCGATTTTCGGATAGGCCTTGTAATACGTCGGGTCGCTCAGCGCCATCAGGGCCGAGCGGCGTCGGCGCGTGCCCTCGTCCTCGCCGGTGGCCGTCGGGTTGAGAAAGGGCGCGACGACGCTCGGGCGCTCCTGGAACAGCTTGCTGTAGATGTTCAGCGCCGTCAAATAAGTGCCGCTTTTTTCCATGTCCATCCAGATGGGCCGGCCCTTGATCTGGTGAATGAAATCAATCGGCTCGTCCTTGCGCACCAGAAAATGAATTTCCTCTTTATAAAGCGGCATAAAGACGCGCAAATTGGCCAGCAGCTGCGCGTATTCGCGCCGCGTCGCCTCGGGCACGTCGCGCGAGTCGCGCATCTGGACAAAAGCGGCATAGACATCGGACTGGACAATCGCCAGCGTCACGCCCTTGGTGCGGCTCATGTCCTCCACATTGGCCCAGGAGCCTTTGGAGTCCTTGACCTCCAGCGACGGGTGAACAATGTCGCGCAAATTGCCGCCGATGGCGTAATAAGTGCCGGTCTTGCCGCCGGTAACGATGCTCTCGGCGCTGGTCGCCAGCGACAGGGCCAGCGCGCCAATACCGGCCAGCACCGGCAGGCTGCGCCGCCATTTTGAAGAAGGTGACTGAGTCATTTGAATAATCCCCTGAAAAGTGAAATGCTCAATGCGTGCGGCACAGACCGGCGCGCTCGTCGGCGTTGGAGCAGCTGCCGGTGATGGGCACCCGCTCGCGCGCTGTCGCCGCAGCCCTGGCCGCAGCCACAGCGGCGGCGGCAGCCTCAGCCGCAGACGGCGCCACCGCTGTGGCAGCCGGTGCCGGGGCCGGGGCCGAAACCACTTCAGGCGTCTTCTTGCCCAGCAGCCAGGCGCCGCCGCCACCGACCAGCAGCAGCGCCGCCAGCCCCAGACCGATTAGCAGCGCCTTGGAGCCGCCCGCCTGAGCGCCGCCGCCATCGGTCTGCAGCAAGGGCTTGCCGCATTCGTTGCAGACAAAATCAAGCCCGGTGGGCACGTCAATCGTGACGCGGGCATCGGCCAGCGAACAATTGCCAAAGTTGGAACATTTGCCGGATTTGCCGGAGTTGCTTTGCATCGAGAGAGTCCTTCAGTTTTTAAATCAAGCCGCTTCGCCTTTTAACACCGCGACGGCGCGGCGTCCGGCGTCGAGAAAGCGCCGGTAAGTCTCGTCCTGGATATTGCCGCCGCGCGCGGCCTTGATCGCTTCGACCTCGGCCAGAATCGCGCGCTGCACCTCGGCGCGGCGGTCCTGATGCACCAACCCCGCGCCCGCCAGCGCCGTGTCGCAGACCGACTTGATGGTGTGCAGGTTCGCCAGATCGACGCTGTCGGCGCTGGCCACAAAACTCTTGCCCAGCAAAACGGGATCGTTGTCGAAACCGTCGGCGTCCTTGGTCAGCAGCAGCACTTCGTCGGCGCCGGTGGCGGGATTCTTTCCTTCGTGAATAAAGCCCAGCGCCTTGGCCAGCAGCACGTAAGGCAGCGCCTGCACCTTGACCTCGGCGCTCGACGCCACGAACAGCCGGGGCCAGGCGTTGCCGTCGCCCTCGGTGTGCAGTTCCAGCCGGGCGCGGGCGCCGCCGGTGTCGATGCGGCGGCGGTATTTTTCTTCCAGCAATTTCAGCGGTTTCAAATAGCGCAGCGGCAGCAAATTGGTGATCGACACCAGCGTGATTTCATTGGCGCGGCCATCGGACTCGATGATTTCCACATCGCCGGTTTTGGCCTCGCGCAGCGCGTCTTTGAGCCCTTTGCTGAAATCGGCCTGCTCCGGCGCCTTGGGCAAAATCACGGTGAATTTGCTCACCGCCGTCGGCACGCCGACCGGAATGCCGGGCGCGGCGCGGTGGATTTCCAGCGGTTCGAGCACCATGAAGTTGCCCGCCCGGCTGACCAACTCGCTGACATAGCTTTTCAGCTCCTGCGGATCGGCGCCGTAGCGGTCCCGCAGCTTGTCGATGATGGACACGCCCAGCAGCCGCTCCTTGGGGTTTTGCACCAGGTTCTGATGCGCGATGCGGGCGTTGTCCTCGCACACCGTTTCCAGCACGTCCAAAAAGGTCGATTCCGACACGCGCTGGTTGAACTGGGCAAAGCCGCCGTCCGGGCCGATCTTTTCCACCAGCGCGGCGCGCACGCGGCTGGTTTGCGTCTTTTGCTCGGCCTCGTCGAGCAGCAGGCGCCGACTGACGCTTTTCACTTGCGCCGGGTCGTAAAAGCGGATCAGGTGCTGGCGCATGTCGCCCGCGCCGGAATCGGTCAGCCGCGCCTGGATGCCGGTTTCAAACTTCTTCAGCGCCTGCTGCAGCGTGTTGGCCACGCGGTCCACCTCGCCTTTCAGATCGGTGATTTCGGCGATGATCTCGATCAACAGCGCCTTGGCAAAGCCCCAGCCTTCGGCGCGGGTGCGATAGACATACATTTCCTGCAGATGCACGCCGTGCGCATCTAAAAGACTGTCGGGCGTGCCGAGCAAATGGCGCGACACAATATTCATGCCGGACCATTTCTGCGCATTTCCCAGCACGCGCGACTGGGCTTGCTCTTCGGCATTGCGGGCGCGCACCACGTTTTCGTCACAGGCTTTTAAACGCTCGTCCAGCGTCTCGGTCAGGGCGATCAAAAGACGCGACACGTCCCAGGCCGACTTGGCGCCGACTTTCCATTCGTTGACCAATTCCTGCTCGATGCGGCTGCGGATCTCGCGCGCCATGTCCTTGCGCGCTTTGAGTTTGGTGCGGTAGAAACCGGGAACGCCCAGCGTGCGGTAGTCGTCCTGGTAGCGCTTTTCGCACAGCTGGGTCAGCTCGTCGAGCCAGGTCGCCTGCTCGCGCTCGCGCACCAGCGACTTGAAATTCGGGATCACCGCCTCCCACTCGCCGACAAACGATTTCCAGCGTTTGTTCACCGCGTCTTCGGGCAGGATGCCCTGGGCCAGCGTCAGGTGGTCGTCCGAGAGCAGCCAGCGCAACTGCGTTTCCTTTTGCTGCACGAACTCGTTGAAATCCTGCTTGCGCGGCTCCTCGATAAAGCCCGAGGCCGCCTGCCAGTGATTGAAACGCAATTGGAGCGCAGCCTGACGGGCAAAGCTGTAGGTTAAATACTCGCTGATTTCCTCTTCGGGAATGGCCAGGCGCTTGATGCCAAAAGCTAAAAAGCGCTTGGAGCGCTCGGGAATGCGCGCCTGCGGCGCCGTCTCGGGCGAGCCATCGCCGTTCTCGGCGTTTTCCATGCGGCCCAGCGAGGCCCAGTTCAGGTTGTTCACCGCGACGATTTTTTGGTACAAAAAGTCGGCCACGATGCCCGGCAGATCCTTGTCCACATCCACCGTCAGCCCGTTCTCGTTCTCATTGCCGAAGACGAAACAGCCGTTGAACGGGTCGCTCAGCGTGAGCCTTTCCTTCACGCCGGTCACGTCGTAGGGCTGATAGCTGCCCACCGACATGGCGTTGAGTTCGGTCAGCGCGGCAAAGCCGTTGGCGTGGTAGTTGCCCGTGTCCCAGTTCGGATGCGGGTAGGCGTCGGGCAGCAGCGCGTAGATCAGGATGCGAAAGCGTTTGGAGTCGGGATATAAATCGCGCAGCTGCGCCACCGCGTCGATCACGCTGCCGCTGCCGGTGCCGCCCGCGAGACCGACAACGATGTGAAAGGTGACTTCGGTCTGGCCGTTCTGCTGCAACTGCTTGACTTGGGACTGCACCTGTTCGCGGTATTTATCGGCCTTGCAGGCGAATAAAAAGCGGCCCAGACGGCGCTTTTGCCCGCCGAGCGTGGCGCCGACGATGCTGTTCAAAATATCGCGCCACTCCTGCGGACTACCCAGCCAATGCTTGAGGCCGGGGTAGCTGTCCAGGTTGTCGAGCCGCGAGGTCAGGTTCGCGTCGGTGATGAGGAGCTGGCTGGCCTTGGGCAGCTGGACCGAAGTGCCCAGCGTCTTCCACGTCGGGTCGTCGATGGACATCATTTCGGTGGACGAATCGACGTAGAGATAGCCGATGCCCACGTCGTCGGGCTGGCGGCCGTGGAATTCCTGGTAGAGGCTTTTACGCAGGGCGCGGATGATTTTGCCCCCCGTGCCGCCCAGCCCGATGATGAAGTGATTCATGCCGCCGATTCCTTGTTCTTGGAGGAGAAAAAGGGAATTATGACGCACGGGGCGGGCGTTTCTGGCGTCAAAAGAAACGGCTTGCGCGGCCCATAGTTGTCGCGCTTGCCGTCAGGCGCGACACAAGCGCGACACTTTTTTGTCGCGCTTTTGTCGCGCAATGTGTCGCGCTACCGGATGAAGCGCCCAGAGGCGGCATTGCGCTTGTCAGCCGGTCATCCAGACGCCATCATCGGCAGAACAGTTAACAAGAGGCGGACATGTCGAATTTGAATCTTTTAAAAACAGAGCGAATTGAAGTTCGCGCAAACAGTGCAGCAAAGCTGTTGCTGCAAAAGGCGGCGCGGGCCAGCCACAAGAGCGCCAGCGAATTCCTGCTCGGCACGGGCCTCAGCGCCGCCCATCAAACGCTGGCGAATCGGCGTCATTTTTCCTTGAGCGATACGCAGTGGGATGAATTCCAGCAAGCACTTGAGCGGCCAGCGAAAGCCAAGCCGCGCCTGAAAAATCTCCTGTCCACGCCGGGAGTTCTGGGTTGAGTGGAGCTATTGAAGAGACATCAGCAAATCTCACCTTGGATTACCATGGCCCTCACACAAAATGCACTTTCACAACATATGAAAACTGAAGCGCCCTACAGTGAATCCACAGTGGTATTCGACAATGATGAGACATACCTTAAATGGGTGGAAGAGCACCACGATGGCTACGTTCTGACTTCTAACAAGAGCTTATCCCCCCGACACACTGTTATTCACCGTGCAAAATGTCCGAAGATAACCACCCTCACGGGGAATGCTCAGCCAGGCGGCTTCACAAGAGCCTACATTAAGGTAGGCGCCAGACGCATAGCAACCCTTCAAGAATGGGCGCTAGAAAAGAGACACGACGCAAAGGCTCGTGAATGCAGCGTGTGTGCGAACAGTCTATAAGTCACAGACATCGAAAACATGTCACGCCCCGGACGATCACAAGCGCCCCAGCCAGCCCCATGACGCCAGCGCCCACCTTCCCCAGCCCCGCCTGCCTCTACCCCGCCCTGGCCCAGGTCCAGCCCTCGCTGGACGGGCCGCATCCGGCCGCGCTGCCCATGAGCGTTCCGGCCGGCACCGTTTTATTCACCGAAAACACCCCCTGCCAGGGTTTCCCGCTGGTGCTCGACGGCGAGATCAAGGTCTCGCGCAGCTCGGGCGATGGGCGCTCGCTGGAGCTGTACCGCGTCGTGCCGGGCGAGTTATGCCTGGTGTCGTCGGCTTGTCTGTTTCGCACCCAGCCGCTGTCGGCGCACGGCGTCACCACCAAGGCCAGCACGCTGCTCTTGATTTCCCCGGAGATTTTCAGCCGCTGGCTGGAAACCCCGGCTTTTCGCAACGAGGTGCTGGGCCTGTTTGCCGAGCGCATGGCCGATTTGACCTGCCTGATCGATGCAGTGGCTTTTCAAAGGCTGGACCAGCGCCTGGCCGCCGCGCTGCTCGGGCGCGGGCAAAACCTGGCGCTGACGCATCAGGCGCTGGCCGATGAGCTGGGCACGGTGCGCGAGATCGTCTCGCGCCTGCTGCGCCGCTTTGAGCGCGAAGGCTGGGTGCGCCTGTCACGCGAGCGCATTCATATTTGCGACAGCGCCGCGCTGCGGGCGATGGCGGGCGCTGCGTGACTCAAGTCACAGACATGAAGGAAGGCAGCGCGTCCAATAACGCCATTGTCTCTTTCTTCAAGGAAATCATCATGAAACCCAACGTCGGCGGCATTGACCGCACTTTACGCATCGTTGTCGGTCTGGCCCTGATCGGCCTGGCCGCTACTGGCACCGTCGGCCTGTGGGGCTGGATCGGCGTCGTGCCGCTGGCTACCGGCGCGATTGGCTGGTGCCCGGCTTACACCCTGCTCGGCTTCAAAAGCTGCCCAACCAAAACCGACGCCTGAGACTTTTTCGGCGCTCGCCCGGCAGGCGGGGCATCGCCCGCGCGCCAAGCACCGCCGACGTATAAAGCCTAAAATTGTGCGGTGCAACCTCAAAAAATCCTCAACGCCGATCTCCATTGCCACTCCGTCATTTCCGACGGCACCCTGACGCCTGAAGCGCTGGCGCAGCGCGCCAAGGCCAACGGCGTCGAACTCTGGGCGCTGACCGATCACGACGAAATCGGCGGCCAGCAGCGCGCCGCCGCCGCCGCCCGGGCGCTGGGCCTGCCCTACCTCACGGGCACCGAAATCTCCGTCACTTTTGCCGCCGAAACCGTGCATATCGTCGGCCTGGGCTTTGACGCCGACGATGCTGCCCTGAAGCAGGGCTTGCATGCCACCCGCAACGGCCGCGAGCAGCGCGCCCGCGAAATGGCGGCCTCGCTGGCGCAGGCAGGCATTGCGGGCGCTTACGAAGGCGCGCTGCAGTTTGTCGGCAACCCGGAATTGATCTCGCGCACCCACTTTGCCCGCTTTCTGGTCGAGTCCGGCGTGTGCCGTGAAACCAACGAAGTCTTTCGCAAATACCTGACCGAAGGCAAGCCCGGCTACGTGCCGCACCGCTGGGCCACGCTGCGCGACGCCGTGACCTGGATCACGCAGGCGCAAGGCATTGCCGTCATCGCCCATCCGGGGCGCTACCACTTCACGCCGAACGAGGAATACGCGCTGTTCACCGAGTTCAAGGCCCACGGCGGCCAGGCGGTGGAAGTCATCACTGGCAGCCACACCAAACAGGAATTCGTCAAGTACGCCGAAACCGCCAAAGAATTCGGCCTGGCCGCCTCGCGCGGCAGCGATTTTCACAGCCCCGACGAGAGCCACACCGACCTGGGCGCGCTGCCCTTTTTGCCGGACGGCTTGACGCCGGTCTGGGATCTGCTGGCCGGGCGCATCCGCTGATGACGGGCGCGCCCAGAACGCCGCCCCATGCGCTGGCGGGCATTGCGCTGCTGGTGGCCGCTGTCGCCTGCTTTGCGGTGCTCGACACCACAACCAAAGCCATCACCGTCAGCGTTCCGGTGCTGATGGCGCTGTGGGTGCGCTACGCCTTCCAGGCCATCGCCACCAGCATGGCCGTGCTGCCCAAGCGCGGCTGGTCGCTGCCGCCGACGGCGCACCCGAAATTCCAGGCCTTGCGCGGCGTGCTGTTGCTGACGACCAGCCTGTTTGCCTTTTTCAGCCTCAGATACATGCCGGTGGGCGAGTTCACCGCCATCGTCATGATTACGCCGCTGGTGATGACGCTGCTGGCCTCGTTCACGCTGGGCGAGCGGGTCTCCGGGCTGCGCTGGCTCTTGGTGACGGGCGGCTTTGTCGGCACGCTCATCATCATTCGCCCCGGCGGCGAGAATTTTGACTGGGCCATGCTGCTGCCGCTGGGGCTGGTGGTGTCGCACGCCTGGTTTCAGATTTTGACCAGCCGCCTGGCGCGCACCGAAGACCCGATCACCATGCATTTTTATACCGGCTGGGTCGGCACGCTGCTGGCTTCGCTGGCGCTGCCCTTTGTCTGGACTTCGCTCGATTCGTGGCACCTGTGGGCGGGCCTGGGGTTGATGGGCTTTGCGGGCACCATCGGCCACTTTTTCATGATTCTGGCTTACGCCAGAGCGCCGGTATCGACGCTCACGCCGTTTTTGTACGCCCAAATCGGCTTTGCCATGCTGGGCGGCTGGCTGGTGTTTTCGCATGTGCCCGATGCCCTGTCGGTGCTGGGCATAGGCATGATTGCGGTGTGCGGCGCAGCGGGCGCGTGGCTGGCGGTGCGCGACAGTCGCATGCTGATTCAGGCTGCCGAATCATGAAAAGGAAAATGACGCATGGCCCAGTTTTTTGAAGTTCATCCTGACAATCCCCCGGCCCGGCTGCTCAAACAGGCCGCCGCCCTGCTGGCGCGCGGCGGCATCGCGGCGGTGCCCACCGATTCGAGCTACGCGCTGGTTTGCCAGCTCGACGACAAGGCCGCCGCCGACAGCCTGCGCCGCATCCGGGGCGTGGACGACAAGCACCATTTGACGCTCTTGTGCCGCGACCTGAGCGAGCTGGCCAATTACGCCCGAGTCGATAACAAGCAGTTTCGCCTGCTCAAAGCGGCCACGCCCGGCCCCTACACCTTCATTTTGGAGGCGAGCAAGGAAGTGCCGCGCCGCCTGAGCCACCCGTCCCGCAAGACCATCGGCCTGCGCGTGCCCGAGCACAAAGCCTTGCAGGCGCTGCTCGAACTGCACGGCGCGCCGCTGCTGGCCACCACCTTGATTCCACGCGGCGGCAGCGAAGCCATCAGCGACCCGCAAGACATCACCGGCCCCTTGGAGCGCGAGCTGGCCGCCGTCATCGACGCGGGCGCCTGCCACAAAGAGCCGACCACCGTGATCGACCTGACGCCGATGGGCGAGGGCGATGAGCCGGTCGTGATTCGCCAGGGCCGGGGCGAGCTGGCCCGGCTGGGGCTATAAACACCGATGGGCTATCGCGTACAGCTTTAGCGGCATAGTTGAGGCTAAACAAATGAATGCGGTGCTGCAGCGGCTACCGTGCTCATCATGAAAAACACAGATTCCATTGCACTGGCCCAAGCCCGAACCCTGGCCGCCTCCCTGGCCCGCGCCCTGGGGGCCGAGCTGATTGAAACCCACCTGTCCTGGGTGCTGCTGCACGGCAAGCACGCCTGGAAAATCAAAAAGCCGGTGTACTTTGCCTTTATCGACACCACGGCGCTGCCCACGCGCCAACATTTCTGCGAAGAAGAGCTGCGCCTGAACCGGCGGCTGGCGCCATCGCTGTATCTGGGCGTCGTGCCCATCACCGGAACGCCCGAGGCGCCCGTTCTCAATGGTCCCGGCCAGCCGCTGGAATACGCCGTGCAGATGCGCCGCTTTGCGCAGGAGGCGCTGATCAGCCACCAGCTTGAAGCGGCCACCTTGTCCAGCGCCACGGTGGACCAGCTGGCCGCGCTGCTGGCCGATTTTCACGCGCGGGCCGAGCGCGCCGACCCGGCCAGCGACTTTGCCAGCCCCGAGCGCCGCCGCGCCGCCGCCTTGGCCGCGCTCGAAGGCGCCCGCCCCGCCGCCAGAGCGGCCGAACAGGCGCAATTGCACAACTGGCTGGAAACTGAAGCCGCCGCGCTGGCGCCGTTCTGGGCGCAGCGCCAGCAAGGCGGATTTGTGCGCGAATGCCACGGCGACCTGCACCTGGACAACCTCCTTAGCCTGGACGGCGGCGTTGCCGCTTTCGACGGCATCGAGTTCGACCCGGCGCTGCGCTGGATTGACGTACACGACGACATCGCTTTTGCCGTGATGGACTTTGACGCCCGAGGGCGGCGCGATCTGGCCTTTCGGCTGCTCAACCAGTGGCTGGACCACAGCGGCGACCATGCGGCGCTGCCCGCGCTGCGCTTTTCCGTCGTTTACCGCGCGCTGGTGCGCGCCCAGGTGGCGCAACTGCGCGGCGCCGCAGGCCACACCGCCGCCCGCCGCTACCTGCAAACGGCGCTGGCCTGGACCCAGCCGCGCCAGCGCCAACTGTTCATCACCCACGGCCTGCCCGGCTCAGGCAAAACCTTCGAGTCGCAGCGCCTGCTGGAGCGCGAGAGCGTGATCCGGCTGCGCTCGGATGTGGAGCGCAAACGCCTGTTCGGACTGCGCATGCTGGCCAGCTCAAGCGCACGCGGGCTGAACCTCTACACCCCCGAGACCACGGCGCGCACCTACGCCGAGCTGTTCAAAACGGCGCGGCTGGCGCTGCAGGCGGGCTGGCCGGTGATTCTCGACGCGGCTTTTCTCAAGCGCTGCCAGCGCCAGCAGGCCCAAGCACTGGCCGACGAGCTGGACGCGCCCTTTTTCATCCTCGACTGCAAGGCGCCGCCGCAGGTGCTGCGCCAGCGCCTGCTGGCGCGCCAGAACGACGCCTCCGAAGCCAACGCCGCGCTGCTCGAAACCCTGAGCGGCACCGCCGAGCCGCTGGGCGCCCAGGAGCTGGGCTTTGTTCTCCACGCCCCGGCTGTCTGAGACAATCCGGGCATGGAAACCGCCCACCTGATTCAAACCATTGCGCTGTACGCGCTGCCCGTGTTGTTCGCCATCACCATCCACGAGGCGGCCCACGGTTACGCGGCCCGCCATTTTGGCGACAACACCGCCTATATGCAGGGCCGCATCACGCTGAACCCGCTCAAGCACATCGACCCCATCGGCACCATCGCCATGCCGCTGCTGCTGTATTTCGCCACCTCCGGGGCTTTTTTGTTCGGCTACGCCAAGCCGGTGCCGGTCAATTTTGCCAATCTGCGCAACCCCAAGCGCGATATGGTCTGGGTCGCGCTGGCCGGGCCGGCGTCAAATTTTGCGCAGGCGATTTTCTGGGCGCTGCTGCTGACGGTGCTGGCCGGCCTGGGCGTGCAGGAGCCGTTCTTTGTCGAAATGGCGCAGGGCGGCATTCTGGTCAATCTGGTGATGTGGGCCTTTAACCTGTTTCCGCTGCCGCCGCTGGACGGCGGGCGCATCCTCGTCGGCCTGCTGCCGTGGAAGCAGGCGCAGGCCGTCTCGCGCATCGAGCCCTGGGGCTTTTTCATCGTCATGGGGCTGGTGATTGCTGGCGTGGTCGGCAACCTGTGGCTGCGCCCGCTGATGGCGCTGGGCTATGGCTTCATCAAGCTGCTGCTGTCGCCGCTGGCATCCCTTCTGGGCTGACGGCCGCGCACCGAGCGCGCCCGCCAGTTTTATTCCTTTCTCCGCTTTTTTCTTCATGGACCGCATGACCACCGCAACACCCGCTACCGCGCAACGCTTTCTCACCGGCATCACCACCACCGGCACGCCGCACCTGGGCAACTTTGTCGGCTCGATTCGCCCCTCGGTGGCGGCCAGCCGCCTGCCCGGCGTGCAGAGTTTTTATTTTCTCGCTGACTACCACGCGCTCATCAAATGCGATGACCCGCAGCGCATCCAGCGCTCGACGCTGGAAATCGCCGCCAGCTGGCTCGCCGCCGGCCTTGACCCCGAGCGCGTGGTGTTCTACCGCCAGTCCGACATCCCGGAAATCACCGAGCTGACCTGGCTGCTGACCTGCGTCACCGGGAAGGGCCAGCTCAACCGCGCCCACGCCTACAAAGCCTCAGTCGATAAAAACGCCGCCGCCGGCCACGACCCCGACACCGATGTGACCGCAGGCCTGTTCATGTACCCGGTGCTGATGGGCGCGGATATTTTGCTGTTCAAAAGCCACAAGGTGCCGGTCGGGCGCGACCAGATCCAGCACATCGAGATGGCCCGCGACATGGCCCAGCGCTTCAACCACCTCTACGGCGAGCATTTGACGCTGCCCGAAGCCGTGGTGGAAGAATCCGTCGCGCTGCTGCCCGGCCTGGACGGGCGCAAGATGAGCAAGAGCTACGACAACACCATCCCGCTGTTCACGCCGCGCGAGCCGCTGCGCAAACTGATCGGCGGCATCCTGACCGACTCGCGCGCGCCGGGCCAAGCCAAGGAGAGCGAAGGCTCGGCGCTGTTCCAGATTTACCAAGCCTTTGCCAGCGACAGCGAAACCGCCGCGCTGCGCCAGGCCTACGCCGACGGCATCGCCTGGGGCGACGCCAAACAAACGCTGTTCGAGCGCATTGACCGCGAAGTCGCGCCGATGCGCGAGCAGTACCAGGCGCTGACGGCCGACCCGGTCAAAATCGAAGCGATTTTGCAAGCCGGAGCCGACAAAGCCCGCCAAGCGGCCACGCCCTTCATGCGCGAGCTGCGCAAGGCTGTCGGCCTGCGCAATCTGGCCGTCAGCGCCGCGCCCGCCGCCAAAGCCAAGGCCGCCAAGGCGGCTGCCCCGGCCTTCAAACAGTACCGTGAAAAAGACGGCCAGTTTTACTTCAAGCTGCTGGATGCCGAAGCCAAACTGCTGCTGCAAAGCCACGGCTTTGAGTCGCCCAAGGAAGCGGCCCTGGCGATTGCCAGCCTGCAAAAAGAAGGCGCCGCCGCACTGGCCGCGCTGCAAGGCAAGCTGGAAACCGTGCCCGGCGTGAGCGCCGACGCGCTGGATGCGGCACTGAAGTTTTTCGCGCCCGCCCAGGACTGAGCAGCGCCAAAAAGCAAAATGGCCGGTACTTGACCGGCCATTTTTTATTCAGGTTTGAAAAACCTGATCAGAGCTTGTCGGCGGCGTCTTTCAGGACTTCCTTGGCATCGCCGAGGTTTTTCTGAGCGCGGCCTTCAACCTGCTTGACCAGACCCTTGGCTTCCTGCTCAGGACTGTCAATGAGGTCGCCCGCCTTGGACTGAACCTTGCCTGCGGCTTCCTTGAGGACGCCCTTGATTTGATCGGTGTTCATGAAGTGTTCCTTGTCTGTCTGGTTGTTGATGAGCCAATACTAGGCACAAGCACTCGCCAAGGACAGCGGAGCAAGGCGCGAGCGGGCGTAAGGGTTTTCCTACAGACCGTTTTGTTTCAGCTGCCAGCCAGCGCGTCGGCAATTTTCGCGACAACGCTCCTGACCGTCGCCAGCGTGGTCGGCTTGCTCAGGTGATGGTCAAAGCCGGCCTCCGTGGAGCGATGTCGGCTTTTGATGTCCGCCCAGCCGGTCAGCGCCACCAGCGTCATCCGCTCCAGCCCGGCGAGCTTGCGCAGGGCGCGGGCAGTTTCGTAGCCGTTCATGCCGGGCATCTCGATGTCGAGAAAAACCACCTCCGGCCTGAACGCCTGGGCCACTTGCAAGGCCTGATGGCCGTCGCCAACCACGGCCGTCCTGTGCCCGTCCATCTCCAGAATCGCTGCCAGCATCTGCGCCGCATCGGCATGGTCATCGACAACCAGCATGCGCAGGCTTTGGCTGCTGGCATGCGCTGACTCAAGCTCAAGCTCAAGCTCAAGGGCAGGCGCAGGCGCAGGCGCAGGCAGCGGCAGCGCGACCGTAAAAGTGCTGCCCTGGCCGATGCCCGGACTGGCCACAGTCACCGTTCCGCCGTGCAGCTCAACCAGCTGGCGCACCAGTGACAAGCCAATGCCCAGCCCGCCGGGCGCCTGACCGATGTCCTGAGCGCCCTGATGGAACATCTCGAAAATCGTGGCGAATGCTGCCTCCTCAATGCCTGCGCCGTCGTCAGTCACCGAGATGTGTACGCGCTGACCGTCCTGGCGCACGGCCAGTTCGATACAGCCGCCCACCGGGGTGTACTTGGCCGCATTGTTCAGCAAATTGACCACGATCTGGCTGAACCGGCCCGGATCAACCTCAACCACCAAAGATACATCCGCAATATCCAGCAGCAGGTGATGGCCAGCGGCCTCAATCACCGGCAGGCTGGTCTCGATGGCGCTCCAGAGCACCTCGTTAAGGTCCACCCTCTTTTTCCTGATCGCCACCTTGCCGCTGCTGATGCCGACAACGTCAAACAGGTCGTCGATCAGTTGCGTCAACTGGCCGACCTGGCGCGCCATCATGTCCAGCGTCTTCGTCACAGCGGCAGGCTCCTGGCCGCCCCGGCGCAAAAAATCCAGACCGCTCCTGATCGGCGCCAGCGGATGACGCAACTCGTGCGCCAGGATGGCGACGAAATCAGCTTTTTGGCAAACCGCCCCTGCCAGATTGGCCACCGGACACCAACTCGCGCCTTCTGAAATGACTTTCATACCCTGCCTTTTTTATCCATACAACCCTGTTGAAAATCCCCCGGCACGGCTCACACCGAATCGCCAGCATACAAAGTATATGCATATTTACAATACTAGTAAACAAAGTAAACTATCAATATGACTAAAACCGATCAAATTGATGAGACACCCGCTGCAGACGCCGCCCCTGCGCTGCGCTGGAGCCAGGAGCGCCGATTGCAATTCATTGACTTTCGCCTGCAGTGGGGCGGCAAGCTCAACCGCGCCGACCTGACCCGCTTCTTCCAGATTTCGGTGCCGCAGGCGTCTGCCGACATCCGCCAGTACATCGAGCGCGCGCCCGACAACCTGGTCTATGACCGCAGCTCGCGGGTTTACGCCGCCACGCCCGCGTTTTCGCCGTTGTTCGAGACGTCCGGCGCCGACCAGTACATGACGCAGTTGCTGGCGCTGGAGCAGCAAACGCTGGCGCCGATGCAGTCCTTTATCGACATGCGCCCGCCGCTGGCTTCGGTGACGCTGCCGTCACGGCGCATCGACGAGCAAGCGCTGAAAATGCTGCTACGCGCCATTGCCGAGCAAGGCAAGGTCAGCGCGGGCTACCAGTCGATCACGCGTGACGAGCCTTTGCTGCGCGACATCAGCCCGCACGCTTTTGGCCACGACGGCATGCGCTGGCATGTGCGCGCCTACTGCCATCAGCGCCAGGGTTTTCGTGATTTCGTGCTGGGCCGCATCCTGACGGTGAAGCTTCTGCGCCCCTCGACGATCAAGGCCAGAGACGATCTGGCGTGGAACACCCTGATCGAGCTGCAACTGACCGCCCACCCCAGCCTGTCCGACTCCCAGCGCCTCGGCGTTGAGCTCGACTACGGCATGGAAAACGGCAAAATCGCGCTGGTCTGCCGCCAGGCGATGCTGTTTTACACCGTGCGCGCGCTGAATCTGGAGCTGGACGGCCAACCCCGGCAGGCGCAGCCGCACCTGGCCATTGCCAATCTCAACGAAATTCGCCACTTGCTGCCCACATTCGGCCAGGCCTGAGTTTGGGGCTGGGGCACTGCCGCCGTCCAGCCGGTTGCGCTGGTTATCATCAAACGAGTTGTTACATTGCCCGCGCAATCAACGTCAATTCAAACCACGCCTGAACCCTCAGGCGCCACAGGACAGTCATGCTCACAGGTGAACTACGCAGCCAGGTCGATGCGATCTGGAACGCTTTCTGGTCGGGCGGCATCGCCAACCCCATCGAGGTGATGGAGCAGATCACCTATCTTTTATTCCTGCGCCGGCTGGATGACCTGCACAGCCTGGAAGAAAACAAGTCGCAGCGCCTGGGCATTCCGATGGAGCGGCGCATCTACCCCAAAGGCGCGGACGCCAGGGGCCGCGCTTACGACGAGCAGCGCTGGTCACGTTTTAAACACTTTGCCCCGGCGGACATGTTCAGCGTGGTCGGCGAACACGTTTTTCCGTTTCTGCGCAGCATGGGCGGCGACGGCTCGACCTACGCGCACCACATGAAGGATGCGCGCTTCACCATCCCGACGCCCGCGCTGCTGGCCAAGGTGGTGGACATGCTCGACCGCGTGCCGATGGACGACCGCGACACCAAGGGCGATCTGTACGAGTACATGCTGGGCAAAATCGCCAGCGCTGGGCAAAACGGCCAGTTCCGCACGCCGCGCCACATCATCCGCCTGATGGTGGAAATGATGGCGCCGACGCCGCAGGACACGATTTGCGACCCGGCCAGCGGCACCTGCGGCTTTCTGGTGGCGGCGGGCGAGTACCTGCGCGAAAACCGCCCCAGCCTGTTCCGCGACGCGGCGCAGCGCGAACATTTCCACCACGGCATGTTCCACGGCTACGATTTTGACAACACCATGCTGCGCATCGGCAGCATGAACATGGCGCTGCACGGCGTCGATAACCCGGATATTCGCTACAAGGATTCGCTGGCCCAGAGCCACGCCGGGGACGAAGAAGCCTATTCGCTGATTCTGGCCAACCCGCCGTTTGCCGGTTCGCTCGACTACGAAAACACCGCCAAGGATTTGCTGGCCATCGTCAAGACGAAAAAGACCGAACTGCTGTTTCTGGCGCTGTTCCTGCGCCTGCTGAAACCGGGCGGGCGCGCCGCCGTCGTCGTGCCCGACGGCGTGCTGTTCGGCTCGTCCAAGGCGCACAAAGAGCTGCGCCGCATGATCGTCGAAGACCAGAAATTAGAGGCCGTGATTTCGCTGCCGTCCGGCGTGTTCAAGCCGTATGCGGGCGTGTCCTGCGCCATTTTGATTTTCACCAAGACGAATTCCGGCGGCACGGACACGGTCTGGTTCTACGACATGAAGGCCGACGGCTGGAGCCTGGACGACAAGCGCCAGCCGCTGCTGGCCGAAGAGCAACTCGGCGCCACCCCGGCCCAGCCTTTGAGCGACGCCGAACACGCGAAAAACAACCTGCCCGACGTGCTGGCCCGCTGGCGCGAGCGCGACAACGACGAACTGGCGCGCGACAGGACAGACCCCAGTTTTTGCGTGCCCAAGGGCGACATCGAGGGCAACGACTACGACCTGTCGATCAACCGCTACAAGGAAGTGGTGCATGCGGCGAGCGAACACCTGCCGCCGCTGGAGATTCTGGCCAAATTGAATGCGCTGGAGGCCGAGATTCAGGCGGGGATGAAGGCGCTTGAGGGGATGTTGAGTTGAGCGCCGTAACTTATGCCAAGCTGGGTGATGTTGCTCAGTATTTGCGCGGGATTAATTTCAAGCCTGATGACGTAGTTGCTGTCGGTACGGCTGGAACAGTCGCCTGTATGCGAACAAAAAATATTCAGGAATCACTTGATTGCGCTGATGTTTGGGGCGTTGCTGAAACCTTTGTTCGACGGCCTGAGCAGATTCTCCAAGAAGGTGACCTACTGGTTTCCAGTGCGAATAGCTGGAATCTTGTAGGAAAATGCTGCTGGATTCCAAAACTACCGTGGAAATCAACTTTCGGTGGCTTTGTCTCAGCACTTCGGGCAGATCCACAAAAAATTAACCCGAGGTTTCTGTATTGGTGGTTCTCATCAGACAGAACACAAGCCCTTTTGAGAAGTTTTGGACAAAAAACCACCAGCATTTCAAACCTCAACGCAGAACGATGTTTGAATCTGGACGTTCCGCTGCCCGCCCTCGCAGAACAACGCCGCATTGCCGCCATTCTGGATCAAGCCGATGCGCTCAGAACCAAGCGCCGGGAAGCCTTGGCGCAACTGGACAGCCTCACGCAGTCGATTTTCATGGATATGTTTGGTGATCCAGTGACCAATCCTCACGGACTTAAGAAATTGCCTCTTGCATCTGTCACCGAAATATCGACTGGCAGCACACCAAGCCGTTCTGAAAAAAGCTACTACGAAGGCTCTATCCCGTGGGTGAAAACAACCGAAGTTGTTGGTGAACCGATTTTCGATACGGAAGAAAAGCTGACGGAAATTGGCCTTCGAGCCATTCGAGGAAAACTGCATCCGGTGGGCTCAATCATGGTTGCCATGTACGGGCAAGGCCAAACCAGAGGGCGCAGCGGGCTGCTTGCCATTGAAGCGGCTTGCAATCAAGCCTGTGGGGTTGTGCGGCCAAGTGAAAAATTTGATTCCCTGTTCATGTTCAGCCAACTTCAATCCGCTTATGAACGCCTGCGTGCGCTGGGCCGAGGTGGAAATCAAGAAAATCTGAACCTTCAATTGTTGGGTTCGTTTGAGGTGTTGCTTCCTCCACTTTCTGCTCAGCACACTTTCACCAATCGCATCGGGGCAGTTGAAGTCATCAAGACAAAGCAGCGTGTCGCGTTAGCCGAACTCGACGCCCTCTTCGCCTCCCTCCAGCACCGCGCTTTCCAAGGAGAACTTTGATGCTGCCCTCCATCGCCCTGCAAACCCACCGCGACGCCATTCGCCGCATTGCGCTGAGCCACCATGTCACCAACGTCAGGGTTTTCGGCTCCGTGGTCCACGGCGACGACACTGAGGCCAGCGACCTGGACATTCTGGTGGAGCCCACCCCCGAGACCACGCTGATGGACATTGCCAGGATTCAGCTGGAGCTGGCGCAACTGCTCGACGTCACCGTCGATGTGCTGACGCCCAATGCGCTGCCGGCCACTTTTCGGGCGCAGGTACTGGCCGAGGCACGGGCGCTGTGAGCAAGTCCCTCTTCCCACTGATAGCTTCTTGATATCTTCCAGCACCGCGCATTTCAGGAATAAAAAATGAGCAACTTTGCCTTCCTCCAGACCGATTGGCCTTTGTTTCATGAGGAGGCGGTGAAGGCGGAAGGCTTGATTCACACGGACCCGCGCACCGCCTGCTTTTACGCCCGGCGCACGCTGGAGCTAACGGTCAAATGGCTCTACAAGTACGAGCGCGCCCTGTGCCTGCCTTACCGCGACAACCTCGGCGCCCTGATTCATGAGCCCAGTTTTCGCCAGACCGTGGGCGAGACGCTGTTCACCAAAACGACCATCATCCAGAAGCTGGGCAACTTTGCCGTTCATGACGCGCGCAAGGTCAGGCCGGGCGACGCCATCACCGCCGCCAAGGAGCTGTTTCATGTCTGCTACTGGCTCGCGCGCACCTACGCCCAGCGCCAGCGGCCCGACCCGGCGCTGGCCTTTTCGGAGGCGCTGATTCCCCGGCGTGGGGCCGTACTGGGAATTTTGGGCGGAGTGGCGATCCAGGCGCTGGCGCTGGTGGCCATGGAAAACGCAAAAGCCGCGCCGCCGCAGACGCTGACGCAACTGAAAAAGCTCGAAATTCAACTCGCCGAGCGCGACGAAAAGCTCTCGGTCCTGCTGGGCGACAAGGCCGCGCTGGACGGCGAACTCCAGCGCCTGCGCGAACTGGTAGCCGCCGCGAAGAAAACCAACGCCGCCACGCCCGACACCCACGACTACACCGAAGCCCAGACACGCGACACCCTGATCGACCTGCTGCTGCGCGAAGCGGGCTGGGCGCTGGACAAGAATAATTTTGAAATCGAAGTCAGCGGCATGCCCAACGCCAGCGGCCAGGGCTTTGTGGACTATGTGCTCTGGGGCGACGACGGCAAGCCGCTGGCGCTGATCGAGGCCAAGCGCACGCGCCGGGAAGCCACGGCGGGCCAGCAGCAGGCCAGGCTGTACGCCGACTGCCTGGAGCGGCAATACGGCCAGCGCCCGGTGATTTTCTACACCAACGGCTACACGCATTGGCTCTGGGACGACGCCATGTACCCGCCGCGCGCGGTGCAGGGTTTTTACAAAAAGGCCGAGCTGGCGCTGCTCATCCAGCGCCGCAGCAGCCGCAAATCACTCGCCAGCGCGCCCATCAAGCAAGAAATCATCGAGCGCTATTACCAGACCCGCGCCGTGCGCCGCATCGGCGAGACTTTCGAGCAGGACAAGCAGCGCAAGGCGCTCGTCGTCATGGCCACGGGCGCGGGCAAGACGCGCACCGTCATCGCGCTGGCCGACCTGCTGATGCGCTGCAACTGGGCCAAGCGCGTGCTGTTTCTGGCCGACCGCGTGGCGCTGGTGAACCAGGCGGTCAACGCGTTCAAAAAGCACCTGCCCGACGCCGCGCCGGTCAATCTGGTGACGGACAAAGCCACCGAAGGGCGGGTGTTCGTCTCCACCTATCCCACGATGATGGGCCTGATCGACGAGGCCGCCGACGGCCAGCGCCGCTTTGGCGTGGGCCACTTTGACCTGATCGTCATCGACGAGGCGCACCGCTCGGTGTATCAAAAATACCGCGCCATTTTTGACTATTTCGATTGCCTGCTGGTCGGCCTGACGGCCACGCCCAAGGACGAGATCGACCGCAACACCTACGGCCTGTTCAACCTGGAAACGGGCGTGCCCACCGACGCCTACACGCTCGACCAGGCCGTGGCCGACGGCCATCTGGTGGCGCCGCTGGCGGTGTCGGTGCCGCTCAAATTCCAGCGCGAGGGCATTAAATACAACGATCTGAGCGAAGCTGAACAGGAACAATGGGACGGACTCGACTGGAACGACGACGGCCAGCCGCCGCCCGACGCCGTGGACGCCGCCGCGCTGAACCAGTGGCTGTTCAACACCGACACGGTGGACCAGGTGCTGGCCCACCTGATGACGCGCGGCGAAAAGGTCGCGGGCGGCGACCGGCTCGGCAAGACCATCGTCTTTGCCCGCAACAACGACCACGCCGAGTTCATTGCCCAGCGTTTCAATGCCAATTACCCCGAGTCCCAGGGCGAGTTCGCCCGCGTCGTGACCTACAAGACCGACTACGCCCAGAGCCTGATCGACGCTTTTTCCAGCAAGGACAAGGCGCCGCACATCGCCATTTCGGTGGATATGCTGGACACCGGCATCGACGTGCCGGAGGTGGTGAATCTGGTGTTTTTCAAGACCGTGCGCTCGCCGACAAAGTTCTGGCAGATGGTCGGGCGCGGCACCCGGCTGTGCGCTGACCTGTTCGCGCCGGGCGAGCACAAAAAGCAGTTCTACCTGTTTGACTACTGCCAGAACCTCGAATTTTTCAGCCAGAACCCGGCGCGCACCGACGGCGCGGCCAGCGAGCCGCTGGGCGCCCGGCTGTTCAAGGCGCGCTTGAACCTCATCACGGCGCTGGACCAGCGCATGGCGAACCAGCCCGTCGCCCAGCAGCCGCCCGCCAGCTACAGCGCCACGCCGAACGAGCCGGAACTGCGCGGCCAAGTCGCCAGCCAGCTGCAGCAAATCGTCGCGGGCATGAACCGGGACAATTTTCTGGTCCGGCCCCAGCGCCAGTACGTCGAGAAGTTTGCCCAGCTTGACGCCTGGAAAACGCTGGACACGGCGGAGCAAACCGACATCGCCGCCCATCTGGCGCGCCTGCCGACGCAGCACCCGGACGACGACGAGGAGGCCAAGCGCTTTGATTTGCTGGTGCTGCGTATTCAACTTGCCTTGCTGCAGGGCCAGCGCAGCTATGCCCGCCTGAAAGGCCAGCTGTGCGCCATCGCCGCCGCCCTCGAAGGACAAAAGGCCGTGCCGCTGATCGACGCGCAAATGGCGCTGATCCAGGCCATCGCCGGAGACGACTGGTGGCAGGACGTGAGCGTGGGCATGCTGGAAAACGCCCGCAAACGCCTGCGCTCGCTGGCCCACCTGATTGAAAAATCAAAAAAGGCGGTGATTTACACCGATTTCGCCGACGAGCTGGGCGCGGAGACGCTTGTGGCGCTGCCCGACATTGCCAACGGCATCGACATGGCGCGCTTCAAGGACAAGGCGCGCCAGTTTCTCAAGGCGCACACCGATCACCTGTCGCTGCAGCGCCTGCGCCGGGGCCAGCCGCTGACGGCAACCGACATCAGCGAGCTCGAACGCATGCTGCTGGACGCGGGCGGGGCGCCGCAGCTGATTCAGCGGGCCGTCAATGACAGCCTGGGGCTGGGCCTGTTCATCCGCTCGCTGGTCGGCATGGAGCGCGACGCCGTCGCCCTGGCGTTCAGTGGACTGGTCAGCGGTAGCCCGGCCACGCCAGACCAGATCGAGTTCATCGACCTGATCGTCGAGGAGTTGACGCAGTCGGGCTGCATGGCCGCCCGGCGCCTGTACGAGTCGCCCTTTCTGGACATCAGCCCGCAGGGGCCGGAAGGGCTGTTCCCGGTGGCGAAGGTGGAGAAAATGGTTCAGGTGCTGCAGGGCATTCAGCAACGGGCAGCGGCTTAAGTTCGCCGGACGCAAAAAAGCCCTTGCTTCACGGGGAAGCAAGGGCTTTCAGAAATGCTCTTGGAGGAGAGGGTGGGATTCGAACCCACGGTACCTTACGGTACGCCTGATTTCGAGTCAGGTACATTCGGCCACTCTGCCACCTCTCCTTTGTCGAGCCGCAATTCTAGCAGGCTGGAGGTGCCTTATTTTGCCGAAGGCGAAATTTGCGTCAATCCGCCCATGTAAGGCTGCAGCACCGCCGGGATTTCGACGCTACCGTCGGCGCGCTGGAAGTTCTCCAGCAGCGCCACCAGCGTGCGGCCCACGGCCAGGCCCGAGCCGTTCAGCGTGTGGACAAACTCGTTCTTGCCCTGCGCATTTTTGAAGCGCGCCTGCAAGCGCCGCGCCTGAAACGCTTCGCAGTTGGACACCGAGCTGATCTCGCGGTAGGCGTTTTGCGCGGGCAGCCACACTTCCAGGTCATAAGTCTTGGTGGCGCCAAAACCCATGTCGCCGCTGCACAGCAGCATCACGCGGTACGGCAGGCCGAGCTTTTGCAAAATGGCTTCGGCGTGGCCGGTCATCGCTTCGAGCGTTTCGTAGCTCTTTTCCGGGTGGACGATCTGCACCATTTCGACCTTGTCAAACTGGTGCTGGCGGATCATGCCGCGCGTGTCGCGGCCGTAGCTGCCCGCTTCGGAGCGAAAGCAGGGCGTGTGCGCGGTGAATTTCAGCGGCAGCTCGGACTCGGCCAGAATCTCGTCGCGCACGAAATTGGTCAGCGGCACTTCCGACGTGGGAATCAGGTACAGCGCCGTGCTTTCGGCCTCGTGCGCGCCTTCCTGGCCGCCTTTGAGCGCGGCAAACAGGTCTTCCTCGAACTTGGGCAACTGGCCGGTGCCGCGCAGCGAGTCACCGTTGACGATGTAGGGCACGTAGCATTCGGTGTAGCCGTGTTCTTCGGTCTGCACGTCCAGCATGAACTGGGACAAGGCCCGGTGCAGCCGCGCCAGAGAGCCCTTCATGACGGTAAAGCGCGAGCCGGTCAGCTTGGTGCCCAGCTCGAAATCGAGCCCCAGCGGGTGGCCGACATCGACGTGGTCTTTGTGCTCAAAGTCGAGCGTGACCGGCGCGCCGCCCAGGCCGCCCGCCGGGCTCCATTTGCGCACTTCGACATTGCCGTCCTCGCCCTTGCCGGGCGGAACGCTCTCGTGCGGCAGATTCGGCACGGCCAGCAGCAGCGCGTGCATCTCGTGCTGAAGCTGGTCCAGCCGGTGCGCCGACGATTCCAGCTCGGCCTTGGAGGCGCCGACCTGCGCCATCACGGCGCTGGCGTCTTCGCCCTTGGACTTGAGCTGGCCGATCTGGCGCGACAGCGTGTTGCGCTGGTTTTGCAGCTCTTCGGTGCGAATTTGCAGCGTTTTACGCTCGGTTTCGAGCGCGTGAAAGGCCTCGACGTTGAGGAAGACTTGGGGGTTTTTGCGCGTTTCCAGCCGGGCGATAGCCGAGGGCAGGTCTTTGCGGAGCAGGTTGATATCTAGCATGGGAATGGATTGTAATTTTGATGCTGCACTGCGGCAAAAATAATCAGCTCAGCTGATGCAGCAGGCTGTCTTCAACTTCCAGGGCGTGGCCTTGCGCGTCGAGCTTCAAGCCCTTGGGCAGCGGGAACTTCAGGGTTTCTTCAATGCCGGGCATTTTGCGGATCGACACAGCGCCCAACGCCCGGATGCGGTCAATTACCTGCGCGACCAGGATTTCCGGGGCTGAGGCGCCCGCTGTCAGGCCGACGCGGCGCTTGCCGTCGAACCAGTCTTCCTGCAGCTCGCTGGCGTCATCGACCATATAGGCTTCGGTGCCCAGCTTGGCGGCCAGCTCACGCAGGCGGTTGCTGTTCGAGCTGGTCGGGCTGCCGACGACGATCAAGATATCCACCAGTGGACTCAGCACCTTGACCGCATCCTGGCGGTTTTGCGTGGCGTAGCAGATGTCTTGCTGCTTGGGCTTGCGCACGTTCGGAAAGCGCGCCACGATGGCGGCGCTGATCTCGGCGGCGTCATCGACGCTGAGCGTGGTTTGCGTCACGACCGCCAGCCGCTCGGTTTGCGAGGGCGTGATGCGGGCCACATCGGCCACGTCTTCGACCAGATGGATGCCGCTGTCGAGCTGGCCCATCGTGCCTTCGACTTCCGGGTGGCCCTTGTGGCCGATCATGATGAACTCGTAGCCTTCCTTGTGCAGCTTGGCGACTTCAACATGCACCTTGGTCACCAGCGGGCAGGTGGCGTCAAAAATCTGGAAACCCCGCGCCCTGGCCTCGTCCTGCACGGCGCGGCTCACGCCGTGGGCGCTGAACACCAGCGTCGCGCCGGGCGGCACGTCGGAGAGTTCTTCAATAAAAATCGCGCCCTTGGTTTTCAAATCATTCACAACGTAGGTGTTGTGGACGATTTCATGGCGCACGTAAATCGGCGCGCCGAACTTGGCCAGCGCCCGCTCGACGATTTCAATCGCTCTATCGACCCCGGCGCAAAAGCCGCGTGGCTCGGCCAGCAGGATTTCTTCCGGCGCTGGCGCTGACAGCGGCGCGCTCACAGCACGCCAATCACCAGAACTTCAAACTCCACCGGCTGGCCAGCCAGCGGGTGGTTGAAGTCAAACTGCACGGCGCTGCCGTCTTCCTTGAGCTGCTGCACCGAACCGGCGTACTGGCCCTGACCGTCGGGCGTGGGGAACTGCACCACATCGCCGACGCTGTAGGACTCGGCCGGGTCGCCCAGCTCGTTGAGCAGCTTGCGCGCCACCCATTGCACCAGATCAAGGTTGCGCTCGCCAAAGGCTTCGCCAGCGGCCAGCTCAAACGTGGCGCGGGTGCCCTCAAGCAGGCCCAGCAGGCGCTGCTCAATCGCCGGCGAAAGCTGGCCGCTGCCCAGGCTCAGCGTGGCGGGCTTGCCCTCGAAGGTGTTGATGATGGTGGTGCCGCCCAGACCGGCCATGCGGTAGTGCAGGGTCAGGAAGGAGCCAGGCTGAACGGTGCAGGCGGAATCGGAAACAGGCTGGGCGGAGGTAGGCGCAGTGGACATAAAACTTTCGGGCCAGCCAAAGCGGCAGGCAACAGTGATGGGACTGCCCCTATTGTAGAAAACCGGCTTGAGCGCCCCCAGCCGGGGCCGCGCTTGCCCCCTGTTTACCGGGGGCCAAAGCGCACTTTTTGCGGCGCTGCTGCGGCATACTGCAAACGCTATTGCTGTCACACTTTTTAAAAATTATTACACCATGCTGCTTAAAGACCTGCCACTGGACGCCCGTCCGCGTGAAAAACTCTTGGCCCGTGGCCCCGGCGCGCTCGGCGACGCGGAACTGCTGGCGCTGCTGCTGCGCACCGGCATTCCGGGCAAAAACGCGCTGCAAATGGGCCAGGAGCTGCTCGACAATTTCGGCGGCGTGGCCGGGCTGCTGCACACCAGCCCGCAAACCCTGAACAGCGTCAAGGGCCTCGGCCCGGCCAAGCGCGCCGAAATCGTCGCCGTGCTGGAGCTGGCGCGCCGCGCCCTGGCCGCCGAGCTGAAAGAAAAAGCGCTGTTCACCACGCCGCAAGCCGTGCGCGACTATTTACAGTTGCAGCTCGGCAGCCGCCCGCACGAGATTTTTGCCGTGCTGTTTCTCGACAGCCAGCACCGCTTGATTGCGCTCGAAGAGATGTTTCGCGGCACCTTGACGCAAACCAGCGTCTATCCGCGTGAAGTCGTCATCCGGGCGCTGGCGCTGAACGCGGCCAGCGTGGTGCTGGCGCACAACCACCCCAGCGGCGCCGCCGAGCCGTCGCGCGCCGACGAGCTGCTGACGCACACCCTGAAAACCACGCTGGCGCTGGTCGATGTGCGCGTGCTCGACCATTTTGTGGTGACCAGTACCCAGGCGCTGTCGATGGCCGAGCGGGGACTGCTTTAGCATCGGCACTTCGCCTCGTCCGTCTCGCCTCGTCTGCCATCATTTTTAATTCATCCGCCATGCACCCGCCCGCCGCCCGTCCCCCGCACAGCCTGCTGCTGCGAGATTTGAAAGACCTCAAGCTGGTGCGGCGCGAGATGCAGGCGCGCGCCCAGCGCGAACAAGCCAAAGAAGCCGCCCGGCTGGCGGTGCTGGCAGCAGTCAAGGCCGAAAAAAATCTGTTTGCGCGGACTGTCGGGCGCGTGATGGCGCTGGCGCCGAAACACCACAGCGGCCACAAAGCCAGCCTGCAGCGCCAGCGGCCCGCGCCGGTGGCCACGCAGCAACAACTCGACGATGCCGCCGTGATGCGCGAAGCCCTGTCCGACGAGTTTGACGTGGAAACGCTGCTGCACACCGATGAAACCCTGAGCTTTCGCCGCCCCGGCATGGGGCCGGACGTGGTGCGCAAGCTGCGCCGGGGCAGCTGGGCCATCCAGCGCCAGCTCGACCTGCACGGCTTGCGCCGCGATGACGCCCGCGACGCGCTGGGCGCCTTCATCCGCGAAGCCAACAAGGCCGGTATTCGCTGCGTGCGCGTGGTGCATGGCAAGGGGCTGAGCTCGCCCGGCAAGGTGCCAGTGCTCAAGGGCCGGGTGCAGAGCTGGCTGATTCAGAAGCAGGAAGTTCTGGCCTTCGTGCAGGCCCGCCCCGCCGAAGGCGGCGCCGGGGCGCTGGTGGTGCTGCTGGCATAACTGCGCCAGCAGCTGGCCACCATGTTCAAGCCGGGCACGCCGCCGCTCCAGGCCGCTCAGGCCCAAGCCGCCTGACGGAACCGGCGCGCAGGGCTGCTGGCGCAGGGCTGAAAAGGCAAATGCCACGGAACTACACGAGTGCCGCAGGAGTCCAACGCTGATGAAAAAACTGGTCCACCGCACAACAAAACGCCTGATCTTGTCCCTGCTCACGCTGTCGGCGCTGGGGGGATGCGCGGTGTACGCGCCTCCTCCCTATGCCTACAGCGTGGATGGCTACGGCCAGCCGGTGTATGCCGCGCCCCCGGTGTACGCGGCACCGCAACCCGTGTATGTCGCCCCGCCGCCGGTCTTTTTCAACTTCGGCTTTTTCCGCCCTTGGGGATGGCGGGGCGGCGACTACGGCGCTGGCCGAGGCTTTGGCCGTGGCGGGCACCGGTAGGCAAGTGGCTCTCTATCGACAAGCTGTCAACTCATGGGCGCGGGCAACATTTGTGAGTCACCCCGCACCAGCCTGGGAGCGCGCTCACTCGCCCCGGTTGCGCATCCAGTCGGCCGTCTGAAAAAACGAGGTGTTGAGCCGCTGGCGCAGCGCCAGGTCCACGCCGATTTCGCCCATCGCCTGGTCCATACAGGCCAGCCACTGGTCGCGCTCGATGATGCCAATGCTGAAGGGCATGTGGCGCATTTTCAGGCGCGGGTGGCCGAAGCGCTCCTGGTAGTGGTCCGGCCCGCCCAGCCAGCCGCACAGAAACCAAAATAGCTTCTGGCGCGCGTCGTCGAGCGTGCTGCCGTGGCTGGCGCGCAGCACGGCGTAGGCGGGCTCGATGTCCATCAGATCGTAAAAGCGCTCGACCAGCGCCTTGACGCGCGCTTCGCCGCCTATCCAGGCAAAGGGGGTTTCAAACGGCGGGGGTTGGGTGGTTTTATCTTCAGGTTGCATAAAAATTCTTGCGAGAGATTCGGATTCGTCTTTGTTTCATTTGAGCCGAGTTCAACGATAGTGCGGTGGCCGTCTCTTTGGATGAATTACTCATTCAATTAACGGACCACCCTCGCCGTCCCGCATGAATCTTGGTCCAGTTTTGGTTGAGTTGACCGTTGAGGATTTCGCAGGCGGCATCTTTGGTCACATACCCGCCATAGCCGTTGGTGCCGTGCAGCGTGATGGAGACCACCCGGCCCTGTTTTGACGGCTGCGTGTAGTAGGCACCAGCGGGGTCGCGCAGCAGGGGCTTGTACCAAGACAGGCAGGTGTCGGCCTCCTGCTCCAGCGCTGACTTGACTGGGGTCTTTGGCGCTGGCGCTGGAGCCGGTGCAGCGCTGGGCGCAGATGCAGGCGCTGCCGGTGCCACCGGCTTGTCAGGCTCCGGGTTTGATGGAGCTTGGCCTGGACTGACCCAGACCTTGACAGCTTCGCCACGCCCTGCGCAGGGCGCTTCCTGATACGCCACCTTGCCATCTGGCCCGGTGCATTTGTTGATGGCCCAAGCTGGGGCGGACAGGGTCGCCAGCGCGGCGGTTATAGCTAAAAGTTTCAAGTTTTTCTCCCTTTGATTGTTGGTTTTATTTGGCGGTTTAGATTTATCGGCGTCCGCGATGCCGGTATCTGCTGCGGCTGTAGCCATAGCCGCCCTCTGAGTCTGGCGCGTCAGCCAATGGCGGCGCTGCCTTGGGCGATTTCGCTTCAATGGCTGCCCGCGCTTCAGCCTGCTTTTTCTGTTGCGCCAATGCCAGCTTGCGTTCTTTCTCACGGCGTGCGAGTTCCTCGCCCACTGTTTCGCCTTGGCCCGGACAGGGCTTGTCCTGGAACACCACATGACCATCGGTTTCGGCACATTTGTTGATAGCCCAAGCAGGGACGGACAACACTGCCAGCGCGGCGGCTATGGCTAAAAGTTTCAAGTTCTTTCCCTTCGATAGCTTTTTATTTGGCGATTCGGCTACTTACACAAGAGCAAGCCTTTTTTGATCATTGGCCCAATATTGATCTTGGTGCCGGGAATAGCCAGGTTGTCTTTCCAGACTTCGCGGATGTCGTGCCAGCCCATTTTTCGGCCTTGTGCCATAGCGGTTCCGTTGATGGCATAGGTGATGCCGTTGGCGCTGAACGTCACAGCGCCCCGCTCACAGCCAAGCACACCGCTGCTCAGAGTGAGCGGCCATTCATCCTTCATGGTTTCTCGGGAAACCGACGTACTGGCCGCCAAGGCCAGCATCGGAAATAAGCTGATAGTTATAAAAGCGGCAATGGGAAGCGGTTTCATTTGGGGCACGTTCTACTCCTGATAAAAATTTGGTTCACTCGGTACATCCAGCTTTTACGCTTGTGGATTCGGTTCAAAGATTATTGCGCCTTGCGCAGCGTCTCAATCACCGGCGTATTCAGCACCGCGCGCAGCCCCCACCAGCCCGCCGCCAGCGCCAGCGCGGCGCCCGCCAGGCTGCCGTACAGCGGCACGGCCCACGAGCCGCGCCAGCTGAACTCGAACACATAGCGCGCCAGCCCCCAGCCTACGGCCTGCGCCACCAGCGAAGCCAAAAAACCGGCCAGCAGTCCGACACCGGCCAGCTCGGCGCGCTGCACCTGGCGCAGCAGCGACGCCTGGGCGCCGACGGCGCGCATGATGGCGAACTCGCGGGCGCGCTCTTCGCGGGTGGCGGTGATGGCAGCAAACAGCACCACCAGGCCAGCGGCCAGCGTGAAGCCAAACAAAAACTCCACCGCCTGAATCACCTGGTCCAGCACGCGCTGCACCTGCGCCAGCGTGGCGCTCATATCGACGTTCGTGATGTTCGGAAAGGCCTTGACCAGCGCGTTATCAAAGCTGGGGCGCCGGGGCTGGCCGCTGGCCGCCGGGGCGGATTCCGGCGCGCGAAAAGCCGTGATAAAGGAGCGCGGCACCTCGGCGGCCAGCTGCGCCACCGGGTACATCACAAAGAAATTCACCCGCATCGAGCCCCAATCGACCTTGCGCAGGCTGGTGATGCGGGCCTCGCTGAGCTGGCCGCCGATGTCGAACTGCAGCCGGTCGCCCAGCTTGAGGCCGAGGTTTTTGGCCAGGCCTTCTTCGACGCTGACCGCGCCTTGTTCGTCCGGCGTCCAGCGCCCTTTGAGAATCTGGTTGTTGGCGGGCGGCTGGGCGCTGTGGGACAGGTTGAACTCGCGCTCGACCAGCCGCTTGGCCTGGTCGCCCTCGAAATCGTCGGGCGAAACCGGCTTGCCGTTGATGGCCACGAGTCGGCCGCGAATCATCGGGTACCAGTCGAACTTTTTCACGCCGCCGTCTTTGAGCGCCTGCTGAAACGCCTCGCCCTGCTCCGGCTGGATGTTGATGACGAAGCGGTTCGGCGCGTCCGGCGGCGTGGACTGGCGCCAGCTGTCGATCAAATCGGTGCGCAGCAGCACCAGCAGCACCAGCGCCAGCAGGCCGACGGCCAGCGCGCTGGTCTGCACGACGGCATACACCGGGCGGGCGCAAAGCTGGCGCGTGGCCAGCACCAGCCAGCGCGGCGCCGTCATCTCGCTGACACTGGCGCGCAGCAGCCGGATGGCGGCGTAACTGGCCGCCGCAAACAGTCCCACGGCCCCGGCAAAGCCGCCGACGGCAATCAGGCCGAGCTTTAAATCGTTGCTGGCGGCCAGCAGCAGCGCGGCAAAACCGAGCACGCCCAGCCCCAGCACCAGCAGCGACGCGGGTTTCAAATTGCCCATGTCGCGGCGAATCACCCGCAGCGGCGGCACCGAGGCCAGTTGCAGCACCGGCGGCAGGCCAAAGGCGAGCAGCAGCGTCAGCCCCATGCCCATGCCAAACAGCACCGGCCAGGCGCTGGCGGCGGGCAGCGCCGTCGTCACCAGACCGGCCAGCAGCAGCACAAAGCCGTAATGCACGGCAAAGCCCAGCGCCACGCCGAGCGCGCTGGCAATCAAGCCCGCCAGCACAAACTCAAAGGTGTAGGCCAGCGCAATCGTGCGCTGCGGCTGGCCCAGCACGCGCAGCATCGCGCAGTCGTCCAGATGCCGGGCGGCAAAGCTGCGCGCCACAATCGCCACCGCCACGGCGCTGAGCAGCGCGGCGAGCAGCGCGACCAGATTGAGAAATTTCTCGGCCCGGTCCAGCGTCTGGCGCATTTCCGGGCTGCCGCTTTGCAGCGATTCGAGGCGCACGCCGCGCAGGCCGGTGTCGGCGCCGGGCTTTTTCAGCTCCAGCTCGGCCCATTTCACAAAAGTTTTGACCGCCTTGGCCTCGCCCGCCACGGCCAGGCGGTAATTGGTGCGGCTGGCGGGCTGGATCAGGCCGGTCGCGGCCACATCCGCCTGATTGACCATCACACGCGGCGAAAAGCTGATGAAGCCCATGCCCCGGTCCGGCTCCTGCACGATGACGCGGGTGACGGTGAAGCGCGCATCGCCCAGCAGCAGCGTCTGGCCGGGCTGCAGGCTAAGGGCGTCGAGCAGCGAGGCGTCGGCCCAGGCGGTGCCGGGCGCGGGAATGTCGCGGGTGGGCGCGCCAGCGGCGTCCAGCGTGGCCGCCACCGTCATGCTGCCGCGCAGCGGGTAGCCTGCGGGTACGGCCTTGAAAGCGACTAATTTGCTGGCGCCGCCGTCTTCATCGCGGCTTCTAGCCATCGTCGGGAAAGTCACGCTGGAAACCGTTTGCAGCCCCAGCGCCTGCGCCCTGGCCACAAAGGCGGGCGGCGTGGGTCCGTCGCTGCGCAGCACCGCATCGCCACCGAGCAGCTGCAGCGCGTCGCGCTCCAGGCCGCCCTTGAGCCGGTCGGCAAAAAATCCGACTGCCGTCAGCGATGCCACCGCCAGCGTGACCGCCACCATCAGCAGCCACAACTCGCCCGCGCGCAGGTCGCGCAGCAGGGTTTTCCAGCCCAGTTTGAGAAATAAAGTGTTCATGGTCGTGACCATAACGCACAAGACTTGAGCCGGATGGCGGCCAAGGATTTTTCAGGCCGCAGCCACTCATGAGAAACCTCAAGACGGGGAAAATTCAGGCGCTTTAGGATGAGCGCCGGACTGCCGCGTTTGATACATTGCAGGCCTGAATTCCCTCGGTTATGGTTATCCTTGCAATAACCAATCACTTTATTTTCCGGAATAAAAACTTCATGCCAAACAAATCATATTTCCACAGGCTGTTGGGCGGCCTGTGCTGCAGTCTGTCTATTCTGGTGCTGGCCGGCTGCGCGACCCCGCCCAGTCCACCCAGCCCGCTGACAAAGCAGTCTGACGCCAAAGGCGAGATCGCCACCTATGCGCTGTCGCTGCTGAACGCGCCTTACGTCTGGGGCGGGCAAGACGTGGAAACCGGCTTTGACTGCTCGGGATTTGTCTCCCATGTTTACCGCAAGGCGGCAGGCATTGAGCTGCGCGGCAATGCGGCGTCTATGGCCAAAGCCGCACGCCCCATCAGCAACGCCGAAGTGCTGACCGGCGACCTGGTGTTTTTCAACACCAAAGGCAAGCCCGCTTCCCATGTGGGCATCTACGTGGGCGACAACAAGTTCGTCCACGCGAGCAACCCGCGCACGGGTGTCAGGGTGGACAGGCTCGATAACAAATACTACGCAGCGCACTTTGAAGGGGCCAAAACCCTGCTGCCTGGGCACGGGCTGCTGGCGGCGGCAGAGCCTTGAGCGGCGATTTCAGCCCTTGAGCGCCTTGTCCATCATCTCGCGGTCGAGTTCGTTTTCCCAGTTGGAAACCACCACCGTGGCCACGCCGTTGCCGATGAAGTTGGTCAGCGCGCGCGCTTCGGACATGAAGCGGTCAATGCCCAGAATCAAGGCCAGGCCCGCAACCGGAATGCCCGGAATCACCGCCAGCGTCGCGGCCAGCGTGATGAAACCGGCGCCAGTCACGCCCGAAGCGCCCTTGGAAGTGAGCATCGCCACGCCCAGCAGGGTGAATTCCTGCGTTAGCGTCAGGTCGATGTTCAGCGCCTGGGCGACAAACAAGGCGGCCATCGTCAGGTAAATGTTGGTACCGTCCAGGTTGAACGAGTAGCCGGACGGAACCACCAGGCCGACCACCGATTTGGAGCAGCCCATTTTTTCCAGCTTTTGCATCAAGGGCACCAGCGCCGACTCCGACGAGGACGTGCCCAGCACGGTCAACAGCTCGTCCTTGATGTAGGCCAGAAAGCGCAGGATGTTAAAGCCGGTGTAGGCCGCAATCGTGCCCAGCACCACCAGCACAAAGATGGCGCAAGTCAGGTAAAAACTGCCCATCAAGGCGGCCAGCGGCTTGAGGGAGGCGACGCCATATTTGCCAATCGTGAACGCCATTGCAGCGCCTGCGCCAATCGGGGCCAGCTTCATCACGGCGCCCATCATGGCGAAGAAAATGTGCGATATGTCTTCAATCAGCACATGCACCGGGTTGCCGATTTTGCCCATGTGCATCATGGCGTAGCCAAACAAGATCGCCAGCAGCAGCACCTGCAGCAAGTCGCCCGAGCCGGTGAAGGCATCGACAAAGGTCTTGGGAATGATGTGCAGGAAAAAATCCACCGAGCTTTGCTCTGACGCAGCCTTGGCATAACCGGCCACGGCCTTGGGGTCCAGCGTGCGGGGATCGACATTGAAGCCGCTGCCCGGACGCAGCGTGTGCATCACCACCAGGCCCACACCCAGCGCCAGCGTGGACACCACTTCAAAGTACAGCAGCGCCTTGCCGCCGACGCGCCCGACTTTTTTCATGTCGCCCGCCCCCGCAATGCCCAGCACCACGGTGCAGAAGATCACCGGGCTGATGAGCATTTTGATCAGCGAGATAAAGCCATCGCCGAGCGGCTTGAGGCTGGCGCCCAGCTTGGGGTCCAAAAAGCCAATCAGGCCGCCGGTGATGATGCCGATCAGCACCCAGAAATAAAGATGCCCGGTGATTTTTTTCATGATGATGTCTCCGAGAGAGGTTGAAAGGGGTCAGAAAGAGGGTGCATGAAGGTTATCGGCCCAGGCCAAAAAGCGTAACTGTGGCGTTCAACAGCTAGGGTTAACCCTAGGTCAGCGCATGAACTTGCCGGTGGCATCAATGATGGAGATGTCGGCAAAATCGAGCCCGCTGTGGCTGGCCGGGCTGTAGCTGAGCGAGAGCCCGCCCAGGTTGAAGTCCTGCATGCTTTCCAGCGCATCGCGCAGGCCCGCGCTGGTGGGTTTGGCGCCCCTGGCGTTGTCGCCCAGCAGCTTGATAAAGCCGGCCGAGGCGTTGTTGGACAGCGTGACCATTTTGGCGCGCGAGCCTGCGGCGCGCAGCGCGGCCACGGCGTCGGCGGTGTTGGCCGCCGAGCCGATGATTAAAACGGCTTTGGCCTCGCTTTTGGCGACTCGGGGCGCGATGGCGCTGAAGTCGGGCTTGTCGCGGGGAAACTTCTCCAGCAGCACGGGTTTTTGGCCCAGTTTGGCAAAGCCGCGCTGGGCGCCAGCCGCGCCATCGGCCCCGAACGCGTCGTCGGTCTGCAGCACGGCCACCTGGGTGATGCCCATGCGCGCCAGATGCTCAATGGCGGCGGCCGCTTCGTGCTGGTAGGTGGCGCGCACGTTGAACACCCACGGGTTGACCGGCTTGTGCAGCGCAATGGCGCCGCTGCTGGGGCCGACCAGCGGCACCTGGTACTGCGCCAGCAGCGCCAGCAGCGCCTGCGCATGCGGCGTGCCCCGGTTCAGGAACAGCGCCAGAACGTGCTGCTCGGTGATGAGCTGGCGCGCCAGCTCGACGGTGAGCTTGGGGTCAAACTTGTCATCGACCGAGACGAGTTCGATTTTTTGCCCGTTGATGCCGCCGCGTGCGTTGAGCGCATCAAAGTAAAGCGCGGCTCCGTCGGCGTTCTCCTTGACCCCGGCGGCCGCCGCGCCGCTAAAGCCCGAGGGCTGGCCGATGCGCAGCTGCGCCAGCGCGGGAAAAGACAAGATCAGGTTCAGGGCGCCAGCCAGCAGCAGGGCGGCCAGCGTGAGGGGTGATCCGGAGCGAACGGGTGTCATGGCAGTTCAGGAAAGAACACAGGAAGGCCGGAGGGGCGCGTACACCAGCCGGTCAGGTTCAAGCCAAGCTTATCGGCGCGCCCGGCGCTGTGTAACTGTGGCGTTCAACAGCTGGGTTAACCCGAGGCCGCCTGTTTCAACGCGTCGCGCAGCGCCGCCATCCAGGGCTGACCGAGGCGCTGGGCCAGCGCCTGATGAACCGGCTCGACCGCCTGGCGCAGGCGGGTGCGCTGCAGCGGGCTCAGCGCGTGAATGCGGGTGTGGCCGTCGCGGCGCAGCGCCGCCAGCGCCTGGGCGTTTTGCGCGTCGGCAATCTGGTTGCCGTAGGCCAGCGCCTCGGCCAGCGCCTGCGCCAGCAAGTCCCGGTCAGCGGGTGCCAGGCTGAGCCAGAAGCGCGGATTCACCACCACCGCGTAGCCCAGATAGCCGTGCTCGGTCAGGCTCAAATCGCTTTGCACCTCGTGAATGCCCTGTGTCCAGAAATTGGAAATCGGGTTTTCCGTGCCATCGACCACGCCCGTGGCCAGCGCCTGCCGGGTTTCGCTGAACGGCAGGCTGACCGGCTGGGCGCCCAGCGCGCGCATCTGCGCGGCAATCACCTGCGAGGCCTGCACCCGCATGCGCAGGCCGACAAAATCGGCGGGCGCCAGCAGCGGGCGGTTCGCGCTCATCTGCTTGAAGCCGTTGTCAAAGTAGCCCAGCCCGGTCATGCCGTGGCGGCTCAGGCTTTTGAGCAGGCGCTGGCCCAGCGGCCCCAGCGTGACGCGGCGCACATCGGCCACGCGCTCAAACAGAAACGGCAGGTCAAACAGCTCGAACTCAGGAAAGCCGATGCGCCCGAACTTGGACAGCGAAGGCGCCAGCATTTCCACCGCGCCGAGCTGCAGCGCGGCTATTTCGTTGTGATCACCGTAGAGCTGGCCGCCGGGATAGACCTGCACCTGAATGCGCCCGCCCGAACGCTGCTCGGCCAGCGCCTTGAAGCGCAGCACGGCCAGCCCCTTGGGCGTTTCGTCGGCCACAACGTGCGAAAAGCGCAGCGTCAAAGCGGCGCCGGGCCGCGCCAGCGCCGGGCTGCCTGCCAGCGCCGAGGCCGCCAGCAGCCCCAGACAGCGGCGGCGCTGATTCACTTCACACCACCAGCAGGCGCTCGATTTCGCTGAGCTTGAAACGGGCCAACGCCAAATTACCCTTTGTCTTGTCGAGCACCAAATACAGGAACAAACCTTGAGAGTTCGGCACCAGGCGAATCAGGTGGTATTGATCGGCCAAGGTGATCAAAATGTCTTCGATGCCCCGGCGCAAACCGAGCATTTCAATGGTCTTGAGTTTGGCACGCACCACTTCGGTGTTGCCAGCGGCGGCAAGCTCCAGGTTCAAGCCACTGCCCACTTGCGCCAGGCACATGCCACTGCGGTAGTCCACCAAGGCGGCGGCCAAAGCGACGCTCACCATCATGATCTCTGCCAAGGATTTTGTCAAATTTGATGTCATAAAGCTTCGGTCTTTTGTAGGGGTTTCACTAGATTGTAGGGAGTCGATGCGGGAACTCAGCTTACCGAGCTGCTCCATGAGGACAAACCAAAAGGTCTGGGGACTGCTGTCGGGAAGGCGGTACACCAGCGCGTGAACCAACTCTTTGGGGGTAGAGGCGTTGAGGAAATACGACTCCATCAGGGCGCTGGGCGTGAGGTAAATCCAGATGGCTGCAGGCACGGTGGCGGCTCCCGCCAGACGCTGCAAAGTGGTGCGCAACAAGTCCATAGAACCCGGCCCGACGACCAGCACCACAGCCACAGACTCGGCCAGGGGCTGCACCAGGTCTTTGGCACTGTAGGGACGATACCAGTCTATCTTCGGGGCAAGCGCGCCCGCGCCCAGATCAATCTGCAGCCAATGCCCGTGGCTCGACGGGTTCTTGCCGCCGAGTTGGCCGAGGGCGTAAGCCCCCAGCTGCGAAGTCAGATCAATGACGCTGATCGTGGGGTGGGTAGCTGCCATAGATGGTCAAAACCTCATAGATAAGTACACAACGCTCGGGGGCGCAACATGCTGGCTATTATCCGGGGACGGCCCCAACCTCACCGTCTTCACCCCGTGCGCCTCAACACTACGTCCTTCGCCGAGCCGTCCTTTGACTTTGCGCTACTGCAACAGTCCACGCCGCACCACGCCGGCCGCAACCGCATCGCGCTGCTGTGGCTGTTCGGGCTGCTAGCAGGCTGTCGGGCTTGAGCCTGTGAACCGGGTGGGGTTCGGTGAGAACCATTGACTGCTCAATATTCAGGCACTTTTGGCTGTTTATCCGGTCTTTTTCCTCAGTTCGAGCCGCTTTCCACACCTTTCAGGCGCAT
>JBBRWN010000009.1:0-104733 GCA_038249155.1 Burkholderiales bacterium | reverse complement strand
GCAGCCCTACTGGTGCAGTTCTTGATTCACCCTTGCGAATTAAAAATATGGCTTTGCTTGACCGCCGCACCAACGACGCAGAACCCTTCGTTCAAGCGAACAACGATGCTTCACATCGCGTCGCTTAACTGTTTTCGTTAGCCTTCTCGCAATAATCTGCGCCATGCTTGGTTTGTCGCTGCTTCCACCGTCGGGCATTTGCGTTGGTTTGGGGTCAAATCCGGCGATAGCCCTTATTTTGCGTGCGGTAGCAGCTTCTGTTTTTGTAGCGCTGTGCGTCTGCGCAGCATTCTCGGTTTGGCCGTTGTGGCTAACCTGTCAGTCAAGCCGATTCGCCTTCGGCGAACGGCTTACTTTTGTTCGTTAGATTATTGGAAAACCCATGCAGAAATATTTGTTTTTAATTTTGGCATTTTTTGTTTTTTCCTCACATGCTCAAACATACAAGTGCAAAGACAAGTCAGGGAACTGGACTGAGCAGGCCTGCCCGGACTACGAGCAAAGAATGCAAAAACAAGCCCAGAAAAATGAGCAGCAGACATCCCTTAAAAATTGGGAACCAAGAATTGGCATGTCGTCAGATGAGGTCCGCCAGATCATTAAATCAGACCAATGCCGCTCAACAAAAGCTTTTAAATGGTGCGGTGGCTATAAGGTAAATGCCACAAAAACAGCCAGAGGTTCGAGAGAGCAATGGGTATTTACAAACGTGAACGGTATGCCCCTTTGGTACCTTTACTTTGATAACGGTGTTCTTTCAACAATCCAAGATTGAAGTTCTAACTATTCGTTGCAGCCGACCGCCTACGGCGGCGGCTGAACTCAGGTCGTTAGGTTTCCTACAGTCACCCATGCCCACGCGTCCGCTGAACTCAAACAAAAAATCCTATGAAGACTGGCCCAATCGAACTGCAAGAAATCATTGCCGCGCTGACCCTTCTCGGGGGTGAAGCCCAAGCAAAGCACATAAAAGATAAAGTTACAGAGGTTCGCGGAGGTATGCCAGTGCATTATGGAAAGTCGCACTCATATCGTGAGACGATACAGAAGAAAATTGAAGACTATTGCCCCCAGTCTGCCAACTGGAATCCAGCGAACGAATCGATTTTCCAAAGAGTGAGCCGTGGTATCTACCGCTTATCAACGCAGACTACAAACAATGGCTTTCCAGACAACTTGCAAGAACAGGTAGCCGCCGATCTAGAAGCCTTCGCACAGGAGGAAAGTGGAGTAGAAGGAGGTAAGAAGGCGAGGCTCGTCGCATACTTTGAGCGCAACCCAGCTCTGCGGGCAGCAGCGATCTCGCTACATGGAACATCTTGCAAGGCATGTGGCTTCAATTTCGAGGCTGTGTACGGAGAGCGCGGCAAGAACTACATTGAGGTTCATCATCTCGTTCCTATTTCTACCCTGCCGGAGGCATCGACCATTAGCGCTAAGCAAGATCTCACTGTCCTTTGCTCAAATTGCCATCGTATGATTCACCGAAAACGCGATGCCCCGCTATCTCTCAGCGAGTTGTCGAAACTCGTGTCGAAGCCAAGTCGTGGTGGCTCGCAGGCCTAACCCGGCATTGCAGTGGATCGGCTTCGCCGCCCGCTGAACTCATACGTTAGAAGAGTTATGAAAGCATTTCTTACGCTGCTGCATTTTCTCTATTGGCTTGCAGTTGCCTACATACCGTTAGCCATTTGGGCCTTAGAAGCTGAGGTTCGTAGCATTTTGGGCTGTCCATCGGTTGGCGAATGCTATGTCAAAGGGTGGGCAGTTCTTGCTTCCATAAAAATATGCTCTGTATACGCTGCTTTAATTTTGTGGCCTTTGTGTTTATCTTTTGTTTGGCGGCTTTTCAGCAAAGCGTTTCTAACCCGGCGTTGCAGTGGATCGGCTTCGCCGCCCACTGAACTTTAACGTTAGGCATCAGGAACGCCATGGCAGTAATTCGAAAAATACTCGTTGCCTTATCAGTCGCTTTGACGGCGCTTTTCATACCCTCTGTGTCACTCGCTGATTCCCTGAAAATCGGCAAGCTCTCTCCCGCGGAATGCGAATGGAATGGATCGCAAGAACACTGGCAGGCAGGTCATCCCCTAGCTGGTCAGGTGGCTCCAAATGGAATGGACTGCCTAATCGGGGTTTCTGATCCAGAAAAAAAGTTCGCCCTAATCCGCCTGAACGGAAAAGTCATTCGCTTGGTTTCTTCTATGAGCGGGGGCTCACCGCCAATGTCCTTTATCAGTGCAGATAAGAAGACTCAGGCTATCGTAGTCGTCACCAAGACTATGGATAGCTGTGAGAAATCAAGTAGCGAAAGCTGCTGCGGCACGCTCCTCAATGGAACCCTTTCAGTCAGACATGAAAACGACACACTAAGGGTCAAAGTCCACAACTACCAAGGCGGCTAACCCGGCATTGCAGTGGATTGCTGCGCAACCACTGAATTTCAACGTTAGCCAATCCATGACGAAATATACGTGGTTCATAATCTTAGAAAAAATCAGGGTCAGATTCCAATTGATTCACTAGCTATACTACTCAAGCAGCCACCTTGTATGGTGAGCTGAAATTCCATAGAGCCGAAAAATGACAAAAGTTTATACCCTAAAAGTCAAGCTATCGAGTTTTCAGCCTTCGCCGGATGACTGGGTTATAAAGTTTGAAATGCTTGACAGTGCGACGCTTTATGATTTGCATGACGCCATTCAGCACTATGTGGACTTCGATGACGATCACCTGCATGAGTTTTATGTCGGAAAAAGCTGGCGTAGCAGGAAAAGCATTTCCAGCAACGATTTTTCTTTTGATACGGAAAATGAATTTCAGAGCGACGGAGAAGATGCGACACTGTCGGAAATTTTCCCTCTGCCTAAAGACCACAAGCTGTATTATCTGTTTGACTTCGGGGATTCTTGGAATTTTTTAATCAGCAAGCTGCGCAACAAAGAGAAAGATCCAGAGCCCGGTGTGGAATATCCGCTCCTCATCGAAGAGTCCGGAATCAAACCAAAGCAGTATGGTAGAAGATTTCGATAAGGGCGACAACGACTCAATATCCTGATGCGCGGCGTTCGTCAAGGAGAAACTCCGGCTCAGACTCCAATTAATCCAGATCGCGTTACCCCTGCCAAAGATTCACCATGACACAAACCCCAGAACAGCCCGACCGCGAACACCGCATCGACTACGAAATCGTCGTCGATGCCTATGACGAAACCGAGCGCGCCATGGGCTGGTATTACTACCTGGAAAACACGCTGAAAGTACCCTTCACTGCGCAATGCAGGATCAAACGATCTGTCTCGCCCTTGAAAGTCGGGCAAACCGTGCAGGTCATCGGCATGGCTGACGAGGATGAATGCATGTCGGAGATATTCGTTCTGATCGCCCACGAAGACTCCGAACTTGCCGTGCCGCTTGAGCAGCTTGAATGCCAGTCGCCCGATGAAGCCACCTGCCAGGCGGTTGCCGATTGGCACTACTGGCTGGCACGCGGGTACGAGTACTGAGTCAGGTCAGCCGTGGGATGATGTAGCCTGTTGCAATTAAAAACCCGCTGCCCATGTCCGAAATCCTGACCCTCACGTCCCTGCCGCTGTTTCCGCTGGGCACCGTCCTCTACCCCGGCGGGCTGCTGCCGCTGCGCGTGTTCGAGGTCCGCTACCTGGACATGATCGGCAAATGCCACAAGACCGGCGCGCCCTTTGGCATCGTCTCGCTGACCGAAGGCTCGGAAGTGCGTCGGCCCGGCGCTGACGGCTTTGCGCCTGAAGCCTTCAACGCCATCGGCACCCTGGCCACCCTCAGCGAGTTTTCAGTGCCGCAAACAGGCCTGATGGTCATCCGCTGCGCGGGTGTGCAGCGCTTTAAAATCTCGCGCCGCGAAAAGCTGCGCCACGGCCTGTGGATCGCCGATGTGGCCCGGCTGGAAGACGATATGGCGGTCAGCATTCCGCCGGACCTGCAAAAAGCCGCCGATGCGCTGGCCAAGCTGATCCGCAGCACCGAACAAACCGACGGTTCAGCCCCCAAAATTCCGCTGCTGCAGCCCTATCGCTTAGACGACTGCGGCTGGGTGGCCAACCGCTGGTGCGAGCTGCTGCCGCTGCCGCTGGCCCTCAAGCAGCAATTGCTGGAGCTGGACAACCCTTTGCTCAGGCTGGAACTGGTCTGCGACATCCTGGAGCGCACCGGCATTTCCCTCTGAAGTGCCCGCGATAGCGGCGCAGCGTCCCGGCAAATAGCGCTTTCTGCCCCTGGCGCTGGAAACGGCACCGTAAAAACTTAAAATCAACGATTCGGCGCTTTTTAGCACGCTTTGCATCGCCCAGCCCCCGGAAATACCAGCCCTCCCCCGGCCGTCATGGCGGCCTCTTCGGGCTATCTTTTTTTTCAGAACAGCGACCCTCTATGTCCACCCCCACACACTCCAGCGCCCCCGAGTACGCCACCCACGCCCATCACGAAGAAAACCAGCTCATGGTCGAGCGCCGTGAAAAGCTCAAGGCCTTGCGCCAGAACCAAGCCGATGGCAAAGGCGTAGCCTTCCCCAACGACATCAAGCCCGAGCACCGCGCCGAAGCCCTCTTTGCCCAGTACGCCGACAAGACCAACGAAGAACTCGAAGCGCTGGCCGTCAAGGTCAGCGTGGCCGGGCGCATGATGCTCAAGCGCGTGATGGGCAAAGCCAGCTTTGCCACGCTGCAGGATTCGTCCTTCGGCCCCTCGGGCGGGCGCATCCAGCTCTACATCAAGAATGACGGCGTCGGCGAGGAAGTCCACGCCGCTTTCAAGCACTGGGACTTGGGCGACATCGTTTCGGCCACCGGCGTGCTGTTTCGCACCAAGACCGGCGAGCTGTCGATTCACGCTGACGGCATCCGGCTGGTCACGAAAAGCCTGCGCCCGCTGCCGGACAAGTTCCACGGCATGAGCGATCAGGAAATCAAATACCGCCAGCGCTATGTTGATCTGATCATGGACGAGTCCACCCGCAAGCGCTTCATGGCGCGCAGCAAGGCAGTCACCGTCCTGCGCGAGTTCATGGTGGCGAACGATTTCCTGGAAGTCGAAACGCCCATGCTGCACCCGATTCCGGGCGGCGCCAACGCCAAGCCGTTTAAAACGCACCACAACGCGCTGGACCAGGAAATGTTCCTGCGCATCGCGCCCGAGCTGTATTTGAAACGCCTGATCGTCGGCGGCTTTGAGCGCGTGTTTGAAATCAACCGCAGCTACCGCAACGAAGGCATCAGCGTGCGCCACAACCCCGAGTTCACCATGATGGAGTTCTACGCGGCCTGGTGGAATTACACCGATTTGATGAGCTTCACCGAAGACCTGATCCGCGACATCGCGCAAAAAGTCAGCGGCTCGCTGGAATTGACTTACGGCGGCAAGCCGGTGGACCTGAGCCAGCCCTTCGAGCGCCTGACGATCCGCGAAGCCATCCTCAAGCACACCGAAGCGGGCGAGAACGTCGATGACGCCGCCTGGCTGATTCAGGCACTGCAAAAACTCGGCCTGAGCGAAGCCAAAGACCGCCTTTCCACCCGCTCGCTGGCCAGCCTGCAGGTGCTGTATTTCGAGGAACTGGTGGAAGAAAAGCTCTGGCAGCCGACCTTCATCATGGAGCACCCGACGGAAATCTCGCCGCTGGCGCGCGCCAACGACGAGCGCCCGGAAGTCACCGAGCGCTTTGAGCTGTACATCACCGGGCGCGAATTCGGCAACGGTTTTTCAGAATTGAACGACGCGCAGGAGCAGGCCGCGCGTTTCAATTCGCAAGTGGAAGCCAAGGACGGCGGCGACGACGAAGCCATGTTCTACGACCACGATTTCATTCGGGCGCTGGAATACGGCATGCCGCCCACCGGCGGCTGCGGCGTGGGCATTGACCGCCTGATGATGCTGCTGACCGACAGCCCGAGCATCCGCGACGTGATCCTGTTTCCGGCCCTGCGCCGCGAAGTGTGATGGCCCCGTCCTTGAAAGCGCCGTGAAATACCTCATGGGCTATCCCGATAGCCTGAAAACCCAGGTGCAGCAGTTGCTGACCCAGGGCCGGCTCGGGGAAACGCTGCTGGCCAAATACCCCCACGCGCATGGCGTGCGCACCGACAAGGCGCTGTACGACTACGTGATGGGCCTGAAAGCGGAGTTCCTGCGCAACTCGGAGCCGCTGTCGAAAGTGGCGTTTGACAGCAAGCTGCAAATCATCAGCCACGCGCTGGGCACGCACACCACCGTCTCACGCGTGCAAGGCAGCAAGCTCAAGGCCAAGCGGGAAATCCGCGTGGCCTCGCTGTTCAAGGAAGTGCCAGAGGAGTTTTTGCGCATGATTGCCGTGCATGAGCTGGCGCACATCAAGGAAAAAGGCCACGACAAGGCGTTTTACCAGCTCTGCACCCACATGGAGCCGAACTACCACCAGTACGAGTTCGACCTGCGCGTGTACCTGACGCACATCGACGCGTCAGGCAAGCTGGCGTGGCCCACGGCCTGAGCGGCCCCGGCGTCAAAAGACACAGCTACCGCCAGGCTGTTACCAAAGCTGCCTGAAAGACACCGGCACAAAAACCCATCCCCGCTAAGCTGGTGCCACCTCTTTCACCCGCTGGCACAGGAGTTCCGGGCATGTCGAAAAGCACAAACCGCCGTGATTTTTTGGTCAAAACGGCTGCGGTCGTTGCCGCAGGCAGTTCCGTCGTCGCCTGTGGCGGCGGGGGCGGCGACGCCTTCGCCTCGCACTCGGAGTTCCGCTACGGCGTGGCCAGCGGCGACCCGCTGGCCGACCGGGTCATGCTCTGGACACACGCCAAAATCCCCGGCAGCAACGCCGCCATCGCCCTCACCTGGCAGGTCGCCAGTGACCCCAGTTTCAGCCACATCGTCAGCGCTGGCCAGGTCGATGCGCACCCGGACCGGGGCTTTAGCGCCAAGATCGACGCCACCGGCCTGGCGGCGGGCAGCGCCTACTTTTACCGCTTCATGGATGCCAGCGGGCACAGCTCGCCGGTGGGCGCCACCCGCACCCTGCCCGCTGCGGGTGCTGGCTCGGTCAAGCTGGCGGTGTTTTCCTGCGCGCTGTACTCGGAAGGATTTTTCAACGTCTATGCCGACGCCGCCCAATCGGACGCGCAGTACGCGCTGCACCTGGGCGACTATATCTACGAGTACGGCGCCAACCCGGCCAACTACGGCAACCAGGACGCCATAGCGCTGGGCCGCGTGGCTTTTCCGACCCACGACCTGGTCAGCCTGGACGACTACCGCCAGCGCTACGCCCAGTACCGCTCGGACGCCGACCTGCAGCAGTTGCACGCCCGCATGCCGTGGATTGCCATCTGGGACGACCACGAATTTGCTGACAACGCCTGGACCGATGGCGCGCTGAACCACGACCCGGCCACCCAGGGCAGCTGGGCCACGCGCAAGCAGATGGCCGCCCAGGCCTACCACGAGTGGCTGCCGATCCGCCCGCCGGACCCGGCCAATTTGCTGAAGATTTACCGCCGCTTTGATTTCGCCAGCCTGCTGTCGCTGCACCTGCTCGACACGCGCATCGAAGGGCGCGACCAGCAATACGACGGCTTTGGCGATACCGATGGCGGCGTCGGCCGCTACCTGGCGGGCGTGACGCCGGTCAACGGCGTGCTACCGGACGCCTCGCGCCACATCATGAGCGCCGGGCAACAAAGCTGGCTGAGCAGCGGCATCAGCGCCTCCAGCGCCGCCTGGCAGTTTCTCGGCAGCCCCAGCATCATGGCGCGGCTGTGGCTGCCCGCCTCGGTGCTGCAAAAGCTGCTGGCCAGCATGAGCGTGCCGCCCACGGCCACCCAGGCCGATGTCAGCGCCGCCATCTCGGCCTATCTGGACGCCAAAGCCACCCGCGCCGCCGCTGGCACAGGCGCCCTGACGCAGACCCAGGCCAATCTGCTCAACCCGGCGCTCAACCCGCTCCTGCCCTACAACCTGGACGCCTGGGACGGCTACCCGGCCCAGCGCGAAGCCATTTTGCTCACGGCCCAAAGCCTGAACAAGCGCCTGGTGGCGCTCTCGGGCGACTCGCACAACGCCTGGTTCTCCCAGCTCACCACGCTGGCGGGGGTGAAGGTGGGCGTGGAGTTTGCCGGCAGCTCGATCAGCGCGCACGGTCTGGAGTATGCCGGGCTGGGCGCGCTGGCCGCGTCACTGGACGGCAGCGCGCTGGTGCCGCAACTGGGCAACGCCGCGATAGGCGCGGGTCTGGGGCTGGTGGACGACCTCGCTTACGCCGACACGGTGCGCCGGGGCTACCTCTTGATGACGGTGACGGCGGCCAGCGTCAAGGGCGAGTATGTGTTTGTCGATACCGTCAAATCCCGGACATACACGGCCAGCGTGGGCCGAACCATCACGGTGGCGAGTTCAGGCGCAGTCACTTACAGCTGAACCGTCAAACTGCTGCGCTTCACAGTCGAAACCGCCCAGGCATCGAGAAGCGCGCCCACCAAAACACCGACGGCATAGGCTAAAACGGAGCGGATGGAAAAAATTTCTGGCACCACAAAAAACCAGAAAACCCGCCCCGAAAAACCCTAAACCCCCACCGGCTCAATCGTGATCGTCACCGTCATCGACTCCTGGCCGCCGCCGCGCCGCACGCCCTTGATCGGCGGGCAGGCGTTGTAGTCGGTGCCCACGGCCAGGCGGACGTGGCGCTGGTCGGTCAGGCAGCTGTGGGTCACGTCGATGCTGACCCAGCGCCGGGCGGCGACGTCCAGGCAGACATCGGCCCAGGCGTGGCTGGCTAAATCCGGCTCGTTGGCGGCGTAAAAATAGCCGCTCACGTAGCGCGCCGGAATGCCCAGGCTGCGGCACACGGCAATCATCACATGCGCCTGGTCCTGGCACACGCCCGCGCCTGCCTCAAAGGCCTGCAGCGCCGTGGTGGTGACGTTGGTGCTGTCTTTGCGGTAGCCGACGGCGGCGGCCACGCCTTGGCTGAGCGCCAGAAGCTGGTTTAAATCGACCCGGCCGGCGCCGCTTGACGGGCTGACGAAGCGGCGGCCAAACTCAGCCAGCTTTGGGTGCGGCGCGGCCAGATCGGTGGCGCGTAAAAACAAATAAGGATTGGGCAGCGTCGGCGCGTCAGTGAACTCGGCCACCCCCAGGGTGTCCACCTCGCCCGCTGCGTTGACCAGGCTCCAGTACACGTTGTCCGACGGCTGGCCGGTGAAGGTGTAGGCGCTGACGGTATTGCCAAAGGTGTCTGGCTGGTCAAAGAGCTTTTGCGGCGCGCCCAGGCTCCAGAAATTCACCGTCTGCGCCGGGCCCGACTGCGGCGTCAGCCACAGCGTCTGTAGCGCGTAGAGCAGCGGCTCGGTGTAGCGGTAATCGGTGGTGTGCCGGATGTGCAGTTTCATCGTCGCAACCACCTTTCAGGTGTTGGCCCTTGGATGGGCGGTTTTCAGTGGGCGGCGGGTATCAAAAATTCACGGCTGATGTGCGCGCCCAGCTCGTTCACCCGGTCCAGGAACTGGGTCAGGAAGGCGTGCAGGCCGGTGGCCAGAATCTCGTCGATGCGGGCGTACTGCAGGTCCGAGCGCAGCTTGCCGGCGCGGCGCTGGGTTTCGCTGGCCGGGTCGCTGGTGACCATCGCCAGGTTGCTCATCACCTCGTTCAGGCAGCCCAACAGTGAGCGCGGCATGTCCGGGCGCAGGATGAGCAGCTCGGCGACGCGCTCGGGCTTGATCACGTCGCGGTACACCTTGCGATAGACCTCAAAACCCGAGACGCTGCGCAAAATGGCGCTCCAGTGGTAAAAATCGACTTCCGGGGTTTTCACCACCGGTTTGCCCGGAAACTCGTTTTGCGCCGCGTGAAATTTCACATCGACCAGCCGGGCGGTGTTGTCGGCGCGCTCCAAAAAGGTGCCCAGGCGCAGAAAGTGAAACGCCTCGTCCTGCAGCATGGTGCCCAGCGTGACGCCACGCGAGAGGTGCGAGCGGAACTTGACCCATTCAAAAAACTGGCCGGGGTCGCGCTCAAAGTCGCCGTTGCGCAGCATGCGCACCACTTCGAGGTAGGTCTGGTTCTGGGTTTCCCAGACTTCGGTGGTCAGCGTGCCGCGCACGGCGCGGCCGTTCTCGCGGGCGTTGCGCAGACAGGAGACGATGCTGGACGGATTTTTTTCGTCCTTGACCATGAAGTCCATCACGTCACGCGGCGTGACGGTGTCGCCGTAATGGGCGGCGTAGGCGGGGCGCAGCTCGCTGATGCTCAGCAGGCCGCGCCAGCCCGCTTCAGCGCGGGCGGCGGACTGGGGCAGCAGCGAGGTCTGGTAGTTGACATCGAGCAATCTAGCGGTGTTTTCGGCGCGCTCGGTGTAGCGCGACATCCAGAACAGGTGATCGGCGGTGCGTGACAGCATATTTTCAAACTCCTACGGCGGACAGGTTCAAAGCGGGCTCCAGAGCCGAAGAGGACTGCGACTGCGATTGGGACTGCGAGGAGGACGATTGCGATTGCGTCTGGGCGGGCGCGTCGCCTTCCAGAATCCAGGTGTCTTTGGTGCCGCCGCCCTGGGACGAATTGACCACCAGCGAGCCGTCTTTCAGCGCCACGCGGGTCAGGCCGCCGGGCACCATTTGAACCGTCTTGCCGCTGAGCACGAAGGGCCGCAGGTCGATATGGCGCGGGGCGATACCGCTTTCGACATAGGTCGGGCAGGTCGAGAGGCTCAACGTGGGCTGGGCGATGTAGCCGGACGGGTTGGCCAGCAGCGCGGCGCGGAAGTCTTCAATCTCGGCCTTGGTGGAGGCCGGGCCGACGAGCATGCCGTAGCCGCCCGCGCCGTGAACTTCCTTGACCACCAGGTCTTTCAGATTGGCCAGCGTGTAGGCCAGATCGTCCTTGTTGCGGCACATATAGGTTGGCACGTTCTTCAGAATCGGCTTTTCACCGAGGTAGAACTCGATCATTTTCGGCACGTAGGGATAAATCGATTTGTCGTCAGCGACGCCGGTGCCAATCGCATTGCAAATCGCCACGTTGCCGCTGCGATAGACGTTCAGCAGGCCCGCGCAGCCCAGCGTGGAGGTCGGCTTGAAGGCCAGCGGGTCCAGGTAGTCGTCATCGACGCGGCGGTAAATCACATCGACGCGCTTGGGGCCGCGCGTGGTGCGCATATAGACAAAGTTGTCCTTGACAAACAAATCCTGGCCCTCGACCAGCTCGACGCCCATTTGCTGGGCGAGGAAAGCGTGCTCGAAATAGGCCGAGTTGTACATGCCGGGCGTCAGCACCACGACGGTAGGCTCGTTGGTGGCGGGCGGCGCCATGGCACGCAGGGTTTCCAGCAGCAGATCGGGGTAATGCTCGACCGGGGCGACGCGGTTCTGGCTGAACAGCTCGGGGAACAGGCGCATCATCATCTTGCGGTCTTCGAGCATGTAGCTCACGCCGCTGGGCACGCGCAGGTTGTCTTCTAGCACGTAGTATTCGCCCTCGCCCTGGGCGTTGGGCGCGCGCACGATATCGACGCCGCTGATGTGCGAGTAGATATTGCCAGGTACATCGACGCCCATCATTTCGGGGCGAAACTGGGCGTTCTGGAAAATCTGGTCGGACGGAATGATGCCGGCCTTGAGAATTTCCTGATCGTGGTAAATGTCATGGATAAAGCGGTTCAGGGCGGTAACGCGCTGGACCAGGCCTTTTTCCATGCCGCCCCATTCGTGGGCCGGGATGATGCGCGGAATCAGATCGAACGGGATCAGCCGCTCGGTGCCCGCACCGTTTTCATCCTTGTCGCCATAAACGGCAAAGGTGATGCCGACGCGGCGAAAAATCATTTCCGCTTCGGCGCGGCGGGCCTGCATCGCATCGGCCGACTGCTTGGCCAGCCAGCGCTGGTAATCCTGGTAGTGGCCGCGCACACTGGACGCGGAGGCATTCATTTCATCAAACATCGGACGGCTCATACGCTTAAATCTCCCGGCAAGGTTTCCGACTGGTAGGTGTTTCAAATGTACTCTAGCAAATAGCGCGCCACACTCTACAGTGGCAGCCTATTTCAGGAGTCAGCAAAATGCTGCCAGTAATGCGCCTCGGCCTGGCGCTGGCAGCGGATTTCCGTCGGTTGGCCGCTCTGCCAGCGGGCTGCGCCACAGCGCACCGAACGCACGAGACGGATGCCGCGCGCCTCGTAGCGCGCCACCACGGCGGCGGCCGGATGGCCGAACTGGTTGCGGTAACCGGCCTGCACCAGCGCCAGCTGCGGCCGCACCGCATCGAGGAACACCTCACTCGAAGAGGTCTTGCTGCCGTGGTGCGGCACGAGCAGAACGTCGGCGTTCAGGCGGGCCGCGTCAATCGTCACCAGGCGCAGCTCCTGCGCGGCCTCGATGTCGCCGACCAGCAGGGCGCTTTGGCTACCGTTGGAGATGCGCAGCACGCAGCTCATGGCGTTGGATTTATTGCGCGCTTCGTAGTCAGCGGCCTGCGGATGCAGCACCTCGAAAGCCACGCCGTCCCAGTCCCAGCGCTGGCCCGCCGTGCAGCGCGTGGCCGGATGCTGCGCCTGCAGCGCGTGGCCGTCTTCCACCGAGCTGATTAATACCGCCTGCGGCTGCATCGCCAGCACAGCGCTGGCGCCGCCGATGTGGTCCATGTCGCGGTGGCTGAGCATCACCCGGTCCAGCCGCTCACCGAGCGCGCGCAGCAGCGGCACCAGCACGCGGCTGCCCGCATCGCTGTCGGGCGACAAGCGCGGCCCGGTGTCGTAGAGCAGGCTGTGGCTGGCGGTGCGCACCAGCACCGCATTGCCCTGGCCAATATCGGCCGCCAGCAATTCAAACTGCCCCGGCGCCATCCGCGCCGGTTGCCACAGCAGCACCGGCAGCAGCAGCGGCACACCCAGCAGCCGCCACTGCCAGGGCAGGCGCAGCGCCATCAGAGCGCCGCCGAGCACACCGGCCACGGCACACCACAGCGGCGCCGATGCCACGCTGACGCTGGCCCAGGGCAAACCGGCCAGCCACTGCAAACCCGCCACCAGCCAGCCCAATGCACCAGCGGCGGCATCCCAAACTGGTGCATGCACCACGCCGAGCATGGCCAGCGGCGTCACCACCAGCGTTACCCACGGAATGGCCAGCGCATTGGCCAGCAGGCCAACCAGCGAGACCTGGTTGAACAGCAGCAGCGACAGCGGCGTCAGCGCCAGCGTCACCACCCACTGCTCGCGGGCCATCTGCAGCAGGCCGCCGCCCAGCCTGCGCAGCGCCAGCCGCCAAAATGCGCTCTGTAGCACATTTTTCAGATCAAGCCGCTCATCAACGCCAGAGGAGCGGCTGGACGGCCCGCCAGAATCCGTTGCAAACAACACCCCGACGGCGACAAAGGACAGCCAGAACCCGGCCTGCATCAAGGCCCACGGGTCCAGCGCCAGCACCGCCGCCATCGCCAGCAGCCAGATCGCCAGCCAGGGCCACTGGCGCCCGCTTTGCCGCAGCAGCACGACGACGGCAAGCATCAAAATGGTGCGCTGGGCGGGCACACCCCAGCCCGAAAACAGTGCATAAAGCGCCGCCAGCCCCAATCCACCCCAGGCGGCGGCGCTGCTGGCGGGCAGCACCAGACACAGCCGGGGCGTGAACCGGGCCGTGCGCCGCCACAAACTGCCCACCAGCCAGGACGCGCCCCAGGCAAACATGGTGATGTGCAGGCCGGAAATGCTCATCAAATGCGCCACGCCAGTGACGCGAAACACATCCCAATCCGCACGTTCGATGGCGTTCTGGTCGCCCACCACCAGCGCGGCCAGCACCCCGGCCAGCCGCCGGTCATTCACGCGCTGGTAAATTGCCGTGCGCACAGCCTGGCGGGCGCGCTCCACAGGATGCGCCCAAGCGTTGCTCGAGAGCCTGCGCGGCGGCGCATCGCGCGGCCCGGTGCGCACATAGCCGGTCGCCTGAATGCCCTGCTCCCAGAGCCAGAGTTCGTAGTCAAAACCGTGCGGATTGCTGTTGCCGTGCGGCGCCTTCAGCCGCACCGTCATCTGCCAGTGCTCGCCTGCCTGCAGCGGCTGGGGCTGGCGGGCCAGCGCGAGATCGGAGGCGTCGGCGCTGTCATCTAGCGGGCTTTTGCCCTCGCGCCCGCCAAAGCCCGCATACCAGCCGAGCAGCAACTGCGGCGGCAGCGTCACCGGCTGACCCGCCAGGCGGGCCGAGGCCACGCCCAGCCGAAAGCGCACCGCGTCCTCGCCACCCTGCGGCAGGGCCAGCACCTGGCCGGTGACTTCAATGTCGCGCCCTTCGAGCGCCGGATTCAGGCGGGCGGCGTCAAACACGCTGGCGCGCCAGCCCGTCAGGCCAAACCCCAGCAAGGCCGCCGCCAGAAAAACCGCCAGCCCCGCAGCGCCTGCCCGGCCCCAACCGGGGCTGGCCGAAACCCCCGCCCGCTGCGCCCCACGAACCAGCAGGCCGATCCAGGCCAACGCCAGCGCCACCAGCGCGGCATAAACAGCGCCTTCCGACAAACCCGGCTGCTCAAGCTGCACAGCCACGCCAGCGGCAAACCCGGCAAAAACCAGCCCCGGACCCGGCGCGCCAGCCTGCGCCCTGACGGTGACAGCTTGGGCCACATTTCCTCCCCAGTTATTATTCAAACGATGCAGCGCTTGTTTCATTTGGCGCAGCTCTTGCTTTATCCCTGCAGGCAGACGGCGGTCAACGCATATGACGAGTGTCATCAGCCCGCTGTCTGCTCTTGTTATATTTTGCTTCACGGTGATGCGCACCGGTGCCATTTCTTTGCGAGGTTTCTCTTGTCTATCCATGTTGCCCTGAGCCACATCACCCACTACAAATACGACCGGCTGGTCAAGCTCGGCCCCCAGGTGATTCGCCTGCGCCCGGCGCCGCACAGCCGCACGCGGGTGCTGTCGTACTCGCTCAAAATCGAGCCCGCCCAGCACTTCATCAACTGGCAGCAAGACCCGTTTGCCAACTACCAGGCGCGCCTGGTGTTTCCCGAGCCGACCCGCGAGTTCAAGGTCACGGTCGATCTGGTCGTGGAAATGGCAGTGTTCAACCCGTTTGATTTCTTCCTCGAACCCAAGGCGGAAGAGTTTCCTTTTGCCTACAGCGCGCCGCAAGCCCGTGAACTCGCGCCCTATCTGGTGACCGAGCCGGCCACGCCGCTGCTCAAAAAATACCTGACGAAAATCGACCGCACACCCAAGCGCACCATCGACTTTTTAGTCGGCATCAACCAGCAGCTGCAGTCCGACATCGCCTACGCCATCCGCATGGAGCCGGGCGTGCAGACGCCCGAGGAGACGCTGGAGCTGGCCTGCGGCTCCTGCCGCGACACCGGCTGGCTCTTGGTGCAACTGCTGCGCCACATGGGGCTGGCGGCGCGCTTTGTTTCGGGCTACCTGATTCAGCTCAAGGCCGATGTCAAATCGCTGGATGGCCCCAGCGGCGCGGAAGTCGATTTCACCGATCTGCATGCGTGGTGCGAAGTGTTTTTGCCCGGCGCAGGCTGGGTCGGGCTGGACCCGACTTCGGGCCTGATGGCGGGCGAGGGCCACATTCCGCTGGCCTGTACGCCCGAGCCGACCAGCGCTGCGCCGATTGAAGGCGGCATGGACAAGTGCGAAGTGGAGTTCGAGCACCACATGGGCGTCACCCGCATTTACGAATCCCCCCGCGTCACCAAGCCCTACACCGAAGCGCAATGGCAAGCCGTTCTCGCGCTGGGCGAAGCGGTGGACAAAGACCTGCTCGAAGGCGACGTGCGCCTGACGATGGGCGGCGAGCCGACCTTCGTCGCCACCACCGACCGCGACGCGCCCGAGTGGAACATCGACGCCCTCGGCCCCACCAAGCGCGGCTATGCGACTGAACTGGTGCAAAAGCTGCGCGCCGAATACGGCGAAGGCGGCTTTTTACATTTCGGCCAGGGCAAGTGGTATCCGGGCGAGCAACTGCCGCGCTGGGCGCTGAGCATTTTCTGGCGCAAGGACGGCCAGCCGGTCTGGAAGAATCCGGCCCTGTTCACCGACGAGCGCCAGCCCTGCGTTTACACCAGCAGCGACGCCGAACGCTTCATGCAGACCCTGGCCAATAAACTGGGCATCGTGCCGGACTACATCACGCCCGGCTATGAAGACACCTGGTATTACCTGTGGCGCGAGCGCCGCCTGCCGGTCAACGTTGATCCGTTTGACTCGCGCCTGGAAGAACCCATGGAGCGCGAGCGCCTGCGCCGCGTCTTCATGCAGGGGCTCGATTCAGTTGTCGGCTACGTGCTGCCGCTGCAGACCCAGGGCGATCTGCTCAAAAAGCACCCGGCCGCCACGCCGCAAGCCGCTGGCTCGCGCTGGTCCACCGGCCCGTGGTTCTTCCGCGACGAGCGCATGTACCTGATGCCGGGCGACTCGCCGATGGGCTACCGCCTGCCGCTGGACTCGGTGCCATGGGTGTCCAAAACCGATTACCCCTACATGATCGAGGCCGATCCGTACGCGCCGCGTGATGCGCTGCCGTCCACCTCGGCACTGGCGGCGCGCTACAACGCCTCGGCCCAGGCCGCCGAAGAAGCCGCTGCCGCCGTGGCCACCGCCGCAGCGATCACGCCGCCCCATGCCGCCCTGACGCCGATGGCCGCGCCAGCGCCCGCCACGCCAGCGACGAACAACAGCGCCAAGGCTTTCTCCCAGTACATGGCGCGCTACCTGACTGGCGCCGCAGGCCGCACCGAAGCCAGCCGCATCCTGCAACACCGCCCGCTCAGCACTGCTGCCGTCGCCGCCCTGGACGCTGCAAAAACAGGCCCAGCGTTCGACGCGCCCGAAGCCGCTTCGGCCAGCAAAACCGCCCGCCCGGATGCAGCCACCACGGCAACAGCCTGCGCCGCCGCGCCCGCGCCGCAGGACAACCGCGCCCCCAAAGCCTTTGAATCCGCCGCCTGGCTGACCCGCACCGCGCTGTGCATCGAAGTGCGCGACCCGGCCCGCGCCAACGGGCCGGACGCCAAACCGGTCAAACCCAAGGCCGACCCCGACACCGCCGCCAACCGCACTGGCAAGGGCGAAACTGGCGCTTTGTATGTCTTCATGCCGCCGCAAGAGCGCTTGGAAGACTACCTGGACCTGCTCGCCGCCGTCGAAAGCACGGCAGAGACGCTGGGCCTGACCATCGTGCTCGAAGGCTACCCGCCGCCACGCGACCCGCGCCTGAAAATGCTGCAAGTCACGCCCGACCCCGGCGTCATTGAAGTGAACATTCACCCGGCCAGCAACTGGGGCGAGTTAGTCGAACACACCGAGTTCCTCTACAACATCGCCCACGAAACCCGGCTCTCGGCAGAGAAATTCATGACCGACGGGCGCCACACCGGCACCGGCGGGGGCAACCACTTCGTGCTCGGCGGCGCCACGCCCTCGGACAGCCCGTTCCTGCGCAAGCCCGAAGTGCTGGCCAGCCTGCTGGCCTACTGGCACAACCACCCGTCGCTGAGTTACCTGTTCTCGGGCATGTTCATCGGCCCCACGAGCCAGGCGCCGCGTGTCGATGAGGCGCGCAACGACCAGCTTTACGAGCTGGAAATCGCGCTGCGCGAAATCGCCGCCAACCGCGAAAAATACGGCGCCGACATGCCGCCGTGGCTGGTGGACCGCACGCTGCGCAACATCCTGGTCGATGTCACCGGCAACACGCACCGCAGCGAGTTCTCCATCGACAAGATGTACTCGCCCGATTCGTCCACCGGGCGCCTGGGCCTGTTGGAGCTGCGCGCCTTTGAAATGCCGCCGCACGCCCGCATGAGCGTGGCCCAGCAACTGCTGCTGCGCGCCCTGGTCGCCCGCTTCTGGAAGAAGCCTTACAGCTGTCGCCTGACGCGCTGGGGCACCGAGCTGCACGACCGTTTCCTGCTGCCCAGCCTGATCCACGCGGATTTCGCCGACGTGCTGACCGAGCTGAACGAAGCCGGTTATCCCTTCGATATGGCCTGGTTTGAGCCGCATTTCGAGTTCCGCTTCCCGATGATCGGCCAAGTCAAGGCCAACACCATCGAGCTGACGCTGCGCAGCGCGCTGGAGCCTTGGCACGTCATGGGCGAGGAAGGCTCGGCGGCCGGCACGGTGCGCTACGTCGATTCCTCGCTGGAGCGCATCGAAGTCCACGTCACCGGGCTGAACGACAACCGCTACGTCGTCACCGTCAACGGCCGCGCCTTGCCGCTGCAATCGACCGGGCGCGTGGGCGAGTTCGTCGCCGGCGTGCGCTACAAGGCCTGGAACCCGCCCTCGGCGCTGCACCCGTCGATTGGCGTACACGCGCCGCTGACGTTTGACATCGTCGATACCTGGATGGAGCGCTCGCTGGGCGGCTGCCAGTACCACGTCGCCCATCCGGGCGGCCTGAGCTACGACACGCTACCAGTGAACTCCTATGAAGCCGAAAGCCGGCGCCTGAACCGCTTCTTCCGCATGGGCCACACGCCCGGCAAGATGCAGGTCACTGCGGCCCAGCCGAGCCGGGAGTTTCCGTTCACGCTGGACCTGCGCTGAGGCTCTAGCGCCAGAGCGTCGTTTTAATGGGGAATCGCACCGTTTGCGCCCGGATGCGAGCGGGCTGCAGGCATACTAGCGCCGTGGAAAACTACACCCCCTCCCCCTTGGCAGGCCAGGCGCCGCACGCCCCCTGCATGCTTGCCGCAACCCTGGCGCCCGCCGCGCTGGCGGGTCACTTCGACGAAGCGCGCGGCCAGCTGTCTTCAGGCCCGGTGGAGGCCGAGTCCCTGCCACCCGCTGCGCCGCTGCTGCGCCAGGCAGGCGCGCTGCTCAACGCCGCGTCCAGCCAGACCCAGAGCACCGCCAGCACGGCGCCGGACAAGCCGCTGTCCGCCCCCTGGCGCTGCTTTTTCAACTTTCTCGGCCAGGACGGTTTTGACGACCTGAAGCACCAGACCGGCACGCTGCAGCGCCAGATCCGCGACAACGGCGTGACCTACAACGTCTATGCCGACGCCAACGGCCCGCAGCGCCCCTGGTCGCTGGACCTGTTCCCGATGCTGATTTCGCCGCAGGACTGGTGCCAGATCGAGGCGGGTATCCAGCAGCGCACGCGCCTGCTCGACCGGGTCATGGCCGACATTTACGGCCCGCAGGAACTGCTGGCCAAAGGGCTGCTGCCCAGCGCGCTGGTTCATGCCAATCCCGGCTACCTGCGCGGCATGCACGGCGTGCAGCCGCCCGGCGGCACTTACCTGCACATTGCCGCTTTTGACATCGCCCACGGCCCGGACGGGCGCTGGGCTGTGGTCTCGCAGCGCACGCAGGCGCCCTCGGGCCTGGGCTACCTGCTGGAAAACCGCCTGACCATCTCGCGCCTGTTTCCCGAGGCGTTCCGGGAAATGAAGGTGCAAAAACTGGTCGCCGCCTACAAGGCGCTGACCGACAACCTCAAAGCCATGAGCCCGACCCGACCCGGCGAGGGCGACAGCCGCGTCGTGCTGCTCACGCCCGGCCCCTACAACGAAACCTATTTCGAGCACGCCTACCTGGCGCGCTTTCTGGGCCTGACGCTGGTCGAGGGCAGCGACCTGATGGTGCGCGACGACCGGCTCTATTTAAAAACCCTGCAGGGCCTGGAGCCGGTGCATGGCCTGCTCAAGCGCCTCGACGACGAATTCCTCGATCCGCTGGAGCTGCGCTCGGATTCGACGCTGGGCGTGCCCGGGCTGCTGCAGGTGATCCGCGCGGGCAACGTGCTGGTGGCTAACACGCCGGGCTCGGCCTTTCTGGAGTCAAGCGCGCTGCTGGGCTTTTTGCCAGCGCTGTCCAAGCACCTGCTCGGCGAGACGCTGGCGCTGCCCTCGCTGGCCACCTGGTGGTGCGGCGAGCAGGCGGTGATGCAGGACGTGCTCGGCCAGCTCAAGAACTGCGTCATCAAGCCGACCTATCCCAACTCGGGCATCGTCTCGGTGATCGGCCACACGCTGACCCGGCGCCAGCTCGACGAGTGGGCCGGACGCATCCTGCGCCGGGGCGAAGACTACACCGTCCAGGCCTACCAGCCGCTGTCCCAGACGCCCACCTGGCACGCTGAAAAAATTGTGCCGCGCTCGGCCATGCTGCGGGTGTTTGCCGTGGCCGACGGCGCCGGTTCCTGGCGGGTGCTGCCCGGCGGCCTGGCCCGGCTGGCGGGCACGAATGAAAACATCGCCTCCATGCAGCACGGCGGCAGCAGCGCCGATGTCTGGGTGCTGGGCGAGTCCCCCAGCCTGACCGCAAGCGTGCCAGTGGTCCGGGCTGCGCTGCCCAGACCGCCGCTGCCGCTGCCCGCCGCCTGGGCCACCGTGCCGCTGCGGCACCGCCCGCCCATCACCAGCCGGGCCGCCGAAAACCTGTTCTGGCTGGGCCGCTACACCGAGCGCGCCGAAAACTCCACCCGGCTGGCCCAGCTCATCCTGCAAAACCTGAGCACCGAAGACCAGACCAGCCAGCCCCTGCTAACCTGGCTCAGCCGCATGGCGGTGGACAACACCCTGGTGCTCGGCACCGTGCCGCCCGCCACGCAAGCGCGCCGCGTGTTCGAGCGCGCCTTGATTGCCAACCTGACCAGCACCAGCCAGGCCGCCAGCGTCGGCTACTACCTGCGCGCCATCAAGAACGCCGCCTCGACCGTGCGCGAGCGCCTGTCCCTGGAGCAGTGGCATGTGGTCGTGCGCGCCGAAGCGGACTTCTTCAACCGCCGCCATGCCCTGGGCAGCTACGGCGCGGCAGCACCAAGCCAAGGCCAAGGCCAGAATCAAAGCCAGGGCGCACCGGCGCAAATCGTCTATTCCACGGCGCAGGCGCTCAATGCACTGGAAGCGGCCAGCGGTTTTCTCGCCGCCATGACCGGCGCCCAGACCGACCGCATGACCCGCGACGACGGCTGGCGCCTGCTCAGCATAGGTCGGCTGATCGAGCGCCTGAACACGCTGTCGAACGCGCTCAAGCAGGGCTTTGACAGCGCCACCATTTTTGAAGAAGGCGGCTTCAGCGCCATGCTGACCCTGTTTGACAGCACCATCACCTTTAACGCCCAGTACCAGCAGCGCCGCGACATTGCCGCCCTGCTCGACCTGCTGGTGATGGACAGCGACAACCCGCGCTCGCTCGGCTGGGTCGTCAAAACCCTGCGCGGACGCCTGGCCAAGCTGGCCGGCTGCGGCCCCGGCGACCTGTCCGACATGTCGCTGAGTCTGCCCGATCCCGACAGCTGGGTGCTGGCCGAGCTGAGCGAAAGCCTGGACGCCGCCGACAGCTACAACGACCCCAGCCGGGGCTATGAAAAACTCCACGACCTGCTCCAGGCCTGCTGCCGCGCCGCGCTGGAGCTTTCCGATACCCTGAGCCGGCGCTATTTCAGCCATGCCGACTCGGCCAGCCAAAGTCTGGGAACCTGACGCCTGTGCTACTTCATATCGTTCACGAAACCAGCTACCGCTACCTGCCTGCGGTGGAAAACGCCCACCACATGGTGTATCTCAAACCGGCCAGCAACGAGCACCAAGCCCTGCAAAGCTACGCGCTGCAGGTGCATCCGGCGCCGGTGCAGCTGCGCGACACGCTGGACATGTACGGCAACACGCGCAGCTATTTTTCACTGCAGGCCGCCCATGACCGGCTCAGCGTGGTCGCCGAAAGCGTCGTCGCCACCGCCAGCGCCGCGCCGCTGCTACAAATGGCGGGCGCCTGGATGCCTTGGGAGCGGGTGCGCGAGCAGTTCCGCTACCAGGCGGGCGCGGCCTACGACAGCGCGTCGGAATTTTTATTTCCCTCGCCCTACATTCCGCGCGACGAGGCCTTTGCCGAATTCGCCCGGCCCAGCTTTTTGTCCGGGCGCCCGCTGCCCGAGGCCGCGCGCGACCTGATGAACCGCATCCACACCAGCCTGCGCTACGAAACCGCCAGCACCCAGGTGAACACGCCCGCGCTCGACGCGCTCAAGCAGGGCAAAGGCGTGTGCCAGGATTTCGCCCACATCATGGTCGCCTGCTGCCGCGCCCTCGGGCTGCCCGCGCGCTACGTCAGCGGCTACATGCTGACCAATCCGCCGCCCGGCCAGCCGCGCCTGATCGGCTGCGACGCCTCGCACGCCTGGGCCTCGGTGTACCTGCCCGGCGTGCGCCAGTGGCTGGACTTTGACCCGACCAACAACCGCACGCCCGGCGAAGACTACGTGACGCTGGCCACCGGGCGCGATTTTCTCGATGTCTCGCCGATGCGCGGCGTGATTCGCGGCGGCGCCCAGCACATTCTGGAAGTCGCCGTCACGGTGGCGCCGCTGGAAACGCCAGCGCTTGCAGACCCGGCCCCATTTGATTTTTCAACCTCTAAGGAACCCGCCCCATGACCACCAACGTCTATGACCAGCTCGCCGCCCTGAACATCACGCTGCCCGCCGTCGCCATCCCCGCCGCTGCTTACCTGCCCTTCGTGCAGACCGGCAACCTGGTGTTCCTCAGCGGCCACCTGCCGAAAAAAGACGGCCAGGTCATCGTCGGCCAGCTCGGCAAAAACGTGACGACCGATGAAGGCAAGCTAGCGGCCCGCTTGATCGCCATTGACCTGATGGGCACGCTGCAAGCCGCCGTGGGCGACCTGAACCGGGTCAAGCGCATCGTCAAAGTGATGAGCCTGGTGAACTCCACCGCCGACTTCACCGAGCAGCACCTGGTGACCAACGGCTGCAGCGAGCTGCTCGGCGAAGTTTTCGGCGACGCAGGCAAGCACGCCCGCAGCGCTTTTGGCGTGGCGCAGATTCCGCTCGGGGCCTGCGTGGAAATCGAGCTGATCGCCGAGGTGGTGTGAGGTCATCGTAGGGCGGGTTACGCCTTCACTCCACCCGCGCAATCTCCGCCGGTTTGAAGCTGAAAGCCGCCTCCTTGCCCTTGCGTCCGCGAACGCCTCTGGCGTTGTTCAGGCTGCGGATTTCCAGCGTTTCCTCGCGCGCCTTGCCGCCGCGCCCGATGCCTTCAATGCGCACGCTGCGGGTGTAGGCGGCGGCGCCGGCTAGCGTGTCCTTGGGTTCCAGGTCGATCAGCATCAGGCCGCGTCCGCCCTTGTCCATCTGCTTGACCTCGCCAATCTCGAACGTCAGGATGCGCCCGCCGGTCGAGGCGCAGGCCACATGGCTGGCAGGCGCAACGGGCTGGGCGCCGCTGCTGCCCAGCGCGTGCGACGGACGGCACAGCGTTTCGCCCTCGGCCAGCGCGATATAGGCCTTGCCGCTCTTGTTGCGCGAGACCATGCCTTCGACCGTCGCCAGAAAGCCGTAGCCGCCCGAACTGGCCAATAGCAACTGCGCCGAAGGCGGGCCAGCAAAGTAATGCAGCAGCTGCGTGCCCGATTCCAGCTCGATCAGCGTCGTAACCGGCTGGCCGTCGCCGCGCCCGCCCGGCAGCATGGCTACCGGCACCGAATAGACGCGGCCATTGCTGCCAAACACCACCAGCGTATCGACGGTGCGGCACTCAAACGTGCGGTACAGCGCGTCGCCCGCCTTGAAGGCAAAGCCCGCCGCCTCGTGGCCGTGGCCGCCTCTTGTGCGCACCCAGCCCTTGCTGCTGACCACCACCGTGACCGGCTCGTCCAGCACCTTGACTTCGAGCACGGCTTTTTTCTCGGCCTGAATCAAGGTGCGGCGCGGGTCGGCAAACTGTTTGGCGTCCGCCTCGATTTCGCGGATCATCAAGCGGCGCAGCGCCGCCGGGTTGCCCAGAATGTCTTCGAGCTTGGCTTTGTCTTCGCGCAGGCTTTTGAGCTCCTGCTCGATTTTCAGGGCTTCGAGCCGGGCCAGCTGGCGCAGGCGGATTTCCAGAATATCGTCGGCCTGGCGCTCGCTCAGCTTGAACTTCTCCATCAGCGCCAATTTCGGCTCGTCCGACTCGCGGATGATGGCAATCACCTGGTCGATGTTGAGCAGCACCAGCTGGCGCCCTTCAAGAATATGGATGCGCGCCAGCACCTTGTCGAGCCGATGCTGCGAGCGTTTTTCAATCGTCGTCTGGCGAAAGGCGACCCACTCGGTGAGCATCTGGCGCAGCGATTTTTGCGTCGGCCTGCCGTCCAGCCCGATCATCGTCATGTTGATCGGCGACGAGCTTTCCAGGCTGGTGTGTGCCAGCAGCGTCTGAATGAGTTCCTGCTGGCCGGTTTTGCTGGTTTTCGGCTCGAACACCAAGCGCACGGCGGCGTCCTTGCTGGACTCATCGCGCACGCAGTCGAGCACGGCCAGCACGGATTGCTTGAGCTGCACCTGATCCTGACTCAGCGCTTTTTTGCCGGTCTTGATTTTCGGGTTGGTGATGTCTTCGATTTCTTCGAGCACGCGCTGGCTGCTGACGCCGGGCGGCAGCTCCTGCACCACGAGCTGCCACTGGCCGCGTGCCAGTTCTTCGATTTTCCAGCGGGCGCGCACTTTCAGCGAGCCGCGCCCCGTGCTGTAAGCCGCCGCAATCTCGGCAGGGCTGGAGATGATTTGCGCGCCACCAGGGTAATCCGGCCCGGCAATCAGGCCAAACAGTGCGTCATCGCCGAGCTGGGGATTTTTGATCAGCGCCACGCAGGCATCGGCAATCTCGCGCAGGTTGTGGCTGGGGATTTCCGTCGCCAGCCCCACGGCAATGCCGCTGGCGCCGTTGAGCAGCGTAAAAGGCAGGCGCGCCGGCAACTGGCGCGGCTCTTCGGTCGAGCCATCGTAGTTGGGGATGAAATCGACCGTGCCTTCGTCAATCTCGTCCATCAAGAGGCTGGTGATGCGGGCCAGCCGCGCTTCGGTGTAGCGCATGGCGGCAGCGCCGTCGCCGTCGCGGGAGCCAAAATTGCCCTGGCCGTCGATCAGCGGGTAGCGCTGGGAAAAGTCCTGCGCCATGCGCACCAGCGCGTCATACGCCGCCTGGTCGCCGTGCGGGTGAAAGCGGCCCAGCACATCGCCAACCACGCGGGCGCTCTTGACGGGCCGGGCGCCAGTGGCGCCGTTGGGGCCGCCAAAGCCCAGCCCCATGCGGGACATCGAATACAAAATGCGCCGCTGAACCGGCTTTTGGCCGTCGCAGACATCGGGCAGCGCCCGGCCCTTGACGACGCTCAGGGCGTATTCAAGGTAGGCGCGCTGGGCGTAGGCGGCCAGGCAGTCTTGGGCGGCGGGCTCGGGCACCTGGATTTCAGGTTCCGGGGTAAAAAGATTCATGGTGATTTTTCAAGTTAAACAGGCAGCAGGGCTTTGCTCAAGCCCTGGCGGAAACGACACGACCCCTGACGGCGGGCTTCATTTTCACGCTGCCCCTCCTGTTGCCTGCGATGATGCCCCCGTCAGGGCGGGCAGGCGGCTTGAGGCGCTGCTTGTACTGGTGCATGACGTTTTTGACGTATCTTTTGGTTTCGGGGTAGTTCGGTATCCTGTTGCCAGCCCGCCTGACCGCGCCTTCGCCTGCGTTGTAAGCGGCCAGGGCCAGCTCAATATCGCCGGGATAGCGCGTAATCAATTTGTGCAGGTGGCGCGAGCCGACCCAGATATTGGTTCTCGGGTCAACGAGTTTTTCGCTGACCAGAGAATACTTGTCATCTTTGACACCGTAACGCTCGGCCGTGGGCGGAATCAGCTGCATCAGGCCGACCGCGCCTTTCGGGGAAACCACGCGTATCCGAAAACCCGACTCGGTGGCGATCACCGCATGCAGCAATTCGTAGTCAATGCCCTGGGTGACGGAGGCTTGGCGGATTAGGTGATTGACCGTCTTGCGGCAGGGCGTGTGCTCGGCGCAAGAGCGCTTGCCCGGAACCCCGACAGCTTTGCTATTTTTGACCTGCCTGCTTTGGCCGCCCTCCCCCCGACCCTCGTGAAAGCCGTCAGCGCTGCGAAAAAAAATCCCGTAGTCCTCCTCGGACTCCTGGAGCGCGAAATTTTCCGCGCCCTTGATACCGGCATAGCCCCAGATTTCGGCCCGTGCAGGCGCACCCAGCAGAACCAGCGGCACCAGCAAAAGCACCCGCAGGCGCGAAGAGAAAACACCCGCCAGGCGTCGCAAGAACATGTTCATTTCCCGTTCTTGCGCATCAAATGTCAATTTCTACCGCGTCGCCGTGCAGCTCCATCAGTTCGCGCCGCGCTGCGGCTTCACCCTTGCCCATCAGTTTGGTAATGAGGCTCTCGGTCTGCAGCACGCTCTGGTTGCCCAGCTGCACCGGCATCAGGCGGCGCGTGTCCGGGTTCAGCGTCGTGTCCCACAGCTGCTCGGCGCTCATCTCGCCCAGCCCCTTGAAGCGGCTGATGCTCCAGGCGGCCTCGCGCACGCCGTCCTTGCGCAGCTTGTCCAGAATCGCGGTCAATTCACCCTCGTCGAGCGCATAGGTCTTGGACGCGGGCTTTTTGCCGCGCGCGGGCGCATCGACGCGGAACAAAGGCGGGCGCGCCACATAGATATGCCCGGCCTCAATCAGCTTGGGGAAATGGCGGAAAAACAGCGTCAGCAGCAGCACCTGAATGTGCGAGCCGTCCACATCGGCGTCTGACAGGATGCAGACCTTGCCGTAGCGCAGGCCGCTTAAATCCGGCTGGTCATTCGGGCCGTGCGGATCGACGCCGATGGCGACCGAAATATCGTGGATTTCGGTGTTGGCAAAGAGCCGGTCGCGATCCACTTCCCAGGTGTTGAGCACCTTGCCGCGCAGTGGCAACACGGCCTGGTTTTCTTTGTTGCGGCCCATTTTGGCGCTGCCGCCCGCCGAGTCGCCCTCGACCAGAAACACCTCGTTGTGTAGCAGGTCGCGGCTTTCGCAATCGGTTAATTTTCCGGGCAGCACGGCCACGCCCGAGCCTTTGCGCTTTTCGACTTTCTGGCCGGCTTTCTGGCGGCTTTGCGCGGCCTTGATGGCGAGCTCGGCGAGCTTTTTGCCGTACTCGACGTGCTGATTCAGCCACAGCTCCAAGGCCGGACGCACAAAGCTGGACACCAGCCGCACCGCGTCGCGCGAATTCAAACGCTCTTTGATCTGGCCCTGAAACTGCGGATCGAGCACCTTGGCGCTCAGCACATAACTGGCGCGGGCGAACACGTCTTCAGGCATCAATTTCACGCCCTTGGGCAGCAGCGAGTGAAAGTCGATAAAGCTCTTCACGGCGGTAAACAGCCCGTCGCGCAGGCCGCTTTCGTGCGTGCCGCCTGCGCTGGTCGGAATCAGATTCACGTAGCTCTCGCGCACCGGCTGGCCGTCTTCGGTGAAGGCGACGACCCAGCTCGCGCCCTCGCCTTCGGCAAAGCTTTCGTGGGCGGCATTGGCAAAGCCTTCGCCCTCGAACATCGGAATCACCGGCTCGGCGTTGAGCGTGTGCATCAGGTAGTCGCGCAGGCCGCCTTTGTAGAGCCAGGTTTGCGCGTCTTTGGTTTTTTCGTTCGTCAGCGTGACGCTGACGCCGGGCATCAACACGGCTTTGCTGCGCAGCAAATGCGTCAGCTCGGCCATCGGCAGCGCGGGGGATTCAAAATATTTGGCGTCCGGCCAGGCGCGCACCGTGGTGCCGGTTTTGCGCTCGCCTGCGCCGTTCGGGCGCAATTGCAGCGGCTCGATCACGTCGCCGCCGGAAAAAGCCAATCTCGCCACCTGGCCTTCGCGGTGCGAGGTCACTTCGAGCCGGGTGGACAGCGCATTCGTCACGCTCACGCCGACGCCGTGCAGGCCGCCGGAAAAGCTGTAGGCGCCGCCGCTGCCCTTGTCGAACTTGCCGCCCGCGTGCAGCCTTGTGAACACCAGTTCCACGACCGGCGCTTTTTCCTCCGGGTGCAGGCCGAAGGGAATGCCCCGGCCGTCGTCTTCGATGGTGACGGAGCCGTCCAGATGCAGCGTGACCTTGATCTTTTTTCCGTGACCGGCCAAGGCTTCGTCGGCGGCGTTGTCCAGCACTTCCTGGATGATGTGCAGCGGATTGTCGGTGCGCGTGTACATGCCGGGGCGCTGTTTGACAGGCTCCAGACCCTTGAGCACGCGGATGGAGCCTTCGGAATAAACGGGGGAAACGGTAGGAATTTTGTCGGCCATGGCAACTCAAGTGAATCGGGAAATTGTAGTGTGCCCACCACAATCAGCGGCCCGGCGTTCAAACTTGTTTACGGCGCCCGAAAACCCTTCCCCAGCGTCAGGGGCTGGCCCGCGCCGCCCATCAAGGCTCGTTGAACAGGGAGGATGGCAGCGGCACACTGCCGTTCATTTCCACCCGCACCCGGCCTGCAGGGCTTATTTCCAGGGCGGCGACGGCACTGAGGGGCGCTCCCCCCAGACTAGGCTGCGGCTTGAGGCGCTGGTAAAGCTGCATGACGGTTTTGACGTAATTTTGAGTTTCGGGGTAATCCGGGATTTTGTTGCCCGCACGCTTGACTGCACCTTCGCCCGCGTTGTAGGCGGCAATGGCCAGCTCGATCTGGCCCGGAAACAGCTTGATCAGGTAATTGAGGTAGCGCGAACCGGCCCGGATGTTGATTTCCGGGTCGGTGAGCTTTTTCTCGGCCAGCGAATCCTTGTCGTCCTTGACGCCGTAGCGCGCCGCCGTGGGCGGAATCAGCTGCATCAAGCCGATAGCACCTTTCGGGGAAACCGCCTGGGGATTGAAGCCGGACTCGGTGGCGATCACGGCCTGCAGCAATTCATAGTCAATGCCGTGGGTCACGGAGGCTTGGCGGATCAGGTGCCGGACCGCTTTGTAGCTGGGCGAGACCTCAAAATAAGTCGGCTGCCGGGTCCGTGGCTTGAGCCCGCCCCGGCCCTTGGCCGCTGAAACCTCACTGACCGCCACCGCTTTGTCCTGATCGGCGCCCGCCGTGCCGCCCCGGAGCACCAGTTCATAGCGCCCATCGAGCTGCAGGGACGAAAAATGCCCAGTGCCGCTGGCATCAACATAGCCCCAGATGTCAGCGCGCGCGGGCTGCGCCGACAGGGCCGTCAGCACGGGCAGCAGCGCCCAGGCCAGTAAATGCCCGCGAAAGCGGCGCTGCGGAAAACGCACTTCAGCGCCTGCCGCCGGGCGCGCAGGGAAAATTGGGATCGGGCGCTGATAAGGCATGACTCACTCCTGGTTACGGATCAACTATCGACCTCCGCCGCGCCGCCGTGGCACTCAATTCGCCTGCGTGAAGCGCCCACCCTGGACGTCGGTTTTTTGGCTAGTGTGCCCCACAATCGGCAACCGGGCACTCGAGCAAGCCTGTCGGCAGGCTGCTGTGGCCGGTGCCGGGCCAGTCCATACCCGCACGGCAGCGCAGCGGTGAGGCATTTTCGTTACAGTCTGCGCATGGACTCCAACCCCGCTTCCACCCCTAAAACCCTCTCCATGCTGCAGGTACTGGCCTGCGGCGCGGCCATTGTCACCCTGTCGATGGGCGTGCGCCACGGCTTTGGCCTGTGGCTGCAGCCGGTCACGCAGGCGCAGGGCTGGAGCCGCGAAACCTTTGCCTTTGCGCTGGCGGTGCAAAACCTGTCCTGGGGTATTTTCGGGATTTTCGCGGGCATGGCGGCGGACCGCTTTGGCGCTTTGCGCGTGGTGGCGGGCGGCGCCGTGCTGTACGCGCTGGGGCTGACAGGCATGGCGTTGTCGCCGACCGGGCTGCTGTTCACGCTGACCACGGGCGTCCTGATTGGCGCGGCGCAGGCGGGCACGACCTACGCGGTGATTTACGGCGTCATCGGGCGCAACATTTCCGCCGAGAAACGCTCCTGGGCGATGGGCGTGGCGGCGGCGGCGGGCTCGTTCGGCCAGTTTTTGATGGTGCCGATTGAGAGCTTTTTGATCGGCAGCCTGGGCTGGCAAAGCGCGCTGCTGGTGCTCGGCGGCGCGGTGCTGCTCATCATGCCGCTGGCGCTGGGCCTGCGCGAAAGCGGCCTGGCCGCCCACCACGCCGCCCGGCGTGAACAGACGATTGGCCAGGCGCTGCGCGAAGCCCTCAGCTACCCGAGCTTTCGGCTCTTGATGGCGGGCTATCTGGTCTGCGGCTTTCAGGTGGTGTTCATTGCCGTTCACATGCCCAGCTATTTAAAGGACAAAGGACTGTCGCCGCAGGTCGCCGGGTATGCGCTGGCGCTGATTGGCCTGTTTAACGTGTTCGGCACCTACGCGGCGGGCGCGCTGGGCCAGCGCATGGCCAAGCGCAAAATCCTCGCGGCGATTTACCTGTCGCGCGTCGTGGTCATCGCCGTGTTTCTGGCCGCGCCGCTGAGCCCGGCCAGCGTGTATGTTTTTGCCAGCCTGATGGGCTTTTTGTGGCTCTCGACGGTGCCGCCGACGAACGCGCTGGTGGCGCAGATTTTCGGCATCCAGCATTTGTCCATGCTGGGCGGCTTTGTGTTCTTTGCGCACCAGATCGGCTCCTTTCTGGGCGTGTGGCTGGGCGGCTATCTGTATGACCGCAGCGGCAGCTATGACATCGTCTGGTACCTGGCGATGGCGCTGGGCGTGCTGGCAGCGCTGGCCAATTTGCCGGTGCGCGAAACGCCGATTGAGCGCAACGCGCCCGGCCAGCTGGCGCAAGGAGCGTGAAATGCGCCTGAAAATCGCGCTGTGGGCGGCGGCCATTACCGCGTCGCTGGGCGTGTTTTGGCTCTACACCCGGCCCGATTTCCTGCTCACGCTGAGCCAGCAGGTCTGGTCGTGCTTTTAAGCCACCCGTCCAGCGGCTCCAGCCACGCCCTGCGCTACCGCCTCCCATAGGCTCTGAGTAGAATGCGAGACTGACTTTTCAGGCCGGTCTGAGGATTTTTTCGCCAGACCTCCACTCCAACCGCGAAAACCAAGACATGACACCCATTACCGGCAGCATCGTTGCACTGGCAACCCCCATGCATGAAGACGCCAGCGTGGACTACCCCACCCTGCGCAAACTCGTTGACTGGCACATCGCGGAGGGCACCGACTGCATCGGCGTGGTCGGCACCACCGGCGAGTCGCCCACGGTCAATGTCGAGGAACACTGCGAAATCATCCGCGTCGCCGTCGAGCAGGCGAACAAGCGCGTGCCCATCATGGCCGGCTGCGGCGCCAACTCCACGGCCGAAGCTATCGAGCTGGCCAAGTTCGCCCGGCAAATCGGCGCCGACTGCCAGCTGCAGGTCGTGCCCTACTACAACAAGCCCACGCAGCAAGGCCAGTACCTGCACTTCAAGGCCATTGCCGAGGCCACGGGCGACCTGCCCATCGTGCTCTACAACGTGCCCGGCCGCTCGGTGGCCGATATGCAGCACGCCACCGTGCTGCGCCTGGCGCAGATTCCCGGCATCGTCGGCATCAAGGAAGCCACCGGCAACATCGAGCGCGCCCAGTGGCTGATCAAGGAAGTGCCCGAGGGCTTTGCCGTGTATTCAGGCGACGACCCGACCGCCGTGGCCCTGATCCTGTGCGGCGGCCAGGGCAACATCAGCGTGACAGCCAACGTCGCGCCCCGGCTGATGCACGAGCTGTGCGCGGCCGCGCTGCAAGGCGACGTGAAGCGGGCGATGGCGCTGCAATTCCAGCTGCTGCCGCTGCACCGCAACCTGTTTGTCGAAGCCAATCCGATTCCGGTCAAATGGGCCATGAGCCGCATGGGCCTGTGCGGCCCGGCGCTGCGCCTGCCGATGACGCCGCTGGAGCCAGGCAACGAAGCGGCCGTCGAAAACGCCCTGCGCGCCTGCAGCCTGATCTGATTACCCGAGGAATTTCACGTGAAGAAAACATTGCCGACATCACTTCAACGCCCGGCCCTGCTCAAGGCGCCTGGCGCTGCCGCCCTTTCTGCGCTGGTGGCCCTGAGCCTGCTGGGCGGCTGCTCCACCATCCAGGACACGATGGCGGGCGAAAAGATTGACTACAAATCGAACGGCGCCAAAGGCCCGTCGCTGGATATTCCGCCGGACCTGACCCAGCTCAGCCGCGACACCCGCTATGCCGTTCCCGGCGCGGCCATCTCGGCGAGCAACTACCAGGTGGCGGGCCAGCCCGCCCAGAGCGCCGCAACGGCGGCCAGTGCCGTGGGCGATGTGCGCATCGAACGCGCGGGCAGCCAGCGCTGGCTGGTGGTGGCCCGCCCGGCCGACAAGCTGTGGACGCCGGTGCGCGATTTCTGGCTCGAAAGCGGCTTCCTGCTCGCCCAGGACCAGGAAAACCTGGGCATCATGGAAACCGATTACGCCGAAAACCGCGCCAAACTGCCGCAGGATTTCATCCGCAACGCACTGGGCAAAGTGTTTGAAAGCCTGTACTCGACCGGCGAGCGCGACAAGTTCCGCACCCGGCTGGAGCGTCGGCCTGACGGCGGCACGGACATTTTCGTCAGCCATCGCGGCATGCAGGAAATCGTCACCGGCGCCAAGGGCGGCAGCAGCTCCGGCGACGGCACCGTCTGGCAGCCCCGCCCCGCCGACCCGGAGCTCGAAGCCGAATTCCTGCGCCGCCTGATGGTCAAGCTGGGCATGACGCAGGAGCAGTCCAAAGCCCTGATGGCAGTCGGCGCACCACCACAAACCGCGCGCGTCGCCATGCTCAACAAGCTGCCCGTGGTGCAGATGGATGAAGGCTTTGAGCGCGCCTGGCGCCGTGTCGGCCTGGCGCTGGACCGCACCGGCTTTACCGTGGAAGACCGCGACCGCAGCCAGGGCGTGTATTTTGTGCGTTATGTCGATCCCGGTGCCAACAAGACGGAGCCGGGCTTTTTCAGCAAACTCTTTAGCGGATCGACGGCGGCAGCCCCGCTGAAATACCGCATCAGCGTGAAAAGCCAGGGCGAAAGCAGCACCGTGTCGGTCCTCAATGCCGAGGGCGCTCCGGAGTCCTCGGCCAATGCCCAGCGCATTGTGCAGGTCATTGCCGACGACCTGAAGTAAGCCAGGCGGCGGTCTTTTTCCGCCCATGAAAAAAGCCGCCCGAAGGCGGCTTTTTTCATGGGCAGGAAGAAATTTACTTCTTGGCGGCGTCCACAGCGGCGCCAACAGCAGAAGAAGCCGCATCCTTGGCAGCGTCCACCGCAACGGAAGCAGCACCGACGGCAGCAGAAGCGGCGCCGGTGGCAGCAGAAGCGGCGCCGGTGGCGGCGGAAGCGGCAGAAGCAGCGGCAGCAGCGGCTTCAGAAGCTGGTGCAGCAGCAGGCGTCACGATGACGACAGGTGCTGGCGCAGGTGCAGGAGCTTCAGTCTTACCGCAGGCAGCCAGAGCAACGGCGGCAACAATCGCTGCCAGAACGAGGGACTTGTTCATTTTTACTATCCTTGATGAATTAAGAAAACAGTTTGCGAAAATTAGTGCTATTGTCAATAGACAATTTGAATCAAATTTCAGGCTATAGCCGACCAACGGGAAGGAGTAACGAGCAACGCTCTTTTCACCTAGTTTCAAATTATATGCGGGATAGCATAGGCATGAAAACGCCTAAGAGTTCAAAATACGAAGGCTGACTTTTTTTGCTACCAGAAAACCACACTACAAACCCAGCGTGCTAGCCGGAAAAGCGGGAGAACTGTGCAGCAGCGCTTCATTCAAGCGCTCTTTCAGGGCGACGCGCCGGGCCGCCTCTGACCCAGCGATGCCGCTGCAGCGCGGCAGATCAAGCCGCTCGACTACCCAGCCCGGACTCCACAGCGCGCTGGCTAGGCTGTCGGGCTGTGCGTCCTGACCCTGGCGGCACTCGACAATATGCGCCCAAGTGCGCCGCCAGGTGACAAAGCGCGCATGCCTGCGCATCAGCGCCTCGTAGTTTTCCGCCAGCATAGTCAGCTGGCGCCCGGTTTGGGACCAGTCGTTCAGCGCCTGGGCCACGGCCCGCTCGCCCAGCGGCCAGTCTTCAAAGTCCGGGTCGCACAGGATGATTTCACGCCAGCCCTGCGCCGCCGCCGTCGCCAGGGCCAGGCGGATCAGGTCGGCAAACGCGTCGCGCCCGCTAAAGCGGCCTTCCAGCAGATTTGGCAGCTTCGGCAGGTTTGGCAGCAGCGCCCCGGCAGGCAAAGAAGTCATCGCGCAATTCTCCTTGGATTAGCAACCCGTTCAAATTCCCGTAGCCGAGCTGACGCTCAGCCCGCCAGTGCCTCGGGCCAGACCTGCTGCAGCCAGCCCGCTTCCTGCCAGTCGCCCAGCAGCGACAGCGCCGCCTTGCTCGCCTTGCGCAGCTCGCTGGCGCTCAGGTGGCGCTGGTCGGCCAGGCGCTGCATCAGGCTGGCATCGGCGCCCTTGGCCAAGTAGCTCTCGCCGTTGATGAAGATATGGTCGCTGTCGTACATCATGCGGGTCCGGGCATTGAGCGCAATGGCGCTGTGCCCGGCTTTGGCGGCGGCCCCGTCCCAGTCCTGCTGCGGCTCGTCAAACCAGACGGACGGCTTGGGCTCAGTCATGTACTCGCCCAGGGCGCAGGCCATCGCCAGCGGGTCTTTCAGCGCTTCCTGCACCGCCTGCCGGGCAAAGCTGACCAGGCACTCGGGCAGCGCGGCGGGCGTGGCGGTGGCGGGCTGGGTCGGGTCGCGGTACAGGCGCGGCGAGCGCACGGCGCGCAGCTCGGCCTCGCAGGACTCGGGCGCCTCTTCGCTGAACTCGGCCAGCCGGTGCAGCATTTCAGCGGCCAGCTCTTTTTGGCCGGGCGTGCGAAAACCAATCGAATAAGTCATGCATTCCGTCGCCTTGCCGTCCGGCCCGACGCCTGCCTCGGCAATGCCATCGTGGGCGTAGCGTGGCGGCAGATACAGCATGTCGCCCGCTTCGAGCACGAATTCTTCCTCGGGTTCAAAATTTTGCAGGATTTTCAGCGGCACTCCGTCTTGCAGCGTGAAGTCTTTCTGGCGCCCGATGCGCCAGCGGCGCCGACCGCTGGCCTGAAACAGAAACACGTCGTAGCTGTCAAAGTGCGGACCAACACCGCCGCCGGGCGTGGCAAAGGAAATCATCAAGTCATCGAGCCGGGCGTCCGGCACAAAGCGGAACTGCTGCAGCAGCTCGTGACCAGCGGCTTCGTGCAGATCGACGCCCTGCACCAGCAGCGTCCAGCCTTCCTGGCTCAGCGGCGGCACGGTTTTGGGCGGCACCGGGCCGTGCTTCATGGTCCAGCCTTTGGCGTTTTGCACGATCAGGCGCGACTCGACCTGCTCCTGCGCGGCCAGCTTGAACAGGGCTGGGCGGCTCAGGAAGGGCACGAAGCCGGGTATGGCCTGGCGCACCAGCAGGGGCTTTTTTTGCCAGTGGCGGCGCATGAATTGGGCCGGGGTAAGACCGGCGAGAAGGGCGAGGGGTTGATTGACATCCATGGGACAATTGTCCGATGAAAATCACCCCGCAATGCGTCGTAGCCCTCACCTGGACGCTGAAAGATACTTTGGGCGACCTGCTGGACGAACTGGACGAGCCGGTCGAGTTTTTACTCGGCGGCAAGGATCTGCTGGCCAGCATCGAAGAAGCCCTGCAAGGCCACGAAACCGGCGACACGCTGGCGCTGCACCTGGAGCCAGAATACGCCTTTGGCGACTATGACGAAAACCAGGTTTTCCTCGAAGCGCGCAGCATTTTCCCGGCCGAGCTCGAAGAAGGCATGACGTTTGACGGCGCCGCGATGCCCGCAGGCGCCAGCGGCCACATGCCGCCGGACCAGATCTACACCGTGACCGAGATTTACCCCGAGCATGTGGTGCTGGACGGCAACCATCCGCTGGCGGGCATTGCGATCCGGCTGGCCATCAAAGTGCAAGACGTGCGCGAAGCGACCGAGCAGGAAGTCGGCCAGGGCTCGCTGGGCACCGGTTTTTTCCGGCTGGAGCCGCAGGCTGGCGGCAACGACACGGTTCACTGAGCCAATTTTTCTTCGCTGACAAAAAAGCGGCGCTGCAGGAAACTGCAGCGCCGCTTTGCCTTGCCTGAGCGCCGGGATCAATAACGCGAGAGCTGGCCGTTTTGAATCCGCACCCGGTCGCCAATGTGCAGGTCGCTGGCGGAGGGCAGCTCATAAGCGCGTGCGCTGCCGCTGTCGAGCCTGACGGTGGCGCGGTAAGTCTGGACCACTTTGGCATTGCCGCTTTTCTCGATCTCGTTGCCCGCCAGCGCGCCGCCGACGGCCCCGGCAATGGTGGCCAGGTCGCGGCCCGTGCCCCCGCCAATCTGGCGGCCCACCACCGCGCCCGCAACGCCGCCCAGGATGGCGCCCAGCCCGGAGCCCTGGGCTTGTTGCGGCGTCTGCAGCACTTCGATATTCGTCACGCGCCCGTACTCGACAGCGTTAGCGGGCGGAGTCTGAGCCGGGGCGCGGGTCTGGCTGGGGTATTGATTGGGGTACTGATTGGGGTACTGGGACGCTGGATATTGGCCAGGGTAAGGCGCCGGCGCCGGGGTCTTGACCGGATAGCTGGCCGGATAGCTGGCCGGATAGGGCGAATTCATCGGCACGGTGCCGCAGGCAGTCAGACCGGCCAGCGCGAAAACGCAGGCGGTGGCTGAAGAAAGACGCAAAGCACGACGCATGAAAATCTCCTTGGAATAAAAGTCGGGCCTATTTTGACCCATTTCGCCAACCTTCAAGGCGGGCGCCCGAGTCCGCCAAACCCGCGCCAGGCCCGCGTCAAGCCTTACCCGTCGAGCCATAACCGCCCTCGCCGCGCTCGCTGGCGACAAATTCAGTCACCACATTGAACTGCGCCTGCACCACCGGAACGATCACCAGCTGGGCAATGCGCTCCATCGGTTCAATGGTGAAGGGCCGGTCGCTGCGGTTCCAGGCGCTGACCATCAGCTGGCCCTGGTAGTCGCTGTCGATCAGCCCGACCAGGTTGCCCAGCACGATGCCGTGCTTGTGGCCCAGCCCCGAGCGCGGCAGGATCAGCGCGGCGTAGCCGGGGTTGTGCAGGTACAGGGCGATGCCGGTGGGCACCAGCTGCCAGGCATTGGCGCCCAGCGTCAGCGGCGCGTCCAGGCAGGCGCGCAGGTCCAGACCGGCACTGCCGGGCGTGGCGTAGGCGGGCAGATTGCCCTGCAGGCGCGGGTCGAGAATTTTGATGTCGATGTTCATGAATTATTTTTTATGGAAACGGGAGGATTGTTTTTTGGCTTCTTCCAGCGCATGCTGGGCCTCGACCAGGGCATGATGCGCCAGCAGGCGCGCACGCGCAGCCAGCAGGCCCGAAGAATGGCGATTGACCCGAAACGCCACCCAGCCGCCATAGGCCAGCAGGATAGGAACCAGCAGAAAACCGGCGTTCGGCTCAAACTCACCCAGAACCTGGGTGGCAACCACGGCCAGAAACAGCCATTTGACATGCCCGACAAAGGTAATGTCGGCCGCCGCTGCACGCAGGGCCTTGAGCAAGGGCATCTCGGCGGATTGGGCACCAGGCTCGGCACCGGGCTCGGGCGCCGCGCCAGCCAGATCCTCCGCCAGCGGATCAAGCAGAACTTCACCCGGCGCAGCCTGAGCCTGAGCCTGAGCCTGAGCCTGAGCCTGAGCCTGAGCCTGAGTTTGGGTTTGGGCTTGGGCTTGGGCTTGGGCTTGAGCCGCCATCATGCGCTCGATGTGGGCGACAAAATCCCCATCGGGCGGCGTCTTGGAGAACAAGCTCATTGCGCCATCCTGCCCGCAATTTCCCGGACCAGCCGCCGCGCCAGCGCCAGCTTGGACGCTCGGGGCAGCTCGGTCGCGCCCTGCGCATCGACCAGCAGCAGCGCGTTATCGTCGCGCCCAAAGGTGTCCGGGCCGATGTTGCCCACCAGCAGCGGCACCTGCTTGCGCAGGCGCTTGGCCTGGGCGTTTTCCAGCAGGTCCTGGCTTTCCGCCGCAAAACCGACGCAAAATAGCCGCCCGGCCCGCGCCGCTTGCGACTGGGCGACGCTGGCCAGAATGTCGGTGTTTTCGGTGAACTGCAACTGCGGCGTCTGGCCGGAGCCGTCTTTCTTGATTTTCTGCGCCGAGGGCGCTGCCGGGCGCCAGTCAGCCACCGCCGCCGTGGCGATAAAAACCGTTGCGTCTGGCGCCCGCGCCGCCACCGCATCAAACATGTCGCTAGCCGACTTGACATTGATGCGCGTCACGCCGCGCGGCGTGGCCAAGCTGACCGGCCCGGCCACCAGCGTGACTTCGGCGCCCGCCTCGCGGGCGGCGCGGGCAATCGAAAAACCCATTTTTCCGCTCGACAGATTGGTGATGCCACGCACCGGGTCAATCGCCTCGTAAGTCGGCCCGGCGGTGATCAGCAGGCGCTGGCCCTGCAAACACTTGGGCGTGAAGAAGGCGATCAGGTCTTCGAGCAGCTCCTCGGGCTCCAGCATGCGCCCGTCGCCGGTCTCGCCGCAGGCCTGGGCGCCGCTGCCCACGCCCAGCACCAGCGCGCCATCGGCGGCGACCTGCGCCAGGTTGCGCTGCGTGGCCGGGTGTTCGTACATTTCGCGGTTCATGGCCGGGGCCAGCAGCAGCGCCACCTTGTCAGCTGGCCGGGCCAGACAGAGCAGGCTGAGCAGCTCGTCGGCGCGGCCCTGCGCCAGCCGGGCCAGAAAATCGGCGCTGCACGGCGCGATCAAAATCGCGTCGGCTTCGCGCGACAGGTTGATATGCGCCATGCGGTTGGCTTCGCGAGCGTCCCACTGGCTGCTATAAACCGCGCGGCCACTGAGCGCCTGCATCGTCACTGGCGTGATGAACTGCTCGGCGGCCTCGGTCATCACGATTTGGACCGTGGCGCCCGCCTTCACCAAGGCCCGGCACAGCTCGGCCGATTTGTAGCAGGCAATGCCGCCCGACAGGCCCAGCACGATATGTTTGCCCGCGAGGTCCAGCGCTTCGGCGCTGCCTGCTTCATTTGTTTGCTTCATCATGCTGGCAATGTAGCAGCTAAAACCTGGCCGGGGCGCGAGGCTCAAACCCCTATAATCTGCGTTTACCACCTCAGCGAACTTGTGGTTCGTACATGGCATGACCAAATTTGTCTTCGTCACCGGCGGTGTGGTGTCTTCCCTGGGCAAGGGAATCGCCTCAGCCTCCTTAGCCGCGATCCTCGAATCGCGCGGCCTCAAAGTCACCCTCATCAAGCTCGATCCCTACATCAATGTGGATCCGGGCACCATGTCGCCGCTGCAGCACGGCGAGGTGTTTGTCACCGAAGACGGCGCCGAGACCGATCTGGACCTGGGCCATTACGAGCGTTTCATCGAAACGCGCATGAAGAAACCCAACAACTTCACCACCGGCCAGATCTACCAGAGCGTGCTGGATAAAGAGCGCCGGGGCGACTACCTGGGCAAGACGGTGCAGGTGATTCCGCACATCACCAACGAAATCCAGGACTTCATCAAGCGCGGTGCCGGCTTTGGCACGCCCGAGGCGGTGGACGTGGCGATTGTCGAGATCGGCGGCACCGTGGGCGACATCGAATCCTTGCCGTTTTTAGAGGCCGTGCGCCAGATGAGCCTGCGCATGGGGCCGAACAACTCGGCGTTCGTACACCTGAGCTACGTGCCGTGGATTGCCGCTGCGGGCGAACTCAAAACCAAGCCGACCCAGCACACCGCCAAGCAGCTGCGCGAAATCGGCATCCAGGCCGACGTGCTGCTGTGCCGCGCCGACCGGCGCATTCCCAACGAAGAGCGCGCCAAGATCTCGCTGTTCTCCAACGTCGCCGAGTGGGGCGTGATCTCGATGTGGGACGTGGACACGATTTACAAAGTGCCGCGCATGCTGCACGAGCAGGGTCTGGACGGCCTGATCTGCGACAAGCTGCGCCTGCACACGCCGCCCGCAAACCTCAAACGCTGGGACGATCTGGTCTATGAAACCGAGCACCCAAAAACCAGCGTGCATATCGCGATGGTCGGCAAATACGTCGATCTGAGCGACAGCTACAAGTCGCTCAACGAGGCGCTGCGCCACGCGGGCATGAAAAACCATGCCAAGGTGGTCATCGAGTACATCGACTCCGAAACCATCACGCCCGGCACCGTGGCCAGCCTGAGCCAGTTCGACGCCATCCTGGTGCCCGGCGGCTTTGGCGCGCGCGGCGTCGAAGGAAAAATCTGCGCCGCGCAGTTTGCCCGCGAGAACCAGATTCCGTATCTGGGCATCTGCCTGGGCATGCAGGTCGCCACGATTGAGTTTGCGCGCCACGTCGCGGGATTGAAAGGCGCCAACAGCACCGAGTTCGATCCGGCCACGCCCTACCCGGTCATCGCGCTGATCGCCGAGTGGAAAGACGCCGACGGCACCATCAAGACGCGCGACGCCAACTCCGACCTGGGCGGCACCATGCGCCTGGGCGCGCAAAGCTCCGACGTGGCCCCCGGCACGCTGGCGCACCAGATTTACGGCGACGTGGTCTCCGAGCGGCATCGCCACCGTTATGAAGCCAACGTCAACTACCTCGACACGCTGCGCCAGTCCGGCTTGGTGATCTCAGCGCTGACGCAGCGCGAACACCTGACCGAAATCATTGAGCTGCCGCAGACGGTCCACCCCTGGTTCATCGGCGTGCAGTTTCACCCCGAGTTCAAATCGACGCCGTGGAACGGCCACCCGCTGTTCAACGCCTACATTGCCGCCGCGCTGGAACACCCGGCCAGCAGCCGAACGGTCCTCAAAACCAAAGCGGCCAAGCCCCAAAAAGTAGCCCCGGCCGCCTGAAAAACCGGCACAATCCGGCCCCAACGAGGCGAAGTCAGCCCCCAAAAAGTCGCCCTGAAAATCAGGCTGGTCAGCCGGGTACTTCTGACGCAAGCCGGATAGTTTTTAGTTTGTAATTTTGATTTTTGACTGAAAGACGAAAAAAATGAGCGCTATTGTTGATATCGTAGGCCGCGAAGTTCTGGACAGCCGTGGCAACCCTACCGTTGAGTGCGACGTGCTGCTGGAGTCCGGCATCATGGGCCGCGCCGCCGTGCCCTCGGGCGCGTCCACCGGCTCGCGCGAAGCCATCGAGCTGCGCGACGGCGACAAGTCGCGCTACCTCGGCAAGGGCGTTTTGAAAGCCGTCGAGCACATCAACACCGAAATCTCCGAAGCCGTACTCGGCCTGGATGCCAGCGAACAGGCCTTTCTGGACAAGATCCTGATTGACCTGGACGGCACCGAGAATAAATCGCGCCTGGGCGCCAACGCGATGCTGGCCGTCTCCATGGCCGTGGCGCGCGCCGCCGCCGAGGAAGCCGGATTGCCGCTGTACCGCTACTTTGGCGGCATGGCGGCGGTACAAATGCCCGTGCCGATGATGAACGTCATCAACGGCGGCGAGCACGCCAACAACAACCTGGACATCCAGGAATTCATGATCATCCCGCTGGGCGCGCCGACCTTTCGCGAAGCCCTGCGCTACGGTGCCGAAGTCTTCCACGCGCTGAAAAAAATCCTGCACGACAAGGGCATCAGCACCGCCGTCGGCGACGAAGGCGGCTTTGCCCCCAACGTGGCCAACCACGAAGCGGCGATTCAGTTGATTCTCGAAGCCATCGACAAGGCCGGTTACGTCGCAGGCGAGCAAATCGCGCTGGGCCTGGACTGCGCCGCTTCCGAGTTCTACAAGGACGGCAAATATGTGCTGGCTGGCGAAGGCGGCCTGAGTCTGAGCGCCCAGGAGTGGACCGACATGCTGGCCACCTGGGTGGATAAATACCCGATCATCAGCATCGAAGACGGCATGGCCGAAGGCGACTGGGACGGCTGGAAAATCCTCACCGACCGCCTGGGCAAGAACGTGCAGATCGTCGGCGACGACCTGTTCGTGACCAACACCAAGATTCTCAAAGAAGGCATCGACAAGGGCATCGCCAACTCCATCCTGGTCAAGATCAACCAGATCGGCACCCTGACCGAGACCTTCGCCGCCATCGAAATGGCCAAGCGCGCCGGTTACACCGCCGTGATCTCGCACCGCTCGGGCGAGACCGAAGACTCCACCATTGCCGACATCGCTGTGGGCACCAACGCGGGCCAGATCAAGACCGGCTCGCTGTCGCGCTCGGACCGCATGGCCAAGTACAACCAGCTGCTGCGCATCGAAGAAGACCTGGGCGAAGTCGCCGTCTATCCCGGCCGTTCGGCTTTTTACAACCTGCGCTAAGCCTGCAGCAGGACTGACGCGCTGTGGGAAACCGCCTTGTTCCGGCCATTTTGGTGGCTTTGCTGGCGCTGTTTCATGCCCAGCTCTGGACTGGCCGGGGCAGCATTCCCACGGTGCGTGAAATGCAGCAGCGGCTCGATGAGCAGCTGCTCAAAAATACCCAGGCCCAGGCCCGCAATGACGAGCTGGCCGCCGAGGTCAAGGATTTGCAGGAAGGCCTGCAAATGGTGGAAGAAAAAGCCCGCAGCGAGCTGGGCATGGTCAAGCCCAATGAAATTTTTGTGCAGGTCAACGATTAGAGGGCTGACAAGCCCTTCCTCCCATGCTGAAAATTGCACTGCTGGGCGCGCCCCGCACCGGAAAATCGCTGCTGGCCAGCGCCCTGAACAGCGCCGCCAATGCCTCGGCCTGGCCGGCCACCATCGTGGTGCTGCAGGCGCAGGACCCGGCGCTGCCGGTCACGCCCGCCGACTACGACTTGGTGCTACTGACCGGACTGGAAGACACCGTAACCACGCCGCACAGCGAGGACGCCCAGACGCCCGCCAGCCCACAAGCGCAGCAAATGGCTGACACCGCCATCCGCGCCGCGCTGACCAGCGCCAAAATTTCTTACCGTGTTCTTTATGGCTGCAGCCAAGAGCGCTTGGCCCAAGCCTGCGAAGCGCTGCAAAGCCTGCTGCCCACGCTGCCGATGCTTGATCCGCGCGGCCCGATACGCGCACGCAAAAAACCCGCACCCTGGGTCTGGCCCTGCGAAAAATGCAGCGACCCGCAGTGCGAACACCGGCTGCTCACCGCGCTCTTGGCGCAGCGCGCCCGCCGGGCCTGAGGCCGGTTTACAGGCTGTTTACTGCAGCGTCGGCGCAGGCGGTAGCTGGTGAATCTGGCTGGTGAAAATCTGCGCTGCATCGACCGGGTCAAAGTCGTACTGCGCGCCGCAGAACTCGCAGGCCACATCGACCTTGCCGCGCTCGGCAATGATGCTTTCGATTTCCGCCGTGCCCAGGCCGCGCAGCATGTTGCTGACCCGCTCGCGCGAGCAGCTGCAGGCAAAGCGCGGGACCAAAGGCTCAAAGCGCACCAGCGGCTCCTGCCAGAACAGGCGATGCAAAATCGTATCCACATCCAGGCTGAGCAGCTCCTCGCGCTTGAGCGTGCCGGCCAGCAGCGCGATGCGCTGGTAATCTTCATTCATGCCGATCTGGTCTTCATTGGCCTGACGGTCCAATTGCCCTTCCAGGTTGCCCTGGCCGGTGACTGGCAGGCGCTGGATCAAGAGGCCCGCCGCCATGTTGCCATCGGCGGCCAGAATCAGGCGGGTATCGAGCTGCTCGCTTTGCAGCATGTAATGCTCCAGCACCTCGCTCAAATTTTCCAGCTTTTCGCGGCTGTCGCCAAACAGCGGCACCACGCCCTGATAAGGCTGCTGGCCGGGAAAGCGGTCTTTCGGGTCCAGCGTGATGGCGCAGCGCCCCTGGTTATGCACATTGACCATCTCGCTCAATGAACTGCCGGGGTCGATCGCACCGGTGACAGTGGCGGTGGCGCGCAGGCTCAAGTCGGGCTGGACTTCGGCCACGGCCAGCTTGACCGGGCCGTCGCCGAAAATCTGCAGGATCAGCGCGCCGTTGAACTTGATGTTGCTCTGCATTAGCGCGCCAGCGGCGGTCATTTCGCCCAGCAGATGCATCACCTCGACCGGGTAGCCGCCCGCCGACTGGCGACGCTTGAGGATTTCCTGCCAGGCGTCGGTCAGGCGCACCAACATGCCGCGCACCGGCAGGCCGTCGAAAAGAAATTTGTGAAGTTCGGACATGGGCAAGCCTAAAAAGAAATAGCCGCTCAGACGCCTGCAAGCCTCTGAGCCAGAAAAAAGAAAAACCGGGCGCTCAGCCCAGTTTGGTCAGCCCGGTTTTGTAGCGCCGGGCATCGTCTATATAGTGCTGCGCGCTCATTTTTAAACCCGCCAGCTGGGCTTCGGAGAGCTGGCGCACCGCCTTGGCCGGGCTGCCCAGGATCATGCAGCCGTCGGGAAACTCCTTGCCCTCGGTGACCAGCGCGCCGGCGCCGACCAGGCAGTTCTTGCCGATTTTCGCGCCGTTGAGCACCACCGCCTGGATGCCAATCAGCGAGCCGTCGCCCACCGTGCAGCCGTGCAGCATCACTTGGTGGCCGACAGTGACGTTCGCGCCAATCGTCAAGGGCATGCCGTGGTCGGCGTGCAGTACGCTGCCATCCTGAATGTTGCTGCCCGCGCCGACGCTGATGCGGTCGGTGTCACCCCGGATCACCACGCCAAACCAGACGCTGCAGTCAGCCCCGAGCGTCACATCGCCCATGACCTGCGCGCTCTCGGCGACCCAGGCGGAGTCGGCAACGGCAGGTTTCAAATCGTCCAGCTGATAAATGGCCATGAGGGGGCTTTCTTGGTGAAATAGTCTTGGGGAGCCCGATTGTAGGCAGGCGACCCGCCCGGCGGCCACGGTAATAACGTGTACGGTACCCAGCTTGGCTTGGCGACAATGCGGTAATGACTGCCACGCCCGCCTTCTCCCCCACCGCCCCTCCCGCCGAGCCTCCCGCCCCCGAGCTGCGCCAGCTAGCCCTGGCCGCGCTGCTCGAACCCGACCCGGCGCAAAAAGTCCAGCTCGTCCAGTCGCTCCAGGCTCAGGCGGCGACGCTGGCTATCGCCCCGAATACCAGTTTCAGCGCCCCGGCGAACCTGCCCGGCTGCCCGCTGCGCCCCGAATTGCGCACGCATCTGGACATGCCCAGGCGCTCGCCGTTCACGCCGGACGGCCTGGCCGCGCTGCTGCACGCCGTCGCCCATATTGAGTTCAACGCGATCAATCTGGCGCTGGACGCGATCTGGCGCTTTGGCGCCATGCCGCCTGCCTATTACCGGGACTGGCTCAAAGTCGCCGACGAAGAAGCCTTGCATTTCAGCCTGCTGCGCGATCTGCTGCAAAGCATGGGCTACGACTACGGCGACTTTGCGGCCCACACCGGCCTGTGGGACATGACGCAAAAAACCGAAGGCGACGTGCTGGCGCGCATGGCGCTGGTGCCGCGCACGCTAGAAGCGCGCGGGCTGGACGCCACGCCGCCAATGCAGGCCAAGCTGCGCCGGGTCGCCAGCCCCGACGCCTTGCGGGCAGTGGCGATTCTGGACATTTTGCTGCGCGACGAAATCGGCCATGTCGCCGTTGGCAACCGCTGGTATCGCCATGTCTGCGGCCTGCGCGGCCTGGAGCCGCTGGCCACTTACGCGGCGCTGGCCCGGCAATACGGCGCGCCGCGCCTCAAAGGCCCGCTCAATCTGGAGGCCAGGCGCGAAGCCGGTTTCGACGCCGCCGAACTGGCCCTGCTCAGCGCCAGCGCCTGAAGCAAGCACATCCGGTAACGCCATTTCGGGTGATGGCGCAAAGGTTTTGCGCGGGCTAGACTGGTTTCAACACCAAAAAGGAGTTGCTGATGGCACGCTCTTTCCTGCCCGCCGACATCGCCCTGCAACTGCCGCAGGGCCAGCGGCTGGGCGCGCCGGACGCGCCGGTCAGGCTGGCGTTTTCCAGCTGGTCGAGCATGGCGCGCCTGAAAACCGGCCAGATCGGCGCGCTGGCCGAAGAGTATGTCGAGGGCAGGCTCCAGCTTGAAGGCGCGATGCGCGACGTGATGCGGGTGATGGCCAAGCTGCTGCCGGGCAACCCGGCGCAAAGCAGCGCGGGCTGGTGCGCCAGCCTGCTGCAAAAAACCCGCTCCCTGGCCGCCCACACCCCCGCCAAAGATGCCGCGCAAATCGCTTTTCACTACGACGTGTCAGACGCGTTTTATGCGCTGTGGCTGGACCCGCGCCAGGTGTATTCCTGCGCCTATTACCGCGAAGCGGGTATGACGCTGGCGCAAGCGCAGCAAGCCAAGCTGGAGCACATCTGCCGCAAGCTGATGCTCCAGCCGGGCGAGCGCTTTCTCGACATCGGCGCGGGCTGGGGCGCGCTGCTGCTGTGGGCCGCCGAGCATTACGGTGTCGATGCCACCGGCATCACGCTGTCGAAAAACCAGCACCAGCATGTCCAGCAGCTGATTGCCGACAAAGGCCTGGGCCAGCGGGTGCGCATGGAGCTGCGCGACTACCGCGACCTGCCGCTAGCGCAGCCCTTCGACAAAATCTCCTCGGTGGGCATGTTCGAGCATGTCGGGCAGGCCAATATGGCGGCTTATTTCAGCCGGATCGCCTGCCTGCTGGCGCCCGGCGGGCTGGTGCTGAACCACGGCATCACCGCTGGCGGCCTGCAAAACCGCCAACTCGGCGCGGGCATGGGCGACTTCATTGAAAAATACATCTTCCCCGGCGGCGAGCTGCTGCATGTCAGCGCCGTGCTGGCCTATCTGGCGGGCGCCGGTCTGGAAATGCTGGACACCGAAAACCTGCGCCCGCACTATGCGCGCACGCTCTGGGACTGGTCCGACGCGCTGGAGTCGCGGCTGGACGAGGCGCGCCAGGTGCTGGCCCAGGGCGGCGACGCGGCGCGGGCGGCGAAAATCCTGCGCGCCTATCGCCTCTATCTGGCGGGCAGCGCAATGAGTTTCGAGCAGGGCTGGATTTCGCTGCACCAAGTGCTGGCCAGTCGGCCCAGCGGCGAATTGGCGTCTGCGGCGCTGCGCGGCGCGCAGTCGCACTATCCGTTTTGCCGCGATTACATGTACCGCTAAAGATGTAGCGCTAAAGATGTAGCGCTAAAGGCGGTGCCGCTGAAACGGCCAGCCCGGCCCGTCATTGCGCAGCCCGCGTCAGCCGCGCGGGTGGTGTTCGGCGTGCAGCGCCTTGAGCCGCTCACGCGCCACATGGGTGTAAATCGTCGTCGTCGAAATATCGGCGTGGCCCAGCAGCAGTTGCACGGCGCGCAGATCGGCGCCGTGGTTGAGCAAGTGGGTGGCAAACGCATGGCGCAGCGTGTGCGGCGACAGCGGCGAGTCAATTGCGGCGAGCTGCGCGTATTTCTTCACCAGCATCCAGAACATCACCCGGCTCATGCCGTGGCCGTGGCTGGTGACAAACAGGTCACCGGTCTGCTGGCCGCCCAGAATGACGGGCCGCGCCTCGGCCAGGTAGCGCACCAGCCAAGCCCGCGCCACCTGGCCAAAAGGCACGAGCCGCTCCCTGCCGCCCTTGCCCGTCACGCGCAGCGCGCCTTCGTTCAGGCTGACGTGAAAGGTTTTCAGGCCGATCAGCTCGCTCACGCGCAGGCCGCTGGCGTAGAGCAATTCGAGCATGGCGCGGTCGCGCAGGCCCAGTGGCGTGGCGTCATCCGGGGCTGACAACAGGGCTTCGACCTGCGCCTCGGACATCACGGTGGGCACGCGCAGGCCTTGACGGGCGGGCTGGAGTTTCAAAGTCGGGTCGGCGGCCATCAGGCTCTCGCGCAGCGCCCAGCGGAAATAGCGCTTGAACACCGTCAGGCAGCGGTTCGCCGAGGCCGCCTTGGTCACGCTGTGGCGAAACGCGAAGTAAGCCTGAATATCCGCCTCGCCGCTGGCGTCAAGCGGGCGCTGCTGCTGCGCCTGCTCACCCAGCCAGTGGGCGTACAGCGACAGGTCGCGCCGGTAAGCGGCCAGCGTATTGGCGGACAGGCCATCTTCGAGCCACAGGGCGTCGATAAAAGTGTCAATCCGGGACTGGCTGGCTGGGTGCATAAAGGCAATCAAAAAGAAAAAACCGCTGGCGGCAAACTGGGGCCAGCCACAGCGGCGAAACAAGCTGCTGCCAGCCTAAACGCAGGCACGCTGGCGCGGCTCGGCAATACACCCACAGGGGTAAACCCGAAGCAATTGCGTTATTCTCGCCGAGTGAATTACGCTCAGCTTCTTGTCCCCGACTTTGCCATCATCCTTTGCGGCTACCTGGTCTGCCGCTACACCGCGCTAAACCGCTCGGTCTGGGAGCCGCTGGAGAAACTCGTTTATTTCTTTTTGTTTCCGGTGCTGCTGTTCCAGTCGATTGTCAAAAGTCCGCTCGATATTCACGCCGCCTCCGGCCTGATCGGCGCCGGGCTGCTGCTGAGTCTGGCGGGTGTGGCGCTGGCCTACAGCCTGCCCTATCTGCCCTGGCTGGGTCGGCATATCGACGTGCGCGAGCATGCCGCCAGCGCCCAGACCGGCTTTCGCTTCAACTCCTTCATCGGCCTGGCCGTGGCCGAGCGACTCGCGGGCAGCGAAGGGCTGCAGCTGATTGCGGTGCTGATTGGCGTGTGCGTGCCGCTGATGAACATGGCGGCGGTCTGGCCGATGGCGCGGCACAGCCAGCGCGGCTTCTGGGGCGAGCTGGTGCGCAACCCGCTGATTCTGGCCACCGCCTCGGGGCTGGTGGCGAGTTTGCTGGGCTTTACGCTGCCGCCCTGGCTGGGGCCGACACTGGGGCGCATTGGCAGCTCGGCGATTGTGCTGGGCCTGCTGGCCGCTGGCGCGGGCATGCAGCTGGGCCACCTGTCGCAGGCCAAAAGTCTGAGCGTGGCCGTGCTGTCAATTCGCCATTTATTCATGCCCCTGGTGGCGCTGGGCCTGAGCCTGGCCTTTAACCTGTCCCCTGTGCAGGCGACGATTTTGCTGGCGTTTTCCGCGCTGCCGACCGCCTCCAGCGCCTACGTGCTGGCGGCGCGCATGGGCTACAACGGCGGCTTTGTCGCCGGTCTGGTCACGCTCTCGACGCTGCTGGGCATGGCCAGCCTGCCGTTTGCGCTGGGCGTGCTGCGCTGACGGGTGTCAAGCCGCGTGGCGCCCCTTGCCAAGCCTGGTCAAGCCTGGTCAAGCCTGGTCAAGCCTGCTCAAGCCTTCCCGGCGTTCACTGCGCCAGCGCCCACGCCACCTGCTCCCTGACGACCTCGTCCGGGTGCGCGACTTGCATCCGTAAGCTGGCGCGCAGCGCGTCGGCATCGCCGCCCCCGGTGCGCAGCGCATTGCCCATCGCCAGCGCAATGTTGCGCAGCCAGCGCGCATGGCCAATGCGGCGAATCGGGCTGCCCTCAGTCAACTTTAAAAACGCCGCCTCAGTCCAGCCGAACAGCGTCACCAGTTGCTGGCCGCTCAGGCCTGCGCGCTCGTCAAAATCCGGCAGCGCGCTGCGCTGGGCAAACTTGTTCCAGGGGCAGGCCAGCTGGCAGTCGTCGCAGCCGTAGATGCGGTTGCCGATCAAAGGGCGAAATTCCAGCGGAATCGGCCCGGCATGCTCAATCGTCAGGTAGGAAATGCAGCGCCTGGCGTCGAGCCGATAAGGCGCGACGATGGCCTGCGTCGGGCAGACATCCATGCAGGTCTGGCAGCTGCCGCAATGCGGCGTGACCGGCGCGCTAGTCGGCAAAGCCATATCGACATAGATTTCGCCCAGGAAAAACATCGAACCCGCCTCCCGGTTCAGCACCAAGGTGTGCTTGCCGCGCCAGCCCTGGCCGCTGCGCGCCGCCAGCTCGCCTTCGAGCACCGGGGCCGAGTCGGTGAAAGCGCGGTGCCCTAGCGGCCCGACCTCGGCGGCGATGCGCTCGCCGAGCTTTTGCAGGCGTGCGCGCAGCACCTTGTGATAGTCGCGGCCGCGCGCATAGACCGAGACGATGCCTTCGCCGGGCCGCATCAAGCGGCTCAGTTCCAGCGCCTGCCACTGGCCGGGTGCGGCTGGGGTGGCGGCAGGCAGGTAATCCATACGCGCCGTGATGACGCTGACGGTGCCCGCAATCAGCTCGGCCGGACGCGCCCGCTTCAGGCCATGCGCTGCCATATAGTGCATATCGCCCTGAAAACCGGCGGCCAGCCAGGCTGATAATCCTGCTTCGGCCGATGACAAGTCAACGTCAGCGACGCCGATATGCGAAAACCCAAGCTCGCGCGCCCACACCTGAATTTGAGAGACGAATTGATGACTATTCCAATGAGTGCTGATCGACATCCGCTGATTGTAAAAACCCTGGTCTGGGGGGATGAGACCAGCACCGCATCGTTCGCCCAGGCGCTGGCGCGCCGCAGCGCCATTGGCCACGCCCTGATCGAGCTGCGCGGCGATCTGGGTGCCGGAAAAACCACCTTTACACGCCATTTACTAAAAAGTCTGGGAATTCAGGGCCGAATCAAGAGCCCGACCTATACCGTGGTGGAAACTTACACCTTGACGCCCACGGATCAGCTATCAAGCCACAATGGCAGCGAAACCATCTGGCATTTTGATTTTTACCGCTTCAACGACCCGCGCGAATGGGAAGAAGCCGGGTTTCGCGACATTTTTGCCAGCCCCGGCCTCAAGCTGGTCGAGTGGCCGGACAAAGCCGCCCCGCATTTGCCGCCGCCCGATCTGGTGATCCATATTGAAATGCAGGCCGACGAATCCCGATTGATTACCTTAACCGCCTACACCCCCACAGGAACGGAGCTGATTCATGAACCCTAAAAACACCCCCCCCGGCCTGAGCCGCCGAAGCACCCTGCAGCTGGGCAGCGTGGTGCTGATGCTGGGCGTGCAGCAGATCGCCAGGGGCGCGACGATTGTGGCGGTGCGCGTCTGGCCGTCCAAGGACTACACGCGCCTGACCATCGAGTCGGACGCCCCCATCATGGCGCGGCAGGTGTTCATTCCCGAGCCGCCGCGCCTGGTGGTCGATATCGACGGCATTGACCTGATCCCGGCGCTGCGCGAGCTGGTGGCCAAGGTGCAGTCGGACGACCCGAACATTGCCGGCATTCGCATCGGCCAGAGCCTGCCGGGCGTGGTCCGGCTGGTGATTGACCTGAAAAGAGCGATGCAGCCCCAGGTGTTCAACCTGGCACCGGTGGCCGCTTACCAGCACCGGCTGGTGCTCGACCTGTACCCGGCCCAGCCCGCCAACCCGCTGCAAACCCTGCTCAAGGAAGAGACAGAAGCGGCGCCCAGCGTGCCAGGCATGGCGCGCCCGATGGCCGACTTGAAGCAGCAGCCGCTGGCCGATGATCCGATTGGCGATCTGATCAATGACCCGCTGGGCGGCCTGATTGCCCAGAAATTCAAAAAGGCGGCCGATGCCAGTACCGGACAACTGGCGCAAAAAGAAAATCCGCCCGCCGTCGGCCCGTCCAGGAAAAAAACCGACCGTCTGGTCATCGTCGCGCTGGACCCCGGCCACGGCGGCGAAGACCCCGGCGCCATCGGTCCGGGCGGCACCCGGGAAAAAGACGTAGTGCTGCAAATTGCGCTGCGCCTGCGCGACCGCATCAACCAGCAACCCAATATGCGCGCCTTCCTGACGCGCGATGCCGATTTTTTTGTGCCGCTGCAGGTGCGGGTGCAAAAAGCGCGCAGCGTCAAGGCCGACCTGTTTATCAGCGTGCATGCCGACGCCTTTTTGACCGCCGCGCCCGCTGGTGCCAGCGTCTTTGCCCTGAGCGAAAAAGGCGCCTCCAGCAGCGCCGCCCGCTGGCTGGCGAACAAGGAAAATTCGGCCGATCTGGTCGGCGGCGTCAACGCCAGCAGCAAGGACTCGCAGGTGCGCCAGGCTCTGTTCGACATGAGCACCACGGCGCAAATCAAGGACAGCATGAAACTGGGCAGCGTGATGCTGGGCCAGATGGGCAGCGTCGGCAAGCTGCACAAAGGACGCGTCGAGCAGGCCAGCTTTGCGGTCCTGAAGGCGCCCGACATTCCCAGCGTGCTGGTGGAAACAGCCTTCATCAGCAACCCCAGCGAGGAAGTGCGGCTGCGCAGTACGAGCTACCAAGTCGAGCTGGCCAATGCGCTGATGCGCGGCATCAGCCAGTATTTCTCGAAAAATCCGCCGCTGGCGCGCAACCGCGCCCTGTGAGCCTGCGCCCGGTCGGGCAGCGCCCATCGGCGATGGACCGCTGCAGACAGGGATTTTTTAAAGCCCTTATACTAAAAAAGCAGGCGCACCGCAGACTTTGCAAGCAACTGTCCTGCGGTCGCTCCGGCCTGTCTATTTTAGAAAAGGTAAATTCATGAACACGAAAATTTTGATGTCAATCGCTGCTGCTGCCGTAATGGCTCTGAGCGGCTGCGCCATGAACCCGCCCACCAATGCCCAGATCGGCACCGCCACCGGCGCCGTGCTCGGCGGCGTAGCGGGCGATGCCCTCTTTGGCAACACGCTGGGCACCGTGGGCGGCGCCGCCGCTGGCGCCCTTCTGGGTAACGAAGTGGGCAAAAGGCGCTAAATCGGCCCCGCCTGTCCGGCTTGAGCCGGGCAGCGCCGCTTAAACCGGGCTGTGCCTGGCCTGGCGTCTGGCCCGCCAGGCGCCCAGCGCCACCCCCAAAGTGGGCACCAGAATCATCGCCCAGATGATCTTGTCCAGGTGAGTCTTGACGAACGGCACATTGCCAAAAAGATAGCCCACGGTGACAATGCCGCCCACCCACAACGTGCCGCCCGCCACATCGTAGAGCGCGAACTTGCTGCGCTTCATCTGCGACACGCCCGCCACAAAAGGCGCGAAAGTGCGCAAAAAAGGCATGAAGCGCGCCGCAATGATGGTGATGCCGCCATAGCGCTCATAAAACGCATGCGCCTGGTTAAACGCCCTCTTGTTGAACAGCCGTGAATCCTCCCACTGAAACACCTTGGGGCCGAAATAATGGCCGATGCTGTAGTTGGACTGGTTGCCCAGCACCGCCGCCGCCAGCAGCAGGCCCACGGACAGCGGATAGCTCATCAAGCCCACGCCGCACATCGCGCCGACGACAAACAGCAGCGAGTCGCCGGGCAGAAACGGCATGATGACCACGCCGGTTTCGACAAAAATAATCAGAAACAGCAGGGCATACACCCAGGCGCCGTAACTGGTGACAAAGGCCTCCAGGTGTTTATCAACATGAAGAATGAAATCGATCAGAAAAGTGGCTAGTTCCATGCCCCGGATTTTGACAGGTCCGCCGCCCGAGCCAGCCCCGACCCACACGGCGCCTGCGGGCTTGGCTCCGCGCCTAGAATCGCCGCCTTATGACGCTACTGCCACCCGCCGCCCGCCGCCCGATCCGCGACCTGCCCGATGAACTGATCAGCCAGATCGCCGCTGGCGAAGTCGTCGAGCGCCCGGCCTCCGTCGTGCGCGAGCTGCTCGACAACGCCCTGGACGCGGGCGCCAGCCAGATCACGCTGCGCCTGCAAGCCGGGGGCGTGCGCCTGATTGCCGTCGAAGACGACGGTCTGGGCATTCCCCGCGAAGAACTGCCCGTCGCGCTGCGCCGCCACGCGACCAGCAAAATCGCCTCGCTGCAGGAGCTGGAAGCCGTGGGCACAATGGGTTTTCGGGGCGAGGCGCTGGCCGCCATCAACTCGATTGCCGACATGAGCCTGCTCTCCCGAAGCCTGGACAGCGAGCACGGCTGGCAGCTCGACGGCCGCACCGGCGAGATCAAGCCCGCCGCCCGCGCGCGCGGCACCAGCGTCGAGGTGCGCGAGCTGTTTTACGCCACGCCCGCCCGCCGCAAGTTTTTAAAAACCGATGCCACCGAGCTGGCCCACTGCGTTGAGGCGGTGCGCCGCCACGCCTTGGTGCGGCCCGACGTGGGCTTTGCCGTCTGGCACGAAGGCAAGTTAATTGAGCAGTGGCGCGCCTGCGGCGGCGCAGGCGGCGGCAATGGCATCAACGGCAATGGCATCAAAGGGAATGGCATTAGCGGCAATGGAGTCAGCGGGATCCGTGAAATCAGCGATGTCACGGCCCATAACCAGCGCCTCGCTGATGTGCTGGGCAGCGAGTTTGTCACCCAGTCCGTCGCGGTGTACTACGAAAGCAGCGCCCGCCGCGCCGACGGCCAGCCCGCCGTGCGCGTCTGGGGCCGCGCCGGCCTGCCCGACGCCGCCCGCGCCCGCGCCGACCAGCAGTTCACCTACGTCAACGGCCGCTACGTGCGCGACAAGGTGCTGAGCCACGCCGCCCGCAGTGCCTATGAAGACGTGCTGCACGGCCAGCGCCAGCCGGTCTATGCGCTGTATGTCGAGATTGACGCGGCCAGAGTCGATGTGAACGTGCATCCGACGAAAATCGAAGTGCGCTTTCGCGACAGCCGCGAAGTGCATCAAGCCGTGCGCCACGCCGCCGAAGACGCGCTGGCCGCGCCCCGCGCAGGCGCGGCGCTGCTGGCGGCGGCCCCGGCGACGCAAAGCCAGCCGCCGGGCGCTGGCGGCGGTTCCGGCGCTGGCGAAATTTCTGGAGCAAAACCAGCGCCTGCCCGGCAGGGCTGGACGCAGCCCGCGATGGATTTCAACGCCAGCCGCAGCCAGCGCGCCAGCGACTTTGAAGCCCTGTGGCCGGTGGCCCGGCCCGCCACCGGCGCAGGCGCCTCCACTGACACGGGGGCCGACGCCAGCCCCGGCCCGCAGCCCGCCCCGGCAGAAACCGCCGCGCCAAACGCCGCCAGCGCCGCGCCTGCCAGCCTGCCCGGCGGCGCCTGGCCGCTGGGCCGCGCCCTGGCCCAGCTGCAAGGCATCTACATCCTCGCCGAAAACGCCCTCGGCCTGGTCGTCGTGGACATGCACGCGGCGCACGAGCGCATCGTTTATGAGCGGCTCAAAAGCCAGCTAGCCACCTCGCACATTGCCAGCCAGCCGCTCTTGATTCCGGCCACCTTTGCTGCCACATCGCAGGAAGTCGCCACCGCCGAGGCCAGCGCCGACACTTTAACAATGCTGGGCCTGGAAATCACCCCGTTCTCGCCCAAAACGCTGGCGGTGCGCGCCGTGCCCGCCAGCCTGGCGCTGGGCGACGCGGTGGAGCTGGCGCGCAGCGTGCTGGCCGAGCTGGCCCAGATGGATGCCAGCAGCGTGATCGAGCGCGCCCAGAACGCGTTGCTCGCCGCGATGGCCTGCCACGGCGCGGTGCGCGCCAACCGGCAATTGACCGTCGAAGAAATGAACGCCCTGCTGCGCCAGATGGAAAGCACGCAGCGCTCGGGCCAGTGCAACCACGGCCGCCCGACCTGGCGCCAGCTCAGTCTGAAGGAGCTCGACGGCCTGTTTCTGCGCGGGCGCTAGCGAGCAAGCGGGGCCGTAGCGGCACTGGCTGGAGCGCCATCCCTCTTGCCGTTTGAATCTCACTGATAATGAGCCGATGGCCTCTTTGACTGTCCGACCCACCACGCTGACGGATGTGGACGCCCTGCTGCAATTGCAGGAACGTGTTTACCCGACGATAGATCCCTGGCGGCGCGACCAGCTCGCCCATCAAATCAAAATCTTCCCCGAAGGCCAGCTGGTGGCCGTAACAGACGGGCGCATCGTCGGCTGCGCCAGCTCCCTGGTCATTTTGTGGGATGAATGGGCCGACGAGCACACCTGGAAAGAAATCACCGCCTCGGGCACTTTCAACACCCACAACCCGGCCGGATTCACCCTCTACGGCGCCGAGGTGTTTGTCGATCCCCATCTGCGCGGCAAGCGGGTAGGCCATGCGCTCTACGAAGGTCGGCGCCATTTGTGCAGAACGCTGAACCTGCGGCGCATCATCGCCTGCGGACGGCTACCGGGCTACCACGCGCTGGCGCAGGAAATGAGCGTCGAGCTGTATGCCAAAAAAGTGCTGTGGGGCGACCTGAGCGACCCGGTGCTGAGTTTTCAGCTGCGCGAAGGCTTTCGCTACTGCGGCATCATGCACGACTACATCCCGCAAGACCACGAGTCCTGCGGTCAGGCCGCCCTGATCGCCTGGATCAACCCCGACTACGATCCCACCCAAAGAACCGCGCTGCAGCACAGCGCCCTACCCGGCACACAAGAATACCCATGACCATCACTGATCCCGCCGCGCACGAAACCGCTTTCAAGCCCAGCCAGGGCATTGTGCGCATCGCCGCCGTGCAGTATTTGCTGCGCGCCATCGACGACTGGGAAGGTTTTGAAAACCAGGTTCGCTTCGTGATGCAGGCGGCGGGCGACTACAAGCCCCAGTTTGTGATGTTCCCGGAGATTTTCACGACGCAACTGCTGTCCTTCATGGACACCAGCGACTTGCGCAGCGCGGTGCGCAAAATGGACGAGTACACGGCGCGCTACAAGGCGCTGTTTATCGAACTGGCGGCGCGCTGGAAGGTACACATCATCGGCGGCAGCCACCCGACCATCACCGACGGCAAGCTGCTCAACACCGCCTATTTATTCACCCCCGAGGGCCAGGTCTTCACCCAGGACAAGATTCACCTGACGCGCTGGGAAAAGGAAAAGTGGAAGGGCGACCCTGGCGACCACCTGCGCGTGTTTGACACGCCCTATGGCCGCATCAGCATCCTGATCTGCTACGACATCGAGTTTCCCGAACTCGCGCGCATGGTCTGCGAGCAGGGCGCGGACATCATCTTTGTGCCCTCCTGCACCGACGACCGCCAGGGCTTTTGGCGGGTACGCTACTGCTGCCACGCCCGCGCCATCGAAAACCAGGTCTATGTCGCCGTCACCGGCACGGTGGGCAATCTGGCGGTTGAAGGGCTGGGCCTGCATTTTGGCCAGGCGGCCATCATCACGCCGTCGGACTTTCCGTTTGCCCGCGACGGCATTGCCGCCGAAGGCGTGCCCAACATGGAGCAAATCGTCATCGCCGACGTGGACCTGGCCAAGCTGGTCAACAACCGGGTCAACGGCACAACGATTCCGCTGTACGACAAACGGATCGACGTGTATGACAACGACGTTGAAATCGTGAGCACCCGCTAACCCTCCCCTGCATGACATGAAACCATCCTCCCGCCTCCCGCGCCTTGCACTGGCCCTGACCCTGGCCGCTCTGACGGGCTGCACCGCCATTGACAAACAGCAGCGCAGCTCAATTTTCGAGCCCGATAACCGCAACTGGCCCATCAGCGCCGAACTGGCCCCCCAGCTCAAAGATGTCTGGATCGACTTTAATTCCAGCGTCACCGGCAAGCCGACCCGGCTGCACGGCCTGTGGCTGCCCGCCGACGCCAGTCGGCCCGGCTGGAGCGGCGCCGCGCAAGCCCCGCTGCTGCTGTTCCTGCACGGCGCGCACTGGAACGTGACCGCCTCAGCCCCACGCATGCAGCACATGCAAAAACTCGGCTTTTCCGTGCTGGCAATTGACTACCGGGGCTTTGGCAAAAGCACGCCCGCCCTGCCCTCCGAAGCGATGGCCTATGAAGACACACGCGCCGCCTGGAACTGGCTGGGCGCGCAGCATCCGGGCCAGCCGCGCTACATCTTCGGCCATTCGCTGGGCGGGGCCATGGCCATCGAGCTGGCCGCCAAAGTCAAGGACGAGGCAGGCACCATCGTCGAATGCACCTTCACCTCGATGGCCGACGTGTTTGCCGCGACCTCGGAATGGGGCTGGCTGCCGGTGGACGCCTTGATGACCCAGCCCTTCGCCTCGGTGGACAAGGTCGCGCGCGTGGGCGCGCCGCTGCTGGTCGTGCATGGTACGAAAGACACGCGGGTGCCTTTCCCGCTGGGCCAAAAGCTCTACGCAGCTGCCGTGCAGCCGAAAATCTTTGTGCAGGTCGAAGGCGGCACCCACGAGGGCACCAATGCGCTGGCCGATGCGCAGTACAAGGTGGCGCTGCGGCAATTGTTTGCCAGCGGCCAGGCGGTGCAGCGCTGACCTTGCGCGGCCTGAGCGTTCAGTCGGGCGCTTTCTGGTAGCCTCAATGGCATGTTTGCTTTTCCCGCCCCTTCTCCTGCGCCGACTGCCGCCCTCTTCACAGCGCCCCTGACGGGCGCGTTCCCCGCACCGATTCCCGGCGCGCCGCCTTTGCCCCCTATCGCGCTCGCTGGCCCGACCGCCTCGGGCAAAACCGCCGCCGCGCTGGCCATTGCTAGGCGCTGGCCGACGGAAATCATCAGCGTCGATTCAGCGCTGGTCTATCGCGGCATGGACATCGGCACGGCCAAACCCAGTGCCGCCGAACTGGCCGCCGCGCCGCACCATTTAATTGACATCCGCGACCCGCTCAACGCCTACAGCGCCGCCGAGTTCGTCCAGGATGCGCAGCAGCTCATCGGCGAGATTCAGGCGCGTGGCCGCTTACCGCTGCTCGTGGGCGGCACCCTGCTGTACTTCAAGGCGCTGTTTGACGGCCTGGACGACATGCCGCCCGCCGACCCGGCGATCCGCGCCGCGCTCGCCGATGAAGCGGCTCAAAAAGGCTGGCCTGCGCTGCATGCCGCGCTGGCGCAGGTCGATCCGGTCACGGCGGCCCGACTGGCGCCCAACGACTCGCAGCGCATCTCGCGGGCGCTGGAAGTGTTTCGCGTGTCGGGCCAGCCGCTGGCGTTTTTCCACCAGCGCAAGGCGGCGCACAGCGCGGACGGCGCGGAGAATGCGGGCGCAACGCCTGCCACCCACGCCATGCCGCTGATTTCGCTGGAGCCCATTGACCGCGCCTGGCTGCACGAGCGCATCGCCCAGCGCTTTGACGCCATGCTGGCCGCCGGTTTTATCGACGAGGTGAAAACCCTGCGCCAGCGCGGCGATTTACATCCCGATTTGCCCGCCATGCGCTGCGTCGGCTACCGCCAGGCGTGGGAGGCGCTGGACGCGCTCGAAATAGCGACAGCGGGCAGAACGGTCGCCGCAGCAAGGAACGAAACAGCAGCAAACTCAGGCAGCAAAGTGCGCAAGCCCGCCCCAAGCGCCTTGAGTGAACTACGCGACAAGGGCATTTTTGCCACGCGCCAGCTCGCCAAGCGGCAAGTCACCTGGCTGCGCGCCATGCCGCAGCGCCAGATCGTCGCCTGCGACGCCCCCGACGCACTGGAACAGGTGCTGGCGCGGGTTCAAGCCCACCTTGAAACCAGCGCCAAGGCCGCCGCGTGAACGCCGCCAGCCCCGCAAATAACGCCCGCCGCGCGCCCACCGGCCTGCAACTGCGCAATCTCGGCAAGCGCTACGGCGACACCGCCGTGTTCAGCCATGTGACGCTGGACGTGGCACCAGGCGAGTTCGTCGCCATCGTGGGCGAGTCGGGCGTGGGCAAATCGACGCTGCTCAACTGCATGGCTGGGCTCGACAGCTGGGACGAGGGCACGGTCACGCTGAACGGCTTTGACTTGGGCGCGATGAGCGACGACGCACGCGCCCTGCTGCGCCGGCGCCATGTCGGCTTTGTGTTCCAGGCATTTCATGTGCTGCCGCATCTGGACGTGGCGCAGAACGTCGCGCTGCCGCTGCTGCTACTAAAACAGCCGGACGACGCCCGCGTTCAGGCTTTATTGGATGCCGTCGGCCTGGGCGCTCTAGGCCAGCGCCTGCCCCAGCAATTGAGCGGCGGGCAGCTCCAGCGCGTGGCCATTGCCAGAGCGCTGGTCCACCAACCCAGCCTGCTGCTGGCCGACGAGCCGACCGGCAACCTGGACCCGAGCACCGCCGCCAAAGTGATGGACGCGCTGCTGGCGCAAACCCGCGAGCACGGCGCGGCGCTGGTGCTGGTCACGCACTCCGAAGCCGCCGCCGCCCGCGCCGACCGGGTGCTGCGTCTGGGCAGCAGCGGCATTTCAAGCTGAAGGCGCTGAGGGCTGACTCAGTGCGCCTGACGCCAGCGACCCGAATCCGGGCACACACTGGCCGGTGCGCCGCTGCGCCAGACCTGCTCTTCATCGAGCCGCAGCGACGTTAAGGGGTCGATGTCAAAGGCGATTTGCAGTGCCTGCCCGACCTCGGCGTTCTCGATGGGAAGCTCCCAAGTCAAAAACACCTGGCTGAAATCCTGGCCGCTGGGAAAGTCGGCCGCCTTGAACCCGCCGCTGCGGCGCGCAATGACGCCGTGCGGCTGGCCGGTATCAAAGATCACCGCCGTCCCCCGGCGCAGCGCGATGCGCTGGCCTGTCGCTGGAAAATGCAGGTCCAGGCCCCTGTCTTCGCTCAGGAAAAGATTGCAAAAAGCGAAAGCGCCATAGTGCGCGCCGTCATGGTGGTAGCTGGCGCCACGGCAGGCCATCAGGGCCAGGTCGCTGGCGGCCAGCACCTCGCGCAGGCCGAGCGCGCGCGTCCAGTCGGCCAGCGCCTGCACGCAGTGCTTGTAATCCGGCCAGCGCATGCGCGCCCGCGCCAAAGGCAGTTGATCGACATCTCCCGGCTCCAGGTTCAGGCCCAGTGCTATGTCTCTTTCCCAGTCGGCGATCAGCCGGGCCGGGGACGCAGGCAGGTCGAGCATGGTGGAAAGCACGACATCGCTGACGCTGCGGCTGCGAATCACAGCGCCGCTCCAGAAATAGGAAATCAAGCGGTTTGGCACGCGCGCCTGACTTCTTGTGCGTCAATCGAGCGCGCCGCGCCGAAACCGGCAACCTGGCGAGCTGCGTTCGGCATGATGGCGACAAAGCGGAAGTCGCCCAGTTGCGTCATGAATTCGGCCTCCGGGAATCTTGCCACGTAAGCGGCCCGGCAGGCCTGCCACGCCGGGCTTTCAGGCGCCAGCACCTTGGCCAGTCCGTCGAGCGTGACGCGTGGCAAGGCATGCACCGGCTGGCCCGGCTCCTCGGGGCGCATCACGAGCACCGACACGTCTGGGCGGGCCTGTAGATTTCCCGTGTGCGCGGCCAGGCCGCTGACGTGAATCACCAGGCAGCCCAGCGACGGCTCCAGCGCATAAGGCACCATCGAGACAAACGGCTTGCCGTCGTCACCGACGGTTCCCAAGGCAGCGACCCGGCTGGAATGCAACAGAGCGCGCAGCTCAACAGTCAATCTGGATTCGTGCGGCATGAGGGCTCTCCTGAAAAACGAAGGGTTGAAAAAGTCGGAGCGGCGGTTATAGCAGGCGGACGTTTTAGCGGCCCGCTTGCTCCTGGAAGTCCATGCCGGTAAACACCCGCGCCGCATTGCCGCGTTCGCTTTGATGGTGCTGCAAGCGGCGTTGGGCTTTGTCCTCGTCTTGCGCCTGCTGGCCCAGCGCGGCGAGCCGGGCGGCCAGCCATTGACCGGCCAGACGCTTGTTGGCGTGCTGGCTGCGCTCGCTTTGCACCTTGACCGACAGGCCGCTGGCCACATGGGTGGCGCGCACGGCGCTGTCGGTTTTGTTCACATGCTGGCCGCCCGGCCCGGATGCGCGGGTGGCGGTGTAGCGGATTTCGCTGTCCGGCAAAGGCGCAGCCGCGCTGTAAATGGCCCCGCTGAGAAACCAGTTCTTGCGCTTGTGCAAGGGCCGGTAAGGGCTAGGGCACACCCAGAGCAGGCTGCCCGACCAGCGCCGCGCCAGCAGCCCGGCGCCGGACTCGCCCGCAGCGGCGCTTTCCAGCTTCAGAAAAACCGAGCGCAGCGTACCGGCCACGGGGCCGGGAATTTCTTCGATCAGGCTAACCTCGACTTGGGCTTGACTGGCCTCCTGCAGCAGCCGTTTTAATGCCTTGTGGACGGCCAGGCAACACTCGGCCGGGCCGGTGTTGGCGGTGATTTGCAGCCAGATCATCAGCAGCACTCCCCACGCGTCTTGTAGGTCAGCACGGGCCGGCTTTTGGCTACGACGCGCACCAGATTCGCGCCCAGCAGGCAGTCGAGCACGCTGTCCACATTTTTGTAAGCCTGCGGCGCTTCCTCGTAAATCAGGGCTTTGTCGTTGCAGATGACGCGGCTGCCAATCGGCGTGCGGCTCAGATTGTCCGGACTGAACAATTTGAAGAGACGCCCCTTGCAATCGGTGCGCGCCCACTTGCGTCCGGCGCCGTGCGCCAGCGAAGACAGGCTGGCCTGCCCATCGCCGATGGGTTCGAGCACGTAGCTGTAGTCGCCGCGCGAGCCCGGCAGCATGACCAAACCCTGATCGCTGGGCGTGGCGCCCTTGCGGTGCAGCCAGCCGCTTTGCCCATTCACCTGCGCGGGCGTGAGCAGATTGTGGTGAATGTCCATCACCGGGGCCGCGCTGCAATGCAGGTGGCTGGCCACGCGCAGCGTAATCACGGCCCGGTTCAGCCGGGCAAAATCCAGCGCCGCGTCGTGTCGGGCCAGGTAATGCGCGGCGTCTGCGCCCGTGTCCGGCAGTCCGGCGTGGCCGAAGGCGTCCACATGCGCGCGCAAAATCTCCTGGCCCAGGCCACGCGAGCCGCTATGCACCAGAATCTGCAGCTTCTTCAGGCTCAAGCCCGAGCGCTCGAACGCCGCAGCGTCCCTGACTTCGTCGATCACCTGCAGCTCGACGAAGTGGTTGCCCCCGCCGATGGTGCCCAGCGAGCGCAGTTGCGACAAGTCCAGCCCGGCTTGCGCCATGCGCTGCATCAAGGCGTCGATCTGCGCCTGCAGAGCGGGTTCCCGATTTTTCAGCGCAGCCCATTCATCGTCCTCGATAGCGCCGTCGAGGTTGCCCAGTTGCTTGTCGAGCTTGTCCAGCTTGACTTTGCTCATCAGGATGTCGGTTTGCGCTAGGTGCATGCCGCAGCCGATGTCGTTGCCCACCAGCGCCGGATAAAACCGCCCGCTGGAGAAAAACACGGCCCCGACGGGGTAGCCGCGCCCCGGATGCAGGTCGGGCAGGCCCACGACTTGCTGCATGCCGGGAAGTTGCGCCGTGGTCAGGAGTTGCTGCACGGCAGCATCCTCCAGCCACAGACGCGCTGACGCAATCACACTGACGCGATCAGAAAAAATCTTCAAAAAATTGCCCATGACAAAGCGATCCCAAATTCAAACAAAAGAATAGGGCGCTGGAGCCTTCGTCGTTGGCGATGGAAATGGGCTGCGCCAAGCGGCGCAGCGGGAAAGACTATCGCGACGCGCGTGAATCCAGACCCGTGAAGGAGGAGTTCAGGAAGGATGCGGTCATGGTGAAGCCTTTTATAGTTATCGGATGAAGCCGACGATGCTAATGGATTGCGCCCAATCCATCAACAAAAGCGCAAACAGGTGACGTTTTTTAGCCATTGCGCCCTGAGTTTTCAAAGCTCAAGGGATGGCGTCGCTGGCCGGGCGATGTCACCAAGGCTTGATCGCCACCTTCAGCACGCCGTCGCGCTGGTTGGAAAACAGCTCGTAGGCCTCGACGATGTTATCCAGCTTGAACTGGTGCGTGACCATCACGCCCAGATCCAGGCGCGACGACGCCACCACATTCATCAGCCGGCGCATGCGCTCCTTGCCGCCGGGGCACAGCGCGGTGCGAATGGTGTGGTCGCCCAGCCCGGCGGCAAAAGCGGACATCGGAATCGTCAGGTCATGGGAATAAACGCCCAGGCTGGAGAGCGTACCGCCCGGCCTGAGCACCCGCAGCGCCGACTCGAAGGTGGCCTGCGTGCCCAGCGCCTCGATGGCCGAATCCGCGCCCTTGCCGCCGGTGAGCTTCATGATCTCGCTGACCACGTCGCAGTTTTTAAAATTGAGCGTGATGTCGGCGCCCATCTTTTTCGAGATGCCCAGGCGGTGGTCATTGCCATCGACGGCAATGATGGTGGTGGCGCCCAGCAGGCGCGCGCCAGCGGTGGCGCACAGGCCAATCGGCCCCTGCGCAAACACCACCACCGTGTCGCCGATGCGGATATTGGCATTTTCTGCGCCCTTGAAGCCGGTGGACATGATGTCCGGGCACATCAGCACCTGCTCGTCGGTGAGGCCGTCGGGAATCGGCGCCAGATTGGCCTGCGCGTCGGGCACCAGCACGTATTCGGCTTGCGTGCCGTCGATCAGGTTGCCAAAGCGCCAGCCCGCCGTGGCTTTGTAGCCGTGGCAGCCGCACAGACCCATCGGAATCAGGTAGCTGCCGTCCTGCGAGGCGGCGCCGTCCTGCGCGGCGTAAGAGTTGAAATTTGGGCAAATCGCCCCGGCAATGACGCGCTGGCCTTCGCTGTAACCCTGCACGGCGCTGCCGAGTTTCTCGATCACGCCGACCGGCTCGTGGCCGATGGTCAGGCCCTTGGCCACCGGGTATTCGCCCTTGAGAATGTGGATATCGGTGCCGCAGATTGTCGTGGTGGTGATGCGGATCAGGGCGTCATTCGGCCCCACGTTGGGCATGGGCTTGTCGGCCAGCTCAATGCGGCCCGGCTCGATAAAAATAGCGGCTTTCATCATGGCGGTCATATCTATTCCCTTGAAACGGTAGTCTTCGATGGCTGGATGTAGCAGCGCCTTATCGGCCTTGGCGATTTGGAACTGTTGCCCGCCCATACTACGGCAATCACGGTGCCCGTGGCCGTTTGTCATACGCTGTTACCTGGGTCTGGAAAGGCACAATCAGCCCATGCGCGCCCTACTCCAAACCTTCTCCTGGCAGGAACTGCGCCACCACCCGTGGCGCAACGCCGCCGCCGTCGTCGCCGTGATGCTGGGCGTGGCGCTGGCGTTTTCCGTGCATCTGATTAACGCCTCGGCGTTGTCCGAGTTCTCGCAGGCGGTGCGCGCCGTCAACGGCCAGCCCGATCTGGAACTGCGCGCCGCCCAGGGCAGTTTTGATGAAGCGCTGTACGAGCGCGTGGCCAACGACCCGCAAGTCGAAATGGCCAGCCCGGTGCTGGAAATCAGCAGCTACGCGCTTGATCTGAACGGCGACAGCGCCAAACGCCAGCCGCTGCGCATCGTCGGCATCGACGCTCTAGCCGTGGCGTCGGTGGCGCCGGGCTTGATGCCGGTGCCGTTTGCAGCGCCGGGCGAATCCGGCCAGCCGGGCCAGGTCAAGCGCCCGGACGCGGCAGGCAGCCGCGCCAACTCAGACACCAGCACTGGCGCGACGACGCAGGCTGGAGGCGATTCCGCCGGGCGCTTCGCCATCTTTGCGCCAAACACCGTGTTTTTGAACCCGGCGGCGCGGCAGCTGTTCAGCGCCCGCCAGCTTCAGTTGCAAGACGGCCTGCAATTGCGCCGCGTCACGGTGGCGGGCAGCGTGAGCGCCGGCGGCGGGCCGCTGGCGGTGATGGACATCGGCGCGGCGCAAGAGCTGTTTGGCCGGGGCGGCCAGCTCTCGCGCATCGACGTGCGTCTGAAACCCGGCAGCGACATGGGCCGCTTCATCGGCGCGCTGCAACTGCCGCCGAATATGACCGCCAGCGCGCCCGGCGACGCCGCCGAGCGCATCAGCAACTTGTCGCGCGCCTACCGGGTCAATCTGACGGTGCTGGCGCTGGTGGCGCTGTTTACCGGTGCATTTTTAGTGTTTTCGGTGCTCTCGCTGAGCGTGGCCAAGCGGGCACAACAATTTGCGCTGCTGGGCGTCTTGGGACTGACCGGGCGCGAGCGCTTGCTGCTGGTGTTGATTGAATCGCTGGCACTCGGCCTGGCGGGCAGCGTGGCCGGCATTGCGCTGGGCAGCGCGCTGGCCGCACTGGCGCTGCGGCTGCTGGGCGGCGATCTGGGCGGCGGTTATTTTGCCGGCGTTGCGCCGACGCTGCAGTGGAGCGGCGCGGCGGCGCTGACTTACGGCGCGCTCGGCGTGGCGGCGGCGGGCGTGGGCGGCTGGTGGCCAGCGCGGGCGGCGCAAAAACTGCCGCCCGCGCAGACGCTCAAAGGCCTGGGCTTGGCGGGCGGCGGCGGCGCCGGGCGCTGGCTGAGTCTGGCGTTTATCGCGGCGGGCGCGCTGCTGGCGCTGCTGCCGCCGGTGTTTGGGATTCCGCTGGCGGCTTATTTTTCAGTTGGGCTGCTGCTGGTGGGCGGCATCACCGGATTGCCGTGGCTGATCACGCTGCTCTACGACCGGCTCAGCCCGTGGGTGGCGCACCGATTGCTGGCGCTGCTGGCGGTGGAGCGCGCCCGCCGGGTGCGCGAGAGCGCGGCAGTCGCCATCAGCGGCGTGGTGGCATCGCTCAGCCTGGCCGTGGCGCTGACGGTGATGGTGGCGAGCTTTCGGGGTTCGGTCACGCAGTGGCTCGATGTGCTGCTGCCCGCCGACCTGTATGTGCGCGCGACCCTGAGCGCCTCGGCCAGCGACACGGCCTATTTCGCGCCCCGGTTTGTGCAGCAAGTCGCCCGCTTGAATGGCGTGGCCAGCGTCAGCACCCTGCGCAGCACGGCGCTGCAACTCGACGCCAACAAGCCCGCCGTCACCTTGATTTCCCGCCCGCTGGACGACCCGGCCAGCGACCTGCCGCTGGTGGGGCCGGCGCTGCCCGTGCCCGCCGGCCATGTTGGCATCTATGTCAGCGAAGCCATGGTGGACCTGTACGGCGCCCGGCCCGGCAGCGTGTTTGCGCCGCTGGCGCAGGCGTTTGGCGCGCTGGCGCGGACACAGACGGAAAGCGCGCCCCGGTTTTACGTCGCTGGCGTGTGGCGCGACTACGCCCGCCAGTTCGGCGCCATCACGCTGGCCCAGCGCGATTTCGAGCGTCTGACGGGCGACGCCCGCGTCAACGACCTGGCGCTGTGGCTCGGCAGTGCGGCAAACGATGCCGAAGTGCAGCAAGCCATTCGCACCCTGGCCGACGCGCAGGCCAGCGGCGGCGGCGCACTGCTGGAGATGGCTTCGGTCAGCCAGATCCGCACCAAGTCGCTGCAGATTTTTGACCGCAGCTTTGCCGTGACCTACTGGCTGCAGGGCGTGGCCATCGCCATCGGCCTCTTTGGCGTGGCCGCCAGCTTCAGCGCGCAGGTGCTGGCGCGGCGCAAGGAGTTCGGCCTGCTGGCGCACCTGGGCCTGACACGCCGGCAAATCCTCACCGTGGTGGCGGGCGAAGGCGCGGCCTGGACGGTGATTGGCGCTTTTGCCGGGCTGGCGCTGGGGCTGGCGGTCTCCACCGTGCTGATATACGTGGTCAACCCGCAGAGCTTTCACTGGACGATGGATTTGCGCATTCCGTGGGCGCGGCTTGTGTTGCTGTGCGCGGCGGTGGTGGCCGCCGGGACACTGACGGCCTGGCTGGCCGGACGGGCAGCAGCGGGCCGGGATGCGGTGCTGGCGGTGAAGGAGGATTGGTGAGAAAGGCCGACTATAAATCGTCGATCAGCGCATCCGTACCAGAAATTTTAGGCATTCTAAATGGGAGAAGCTGCAGGCTCTTCTGGGAGATGCCTCTGATTTAGGCCGCATTGCTGGACTAAGATGGTGAAATCTAAATCAAGTTAGGCCACTCATGAGCGAACACGAAGAACGTTGGGAGCGCTTTCTCGATCCAGAGGTTGTCAAACCGTCGCTCTTCATGGCAACTATGTTCATTACAACCTTTGAGATTCTCAAGAACTCAATAGTTGATCGTATTCGGGACTTCTATCTGATCGGGTGGTCGAAAGAAGGCAATACCCTCTCTCCAGAATACGCGGCCAAAGTCCTCTCTCGTAACAAGAGCGCTGTCTACGCATCACTAAACTGGCTTCTTGAGCAACAAGCCATCGATGAATCAGACTTGGCCACATTTGAGCTACTCAAAAAGACTCGCAATCTCCTCGCCCATAAGCTTTTCGATGTTGTCACGGGCCAAGCGGAATCGCCGCATCAAGAACAGTTCAACGTCCTTGTTGAGCTTCTTCAAAAAATCGAGGTATGGTGGGTTGTCAACGTAGAAGTCCCAACTAATCCAGATTACGATGATGAAGATATAGATGAAGCTGGCATCGTCCCCGGCGCTATTTTGTCGCTCCAAATGCTGTTGCATGTCGCGAGCGGCAATACCGATTTACTGGAGGCATGGCGAAATCAGCGTGCAAAGAAGCGACCACATGCTCAATAAATTGATATTTATCACACATTTTTTCCATGAGAAAATATAACCAAATTTTCGGAAAGGTTAACAATGCCAAAAACTCCAACAACCGGCGCATTGCGTCAAGCCTTCTTTTCCCGTGTTCTTGGCACTGTCAAATCCTCTAAGGATTTAATTTCCCTATTTGACAAAATCTTCCCCGTGTGCGACACCCTGCCCGAGGCGCTGGCACAACTCGATGACCTTAAAAAGTGCCTGGACAGTTTTCGCCCCTTGAATGCCAATCAACTCATAAAATTACTTGAGGCATGGGACACGGAATACACCTATGAATCGAACCGCATAGAAGGAAATACGCTAACCCTGCAAGAAACCCACTTGGTCATTGCAAGAGGCATGACGATCAAGGGGAAAAAACTTGACGAACATCTCGAAGCCAGAAACCATCAAGAAGCGATTTACTACATCCGGGAGCTGGCAGAAAAAAACACCGTCCTGAGCGAACACCTTGTCAACTCCATTCACAGCATTGTGCTCGGTGGTATTCGCCCGCGTGAGGCGGGTGTTTACAGAAAACAGGATGTCACCATTACCGGCGCGAAACATGTGCCGCCGCCAAGCTATCTGATTCAAAAGTTAATGGAAGACATTTTTATCTGGTACAACGAAAATAAAGACACTTTGCATCCCGTTTTGCTCGCCTCGGATATGCATGAAAAAATCGTCACCGTTCACCCCTGGATTGATGGCAATGGGAGAACTTGCCGGCTGGTAATGAATCTGATTTTGCTGCAGCATGGTTATCCGATTGCCAGAATCGCTGGCGATGATGAGGCACGGCTCGACTATTACAATGATTTGGAAATTGCGCAAATCGAAAATAACAGTGCGCCATTCCAAAAGCTGGTCATTTCTTACGTCAGAAAATCCCTGTTTGAATTTTTAGCCATGGTGAGCGGCAACACTGATGAAGACGCGCAAGAAAAAGGGCGTTATTTCTTTGAGAGAATGCAAGCGATAAAATAACCGTCCAGCCACCCGCGCCACGCCTCGAAAGCCTGCCTTGCCCCTCGACCACCCCACACTTGACCTGATGCGCCAGAGCCACCCGGCCTGGCGGCTGCTGCGCTCGGACCATGTGGCGCTGGTGGCGAGCTTTCTGCAGCGCGTGTTCGTCGCGCCCAATATCCGCGTGATGGCGCAGGCGGATCTGGCCGAGGCGCTGGACGATGAGCTGTTCGGCCTCAATGAACGGCTGGGCGCCAAGAGCTTCCCCAAGCCCGCGCTGGAGTACCTCAACGACTGGGCCGCGCCCGACAAGGGCTGGCTGCGCAAGTTTTATGCGCCCGGCTCGGACGAGCCGCAGTTTGACCTGACGCCGGCCACCGAAAAAGCCATCGCCTGGCTGGCCAGCCTGAGCGAGCGCAGCTTTGTCGGCACCGAGTCGCGCCTGCTGACCATGTTCGGCCTGCTCAAGGAGATGAGCGAAGGCAGCCAGGCCGACCCGCGCATCCGCCTGGCCGAGCTGCAGGCGCGCCGCGCCGCCATCGACGCCGAGATCGCGCAAGTCGAAGCGGGCCATGTGCCGGTACTCAGCGACACCGCGATTAAAGAGCGGTTCCAGCAGTTCACCGCGCTGGCGCGTGAGCTGCTGACCGATTTCCGCGAGGTGGAGCACAACTTTCGCGGCCTGGATCGGCGCGTGCGCGAGCGCATCACGCTGTGGCAGGGCGGCAAGGGCGATTTATTGGAAGAGATTTTGAACGAGCGCGAAAGCATCGCCAGCTCGGACCAGGGGCGCAGTTTCCGGGCGTTCTGGGATTTTTTGATGTCCAGCCGCCGCCAGGAGGAGCTGTCCGCATTGCTGGAAGACGTGCTGGCGCTGGCGCCGGTGGACAGTTTAAAACCCGATGCGCGCATCCGCCGGGTGCATTACGACTGGCTGGAGGCGGGCGAGCACACCCAGCGCACGGTGGCGCAGCTCTCGCAGCAGCTGCGCCGCTTTCTGGACGATCAGGCGTGGCTGGAAAACCGCCGCATCATGGATATTTTGCGCGGCATCGAGAGCAAGGCGCTGGCCCTGCGCACCGCGCCGCCTGCGGGCGAAGTCATGCAGATTGCCGAAACCTCCGCCGAAATTGAACTGCCGATGGAAAGGCCGCTGTACGTTCCGGCCTACAAGCCCCGCATTGCCAGCGGCAAGCTCGACGCTGGCGATGGCGGGGCCGATGTGGACGCGGGCGCGCTGTTTTCGCAGGTGGTGATCGACAAGGCGCTGCTGGCCGGGCACATCCGCCATGCGCTGCAGGCGCGCACGCAAATCACGCTGCAGGAGCTGGTGCAGCTTCAGCCGCTGCAGCAAGGGCTGGCCGAGCTGGTCACGTACCTGCAACTGGCGGGCGATGGTTTCAGCGCGACGGTGGATGAGTCGGCGACGGAGGTCATCAGCTGGCAGGGCGCCGGGCCGGACGGGCAGCTGCACGCGCGGCAGGCGCAGTTGCCACGGGTGATATTTGTGCGCTGAAAAAAGTGACAATGGCGAGGACGCGAGTGATGCGCGTCAGCCACGGGCCTGGGAGCGAGCCGGTCGGCGATAACGTCCACAACGACAACGATAAAAAATGACCTTCAACCAAACCGAAACCGCGCCGCCCACCGCGTCAGCGCCGCCCGCTGCCCCCGCCGCGCCCGAGCTGTCCGCGCTGATCGTGCCGCTGCTGCGCGGCGTGATCTACCAGGAAACCGATGCCAGCCTGTGGCAGGCGCTGGGCGCTTTGCAGCACCGGGTGCGCGACTATGTGGCGGTAATGGGCCTGGAACTCATTCTCGACGAGGCCGAGGGCTACGCTTTTTTACGTTCCCGCCCGGCCCCGGCCGACGGGGGCGACGAGGCGGCGAACAAAATCCCACGCCTGATCGTGCGCCGCCCGCTGTCCTTTGCCGTCAGCCTGCTGCTGGCGCTGCTGCGCAAAAAGCTCGCGGAGTCCGACGCGGGCGGCGGCGAGACGCGCCTGGTGCTCTCGCGCGAACAGGTGGCCGACATGATGCGGGTGTTCCTGCCCGACAGCAGCAACGAAGCCCGGCTCATCGACCAGATCGACACCCATCTGAACAAGGTGATCGAGCTGGGCTTTATTCGCAAACTCAAACCCGCCACCGGCGCGCCCGCCGGGCAGGCGGCGGCTTTCGAGGTGCGGCGCATTTTGAAAGCTTTTGTCGATGCGCAGTGGCTGGCCGATTTTGACGAGCGATTGGAAAGCTACCGCCAGCAGGTGGAAACCGGACTGAAAGGAAACGGCGATGAATGACGACATGCAAACCCCCGGCCTCGATTTCGCCGCCGACGATGCCTTGTCGGGTTTTCGGCTGCAGCGGCTGGAAGTGCTCAACTGGGGCACCTTCGATGGCCGCGTCTGGGCGCTGCATCCAGAGGGAAAAAATGCCCTGCTGACCGGCGACATCGGCTCGGGCAAATCGACGCTGGTGGACGCCGTCACGACGCTATTAGTGCCCGCCCACCGCGTGGCCTACAACAAGGCGGCGGGCGCGGACAGCAAGGAGCGCAGCTTGCGTTCTTACGTGCTGGGGCATTACAAATCCGAGCGCAACGAGGCCACCGGCGCGGCCAAGCCCGTCGCCCTGCGCGGTTTAAATAGCTACAGCGTGATCCTGGGCGTGTTCCACAACGCGGGCTATGGCCAGAGCGTCACGCTGGCGCAGGTGTTCTGGATGAAGGAGGCGCAGGGCCAGCCGGCGCGGCTCTTCGTCGGCGCGGAGCGGGCGCTGTCGATTGCGGCGGATTTTGCCAATTTCGGCACCGACATCACCAGCCTGCGCAAGAAACTGCGCAGCGGCGGCGCGGAATTGTTCGACGCTTTCCCGCCGTATGCGGCCTGGTTCCGGCGCCGCTTTGGCATTGAAAATGACCAGGCGCTGGAACTCTTTCACCAGACGGTGTCGATGAAATCGGTGGGCAATTTGACCGATTTCGTGCGCAGCCACATGCTCGAACCTTTCGACGTGGCGCCGCGCATCGCCGCGCTGATCGGCCATTTTGACGATTTGAATCGCGCCCACGAGGCGGTTTTAAAAGCCAAGCGCCAGGTGGCGCTGCTCACGCCGCTGGTGGCCGATGGCGAGCGCCACGCGCTGCTGGTGGCCCAGGCCGAAGAACTCAGAGCCTGCCGCGAGGCGCTGAAAAGTTATTTTGCCGGCCTGAAACTCGATTTGCTGGACAAGCGCATCACGCTGCTGGCCGAAGACTGGCAGCGCCAGAACCAGCAGGTTGAGCGCCTGGAAACCGAGCGCAACGCGCAGCGCCAGCAAGAAAACGGCCTGCGCCGCAGCATGGCCGACAGCGGCGGCGACCGGCTGGAGCAGCTCGGCGCCGACATCGGCGCGATGCACGAGGCCATCCGGCGCCGACGCGACAGGGCTACGCAATACAACACGCTGTGCCGCCAGCTGGGCCTGCTCAGCATGGGCTCGGCGCCCGATTTCCTGGCCCAGCGGCAAAGCCTGGCGGGCATCAAAGACACGCTTGCCGATCAGGAAGCGGCGCTGCAAAACGAGCTGACCGAGCAATCGGTGGCGCTGCGCCAGGGCAAGCTGGCGCACGACGAATTGAGCGCCGAAATCAAGAGCCTGAAAGCGCGGCGCAGCAACATTCCGGCCACGCAAATTGCGCTGCGCGCCGCGCTGTGCAAAGCGTTAAAACTGCCGGAAAAAAGCCTGCCCTTCGCAGGCGAGCTGCTGCAGGTGCGCGACGACGAGCGCGAATGGGAAGGCGCGGCCGAGCGGCTGCTGCACAATTTTGGTTTGTCGCTGCTGGTGCCGGACGCGCATTACGCCGCCGTCTGCGAGTGGGTGGACACAACGGCGCTGCAGGCCCGGCTGGTGTACTTCCGGGTGCGTCCGGCCACGCGGGGCGAGATGCCCGCGCTGCACCGCGACTCGCTGGCGCGCAAGCTGACGGTTAAACCCGACTCGGTGTTTTACGACTGGCTGGAGCGCGAAATCGCGCACCGTTTTGACGTGGCCTGCTGCGCCACGCAAGAGCAATTCCGCCGCGAAGTCAGCGCGATTACAAAGGCCGGGCAAATCAAGTCACGCGGCGAGCGCCACGAAAAAGACGACCGCCACCGGCTCGACGACCGCAGCGGCTATGTGCTGGGCTGGACCAATCTGGACAAGATTGCCGCACTGCAAACCCAGGCGCGTGAGCTGGAAACCCGGCTGGGGCAAACCGGCGGCGTCATCGCCAAGGTGCAAGCCGAGCGCGATGCCTTGAAAGAGCGGCTGGACGCCCTGGCCAAGCTCAATGTGTATGACGACTTTAACGAGCTGGACTGGCAGTCGCTGGCCGCGCAGGTGGCCCGGCTCGAAGCCGAAAAACAAGCGCTGGAATCGGTCAGCGGCGCCCTCAAGGCGCTGGCCGAACAGCTGGCCCAAACCCAGGCTGCGCTGGCAAAAACCGACACCCAGCTGAGGGATTCCCAGGACAAGCGAACCCGAGCCGACCAGAAAAAAAACGACGCGCAGGCCCAGCGTCTGGAAACGCAGGCGCTGCGGGAAGAAGCCGGTTTTTCAGTCCACGCGGCGTATTTTGCAAAGCTGGAAGCCGTGCGCGCCGAAGCGCTGGGCACGCATCAATTGACAGTGGAATCGTGCGACAACCGCCAGCACGCTCTGCGCGACTGGCTGCAAACCAAAATCGACGCCGAAACCAAGCTTCTCAACCGGCTACGCGAGAAAATCATCCAGGCCATGTCGGCCTACAAGGAAGAATTCAAGCTCGAAACGGCCGAAGTCGATGCCAGCGTGGAGGCCGGGTTTGAATACCGCGCCATGCTGGACGCGCTGCAGGCCAATGACCTGCCGCGCTTTGAAGTGCGCTTCAAGGAGCTGCTGAACGAAAACACCATCCGCGAAGTCGCCAATTTTCAATCGCAACTGGCGCGCGAGCGCACCACCATCAAGGAGCGCATCGCCCGCATCAATGAATCTTTGACGCAGATCGACTACAATCCCGGCCGCTACATCCTGCTGCAAGCCCAGCCCACGCCGGACGCGGAGGTGCGCGATTTCGAAACCGAGCTGCGCGCCTGCACCGACGGCACCTTCACCGGCTCGGACGATGCGCAGTATTCGGAAGCCAAGTTTTTGCAGGTCAAGCAGATCATCGAGCGCTTTCGGGGCCGCGAAGGCCTGTCCGAGCAGGACCGGCGCTGGACTGGCAAGGTTACCGATGTGCGCAACGGCTACGTGTTTGCCGCCAGCGAGCGCTGGCGCGAAGACAACAGCGAGCACGAACATTATTCAGACTCGGGCGGCAAGTCGGGCGGGCAGAAGGAAAAGCTGGCTTACACGATTCTGGCCGCCAGCCTGGCGTATCAGTTCGGGCTGGAATGGGGCGCGGTGCGCTCGCGCTCGTTCCGCTTTGTGGTGATCGACGAGGCCTTCGGGCGCGGCTCCGACGAGTCGGCCCAGTACGGCCTGCGGCTGTTTGCCAAGCTCAATCTGCAACTTTTAATCATCACGCCGCTGCAGAAAATCCACATCATCGAGCCCTTTGTTTCCAGCGTGGGCTTTGTGCAGAACGACGAAGGGCGCTCTTCGAAGCTGCGCAACCTGTCCATCGAGGACTACCGCGCCGAGAAAGCGAAAGCGGCGAAATGAGCTGGAGCCGCCCGGCCGACTTGCGCGCCCAGTTATTGAAACTCTGGAGCCGGGGCGATTTACTCGCCAGCCTGATCAGCGGCGGAAATCTGTTTCCGCTGCGCCTGACGCTCAAAAGCCCCACTTCTGCTGAAATGAGCGAGCGCTTTGACGAGGTGCGCCAGTGGATCAGCGAACTGCGCGCCGCGCCGGGCTACCGCGTCACGCTGCGCGAGTTCCGGCACCGGGTGTTCGGCGCCAACAGCGTGCCGCACGAGGCCTGGGTGGATTCGCTGGACGATGCTTTAAGTTTGATCGGCAAGCGGCGCGATGCGGCGCGCTTTTCCGCCTTGATCGAGGAGACGCGCCAGCGCCAGCCGCTGCTGCTCGACTGGCTGGCCAAGCGGCCTCTGCGGGCGCTGGAGCTGGCCGGGGAATGGCCGCGCTTGCTGGATATTGTTGGCTGGCTGCAGGCGCATCCACGACCCGGCGTTTATTTGCGCCAGGTGGACATTGCGGGCGTGCATACCAAATTCATCGAAGCCCATCGCGGCGTGCTGGCCGAGCTGGCGGACCGGGTGCTGGCGCCTGAATCCATTGACCTGTCGGCGTCCGGCACCAGCCAGTTTGCCCAGCGCTACGGCTTTCGCGACAAGCCGCTGCGCATCCGCTTTCGGCTGCTGGGCACCGCGCCTGCGCCCTGGGCCGGCGCGCTGGGATTGGAAAATGCGCAGCAAGCACCCTCGGCCACCGCGCCGGAATTGAATGCCGACATCACGCTGGACGCGGCCAGTTTTGCCCGGCTGGCGCCGGGCGTTTCGCGGGTCTTCATCACCGAAAACGAAATCAACTTCCTGGCTTTTCCGCCTATTGACAACAGCCTGGTGATCTTTGGCGCGGGTTATGGCTTTGACATGCTGGCCGAAATTGCCTGGCTGGCGCGCTGCCCGATTCACTACTGGGGCGACATCGACACGCACGGCTTTGCGATTCTGGACCAGCTGCGCGCGCGCTTTGCGCAGGTGGAATCGTTTTTAATGGACCGCGCCACGCTGCTGGCGTTCGAGCCGCAATGGGGCGAAGAGACAACCCAGACCCTGCGCGATCTGCCCCGCTTAAGGCCGCCCGAACAGGCGCTGTACGACGACTTGCGCGACAACCGCCTGCGCAAACACCTGCGCCTGGAGCAGGAAAGAATCGGCTTTGAATGGGTGAAGGCGTCTTTGCCTAGTCCTTGAAAATCAGTCGGGCGAGGAGCCAAGCCTCGCCGCCAGCCATGCGCTTAAAACAGCTGCAAACTGACCCAGTAAGCCAGCGCCGCCACAACGGCCGCCGCCGGAATCGTCAGCACCCAGGCCCAGACGATGTTGCCCGCCACGCCCCAGCGCACCGCCGACGCGCGCCGGGTCGAGCCCACGCCGACGATGGCGCCGGTAATCGTGTGCGTGGTCGAGACCGGAACGCCCAGCGCCGTCGCCAGAAACAGCGTCAGCGCACCGCCGGTTTCCGCGCAAAAACCGCCCACGGGTTTGAGCTTGGTGATTTTCTGGCCCATCGTTTTGACAATGCGCCAGCCGCCGAACATGGTGCCCGCCGCAATCGCCGTGTAGCAGGTCACGATGGTCCAGGTGGGCGGCGCGGCATCGCCCGCTGCGGTGTAGCCGGTGGCAATCAGGAGCATCCAGATAATGCCGATGGTTTTCTGGGCGTCATTGCCGCCGTGGCCCAGGCTGTAGGCGCCGGCCGAAACCAGCTGCAGGCGACGGAACCAGCGGTCCACCTTGGACGGCGTGGCGCGCAGGCAGATCCACGACACCAGCACCATCATCAAGGAGCCGAGCACAAAACCCAGCACCGGCGAGATAAAAATAAACGCGACCGTCTTCAAGACGCCGCTCATGACCAGCGCGCTGGCGCCGGATTTGGCCATCACCGCCCCGACAATGCCGCCGATCAGCGCGTGCGAGGAACTGCTGGGAATGCCGTAAACCCAGGTCACGATGTTCCAGGCGATGGCGCCCATGAGCGCGCCGAAAACGACATGGGTATCGACGATGCCGGGCTGGACGATGCCCTTGCCCACGGTCGCGGCCACGCTCAGGTGAAAGATGAACAGCGCCAGCAAATTAAAGCCCGCCGCAAATACCACGGCATGGCCGGGCTTGAGAACGCCGGTGGAGACGACGGTGGCGATGGAGTTGGCGGCATCATGAAAGCCGTTCATGAAGTCGAAGGCGATGGCCATGATGACCAGCAGCGCCACGACCCAGAAGGCGGTCTGTACAGTTTGCATGAGAAATTCTTCTTATTATTGGCCGGGAAATCAGGAGTTTTCGAGAACGATGGTTTCAATCACGTTGGCTACGTCTTCGCATTTGTCGGTGATGGTTTCCAGCAGTTCATAAATCGCCTTGAGCTTGATGATCTCGCGCACATCGGGCTCTTCGCGGAACAGGCGGCTCATGGCCGAGCGCATGACATGGTCGGCGTCGGATTCGAGCTGGTCGATTTCCTCGCAGGTCTTGAGCGCGGCGGCAGCGGTGCCCGCATCGCGCACGTTGCCGATCAGCGCCACCACGTCCTTGAGCCGCTCGCAGCATTTGACGCTCAGCTCGGTCAGGCGCAGCATGTCTTCGGTCATGTGGCGCACGTCGTACAGCGCCATGGTTTCGGCCGAATCCTGAATCAGGTCGGCCACATCGTCCATCGCGTTGATCAGCTGGTGAATCTGGTCGCGGTCAATCGGGGTGATGAAGGTCGTGTGCAGGATGCGGTTGACTTCGTGCGTGATGTGGTCGGCGGCCTGCTCGGCCTGGTCCACTTCGCGGTTGTAGAGCGCGCGCTTGTCCAGATCGGCGTAGTTGTTGACCAGCTTGGAAAACGCATGGGCTGCCTCGACAATACGGCCCGCATGCTGGTTGAACATCTCGAAAAAATTGCCTTCGCGCGGCAGAAACTTGCTGAACAGCATGCGCTATCCTCAAAAAAAATAGGTCAGGAATATGACGGTTTTATGACTGCGGGAAGTTTAACCGTGATGATCTGGCGGGCTGGACGCCGTGCTGGCGCAGTCAACGCAGACGCCGCGCACCGCAAAATCCATGCTCAGTCCCTGGTAGCCCAGCGCCTTGAGCGCCTGCAGCGCGGACTGGGCGGCGCGCTCCAGGTCGTGGGCGCTGGCCTGCAGCGCGCCTTCGAGCGGGCTGTCGCGGTGGCAGCTCTGGCATTCAAAATGCGGCATCGCGTGGACGCTGGCGGGCATGGCCTGGTAGCGGCGCACACGCTGGCTATCGACCCGGCACAGCAGCAAGCCGACCTGCGTCAGCCGGTCAATCAGGCGGTACAGCGTGACCCGGTCCAGCGCGGCGGCGCAGTCGCCCTGCAGCGCGGCCTGCAGCTGGGCGTGGGTGTAGCTGGTGTCCGGGTGCGCCAGCAGCCAGCCCAGCACCAAGCGGGCCGCTGCGGTGCGGCGCAGTCCATGCACCGACAAAAGAGCATCAAGGGGATCAGCCGCTGCAAGGGCGGAAGGCTTCAAAGGCGGCATGGTGGAGCCTGACTAGGCTTGAAAAGTGAAGAACCAGAAAAATGGCTTTTAACGCAAGCAAGTTGCATTAAACTCTATCGCAATAGAGTTGCATTATTGCAGCAACGGCCTGAATTTTCCCGGATTTTCACCTCTTTACGCCTGCATGCACATTCATCCACCGACATCTTCCGCCCCTGCCATGCCGAGACGGCCCGCCCACGCCCGGCGCAGCCTTCTGGCTTGGCCCGCCTGGCTGCGCGTGCTGGCGGTGCTGCCCGCCGTGGCGCTACTGTGGCTGGCCGTGGCCTGGGCCAGCCTGGAAGTGGCGCCGTGGTGAGCGCCGCCAGTCCGGCAATCAGCGCCAGCCCGGTCGTCACGCTGCGCAACCTGACGGTCAGCTACCGCCAGCATCCGGCGCTGCACCACATCAGCGGCAGCTTTGCGCCGGGCTCGCTGACCGCCGTCATCGGGCCGAACGGCTCGGGCAAAAGCACGCTGCTCAAAAGCATCATGGGGCTGCTGCCGGTGGAGGGCGGCACCTCGGGCGGCGCTTTGAGCATCACGCCGCCGCGCCAGCGCATCGCCTACCTGGCGCAAATCGCCGAAATCGACCGCAGTTTTCCGATCAGCGTCTATGACTGCGTGCTGCTCGGCTGCTGGGGCGCGGCGGGCGCCTGGGGCGCAATCACCGACGCCATGCTGAATAAAGTGGATAGCGCCCTGCACACCGTCGGGCTCGAAGGCTTTGAGCGGCGCAATGTCGGCAGCCTGTCCAGCGGCCAGCTGCAGCGCGTGATGTTCGCCCGCATGCTGGTGCAGGACGCCGAATTGATTCTGCTCGACGAGCCGTTCAACGCGGTCGATGCCAAAACCACCGCCGCGCTGCTGGCCCTCGTGCGCCAGTGGCACGCGCAGCGGCGCACGGTGATTGCCGTGCTGCACGACGACGACATGGTGCGCCAGCATTTCCCGGCCACGCTGCTGCTGGCGCGCAAGCTCGTCGGCTGGGGCACGACCAGCGAGGTGCTGACCGCGCCGAATCTGCAGCGCGCCCGCGCGATGGCCGAAGCCTGGGACGAAGACGCCAGTCTGTGCCAAGTCGATCCGCTGGCGCAGAAAGCCGCCCCATGATGGCCGCTGCTGCCTGGTTCTGGGACACGGCCTTTGCCCCGTTCGCCGAATTCTCTTTCATGCGCCGCGCGCTGGTGGCGACGCTGACGCTGTCGCTGAGCGCCGCGCCGCTGGGCGTGTTTTTGACGCTGCGGCGCATGAGCCTGCTCGGCGACGCGCTCAGCCACGCCGTGCTGCCGGGGGTGGCGATTGGCTTTATGGTCAGCGGCCTGTCGCTGACGGCGATGGCTGTTGGCGGCGTGGTCGCTGGCATGCTGGTCGCGGCAATTGCCGGGCTGGTCACGCGCTTTACGACGCTGAAAGAAGACGCCAGTCTGGCCGCGATTTACCTGGTCGCCCTCGCCTTGGGCGTGACGCTTATTTCCGGCCACGGCACGCAGCTCGATTTGCTGCACATCCTGTTTGGCAGCGCGCTCGGCGTGGACCAGGCGGGCTTGTTGATGGTCGCCGGTGTCGCCAGCGTGAGCCTGATGGTGCTGGCCGCCATGTACCGGGGCTTGGTTTTGGAAAGCTTTGACCCGGTGTTTCTAGCCGCCGCCGGGCGGCGCGGCTGGCTCTGGCAGCAGGGATTTTTAATGCTGGTCGTCATCAATCTGGTGGCCGGTTTTCAGACGCTGGGCACTTTGATGGCGGTCGGGCTGATGATGCTGCCCGCCGTCTCGGCCAAGCTCTGGCATGACACGCTGCCCGCGCAATTACTGAACGCCAGCGCGCAGGCCATGCTCGCCAGCGTCGCCGGGCTGCTGTTGTCTTACCACCTGGATACGCCGTCGGGGCCGACGATTATTGGCTGCGCCGGTTTTTTATATGCCGCGTCGCTGCTGCTGGCGCCGGGCGGCTGGCTGCCACGGGTCTGGGACCGCACGCACCGGGTGGCGTGAACGCGCCCTGATTTTTTCCCCTTTCGAAAGAACTCCTTATGAACCGCCGCATTTTTCAGCAACTGCTGCTCGCTGCAGCCGCCAGCGCCTGCCTGCCGAGCACCAGCTTTGCAGTCAGCCCAGCGCCGCCAGCAGCGCCGCTCCCGGTCGTCGCCAGCTTCAGCATTCTGGGCGATCTGGCTAAAGTCGTCGGCGGCGAGCGCGTGCGTGTCACCACGCTAGTCGGCCCGGACGAAGACGCCCACGCCTTCGAGCCGCGCCCCGCCGACGCCAAGGCCATCGCGCAAACCCGGCTGCTCGTCATCAATGGCCTGGGCTTTGAGCCGTGGGCGCAAAAGCTGGCCCAGTCGGCCGGTTACAAAGGCCACATTGTCCTAGCCTCCGACGGCGTTAAAACCAGCGCGCTGACTGAAGAGTCCAGCCACAGCAACGGCCCAGGCCACAGCCATTCCGCCAGTCCCATCGACCCACACGCCTGGCAAAACCCCGGCAACGTGATTCTGTATGTGAACAACATCGCCGCCGGTCTGGCCAAGGCCGACCCGGCAGGCGCGCCGATTTACCAGGCCAACGCCGCCGCCTATGTCAAGGAACTGCAGGCGCTGGACGCCTGGGCCGGGGCGCAGTTCGCCGCGATTCCCGCCGCCAAGCGCAAGGTCATCACCTCGCACGACGCCTTTGGCTACTTCGCCGCGCATTACCAGATTGAGTTTCTCGCGCCCCAGGGCGTGAGCAGCGACGCCCAGCCCAGCGCCAAACAGGTCGCGCGGCTGATCCGCCAGATCCAGCGCGAGAAAATCCGCGCCGTGTTCCTCGAAAACATGAGCGACCCGAAGCTGCTGATGCAGCTGAGCAAGGACGCGGGCGTCAAGCCCGGCGCGGCGCTGTACTCGGATGCACTGTCTGGCCCCGGCAAACCCGGCGCGACTTATTTGCAAATGATGCGCCACAACGTCACGCAACTGGCCGCCGGAATGAAGCTGTCGAACTGATCGCACTGGTGATGACACGGCATCGGTGCGATGATGCAAGTCCATTCAATTCGCCAAGGAAATCCCCATGAAAGCCCCTGTCTTCAAGGTCGTTTTATGCGCTGCCGCGCTGCTCGGCGCCATGCATCCGGCGCAAGCCGCTGCTTTTGAGCTGAGCAGTCCCGAGATTAAAGCGGGCGCGCTGATGGACAAGAAATTTGAATTTAACGGCTTTGGCTGCTCCGGCGAGAATAAATCACCGGCCCTGCATTGGGTGGGCGCACCGAAAGAAGCCAAGAGCTTCGCGGTCACCGTTTATGACCCCGACGCGCCTACCGGCTCCGGCTGGTGGCACTGGTCGGTGATCAATATTCCGGCCAGCGTGACGGAATTAAAATCGGATGCAGGCGCCACTGGCGGCGCCAATTTGCCAGCAGGCGCAGCGCAAGTGCGCATAGATTATGGTGTCGCAGGCTGGGGCGGCGCCTGTCCGCCAGCCGGTGATAAAGCGCATCGCTATATATTCACCGTCTATGCGCTGAAACTGGAGAAACTGGAAATACCCGCCGATGCCACCGCCGCGCTGGCAGGTTTCATGATTCATGCCAACACCCTGAAAAAAGCCAGCTTTACCGCCAAATACGGCCGCACCCAATAAGCCATTTCGCCCCAGGCGACGGCAGGTTGCGCCATGTCAAGCCGTGCCGGGCCAGCCGGGCTAGAGTGAATAGTTTCAACGGTTCGCCAAAAAGAGGAGTGTTTGCATGCCCACCCGCTTGAGAGACTTTGCCACTGTTTCACTCGCCGTCGCAGAGCCAGAAACCACCGCGCTGGTCGCCGCCCAGTTGATGCGAAAACACCATGTGGGCGCGCTCATCGTCGTGGACGCGCTGGAAAAATCTCGCCCGGTCGGCATCGTCACCGACCGCGATCTGGTGCTGGCGCTGATGGCCGAGGGGCTGGACCCGGAGATTTTCACCGTTGGCGACATCATGTCGGTGGAACTGGTGCTGGCCAGCCCCGACATGGACGCGATGGATGCCGTCCAGCTAATGCGCAGCAACCGCCTGCGCCGCCTCGTGATCGCCGATGACGCGGGTCGGCTGGTAGGCATTGTCACCCTGGAAGACATTCTGGAACTGCTCACCCGCGAACTCGCCGACCTGGCCACTGGCGTAATCGGCGCCAGAGACCGGGAATTCGAGCAGCGCGTCTGACCCCGGGCGCAGGCGGCAAAAACCGCCACCCGGCGGCGTGAAAGCCGGGCGCCAATGTCATAATCCCAGCCATGAACGCCTTGCGCAACGCCCACTTTCTCGCCCGTCTGGTGCTGGTGTGGTTTGCGCTGTCTCTGGGCGTTGCCATCGCTTCGCCCATCGTCAAGCCGCAGGCAATGGAGCTCATCTGCTCGGGCTCGGGCGTGATGAAGCTGCTGATTCAGCACGATGACGGCAGCAGCCAGGAAGCTCCCCGCTACACGCTGGACTGCCCCTTGTGCCTGACCGGCAACGCTCCGCCGCCGCCCATCGTCCGCCTGACAGCCCAGCCCGCCCAGCCGCTGGCCTATGTGCTGCAGAGCATCCCCGCCGCCAGAATCGCCGCGCTGACAGCCGCGCCGCTGCCCGCACGCGGCCCGCCCGCTTTTTCCTGAACCCGTTTTGATTTGACAGCGCCTTTGGCCCCTCGCGCAGGGGTTGAGGCTTTGTTGCTCCGCACCGGCCCATCGGCTGGCGCTTCCCGGCGATGCACGCCGGTTTTTCGACGTCTCAAGGAAAAAATCATGATTTTCAACAAAGTAATCGCCACCGTGGCCGCACTGGCCTGCAGCGCCGTTTTCGCCCAAAACGTGGAAGTTAAAGACGCCTGGGTGCGCGCCGCCGTGCCGGGGCAAACGGCCACCGGCGCGTTCATGACGCTCACCGCCAAAGACGGCGTGCGGCTGATGGGCGGCCTGTCCCCGGCAGCAGGCGTGGCCGAAGTGCATGAAATGAAAATGGACGGCGACATCATGCGCATGCGCGCCCTGCCGGACGGCCTGGCGCTGCCCGCCGGTCAGGCCGTGCAGCTCAAGCCCGGCAGCTACCACCTGATGCTGATGGACCTGAAAGCGCCGCTGGCCAAGGGCAGCGCCGTGCCCCTCACGCTGGTGTTCAAAGACGCCAAGGGCGTGGAAAGCCAGCTTGAACTCAAACTGCCCGTGGCCGCCACCGCGCCCGGCATGCCAGCGCCCGGCGCGCCCGCCATGAACCACGGCAAGCACGCCCACTGAACGGCCCGCTGATCCACCCTTTGCACCGCTCACGCTGATGCCGCCGCCGCTGCTTTGCGCCTTGCGCCGCCGCCCTTTAGGGCTGTGGCTGGCTTTGCTGCTGGCGGTGTTCGGCGCGCTCGCGCCTGTCGTTTCGCAGGCGCTGGCCATGACGCGCAGCGGCGCGCCGATGATGGCGATCTGCACCAGCAGCGAACAACGCCAGGCGACAAACCCAGCCATTTTCAGTTCGACTGATTCGCCTGACGGTCAGGAGTCCGCGCCCGCGCTGGTGCATTGCCCGTTTTGCCTGCTGCTGGCCGACCATGTGGCGCCAGCGCCGCCGTTTTCGCCGCACTTTTTGGCCCTGCCGCTTTTGCCCGAAAAGCGGGCGGCCCGCTTCGTCTTCGTTTTCTTTTCCCGCTTTGCGCTCACGCCGCCGCCGCGCGGGCCGCCCGCATTCTCCTGAACCCTTGAATTCATAGCGCCTCCCGCCAGCCACGCTGCGGGCTGAGGCCGGTTTTTTTCAAATCAGGAGTTTTCATGAATCACGTATTTCATCGCGGGACGGTGCGCGCCTGGGCGCGCCGCATGTTGCCGAGCCGCGCCGTGCAGGCCTGCGCAGCGGCGGCCGTTTTGTCCACGGCGGCCTATGGCCACAGCGTCAGCCACGGCGATCTGGTGCTCGACCATCCTTATGCCGTTCCCAGTCTGGCGGGCGTCAGCCACGGCGCCGCCTACCTGCGCGGCATCGACAACCGGGGCGACCAGCCCGAGCGCCTGCTCAGCGCCAGCAGCCCCGTCGCGGCGCGGGTGGAGCTGCACCGCATGGCGCTGGACGCGGGCGTGATGCGGATGCGCGAAGTGGCCGCCATCGAACTGCCGCCGCACACCGTCACCGCGCTGCGCCACAACGGCCCCTACCACCTGATGCTGATGGATTTAAAGCAGCCGCTCAAAGACGGCGACCGCTTTGACCTGACGCTGAACTTTGAGCGCGCGGGCAGCCAGACCGTCAAGGTCTGGGTGCAAACGCCGCGTGACACGGCCAACAGCGAACACACGCATTGACGCGCAAATGCGGCTTCATTCAATGAGGCCGAAATTTCAATATTTACACCCTCAAAAAAACACCATGACCTCACGTTTCAATTTCCCTATCGCCGTTTTCACCCTGATCTCGGCCGCCGCGCTGAGCGCCTGCGGCGGCGGCGGCGGCAGCAGCGACACCGTTGCCGCCGCCGCGCCACTTGCCGACCAAGCCGTTTCCATTCAATTTACCGCCCTCAACGCCAGCGCGCCCGTCAAATGCGGCACCCCGCTCACCGGCCTGGGCAGCACGGCGGTGGCCGCCGACCTCAAGGACTTGCGCTTTTACATCACCAACGTGGCGCTGGTGAACGACAAGGGCGTGGCCGTTCCCGTCAAGCTCGACAGCAACAACTGGCAGCTCACGCAGGGCAGCGAAACCGTCTCGCTAATTGACCTGGAAGACGCCAGCGGCGCCTGTGCCGACGCCACGCACACAGCCCAAACCAACGCCGTCATCACCGGCACCGTGCCGGCGGGCCGCTATGTCGGCCTCAAGGCCAGCATGGGCGTGCCCGAGACGCTGAACCACAGCGCCATCACCGGCGGCGCGGCGCCGCTGGACGTGGCGGCCACCGCGTGGAGCTGGCAGTCGGGCCGCAAGTTCGCCAAAATCGAAGTCAACCCGGTGGGCGGCATTTTGAAAACCGTTGCCGCCGTGCCCGCCACCGCCACCACGCCCGCCATCCCGGCAAGCACCAGCACCGTCAGCACATTTAATTTTCACCTCGGCTCGACCGGCTGCGCGGCCAAGGTGGACGCTGGCGGCGTGGCGCTCAAGGACGCGGCGGGCAACGCGCTGTACACCTGCGCCAATCCCAACGTGATGGACTTCGCGCTGGCGAGTTTTGACCCGGCCACCGAGCAAGTCGCGCTCGACCTGGGCCAGCTCTTCAAAACCACCGACATCAGCCAGGACAACGGCGGCGCGGCGGGCTGCATGTCCGGCGCGACCGATCCTGAGTGCCCGACGATCTTCAACGAGCTGAAAATCGCCTTCGGCAGCGGCAGCAACGGCCTGCCCATCAACGGCGGTTCGGGTCAAAAAGTCTTCAAGGCTGCGGCGAAATGAAGCAACGCCGCCGGGGTTTCTTTGAGAAGCTGTCGGTGGCTGGCGCCCTGCTCGGGGCGCTGGCTGGCGTTGTCAGCGTAAGCGGCTGCGGCGGCGGTGGGGTGTCGGTCAACGACACCGCCGCTGCCGCCAGCGGCGACTGGCGCTGGAACTTGCCAGCGGGCTTTCCCGTGCCAGCGGTGCCCGCCGACAACCCGATGAGCGCGGCCAAGGTTGATCTGGGCCGCCATCTCTTTTACGACCAGCGCCTGTCGGGCAACGGCACGCAAGCCTGCGCCAGTTGCCATTTTCAAGACAAAGCCTTCACCGATGGCCTGGCCGTCTCCAAAGGCTCCACGGGCGATTTCACGCACCGCAGCGCCCAGCCGCTGGGCAACGTCGCCTACAGCCCGACGCTGACCTGGGCCAATCCCTCGCTCTTGAGCCTGGAAAAGCAGATGGAAGTGCCCCTGTTTGGCGAAAACCCAGTGGAAATGGGTCTGAACGACAGCACCAAAGCGCAGGTGCTGCAGCGCTTGTCGGCCTTGCCGCTGTACCAGGAGAAGTTTGCCGCCGCTTTTGCCAGCCAGGCCAGTCCGATCAACTGGCAAAACATCATCTACGCCATTGCCAGTTTTCAGCGCACGCTGATCACCGGCAACAGCCGCTACGACCAGTTCATGGCGGGCAAAACGGCGCTGACAGCGCCCGAGACGCGCGGCATGAACCTGTTCTTTGGCGAAAAAGCCGAGTGCTTTCACTGCCACGGCAGTTTTAATTTCAACGACCAGGTGATCCACGCCAGCACCCGCGTGCTGGAGCTGCCGTTCAGCAACACGGGGCTGTTCAACATCGGCGGCACGGGCGCGTTTCCCGAGCCGAACCGGGGCGTTTTTGAACTCAGCGGCCTGCCCAAAGACATGGGCATGTTCCGCGCCCCGAGCCTGCGCAATGTCGAAGTCACCGCGCCCTACACGCACGACGGCAGCATCAAAACGCTGGAAAGCATGCTCGACTTTTACGCCGCCGGGGGCCGCAACATCTCCAGCGGCCCAAACGCGGGCGACGGGCGAAAAAATCCGTTCAAGAGCGATTTGATCTCACTCATCAACCTCGATGCCCAGGAAAAAGCCGACATCGTGGCCTTCCTCAAAACCCTGACTGACCATGACTTTCTTACCCAACCCGCACTGTCCAGCCCCTTTCCCGCAGCCGCTTCCAGCGCGCCGTGACGACCGCCATGAAGATCACGATGAGAACCGCTTTCAGATGCGCCCGGTGTTGCGTCAGGCACACCGACGACTTGCTTTGAACGCAACACTAGCGCGGCGCAGCAAGCCGCTGGCCGCCGCCGCGCTGGGGCTGCTGCTCACTGGCCAAGCCTGCGCGCACGGCGACATGGCCAGCGCCGCGCCTGACGAGCCAGGCGTGCGCCTTGGGCTGTCCGCAGCCCTCAGCCAGATCAACGCCAGCGCGCTGCTGCCCTCGGCGCGGCTGGCTGGTTATTTGCTGCAGGGCGACATCGGCGTGGACCGGCGCGGCGCGCAACTGGAGCACGCCGTGGCCGAAGGCGGCTGGCGCTTGAACGAAACATGGGCCACCAGCGTCGCCATCGGCCAGCACGGCAGCGACAAAGCCCACCTTGAAGCCGCCTGGGTGCAGGCGCGTCGCCAAACTCCCGGCGGCAACTGGCAGCTCACAGCGGGGCGCCAGCGCCCGGAACTCGGCCCCGTCATCACGCAGGCCGGCCACCTGGAGCGCTTTGCGCTGGTGCCGCTGGCCAAGCGCATGGCCCTCAACGACGACTGGGTGGACGACGGCCTGCAGCTGGGCTGGCTCAGCGCGGACGCAGGCGGCATCCAATGGTCCGCCGATGCTGGCGTCTGGAAAGGCCAGGTGTTTCCGGGTTCAAGCGCCGGGTCGGCGGCGCCAATGCTGCATGTTGGCGTGAGCCGGGGCGGCTGGCAGCTCGATGGATTTGCCGCCCGCTTCAGCCCCCAGGACCGGGGCGCGCAAATCAGCGGCGTCAATGGCGCGCACTCGCACACCGCACCGCTGTGCAACGCGGCACTCAAGCAGGTGATTTGCCTCGATGGCGCCAGCGACGTGGCCGGGGCCAGCCTGCGCTGGGACAGCCGCCAGTGGCCGGTTTCCGTTTCGGCGGCCGGTTTGGTGCGCCGCGACAGCGGCTCGCTCTACTCGGCCAACGGCAGCGCGCAATACCGGGGCGAGAACCGGGGCGGCTGGGTCGATGCCGTGTGGCGCTTTCACCCGAAAGCGCAAATTGGCGTGCGCGCCGAGCGCATCGAAGCGAGCCACCGCCTGAGCGGCCCCGGCGCCGCGCTGCTGAGCACAGAAGCAGGTTTCAGCGCCTACGCGCCCCTACGCCGCAGTTCGCTGATGCTGGGCTGGCGCGTGAGTGACAACGTCGATTTGCACCTGGAAACGGGCCGCGAAAGCGCCTTAGGCAGCGCCGCGCGCTTTTCCGCGCTGCGGCTGGTGGTCAGGACGGACTTTTCATTCCCGGCGCGCACGCCTTGAGCTGCTGAAGTGGTCGGCTAGCCGACCTCGATGACCCGATTGCGCGCTGCCCGGCGGGGCATGCGCAAGTGCGCCCGCCGCCAGTCGAAACGGCGGTATAAAGATACTTATGCACGCCACTACCCACAGCACGCCCCCGACTGCCAGCCCGCCCCGTCCCACCCACCTGCGCACCCTGACTTACCACGGCCTGGCGCCGGGGCCGCGCCTCTTGATTCTGGGCGCGGTCCACGGCAACGAGACCTGCGGCACCCAAGCCATCACCCGGCTCATCGAAGAACTCGACAGCGGCCAGCTGGCCATCACACGCGGCACGCTGACCGTGGTGCCGGTGACGAATCCGCTGGCTTACCAGCGCAAACAGCGCAGCGGCGAGCGCAACCTCAACCGCAGCATGGCGCCCAAAGCGATTCCGCAGGATTTTGAAGACCGCATTGCCAACACGCTGTGCCCGCTGCTGGACACGCACGATGTCGTGCTCGACTTGCATTCGTTTCACACCGGCGGCGCGCCGTTTGCCATGCTCGGGCCGCAAAACAACACCGGCGCGCTGGAGCCGTTTAGCCACGCCGCCGAAGAATTGGCACTGGCGCTGCACGCCGGGCCGCACCGGATTCTTGAAGGCTGGCTGGAAACCTACGCACGCGGCGCGCAGCGGCGCACCAGCGGACCAGCGACCAACCCCAACTACGGCGTCGGCACCGTCGAATACACGCGCTCGCGCGGCGGCTACGGCATCACGCTCGAATGCGGCCAGCACGACGACCCGCAGGCCGTCCACGTCGCCCGGCTGGCGATTTTGCAGACGCTGGCGCTGCTGGGTCTGGCCGCGCTGCCCTTGCAGCCCATGCCCGCCGGGCGCGAAATTCTGCGTCTGGTCGATGTCACCGATTTTGAGCATCCGGGCGACCGCTTCAGCCGCGACTGGGACAGTTTTGATGCCGTCAAAGCGGGCGAGCTGATCGGCGTGCGCCACGGCGGCGAGCAGGTCTGCGCGCCAGACGACGGCTTTGTGGTGTTCCCGAACCCGCAGGCCGAGGTCGGGGGCGAGTGGTTTTACTTTGCCGTGCAACGAGGTCAGGGCAGCCGCGCCTGAGCGTCAGTCCTTCACCCGCGCCGCAAACGTCTTGCGAAACTTGTCCACCTTCGGCCCGACGACAAAAGCGCAGTAACCCTGATTCGGGTTATTTTCAAAATAATCCTGGTGGTAATCCTCGGCGGGCCAGTAGTTCTCCAGCGCCAGCACTTCGGTCACGATGGGCTGGCCGAATAGTTTGTCCTGGCTCATCTGGCGAATCATGTCGTTGGCGACTTCTTTTTGTGCGGGCGTCGAGTAATAAATGCCGCTGCGGTACTGGGTGCCCGCATCGTTGCCCTGGCGGTTCAGCGTGGTCGGGTCGTGGATGACGAAGAAGATTTCCAGCATCTCGCGCAGCGTGATCTGCGCCGGGTCGTAAGTCAGACGCACGACTTCATTGCAGCCGGTGCGCCCGGTGCAGACGGCTTCATAACTGGGCTGCTTGACTTGGCCGTTGCTGTAGCCCGACTCCACGTCAAGCACGCCGCGCACTTTGACATACACGGCTTCGAGGCACCAGAAACAGCCCCCGCCCAGAGTGATGGTTGGCAATTCATGCATGAGATGGTTTCCTTGATTGAGGGAGTGGCGGGAAGCGCTGGCACTGCGCAGTTTCCCGTGGCGCTACTTTAGACGCTTGGCCCGCTGGCTGCTGCCTCAGGCTTTTTGAAAGCTGAACCAAGCCTGCGGGCACAATCGGCTATTTTTAGCCTTCATCATGGACTTTGGCATCTTCAAACCCATCCTTACCAGTTTCCTGATGCCGCCTGCGGCGCCGCTGCTGCTGGCGCTGCTGGGCATGTACTGGGTGTTTAAAAAAAAACGCGCCGGTCCCGGCGTGGTGATGACGGCGCTGGTGCTGCTCTGGGTGTTCAGTTGCCACGGCATGGCGGTCCTGCTGGCGGCCACGGTGCTGCCGCAGTTTGAGCCGGTGACCAAGGTCCAGTTTAAAACCAACAAAGTGCAGGCCATCGTCATTCTGGGCGGCGGCCTGCTGCCGCTGGCGCCCGAATACGGCCCCGGCCAGGCCCAGCCCTCGGACAACACGGCGAGTCGGCTGCGCTACGGCCTCTGGCTGGCGCGCCACCACTGCCTGCCGATTGCCTTCAGCGGCGGCATCGGCTGGGCGGCGGAAAGCGAGCAGCCCGTCTCGGAGGCCGCCGTCGCGGCCCGGGTGGCGCTGGAAGACTACGGCGTCAAGCTGCGCTGGGTCGAAACCAAGTCGCGCGACACGGCGGGCAATGCCAGGGAACTCGCGCCCATGCTGCACCAGGAAAATATCCACAGCATCGCCCTGGTGACAGACGCCTGGCACATGCCGCGCGCCATGGCCGCTTTTGAGCAGTCCGGCTTCAAGGTCACGCCAGCGGCCACCGGCTATGTACTGGCGCAGGAATACGCCATTCTGGAATGGCTGCCCTCGGCCCGTGGCATGCAGGCCTGCCGCGAAGTGCTGCGCGAAGGCCTGGGCCTGGCCCTGCAGCGGCTGATTAACGTTTAAGGCCGCCGCCGCACCGGTGCGGTTGACGCCCGCCAGACGAGACGCTACATTACTAACCAGTGAGTCAGTAACCATGTCCCTTGCCAAATTATTTTGTTGCCCCGTCAAAGCCGCCGTCGCCAAGCGTGAGCGGCGCAAAGAGGCGCGTCCGGGCGAATTGCTGGACGCGGCGCTGGCGCTGTTTGTCGAAAAAGGCTTTGCCGCCACCAAGGTCGAAGAAGTCGCGGCCCGCGCCGGTGTCTCCAAGGGCACGCTGTTTTTGTATTTCCAGAACAAGGAAGAGCTGTTCAAGGCCGTGGTGCGCCAGAATATTTCCGGCCATTTCAAGGAGTGGAACAGCCTGTTTGACGCTTTCGAGGGCAGCAGCGCCGAGATGGTGGGCATTTGCCTGAACAGCTGGTGGAGTCTGGTCGGCGCCACGCCCGCGTCGGGCATCACCAAGCTGATGCTGTGCGAGGCGGGCAACTTCCCCGAGATTGCCGCTTTTTACCAGCAGGAAGTCGTCCAGCCCGGCCAGACGCTGATACGCCGGATTTTGCAGCGCGGCGTGGACAGGGGCGAGTTTCGCCCGCTGGACATGGATTACGCCGCCTACAGCCTGATCGCGCCGATGATTTTCCTGATTTTGTCGCGCCACTCCAGCGGCGTTTGCGTGCCCGACCCGCAGGCGCTGGAGCCGGAAAAATACATCGCCTCCCAACTATCCGTCCTGCTGCACGGCCTGAGCGCTGCGCCCGGCCCGGCCGCCGCACCCTCCCGAAAGACTAAAAAAATATGAAACGCTGGACTCAAGGGGCTGTGGCCCTGCTCGTGGTGGCGCTGCTCGTGGGCGCCGTGCTGCGCACCCTGTCGGCGCGCAAGGACCAGCAGCAGGCGCTGCTGGCGGCCAGCGCCGCCCCGCCCGCCGCCCAGGTGGAGCTGGCCGACAGCGACCTGATCAAGGCGCAGGTGTACGAGCTGACCCAGGGGCTGGCGATTTCCGGCGCGCTCAAGGCCGTCAACTCCGCCGTCATCAAGGCGCGGGTCGCGGGCGAGCTGCAGGGCTTGACGCTGCGCGAAGGCGACAGCGTCCAGGCCGGTCAGGTGATTGCCCGCATCGAGCCCGGCGACTACGCCGCCCGCCTGCGCCAGGCCAAAGAGCAGGCGGCATCGGCCAAAGCCCAGACCGACGCCGCCCAGCGCCAGTACGACAACAACCAGGCGCTGGTCAAGCAGGGCTTCATTTCCAAAACCGCGCTGGACACCTCCCAGTTCAATCTGAATGCGGCTAAATCCGCGTACCAAGCCGCGCTAGCAGGCGCTGACGTGGCGGCCAAATCGCTGGAAGACACGGTGCTCAAGTCACCCATTGCCGGGCAGGTTTCGCAGCGGCTGGCCCAAAACGGCGAGCGCGTCGCCATCGACAGCAAAATTGTCGAGATCGTCGATCTGAGCCAGTTAGAGCTTGAAGCGAGCTTCAGCGCGCAGGAGTCGCTGGCGCTGCGCGTCGGCCAGACGGCGCAGCTGCAAATTGAAGGCAGCGCGCAAAGCATCAACGCCAAAATCGTGCGCATCAACCCCAGCGCCCAGGCCGGCAGCCGCAGCGTGCTGGCCTACCTGCGCCTGGAAAATCCCGGCGGCGGCGCGGCGCCCGCCCTGCGCCAGGGCTTGTTCGCGCAGGGCACGCTGGGCACGGCCCAGGCGGCGCTGCTGGCCGTGCCACTGAGCAGCCTGCGCAGCGACAAGCCCGCGCCCTATGTCCAGGTGATTGAAAACGGCAAGGTGGCGCACAAAACCGTCACGCCGGGCGTGCGCGGCACAGCCGGGGGCGAAATGCTGGTGGCCGTCAGTGGCCTGGCCGAAGGCGCGCTGGTGGTGCGCGGCCACATCGGCGCCCTGAGCGAAGGCACGGCGGTGCGCCTGACGCCGATGGCCGCGCCGCCCGCCCCGGCGTCCGCAGCCCCAGCAGCGCCCACCGCCTCCCGCGCCGCCGCCCTGTAACGGCCTCCTTCCCCTCGTCAAAGGCAATTGCTGCATGTGGTTCACCCAGGTCAGTCTTAAAAATCCGGTGTTTGCCACGATGGTCATGCTGGCCATCGTCGTGCTGGGTCTCTTTTCCTACCAGCGCATGCAGGTGGACCAGTTCCCGAACATCGACTTTCCCATCGTCGTCGTCACCGCCGACTACCCCGGCGCCTCGCCCGAAATCGTCGAGAGCGAAGTCACCAAAAAGATCGAAGAAGGCGTCAACTCCGTCGCGGGCGTGAACACGCTGACCTCGCGCAGTTTTCAGGGCCAGTCGGTCGTCATCATCGAGTTTCAGCTGTCGATTGACGGGCGCAAGGCCGCCGAAGACGTGCGCGAGAAAATCGCCCTCGTCCGTCCCACCCTGCGCGACGAGGTCAAAGAGCCGCGCGTGATGCGCTTTGACCCGTCCAGCCGCGCCATCTGGTCGGTGGCGGTGCTGCCCGCCTCAAGCCCCGCACCGGGCGGCTCCGCCATGAGCGCCATCGAGCTGACCAACTGGGCCGATCAGGTGCTGAAAAAGCGCCTGGAAAACGTGCGCGGCGCCGGTTCCGTCACGCTGGTCGGCGGCACCAAGCGCGAAATCAACATTTACCTGAACCCGCAGGCGCTGGAGGCACTTGGCATCAGTGCCGAGCAGGTCGTGGCCGCCGTGCGCAGCGAAAACCAGGATCTGCCGTTGGGCGCGATTCGCTCGCTGGCGCAGGAGCGCAGCGTCAAAATCGACGCCCGCATGAAGCGCCCGGAAGACTTTGGCCGCATCATCGTGGCGCGCAAGGGCGGCACGGCGATTACCGTGAACCAGGTCGCCCGCGTCAGCGACGGCGCGCAGGAGCTCGACACGCTGGCGCTGTACAACGGCCAGCGCACGCTGCTGCTGACGGTGCAAAAAGCCCAGGATGAAAACACCATTTCAGTCGTCAACGGGCTGAACCAGGCCATCGCCGACCTGCAGCCGCTGGTGCCGCCCGGCGCGCGGCTGGAGCTGATTACCGACGGCGCCCGCCCGATCCGCGTGGCCGTGGACAACGTGCGCCGCACCCTGATCGAAGGCGCACTGCTCACCGTGCTGATTGTGTTTTTGTTCCTGAACTCGTGGCGCTCAACGGTGATTACCGGGCTGACGCTGCCGATTTCCATCATTGGCACGTTTTTGTTCATGAACCTGTTCGGTTTCACCATCAACATGATTACGCTGATGGCGCTGTCGCTGTGCGTGGGCCTGCTGATCGACGACGCCATCGTGGTGCGCGAAAACATCGTGCGCCATGTGCAGATGGGCAAGTCGCCGTACCAGGCGTCGCTGGACGGCACGCAGGAAATCGGCCTGGCGGTGATGGCCACGTCGTTTTCCATCGTCGCGGTGTTTTTGCCGATTGGCTTTATGGGCGGCATCATCGGCAAGTTTTTCCACGAGTTCGGCGTGACCATCGTGGCCGCCGTCTTGATCTCGATGTTTGTCAGCTTCACGCTCGACCCGATGCTGTCGAGCATCTGGCACGACCCGTCGATTCACACGCAGGGCCAGCGCGGCGCGCCAGTCACGCTCTACGACAAGACGATTGGCCGCGTCACCGGCTGGTTTGACCGCGCCACCGAGGCCATGAGCCACGCGTACCAGGACATCCTGCGCTGGGCGCTGGTGCATAAGCTCAGCACGCTGGCGCTGGCGCTGGGGATTTTCATTTTGAGCATCGTGATGGTGCCGCTGCTCGGCACGGAGTTTGTGCCCAAGGCAGATTTCTCCGAAACCTCGCTGAATTTTTACACGCCCGTCGGCTCCTCGCTCGAAGCCACCGAAGCCAAGGCGCGCCAGGTCGATACGATTTTGCGCGAGTTTCCCGAGGTGAAATACACCGTCGCTACGCTCAACACCGGCAACGCGCAGGGAAAAATGTACGCCAGCCTTTACGTGCGGCTGGTGGACCGCCAGGCCAGAGCGCGCAGCGCCGACCAAATGTCAGCCGCGCTGCGCGAGCGGCTCAAAAACGTCGCCGGTATCACCGTGACGCACGCGGGCTTGCTCGACCCGGTCGGCGGCAACAAGCAGGTGGAGTTCTCGCTGCAAGGGCCGGATTTGAACGAGCTGGAGCGCCTGACGCAGCAAGTGATGGGCAAAATCGCGGGCATTCCCGGCCTGGTCGATCTGGACACCAGCAGCAAAGCCGCCCAGCCGGTGGTGGAGATTGAAGTCCAGCGCGAAGCCGCTTCCGACCTCGGCCTGTCCGTGGGCCAGATTGGCGCGGCGCTGCGCACCCTGATTGCCGGGCAAACCGTCGGCAACTGGCGCGCCCCCGACGACCAGACTTACGACGTGAACGTGCGCCTCGCCCCCGATGCGCGCAACGCGCCGCAAGACCTGGCGCGCCTGCCCTTCATGAACGCCACCGTGGGCAGCAACGCCGACGGCTCGGCGCGCATCGTGTACCTCAGCCAGGTCGCCCGCGTCAAGGAAAGCACCGGCCCGAACCAGATCAACCGGCGCGATCTGACGCGCGAAGTCGCCATCAATGCCAACGTCTATGGGCGCTCGGGCGGCGAAGTCTCGGCGGACATCAAGGCCGCGCTGGCCACGGTGAACTTTCCGCCCGGCTACCGCTACGCCTTCAGCGGCTCGACCAAAAACATGGCCGAGTCCTTTGGCTATGCCATCTCGGCGCTGGTGATGGCGATTTTGTTCATCTATATGATTCTGGCCAGCCAGTTCAAGAGCTTTCTGCAGCCGATGGCCTTGATGACTTCGCTGCCGCTGACGCTGATCGGCGTGGTGCTGGCGCTGCTGCTGTTTGGCTCGGCGCTGTCGATGTTTTCCGTCATCGGCATCGTCATGCTGATGGGCTTGGTGACGAAAAACGCCATTTTGCTGGTCGATTTCGCGATTCGCATGCGCGAAGACGGCATGGAGCGCGCTGACGCCCTGCTGCTGGCCGCCAAAGTGCGGCTGCGCCCGATTTTGATGACCACGCTGGCGATGATTTTCGGCATGGTGCCGCTGGCTTTTGCGCTGAGCGAAGGCTCCGAGCAGCGCGCGCCTATGGGCCAGGCGGTGATTGGCGGGGTCATCACCTCGTCGCTGCTGACGCTGGTGGTCGTGCCCGTCACCTACTGCTACCTGGACGATCTGGCGCAGTGGCTCAAGCGCAAGTTCAGCGGCAAAACCCGTCAGGCTGGCGCGGGCGGCCCCGTCTAAAATCAAAAGTTGCGCCTGACACAGGCCTATCACCCCTCTTTTTATTTCACGCCCAACCACCAAAGTCCGCCATGAACTACGAACAAGCCCGCTTCAACATGATCGAGCAGCAAATCCGCCCCTGGGATGTGCTCGACAGCCAGATTCTTGCCCTGCTGGCCGTGGTGCGCCGCGAAGACTTCGTGCCGCCCGCCTGCAAGGACCTGGCCTTTGCCGACATGGAAATTCCGCTGCCGCCACACACCAACCCCGGCCAGTGCATGCTGGCGCCGAAAATCGAAGCGCGCATTTTGCAAGACCTGGCCGTGCAAAAGCATGAAAAAGTGCTGGAAATCGGCGCCGGCTCCGGCTACATGGCCGCGCTGCTCGCGCACCGCGCCCAGCAGGTCATCACGCTGGAAATCGACCCCGCACTGGTCGAAACCGCCCGCCGCAACCTGCAAAAAGCCGGTATCGCGAACGCCGAAGTGCGCCAGGGCGATGGCGCTGCCAATCTGGCCGAAGCCGTGTCCGGCAACGGCGCGCTGCGCGGCCCGTTTGATGTGATCGTGCTGAGCGGCTCGGTGGCCGAAGTGCCCGCCGCGCTGCTGGAGCAGCTGAAAGTCGGCGGGCGCCTGAGCGCCATCGTCGGCAGCCAGCCGGTGATGCGCGCCACGCTGATGACTCGCGTCAGCCAGAGCGCCTGGAGCACCACGCAAGCCTGGGACACCGTCGCGCCCCGGCTGCAAAACTTCCCCGAGCCATCCAAGTTTTTGTTCTAAGCGCCCCCAACCCCGAGAAGCTCACCCATGATTGCCCAACTTCCCCTCTCGCGTTTCGCCGCCTGGCGCGACAGCGCCGCAGCGACTGCCGCGCCCGGCACCCTGCCCGTCGTGCTGGACGTGCGCGAACTCTCAGAGCGCCAGATCGCTTCTATTAAGGAAGACGGCTTCACGCTCGTGACCATTCCAATGCGCGAGATTCCCGAGCGGCTCGCTCAGTTGCAGGCGACTCACGGCATCGACCACCCGATTGCCTGCCTGTGCCACCACGGCATGCGCAGCCTGCAAGTGGCCACCTACCTGACACAAAGCGGTTTTGCCGACGTGGTCAATCTGCAAGGCGGCATTGACGCCTGGTCGCAGCAGGTGGACGCGACGGTGCCACGCTACTGAGCTGAGGCCCGGCCGCCAGCCGCGCAGGCCAGTCGATGGCGTGCGGCGCAAGGGTTGCCCGGCGCCTTCCTCCCGATTCTTCACAACCTCGCAGGACTTCTCGATGACAACGCACCCCAAACAACAGCCAGCCCCTTTCCCGTCCAAGCTGGCCTTGCCCAGGTCTGTCATCGCCATAAGTCTGGCGCTGCTCGGCGCGGCCCCGCTGGCCCAGGCGCAAAGTCTGGTCGAGCTGTACGACTCGGCCCGCGCTTTTGACGCCACCTACCAGTCGGCCCGGCTGCAGTACGACGCCAATGTCGCCCGCGCCGACCAGGCCAAAGCCGGTATTTTGCCCAGCGCCGCGCTGTCGGCGGGCGCCGCGCGCGTCGGGATGGATGTCAGCCAGCCCGCCGTCAACACCAGTTACAACACCCAAAACGCCACCCTGAGCGCCAGCCAGCCGCTGTACCGGCCCGCCAACCAGGCCAGCTACGCGCAAGGCAAAAAGCAGCTCGATCTGGCCAAAGCCCAGCTCGAAGCCGCCGAACAGGACTTGATCGTGCGCACCAGCCAGGCCTATTTCGACGTACTGGCCGCGCAGGACACGCTGGCCTTCGTCAAAGCGCAAAAAGCCGCCGTCGCCGAGCAGCTCGCCTCGGCCAAGCGCAATTTTGAAGTTGGCACCTCCACCGTCACCGACAGCCGCGAGGCGCAGGCCCGCTTCGACTTGGTCAGCGCCCAGGAAATCGCCGCCGACAACGACCTGCGCGTGAAAAAAATCGCTCTCGACCAGCTCGTCGGCCTCACCGAAGCCAAGCCCCGGCCGCTGCTGGCCCCGGTGAAACTGCCGCCGGTGCTGCCCGCCGACGCCGATGCGTGGGTGCAGCAATCCGAAACCCTGCACCCGGCAATTCGCCAGGCCAAGAGCGGCGTCGAAATTGCCGACCTCGAAGTCACCAAGGCCGAAGCGGGCCACAAGCCGACGCTGGACCTGAACGCCAGCTACAACGTCACGCGCAACCCGGCGACCACGGCGCCCAGCGGCCTCTCGTCACGCGCCAACACCAGCACGATTGGCGTGCAGTTCAACCTGCCGCTGTTTGCCGGTTTTGCCATCCAGAACCGCGTCAAGGAAACCCTGTCGCTGCGCGACAAGGCCCAAAGCGACCTCGAAGGCGCGCGCCGCAGCGTGGCCCAGGCCACCCGCAGCGCCTTCTTCGGCGTGCAATCAGGCCAGGGCCAGGTCAAGGCGCTGGAAGCGGCCGAGCTGTCCAGCCAGAGCGCGCTCGAAGCCAACCAGCTGGGCTACCAGGTCGGCGTGCGCATCAACATCGACGTGCTGAACGCGCAAAGCCAGCTGTTCCAGACCAAGCGCGACCTGGCGCAGGCGCGCTACAACGTGCTGCTCGGCGGCCTGCGCCTGCGCCAGGCCAGCGGCAGCCTGAGCGCGGCGGATTTGCAGCCGGTCAATGGCTTGCTGGCGCGCTGATCCGCTGATCCTTTCACGCCAAGTGCGCCGCTGTGCCATGCCGACGGCCAGTTTCAAAAAATCAAAAAAACTCCAGGGAAATGAGATGCTACTGAAATCCGCCGATGACAAATCAAAACGCGTGGCCTTGCTCGAAGCGCTGCAACGCTCGCCAGCGCTCGACACCTTTCAGAAGAACTGGCTACATGACGAGCTGATGCGCCTGAAAAAAGGCATTGAGGGCGAGCGCGAATCGGCGTACTACCTGGACCACTATTTCAAGGGCAGTGAAAACCACATCATCCTGCACGACCTGCGATTTGTCATCGATGACGAGGTTGCGCAGATTGATCACCTCATCATCAACAAGATGCTGGGCATTTATCTGCTTGAAACTAAAAACTACGCCTGCAACCTGGTCATCAATGACCGGGGCGAATTTACCGCCGAGTACGAAAGCGGCAGACGCTTTGGCATTCCCTCACCGATTGAGCAAAGCCTGCGCCACGAACGGGCGCTGTGCAAATTGCTCGAACGCCTCGATATCGTGGGCCGCACGCAAAAGCAGCTCAATTTTTACCATGTGGTGATGCTCCATCCCAAGGCCATCATCGAGCGCCCGGCGACCAAGGTTTTTGACACGCGCAACGTGATCAAATCCGACCAGTTTCCCAGCTGGCACAAGAGTTTTGTCGATCAAATCGGCGTCGGCACGCTGTTCAAAAGCGCCCTGAACATGCGCAGCATCGACACCCTCAAGGAATGTGGCGAAAAGCTGATGCGCCAGCACCGCCCGGCGGATTTGCTCGCACTGCCCGATTTCATGCTGCCCAAAAAACCGGCTCAACCCGTGGCGCCCGCGCCGGTGTTTTCCGCGCCCACGCCAGCCAGCCATCCAGCGCCTCGTCCGCCCCCGACCAAAGCGCCTGCAGCCGGCCCCGTCGCCGCTCCAGCAGAAGAGTCTGCAAAACGCCTGATCTGCGCCCACTGCGCGGCCAAGATCAGCTTTGCCGAAGGCAAGTTTTGCTGGAACAACGCCAAACGCTTTGGCGGCGTCGCCTATTGCCGCGAGCATCAGGCGCTGTTTTGATGTGCCAACTCCTCAAGGCCGCGCCGCCGCTGCGTGGGGAATCAAATTGCGCTTGATGAGGTCTCCGGTTACCGGGTGGTAATAGGCCTCGACCACATCGCCGTTTTTCTTGATGGCGTAAAACTCGTAGCACTGCAGTTTGGAAGTTTTAAACTTCACATCCAGATACTCGCTCGCGCCAAAGATCGCCTTGATCTTCTCCTCGCCCAGCCACTTCTGGCCGGGCTGCACATTGCACACGACAGGTTTGGCCAGGATGTCGGCCTGAGCAGTGCTGGCCCCCAAAGCTGCCAGCACCAAGCCGAACGCCAACACTGCCGCCTGAAATACGCTGCTGTTTTTCATACCCGCTCCTTCGTTAGACCGTGAGCGTCACACCCTTGCAGCGCTCTGGCGGCAAGATTAAGCGGCTCAGCTTAGGGAAGTCTGAAGGTAACTGTTTTCACCGGCGCCACGCCGTCAATAAACCGCCAGGCCCGGCGCAGAAACGGGCGCTTTGTCAGGATGCGCGTGGGCCGCACTGGCCGGCGTCGCCGCACTGGCCGCGCCTGGAATGCCATCTACAAGGACCGCGCCCCCGTTATGAAGCAGCACTTCATGCTCGACGACTGCGCCGGTGACGGGGTGGTAATAAGCCTCCACTACGTCGCCATTTTTCTTGATGGCATGGAACTCGTAGCAGTTCGCGGCCGAGACCTTGAACTCCACGGCCAGATACTCGCTGGCGCCAAATATCTCCTTGATTTTTGTCTCTCCCAGCCAAGTCTGGCCGGGTAGCACGCTGCAAACCGCTTTTTCACTCAGGTTGCTGGCCTGAACCGAGCCGCTGCCGCAGGCTGCCAGCAGCACCGCGAACGCCAGTGCCGCTGCGTGAAAGTTCTTGTTCTTTTTCATGCCTATTCCTTCAATGACTGTCCTCTGGCCGCTACCCTTTGCAGCGGCTTGGAGACTTAATACTAAGCCGCCAATCTTAGGACGATCTGAAACCGGCCCGCCCCGGGCCGCTACGATAAGCCATCTGGCTTGGCGTCTGACACGTTGGCACGCGTGCCGCCGTCTCGCAAGCGACAACGCGACGGCACCATAATCAGAGCCCCCTTCACCCTGCGCAGCGCCTTTTCCATGTTCAAGAACCAACGCCATAAAAAAATGCATATTGCCCGCAGAGGGGTGATCTATTCACTGATTCTCTGCGGCGTAATTTTGTTGCTCGGCGGCGTCGGATTCTGGCTGCTGGACCCGAATGTGAAGACGATTGCGGACGGCCTGTGGCTGGCCTTCACCACGGCGGCCACCGTGGGCTATGGCGACATGGTGCCCAGCACCCACGCATCGCGCGGATTTGCCGTGATCGTGGTGATGCTGGGGCTGGCCGTGCTGTCGCTGACGACGGCTTCCTTGTCGGCCATTTTTGTCGAAAAAGATGTCGAGGAGGCCGAAGTACGCCCCATAGAGCGTGAACTGATGCGCGAAATCAGCTATCTGCGCGACGAGGTTCATGCCCTGCGCCATGATATCCAGAGCGAAAAACTGACCCGGCAGGCCTTGATAACGCCAGACGTGCCTACAAAATAACGCTCGCCCCGGCACCCCAGCGCCCTTGCCCCGATAAAACCCTGCAAGCCCCCAAAAATACATGACGCCCCTGAACGCCTCCAACACCCTGGCGCCGCAATTCACGCCGCTAGGCCACCTGCTGGCCGTCCTGCAGGATGATGCGCCGCCGCTGCCTGCTGAACTCAGCCTGGCCCTGACGGCGGCCTTCGCGCCGGGCGGCGCGCATGGCCTGCTGTGGCTGGGAAGCACGCAAGTCGGGCGCAGCCTGCCGCCTGCCTGGACCTGGTGGCGCGACCTGGCCGCCCGCTACGTCGCGGCCCTGTGCGCCACACCCGAGGGCGGCGACATCGCCGTCGCCGCGCCGCCCGCCGAAGATTTCAACGCCCTGATTGCCGATGCCCCGCCGATGATGGGGGCAGAATACCTGACGCCGGAACTGCTGGCCGCGCTGTGGCAGGCGCTGGACGCCGCGCTGCGCGCCGAACTGGCCGCCGCCCAAACGCCGCTGCAGGCTTTTCTGAGCGCGCGCCATCCGGCCTGGAATCTGGTCGGCCGGGTGCATTTCAACCTGGCCGAAAACCGCAAAGACCCGGACGCGCCTTTCGCCTTTCTGGCCACCTATAGCGCCCGCCTGTCGGCGCACGGCAAGGCCCAGCATCAGCCGCTGTCGCAGGCGCTGAAAGAGTTTTCCGACAGCCGCAGCCGCGCGCAGTTGCTGTCGCTGCTGCTGCCGGTGCAGCGCGCCGCCGAGGACTGCGACTGGCTGCGCGAGATGCTGGCCGCTGGCGACATTTATCACCCGCTGCGCTGGAGCGCGCCCGAAGCCTGCCGCTTTCTGGTCGATCTGCCCCGGCTCGAAGCCGCTGGCATCGTCGTCAGAACGCCCGGCGTGTGGAAGTCGGGCCGCCCGGCGCGCCCGCTGGTTCAGGCCAGCATCGGGGCCAAACCGCCCTCGCTGCTGGGCCAGGCGGCGCTGCTCGACTTCAGCATGGCGGTGTCGCTGGACGGCGAAACGCTGGATGCGGCCGAAATTGAGGCGCTGCTGAAAAACAGCGACGGCCTGCAGCTGATTCGCGGGCGCTGGGTCGAGGTCGATCAAAAAGCCATCCGCCGCCTGCTGGAGCGCTTCAAGGCCATCGGCGAGGCGGCGGAAAATGGCCTGCCGTTTGCCCAGGCGATGCGCCTGCTGGCCGGTGCGTCCCTCGACGAGAACGGGGACGACGCGGCGGCCAGCGCCGACTGGTCGAAACTGGTGGCTGGCCCGTGGCTGGCGCAAACGCTGACGGGCCTGCGCCAGCCGCAGGGACTGGCGCAGGTCGATCCGGGGCCGGAACTCAAAGCCACGCTGCGCCCCTACCAGCAGGCGGGCGTGCGCTGGCTGTATCTGCTGACGCGGCTCGGGCTGGGCGCCTGCCTGGCCGACGACATGGGGCTGGGCAAAACCATCCAGGTGCTCTCCTTGCTGCTGGTGCTCAAACGCGAAAGCACCGGCCCCAGCTGCCCCAGCTTGCTGGTCGCGCCCGCCTCGCTGCTGGGCAACTGGGCGGCAGAAGCCGAGCGTTTTGCGCCCGGCCTGCGGCTGCTGACTGCCCACCCTTCGGCCATGAGCGCCGCCGATTTCAAGGCGCTGAATGCGGCGCAACTGGCCGAAGCTGATCTGGTCATCACCAGCTACGGCTCGCTGCTGCGCCAGCCGGTGCTGGAAAAAATGGACTGGCGCCTGGCCGTCATCGACGAGGCGCAGGCGATCAAGAATCCCGGCGCCAAGCAAACCCGGCAGGTCAAAAAGTTAAATGCCCAGTCGCGCATTGCACTGACCGGCACGCCGGTGGAAAACCGCCTGTCCGATCTGTGGTCGATCTTTGATTTCACCCATCCCGGCCTGCTCGGCTCGGACAAGGTGTTTGCCAAATTCACCAAACGGCTCGCCAAGACCCAGCATTTCGGCCCGCTGCGCGCCCTCGTCCAGCCCTACATCCTGCGCCGCCTGAAGACGGACAAAAAGGTCATCAGCGACCTGCCGGACAAGACCGAACTCAAGGCCTGGTGCCACCTGAGCCCGGCCCAGGCCGCGCTCTACCAGCAATCGGTCAACGAACTGGAAGACGCGCTGCGGGCCGCCGAAGAAGGCATTGCGCGCAAGGGCGTGGTGCTGTCCTTCCTGATGCGCTTCAAGCAGATCTGCAACCATCCCTCGCAATGGCTTGGCAATGCGGCCTGGAGCGCCGGAGACAGCGGCAAGTTCGCCCGCCTGCGCGAGCTGGCCGAGGTGATTGCGGCGCGGCAGGAAAAATTACTGGTTTTTACCCAGTTCCGCGAAACCACCGAACCGCTGGCGGCCTTTTTAGGCGCTGTTTTTGGCCGCGAAGGGCTAATTTTGCACGGCGGCACGCCGGTGGCCAAGCGCCGCGAACTGGTCAGGCGCTTTCAGGAAGACGAGCAGACGCCGTTTTTTGTGCTCTCGCTCAAGGCCGGCGGCGCCGGATTGAATCTGACGGCAGCCTCGCATGTGATTCACTTTGACCGCTGGTGGAATCCGGCCGTCGAAAATCAGGCGACGGACCGGGCGTTTCGTATCGGCCAGCAGCGCAATGTGCTGGTGCATAAATTCATCTGCCGGGGCACCGTCGAAGACCGCATCGACCAGCTGATCGAATCCAAGCAGCAACTGGTCACCGATGTGCTCGAAGGCGGCGCCGAGCTGCTGCTGACCGAAATGAGCGACAGCGACCTGCTGAATCTGGTGCGGCTGGACATCCACGCCGCCCAGGAAAATTAACCATTCAAAGGCCAAACCATGAGCTACGACTACGGATGGAAACCTTATGTGCCAGTCGCCGAGCGGCGCGCCAAGGCCGAAAAAATGGCGGCCAAGGCCAAAAAAGCGGGCGCCGTGTTGACGCCGATTGCGCCTTTTCGCGGCGCCATCGCCAAGACCTTCTGGGGCAAAGCCTGGTGCGAGAACCTGGAAAACTACAGCGACTATGAAAGCCGCCTGCCGCGCGGGCGCACCTATGTGCGCAACGGCTCGGTGATTGACCTGCAGATCACGCCCGGCGCGGTGCAGGCGCAGGTGATGGGTTCGAGTCTGTACAAAGTCAGCGCCAGCGTAACGGCAGTGCCCGACAAACAATGGAAAACCCTCTGCGCCGACTGCGCCAGCTCGATTGATTCGCTGGTCGAGCTGCTGCAGGGCAAGCTGTCCAGCGCCGTAATGACGCGCCTGTCCAAACCTGGCAGCGGGCTTTTTCCGGCGCCGGGAGAAATCAAGTTTAAATGCAGCTGCCCGGATGGCGCCTATATGTGCAAGCATGTGGCCGCCGTGCTCTACGGCATAGGCGCGCGGCTGGACGCCCAGCCCGAGCTGCTGTTCAAGCTGCGCCAGGTGGAGGTCAAGGATCTGGTCGATCAGGTCGGCGCGGGCTTGACGCCTGCGGGCCAGCGCCCGGCCAAAGGCAAGGTGCTCGACGATGCGCTGCTGGCCGATGTGTTCGGCCTGGAGATGGCTGAAGTTTCCCCGCCAGCGAAGGCGGCAAAACCCGCTGCCAAACCGCGCAAAGCCAGCACCAGCAAGGTCGCGGCTCCGGCAACAAAATCCACAATCGGGGCGCGGAAATAAAAAAACCGTTGCAAATCAAAAAATTTGCAACGGTTTTCAAGACTGGCGGAGCGGACGGGACTCGAACCCGCGACCCCCGGCGTGACAGGCCGGTATTCTAACCAACTGAACTACCACTCCTGGTAGTCAAGCGTTTGCTCTTGCGAGCCAAGTGCTTAACAACTTGTTGCTTTTTCTCTTCGCTTTGCAGCGAAGAAATCTGGCGACCCTACGGGGATTCGAACCCCGGTACCTACCGTGAAAGGGTAGTGTCCTAGGCCTCTAGACGATGGGGTCTTAACCTGGAAACTTTCTCAAAAAAACCCGTGCATCTCAGAGAGATGCAAGGGTTTCAATACTGGCGGAGCGGACGGGACTCGTACCCGCGACCCCCGGCGTGACAGGCCGGTATTCTAACCAACTGAACTACCACTC
>JBBRWN010000008.1:0-108209 GCA_038249155.1 Burkholderiales bacterium | reverse complement strand
GCAGCCCTACTGGTGCAGTTCTTGATTCACCCTTGCGAATTAAAAATATGGCTTTGCTTGACCGCCGCACCAACGACGCAGAACCCTTCGTTCAAGCGAACAACGATGCTTCACATCGCGTCGCTTAACTGTTTTCGTTAGGTTTGCAAAAGTCACACATGCCAAAGTTCATGCCCAAGGTGCCCGTAGCGCACGCCCTGCCTGTGCTTTCAATGGTGCGTTACCTTGTGCTGGCGCTATCGCGCTTTGGTTTAGGCTGCGATGATTTCATGGTTAGGTAGCTTTCAAGTTACATCACAATAAATACAGAAGGCAACGGCATGATTATTATTTTTACAGGAACATTATTTTTCATTTGGTTAATTTTTTATATTTATAAATATACTAGAAAAAAATTTATTAAGCATATTATTCATCAAGAAATAATAAGAGAATTTAACGAAGAATTGGAAAACAGGGTAAAACAGTATATTTTTTTGGAACCTGATGATGACAGGCTTTCAAAGATTATGCTGGTAGCACATACAAATGAGGGTCAAAAGTTGTTAAGTACATATCTAGACGAAATAAGAGAAATTGAAAGGAAAAAGATGTTGGGAGAAAAAAATTTCGGATTAAAACAATAATCTGGTTGTGCTAACAATAGTTTTTAAAATAGTGTTCTAACCCGTCGTTGCAGTGGATTGCCTTCGGCAACCACTGAACTTCAACGTTAGCAGTTTTGTCACAGGGGACGGTCATGGCCACCACAGTTCAAGTAAAAAATAGCCGACTCATAATAAAAAAAGATGGGCGGCTTGTTTCCGATAAAGGAGGGGATTTTCTTGATGCAGACACAAACGATAGATTCATAGTTGTATTGCTCGAAAGCGGTCGCGTGCAGTTACTTCGTCTCGATGGGAGATTTATAAAAGATCTATCTGCTAGATCAGATGGGGCGCGCGTCAAGATAGCACCTGATGATACTGTCACATGGAACAACAATGGGCGGGAGGAAAAGTGCAATGTTAAAAGCCACTACGAATCATCGGTTGTCAGAAGTAATGTCAAATCATTCAAAGATGCAAATAATTCAGAGGAGCTTGGCGGGGTGTTCGCCAATTGGCTTATTGATAAAGTAAAAATGCTAATTGTTAAGCTATATCAAGCAATCAAAAATAAGCCATGACAGATCAGCGTAATGCGAATTTATTTAAAGAATGGTGTATCGGTTATTCCGGCTGTGACGGCGGAGACTTGGGCAGTCAGCAAAGTCCATCTGTCTGGGTTTGTGGCATTGAGTGGGGAGGTGGCCACACCCCGAAAACCCTGTTGTCAAATATCAGTGAAGATGTAAGAACACCACCACAAGGCTACGATAATTGGCAAGACAACCTATCGTATATTTTTAATTGGCAAACCATGAAGTTGCTTTCCGCTATAGATGGAGGCCGCGTTAAAGATTACAAAGAATTTTCAGAGAGAGTTATGCCGTTCGTTCGTGGAGGCCGTGGATATTTCAAAATGAACCTCCACCCAATAGGCTTCAAAGACACAGGTCATGGTAGATGGCTTGAAGAGTTTTCAGGTATCACCGGGTTTTCAACCAAATCCGATTATCTCGCCTGGAGTACGGATTACAGGTTGTCGCAAATACGTAAATGGGCAGAAAACTCAAAGCCGAAGTTGATTCTCTGCCTTGGAAAAACATATTTGCCACAATTCAAGAGAGCGTTTCTTGATGATGATTCGATTGTCAATCAGGAGACTATTGAGGGCAAGGAAATGTTTTGGGGTAAAAATCTGCAAGACTCACTTGTTGTAGTTATTCCATTCATGGTCAACAGAAACGGCCTTACAAGAAATGTAGCCATTCAGTGCTTTGGAGAGAAAATCAGGCAACTGCTAACAAGTCATTCAACCGGACGCCCGCAAGCGGGCGCCGGTTAATTTCAACGTTAGTCTGCACGAATCTACCCTTAGATATAGGAAAAGCTATGAGCGATATCATCAGTCAAGTATCTGTTTCTAAAAACGATCATCCAGTATGGAAAACCATATTTTCTAAACGAGAGTACGAATATCTAACTCACGTCATAAATGGGTTGATAAAGTTCGGTGAGTTTGAGGAACTATCAATTCAATACGGAGAAAAAGCAGGTCACCGAGTGCTGCATATATTCGAACCATTTTGCACTCTTAACTACATTGGCTATATGTCTCCTTCGGTTGTTTCAATTTCGTTCAACAAAAATGGTGAAATTGACTTCATGACCGGCGGTGATAACGGGCTTTGTATTTTTTCAAATGAGGTTAATTTGGAGAGAACTCTAAAATTCCCAAGAAATAGCACACTAGAAATTGATTTCTGGCATTTTGTTGATGCTATTGGTGATGCCAGCGGCTATTAAAATTTGTTTCGAAAAAGGTAGCGCTAGTCGGTGCTATCGTTCTTTTCGCCATCAGGTTATACCAGCCGGGCTTGTTCTGGCCGTAAGGGCCTAACCCGGCATTGCAGTGGATTGCTACGCAACCACTGAATTTCAACGTTAGGTTTCTGAAAATTACGCCGCCGCTTATTTAGAACGTTGAACTAAACCGCTACGCGGTGGAATGAAACTCAAGCACCCGCAGCGGAAGCATCCACCAAGCATCGACCAATAAAGACCCAATGAAAACAAAACTATATCTCTTACTACTTGGGCCGGCCATGCTGGCCATGATCAGTTGCACAGGCGTGCCGACAAGCGTAGAGGCAAACCCTGAGTTTCGGAAACAGATGGAAGGTAAAACCATTGGCGAGGCTACCGGGAATCCTTCGCTCTGGGGGCAAACTGAGGAAACAATAGCGAAGAAGATTTTCCCTGGAAAGACCACAAAGGATGAAGTTCGAGCCATGTTCGGTGCGAGCCTCAAGGTGGTGTTAACCGATACGGGAGAGACGTGGACCTATGAGTCTTCCGTCGTCACTATTTTCTCAGGCAGGAGCTATACCCGAAATACTTTGGTCCTTCTCTTTGACGACAAAGGTATCGTGAAGAGGTATTCCATGAACAGCCGCTGAAGTCAAACGTTAGGTTTTCATACAGTCACCCATGCCAATCATCATGCCCAAGGTACCGCGAACGCATGCCCTGCCTGTGCTGGCTGCTATGCTTTCCGTAGTGGTGGCGCTATCGCGCTTTTCACTTCGGAGTTGTGCCAGCCGTGCTTGTTCTGGCACCAAAGTCCTAACCCGGCATTCCAGTGGATCGGCTTCGCCGCCCACTGAATTTCAACGTGTGTGCCGTGCATGGCACGAATCCAGTCGGGTGAAAGTCCCGGCACCAGGTATTCGCAGAGCCGAAGGTTAGCCAAAGGGCAAGTGCGTCGCCGCGAGGCGGGGTGCTTCGGCCCCCCAAGGCGAAATCGCGGGACGATGAACAAAAACCGGATATGAGGCGTGATGCAACCGGGGCCAGTGGGCACGTGACCACCAAGCCCTCCATCTGCAAATGGGATGCATTTTGTAAATCCGGCGTCTATGCGAGGAAGGATTCGTGTCTTACCACGGGAGATCTGCCCTGTGTCGTTAATGCGAAAGCGACAACGACTGAAGACCGGGGAACTGGTTTTGACCGCAGGGCAGAAGTCAGCAGAAGGCATAGTAGGTGCGGCCCGCACCGAAGGCCTGAACCTTGAAAACTGCGGCGCCACCACCGTTGCCCCAGAGGGCAACACCGGTGGATGAACCCATCGCTGGAGAACCCCGCAGCGCCCCATCATCGCCAATCTCAACCCTGATGACAGAGGTTCTGGATAAAGAGAACCTCAAACGGGCCTTGGAGCGGGTCAAGCGCAACAAAGGCGCGCCGGGCATCGACGGCATGACCGTCGATGAACTCAGCGCCCACCTCAAAGCGCACTGGCCCGGCATCCGCGCGCATCCAGCAAGCGCTGGCCCAAGTCGTCCAACGCCAGTGGGAGGTTCACTTTCACCCCCACAGCTACGGTTTTCGGCCCGGACGCAGCGCTCACCAGGCGATGCATCACGCCCAAGCCACGCTCCGACAAGGGATACGGCTGGGTGGTGGACATTGATCTGGAGGCGTTCTTCGACCGCGTCACGCAAGAATTGGCGTTGTAATGCGGCACCATGCAACCTAATTTCATCCTGTGGGCGAGAGCTTGCGGGCTGGGGTGAATGCGTTGCTGGCGCGGCCAGAGATGATGCCCCGGTTGTCACGCATGCTGCGATGGTGCCGATCCGGCACAATGGTTGCCAAGCGTGCCGACTCAATCTGCTGAACCGCCGGATACGTGACCCGTATGTCCGGTGGTGTGAGAGGGAGGGGCCGCGAGGCTTCTTCCTATCCCGATTAGGTCCCTGCAAGCCGTCCCCTTTTTTACGAAGAGAAGCTCAAAATGTCGCAAAAGCTGATTTCCATAGTGATCGTAGTCGTGTGCCTGCCATCACTCGCGCATAGTCAAGCCTACAAATGCCAGTCATCCAATGGCGCCATATCATTCCAGCAATCTCCCTGTCCGAACAATACGACCGGCTCATCCATCAAGCTGGTGCCGACGCAGGACCGTTCCGCCAAGGAAATGCAAAAGTCGTTCAGCCATCCATCTTCTGCTCAACTTTCATCGGAACCCGCAGGGTATCCATATGCTCGCGGAGATGATGTGAAGCGCCTGACAGCGGATAACGCTGAATTGCAGGCAAGGATGGCCCGCATGAAAAAAGAAAATCCAGACTGGCAGCATAGCCAAAGTCTGACGCGCTTGAACGCTCAGGCCGAGGCACTGAACTCGCGCATTCAAGCTGAAAAAAAATAGCGGAAGGCGTGCTCCCAATGCGCGACTCTTGGCATCAGGGCGAACCCTCAGCTTGAACGTTAGACGTGCATCAGCCCGGCTGTGGCCGCTGCGCATTCTTGGGCCGAAACGCTTTGCACACCGCGTCGTCGGTTTCCAGATATGGCCCGCCAATCAGGTCGATGCAGTACGGCACGGCGGCAAAGATGCCGGGCACCACTGACTCGCCCGCCGCGTTTTTCAGGCCTTCCAGCGTCTCGGCAATCGCCTTGGGCTGGCCGGGCAGATTCAGGATCAGGCTGCTGCCCCGGATCACCGCCACCTGGCGCGACAAAATCGCCGTCGGCACGAATTTCAGGCTGATCTGGCGCATCTGCTCGCCAAAGCCGGGCATTTCCTTGTGGGCGATAGCCAGCGTCGCCTCGGGCGTCACGTCGCGCAGCGCCGGGCCGGTGCCGCCGGTGGTCAGCACCAGCGCGCAGCCTGCGTCCACCAACTCGATCAGCGCCGCGCTGATGGTGGCCTGCTCGTCGGGAATCAGGCGCGCTTCAAAGATGATGGGGTTGCGCAGTGCGCGGCTCAGCCAGTCTTTCAGCGCGGGCAGGCCTTTGTCTTCATAGACGCCGCTCGAAGCCCGGTCGCTGACCGAAACGATGCCGATTTTGACGGCGTCGTGAGGCGCGCTGACGGCATCAGCGGCGCTCAGTTTGCCACTCATGCTGCCGGGCCTTCCTTCATGGCCTGGCGCACCAATTGAAAAATCTCGCGGTAAGACTTGCCGTGGCGTGGCGCTTCGCCCGGCGTTTCGGGCTTGGCGATGTCCTTGCGCGCCTGGCGGATCAGGGCGCGCAATTGCTGCGAATCGGTGTCCGGGTAATCGGTCATCCACTGGGCCAGCACCTCGTCGGAGGCAATGAGCTTGTCGCGCCACTGCTCGGCCAGGTGCAGCGCCAGCGTCAGGTCGGCCGAGCCGTTCGCCTGCTCGTCGATGGCGGCGCGGATCGGCTCGATGTCCAGCGGGCGCATCAGCTTGCCGATGAACTGCATCTGGCGGCGGCGCCCTTCAAAGTGGGTGATGCGCTTGGCTTCTTTCAGGGCGTCGAGCAGCTTGTTGGGCAGATCGAGCCGGGCGATCAGGTCGGCGCGCAGGGTCAGCAGCGCTTCGCCCAGCGCCTGCTTTTCGTCGGCTTCGGCTTTGAGCTGGGTCTTGCTCGGCGGGCCGACTTCTTCGAGGGCGATTTCTTCGGGTTTTACGAAGCGGCCATTGGACCAGTAGCCTTTGATCGGCTTGGGGGTTTTGTTGTTCATGGGGTGTATTTTCGGGCAAGCCCCGCCGGTTCGGGCAGGGGCGTGAAGGGCGCTGGCTCAGGCGCCAGCGTTGCGCTTCGGTTAAAGGGGGCTTGGCGTGTCCGGATGATACGCAGACATTAGCGGGCAGTGTTCACGGCGCGGAAGATGCGGGCCGTCCGGCGGGCAGCGCGCTGCGGCTTTTGGGCGAATTTCATCGCCGTGAACGGCAGGTCAGTATCATAGCCACTATGACCCAAAAATCTCCTTCCCGTTCGTCCCGCAGCGCTTCCAGCGTCAAAACCAGCCAGCCCGAAGCCGGTTTCAGCTACCACCGCGACTTTTTTGAAGACCTGGTCGATACCGCGCTGGGCCACGCCAAAAAACTCGGCGCCACCGATGCGGCGGCCGAAGCGTCCGAAGGCTGCGGCCTGTCGGTGAGCGTGCGCAAGGGCGAGCTGGAATCGGTCGAGCGCAACCGCGACAAGTCGCTGGGCATCACCGTCTATGTCGGCAAAAAGCGCGGCAATGCGGCCACCAGCGATTTTTCCAAAGCGGCGATTGCGCAGACGGTGCAGGCGGCTTACGACATTGCCCGTTTCACCGCCGAAGATGAAACCTCGGGCCTGCCCGACGAGCAGGACATTGCCCGCGACTACCCGGCGCTGGACCTGTTTCACCCCTGGGCCGTCACGTCCGAAGAAGCGGCGGTACTGGCGCTGCGCTGCGAGGCGGCAGCGCTGGGAACGAGCCGCCTGATCACCAACAGCGAGGGCGCGGGCGTGTCGGCGCAGCAAAGCCATTTTTTCACCGCGCACACCACGGGTTTCCGGGGCGGCTATGCCAGTTCGCGCCACAGCATTTCGGTCGCGCCCATTGCGGGCAAGGGCAAGAACATGCAGCGTGACGCCTGGTACAGCTCGATGCGCGACGCCGCCGAGCTGGCCTCGCCCGAAGCCGTGGGCCGCTACGCCGCCGAACGCGCCCTGGCGCGCCTGAAGGGCCGCAAGATTGCGACGACTGAATGCCCGGTGCTGTTTGAGTCGCCGCTGGCGGCTGGGCTGCTGGGCGGCTTTGTGCAGGCCGTCAGCGGCGGGGCGCTGTACCGCAAGAGCACGTTTTTGCTCGACAGCCTGGGCAAGACGGTTTTTCCGAAGCACATCGACATCCACGAAGACCCGTTTGTGCTCAAGGGCAAGGGCAGCGCGCCGTTTGACGATGAAGGCGTCAAGACCAGCGCCCGCCAGGTGGTGGAAGCCGGGCGCGTGCAGGGTTATTTTTTGAGCACCTATTCGGCGCGCAAGCTGGGCATGCGCACGACGGGCAACGCGGGCGGCTCGCACAACCTGACGCTGACCAGCCGCAAGACCAAGGCCGGCGACGATCTGGACGCCATGCTGCGCAAGCTGGGCACGGGCCTGTTTGTCACCGAGCTGATGGGCCAGGGCGTGAACTACGTGACCGGCGACTATTCACGCGGCGCCTCGGGCTACTGGGTGGAAAACGGCGAAATCGCCTTTCCGGTGGAAGAAATCACCATTGCCGGGAATCTGAAAGACATGCTGCTGGGCATCGAGGCCGTGGGCGCCGACACCTACAACTACGGCGCCAAGACCGTGGGCTCGATCCTGGTGAACCGGATGAAGGTGGCCGGTTCTTGATTTTTAGCCCGCCAGCGCGGCCTTCACCGCCGCCGAGACTTGGCCCATGTCGGCCTTGCCGGCCAGCTGGGTTTTGACGGCGCCCATGACTTTGCCCATGTCGGCGGGCGTCACGGCGCGGCCCAGATCGGCGGCCAGCGCAGCCACGATGGCTTTGACTTCGGCGCTGACTTCCTCAAGGCTCAGGCGCTCGGGCAGGTAGGCTTGCAGCACCACGAGTTCGGCCGCTTCCTTGTCGGCCAGATCCTGGCGCTGGGCTTTTTCAAACGCTTCAATCGAATCCTTGCGCTGTTTAATCAGCTTGTCCACGATGGCGACAGCCATCACGTCATCGACCACCACGCGCTCATCGACTTCCTTTTGCTTGATGGCGGCCAGCAGCAGGCGGATCGTGCCCAGGCGCTCGCTGTCCTTGGCGCGCATGGCGGTTTTCATGTCTTCGGTGATCTGTTCTTTGAGGGTCATGATGGGCTCCTGAAGGGATGCGTGAGAAAGAAAAATCGGGTGCGGCGCAAAAAAAGCCGCCCCAAAAAAGCAAAAAGCCCGCAGAGCGTCCTCTTGCGGGCTGGAACTGCCAAAAAGGCGGTTTTGAATTAGAACAGCTTCTTGGGCAACTGCATGGCGCGGATGCGCTTGTAGTTGCGCTTGACGGCGGCAGCCTTCTTGCGCTTGCGCTCAGCCGTTGGCTTTTCGTAGAACTCACGGGCGCGCAGGTCAGTCAGCAGGCCGAGTTTTTCGATGGTGCGCTTGAAGCGGCGCAGTGCCACGTCGAAGGGTTCGTTGTCTTTTACGCGAATGGTTGTCATTGATGAATCGATCCAAAAATTTGCACTTACATTGATCTGATCAGGATCAGGCCAGGTGCGGGTTTGCTAGCAAAGCCTAAGAGTATAGCAGGCTGGGATAAGGCGCTTTTTCGCATCAAATTAGGCAGCTTTTCCCTCAATCGGCCAGCGTGCTACAACCAGATCAGCGAGTGTTTGGCTGCGCTGATCGACATCCTTTTTCTTGTAGCCGCCCTGGCCGACATGTTTGGCGGCTAAAGCACCTACTGAAAACAGATCAGAGGCGTGATACAGGTCGTCCGCTTCTATTTTTTCTTCCACCGTACTGTTACTGCAGGCGCTATTGATCGGTTGCTCCAGTAAGAGCAAGTTGCCTAGGCGGTGCAGGTGCTGAAGGTACTCATCATCGCTTGCAAAGTCATAGGCTGTGACGTCAAAGTTGGGTTGTTGTGGAAGGATGTGCTCGATGGATAAGCCTTCTTTTGACAGTTTTACCATGTCCTCAATGTTCAGTGCTGGCTGTTGCAAGGCGCTGCGGGCCTGCTCCTCGGACTCCAGCAGGATGCGTTGCAAGCCGGGATGGCGGTACATATCGTCCGTCAGCAAGCGTGATGCCATCAAGGCATCGGGCATCCATTGGCGGCAAAAGTTCAAGAGATGCTGGGCTACTTGTTGTGCCGTACAGAGGGGAAGCCTTTGCGTTATTAATGCTATACCGGTCTGTGGATTGGTGCCGCGAAGCTTGAAAACGCGCAGGTCCACCATTTCCAGTAGATTGATGAGAGTGCGTCCTTGATCGACATCCTCTGTCTCGGTTAGCCATCCCTTGAGGTGAAGCCGGATGAGCAAGGGATATAGCGCAGCAGCCATATCCTGCGACACCAGCAGCAAATAGGTTTCTTTGTCATTGCGGGTAGCTTCTATCAGCGCTTCCAATCCGCTAAAAAATGCCACCAGATCATCGGTGTATGCACGGATAAACGCTTCCAGCGTCTCGGGCGTGGCACGCAGCCGGGACAACGCAGGTTTCAAAAAACCGTCCAGAACTCGTTGTGCTGTGGCGTTGAAATCAGCACCGGCCTTTCCGCCAAAGGCGGTGTCGTCAAACGCAAAATAATGGTACCGCAGCACATCGTCTTCCGAGAAGGACTCGCGGTTGATGTGTTTGACCTGGTAGCCGTCCTCGCGCGCCAAGCGTTTGATGCGGTTAAAACTGCGAAACGCTGTGCCAAATTTCTCTGCCACATGCTTGTCAAGCTTGCCGTCGAGGTAGCGATTGGAGTAGTACACCAGCAGACTTTTCGCAATATCCATCTTGCCAAGCTGTACGCCTCGGTCATTGACAGATTGAAACATGCGGATGGCTTTGCCTTCGTTGGGTTCAATGAACTCCAGCACCTGCAGTTCACTAATGCTTTGCAGCCATTGCTGAATTTTTTCCTGCCCACCCTCGTTGCGCATTGCCAGAATGCGCTGGCGTATCCAGATGTACACCTTGAGAAGACGCTCTTGTCCATCGGTCTGAGGCGTGGGACGCTGGTTGTCGAGGACTTTCTGGAGAAATTCTTTGTTCTGCCCTAGAACTTCAAATTTGCGACCTGTGACAGGATGATCAATGAAGGTGTTACGGTAGAACTGGCGTATGGCTTCATCCTCCACCGCGTCGATCAAGGTATGCAGCAGCATGGTTAACGTGGTCAGGCGCTGCTGACCATCGACGACATACACCGGTTCATTCTTGTCTCTGTTTTTTTGCGAAAGGATGAAGGTGCCCAAATAATGACTGCCTGGCCCCTCCAGTGCCTCGCCGATGTCGCCTAAAAGTTCATTGGCATTGTGCTCATTCCATGCGTAGTCACGCTGGTAGTCTGGAATTCGCAGTGATTTACCTGTAAAAAACTGCTCAATGGTGGTGGTTGTGCTCATGCCAGAAAGTTTTTCACTGGTTGCGTTGATGAAGTGCCGGCAGGAAGTGCTGCCGTCAGACTATTGGTTTGTGAATTCAGCCGTCCGCGCCGCCAGCGCCTGCGCGCAGGCAAAGCCGCTGGCCCAGGCCCATTGGAAGTTGTAGCCGCCCAGCCAGCCGGTCACGTCCACCACTTCGCCGATGAAGTACAGGCCCGGCTGTTTTGACTCCATGGTTTGCGACGATAAATCGCGGGTATCGACGCCGCCGACGGTGACTTCGGCTTTTTTGTAGCCTTCCGAGCCGTTGGGCGTGAGCTGCCAGTCGCTCAGGCGCTGGGAGAGCGTCAACAAAGCTTTGTCGGTGGCGTCGCAAATCGGGCGCTGCAGGGCCTGTTTTTCGGCCGTCTGGTTGACCCAGGCCTCGGCCAGGCGGTTGGGCACCAGGCTGGCCAGTTCGTTGGCGATAAGTTTTTTCGACGTGGCCTTGGCGCGCAGCAGCAGGGCGCTCAGGTCCACGCCGGGCGCCAGGTCGATGCGGATGGGCTGGCCTTCGCGCCAGAAGCTGGAAATCTGCAGCACGGCCGGGCCGCTCAGCCCCCGGTGGGTGAAGAGCAGGTCTTCGGTGAACACGGTGGCCTTCTTGCGCTGCTTGGGGCTGGCGTCCGACGGGCCGGTTTCGATTTTCACGGGCAGCGCCAGACCGGCCAGCTGGGCGTAGGGCGCCCAGGCTTGGCCGTCAAAGGTCAGCGGCACCAGCGCGGCTCTAGGCTCGACGAGGCGCAGGCCGAATTGCTGGGCAATGCGAAAACCGAAATCGGTGGCGCCGATTTTCGGAATCGACAGGCCGCCGGTGGCAATCACCAGCTGCGGCGCTTCAATCGGGCCACAGCTGGTTTGCAGGCGATAGACGCCAGGGCCTGTACCAGCCGCGTCTGCGCCAGAACCAGCGCTTGCATCATCGCCCGTCTTGGGGCTGGTCGCTGGGCTGCTGTGGCGCACCGACTCGATGCGGCACGGTTGCCAGCGCGTGACCTGTCCAGCGTCGCACTCGGCCAGCAGCATGGTGATGATGTCTTCAGCCGAACGGTCGCAAAACAGCTGGCCTTTGTGTTTTTCGTGGAAAGGAATCTGGTGGCGCTGCAGCAATTGAACAAAATCCTGCGGCGTGTAGCGCGACAGGGCCGAGCGGCAAAAATGCGGGTTCTCGCTCAGGAACTGGGCGGGCGTGGCGCCCAGGTTGGTGAAGTTGCAGCGCCCGCCACCTGAAATACGGATTTTTTCGGCGACTTTTTCGCTGTGGTCCAGCAGCAGGACTTTGAGGCCGCGCTGGCCCGCCTGGGCGGCGCAAAACAGGCCAGCAGCGCCTGCGCCGACCACGACAACATCAAATTCAGAAATCACATCAGCCTTTTGTGCGGGTTAGACCGGCGCGGGGCGCGCTGAAACACAGGGCGCTTGCGGCCGTGGCCGGGGCCGCGTCTTTTTGGAAACCGGCAGTGTAGCCGCGCCGTGCGGCGGCCCCGCTGCCGGGCTGACCGCTAGCCGCGTCTATTGCTTGACGATCACCGGCTGGACTGAAAAGACGTTCGGGTTGTCCGGCTCGACCGTGACGCGCACCCAGTGAATCAGCGGGCTGCCAAAGGTCTCCAGGCGCGTGAAGTTGGGCAGCAGCCGGGTCGGGCTGTACAGCGGCTTGTCGAGCTTGAAGAAATGCGTGTCGCCGTGAACCAGCAGCACTTGGCCGGGGAACTGCTCGGTTTCCTGAACCACGCTGTTGATGAAGTGGCGGTAGCCGCTGACGCGTGGCCCCAGGCTTTCGTCCTTGTCGCCGGTTTCAGGCAGGTCAAAGCCCGGATCGGCCTGAAACACCAGCACCAGACCGCGCGCTTTTTCGGCTTTGGCGCTCTGGAAGGCTTGCTGCATCCAGGCCACGTTGGCGGCGTCGCGCTCGCGGTATTCGGCGTTCGCGGTGTCGCACTGGGCCGGAGTTCGCTGGCTTTTGTGACTGCATTCGCTCTCGCTTTGAACCAGGTTGTTGTTGTTGCCGGGCATGTTGAAGCCGGCAAAAACGATGGTCTGGTGGCTAAAGCGCACGTTTTCATAAAACTTCTCGCCGGGCTTTCCTTGGTGGAGGAGCGCCAGGGTGCGCTGGCCCAGGCTGGCGGGCGTGGGGTGGAGGGTTTTGCGCAGGTAGGCCAGGCGCTCCAGCGGGTCGTAGCCGCCGTTGCTGGTGCGGTGGCAGTCGGTCCATTCGTTGTCGCCGGGCAGGTAGATGATGGGCTTTTTCAGCTGGCTGAACATGGCCAGGGCCGAGGCGTAGATCGCGTCGCTGCAGGGCGAGCTGCCGTCCTTGATGTCGCCGTCGTAGAGCGAAAAGGCGATGTCGGACTGGTTGATGCTCTGGATCAGCGCGGGAATTTTCGGCTCGTCACCGGCCTTGTGGTAGGGCATGTCGCCCCACAGGCCGAAGGAAAAACTTTGCGCCTGGGCGCAGCTCAGGCCAAGCGTCAGCAGCGCGCCAGCCAGGAAACGGATTGACATGGGACGCTCCGGTCAAAATCGCTGATTTTAGTCAGCTAGCCGGGCGTTTTTCAGGCGCAGCGCACGGCGGCCGGGTGCTCGGCGGCCAGCGCCAGCGCGCCCATCACGTCGCCGACGACGATGACCGAGGGGCTGCCCATGCCGCTCTGGCGGATGCTGTCGGCCAGCTGGCCCAGCGTGGTGGCGATGTGGCGCTGGGTTGGCAGGGAGGCGTTCTGGATCACGGCCACAGGCGTTTTGGCGGGCAGGCCGCTTAATAATTCGTTCTGGATGCGCCCGGCGCCGCTCACGCCCATGTAAATCACCAGCGTGAGTCGGGCGCTGTGGGCGGTGGCGGCCAGCGCGGGCCAGTCGGTGCCGCTATCGCCGGGCTTGGCGTGGCCGGTGACAAAGACCACGCCGTGCGCGTGCTGGCGGTGCGTCAGCGGCACGCCCAGCGAGGTCACGGCGGCCAGACCGGCGGTGATGCCGTTGATGACGTTGACTTCAATGCCCGCTTCGCGCAGGTGCTCAACTTCTTCGCCGCCGCGCCCGAAAATGAAGGGGTCGCCGCCCTTGAGGCGCACGACGGTTTCGCCCTCTTTTGCCGCCATCACCATCAGTTTCTGGATGAATTCCTGGGGCGTGGATTTGCAGCCGCCGCGCTTGCCGACGCGCACGATGCGCGCCTGGGGCGGCGCGAAGGCGACGATTTCTTCGCTGACCAAGTCGTCCACGAACAGCACTGTGGCCCGCTGGATCGCCTTGAGCGCCTTGAGGGTGAGCAGTTCCGGGTCGCCCGGCCCGGCGCCGACGAGGGTGACGGTGCCGTTGGTACCGAAAGGGGCTGAATTGTTCATTAAGAGCTGTCTCCGGTTTGAAGCCTCCCCCTTCAGGGGGATAGAATTTATGTGGGAGAGCGGTAATCTCTTCCCAATTCGCTCCGAAAGGAGCGTGGATTGAAACATAGTTGCCTGACTAAATGCAAGATGTGTTCCACCTGCTGCGCAATCGACGGTGGCAGCGCTCTGGTGCCGTCCAGCACCGATTGCGTGAACGCGGCGGTGCTGGCCGCGTCAATGTCTTTGGGTAGATCCGGCACTGAGGGCAGGGTTCCCTTGACGCCTTCGTGCTGCAGCACGCATTGGCCGTTGATAAAGCCCTGCATCTGCGGCGAGCGGCGCGGGTCGGCCACGCCTTCGCCTTCGGTGCCGCGCAGCAGCAGGGCGTTGGCCTGGGTCTGCTCGAAAGTTGCGGCCATGGAAACGGCGTATTCCGGGTGGGTGTAGCTGCTGATGAGCAGCGCCTTGCCGACCACGGGGTTCATCAGTTTGACCAGGCTGTGCGCCGGGTTGCGCAGGCCGACGGCGCGGCGCACGTCGAGCAGGCGTTTTAACGCCGGGCTGAGCAGCTCGGTGGGCGCAAAAGCGACTTGGCCGGGCGCCAGCGCCGTGACCGCAGTGAGCGCTGGAACGCCCAGCAGCGCCAGCACGTCGGAGGAGACCACCCGGCTCGATTCGGTCGGCGTGCCGTGGACCAGCACGCTGACGCCTTCACGGGCCAGCAGCAGCGCCAGCAGCGGCGTCAGCACCGGCAGTTTGCGCGCACCGTTGTAGCTGGGCAGCACCACGGTGGGGCCGGTGGCGGGAACAAGGTTCAGGCGCTGATGCACGGCGTCGAGGAAACCGGCCATTTCTTGCGGCGTTTCGCCCTTGATGCGCATGGCCAGACAAAAGGCGCCGATTTCCAGATCACCGGTCGTGCCGTCGAGAATCTGGCCGAGCAGGTCGGCGGCTTGCTCGCGGGACAGGTGGCGCGCGCCGTCCTTGCCGCGCCCGATTTCCTTGATGTAGTGGCTGATGCTCATGGGGTTGATGCCTGCGAATGCTGGCAGCTTTCTGTGAAAAGGATAGAAATTTTCAGTATAGCGGCCGGGTTTGGTCAGCGTATTCAGGCGATTTGCCGGATCGGAATGACGGGGCGCGGCACGGGCGCCTCGGCGGCGCGGGCCGCACGCACGCGGCGCTTGAGCTCGGGCACGCACGAGCCGCAGTTGGTGCCGCACTTGAGCGCGGCCTGCAGCGAAGTGAGCCGGGCTTCGTCGCTGCTGAGCCGGTCTATGGCGTCGCCGTCGCGCTGCAGGCTTTGCAGGTGCGCGGCTATGGCGATGTCGCTGACGTTGAAGCAGGTGCAGACCGGCTTGCCGCGTGACTGCACCGCCACCGGCGGCTTGGCGCCGGGCAGCAGCAGCAGGCGGCCGTAAGCCTGGGCGGGCAGTTCGTCTTTAAGCAGCGTGGTGATCCAGGCCTGGGCGCTGGTGTCGCCCGCCAGCACAAAGCCGGTCAGCTCGGCTTGGCCGTCGGCGCTGCGCACCAGGCGCATGGTGCGGCGCTGGCCTTTGTTGCGGTCGGCGTAGTGCAGCGCGTCCGCGCCGTTTAGGCCCAGGATGCGCTCCAGCGTGGCCAGCGTTTCTTCTGGCGGCGCTTCGTGGGCGCTAGCGCGAAACAGCAGGCCGGTGCGCTCGCGGCGGGACTGATCGGGCGCGCTGGCGCTGGTTTGCAGTGGCGTGTTGTTGGAAAACGGCACGCAGCTGGTGAACGGAAATGCCTTCATCAGCGCCTTGAGCTGCTCGCGGGCGGCCAGCGCTTCGCCGCCCGGCAGCCAGGCGACGGCCAGCAGCGACCAGGGCAGCTCGGCTTTCAGAATCTTGACGGCGGCGTGTTTCAGTTCGGGCTGCTTGGCGCTGGGGCAAAAGGCGGACGTGGTCAGCGCGTTGACGCCCGCCAGCGCGTGGCCGGTGCTGGAGACGCCGCTCAGATATTCCTCACCCCAGTGCATGGCGATAAAAGCCTGGCTCAAGCCGACTTCCGCTGACGCCTGCACCGGCACCAAAATGGAGCCGCGTTTGGAGGTGACATGCACCAGATCGCCGTCCTTGAGCAGCCGGCGCGCCATGTCCTGCGCGTTCATCTGCACCGACGGCTCGGCGACATGGCCGAACAGGCGGCCCAGCGTGCCGGTGCGGCTCATGCCGTGCCACTGGTCGCGCAGCCGCCCGGTGGTCAGCGAGAACGGAAAGCGCGACTCACGCGGCTCGGCGACAGGTTTATAGATGGTGTTGACAAATCTGGCCTTGCCGTCGGCGGTCGGGAAAATGCCGTCTTCATACAGGCGCGCTTTGCCAATGGTTTCGCCCTCGGGCAGCGGCCACTGCTGGGGCGCGGCTTCGAGCATGGCGTAGCTCATGCCGGTGATGTCCAGGTCGCGCCCGCGTGTCGATTCGCGGTGCTCGTTCCACAGCGCTTCGGCGCCCGCCGCCTCGTCGCGCAGCGAATAGGGAAACAGCGTGGCGTTGCTGCGCGGGGGCAGCAGTTTTTCCAGCCGCTGGGCAAAGTCGGCGGCGATGCGCCAGTCGTGGCGGGTTTCGCCGGGCGCGGCAACGGCCGGGCGCACGCGGCTGATGCGGCGTTCGCTGTTGGTCACGGTGCCGGTTTTTTCGCCCCAGGTGGTGGCGGGCAGCAGCAGGTCGGCAAAGGCGCAGGTGGCGCTGGTGGCAAAGGCTTCCTGCACGATGACCAGTTCGGCGCGCTCCAGCGCCCGGCGCACGGTGGCCTGGTCGGGCATCGACTGGGCCGGATTCGTGCAGGCAATCCACAGCGCCTTGATTTCGCCATCGGCGGCGGCCTGGAACATCTCGACAGCCGTCTTGCCCGGCTTTTCCGGCACGCTTGGCACGCCCCAGAGCGCGGCGACTTCGGCGCGGTGCTCGGGGTTGGAAAGGTCGCGGTGGGCGCTGAGCAGATTGGCCATGCCGCCGACTTCGCGCCCGCCCATCGCGTTGGGCTGGCCGGTCAGCGAAAACGGCCCGGCGCCGGGCTTGCCGATTTGCGCGGTGGCCAGGTGCAAATTGATTAAGGCGGCGTTTTTGGCGGCGCCGCTGCTCGACTGGTTCAAGCCCTGGCAATACAAGCTCAGCGTGGCGGGCGAGGTAGCGAACAGCCGGGCCGCTTCCAGCAGGTCTTCCTTTTTGATGCCGCAGGTTTCGGCGACGAGGTCGGGCGTGTAGTCGCGCACGGTGGTTTTCAGGGCGTCAAAGCCGCTGGTGTGGGCGGCAATATAGGCCGGGTCGGTCCAGCCTTCCCACAGCATGATGTGCAGCATGCCGTTGAACAGCGAGACATCGGTGCCGGGCTGGAGGGGCAGATAAAGGTCGGCGATTTCGGCGGTGTCGGTGCGGCGCGGGTCGCACAGGATGATTTTCAGCGCCGGGTTGGCGGCCTTGGCGTCTTCAATGCGCCGGAACAAAATTGGGTGCGCAAAAGCCGTGTTGCTGCCGGTGATGAACAGGCACTGGGCGTGTTTCAGGTCGTCATAGCAGGCGGGCGGCGCGTCGGCGCCGAGCGTCTGCTTGTAGCCCGCGACGGCGCTGCTCATGCACAGGCGCGAGTTGGAGTCGATGTTGTTGGTGCCTATCAGGCCTTTGGCCAGCTTGTTGAAGGCGTAATAGTCCTCGGTCAGCAGCTGGCCGGAAATGTAGAAACCGACCGCGTCCGGCCCGTGCGTTTCGATGATCCGGGCAAAGCGGCTGGCGGCCAGGTCCAGCGCGCTGTCCCAGCTGACGCGCTGGGGCGCGGCCTGTCGGCTGTCGCGCTGCATCGGGTGCAGCAGCCGGGTTTGCCGCGTGACTTGGGCCGATGCCGTCAGGTGCAGCGTCGAGCCTTTCGTGCAGAGCCGCCCGAAGTTGGCCGGATGCGTCGGGTCGCCGCGCACGCCGGTGATCTGACCGGCCTGGGACTCGATGATCACACCGCAGCCGACGCCGCAATAAGGGCAGGTGGATCGGGTTTCAGTCATTGGCGGGCTTTCTTTACGATTTTCAGGGCTTTTGCACCGCGCTGGCAGGCGCTGCGCGGGTCGGGCGGGGCGCGGGATTACGGCTGTTTGCAGGCCGGACCAGCGTGAGGGCGGGTCAGGTCGGTGGCGTGGCTGGCCAGGTCCTCGGCGTCGAGGTACACCTCGCCGCCCTCGACCTTGACGGCAAAGCGCGGCGTGCAGCCTTCGTCCGGGGACGAGGCCTGGCCGTCGCACAGGCCGATGCTCCAGTTGTGCAGCGGGCAGGCCACATGGGTGCCAAAGACGATGCCCTGGCTCAGCGGCCCGCCCTTGTGCGGGCAGCGGTCGAGCAGGGCAAACACATGGTCTTCGCTGTTGCGAAACACGGCGACATCCAGCCCCTGCGGGCGCGTCACCCGGCGCGAGCCGAGCACGGGGATGTCGTTGACCAGGCAGATTTTTTTCCATTCACTCATGGCGATTCCTTCGGTAGTGGCCGCTGGCGCAGGCTCTAGCGCTGCCAGCAGCGGTTTTTTGTAAAAGATCAGACGGCGGTGATGGCCGAGAATTGGCGCGTGTCCACGGCTGCTTCCTTGAGCTGGAACCACGGATCGGGCTCGCCGTCCAGGCTGAACTGCAGCCGCTCGGACAGCGCTTTGCGGCCTTCTTCGTCGTTCAGGACGAGCTTTTTGACATGCTCCAGGCCGACGCGGTGCAGGTAATGCACGGTGCGTTCCAGATACCAGCCTTCCTCGCGGTAGAGCTGCAGGAAGGCGCCGCTGTATTCAAGCACTTCGGCGGCCGTCTTGACCTTGACGAGGAAGTGCGCCACTTCGGTCTTGATGCCGCCGTTGCCGCCGACATAGATTTCCCAGCCGCTATCGACGCCGATGATGCCCACGTCCTTGATGCCGGCCTCGGCGCAGTTGCGCGGGCAGCCGCTGACGGCCAGCTTGACTTTGTGCGGCGAGTACATCGCCCACAGCGCATGTTCGAGATCCTTGCCCATTTGCGTGCTGTCCTGAGTGCCGAAGCGACACCATTCGCTGCCCACGCAGGTCTTGACGGTGCGCAGCGCCTTGGCATAGGCCAGACCGCTGGGCATGCCAATGTCCTTCCAGACATTGACCAGGTCTTCTTTCTTGACGCCCAGCAGGTCGATGCGCTGGCCGCCGGTGATCTTGACGGTCGGAATCTGGTACTTGTCGGCGGCATCGGCAATGCGGCGCAGCTCATCGGGGGTGGTGTGGCCGCCCCACATGCGCGGAATCACGCTGTAAGTGCCGTCTTTCTGGATGTTGGCGTGGCTGCGCTCGTTGATGTAGCGGCTTTGCGGATCGTCCTTGGCCAGCTTGGGCCAGGTGCTGATCAGGTAGTAGTTGAGGGCCGGGCGGCAGCTGGCGCAGCCATTGGGCGTGCGCCACTCCATGAACTCATAGACCTCGGGAATCGTCAGCAGCTTGTGCGTGCGGATGGCCTCGCGCACCGCCTGATGGCCGTGGTCGGTGCAGCCGCACATGGCTTTCAACTTTGGCGTGGCCGAATAATCGCCGCCAGCGGTGAACATCAAGAGCTGCTCGACCAGTCCGGTGCAGGAGCCGCACGAGGCGCTGGCCTTGGTGTGCTTGCGCACCTCGTCGAGTGTGAACAAACCCTTTTCCTTGATCGTCTTGCAGATCGTGCCCTTGGTCACGCCGTTGCAGCCGCACACTTCGGCCTCGTCCGGCATGGCGGCGGCCTTGCTGTGGCCCTCGTGGCCCACGTCGCCGATGTTGGACTCGCCAAACATCAGCTTGTCACGGATCTCGCCGACGCTGCGGCCGTCGCGCAGCAGCTTGAAGTAGTAACTGCCATCGACGGTGTCGCCGTACAGGCAGGCGCCGACCAGCTTGTCATCCTTGATGACGAGCTTTTTATACACGCCGCCAAACGGGTCGGACATGATGATTTCTTCGGTGCCTTCGCCGCCCATGAACTCGCCTGCTGAAAACAGGTCGATGCCGGTGACTTTCAATTTGGTCGAAGTCAGCGAGCCGACGTAGCGGCCAATGCCGAACTGCGCCAGGTGGTTTGCCGCCACCTTGGCCTGCTCGAACAGTGGCGCGACCAGGCCGTAGGCGATGCCCCGGTGCGCGGCGCATTCGCCCACTGAATAAATGCGCGCGTCGGTGGTGGTCTGCATGGTGTCGTTGACGACGATGCCCTTGTTGCAATGCAGGCGCATCGACTCGGCGAGCTGCGTGTTCGGGCGGATGCCGACCGCCATCACCACCAGATCGGCGGCGACTTCAGTTCCGTCCTTGAATTTGATGGCCGTGACGCGCTTGCCGTCTGCGTCGCCGCCGCCGACGAGTTCTTGCGTTTGCGCGCCCATCAGGAATTTCAGGCCGCGCTCTTCCAGGGATTTTTGCAGCAGCTTGCCTGCAACTGAATCAAGCTGGCGCTCCATCAGCGTGGGCTGGACATGCACCACGGTGACCGTCATGCCGCGCAGCATCAGCCCGTTGGCCGCTTCCAGCCCGAGCAGGCCGCCGCCGATGACGACGGCATTTTTGTGCGTCTTGGCCGTTGCTATCATCTCGTTGGTGTCGGCGATGTCGCGGTAGGCAATCACGCCTTTTAAATCCTTGCCGGGCACCGGCAGGATGAAGGGATTGGAGCCGGTGCAAATTAATAAACGGTCGTACTCGGCTTCGGTGCCGTCGTCGGCGCGCACGATGCGTTTGACGCGGTCCACTTCGACAACCTTCTTGCCCGCGTGCAGCGTGATGTGGTTGTCGCTGTACCAGTCCCACGGGTTCAGCACGATTTCTTCCAGCGTCTGCTCACCGGCCAGCACTGGCGAGAGCAGGATGCGGTTGTAGTTGGGATGCGGCTCGGCGCCGAAGACGGTGATGTCATACAGCTCGGGGGCAATCTTGAGCAGTTCCTCAAGCGTGCGCACGCCGGCCATGCCGTTGCCGATCATCACCAGTTTTGATTTTTTCATAAGGGCTGTTCCAGTTTGTTGAGACGGGGATGCGTGCAGCGCGCAGTCATCCGTGAGCGAAATGGGGGGCGGCGGCGTGGCGCAAGAAAGCGGCGCTGCCTGCGTTGGTGCGTGCAGCGGCCAGACCGGCAGGCGCCGTGGGTGCCAATGGCTTGGTGTGAATCAAGGGTGTGCCCGCAACCGCGCCGGGCCGGGGCAAAATAGGAAAATACATGATGCTCTCTCCTGGCTACAGGTGAACCGGCTGTCAAGCCGGTAGGAGGCACACCATTACGCACGTCGTTATGCGCAAAACCCGCAGTGCTATCGCTAAGGTTGGGCGCTTCGTTACGCCCGATTGGGTTTAAGCAATAGTTGTGCCAAAAATGGCCGGTGCCGCATGGGCAGCGTGCCGGCACCTAGTCGCGTGGTGCGCAACTTGCGTGCTGATGCGCTGTTTTCTCTCTTAACCTATTGATTTTTATGACATCCGCCTTGGTACATTTGAACGGCTCGAACAGTGGCCATCTGCTGGTCGTGGATCTGGCAGCGGCTGGCATCCAGGTGCTGGCGGTGATTGAAGAGCGCAGCAAACTGGTGCAGGCCGTTGTGCGCCATGCACCAGACATGGTGATTTGCGACGATGCCCAGCCGGACGAATCCCTGTTTCGGGTCACCCAGGCGATTGCCGATACCGCGCCTTGTGCGGTGCTGGTGTTCACCGGCGACACCGATGCGCACGCCATCGTCCGCGCCACCGAGGCGGGCATTCACGCCTATGTGGTCAGCGGCTACGGCGCGCACCGCCTGCGCCCGCTGATTCACCTGGCGCAGGCCCGCTTCAAGCGCGAGCAGGCTTTGCGCAATGAGCTGCAGGACATTTCCAGCCGTTTTGAAGAGCGCAAGATGGTGGACCGCGCCAAGGGCATCCTGATGCGCGCGCGCCAGCTCTCGGACGAGGACGCTTTCCAGATGCTGCGCACCGTTTCGATGCACAGCAACCAGCGCCTGGGGCAGGTCTCGCAGCACATCATTCATTCGGCGCGCTTTGCCGAGGCGGTGAACCGCTCCGGTCAGCTGCGCATGCTCTCGCAGCGGCTGGTGAAACTGCACCTGCTGCAGCGGGCCGGTTTGCAGGCCGCGCGCTGCGGCGAGCAACTGAAAACGTCGGTGCTGCGCATCGAGGCCAACCTGGCGCATCTGGGTAAAAACCTCTCGCGGCCCACGCATGGCGACTTGCTGGCGCAGGTGGTGCTGACCTGGAACCGGCTGAAACAGGTCTTGCTCGGGCCGGGCAGTTCGCAGGCCGGTCAGGCGGCACCTACTTATGAACTGGTCGATGAGCTGGCCGAGCTGCTGCTGCAGGAAGCCGAGCGCCTGACCAGCAACCTGGAGCAGGGCGCTTCGGTGGCGCCGCTGCAGCTGCTCAACGTGGCCGGGCGCCAGCGCATGCTGCTGCAGCGTTTTGTCAAATACGCCCTGCTGGGCATCGTCGGCGAGAGCGCTTTGATGCTGCGCAGCGAAACCGGCATGGCTGAGTCGCGCGCCGCTTTCGAGCAGGCGCTGACCTATTTGAATGGCCTGCCGCTGACCAGCGAGGACATCCGCGCCACGCTGGAGGCCGCTGGCACCGGCTGGCTGCAGATTCTGGCCGATGTGCGGGACGCCCAGCGTGCTTCAGGCCAAGAGCGCTTGAGCAGCCTGGAGCGCCTGGCGTTGGACAGCGAAGCGCTGCTCGACGTGTTCGAGCGCCTGTCCGACCAGTACGAGCGCAGCATGCAGACGCTGGTGGGGAGTTAGCGCCTGTTCGTCCTGAAAAACTGACCGGGACTCATCACTATGGCGCGCCCCTTGCATTGGGAGACTGTTTCGGTTTTTTAAAGGTATGTGTCATGTCCGACTATTTTTCTCCCTACGATGCAGATCGTCCGCTCATGCTCAAGTGCCCCCCGCGCAGGCGCAGGAAAAACATCACCATCACGGGCAGCGTCAAGATGCGGTCGCGCACAAAGTCCTTGGCGCTGCGGCGATGGCGGTCGTGGAATTCTTCGCTGTGCAGCACGCTGCACAATTGGCTGAGTAACTCGCTGATGACTGTCGGTGAGGTCACGGAGGCATGCAAAAAGTGGCATATTTTCGAGTCTATCTTGGAGTCAAAAAACTAACTTAATGGCATTGCTGTAGTGCTCGCAAGGTCATTTCAGGGCGATTTGGCGCCCACGCCTCAATAAGAATCGCGCCCTCAGGAGCCTGCTTTTCAGTCAGCGCGGTCCATATCGACGCACACCATAGCCTCGTAGTGATTCCAGCGCAGGGTGATTACATAAGGGTGCTCGCGCACCTTGCCCTTGAGGCAGTGAATGCCCTGGTGCTTGACGGGCACCGATATCAGCAGCTCGGCGCCCAGCGCCTTGCGCGCATTGCCTGCCAGCGTGTTGGCGATTTCGCCCACGGCGTCCAGTAAATTGCTGTCGCCCAGGTCGGTTTCGTGCTGCAGCAGCAGGATTTCGCGCACCAGCTTGTCCGGCATGGAGACGGTGACGTTGCCGTTGTGGCTGCCGGAAAAGCTGATGGTGCCGTTGAATTCAAAGCCTTCGATATCGCCCGTGCCTAAAAAGGCGGAGGTGATTTCGGGCTCCTGCCGGGTGGTGACCTTGAGATAGGTCCGAATCGAGTCAACAAAGAGTTTCAGGTCGTTTTCTTGAAGTGTGGCCATTGCGGTTTCCTTTAGCGTGCGTCGGTCACGTCGAGCAGTGCGATTTGCAGCTCTTCGTCGGTGAACGGTTTGGCGACAAAGCCGCGCGCGCCCAGCCTGAGCGCCTGGATGGCGGTGGATTTGTCGCTCAGCGCGCTGACCACCAGAATGTTCATCGCCGGGTCCAGCTTGAGCAAAGCCTGGATGCATTCGATGCCGTCCATCTCGGGCATGGTCAGGTCCATGGTGACGACATCGGGGTGGGTGGCTCGGGCGATCTCGATGGCTTCCTGGCCGTTCTTGGCAAGGCCGGCGAGCATCACGTTTTTGAGGCCGCCGCTCTGGACCACCCGCGAGATGCGGGTGCGGATCATGTTGGAGTCGTCAACAATCAGCAGTCGCATGGTTTATTGCCTGTGAGGTGAATCATGAGGTTATGGCTTTCGTTCAGTCAGAAAAGCTGATTTTGAATTCGGTGTGCTTGCCGGGAACGCTCGACAGCTGCAAATGCGCGCCCAGGCGCTGGATGTTGGCCTGCACCAGGTCCAGGCCAACGCCCCGGCCCGCATGCCGGGTGGCGGTTTCGGAGGTGGAAAATCCCGGCTTGAAGATGTAGGGGATGATTTGCTTGTCGCTCATGGCGTCGATCTGTTCGGCGCTGTACCACTTGAGTTCGAGCAGTCGGCGGCGCACGCTGGCGGTGTTGATGCCGGCGCCGTCGTCATGCACGCTCAGCAGCCATTGGCCGGCGGCGTCGCGGCTCAGGTTGACCGCCACCTCGCCTTCGCGGGGCTTTTGGGCGGCCAGCCGTTCTGCCGGCGCCTCCACGCCATGCACCACGGCGTTGCGCACCAGCTGGATGGCAATTTCGCGCACCAGATTGACCTTGTCGGCGGGCAGGTCCAGGGCGCTGTTCATGCGAACGGTGGCCTTGACGTATTTGCTGCAGTCGCGGCTCACGTCGCTGGCCAGCTGGATCAGCGCCGCATTGAGGCTGGCGTCCTGGGCGGGCGCTGCGCCGTCCGATCTTTTCACGCTCAGCGTCTTGAATGCGCTCACCTTGGCCAGCAAGTCTTCCAGCTGCAGCGGCAGGGCCAGCAAGCCGTCGCCGGTGATGGGGCCGCTGTCCTTGATTTTCTGCAATTCGGTTTCGAACTGGTGCGCCAGCGAGGCCAGGATTTCCAGCCCCAAAGACGCGGCATCGCCCTTGAAGGCGTGGATGCGGCGGTAGGCGCCGTCAATGATCTTGTTAATCTCCGTTTCGGAGTTGGCCGACGAGGCGCAGCGCAGGAGTTCATTGACTTCAAGCAGCGACGCTTCGGCACGCTCGACAAACACCTGCATCGTGACCGGGTCGGTTTCAATCGCCTTGAGCATCATGGACAGCTCTTTTTGCGAGCGCTGGCGCTCGCTGGCCAGCTTGGCTTCGAGTTCGACCTTCTGGCTGATGTCCTGCACCGTCACCAGCAGGTGGCCAACCGTGCCCGCGTCCTGCACCCGGTTGAAGTAAAAGGACAGGTAGCGCTTGGTGTCCTGGCCCAGGCGGTTCTTGACGGTGAGCTCGACTTCGGCCAGCGGGTTGATGCCCTGGACCAGCTTTTCCTTGACGTGGGGCGAGAACAGCAGCTCGACATAGTCGCGCGCGTCGTTGAGCGCTTTTTCAGACACCAGGGTAGCGAGCAGCTCGAAAAAGTTCTGGCCGGGCGCCAGTTGTTTGCCGAACAGCTCATGGGTGGAGCTGGACAGCTGCGAGCCCAGCTGGTGTTCGGGCGTGAGCAGGAACAGGCCTTCGCGCACGCTGGTGAGAATTTCGCGGTTTTCTTCGTTGGCCGCTTCGATGGCCGCGTCCGAGGTTCTGAGGCGGCGCAGGAACTTGAACAGGATGAACGCGAAATTGAGCAGCGCCAGGATGATGCCGCCGGTCTGCACCATGCGCAGCACGCTGGCGCGCGAGGCGCCGATTTGCTGGGTTTCGGTCACGAAATCATTGGCAACGCTCAGGAGCTTGCTGTTGTTGGCCTGGCTGTAGGTCAGCGCTGCGGCGAGCTGTTCCGGCGTGAACACATCGCTGGCCAGCAGGGGCTGCAGCAGCTCGTAATAAGGCCGCCACAGGACTTCCACCTTGCTTTCGAGTTCGCGCCCGCGCTCGGACACCACGGGCGCCAGGTAAACCGGCTTGCCGTCGCCGCCTGGAAGCGTTGCGCCCTGGCGAAAGGCCTGGTGCGAGGTTTCAAAAATTTTGGCGCCGTCGCGCAGCTCGGTCAGCGTATCGGGCTTGTAGGGCTGGCCGGCGTTGCGCGCGGCGTCGAGTTCGAGCAGGGTGCGCGCTATGCGCTGCGATACATAGCGCTGGCGGCCAGAAAGATTGATGGCGACAGTGTCCTGGTCAATCTTGAACGAGGTGTAGAAGTTCAGCACCAGCACCCCGAGGTCAAACAGCAGGAACAGGGCGACCGCGATGATGATCTCGCGGTATTTCCCGAAAGAGGCAAAACCGCTCACGCCTGATGTCTGCTTGTTTTGTTGCCGCTGGTTCGGGGTGGCCATCCCGAGCGGGGGATTGGCCGGCAAAGTTGTGGACATCGAAAGGTTCTTTCTGAAAATTCTTGGGCGATCTTGTCAGACTTCAGGCGGCTTTCTCCACATGACCTTGGCGGGTGTAAAGAAAGTCAATGACAGCCTTGCGGTACTGCTGGTAATCAGCGCTTTCGGCCAGCACCACGCGGTTGCGCGGGCGTGGCAGTTCAACGCTGATGACTTCTCCAATGGTAGCTGAAGGGCCGTTAGTCATCATTACGATCTTGTCGCTCAGCAGCACGGCTTCATCGACATCGTGCGTGACCATGACCACGGTGGCCTGCGTCTTGGCGACGATTTCCAGCAGCTCGTCTTGCAGCTTGGCACGGGTCAGCGCGTCGAGCGCGCCGAAGGGCTCGTCGAGCAGCAGCACCTTGGGCTCCATCGACAGCGCCCGGGCAATGCCGACGCTCTGCTTCATGCCGCCGGAGATTTCGCCGGGGCGCTTTTGCGCGGCGGCGCTCAAACCGACCATCGTCAGCACCGCATCGGTGCGCGCTTTCAGCTGGGCCTTGCTTTCGGTGGCGGCAAAGACGCGCTCGACGGCCAAATAGACGTTTTCAAAGCAGGTCAGCCAGGGCAGTAGCGAGTGATTTTGAAACACCACCGCGCGCTCCGGGCCGGGGCCGCCGATTTCGCGGTTGGCGCACAGCAGCACGCCCTCGGTGGGTGCAGTCAGCCCGGCAATCAGGTTCAGCAGCGTCGATTTGCCGCAGCCCGAGTGGCCGATGAGAGCGACGAACTCGCCCTTGGCGACTTTGAGGTTGACGTTTTGCAGCGCGCAGAACGGGCCTTTTTTCGTCTTGAAGGTCTGTTCGACGCCCTGGATGTCGATGTACTGGGGGCTGGCCGAGGGGCTGGAAGTGCTGGAGGCGGTCATGGTGATGGTCCTTGTCGGTGAATGTAAAGCGGGCGCTTTCAGCTCTTGACTTCTTCAAACGTGAAGGCGGTGGCCAGGCGGATCAGGGCGTGTTCGAGGATCAGGCCGACGATGCCGATGACGAAAATCGCGATGATGATGTTTTTGACGTTGAGGTTGTTCCACTCGTCCCAGACCCAAAAACCAATGCCCACGCCGCCGGTCAGCATCTCGGCGGCGACGATCACCAGCCACGCAGTACTCACAGCAAGACGCACGCCGGTCAGCATGTAGGGCAGCACGGAGGGAAAGAGGATTTTGGTGACGATCTTCCATTCGGACAGGTTGAGCACGCGCGCCACGTTCATGTAGTCCTGCGGCACGCGCTGCACGCCGACGGCGGTGTTGATAATCATCGGCCAGATCGAGCAGATGAAAATCGTCCAGATGGCGGCCGGGTCGGCGCCCTTGAACACCAGCAGGCCAATGGGCAGCCAGGCCAGCGGCGAGACCGGGCGCAGCAGACTGATGAGCGGGTTGAACATGCGGCTCAGAAAGCCAAAACGGCCAATCAGAAAACCCACTGGAATGCCGACAATGGCGGCCAGGCCAAAGCCGATGGCCACGCGCTGGAGCGAGGACAGCACGTTCCAGCCGACGCCCTGGTCGTTCGGGCCGTGGCGGTAAAACGGGTCGCTGAACAGCGTGACCGCCTGCAGGAACGTGTCCTTGGGCGAGGGAATGCTGGCGCCCGTGCCAAAGGACACCAGCTCCCAGATCAGCACCAGCAGGCCCAGTCCCAGCAGCGGGGGCAGGACGCGCAGCCAGAGAAAGGATGCATCCCACTCGGAGCGCGGTGTCCGGGGCGTGGGTTGCACCCGCTTTGCCGGGCTGCCTGAAGCGTTGATTTGCGCGTCATCGGCGGGCGTGGCTGTCAACGGGGAAGCATTTTGCTCGCCGCTGCGCTGCGGGGGCGCAGCCGCTTCGAGCGGGCTGTGGAATACGGCACTGACCATGGCGTCACCTCTTCAAATGGTTGTTCAGGGGGGCTGTGTGAAAAAGGCTCAGGCGTGAACCTTGAAGCTGTCTGCGTATTTCTTCGGATCCTTGCCGTCCCAGACCGTGCCGTCGATCAGTTTTGATGTGCGCATCACGTCCTTGGGAACGCTGACCTTGGCGGCAGCGGCGGCCTGCTTGTAAATGTCGATCTGGTTGATCTGCCTGGCCACGGCCAGGTAATCTGGATGGTCTTTCATCAGGCCCCAGCGCTTGTGTTGCGTCAGGAACCACATGCCGTCGGACAGGTAAGGAAAATTGACCGCGCCGTCGTTGAAGAACTTCATGTAGTTCGGGTCATCCCAGGTCTTGCCCATGCCGTTCTGGTAGCGGCCCAGAATGCGCTGGTTGATGGCGTCCACGCTGGTGTTGACGTAGGACTTGCTGGCGATGGTTTCGGCCATCTTGTTTTTATTCGCCAGGCTGGCGTCGATCCATTTACTCGCTTCGAGGATGGCGGCGGTCACGGCTCTGGCGGTGTTGGGGTATTTTTTGGTGAACTCGGCGGTGGTGCCCAGCACTTTTTCCGGGTGGTCTTTCCAGATGTCCTGCGTCGTCACCGCTGTCACGCCGATGCCGTCCATGATGGCGCGGTGGTTCCAGGGCTCGCCCACACAGAAACCGTCCATGTTGCCGATGCGCATGTTGGCCACCATCTGCGGCGGCGGCACGGTGATGACCTTGGCATCCTTCATCGGGTTGATGCCGTTGGCCGCCAGCCAGTAGTACAGCCACATCGCGTGCGTGCCGGTGGGGAAGGTCTGGGCAAAGGTGTATTCGCGCTTTTCAGACGCCATCAGCTTGGCCAGGCCCGCGCCATCGACGGCGCCCTTGTCGGCGAGTTTTTTGGAGAGCGTGATGGCCTGGCCATTGTTGTTCAGCGTCATCAGGACCGCCATGTCTTTTTTCGGGCCGGCCGTTCCCATGTGGACGCCGTAGATCAGGCCATACAGAACATGGGCAAAGTCGAGTTCGCCGTTGACCAGCTTGTCGCGCACGCCGGCCCAGCTCGCTTCTTTGTTCGGGATGATGGTGACGCCGTATTTCTTGTCAAAGCCCAGCACCGAGGCCATCACCACCGAGGCGCAGTCGGTCAGCGGGATGAAGCCGATCTTGACTTCCTTCTTTTCCGGCGCGTCGGAGCCGCCCGCATAGACGGCGGCGCGCAGCGCCGGGTTGATGCCAATGGCACCCACGGCAGCGGTTTGCAGCACGCTGCGGCGGGTTAATGAGGACTTCAGCAGGTCTGTCATGTCAGCGACTCCAGAAATTAAAAAAAGAAAACAAAAAAGGCGCTCGACCCGGTACTCACGTCTGAGGTGAAGAGGGGACGAACGCCTTTGTTCTTGAGGTCATTTCACTTCGCCGTTGAAGCGTCATGACCAGCGCTTTGAATTAAGCAAACACTGTGCCAGTGGTTTATAGGAATCGCTAAATATTTTCGATGATTTAATAAATGTAGGATAAAAGCCTTGATGGGCAGTAATTTAATGCTATTGAATTTATAGTGGAAAGCGCTGGAAAGGGGGTGGTTTTGCAAAATTCCGGGCATGCACTGTATGGGTGCAGCGCACCATTTCAGGATGCCAGCAGCCCCTTAGCCGAGCAGGTCGGCCACGTCCAGCATGCGCTGGGCCACTTCGCTCAGGCGCATGCCCTTGTCCATCGCGGCCTTGCGCAGCTTTTCATAGGCGGCCTGTTCGGTCAGGTTCTGGCGCTGCATCAGCAGGCCTTTGGCCCGGTCAATGACCTTGCGGTCCTGGAGCTCGTTTTTAACGCTGGCGAGCTCGCGCCGCAGGTTTTGCTCATACTCAAAACGGGCCATTGCCACGTCCAGAATCGGGCGGATACGCTCGGGTGACAGGCCCGCTACGACATAGGCCGACACGCCAGCGGCTACGGCATCCTTGACGTGGCGGGTGTCGTTGTCGTTGGTGAACAGCACGATGGGGCGGCGCGCATCGCGCGTGGCCATGACGACGTGCTCCAGCGAATCGCGCGCATCGCTTTCTGCATCGACGATGATCATGTCGGGCTGCAGCTGGGCCAGGCGCTGCTCCAGAAAAGTGTCGGCCGGCAAAACGGCCACGATGTTGTAGCCGTTTTCCAGCAGGCCGATGCGCAGCTGGCGCGAACGCTCAATCAGCGCCAGCGCGCTCTCATCGGCCGCATCGGTGCTGGTCAAGTCGGGCGCAATCACGACCAGGCGTAAAGGATTGGGCGATTTCATGGGAAAAACCCTGCAAGATTCGCGCCATTTGCCGGGTGTTGTTGGCCCCTGCGGGAGGCTGCGTGATGCCTTGGGGGCCTGATGGCCGCAAAAATCAGCCCTTCATGAGCGTTTTGGCCGGAAACAGGGGCTGGCCGTGATAAAACTGCTGCAGCCCGAAAATTCGTCTGTTTTTCACGCACGGACCCTGAATACTGGATAAAAACTATGAAGTACCCGTTTGCCTTGATTTTTTGCGCCATGCTCAGCGCCTGCGGCGGGGGGGGCGGGAGCACAGGCGACTCGGCCAGCGTCGGCTTCCTTGGCACCGCGACCTACAGCGGCACGGGCGTTGGCGTTTGGCGCTATGACAACACTTCGGCGTCGGCCGCCTCCATCAACGTCAATATTGCAGGCGTGAGCGCCGGAAAAACCGCCACGCTGGTGTTTTCCAACGCTTCGGCGAGCACTGTGTCGCTGCCCAATTCGGGCACGCTGGCTTCATCCGCGACGGCTGCGGCACTGGCCGATGCCGGGATCGCCCTTGGCGCAGCATCGGCGCATCAGCATGCGCAGGACGACGCCCATGCCGGGATGCTGGAAAAAAACCGGGCGCTTGCCACCGGGCTGATTCGTCAGCGTCTGACGGCCGGCCCCGCCGCTGACCTGAGGAGCAGGCCGGTGGCCGCAGGGGGCTCTGGCTCATCTACGCCAGCGGTGGGCACGACCCGGTCATGGAACGAAAATTTTGAAGGTTCGCCGGTGCCCTACACGACCACGGCCAAGGCCGTGTGTACCTTGCCTGGCGGGCGTCATGTGGTGTGGTGGGTGGACCCCAACATTATTTATTCAGGCACCTTCAGCAGCTCAGGCTGGATGGCGGCTTTCAACAGCTTGCAGGCGTCTTATTGCGGCGACAGCGGCGGTCTGGCCCGGATCACCAACTTGTTGGGCGATGTCTGGGGGGGCGAGTCGGCGTTTCATCCCGACTACATTCAGGAGGGCTCGGTGATGCAGGACGTGAATGTCGTCGTGCTTGACGTGCCGACCAGCAGCCAGTGGGCGGGCTATTTCTTTGGGGAAGATACCAAGCTCAAGACGCAGTCTTCCAGCTCCAACGAAGCGCTGGCATTTTTCATCAATGCCAGCCAGGTGGCCAACGACATCGATTTCACCGCCTCCACGCTGCTGCATGAGACCACCCACATGGTCAATTTCTACCAGCGCGCGGTGGCCAGAAGCGTGGTTCACGACACCTGGCTGGAAGAGACCACGGCCATGATGACCGAGGACATCGTCGCGCCCGCCGTCATTAGCGGCTACAACAAGGCTCTGAGCGAGCGCCTGCCGGTTTACCTGGCCTCGGGCGGCAACGTCAGCTACATCAACTGGCCGACGTTGACGAGCGCGTCGGCCCACTATGCGATGGGCGCGGGTTTTGGCGCTTTCCTGAACCGCCGCTATGGCCTGTCGATTTACCAGCAGCTAGTCGGCTCCTGCGGCGCTGGCGTTCCTGCCACATCGACCTTGAGCAGCCAGGAGTGTCTGGACGGGCTGATCAAGGCCAACGGGGGCGATGGTTTTGGCGATGAGTTCGCCCGCTTCGGCACGACGCTGTTTGGCCGCTTCCCGGCTGTTGGCGCGCCTTCGGGCTACGGCTATCCCGCCAAAACGGCAGGCGGCTACAGCCTGCAGGCCAAAGACCTGTCAGTGCTGCCGCTGGCGCTGCCCGCCTCGCCGACTTCGGGCTACCAGGCCACCTCCCACCTCTTTCGGCGCGACACCATTTCGGCCGCGAGCAGCTATGTGCGCAGCGGCGTGGTGGTGCCAGCCAACACCAGCTTGACGGTGATTGTTCAATGAGCGCCCGTCCCTTCGCTGGCGCAGCGATGGTGCGCGGGTTGCTGGCGCTGGGCCTGTTGGCCCTCGCCGCCAGTGTCGGTCATGCCTGCGAGGGGACGGGTCTCCCCGCTGTGCGCATTTCCGGCCCCTTGACCCTCAAAGGCTCGGAACCCGGCACCTGGTGGGCGGTGACGGATGATGAGGGGCGCATCTGGAAAATTGCCTCGCCCCCGCTGGAGCTGCAGGCCATTTTTGAGAAAATTCAAAACCAGCGCATCAGCGTCGAGGGCTGCCAGCTGGACAAAGAGCTGGATTTCGAGCAGATCGAGCCCTACCTCATCAACTCCGTGCCAGCGCCGGAGCCAGTACCTGAGCCAGCATCAGCACTGGAGCCAGTCCCAATGCCAACGCCGGTGCCGGTGCCAGTGCCAGTGCCACCAGCCCTCTGAAGCGGTGGAGATTGCCCCGGCTGCATGGGTCGCTGGCCAAACCTTACACTCGCCCCATGCTTGTACTAGGAATTGAATCGAGTTGTGATGAAACCGGGGTGGCGCTGGCCGACACCGCCACGCCGGGCGTGCCGCGCCTGCTCTCACATGCGCTCTACAGCCAGATTGCCATGCACCAGGCCTACGGCGGGGTCGTGCCCGAGCTGGCCAGCCGCGACCATATCCGGCGCGTGCTGCCGCTGACGCGGGAGGTCATGGCGCAGGCCGGGCGCTCGCTGGCCGAGGTCGATGTGGTGGCTTACACCCGTGGACCGGGGCTGGCCGGTGCGCTGCTGGTCGGCGCGGGCGTGGCCTGCTCGCTGGCGGCGGCTTTGGCTAAGCCGGTGATGGGCGTGCATCATCTGGAGGGTCATTTGCTGTCGCCCTTTTTGAGCGCCGACCCGCCGGAGTTTCCCTTTGTCGCCTTGCTGGTCTCGGGCGGCCACACCCAGCTCATGCGCGTGGACCGCGTCGGCAGCTACGAGCTGCTCGGCGAGACCATAGACGACGCGGCGGGCGAGGCGTTTGACAAGTCGGCCAAGCTGATGGGCCTGCCTTATCCCGGCGGCCCGCACCTGTCAAAACTGGCCCAGCAGGGCGACGGCGCGGCTTTCAAGCTGCCCCGGCCTTTGCTGCACAGCGGCAATCTGGATTTTTCCTTCGCGGGCCTGAAGACGGCGGTGCTGACGCAGGCCAAAAAGCTCGGCCCCGAGCTGGAAAACCGCAAGGCCGACCTGGCCGCCTCGACGCAGGCGGCGATTGTTGATGTCTTGATTAAAAAAACACTTTCCGCCTTGCTGCAAACCGGCCTCAAGCGCCTGGTGGTGGCGGGCGGCGTCGGCGCCAACGCGCTGCTGCGCAGCCAGCTCAACACCGCCTGCCAGCAGCGCCGCATCCGCGTGCATTACCCGGAGCTGGAGTTCTGCACCGACAACGGCGCCATGATTGCGATGGCCGCTGCCATGCGCCTGCAAGCCGGGCTGGAGACGCTGCAAAGCGCCTACACCTTCGATGTCAAGCCGCGCTGGGGACTCGATACCTTGCAGCCCGCCGCCGGATAACTTCGCTGCCAGTCTGCAACTGGTGGCCGATGGATTCACGCCGCCCCTTTTAGGAATTCACCATGTTGATAAAAAAATGCTTGCAGCGCGTGGCGCTGGCGCTGTGCCTGGGCGCGGCGCTGAGCGCGCAGGCCCAGCCCGCCACGAAAGCGCCCGTGCGTATCGCGCTGATCGAAAGCCTGTCCGGCCCGTTTGCCAACACCGGCGAAGCGGTGTTTCGCAACCTGGTCTGGGCCAGCGAGCGCGTCAATGCGCGCGGCGGCGTCAAGCTGGCCGATGGCGCGCATCCGCTGGCCGTACAGCGCTACGACAGCAAGGGCCAGAACGAGGAGGCGCTGGCCGCGCTGCGCTCGGCCATCGACGACGGCGTGACGGTGATTGCCCAGGGCAATTCCTCGGCGGTGGCGGCCGGGCTGATCGACGCCATCAACAAGCACAACCATCGCGAGCCGGGCAAGCGCGTGGTTTTTCTGAATTACTCGGCGGTCGATCCGAGCCTGACAAATGAAAAATGCAGCTACTGGCATTTCCGCTTTGACGCCCACGCCGACATGCGCATGGCCGCGCTGATGGACGTTTTGAAAGACGACAAGGGGCTGAGAAAAGTCTATTTGATCGGCCAGGACTACAGCTTTGGCCAGTCCGTGCTGCGCGAGGCGCGCAAGCAGCTGGCCGCCCAGCGCCCGGATGTGCAGATCGTCGGCGACGAGCTGCACGCGATGGGGCGGGTGAAGGATTTCATTCCTTACGCCGTCAAGATCAAGGCCAGCGGCGCGCAGGCGGTGCTGACCGGCAACTGGGGCAACGATTTGACGCTGCTCATCAAGGCCGCCAAAGAAGTCGGCTACGACGGCAAGTTCTACACCTTTTACGGCAACGCGCTGGGCGTGCCCGCCGCGCTCGGCGACGCTGGCGTCGGCAAGGTGATTGCCGTGGCCGACTGGTTTCCGAACACGCCGGGCGCGGGGTCGGAGAGTTTTTACCAGTCCTTCCGCCAGCGTTTTCCCAAGCCACAGGATGACTATGTGCATCTGCGCATGCAGCTGATGGTGGAGGCGCTGGCCCAGAGCCTTGAAAAAGCCGGGACCAGCGATGCGGCGGTGCTGGCGCTCCAGATGGAGCGCGCCACGGGGAAAATGGCCGGTTTCCAGGGCACGATGCGCGCGGCGGATCACCAGTTTCAGCAGCCGCTGGCCGTGGCCGTCATGGACAAGCAGGGCGCGCCCGGCGTGAAGTTTGATGTGGAAGGTTCGGGCTACGGCTTTCGCGTCATCAAGACGATTTCCGCCCAGCGCGCCGAGCAGCCGCACCGCTGCGCCATGACGCGGCCTTGACCAGCAGCCGAGGTGGGCGCGGCAAGGGCCGCAGGTTTTTCAGCGGCATCTGACCGCGTCCGGCTACGGCTATAATCAGCGGCTCTGCGCAACGCGGCGGGCGTCTGAAAAGGCATCCACTCATGCGCAGAAAACACGACAAAAGCGGTCAAATCCCAATTGTGGGAACACTGCTTTTCTCGCAAGTGCAACACCGTTGCAAGAGGAAAAACATGATTGCAAAATCCATCAAGGCCGAGATTGTCCAGAGCAATGCCCGCTCCGAAAACGACACCGGCAGTCCAGAAGTCCAGGTCGGCCTGCTGACCGGCCGCATCAATGAACTGATGCCCCACTTCAAGACCCACGCCAAGGATCACCACGGCCGCCGTGGCCTGCTGCGCATGGTCAGCCGCCGCCGCAAGCTGCTGGACTACCTGAAGTCGCGCGATGCCGCCCGTTACGTTGCACTGATCGCCAAGCTTGGCCTGCGCAAGTAATCGGTAAACCCCATAAAAAACGCCTGAGTTAGTTGTCTAGCTCAGGCGTTTTGCACTTTAAAACTGCAAGAATTTCCAGATTTCAGAAATGCGTTGCGCATGACTGATGACTTCAGAGTGATTTTCAAGCGAGCACGCGCTGTGTCATTCCACAAAAAAAGCTTTTTAAACGCAGGCATTTTGTGGAATGGCATCGTGTTCAGCCAGCTGTCACTCTGGGCTTTTGGCGCAGCCTGATGCGCTTGATCCGGTGCCCCTGTGGCGCCTGAAAACCAGTAGAGAAAACAACATGAGCATTTTCAACAAAGTCACCAAATCCTTCCAGTGGGGCCAGCACAAGGTCACGATGGAAACCGGCGAAATGGCCCGCCAGGCTGGCGGCGCTGTGCTGGTTGACATGGACGGCACCGTCGTGCTGGCCACCGTCGTCGCCAAGACCGACGCCAAGCCCGGCCAGGATTTCTTCCCGCTGACCGTCGATTACCTGGAAAAGACCTACGCCGCCGGCCGCATTCCCGGCAGCTTCTTCAAGCGCGAAGGCCGCCCGAGCGAATTTGAAACCCTGACCTCGCGCCTGATTGACCGCCCGATCCGCCCGCTGTTTCCTGAAGGCTTCTTCAACGAAGTGCAGGTCGTGATTCACGTGCTGTCGCTGAACCCTGAAGTCGAGGGCGACATCCCCGCGCTGATCGCTTCGAGCGCCGCGCTGTCCATTTCCGGCATTCCGTTCAACGGCCCGATTGGCGCGGCTCGCGTGGCCTATATCAACGGCGAGTATGTGCTCAACCCCGGCAAGACCCAGCTCAAAGACTCCACGATGGATCTGGTCGTGGCTGGCACCGAAGCGGCCGTGCTGATGGTCGAGTCCGAGGCCAAGCAATTGTCCGAAGAAATCATGCTCGGCGCCATCGTGTTTGGCCATGAGCAGGGCAACATCGCCATCAACGCGATTCACGAACTCGTGCGCGACGCTGGCAAGCCGGTCTGGGCTTGGGCAGCTCCCGCCAAGGACGAGCCGCTGATCGCCAAGGTCAATGAAATCGCCGGTGCCAAACTGCAGGCCGCTTACCAGATTCGCAGCAAGCAGGCCCGCACCCAGGCCTGCCGCGTGGCCTATGCCGACGTGATGGCCGCGCTGAAGGCCGATGGCGTGGCGTTTGACGGCGTGACCGTTGAAGGCATGCTGTTCGATATCGAAGCAAAAATTGTCCGTAGCCAGATTCTGGCCGGCGAGCCGCGCATCGACGGGCGCGACACGCGCACCGTGCGCGCCATTGAAATCCGCAACAGCGTGCTGCCGCGCACGCACGGCTCGGCGCTGTTCACGCGTGGCGAAACCCAGGCGCTGGTCGTGACCACGCTGGGCACCGAGCGCGACGCGCAGCGCATCGACGCCCTGAGCGGCGACTATGAAGACCGCTTCATGCTGCACTACAACATGCCTCCGTTCGCCACCGGCGAAACCGGCCGCGTGGGCTCGCCAAAACGCCGCGAGATTGGTCATGGACGGCTTGCGAAGCGCGCGCTGATCGCCGTGCTGCCGAACAAGGAAGATTTCCCCTACACCATGCGTGTGGTCAGCGAGATCACCGAGTCCAACGGCTCCTCGTCGATGGCGTCGGTGTGCGGCGGCTGCCTGTCGCTGATGGACGCTGGCGTGCCGATGAAAGCGCACGTCGCCGGTATCGCGATGGGCCTGATCAAGGAAGACAACCGCTTTGCCGTGCTGACCGACATCCTGGGCGACGAGGATCACCTGGGCGACATGGACTTCAAGGTGGCGGGCACGACCTTCGGTATCACCGCGCTGCAGATGGACATCAAGATCCAGGGTATCACCAAGGAAATCATGCAAGTCGCCCTGGCCCAGGCCAAGGAAGCGCGCATGCACATCCTGGGCAAGATGCAGGAAGCCATGGGCCAGGCGAATGCCGAAGTCTCCGATTTCGCCCCGCGCCTGTATGTCATGAAGATCAACCCCGAGAAGATCCGCGACGTGATCGGCAAGGGCGGCGCCGTCATTCGCGCGCTGACCGAAGAGACCGGCACGCAGATCAACATCGAGGAAGACGGCACCATCACCATCGCCTCCAACGACAGCGCCAAGGCCGATGAGGCCAAGCGCCGCATCGCCGAGATCACCGCCGAAGTCGAAATCGGCAAGGTCTATGAAGGCGCGATTACCAAGATTCTGGACTTCGGCGCGCTGGTCAATCTGCTGCCAGGCAAGGACGGCCTGCTGCACATCAGCCAGATCGCCCACGAGCGCGTCGAGCGCGTGACCGACTACCTCAAAGAAGGTCAGATCGTCAAAGTCAAGGTGATGGAAACCGACGAAAAAGGCCGCATCAAGCTGTCGATGAAGGCGCTGCTGGACCGTCCGGCCCAGAACCAGGGCTGATTCCCGGCTGCTGCCGGTTTCGTCACCGCCAGCGCACATTGAAAAATGGCGCCTGGCGGGTGCGATGGTCTCAGCTGACGCTTCCAAAGCGCACGCGCTGATGGCGTCGAATCGGCAGGTCGGAAAAATCGTTTTAACCTGATAACTGGCGAGCCGCCAAAAAATAACTATGAAAAAGCTGATTGCAGGAAACTGGAAAATGAACGGCAGTCTGGCTGCCAATGAGGCCTTGCTGGCGGGACTGGCTCAGGGACTGCAAGCGAGTCCGGCCTCTTGCGATGTGCTGGTTTGCGTGCCTGCGCCTTATCTGGCGCAAGTGCAGGCTTTGAAATCTGCGCAGCCCGCATTGGCGGCGATGGAGCTGGGCGGGCAGGATGTTTCTGCCCAGGCTTCAGGCGCTTATACCGGGGAGGTCAGCGCGGCCATGCTCAAAGAGCTGGGCTGCCGCTATGTGATCGTCGGCCACTCTGAGCGCCGCCAGTACCACGGTGAAACCGATGCGCTGGTGGCTGACAAAGCCAAGGCTGCGCTGGCAGCGGGCGTCACGCCGATTGTCTGTGTCGGCGAGACGCTGGCCCAGCGCGAAGCGGGGCACACCGAAGAAGTGGTCAAGCGCCAGCTGGCCGCCGTGATTCACGCCAACGGCCACTGCATCAGCGAGATCGTCGTGGCTTACGAGCCGGTTTGGGCGATTGGCACCGGCAAGACGGCTTCGCCTGAAGAGGCTCAGGCGGTGCATGCCGTGCTGCGCGCCCAGCTCAAGGCGGCGACTGACCAGGCCGCGCGTATCAAGCTGCTGTACGGCGGCAGCATGAATGCGGCCAATGCCGCTTCGCTGCTGGCCCAGACTGATATTGACGGTGGCCTGATCGGCGGCGCGGCGCTCAAAGCTGCTGATTTTTTGACCATCATTGCCGCTGCTTCTGTTTGAGCAGCGCATAAAAACGCTATTAAATTGGAGTAGATATGAATGTTGTATTGACCCTTGTTCTCGCTGTGCAGATGCTGGCGGCGGTGGGCATGATTGGCCTGATTCTGGTGCAGCACGGCAAGGGCGCCGATATGGGCGCGGCCTTTGGCAGTGGCGGCTCGGGCAGCCTGTTTGGCGCCAGCGGCAGCGCCAATTTTCTCTCGCGCACCACAGGGATTCTGGCGGGACTGTTTTTTGCCTGCACTTTGCTGCTGGCTTATTTTGGCAATGCCAGCCATCGCACCAGCACTAGCGTGCTGGAAGGTGTGGCCGTGACGGCACCCGCCCCCGCAACTGCAGCGTCCGGTGCGGCCCAGATTCCTGGTGGTGCGGCACCTGTGCCAAAGCCAGCAGCTTCCGGCGCAGCGCAAATCCCCACGAAATAAGGTGATAAAGCTGTTGTTCATGGCGAAAAGCAGCTCTATTTCGGGGTAAACTCTGAGTCTGTCTGGAAAGCAAAAAACTGTAAAAGTTTCCTCATGCGATTCAGTTAGTTAAACATTGCGGATGTGGTGAAATTGGTAGACACGCTATCTTGAGGGGGTAGTGGCGAAAGCTGTGCGAGTTCGAGTCTCGCCATCCGCACCAGATTGATGAGCATCGGCAGCAGCGCTCCGGCGGTGCTCCGGAGCTCTAACAGCTCGTCCTTAAAAGCTACGCAGGTATTTCCGCGTGGCTATTTTTACGGGCGGTTTTTTAGAAGTTGAGTCCACGATGAACCTCGATCAATACCTTCCTGTTCTCTTGTTTATTCTGGTTGGTGTCGGTGTCGGTGTGTTACCTCAGGTTCTGGGTCGTTTGCTGGGGCCAGTTCGGCCTGATACGGCAAAAAATTCCCCTTATGAGTGCGGCTTCGAGGCATTTGAAGATGCCCGCATGAAGTTCGATGTGCGCTACTACCTGGTGGCCATCCTCTTTATTCTTTTTGATCTGGAAATCGCCTTTCTTTTTCCGTGGGCGGTTGCGCTCAAGGAAATTGGTCCCGTCGGTTTCTGGTCGGTCATGGTTTTCCTGGGCATCCTGGTCGTAGGCTTTATCTACGAGTGGAAAAAAGGTGCGTTGGACTGGGAATAAAAACCCCCACGGGTTTTGCCAAAAAAGGTACGGTTATGTCACTTGAAGGTGTTTTCAAAGAAGGCTTCGTGACCACGAGCTACGACTCGGTGGTCAACTGGGCCAAGACCGGTTCGCTCTGGCCGATGACTTTTGGTTTGGCCTGCTGTGCCGTGGAGATGATGCATGCGGGCGCTGCACGCTACGACATTGACCGCTTTGGCATGTTGTTTCGTCCAAGCCCGCGCCAGTCAGATCTGATGGTCGTCGCTGGAACCCTGTGCAACAAGATGGGCCCGGCCCTGCGCAAGGTCTATGACCAGATGGCCGAGCCACGCTGGGTGATCTCCATGGGTTCTTGCGCCAATGGCGGTGGCTACTACCACTACAGTTATTCCGTGGTTCGGGGCTGCGACCGCATCGTGCCGGTCGATGTTTATGTGCCGGGCTGCCCGCCCACTGCCGAAGCACTGCTCTACGGCATCATTCAGCTGCAGCAAAAAATTCGCCGCACCAACACGATTGCGAGAGCCTGATGCTGTTGTCCTCTCCTCCTGTATCCATTGCGCAACTGGCTGAAACCATTGCCGCCGTGCTTGGCAGCAAAGCCAAGAGCGTCAAGACTGCATTCGGTGAAGTCACCGTGACCGTCGCTGCCGCCGATTACCTGTCTGCTGCCACGCTGCTGCGCGATGCGCCCGGCTGCAAGTTCGAGCAATTGATTGACCTGTGCGGTCTGGATTACTCCGAATACAAAGACGGTCAGTACGATGGACTGCGCTTTTGCGTTTCCTCGCACCTGCTGTCGGTCAGCCTGAACCAGCGCGTGCGCCTCAAGGTGTTCTGCCTGGACGACGATTTCCCGGTGGTTGATTCGATCAACGGTGTCTGGAATTCTGCCAACTGGTTTGAGCGCGAAGCGTTTGACCTGTACGGCATCATTTTTGAAGGTCACGCCGACCTGCGCCGCATTCTGACCGACTACGGCTTCATCGGCCATCCTTTCCGCAAGGATTTCCCGACGACCGGCCACGTCGAAATGCGCTACGACGCCGAGCAAAAGCGTGTGATTTACCAGCCCATCACCATCGAACCCCGCGAAACCACGCCCCGCGTGATCCGCGAGGATAACTATGGCGGCCTTCAATAAGCGCTTCCCGCAAGAGATACGACATGGCTGAAATCAAAAACTACACGCTCAATTTTGGGCCGCAGCATCCTGCCGCCCACGGCGTTCTGCGCCTGGTGCTCGAACTCGACGGCGAGGTGATCCAGCGCGCTGACCCGCATATCGGCCTGCTGCACCGCGCCACCGAAAAACTCGCCGAAAGCAAGACCTACATCCAGTCGTTGCCCTATATGGACCGGCTCGATTACGTCTCGATGATGTCCAACGAGCACGCTTACTGCCTGGCCATCGAAAAGATGATGGGCGTTGAGGTGCCGATCCGCGCGCAGTACATCCGGGTGATGTTCTCCGAGATCACGCGTCTGCTGAACCACTTGATGTGGCTCGGCGCGCACGGTATTGACTGCGGTGCGATGAACATGCTGATTTATTGCTTCCGCGAACGCGAAGTGCTGTTTGACATGTACGAGGCCGTCTCCGGCGCGCGCATGCACGCGGCTTACTTCCGTCCGGGCGGTGTCTATCGCGACCTGCCGGAAACGATGGCGCAGTACAAGGTCAACAAGATCCGCAACGCCAAGGCGATTGAAGCGCTGAACGAAAACCGCCAGGGTTCGCTGCTCGATTTCATCGACGACTTCGTCAATAAATTCCCCAAGCTGGTGGACGAGTACGAAACCCTGCTGACTGACAACCGCATCTGGAAACAGCGCACCGTCGGCGTCGGTGTGGTCTCGCCCGAGCGCGCCTTGAATCTGGGCTTTACCGGCCCGATGCTCAGAGGTTCAGGCTTTGCCTGGGATTTGCGCAAGCAGCAGCCCTACGAAGTCTATGCCAAGATGGATTTCGACATCCCCGTCGGCAAGACCGGCGACTGCTACGACCGCTACCTGGTGCGCGTCGCAGAAATGCGCCAGTCCAACAAAATCATCCGCCAGTGCGTGGACTGGCTGCGCGTCAATCCCGGCCCGGTGATCACGAACAACCACAAGGTTGCTCCGCCGGATCGTGAATCGATGAAATCCAACATGGAAGAGCTGATTCACCACTTCAAGCTCTTTACCGAAGGCTTTCATGTGCCCGAAGGTGAGGCTTACGCCTCCGTCGAGCATCCGAAGGGCGAGTTCGGCATCTACATCGTCAGCGATGGCGCCAACAAGCCTTACCGCCTGAAGATTCGTCCACCCGGCTTTGCACACCTTGCCGCGATGGATGAAATGGCCCGTGGTCACATGATTGCCGACGCGGTGGCCGTGATCGGCACCATGGACATTGTGTTCGGTGAAATTGACCGCTAAACCGCATGACATCCTCCATGATTCCTGAATCCATCCAAGCGCGCCTTGACCGCGAAGTTGCCAAATACCCTGCAGATCAAAAGCAGTCGGCCGTGATGGCCTGCCTGCAGATCGTCCAGCAGGAGCAGGGCTTTGTCAGCGCCGAGAGTGAAAAAATGCTGGCCGACTACCTGGGCATGGCGCCTATGGCCGTGCATGAAGTCACCACTTTCTACAACATGTACAACCAGCGTCCGGTTGGCAAATACAAGCTCAACGTCTGCACGAACCTGCCTTGCCAACTGCGCGATGGCTACAAGGCGCTGCACCATCTGGAGCACAAGCTGGGGATTGTCATGGGTGAAACCACGGCCGATGGCCTGTTCACGCTGCAGCAGTCCGAGTGTCTGGGCGCCTGCGCCGATTCGCCAGTGATGCTGGTCAACGACATCGCCATGTGCAGCTTCATGAGCAACGACAAACTCGACCAGCTCATCGATGGTCTCAAATCGGCGGAGGCTAAAGTCTGATGACGCTCTTATCTCCTTCCAAAGACAACGCAGCGGCCCAGGCCGTGCTGGCGCAGTTTGCCTCCACCGGCGTGCAGACCTGCTTTCATGATCGTCATATCAACCCGCAGATTCTGGCCGGTCTCGATGGCAGCAACTGGCATCTGAAAGACTACGAAGCGCGCGGCGGCTACCAGGCGCTGCGCAAGATTCTCGGCCAGGATGGCGGCGAAGGCATGACACCGGATCAGGTGATCGCCGAAGTCAAGGCCAGCGGCCTGCGTGGCCGGGGCGGTGCGGGTTTCCCGACCGGCCTGAAGTGGAGCTTCATGCCGCGCCAGTTTCCAGGCCAGAAGTACCTGGTCTGCAACTCCGACGAGGGCGAGCCGGGCACCTGCAAAGACCGCGACATCATGCAGTACAACGCGCACAGCGTGATTGAAGGCATGGCGATTGCGGCTTACGCGATGGGCATCAGCGTGGGTTACAACTACATTCACGGTGAAATTTTTGCCACCTATCAGCGTTTTGAAGCGGCACTTGAAGAAGCCCGCGCCGCCGGTCTGCTCGGCAACGGCATTCTCGGCACCAGCTTTAATTTTCAGCTGCATGCCGCGCACGGTTTTGGCGCTTATATCTGCGGCGAAGAAACCGCTTTGCTCGAATCGCTGGAAGGCAAAAAAGGCCAGCCGCGCTTCAAGCCGCCATTTCCGGCCAGCTTTGGCCTGTACGGCAAGCCCACCACCATCAACAACACCGAAACCTTCGCTGCCGTGCCGTGGATCATCCGCAACGGCGGCCAGGCTTATCTGGAATGCGGCAAGCCCAACAACGGCGGCACCAAGATTTACTCGGTCTCCGGCGATGTGGAATTGCCGGGCAACTACGAAGTGCCCATGGGCACGCCGTTTGCCAAGCTGCTGGAGCTGGCCGGTGGTGTACGCAAAGGCCGCACGCTCAAGGCCGTGATTCCTGGCGGCTCGTCGTCGCCAGTGCTGCCTGCTTCCATCATGATGGCATGCACGATGGATTACGACTCGATTGCCAAGGCCGGTTCCATGCTGGGCTCCGGCGCCGTCATCGTCATGGACGACAGCCGTTGCATGGTCGAGTCGCTCAAGCGCCTGTCCTACTTTTACATGCACGAGTCCTGCGGTCAATGCACGCCTTGCCGTGAAGGTGTGGGCTGGCTTTCGCGCGTCGTGGACCGTATTCATAACGGCCAGGGCCGCCAGAGCGATATCGACCTGCTCAACTCGGTGGCCGACAACATCCAGGGCCGCACGATTTGCGCGCTGGGCGACGCTGCTGCCATGCCGGTGCGCGCGATGATTAAGCACTTTCGTCATGAGTTTGAGGCCATGATTCCGACAACACCTCAAGCGCCTGCATCGCAGCGCGCAGTTCACGCGCCAGGGCAGTCCTGAACGCCGGAAAGAAAAATATATGGTTGAAATAGAACTCGACGGCAAAAAGATGGAAGTGCTAGAAGGCAGCACGGTCATGCATGCTGCTGAAAAAGCAGGCACCTATATTCCGCATTTTTGCTACCACAAGAAACTGAGCATCGCGGCCAACTGCCGCATGTGCCTGGTGGACGTGGAAAAAGCGCCCAAGCCCATGCCCGCCTGCGCCACGCCGGTCACGCAGGGCATGATCGTGCGCACCAAGAACGACAAGGCCATCAAGGCGCAAAAAAGCGTGATGGAGTTCCTGCTGATCAACCATCCGCTCGACTGCCCCATCTGCGACCAGGGCGGCGAATGCCAGCTGCAGGATCTGGCTGTCGGCTACGGTGCTGGCGAGTCGCGCTACCAGGAAGAAAAACGCGTTGTTTTCCACAAGGAAGTCGGCCCGCTGATTTCGATGGAAGAAATGAGCCGCTGCATCCATTGCACCCGCTGCGTGCGCTTTGGCCAGGAAATCGCCGGCGTGATGGAGCTGGGCATGTCGCATCGCGGCGAGCATGCCGAGATCGAAACCTTTGTCGGCATGTCGGTCGATTCCGAACTGTCGGGCAACATGATTGACCTGTGCCCGGTCGGCGCGCTGACCAGCAAGCCTTTCCGTTACAGCGCCCGCACCTGGGAGCTGTCGCGCCGCAAGTCGGTCAGCCCGCATGACTCGACCGGCACCAACCTGGTCGTTCAGGTCAAGCACAACAAGGTGATGCGCGTGCTGCCGCTGGAAAACGATGATGTCAACGAGTGCTGGATCGCCGACCGCGACCGCTTCTCTTATGAGTCGCTGAACAGCGATGAGCGTCTGCTGAGCCCCATGCTCAAGCAGGGCGGCGAGTGGAAAACAGTGGACTGGCAGACGGCGCTCGAATATGTCGCCAACGGTCTGAAGCAGATCAAAGCCGATCACGGTGCTGACAGCATAGGCACACTGGCAAGCCCGCACAGCACGCTCGAAGAGCTGCACTTGGCCGCCTCACTGATGCGCGGCCTGGGCAGCGAAAATATCGACTACCGTTTGCGCAACGCGGAATTCGCGCCTTCCAGCGCGATTCGCTGGCTGGGTACCTCGGTGGCCTCGTTGTCGCTGCTGCAGCGCGTTCTGGTGGTGGGTGCCAACCTGCGCAAAGACCATCCTTTGTTTGCTTTGCGGATTCGCCAGGCAGTTCGCAATGGCTGCGCGCTCAACTCGATTAACTCTCAAGCGGAACTGGCTTCGGCCGATGCCTGGGCCATGCCAGTGGCCAACAGCTTGAATGTAGCCCCGGAAAATTGGGCGCAGGCGCTGGCCGATGTGGCGGCTGCGATTGCTGCTGAAAAAGAGCTTGACGCACCGGTTGTCGGTCAGGCCACCGAGGCCGCCAAGGTCATCGCTGCTTCGCTGCTGGGCGGTGAGCGCAAGGCGATTTTGCTGGGCAACGCCGCCGCGCACCATGCCAACGCTTCCAGCCTGCTGGCGCTGGCCAACTGGATTGCCGCCCAGACCGGCGCGCGCGTGGGTTACCTGACAGAAGCGGCCAACACGGTCGGCGCCCAGCTGGCCGGTGCTGTGCCGGGTGCCAAGGGTTTGAATGCCGGCCAGATGCTGGACGGCCAGCTCAAGGCAGTCATTTTGCTGAACAACGAGCCGGAGTTTGACTCGGCCCCTGGTGCCAAAGCCAGCGCTGCGCTGAACAAGGCGCAGATGGTTGTCACCCTGAGCCCGTTCAAGGCCAACATGGCCTTTAGCGATGTGCTGCTGCCGATTGCGCCTTTCACCGAAACGCCCGGCACCTTCGTGAATGCCGAAGGTTGTGTACAGAGTTTCCATGCAGTCGTCAAGCCGCTGGCTGAAACGCGTCCAGCCTGGAAGGTGTTGCGCGTGCTGGCCAATCTGCTGGATCTGCCCGGTTTTGATTTTGAATCTTCACAGGATGTGCTGAAGAAAATTTCGGGCGCTGACGCCGGGCAGATTCCTGCCCACAGGCTGGACAATGCGGCAGGGCAGGGCGCTATCGTGCTGTCTGGTGCTGCCGGTGCCGTGCCAGCAGTGGCCAGCATTTACCAGCTCGACGGCTTGGTCAGGCGTGCAACTTCGCTGCAGTTGACGGCAGATGCGCGTAACGCGGCAGGTTTGCAAGGAGTGGTTGCATGATTGATTCAGTGTATGCCCTGGGCCAGGGCTTGATGGGTGGTATCTGGCCGGGCGTTATTTGGCCTGTGCTCTGGGCGCTTATCAAGATCGTTCTGGTTTTGGCGCCTTTGATGGGCTGTGTTGCCTATCTCACGTTGTGGGAGCGCAAGGCGATTGGTTTTACCCAGGTCCGTGTCGGGCCAAACCGCACCGGCCCCTTCGGTCTGCTGCAGCCGATTGCCGATGCGCTCAAGCTGCTGACCAAGGAAATTATCATTCCTACGGCGGCCAGCAAGGGCTTGTTTGTGCTTGGCCCGATCATGACCATCATGCCGGCCCTGGCGGCCTGGGTGGTGGTTCCGTTCGGTCCCGAGGTGGCGCTTTCCAACATGAATGCGGGCCTGCTGTTCCTGATGGCGATTACTTCGATGGAAGTCTATGGCGTCATCATTGCGGGCTGGGCTTCCAACTCCAAATACGCTTTTCTGGGCGCCATGCGCGCTTCGGCCCAGATGGTCAGCTACGAAATCGCCATGGGCTTTTGCTTGGTGGTCGTGCTGATGGTCACCGGCAGCCTGAACATGACCGACATTGTCATGAGCCAGGCCAAGGGCATGGCTGCCAGCAGTGGCCTGACCATCCTCTCCTGGAACTGGCTGCCGCTGTTCCCGATCTTTATCGTGTACTTCATCTCCAGCCTGGCTGAAACTAACCGTCATCCGTTTGACGTGGTTGAAGGCGAGTCTGAGATTGTGGCCGGTCACATGGTCGAGTACTCAGGCATGTCGTTTGCCATGTTCTTTTTGGCCGAATACGCCAACATGATTCTGGTGTCGGTGCTGTGCGTGCTGCTGTTCCTGGGCGGCTGGCTGTCGCCGATTGACAGCGTGCTGTTCACCTGGATTCCGGGCTGGATCTGGCTCGGTCTGAAGACCTTCTTTGTGGTCACCATCTTTCTGTGGGTTCGTGCCACCTTCCCGCGCTACCGCTATGACCAGATCATGCGTTTGGGCTGGAAGATTTTCATCCCTGTGACCCTGGTCTGGCTGGTGGTCGTCGGGGCTTGGATGCAGACCTCTTTCAACATCTGGAAATAGGCGAAAAAAGTCATGTCTGCAGTTGCCTCCGTTAAGGATTTTGTTTCGAGCTTCATGCTCACCGAGCTGCTCAAGGGCATGGCCCTGACCGGCAAGTACATGTTCAGCCGCAAGATCACGGTTCAGTTCCCTGAAGAAAAAACGCCGCTCAGCCCGCGCTTTCGCGGCCTGCATGCGCTGCGCCGTTATGACAACGGCGAAGAGCGCTGCATTGCCTGCAAGCTGTGCGAAGCCGTGTGCCCGGCCATGGCCATCACGATCGAGTCCGATGTGCGCGAAGACGGCAGCCGCCGCACCTCGCGCTACGACATCGACCTGACCAAGTGCATTTTTTGCGGTTTCTGCGAAGAAAGCTGCCCGGTCGATTCGATTGTCGAGACGCACATTTTCGAGTACCACGGCGAAAAACGCGGTGACCTGTATTTCACCAAAGAGATGCTGCTGGCAGTGGGTGACCGTTATGAAAACGAGATCGCCGCCAACCGTGCGGTTGATGCCAAGTACCGTTGAGTTTTCTCGCCCAGTAGTCGTTCGCTCAAGAAAGAATCCAAACCAATATGGACGCTAAAACAGGTCTTTTTTATGTATTTGCCGCGATTTTGCTGTTTTCGGCATTTCGCGTCATCACGGCACGCAATCCCGTGCATGCGGCGCTTTTTCTCGTGCTGGCATTTTTTCAGGCGGCCGCCGTCTGGATCTTGCTCAAGGCCGAGTTTCTGGCTATTACCCTGGTGCTGGTCTATGTCGGCGCGGTGATGGTGCTTTTCCTCTTCGTGGTCATGATGCTGGACATTAATCTGGACAGCGTGCGCAAAGGTTTCTGGAAGCATTTTCCGCTGGCCGGTGCGGCGGGCACCATCATTGCGCTGGAAATGTCTTATGTCTTGATGGGTGGTTTCCGTGAGCCACCTCAGTCGGCTTCGGTGCCGGGTGATATGGCGGCTCAGATTTCCAACACCAAGGAGCTGGGCAAGCTGCTGTATTCGCAATACATCTACCCGCTGGAAGTAGCGGCTGTTATTTTGCTGGTCGGCATGATCGCCGCCATTGCGATGACGCTGCGTGAACGCAAGGATTCCAAGCGAACCAATCCTGCCGATCAGGTCCGGGTCAAGGCCGCTGACCGGATCCAGCTGGTCAAGATGGAGTCGGTTCTGGCTGCGCCTGCTGTACTGGCGCCAGCGGCTGTTGAGGAGAAAAAAGCATGACGTTGACGCTGGGACATTTTCTTTCGCTGGGGGCCATGCTGTTTGCCATGTCCATCATCGGCATTTTTCTCAACCGCAAGAACCTGATCGTGTTGCTGATGGCCATTGAGCTGATGCTGCTGGCGGTCAATATGAATTTTGTGGCCTTCTCTTACTATCTGAACGACATGGCAGGTCAGGTTTTTGTGTTCTTTATTCTGACTGTCGCTGCGGCCGAATCTGCTATCGGACTGGCTATTTTGGTGCTGCTGTTCCGTAATAAGGGCAGCATTAACGTTGACGAACTCAACACGCTTCAGGGTTAATAACAAGATGAACCAAACCCTTTCCGCATCGACACTGCTGGCCGTTCCGCTGGCACCTCTGGCTGGTGCTTTAACCGCTGGTATTTTGGGAACCGCTTTTGGGGGCAACCTGATAGGGCGCCGCCTGTCGCACTCCATCACCATTTTCGGTGTGTTTCTCGCCTTCATTTTGTCGGCCATGACATTGAACGCCGTCATTGACGGTGCCCGTTTCAATGAAACGCTCTACACCTGGATGACGGTCGGCAGCCTGAAAATGGAAGTCGGCTTTCTGGTCGATGGCCTGACCGCCATGATGATGTGTGTGGTCACCTTTGTATCGCTGATGGTGCATATCTACACCATCGGCTACATGGAAGAAGACGCGGGCTACAACCGTTTCTTTGCCTACATCTCGCTGTTCACCTTTTCCATGCTGATGCTGGTGATGAGCAACAACATGCTGCAGCTGTTCTTCGGCTGGGAAGCGGTGGGCCTGGTGTCTTACCTCTTGATCGGCTTCTGGTTCAACAAGCCGACGGCGATTTTTGCCAACATGAAGGCTTTCCTGGTGAACCGGGTTGGTGACTTCGGCTTCATTCTGGGTATTGGCCTGATTGCCGCTTACGCTGGCACGCTGAACTATGGCGAGGCTTTTGCCAAGACGGACGAGCTGTCAAAGCTGATGTTCCCCGGCACCGAATGGATGCTGGTGACCGTGATCTGCATCTGCCTGTTCATCGGCGCGATGGGCAAATCGGCGCAGTTTCCGCTGCATGTCTGGCTGCCCGACTCGATGGAAGGTCCAACCCCCATTTCCGCGCTGATTCACGCAGCGACGATGGTGACGGCTGGCATTTTCATGGTGGCGCGCATGTCGCCGCTGTTTGAGCTGAGCGATACCGCCTTGAGTTTCATCATGGTGATCGGCTCGATTACAGCGCTGTTCATGGGCTTCCTCGGCATCATCCAGAACGACATCAAGCGGGTGATTGCTTATTCGACGCTGTCGCAACTGGGTTACATGACGGTGGCGCTGGGCGCTTCGGCTTACTCGGTGGCGGTGTTCCACCTGATGACGCATGCCTTCTTCAAGGCGCTGCTGTTCCTCGGTGCTGGCTCGGTCATCATGGGCATGCACCACAACCAGGATATTCGCTGGATGGGCGGTGTGCGCAAGTACATGAAAATCACCTGGCTGACTTTCCTGCTGGGCAATCTGGCGCTGATCGGTACGCCTTTCCTGTCGGGTTTTTACTCGAAGGACAGTATTATCGAAGCGGTCGCTGAAAGCCACCTCTGGGGCAGCGGTTTCGCCCACTTCGCGGTGCTAGCCGGTGTTTTTGTCACGGCTTTCTATTCGTTCCGTGTGTATTTTCTGGTCTTTCACGGCCAGGAGCGCTATGACCAGAATCCAGACGCCCATCACGATGCGCATGATGACCACGGGCACCACGCCGAGCACCATGACCCGCATGAGTCTCCTTGGGTGGTGACGCTGCCGCTGGTGCTGCTGGCGATTCCTTCGGTGATTATTGGCTACCTGATGATTGAGCCGATGCTGTTTGGTGACTTCTTCAAGGATGCGATTTTCTTCAACCTTGAGCGCCATCCTGTCATGGAAGAGCTGGCACATGCATTCCACGGCCCTGCGGCTATGGCCATGCACAGCGTGACAACCGCTCCCTTCTGGCTGGCGCTGTCCGGTGTTGTCCTGTCTTACTACATGTACATGGTCAATCCAGCTCTGCCTGCGGCCATCAAGCGTGCGGCAGGTCCGATCTACACGCTGCTGGAAAACAAATACTACCTGGACTGGTTCAATGAAAACGTGCTGGCCCGTGGCGCACGCGGTCTGGGAACCGTTCTGTGGAAAGTCGGTGACCGGATGCTGATTGACGGCCTGTTCGTGAACGGTTCCTGGAAACTGGTCGGCTGGATTTCCGGCATGGTCAGGCGCTTGCAGTCGGGCTATATCTACCACTATGCCTTCGGCATGATCATTGGTGTGTTTGTGTTGATGACGTATTTCGTCTGGCTCAATCGATAAAACAATCTAGAACAACAAGGAAGCTAAAAAATGGGATTGTTGAGCCTAGCCATCTGGACGCCGATTATTTTCGGTGTCGTTTTACTGGCCTTCGGTCGGGACGATCAGGCGCGCATGGTGCGCTGGATTGCGCTGATCGGGGCGGTCGTGAGTTTTCTGGTGACCCTGCCTTTGTACGAGGGTTTCCAGCTCGGAACTTCGGCCATGCAGTTTGTCGAGAAGCATGGCTGGATACAGCGCTTCAATGTCAACTACCACCTGGGTGTGGATGGCATTTCGCTGTGGTTCGTGCTGCTGACGGCTTTTATCAACGTGATCGTTGTGATTGCCAGCTGGGAGTCGATTACTACCCGTGTCAACCAGTACATGGCGTCCTTCATGATCCTGAGCGGCTTGATGATTGGCGTGTTTTGCGCGCTGGACGGCATGCTGTTCTACGTGTTCTTCGAAGCCACCCTGATTCCGATGTACCTGATCATCGGTATCTGGGGCGGACCGAACAAGATCTACGCGGCTTTCAAGTTCTTCCTGTACACGCTGCTCGGCTCGCTGTTGATGCTGGTCGCGCTGATTTTCCTGTACAACAAGTCGGGCGGTAGTTTTGACATCCTCGCCTGGCACCAGCTACCTTTGAGCGGCACGGCGCAAACGCTGCTGTTCTTCTCGTTCTTTGCTGCTTTTGCTGTCAAGGTGCCGATGTGGCCGGTTCACACCTGGTTGCCCGACGTTCACGTCGAGGCGCCCACCGGGGGGTCTGCCGTGCTGGCAGCGATCATGCTGAAACTGGGTGCTTACGGCTTCTTGCGTTTCTCGATGCCGATTGCGCCTGACGCTTCCCACGAATGGGCCTGGCTGATGGTGGCGCTGTCGCTGATCGCGGTGATTTACGTCGGTCTGGTGGCGATGGTGCAGCAGGACATGAAAAAGCTGGTCGCTTATTCGTCGGTGGCGCACATGGGTTTTGTGACGCTGGGTTTTTTCCTGTTCAACGACCTCGGCGTCGCGGGCGGCATTGTGCAGATGATTGCCCACGGGTTTGTCTCAGCGGCGATGTTCCTGAGCATCGGCGTGCTGTACGACCGGGTGCATTCACGCGAAATCGCCAGCTATGGCGGTGTGGTCAACACCATGCCCAAGTTTGCCGCTTTTGCCCTGCTGTTCTCGATGGCCAATTGCGGCCTGCCTGCCACCGCCGGTTTTGTCGGCGAGTGGATGGTGATTCTGGGCGCGGTCAAATTCAACTTCTGGATTGGCGGCGCAGCAGCCTCGGCCCTGATTTTTGGCGCGGCTTACACGCTGTGGATGTACAAGCGGGTGTACCTCGGGCCTGTCACGAATGACAAAGTGAAGGCATTGACCGACATCAACAGCCGCGAGTTCCTGATAATGGCCCTGCTGGCGGTTGCCGTGCTCTACATGGGTCTTTATCCGAAGCCATTCACCGATGTCATGAACGCGTCGGTGGCTGACCTGCTCAAGCATGTGGCGCTCTCGAAACTGAACTAAGCAAACTCAAAGAATTCAGATGATTGACAAACTCAGTTGGATCGCGGTTTATCCCGAACTCGTTCTTTTGATCATGGCCTGCGTGATTGCGCTGGTGGACCTGGGCGTTAAAACGCCTGGCCGCACGCTCACCTATGTGCTCTCCATGATGACCCTGGCCGTGGTGGCGGCGATGGAAGCGTCTTACGCCTTGGGCGGCCAGACTTTCTATGGTTTTGGCAATATGGTGGTGGTGGATCCTATGGGCAGCTGGCTCAAGTGTTTCTCCAGTATCACGTTGATGGTCACGGTGGTTTATGGCCGCCCTTATGCAGCTGGCCGGGACATGCTGCGCGGCGGTGAATTCTTCACGCTCAGCCTGTTTGCCTTGCTGGGCATGTTCGTGATGATTTCCGGTCACAACTTCCTGGTCCTCTACATGGGCCTGGAGTTGATGACGCTGTGCAGTTACGCCCTGGTAGCCTTGCGCCGTGACGACGCGAGAGCCACCGAGGCGGCGATGAAATACTTTGTGCTCGGCGCACTGGCTTCCGGTTTCCTGCTCTACGGATTGTCCATGCTCTACGGCGCGACCGGCTCGCTGGACATCAATGAAGTCTTCAAGGCGATTGCCGACCGTCAGGTCAAGCATCAGGTCCTGGTGTTCGGCCTGGTGTTCATCGTGGCAGGCCTGGCTTTCAAGCTCGGTGCCGTGCCTTTTCACATGTGGCTGCCCGACGTTTACCACGGCGCGCCTACGGCTGTGACCTTGATTATTGGCGGTGCGCCGCAACTGGCTGCCTTTGCCATGTGCATCCGCCTGCTGGTGGAAGGCTTGCTGCCGCTGGCGCTCGACTGGCAGCAAATGCTGGTCCTGCTGGCGATTGGCTCGCTCTTGATTGGCAATCTGGCGGCCGTGGCGCAGACCAATCTCAAGCGCATGCTGGCTTTTTCGACGATTTCGCAAATGGGTTTTCTGCTGCTTGGCCTGCTCGCTGGCGTGGTCAGCGGCAACCCGATCAACCCTGTCACCACCGAGTCGGCTTATGGCGCGGCCATGTTCTACGCGCTGACCTACGTGCTGACCACGCTGGGCGCTTTCGGCATCATCTTGCTGCTGGCCCGTGCCGGTCACGAGTCTGAAGAGATCGTCGATCTGGCAGGCCTGAACCAGCGTAGCCCGCTGTACGCCGGTGTCATGGCGATGGCGATGTTCTCGCTGGCTGGCCTGCCACCGATGGTCGGCTTTTACGCCAAGCTCGGCGTGTTGCAGGCCTTAATTTCATCCGGCCAGACCAGCTCCCTGATGCTGGCTGTTTTCGCCGTGATGATGTCGCTGATTGGTGCTTTCTACTACCTGCGCATCGTCAAGGTGATGTATTTTGATGCGCCGCTGAGCCACAATGCTCAGCCCGTTTCGGCACCCGCCGATGCGCGCATCGTGCTGACGATCAATGGCGCCCTGATTCTGGCGCTGGGTATCTTCCCAAGCGGCTTGATGACGCTGTGCGCGCAGTCGATCAAAAGCATTGTCACTTCGCTGGGAAGCTAAGCCGCCTCATGAGTCAAACCGCATCAGTCTGGCTGGTTGTGTTGCTGGCCTTGCTGGTGGCAAATCTGCCCTTCATCAGCAACCGCCTGTTCGCAGTTCTGGCGCTCAAGACGCCAAAGAATCTGGCGATGCGGCTGGCTGAAATGGTGGTCTGGTATCTAGTCGTCGGTGCGCTGGGTCTTTACCTGGAGCAGCGCACCGGGCAAATCGCCCCCCAGGGCTGGGAGTTTTACGCCATCACCGGAACGCTGTTTCTGACCTTTGCGTTTCCCGGCTTCACCTACCGCTATCTGTTCAAGCACCGTTCATGAGCTTGCTGCCGCGCCCTGATGCCAAAGGCCCGGCAGATGCGGCGCACTTGGTCGAAACGCCACTGGCTTCCGAAGAGTTGCTCAGGGGCAATTTCCTTCACATCCGGCGCGATACCGTCAGCTTGCCCGATGGCAGCCAGGCATCGCGCGAATATGCCATTCATCCCGGCGCGGTGATGATCGTGGCGCAGCTGGCAGACGGCCGGGTGGTGCTGGAGCGCCAGTACCGCTACCCGGTGCAAGCTGTCATGATTGAGTTTCCCGCTGGCAAGCTCGATCCGGGCGAAGCTTCGCTGGTCTGCGCGCAGCGCGAACTGCACGAAGAAACTGGCTACAGCGCCCGCCAGTGGGCCAAAGCGGGCGTGCTGCACCCGGTGATTTCCTATTCAACCGAATTTATCGACATCTGGTTTGCCCGTGAGCTCACCCTGGGCGAGCGCAAGCTCGACGCGGGCGAATTCCTCGATGTGTTCACCGCGACGCCCGCCGAACTGCTGGCCTGGTGCGGCAGCGGCCAGGTGACCGATGCCAAGACTCTGACCGGCATGCTGTGGCTGCAAAACGTGTTGTCAGGCGTCTGGGCATTGGACTGGCAGATCGTTCCGGGCTAATTAGGGATAAAGGCCGCGCAGCTCGCGCGTGTGCAAAATGCGCTTGCAGGCGACGATAAAGGTGGCCGTGCGCAGGCTGACCTTGTTCTCTTGGGCCACCTGCCAGATGCCGGCAAAGGCGGTTTTCATAATTTTGACCAGCCGGGCGTTGATTTCCTCCTCGTCCCAGAAAAAGCTGGAAAAATCCTGAACCCATTCAAAATAGCTCACGGTCACGCCGCCCGCGTTGGCGATCACGTCCGGTACCACCAGCACATTGCGCGAGCCCAGGATGTCGTCGGCCGCTGGCGTGGTCGGGCCATTGGCGCCTTCGATAATCATGCGCGCCTTGATACGTCCGGCATTGGCGGCCGTGATTTGCTGCTCCAGCGCGGCCGGAATCAGGATGTCGCAGTCCACGTCCCAGAACTGATCTTTGGCAATGACTTCGGCGGCTGCAAAACCGGCCACGCTGCCGGTGTTGCCCACATGCGCGAGCAGGGCGTGTACGTCCAGGCCAGCTTCGCGGTAAATCGTGCCGCCGTGGTCCTGCACCGCAATCACCCGCGCACCGGCTTCGGAAAAAAGCTTGCCAGCGATGCCGCCCACATTGCCAAAGCCTTGCACGGCCACCCGCGCCGTGCTGATGTCCAGCCCGATATGCCGCGCCGCTTCCAAGCCCACAGTGAAGACGCCCCGGCCGGTGGCCTCGCGCCGCCCCAGCGAGCCGCCCAGATCGACCGGCTTGCCGGTCACCACGCCGGTGGCGGTCGAGCCGGTGTTCATGGAGTAGGTGTCCATCATCCAGGCCATGATCTGCTCGTTGGTGTTCACGTCGGGCGCCGGAATGTCTTTGTTCGGGCCGATGATGATGCCGATTTCGCTGGTGTAGCGGCGCGTCATGCGTTCAAGCTCGCCCTGCGAGAGCTTTTTCGGGTCCACGCGGATGCCGCCCTTGGCGCCGCCGTAAGGCACGTTGACTGCCGCATTCTTCACCGACATCCAGGCCGACAGTGCCATCACTTCCGACAGCGTCACGTCCTGGTGAAAGCGCACGCCGCCCTTGCCGGGGCCGCGTGAGACGTTGTGCTGCACGCGGTAGCCTTCAAAGTGCGCGACGGTGCCGTCGTCCATGTGAATTGGCACATCGACAATCAAAATGCGCTTGGGCCGCTTGAGGGTTTCAGCCCAGCGCGCCAGGCTGCCCAGATAGGGCACGACGCGGTCCACTTGCTGCAAGTAATTGCCCCACGGCCCGAGGTTGTCAGCCTGCAGATAAGACGGCAGGACGGAGGCGGGGGCTATCGGGCTTTTGCCGAGATCGGGTGCTTGTGACATGGATGAATTCCTTGGAAATTGACGAGGTAGCGCAGCTTAAAGCCGGTTTGCGCCACTGTCCAAGGCCGTGTTTTTTGTTAACTATGCAATTAATGCATAGTTGTGATTTTCACTCAGGCGTTGAACTGCAGCGCCGCCAGCCGCGCGTAAATGCCGCCCCGGCTGACCAGTTCGGCGTGCGTGCCTTGCTCCACCAGGTGGCCGTGGTCCAGCACCAGGATGCGGTCGGCCTGCTGCACCGTCGCCAGCCGGTGCGCGATCACCAGTGTGGTCCGTCCCTTCATCGCCGACTCCAGCGCCGCCTGCACCATGCGCTCGCTCTCGGCGTCGAGCGCGCTGGTGGCCTCGTCGAGCAGCAGCAGCGGCGCGTTTTTCAGCATGGCGCGCGCAATGGCGATGCGCTGGCGCTGGCCGCCGGACAGGCGCACGCCGCGCTCGCCCAGAAAGGTGGCGTAGCCCTCGGGCAGGGCGGTGATGAACTCGTGCGCAAAAGCGGCTTGGGCGGCGGCTTTGACTTCGGCGTCGCTGGCGCCGGGTTGGCCGTAGCGGATGTTTTCCAGCGCGCTGGTGGAGAAAATCACCGCGTCCTGCGGCACCAGGCCGATGCGCCCGCGCAGGTCGTGCAGCGCCATGTCGCGGGTCGCCACGCCGTCGAGCGCAATCCGGCCCGAGACCGGATCGTAAAAGCGCAGCAGCAATTGAAACACCGTGCTTTTGCCCGCGCCGCTCGGGCCGACGATGGCGACGGTTTCGCCGGGTGCCACGCTCAGGCTGAAGTCGCGCAGGGCGGGCAGCAGGGGCCGCGACGGGTAGTGAAATGTCACGCCCTGAAATTCGATGGCGCTGCCGGCGGGCGGCAGCGGGGCCGCCACAGGATTGGCCGGTGGCGTGACTGGCGAGCGGCTTTGCAGCAGCTCCATCAGCCGCTCGGTGGCACCGGCAGCGCGCAACAGGTCGCCATAGACTTCGCCCAGCACGGCGGCGGAACTGGCCAGGATGATGACGTAAACCACCGTCTGGCCCAGATGCCCGGCGCTGATATCGCCGCGCATCACCGCCTGCGTGCCCTGGTACAGGCCCCAGAGCAGCGCGGCCGAGGTGGCGATGATGATGAAGGCCACCAGCGCCGAGCGCGCCTTGGTGCGGCGCACGGCAGTCTGAAAAGCGTCGGCAGTCGATTGGTCAAAGCGCGCCGTTTCACGCGCTTCGGCGGTGTAGCTCTGCACCACGGGAATGGCGTTGAGCACCTCGGCGGCCATTGCGCTGGCGTCGGCGACGCGGTCCTGGCTGGCGCGCGAGAGCTTGCGCACGCGCCGCCCGAACCACACCGAAGGCGCGACGATCAGCACCAGCGCGCCCAGCACCTGCACCATCAAATAAGGGTTGGTGACCACCAGCATGCCCAGCGCGCCCACGCCCATCACTGCGTTGCGCAGCCCCATGCTCAGCGACGAGCCGACGACGGTCTGCACCAGCGTGGTGTCGCCGGTCAGGCGCGAGAGCACTTCGCCGGTCTGCGTGGTTTCAAAAAACTCCGGGCTTTGCCGTAGCACATGGGCATAGACGGCATTGCGCAGATCGGCCGTGACGCGCTCGCCCAGCCAGCTGACCATGTAAAAGCGCCCGGCCGAAAACAGTCCCAGCGCCGCCGCCACGCCGAACAGCTCGAAAAAATGCGTGCGCAGCGCCATCAACTGCTCGCCCTTGCTGGCGGCGCTGACGCCGCCGTCAATCAGGCTGCGCAGCGCCAGCGGAAACACCAGCGTGGCCACAGCGGCCAGCACCAGAAACAGCCCCGCCAGCGCAATGCGCCCCCGGTAAGGGCGCAAAAACGGCAGCAAGCCCGACAGCGAGCGGGGCGCGCCCTGGGGCGGCGCAGAGGATGGGGATAAAGAGTTCATGCGCCAAGTTTAGCGTTAAAGCTTGGCATTGCAAACACAGGCTTGACAATCATTGTTTAAGCAATTAATATTCGCCTCATGGTTTTAAACAGCAATTCAACTTCTTTGGTGGACGCCATCACCTGCCCGATGGTCGAGTTTTACCAGGCCGAAAATTACGCGCCCGACGACAGCGTCGGCTACATGATGCGGCGCATCGTGACGCTGGTGGCGCAGGGCGTGGAGCGCGAACTCGAACCCACCGGTCTGACCAATGCCCAGTGGGTGCCGCTGTTCAAGCTCTATCTCGGCTGCTGCTCGACGGCCGCCGAACTGGCCCGGCAGTGCGATCTGGACGCCGGTTCGATGACGCGGCTGCTGGACCGGCTCGAAGCCAAGCAGCTGTGCCGACGCACCCGCTCCTGCGATGACAGGCGCGTCGTCAATCTGGAGCTGACCGAGGCCGGACGCGCTGCCGCCGAACAAATTCCCGCCATTCTGTGCCGTCTCCAGAACAGCTTGCTGGCCGGTTTTTCTGTCGAGGAATGGCAGTTTCTCAAAGCTTATTTGCGCCGCATGCTGGACACCGCGCAAACCCTGCAGACCAAGGTGGAAAAAAATGGGCAATGATTCCGGGTTTCCTGAGGCTTCTTCATCCCCGGCGCTGGCTGCGGCGCAGACGCCTGAGCCCAAGCGCATGCCGCTGTGGCGCGCCTCGTTTCAAATGGCTCTGGTGTCGGCGGCCAGCGTCGTGGCGGCCGGGCTGATGGCGACGGGCCTGGGCGGCTGCGCCGATCTGTCCGGCATGGCGCCGCCGCAGGCCAGTCTGCGCGATGCGGCCTCGCTGGGGCTGACGGCCGGGCCCGCCTCGCTTGGTGCGCAGGCTTTGGTGAACACCGAGTGGTGGCGCGATTTTGGCGATGAGCCGCTCAACGCGCTGGTGGCCCAGGCGCTGCAAGCCAGCCCCAGCCTGAAGCTGGCGCAGGCGCGGCTGGCCCGCGCCCAGGCCGGCAGCGACATGGCGCAGGCGGCCACCCAGCCGCAGCTCAACGGCCAGCTGGACGTGACGCACCAGCGCTACAGCGCCAACGGCGCGGTGCCGCCGCCGCTGGCCGGTGCCGTCCGCGACAGCGCCACGGCGCAACTCAGCGCCAGTTGGGAGCTCGACTTTTTCGGCAAAAACCGCGCCGCGCTCGACGCCGCCCTCGGCAGCGCTAACGCCGCGCAGGCCGACGCGCAGGCCGCCCGCGTGCTGCTGGCCAGCCAGGTGGCGCATAGCTATTTCGAGCTGGTCCGGCTCAATGAGCAGTTAAGCGTGGCGCGTCGCACGCTGGCCCAGCGCCAGGAAACCCTCAAGCTGGTGCAGGACCGCGTCAAGGCCGGTCTGGACACCCGGCTGGAGCTGCGCCAGAGCGAAGGCGGCCTGCCCGAGGCGCGGCTGCAGCTCGAAATCTTGCAGGAGCAGCTGGCCCTGACGCGCAACGCCCTGAATGCGCTGATCGGTCAGCCAGCGGCGGCTGCCGCGCTGGTTCCCTCCGCGCTGGGAGCGATTAAAAATGTCGCGATCAAAAGCGCGATTCCGGCCGACTTGCTGGGCCGCCGCGCCGACATTGCTGCCGCGCGCTGGCGCGTCCAGGCCTCGGTGCAGGACGTGGCTTACGCCAAAACCCAGTTCTATCCGAACATCAACCTGGTCGGCTTTGCCGGCTTGTCCAGCATCGGGCTGGGCCAGTTGCTCAATGCGGGCAGCCAGCAGTGGGGTGTCGGCCCAGCCCTGCGCCTGCCGATTTTTGACGCGGGCCGCTTGCGCGCCAATCTGCGCGGCAAGACCGCCGATCTTGATGCCGCCGTGGAAAGCTACAACGCCGCCGTCATCCAGGCCGTGCGCGAGGTGGCGGACCAGGCCGCGTCCGCGCAGGCCATTGGCCGCCAGCAGGCCGAGCAGCGGGCCGCGCAGGATGCCGCCGAAGGCGCCTACAGCATTGCCGTGCAGCGTTACAAGGCGGGCTTGGGCAACTACCTCAATGTGCTGGCGGCCGAAACCAGCGTGCTGGCCCAGCGCCGCCTGGCCGTTGATCTGGCCAGCCGGGCGTTAGACACGCAGGTGGCGCTGATGCGCGCCCTGGGCGGCGGCTACAGCGCGGCAGCCACCGCGCCCGCGTCGGTCGCCGCATCGCTTTAAGCGCCCCGTCAAAACATCGGCCCTTTGCAATACGCCACTCACGCCTGAGCACTTTTTTATGAACGCACCTCAATCGCCCCATCCCACTCCATCCGTTTCGGCGCCCGTGCGCGCTGCGCCCGGCAATTCCCCGCGAAAAAAAGCCCTGAGCGCGCTCGCTGGCGTCGTTGTGCTGGCGGGTCTGGGCTGGGCCACTTATGAATTTCTCGTGGCCAGCCACTACGAATCCACCGACAACGCCTACGTGCAGGGCAACGTGATCCAGATCACGCCGCAAATCGGCGGCACGGTCTCGGCCATCATGGCCGACGACACCGATTTTGTGAAAGCCGGCCAGCCGTTGGTGCAGCTCGACCCGGCGGACGCCAGAGTCGCGCTCGATCAGGCCGAGGCGGCGCTAGCGCAGGCCGTGCGCCAGACGCGCACGCTGTACGCCAACAACGCCAGCCTGGGCGCCCAGGTGGCGCTGCGCAATGCCGATGTGCTCAGGGCGCAAAGCGATATCGCCCGCGCCAGCGATGATCTCAAGCGCCGCCAGGCGCTCGCCGCCAACGGCGCGGTGTCGCAGGAAGAACTCAACCACGCCCAGACTCAGCTGGTCAATGCCCAAAGCGCGCTGGCCGCAGCCCAGGCGGGCGTGCTGGCCGCGCGCGAGCAGCTCGGCAGCAACCAGGCGCTGACCGAGGGCACCAGCGTCGAGCAGCACCCGAGCGTGCAGGTCGCCGCCGCCAGGGTGCGCGAGGCTTTTCTGGCCACGCAGCGCACGGCGCTGGTGGCGCCCGTGGATGGCTATGTCGCCAAGCGCATCGTGCAGCTCGGCCAGCGCGTGGCCGCTGGCGCGCCGCTGATGGCCTTGATTCCGCTGAACCAGGTCTGGGTCGATGCCAACTTCAAGGAGGTTCAATTGCGCGCCATCCGCATCGGCCAGCCGGTGCGTCTGAGGGCGGACCTGTACGGCAAGAAGGTCGATTACAAAGGCACTGTCGCCGGTCTTGGCGTGGGCACGGGCGCGGCCTTTTCGCTGCTGCCCGCGCAAAACGCCACCGGCAACTGGATCAAGGTGGTGCAGCGCGTGCCGGTGCGCATTGCGCTGGACGCCAGCGAGCTGGCCGCGCATCCGCTGCGCGTGGGCCTGTCGATGGACGCCGAGGTCGATGTGCGCCAGCAGGACGGCAAAACCCTGGCCGACGCGCCGCGCAATGCCGCGCTGGCGCACACGCAGGCCTTTGCCGCACCGGACGGCGCCGCTGAAGCCGAGGTGCAGCGCGTGATTGCCGCCAACGCCGGAGCCGCTAAAGCCCCAACCAGCGCCAGCGCCAGCGCCAGCGTCAAAACCCGCGCTGCGCCGTCGCCGCACTGAGCCGATGCAATTGCGTCCCTTTTTTATCCGTACCGCTTATTCAAGGCTTTCATGGCTGCTGCATCTCCCGCCGTCCCGGCCTCTTTTCCGCCGCCACCGCTGAGCGGTTCGGCCCGCCTGCTGGGCACGCTGGCGCTGTCGGCGGCCACTTTCATGAATGTGCTGGACACCTCGATTGCCAACGTCTCGCTGCCCGCGATTGCAGGCGACCTGGGCGTCAGCCCGAACCAGGGCACCTGGGTGATTACCAGCTTTGGCGTGGCCAACGCGATTGCCGTGCCGCTGACGGGCTGGCTGTCGCAGCGCTTTGGCCCGGTGCGCCTGTTCACGACCAGCGTTATGTTGTTCGTGCTGACTTCCTGGCTGTGCGGGCTGGCGCCGAACATGACGACGCTGATCTTTTTGCGCGTGCTGCAGGGGCTGGTGGCCGGGCCGATGATTCCGCTGTCGCAGGCGCTACTGCTGTCGAGCTACCCGAAAGCGCTGGCCGGGCTGGCGATGGCGCTGTGGTCCATGACCACGCTGGTGGCGCCCGTCATGGGGCCGCTGCTGGGCGGCTGGATCACCGACAACATGGCCTGGCCGTGGATTTTCTACATCAACATCCCGGTCGGCTTTGGCGCGGCCTTCATCACCTGGCGCATTTTCAAAAGCCGCGAAAGCCCCACGCGCAAGCTGCCGATTGACTCGGTCGGGCTGGCGCTGCTGGTGATCTGGGTCGGCGCGCTGCAAATCATGCTTGACAAGGGCAAGGAGCTGGACTGGTTTCACTCCGGAGAAGTGATGGCGCTGGGAGCGGTGGCGCTGGTCGGGCTGATTGCCTTTGTCATCTGGGAGCTGACCGACGAGCATCCGGTGGTCGATTTGAGCCTGTTCAAGCGGCGCAATTTCTGGGCCGGTGTGCTGGCGCTGTCGGTCGGCTATGGGCTGTTTTTTGGCAATGTGGTGCTGCTGCCGCTGTGGCTGCAGCAGTACATGGGCTACACCGCCACGCAGGCCGGGATGGTGCTCGCGCCGGTCGGGGCGCTGGCCCTGGTGCTCTCGCCCGTGGTCGGGAAAAACATCAGTCGGTTTGACCCGCGCCGCTTTGCCGCGCTGGCCTTTACGACATTTGCGCTGGTGCTGTGGATGCGCTCGAACTTCAGCACCCAGGCCGACATGGGCACTATCCTGATTCCGACGCTGATTCAGGGCGTGGCGATGGCTTGCTTTTTCATTCCGCTGATGAGCATCACGCTGTCGGGCCTGCCGCATGACAAGATTCCGGCCGCCTCGGGGCTGTCCAATTTTGTGCGCATTACGGCGGGCTCCTTTGGCACCTCGATTGCCACCACCGTCTGGCAGGACAGGGCTGCGATGCACCACGCGCAGATCAGCGAATATGTCAACGCGGGCAGCACCGCCACGAACAGCGCCCTGTCCGGCCTGGCCAGCGCTGGCTTGAGCCCCGATCAGGCGCTGGGCACGGTCAACCGGCTGGTCGATCAGCAGGCCTATATGCTGGCGGCCAACGATGTGTTTTATGCGTCGGCGCTGATTTTTCTGCTGCTGATTCCGCTGGTCTATCTGACGCGGCCCGCGCCGGCGACGGCGGGCAGTGCGGATGCGGCGGCGGGCGCGCATTGAGCGCAGGCCCGCTGCTTATCGGGGCTGTCTGTTAGTTGCGGCGCAGCTTGATATGCGCAGCCAGTCCGCCGGTGGTGCTGTTGGACAGGCTGAACATGCCACCCATGCGGTGAATCGTTTTTTCGACAATCGCCAGGCCCAGACCCGCGCCGGTGGCGGCGGTGCGGGCCGAGTCGCCCCGGAAAAACGGATTCGTCAGCTTGGGCAGGCTGGCGGGCGGAACGCCCTGGCCGTGATCGCGCACCTTGATCATCACCCACTGGTCTCTGACCTTGGCGGAAATCTCCACCAGCGCAATGCCGGTCTCGGGCGTCTTGCCGTAGCGCCTGGCGTTTTCCAGCAAGTTGGCGATGACCCGCGAGAGCTCAACCTCGTCGGCCAAAACATCGACGTTGTCGGGGATGTTCAGCAGCACCTGCATGTCCGGGTAATCGGCCACGGCATACACCGCCGCATCCACCACGGCATTGAGTGAGATCGGCTCCAGCAGCGCCGGTTCGGGCCGGGCGTAATCGAGAAATTTGTCGATGATGGCATCTAACTGGGCGATGTCGGCGGCCATGTGCTCGCGCGCGTCCGGGTCGGCCACGCTCATCTCGGTTTCCAGGCGCAGGCGCGCCAGCGGCGTGCGCAGGTCGTGGGAGATGCCCGCCAGCATGACGACGCGGTCCTGCTCGATTTTGGACAGCTGCTCGGCCATGCGGTTAAAGCCGATGTTGACCTCGCGGATTTCGTTGGTGGTGACGCTCTCGTTGAGCAAGGTAGCGTCGAAATCCCCGTCGCGCATGCGGCTGGTCGCAAACGACAGCTGTTTGAGCGGCTGGTTGATCAGCCGTGCAATCACGGCAGCACCCGCCAGCGACAGGGCTGCGGCCGTGATGAGCCAGATGGCCCAGGTGCTGTGGCGCGGCGGCTCCATTCGGGAGGGGTCGGTCAGCAGCCAGTAAGAGTCATCATTGACAGAAAACCCTATCCACAAGCCCGGCTCGTTATTCACCGAGCCCGCCACCACGATGTCATGGCCCAGCCGGACGGTGAGTTCTTTGGCGATGCGCTCACTGAAAGTGTCGCCCTTGAAGGGCTGGTGAATATCTGCGGGGGTGCGCAGCGAGATGCGCACATGCTCTTCTTCTGCCAGCGCCTTGATCAGGGTAATACGGTTGAGGGTGTCGGCGTAGCGCAGCGCGAATCGGCTCAGATTGACGACCGAGGCCAGTTGCTGGGCGCTTTGCACCGCACGCGGCTCGGATTCGAGCGCACGAAAGGTCTGCAGCCAAGCCAGGATGGAGCCGAACAGCAGCAGGGCCAGAAAGAAAAAGGTCCGCCAGAATAAATTGAAACCCCGGCGTGGCCGCATTTCAAGCGGTGCCGGGGCAGTTTCAGGAGCAGGCATAGGGCGTAAAGGAAAAAGACCTGCGTTGCAACTGGCAAGCAGGTCCGGTGTCATTGAAGATGAGACGGGAAGGATGCGCCGTCACAGGGTAAGGGCGCATCTCTTGTTTGGTTTAGCCGGTCACAAGACCCGCCATGATGCAAGCCGCGCAGCTCAATTGGTGCCGTCCGGCACGAACACATAACCGATGCCCCAGACGGTCTGGATATAGCGGGGCACGGCGGCGTCGGCCTCAATCAGCTTGCGCAGGCGCGAAACCTGCACGTCCAGACTGCGGTCAAACGGTTCAAACTCGCGGCCACGCGCCAGTTGGGCGAGTTTTTCACGCGACAGCGGCTGGCGCGGGTGGCGCACCAGGGTTTTGAGCATGGCAAATTCGCCGGTCGTCAGCGGCAGCTCTTCGCCGTTTTTGTGCAGTGTCCGCAGGCCCATGTCGAAGGAGAACGGCCCGAAGGTGATGACCTCCTGGTCGCTCGACGGGGCGCCGGGCACCTCGGCCGTGGGGCGGCGGCGCAGCACCGCATGGATGCGGGCCAGCAGCTCGCGCGGATTGAAGGGTTTGGCCAGGTAGTCATCGGCGCCGACTTCCAGGCCGACGATGCGGTCCACATCTTCGCCCTTGGCGGTGAGCATGATGATGGGCGTGCGGTCGTTCGCCGCTCGCAGGCGCCGACAGATGGACAGGCCATCTTCGCCGGGCATCATCAAGTCAAGAACGATCAGATCGACGGCGTCGCGCAGCATGATGCGGTTGAGCGCCTTGCTGTCTTCGGCGAGGATGACATCAAAACCCTCCTGGGCCAAATAACGGCGCAGCAGGTCGCGAATGCGAGCATCGTCGTCAAGGATGAGAATTTTGTCGGCACGGGTGGTGGATTGAGGTTGGGTCATGATGGTCTGTGTATTTGTAACAAGGCCATTTTGAAGGCTTGAAAATTTGCGTGTCTCTTTTTTATCTCAATCTAACACACGGTTGCAATGTTTTCCAATAAAAGCAGGTGCGTTAAAAAGAAACCGAACCTTGCGGCTAACCCCTGGTATTTCGGGAGAAATTGCAAGAAAACAAGGGCAATGTGTGTAACCATGTGGGGCTATGTGCGCTATTTGCTGAGCTCTGTTCGCTTGATAGCTGAGAAATTCAGGGTGCCAAGCGTAATTTTTTAATCCGATTCCGAAAGGTAAATTTCTTCAATGTATTTCCTTAAATTGACGGCTGCCTGTGTCCTGGCGACCTGCACGACAGGCCTGCTGGCGCAGACCCTGCCAGCTGAAACGCTGAAAAATGTGGCTCAGCTGTCGGCCAGTGGCTCGGTGGAGGTGCAGCAGGATTTGTTGTCCATTTCCATGACGACTACGCGCGATGGCAGCGATGCCGCCTCGGTGCAAACCCAGCTCAAGCAGGCGCTGGATGCGGCCTTGTATCTGGCCCGGCCAGCGGCAGCGCCCGGCCAGCTGGAGGTGCGCACCGGCAATTTCAGTCTGTCGCCGCGCTATGGCAGCAACGGCAAGATCAACGGCTGGCAGGGTTCGACTGAGCTGGTGCTTGAGGGCCGCGATTTCCCCCGCATCACCAGCACGGCAGGGAAAATCCAGAGCCTGACACTGGGCCATGTCGGTTTTGCTTTGAGCCGCGAGCAGCGCGCCAAAGTCGAGGTTGAAGCCCAGAGCCTGGCGATTGCCCAGTTCAAGGCGAAGGCGGTGGAGATTTCCCGTGATTTTGGCTTTGGCGGCTACACCTTGCGCGAGGTCTCTGTCAACGTCAACGGCGAGACTTACATGCCGCAGCGCGCCATGACCATGAGCGCCAAGTCCAGCATGGCGGAGGCGGCGATCCCGGTGGAAGCGGGAAAAACCACGGTGCTGGTCAATGTGTCCGGCTCGGTGCAGATGACGCCTCTGCCTGCGCGCCCGTAACCGGCTCATGGCCAGCGCTTGGCGTTTAGAAGCGGTAGCGCAGGCCGATGCTGGTGGCGCTGACGCGGTCGCGGCCCGTGTTGATAAATTTCAGCTGATGCTCGTCATACTGGAGCACGGCCGAGAGTTGGGGGCTGAACACATATTCGGCGCCCAGGCCATAGGACACGCCGAAGCTTTTTTCGGTGCCCGATGCGATGCCGGAGCCGGGCGCCGATGACACATCGGTCCAGCCATAGGTGGCGCCCAGTTTGCCTAGCAGGTTGAATTGCGGGCTGAGCGGGACCCGGCCCAGCAGGCTCAGGTTCAGCCCTTCGGCCTTGGTGGTGCCGCCAGCCCGGCTGATATCGCCAAAATGGGTGTAGCCCACTTCCACGCCGAAGTTCTCGCTGGCAAAGCTGCCGGTGTAGATGCCGTAAGCCGTTTTATGCCTGTCCATCCCAAAGCCGCCCGCGCCCCCTGGCAGCGAGTAGTCGGACTGGCCAACATTGACCCCCACATAGCTGCTGCCTGGCGCATAAAGAGAGTAGTTGGCCGCTTGGGCCTGCGCGCCTGAAGCTGAAACCAGCGCGGTTACGGCCAGAACGATGGCTGAAAAAGTTCGGGGCAATGATGGCATGGTGCTTTTTTCTTTCTGTAGGTGAAGGTTGAAAACCGTGCCTCGTCTGGAGGCACGGGGGACATCAACACCTCAGAATCTAAAGCGGTGTACGCCGAATGACTATCGGCGCAGGAGCAACTTCCTGTAGGAAAACCGGAAGATTCCGGGGTGTTGCAAGACGGCTGAAAATAGAGTTATTGCGCAGTCCAGCCGCCATCCATGTTCCAGGCGACGCCGCGCACGTTGTTGCCTGCGGGCGAGCACAAAAATACCGCCAGCGCGCCCAGCTCCTCGGGCGTGGTGAATTGCATGGACGGCTCTTTTTCGCCCAGCAGTTGCTGCGTCGCGGTTTCGACTGACACGCCGCCCGCCGCCGCTCGGGCATCGACTTGTTTTTGCACCAGCGGGGTCAGCACCCAGCCGGGGCAAATGGCGTTGCAGGTGACGCCGGTGGTGGCGTTTTCCAGCGCCGTGACTTTGGTCAGGCCGATGATGCCGTGCTTGGCAGCGACATAGGCCGATTTTTGGGCCGAAGCCACCAGGCCATGCACCGACGCGATATTGATAATCCGGCCCCAGCCTTTGCCGCCGTTGGCCGCCTGCATCGCGGGCAGGCCCAGGCGGGTGGCGTGAAAGGCGCTGCTCAGGTTGATGGCCAGGATGGCATCCCATTTTTCCACCGGAAAATCCTCGATTTTGGCCACATGCTGGATGCCGGCGTTGTTGACCAAAATATCGACCTGACCGAACTCGGCGGCGGCAAACCTCATCATGTCTTCAATGTCGGCCGGGCGGCTCATGTCGGCGCCGTGGTAGGAGACTTGGACGCCCAGGGCCACGATCTCGGCTTTGGGGCCATCCACATCGCCAAAGCCATTGAGGACGATGTTGGCGCCTTGCGCTGCCAGCGCCTTGGCAATGCCCAGACCAATACCGCTGGTCGAGCCGGTGACAAGAGCCGTTTTACCTGTAAGCATGATGTTTCTCCGGATAATTTACGATGGTTAATTTGCGATTTGGCAGCGATTCCGAGCCAAATAGCGCGAAACTTGCTGAACTAATTATCCAGTCTTCTCCGGCCCTTTATTCCTGACGGTTTGCACCATGACTCAACCCAGCCTGAACTATGTTTTTTGTCCCGATGCCGCAGGAGGGCACCGCATGGCTTATTGGCAATGGGGACGGCCGGGCAGCGCCCATGTGGTGCTGTGCGTGCATGGCCTGACTCGCCAGGGGCGTGATTTTGATGTACTGGCTCAGGCTTTGTGCGAGCGGGGCAATTCGCGGACCGATTGGCTAGACGGCATCCGGGTGATTTGCCCCGATGTGGCTGGCCGGGGTGAGAGCGACTGGCTCAAAGACCCTGTGGGCTATCAGCTGTCGGCTTATGCGGCGGACATGCTGGCGCTGCTGGCCCAGCTGCAGGCCCAGGCGCCGATTAAAACGCTGGACTGGGTCGGCACCAGCATGGGCGGGCTGATCGGCATGCTGGTCTGCGCCCAGCCGGTGCTGAATGCCGCCAGCCCAGCCCTGGATGGGCTGGCGCCCTCGCCGGGCGGCGAAGCGGCGGCCTTGCCGGTGCCGGTGCGCAAGCTGGTGCTCAACGATGTCGGCCCGGCCCTGCAGGCCAAGGCGATTGCGCGGATTGGCGCTTACCTCGGGCAGGCGGGCTATTTCAATACCCTGCAGGAAGCGGCCGATGCGATGTGGGCGATTTGCCAGAGCTTTGGCCCGCACACGCCCGAGCAGTGGCTGGCGCTGGTGCGGCCCATGCTCAAGCCCGTGTCGCCTGGCGCGGACAGCCCCATGCGTCTGCATTACGATCCGGCCATCGCCCTGCCATTCAAAACAGCAACGCAGGATGCCGCGCAGCAGGGCGAGGCCATGCTCTGGTGTCTGTATGACCGGATCATGGCTCAAACGCTGCTGCTGCGCGGCGCGCAGTCGGATCTGCTCAGCCGCGAAACAGCCCAGGCCATGACGCAGCGCGGCCCGCATGCGCAGCTGACTGAATTTGACGGCGTCGGCCATGCGCCTACCCTGATTGCTGACGATCAGGTTGCCGCCGTGGCCCGTTTTCTGCTTGTTTGATCCCGGTAATTTTATTGACTGCAATTCCATGAAAAACAAAGTGGCGGCGCCAGCCGACCCAACATCTTCTAGGGCTGCCCAGACTGGTCTGAGTTCCATCGTCGCGGCCACCGCCGACAGTCTGCCGGAGCAGCCCCATGCGCTGGCGCGCGCCCGCGCCTTTGCCGAGCCGCTGCTGGTTAGCGAAACGCTGGACACCGGCGAAAACATCCTGGCTCACGCCGATGCGATGGCCGCCATTCTCAAGCTGATTGGCGGCTCCGAGGCCATGCAGGCAGCGGCCTATTTGCTGTATTCCTGCCAGCATCTGAACAAGCCGCAGGAAGTGATTGCCAAAGCCTTTGGCGCCAGCTACGCGGCGCTGGCAGTGGAAACCACCAAGCTGATGCAGGTGCAGCGCCAGACCCGCTCGGCCGACGCCAAAGCCCATCTGCACGACGACCCGGCCGCGCAGACCGAAAGTGTGCGCAAGATGCTGCTGGCGTTTTCGCGCGATTTGCGCGTGGTCATGCTGCGCCTGGCTTCGCGCCTGCAGACGCTGCGCTATTACGCGGCCAGTCGGCAGGAGGTTCCGCGCGCGCTGGCGCACGAGTCGCTGCATGTGTTTGCGCCGTTGGCCAACCGCCTGGGCATCTGGCAGATCAAGTGGGAAATGGAAGACCTGGCCTTTCGCTTCCTGGAACCCGACACCTACAAGCAGATTGCCCGCTGCCTCGATGAAAAGCGCGCCGAGCGAGAAGTGTTCATGCAGGCTTTGCGCACGCAGTTGCAGCGCGCATTAAATGAAAATGGCATTGCCGCGCTGGTGCAGGGGAGGCCCAAGCATATCTACAGCATCGTCAAGAAAATGCGCGGCAAGTCGCTCAATTTTGACCAGGTGTTTGACATCCGGGCCTTGCGCGTCATTGCGGCTGATGTGAACGGCTGCTACGCCGCTTTGGGCTTTGTCCATTCGCACTTTACGCCAGTGGAAAGCGAGTTTGACGATTACATCGCCAAGCCCAAGGCCAACGGCTACCAGTCGCTGCACACGGTGGTGCGCGACGAGGCCGGTCGGGCTGTGGAAGTGCAGATTCGCACCCAGGCCATGCATGACCACGCCGAGAGCGGGGTGGCGGCGCACTGGGCTTACAAAGAGGCGGGCGCCAAAGGCTACGGCGGCGCTGTGAGCGCCAGCAGCGAGTACGATGCCAAAATTGCGGTGCTGCGCCAGTTGCTGGCCTGGGAGCGCGACCTGTCCGGCCCGGCGGCCCAGCGCGCCCGCGCCGCCAATCACGGCTTGCTGGAAGACCGGATTTACGTGCTGACGCCGGACGCGGCCATCGTCGAGCTGCCGCAGGGCGCCACCACGGTGGATTTTGCCTACAGCGTTCACACCAGTCTGGGACACCGCTGCCGGGGCGCCCGCGTCGATGGCGTGATGGTGCCGCTGAACACGCCGCTGCAAAACGGCCAGACGGTGGAAGTCATCACGATCAAGGAAGGCGGGCCATCGCGCGACTGGCTCAATCCCGAGCTCGGTTTTTTATCGAGCAACCGCGCCAAGGCCAAGGTGCGCGCCTGGTTCAACGCGCTGGCGATGGCGCACACCGTGGCCAGAGGGCGCGAAGCGGTTGAAAAGCTGCTCCAGCGCGAAGGCAAGACCGCCATCAAGCTCAATGACCTGGCGCTGCAACTGGGCTTCAAGACCGCCGACGATCTGTTTGAAGTGGTGGGCAAGGACGAGTTTTCCCTGCGCACGATTGAAAACATGCTGCGCCCGCCCGAGCCGGTGCTTTCGCCCGATGATTATTTGCTGGCCAAAAAAATACGCCAGCCGGACAAGTCCAGCAGCGCAGGCAAAGGCGGCAAGGGCAGCGTGCTGGTGGTCGGCATGGATTCGCTGCTGACGCAACTGGCCAAATGCTGCAAGCCCGCGCCGCCCGATGACATTCTGGGTTTTGTCACCAAAGGCAAGGGCGTGAGCATTCACCGCAGCGACTGCAGCAATTTCCGCAACATGGCCGGTGGCAGCCCGGACCGTGTCATCGAGGTGGAATGGAGTTCGCCCAAGGTGGCGGGCGGGGCGGTCTATCCGGTCGATGTGGCCGTCGAGGCGGCGGACCGGCAGGGTTTGCTGCGCGATATTTCCGAGGTGTTTACCAAGCAGAAAATGAACGTCATCGGCGTTCAGACCCAGTCGGTCAAGGACGGCCGGGGCGGCACGGCGTGGATGACTTTCACGGTCGAGGTGGCGCAGGCAGACCGGCTCAATCAGGTGCTGGGCATGGTCGCCGAGGTGCAGGGCGTGCGCTCAGCCCGAAGAAGATGAAAAATTATTTCAGTTATTTTCAGAATACGCCAATTGTTGTGTTTTTCGTTGCTACAATAACAGCTTCAAACAGTCCTTAGGCGCGTAGCTCAGCTGGTTAGAGCACCACCTTGACATGGTGGGGGTCGTTGGTTCGAGTCCAATCGCGCCTACCAATTTCTTGGAAATTGGTTTTTATTCTCAAAAGACTACATCTCACGGTGTAGTCAGTTTGATGAATGATAACTTCAGGAAATTGTGTAGTAGATCCAAGCATTCCCGGAATGTAGTGAACTTTGTCGCATAAGGGCAAGGTCGTCATTCAGAGGGTTCCCAGTGCAAAAAAATAAATCCAGTCATCAAGAATCGGGTGAGTCACTCTCGTCCGAAATTCGTCCTGCGGACGCTTTCCCTGCCGTCAAGGGTCGAAAGTCTGCTGCAGCCACCCGGATCATCAAAAAATATCCGAACCGTCGGCTTTACGATACTGAAACCTCCACTTACATTACCTTGGCTGAAGTTCGTCTTCTGGTCATGGGCAATATTTCCTTTGTGGTGCGTGACGCTAAGACCAACGAAGACCTGACGCGCAGCATTCTGCTGCAAATCATTCTGGAAGAGGAAAGCGGCGGCGCACCGATGTTCACCGAAGCCATTCTGGCCAACATCATCCGTTTTTATGGCGATGCCATGCAGGGCTTCATGGGCACCTATCTGGAGCAAAACGTCCAGAGCTTTATGGACCTCCAGGCCAAGATGGCCGAGCAGTCCAAAGGGCTGAGTCCGGAAATGTGGACGCAGTTTGTGAATGCCAAATCGCCGGTGATGCAGGGCATGATGGGCGCTTATGTGGAGCAGTCAAAAACCATGTTCACGCAAATGCAGGAGCAGATGCAAAAGCAGCGCGAGCAGATGCTATCGGCTTTCGGCCTGAAAAAGCGTTGATCGCTGCAGCCGGGCGGCGCAAGCCCGCATCAGGGGCATGCAAGACTTTTTGCCCCTTGCCCGGCCTGCTCTGAGACAATAGGGTCTATGAGTGAAGTTCTTTCCCCGACCCCTATTCCCCCCATTTCTTCTGTAAAACCCGCGCCACGCGTGGGTTTTGTCAGTCTGGGCTGTCCCAAAGCATTGACCGATTCCGAGTTAATCCTGACGCAGCTCAGCGCCGAGGGCTACCAGACCTCCAAAACCTTTGAAGGCGCCGATCTGGTCATCGTCAACACCTGCGGCTTCATCGATGACGCCGTGCGCGAAAGCCTGGACACCATCGGCGAAGCGCTGGCCGAGAATGGCAAGGTCATCGTCACCGGCTGCCTGGGTGCCAAGGCGGGCGAGGGCGGCGGCAACCTGGTGCGCCAGATGCACCCCAGCGTGCTGGCCGTCACCGGCCCGCATGCCACGCAGGAGGTCATGGACGCGGTTCACCAGAACCTGCCCAAGCCGCACGACCCGTTTATCGATCTGGTGCCCAATGCGTTTGGCATTGCTGGCATCAAGCTCACGCCCCGGCACTATGCTTATTTGAAGATCAGCGAAGGCTGCAACCACCGCTGCACGTTTTGCATCATCCCGTCGATGCGCGGCGATCTGGTCTCGCGCCCGATTGGCGATGTGCTCAATGAAGCGCGCGCCCTGTTTGCGGGCGGCGTGAAAGAATTGCTGGTCATCAGTCAGGACACCTCGGCTTACGGCGTGGACGTGAAATACCGCACCGGTTTCTGGGACGGCAAGCCGGTCAAAACCCGCATGCTGGAGTTGGTCCAGGCGCTGGGCGAGATTGCCGAACCGTACGGCGCCTGGGTGCGCCTGCACTACGTCTATCCCTATCCGAGCGTGGATGAAATCCTGCCGCTGATGGCGACTGGCAAAGTGCTGCCTTATCTGGATGTGCCCTTGCAGCACAGCCATCCAGATGTTTTGAAACGCATGAAACGCCCCGCCAGCGGCGAGAAAAATCTGGAGCGCATTGCCCGCTGGCGCGAAATCTGCCCAGAAATCGTCATTCGCAGCACTTTTATCGCCGGTTTCCCTGGTGAGACGGAAGCCGAATTCGAGCATCTGCTGGACTTCATGCGTGAAGCCAAAATTGACCGCGCTGGCTGCTTTGCCTACAGCCCGGTTGAAGGCGCGGCGGCCAATGAGATTCCCGGCATGCTGCCGCTGGAGCTGCGCGAAGAGCGGCGCGCCCGCTTCATGGCCGTCGCCGAAGCGGTGTCCAGCGAGAAGCTGCAGCAGCGCGTCGGCGCCACCATGCAGGTGCTGGTCGATCATGCGCCAGCACTGGGCCGCAAAGGCGGCACCGGCCGCTCTTACGCCGATGCGCCTGAGATCGACGGTATCGTCAAGCTGCTGCCGCCCGAAAAAATCAGCAAAACCATGAAAGTCGGGGAATTCACCCGCGCCCGCATTGTCGGGGTTCAGGGGCATGACCTGGTGGCTGTGCCGGTCTGAACTGGCCCGGTTTGCCGCTCTTTTTCCGCCTGCAAGATAGCGCAGGCGGGTAAGGGCTGGCTTTGAATGCGATTTGGTATTTTTCGGGGCAGGGCGGCTGCAAGAGAATCTCTAAAAGAGAAAATCGCAAAGCAAAAAAGCCACTGGGTTAACAGTGGCTTTTTTAAAGCTTGGGTAATTTTGGTGCCCGGGAGAGAACTCGAATCTCCACATCTTGCGATACACGGACCTGAACCGTGCGCGTCTACCAATTCCGCCACCCGGGCACAGCTTATAGTTTAACACGACATTTGAGCGATTTTTTGCTGTCGGGGTGGATTTGTAATGATAAGGACATGGATCGCTTGGCGCAAAACGGCTCAGGCGGCCCATTCTGAAAATCAGGCCGGAAAAGCAAAAAGACCACTGCGTTAACAGTGGCCTTTTAAAGGCTTGGGTAATTTTGGTGCCCGGGAGAGAACTCGAATCTCCACATCTTGCGATACACGGACCTGAACCGTGCGCGTCTACCAATTCCGCCACCCGGGCACAGCTAGAATTCTAACATTACATTTAGGCTGTTTCGGGTTTGAACTTGAAAAGCATGAGAATTCCGCCATGAATTTCAAGGTTGTCAGCGCGCCATTGCAGGCATCAGGCCAAATCCTTGCGCATTCAAGCCCATCCCCGAGTATTCATCCCGGCTGGGGACATTGGTTTTTCACAAATTCGGGCTAGTATCTGGTTTTGAACACTGACATCAGAACCGGGCCAAGCTAGCCCTCCCTTATTCAAAGCCTCCGGCCCGACAGCTTGTCACCGGCGGTATCTAACGAAAGAGACTTCTTATCAAACCGACTAACTCCACCTCCGGCGCTGCGTCCGGACTCCTCGCTGAATTCGAGGGCATTGTTTCCGGCCACCGCGACGGTCACGGCTTTGTTGTGCGCGACGATGGCGAGGCGGATATTTACCTGCCGCCCAACGAAATGCGCGCAGTCCTGCACAAGGACCGGGTCAAGGCGCGCATCGTGCGTCATGACCGCAAAAACCGCCCCGAAGGCCGCGTGACGGAAATCATCGAACGCTCCTCCAACCCCATCATCGGGCGCCTGCTGCAGGAAAGCGGCGTCTGGCTGGTCGCGCCGGAAGACAAGCGCTACGGCCAGGACGTGCTGATTCCCAATAAGAGCGCCATCGGCACCGCCAAACCCGGCCAGATCGTGGTGGTGCAGCTAACTTCGCCGCCTGCGCTGTTTGGCCAGCCGATGGGCCGCGTGATTGAAGTGCTGGGCGAAATCGACGATCCCGGCATGGAAATCGAAATTGCCGTGCGCAAATACGGCGTGCCGCACGAATTCAGCGATGAGGCGCTGGCGCTGGCGCGCACACTGCCCGACGCCGTGCGCCCGGCCGACAAGCTGCGCCGTGTCGATTTGACCGACATCGCGCTGGTCACCATCGACGGCGAAGATGCCCGCGACTTTGACGACGCTGTGTACTGCGAACCGGCCAAGGTCGGGCGCGGCAAGGGCTGGCGCCTTTTAGTCGCGATTGCCGACGTGAGCCATTATGTGGAAACCGGCAGCGCCATCGACATCGACGCCTACGACCGCGCCACCAGCGTGTATTTTCCGCGCCGGGTGATTCCGATGCTGCCGGAAAAGCTCTCCAACGGCCTGTGCTCGCTGAACCCGAGCGTCGAGCGTCTCTGCATGGTCTGCGACATGCTGGTCAACGCCAAGGGCGAGGTGTACGCCTACCAGTTTTTCCCGGCGGTGATGTTCAGCCAGGCGCGCTTTACCTACACCGAGGTGGCGGCCATTCTGGCCAACACGCGCGGCCCGGAGGCGGCGCAGCGCGAGGCGCTGGTGCCGCACCTGCTGCACTTGCATGAGGTGTACCAGGCGCTGCTCAAGGGGCGCGGCGTGCGCGGCGCGGTGGATTTTGAAACCACCGAAACGCAAATCGTCTGCGACGAAGTCGGGCGCATCGAAAAAATCGTGCCGCGCACGCGCAACGTGGCGCACCGCTTGATCGAAGAAGCCATGCTGGCGGCCAATGTCTGCTCGGCCGACTTCATTGCCCAGAGCAAGCACACCGGCCTGTTTCGCGTGCATGAAGGCCCGACGCCCGAGAAAAACGAGATGCTGCGCAACTATCTCAAGGCGATGGGCATAGGCATGACGATCAGCCAGGAGCCCACGCCCGGCGAGTTCCAGCAGATTGCCGTGGCGACCAAAGACCGCCCGGACGCGCCGCAGATTCACTCGATGCTGCTGCGCTCGATGCAGCAGGCGATCTACACGCCGATGAACGAAGGCCATTTCGGCCTGGCTTACGAGGCTTACACGCACTTCACCAGCCCGATCCGGCGCTACCCGGACCTGCTGGTACACCGCGTCATCAAGGCGATTCTGCAAAAAACCAAGTACGTGCTGCCGGTCTTGCCCACGCCAGGCGAGGCTGAGGCCAAGCTATCCAAGCGCCTCGCCTCGCGCCTGAAGGATGTCAAGGAGCCGGGCGAAAAGCCGAAAAAAATCACCACCGACCAGCTCGCCTGGCAGGCCGCCGGCCTGCATTGCAGCGCCAATGAGCGCCGCGCCGACGAGGCCAGCCGCGATGTCGAGGCCTGGCTCAAGTGCAAGTACATGCGCGAGCATCTGGGCGAGGAGTTTGGCGGCGTGGTCACGGCGGCCACCGGTTTTGGCATTTTCGTCACGCTGGACGCGATGTACGTCGAAGGGCTGGTGCATATCACCGAGCTGGGCGGCGAATATTTCCGCTTTGACGAAGCACGCCAGGAGCTGCGCGGCGAGCGCACCGGCATCCGCTATGGCATTGGAACGCGGGTGCAGGTGCAGGTCAGCCGGGTTGATCTGGACGGCCGAAAAATCGACTTCCGCCTGGTGACCGAAGGCGATGAGCTGCGCAGCTTGAGCGCCCGCGCCATGAAGGACAAGGCGGGCGGCCAGATGGCCGAACTCTCTCTGCAGGAGCACGGTGGCAAGCGCTACAGCAAGACGGTCGGCAAGTCCGGCGCCAAGCCCCCTTCGCCGATTGAGGCGCTGAAGGCGGCGGTGAAAAAATCCGCCAGCAATCCCGGCCGCAAGCAGGGCAAGAAGCCGCGCCGCTAGCATGACGATGACGTTTTTTGCTTTTCGGCGCGGCGCGGCGCCATGCTGAGCCGCATTCTGGCTTTTCTGCTGGAAACCGGGTTTTTCCTGCTGATCGCTTCGGCCTTGCTGCGCGCCTGGATGAACTGGCTGCGGGTCAACATGAGCGCGCCGCCGGGCAGCTTGGTGATGGCGCTGACCAGCTGGCTGGTCAAGCCGCTGCGGCGCGTCCTGCCGAAATCACTGGTTCAGTCGCGTCTGGATTGGGCCAGCGTGCTGGCCGCTGGCTTGATGGCGCTGGGCTATGCGCTGCTGGGGTGGCTGCTGTTTGGCCTGTTGCTGGGGCAGGCGGGCGCGGGCATGGGCTTTGGGCCGCTGATCCTGTTCGGCCTGCTGTGGGTTGCGCTGAAGATGCTGATGACGGTGGCACTGCAAACACTGTTCATCTTGGTGCTGGGCTATGCGCTGTTGTCCTGGGTGCAGCCCGGTTCGCCCGCTTACGGCTTGCTGGGCCGCTTGACCGAGCCCTTGCTGGCGCCCTTGCGCCGCTTGATTCCGGCGGTCGGCGGCGTCGATTTGTCGGCGCTGGCGCTGATGCTGGCGCTGCAGATCGCGCTGATGCTGCTGGGCTAGAAAATCATCGGGACGGGGCTGTCATGGTCTGGCAGTCTGGCCAGCATGGAGGCCGTCAGGTTCTGGCCGGGGCGCTGGCTGGCCCAATTGTCAGCGCGCTGGCCGTGGGTAAACACGGCGCTGCAGGCCGCCTCGAAATCACCCAGGCCGCAGGCCAAAGCGGCGCCAATCATTCCCGCCAGCACGTCGCCGGTGCCTGCCGTGGCCAGCAAGGCATTCCCGCTGGCGTTGACCCGGATGGCTTGATTCGGCGCGGCCATCAGGCTTCCCGAGCCCTTGAGCACCACCACGCACCTGAATTTTTCAGCCAGCTGGCGCACGGCCGTGAACCGGTCGGCCTGCACCGCCGCTGCCGTGCTGCCCAGCAGGCGGGCCGCCTCCAGCGGATGCGGTGTCAGCACCGTGTTCCAGTCGCGGCAATGGCGCGCTGCCAGGTCGGCTTGAAGTTGCGGATTGGCGGCGATGGCATTGAGCGCATCGGCATCAAGCACCAGCCGGGGCGCGGTTGCCAGCAGCCTCGGCAGCACCGCCTTGACCGCCTCGCCACCACCGCAGCCGCAGACGATGACCTGCTGTTTCAAGTCCAACGCATCGAAAGCGCGGAACATCAGTTCGGGCTGCTGCGTGTCCACGCTCAAGCCGGGCGCGTCGCCGAGCAGGCTGACGAATACCCGGCCAGCGCCCGCATGCAGCGCCGCGCTGGCCGCCAGCAGGGCCGCGCCGTTCATGTGGCTGGCGCGGGACGACTCACCGCCGACGATGGCGACATCGCCAAAGCTGCCTTTGTGGCTGGCATGGGCCGCCTGCGCGCGCGCTGGCGGGCGGATACCGTCGGCGCCCAGCAGCCAGGCGCCGGGTTCAGTTGCAGTCTGGCCGGGGGCAGGGCAGACGCCCAGGTCATCGAACCACACCTGCCCCGCCTGATCGCGGCCGTTGGCGGTGAAAAGCCCCGGTTTGAGGCTCAAGAGGCTGAGGGTGAAATTTTTTGAATTTCTGGATGGGCAGGCGGGGCTGGACTGGCTGGCGCTCTGGCCGCTCATGACGCCGCTCATGGCGCCGCTCATGACGCCGCTCATGACGCCGCTCATCGCGCCGGTGTCGGCGTTCAGGCCGCTGGGCAGATCGACGGCCAGCCGCAAGGCCGGGCTGGATTGCATCTGCGCCAGCCACTGCTCCATCAGCGCGCTGCCGGGCCGGTTCGGCTCCAGCGTCGCGCCTATGCCGAGCAAGGCGTCAATGCAGACGTCAAAATCCTGCGGCGCTTGGCTGAGCATAGTCACGCCCGCATCCAGCGCCCGCTGGCGCGCGGCCTGCGCGTCGGGCGGCAGCACGGTTTTTCCGGCGCTCAGGCCGGTCCAGGTGAGGCTGACTTTTTTGCCCCACTGGTGCAGATGCAGCGCGGCTTCAAAACCGTCGCCGCCGTTGTTGCCGGGGCCGCAGGCAATCCAGATATGCCGCGCGTGGGGCGCCAGCGCCAACGCCAGCCGGGCCACGGCCAGACCAGCGCGCTGCATCAAGGTGTGCGGCGCCAGCGCGGCGGCGGCTTGCTGCTCGATTTGGCGGGTGGCGGCAATGCCGTAAAGCGGCTGGCTAAAAGAAGGGGATATTCTTTGCATCACCTGATTGTGTCAGTGCTTGGGACGAAAAAAAGCCCGGAAAACCGGGCTTTTACCGCGCGAAACGAAGGCTTACTCGTCCGCTGGAATCCGCAGCACCTGGCCGGGGTAAATTTTGTCCGGGTGGCTCAGCATGGGCTTGTTGGCCTCAAAAATCTGCGGGTATTTGTTGGGGGTACCGTAGAACTCGTTGCTGATCTTGGACAGCGTGTCGCCGCTGACAACTTCGTACATTTGCGATTCGGGCGCGGCGCTGGCCACCGTCATCATGTCCTTGACGGCCGAGACCTTGGCCACGTTGCCGCAGCACAGCAACACTTTTTCCCGGGTGGCCTGATCGGGCGCCACGCCGGCCACCGTCACGGTGGCGCTGGGCGCGTCAAAGCTGATGTCCAGCCCCTCGACTTCAAGGTTCATGCTTTTGATATAGGTTTCAATCGCCTCGCCAGCGGTCTGGCTCAGTGCTGCCATGTTTTCCGGCGTGGGAGTGGCGGCAGCGGCCTCCTGGGCGACCTTTGCGGGACCGTGCCCGAAAAGCTTTTCGCCCGCTTCCTTGATAAAACTGAACATACCCATGATGCTTTTTCCTCAGAAAAAAATGGCCCGGTACAACACGCCGGGTTGGGGTTGACTGTACCGCTTTAAGTTTTTCATCCCATCTCAGCGGCGCAAAAATCGGCAGGAAATTCCGTACCAAGGCCCAGTGCTAACCCAAGCGGCTGCTGTCCAGCCCTTCCATGTCGATTTCGGCGGGCTGATTGGCCATCAGGTCGGCCAGTGCCCTGGCGCTGCCGCAGCTCAGCGCCCAGCCGCTGGCGCCATGACCAAAGTTGAACCACAGGCCGGGCCGACCGCTGCGGCCAATCAAGGGCAGGCCATCGGGCAGCGTCGGGCGTGCGCCTTTCCATATCTGCACGTCGCCGTTGCGGCCGGAATGCTGGGCGGCGCCGGGGAACCAGTCCTGCAGAACTTTGTACAGCATGTTCAGGGTCGCTTCACACTGGTGCCCGGGGGCGCCGCCGATTTGCGCGCCGCCAGCGACCCGGACGCGGTTGCCGAGTCGGGAAATGGCCACCTGGTAGCGCTCGTCGATCAGCGCGCTGCGCGGCGCGTTGATCGATTCGCGCACCGGCGCGCTGATCGAATAGCCATACACAGCGGCCAGCGGCAATTGCAGGCCCAGCGGGCGCAGCAGCTCGGTCGAGGCCAGGCCGGCGCACAGCACGACCTGGTCAAAGCAGCGCAGCTGGTTTTCTCCGGCAACCAGCAGCGTCGAGGGCTGAATCCGGTCGAGCTGCGCCACTGTCGTGTTGAACTTGAAATGGGCGCCCAGGCGCTGGGCTTCATTTTTCAGCAGCAGCGCGAACTGGCGGCAATTGGCCACTTCATCGTCGGGCAGGTGCAGCGCGCCCAGAAAATCGATGTGCGGGCTGAGCGCCGGTTCGATCTGCCGCGCTGCATCAGCATGGATCTGCTTGAAGGCCACGCCTGCGTCGCGCAGCACTTGCAGACCGGGCGCAATCGACTGAGTGTCTTTTTCCGTGCGCAGCAGCACCAGGCAACCCGGACTGCGCTCGTAGTCGAGCTGATGCCGGGCCGTCAGCAGGTGCAGCCGCTGGCGGCTGTAAGAGGCCAGGCGCTGCAGTCGCGCGCGGTTGCTCAGGTAGGTCTGCAGCTTGCAGGCGCGCCTCCACTGCCAGAGCCAGGCCAGCTCGCTACCCGACAAAGGCGTGTTCAGCCGCAGCGGCGCATGGCTGCTCAGCAACTGGCCCAGCACCCTGCCCGGCATGCCGGGCGCGGCCCAGGGCGCGATATGGCCGCTCCCCAGGATGCCCGCGTTGGCAAAGCTGGCTTCTTCGGCCGCAGCGCTGCGGCGTTCAAAGACCGTTACTTCATGGCCGTCCACGGCCAGTTCATAAGCGGTAGTCATGCCGACAATGCCGGCGCCAATGACCGCCACTTTCATGCCCGATGGCCTGAAAGGGGAAATGGCAAAGAAAAAACGAAAAACTTGTAACTCATTTTGATGATGGGTGAGAGGCGCCGCCTGTCATGGACGGGCGGGCGAAAGCAGCTAGCGGGTTGCCGTGGAGGGGAATGTTATACTTAGCAGGCTTTGCGGATGACGGATTCGTTGTTTGCAGGGCTCAATCGCAAATCGGCCATTCAAGGTGTTGCCCGGCAATTCTTCCGGGCGATAAGCGCTGATTTTAGACCCAACCTTTGGAGTTAAATTATGTCCACGAACATGCGTGAAATGCTGGAAGCCGGCGTCCACTTCGGTCACCAAACCCGCTTCTGGGATCCCAAGATGGCCCCGTACATCTTCGGCCACCGCAACCGTATTCACATCATCAACCTGGAAAAATCGCTGCCGATGTTCCAGGACGCGATGAAGTTCGCCAAGCAGCTGACCGCCAACGGCGGCACCATCCTGATGGTGGGCACCAAGCGCACCGCGCGCGAAACCGTCGCTGCTGAAGCCCAGCGCGCCGGTGTTCCTTACGTGGACCAGCGCTGGCTCGGCGGCATGCTGACCAACTTCAAGACGGTCAAGACCTCGATCAAGCGCCTGAAAGAAATGAAAGCCCAGCAAGAAGCCGGTCTCGATTCGATCAGCAAGAAAGAGCAGCTGACCTTCAAGCGCGAAATCGACAAGCTGGAAAAAGACATCGGCGGCATTCAGGACATGGCTGCGCTGCCAGACGCCATCTTCGTGATCGACGTGGGTTTCCACAAAATCGCGATTCTGGAAGCCAAGAAGCTGGGCATCCCGCTGATCGGTGTGGTCGATACCAACCACTCGCCTATCGGCATCGACTACGTAATTCCTGGCAACGACGACTCGTCCAAGGCGGTTGAGTTGTACGCTCGTGGTCTGGCTGACGCCGTTATCGAAGGCCGTAACAGCGCCATGACCGAAGTGGTCAAGGCCGTTTCGGCTGAAAGCTCGGATGAGTTTGTGGAAGTGGACAGCTCGGCTGCCTAAACAGTCCGGCGCTACGCCAGACGCGGAAAAGGGGCTCGCGTAGCCCCTTTTTCACAATCCAACGATATAAAGAGGGTGCGCCGTGTGGTGTACCTTTGAAGTCAACACGACAAAACGGAGAATTAAAAATGGCAATTGCAATTACCGCAAAGATGGTCGCTGAACTGCGCGCCAAAACCGACGCCCCGATGATGGAGTGCAAGAAAGCACTGACCGAAGCGGAAGGCGACTTCGACAAAGCTGAAGAACTGCTGCGCGTCAAGCTCGGCAGCAAGGCTGGCAAGGCCGCTTCCCGTATCACCGCTGAAGGCGTGGTCGCGCTGGCCCGCGAAGGCGATGTCGCCGCGCTGGTCGAAATCAACTGCGAAACTGACTTCGTGACCAAGAACGACAGCTTCCTGGCGTTCACCAACGCCGTCGCCGAAGGCATTGTCAAGAACAACCCGGCCGATGTCGCCGCCATCGGCGAGATGCCGCTGACGCTCGACGGCTTTGGCCCGACAGTCGAAGAAGTGCGCAAGGGCCTGATCGGCAAGATTGGCGAAAACATGAGCGTGCGCCGCTTCAAGCGCTTTGAAGGCAGCACCGCCGCTTACCTGCACGGCACCCGCATTGGCGTGGTGGTCGAGTTTGCCGGTGACGAAGCCGCTGCCAAGGATGTCGCCATGCATGTGGCCGCGATGAAGCCGGTCGCGCTGTCCAGCGCCGACGTGCCTGCCGAACTGGTCGCCAAAGAGCGGTCGGTCGCTGCTGCCAAGGCTGCTGAAGACGCGGCTGTCGCCGTGGCCGCTGGCAAGCCGGTTCAGTCCGACGAAATCGTTGCCAAGCGCATCGAAGGCGGCGTGCAGAAGTACCTGAAGGAAGTCAGCCTGAACAATCAGACTTTCGTCAAGAACGACAAGCAGACGGTCGAGCAGATGCTGAAAGAAAAAGCTACCACGATCAAGTCTTTCACGCTCTACGTTGTCGGCGAAGGCATTGAAAAGAAGGTGGACGATTTCGCCGCTGAAGTTGCCGCGCAGGTCGCCGCAGCCCAGGCAGCCTAATCAGCCTGAACTTTTCAGCCTTGCCGGAAGGCCATCCACCTCTCACCACCCTTCACCCTCTCAAGAAAGTGCTCACATGCCAGTCTACAAACGGATATTGTTAAAACTGTCAGGTGAGGCCTTGATGGGTGATGATGCCTTTGGCATCAACCAGGCCACCATCGTTCGCATGGTGGAAGAAATCGCGGAAGTCACCCGCATGGGTGTTCAGGTGGCGGTGGTGATTGGCGGGGGCAACATCTTTCGCGGCGTCGCGGGCGGCTCGGTCGGCATGGACCGGGCGACGGCCGATTACATGGGCATGCTGGCCACGGTGATGAACGCGCTGGCGCTGGGCGACACGATGGACAAGGCGGGCTTGATCGCCCGCGTGATGTCGGCGATTGCCATTGACCGCGTGGTCGAGCCCTATGTGCGGCCCAAGGCGCTGCAGTATCTGGAAGAGGGCAAGGTCGTGATTTTTGCGGCCGGCACCGGCAATCCGTTTTTCACCACCGACACGGCTGCGGCCCTGCGCGGCGCAGAAATCGGCGCGCAAATCGTGCTCAAAGCCACCAAGGTCGATGGCGTCTATACCGCCGATCCGAAGAAAGACCCGACGGCCACCCGTTACGCCAGCATCACGTTTGATGAGGCGATGCATCAAAATCTTGAAGTCATGGATGCCACGGCGTTTGCCCTGTGCCGCGACCAGAAGCTGCCGGTGAAGGTGTTCAGCATCTTCAAGCATGGCGCCCTCAAGCGGGTGGTGCAGGGCGAAGACGAAGGAACCCTGGTTCACGTCTGAAAATCCGGCGCAGCCATCCCATGCGGCCCTTGACAGAGGGCCGCATTTTTTGCATTTTTTGAACCTAATTCATCAGGAGATTCGACCATGAGCATCGTTGAGATCAAACAGCAGGCCACGCAAAAAATGCAGCAGTCTCTGGAATCGTTCAAGCAGAGCCTGACAAAAATCCGCACCGGCCGCGCCAATCCCGGCCTGCTCGACACGGTGCATGTGGACTACTACGGCTCTATGGTGCCGATCAGCCAGGTGGCCAATGTGGCGCTGCTGGACGCGCGCACCATCAGCGTCACGCCGTGGGAAAAAGGCATGGGCGCGAAGATTGAAAAAGCCATCCGCGACTCCGATCTGGGCCTGAACCCGGCCTCCCAGGGCGAGCTGATCCGCGTTCCTATGCCCGCCATGACGGAAGAGCGCCGCAAGGAGCTGACCAAGGTGGTGCGCGGCGAGGGCGAACACGCCAAGGTGGCGATTCGCAACCTGCGCCGCGATGCCAATGACGGCATCAAAAAGCTGGTCAAGGACAAGCTGGCCTCGGAAGACGACGAGCGCCGCTCGCAGGATGAAATCCAGAAGTTCACCGACCGTTTCATTGCCGACGTGGACAAGCTGGTCGCGGGCAAGGAACAAGACATTATGGCGGTTTGAGCGTAGCGTCTCTGGCCTGAGTCCCCAGCATGGCCGCTCATCCCTCCCTCGTTCCGCACCATGTGGCCATCGTTATGGATGGCAATGGCCGCTGGGCGACCAAGCGCTTTCTGCCGCGTATTGCAGGACACAAGCAGGGCGTCGATTCGCTGACCCGCTGCGTGCGCGCCTGCCTGGATCGCGGCATTGGCGTGCTGACGGTGTTTGCTTTTTCCTCTGAAAACTGGAACCGTCCCGCCGAAGAGGTGTCCGGCCTGCTGGAGCTGCTGGTGCTGGCTTTGGCCCGAGAGGTTCCGCGCATGAGCGCCCAGGGCGTGCAGATTCATTTCATCGGCGACCGCCAGCGGTTTTCTCCCAGAGTCCAGGCCGGGCTGGAAGAGGCCGAGCGCAGCACTGCGGCCAATCAGAAGCTGATCTTCAACGTGTGCTTCAACTACGGCGGGCGCTGGGACATCGCCCAGGCGGCTCAAAAGCTGGTCAGCCGGGGCGAGGCGATTACCGAGCTGTCGCTGGACCGGGCGATGGCGCTGGCCCATGTGCCAGACCCTGATCTCTTGATCCGCACCGGCGGCGAATTGCGCATCAGCAATTTTCTGCTCTGGCAGGCGGCTTACTCGGAACTGTTTTTTTCCTGCAAGCTCTGGCCCGACTTTGACGAGGCCGCGCTGGATGAGGCGATTGCTGTTTTCAACACCCGCGAGCGCCGTTTCGGACAGACATCGGCCCAGCTTGGCGGAAATCCCCTTCCTCACGATCCTAAAAAGGCCGTCTGATGCTCAAGCAGCGTGTTATCACGGCGATTGTTTTGCTGGCTATTTTGCTGCCAGCGCTCTTTTACCAGACCCCGGTTCCTTTCAACGTGCTGGCCTTGGTGCTGATTGGCGCGGGCGCCTGGGAGTGGGGGCGTCTGAATCAGCTGAGCCAGACGGGCGCCTTGATGCTGTCCGGCCTGTGCCTGCTCGCCTGTGGCCTGTCCTGGTGGAGCGGGTTGCTGGTGCAGCGCCTGCCTTTGCTGTGGGCAGTGGCTGGTGTGTTCTGGGTGCTGGCCGGTGCCTGGCTGCTGCGCGCTGGCGTGGCGGGCTGGCCGCGCATTCCCAAGCTGCTGCGCCTGGCGGGCGGCTTGATCGTTCTCTGGCTGGCCTGGCTGGCCATTGCGCAGGCGCGCATTTTGGGCATTGAATTTCTGCTGTCGGTGCTGGTGCTGGTGTGGGTGGCCGATATTTCGGCCTATTTCGCCGGGCGCAAGTTCGGCGGGCGTTTCAGCAGGGGCAAGTTGGCGCCGTCGATCAGTCCGGGCAAAAGCTGGGAAGGCGTCTGGGGCGGCATGACCGGTGTCGTGCTGCTGGCGCTGGGCTGGAATGCCCTCGGCGGCCAGACGCTTTACAGCCTGCTGGCCCAGCGTCATGGCTTGATTTTGATGGTGCTGGCAGCGATTTTCATGGCCGCGATGAGCGTGGTCGGCGATCTGGCCGAATCCCTGGTCAAGCGCAGCGCGGGCGCCAAGGATTCCAGCGCCTTGCTGCCCGGCCACGGCGGCGTGCTGGACCGCATTGATGCCTTGCTGCCCACCTTGCCGCTGGCGATGATGCTGGCCACTTTTTAGTTTTTTTTCTTGGCCAAAATTCTCATTCCATGACATTTCAAAAGCAGCGCATCACGGTTTTGGGTTCGACCGGCTCCATCGGCGTCAATACCCTGGACGTTATTGCCCGCCATCCCGAGCGTTTTGAGGTGTTTGCGCTCAGCGCCGCCAAACAGGTCGATTTGATGCTGGCGCAATGCGCCCAATTCAAGCCGCAGTACGCGGTGATGGTCAGCGAGCCCCACGCCCGCCAGCTGGCGGAAAAAGTCAAGGCCAGCGGGCTGGACGTTCGGGTCTTGTGGGGCCAGGGCGATTTGGAGATGATTGCCGCGCACGAGCGTGTCGATGCGGTGATGGCGGCGATTGTCGGCGCAGCCGGATTGCGCCCCTGCATGGCTGCGGCGCTGGCGGGCAAGCGCCTGCTGCTGGCGAATAAAGAGGCGCTGGTCGTCGGCGGCGACGTGTTCATGCAGGCGGTGCGCAGCGGCGGCGCCAAGCTGCTGCCGATTGACAGCGAGCATTCGGCCATTTTCCAGTCGCTGCCCGAAGACGCCGCCACTTGGGGCGAGCGGATCGAAAAAATCATCCTGACCGCTTCCGGCGGGCCATTTCGCACCCGCGATCCGGCGACGCTGCGCGATGTCACGCCTGAAGAAGCCTGCGCGCACCCGAACTGGGTGATGGGGCGCAAGATATCGGTCGATTCGGCCACGATGATGAACAAGGCGCTGGAAATCATCGAAGCCAAATACCTGTTCGGCATGACGCCCGAGCAAATTGAAGTGGTGATTCACCCGCAAAGCATCATCCACTCGATGGTGCAGTACCGCGACACCTCGGTGGTGGCCCAGCTGGGCACGCCCGACATGCGCGTGCCGATTGCCTACGGCCTGGCCTGGCCCGAGCGCATCAGCTCGGGCGCCAGGGCGCTGGACTTCCGCGCGCTGGCCAACATGACGTTTGAAGTGCCTGACGACGAGCGCTTTCCCGGCCTGCCGCTGGCCTGGGAAGTGCTCAGGGCGCCGGTCGGCAGCACGGCGGTGCTCAATGCCGCCAACGAGGTGGCCGTCGCCGCTTTTCTGGACAGGCGCATCCGCTTTGACCATATCCATCAGGTGAACCAGGCCACGCTGGAGGCGGTTTCGCTGTCGGAAATAGGTACCATTGAAGACCTGCTGGCGCTCGATGAACAGTCGCGCCGGGCAGCCGTGCAAATCGCCCAACGTCTGGAGTCCTGACATGCTGATCACCACCCTGGTGTCTTTTTTCGTCACGCTGGGCATTTTGGTCGCCGTGCATGAGTATGGACATTACCGGGTGGCGGTGGCCTGCGGCATCAAGGTGCTGAAGTTTTCCATCGGTTTTGGCAAGCCGATCTACAGCTGGCGGCTCAAGGGTAAAACCACCGAATTTTCGATTGGCCTGCTGCCGCTGGGCGGCTTTGTCAAAATGCTCGACGAGCGCGAGGCGCCGGTCGATCCGGCCGAGCGCCATCTGGCCTTTAACACCCAGCCTTTGAAGTTCCGCGCCGCCGTCGTGGCGGCCGGGCCGCTGGCCAATTTGCTGCTGGCCGTGCTGCTGTACAGCGTCGTCAACTGGACGGGCTTGCAGGAACCCAAGGCGGTGCTGGCCAGCCCTGTCGCCGGTTCGCTGGCCGAGAAAGCCGGTCTGCGCGGCCACGACACGGTCGAGCAAGCCGCTTTTGCGGGCGACGAACTGCAGGCCGTGCGCTCTTACGAAGACCTGCGCTGGCGCCTGACGCGCGGCGCGCTCGAAGGCCATGATTTGCAACTGCAGCTTCGCAGCGGCGACGCTGGCGCGCCATCGCGCACCGTGCTGCTTGAGCTGAGCCAGTTCGACGCAGCCAGCGCTGACGCCCAGCTGTTTCGCAAAATCGGCCTGACCGGCCCCTGGACCGAACCGGTGATTGGCGAAGTGATGGCGGGCAGTCCGGCTGAAAAAGCCGGTTTGCGCGCGGGCGATCGGGTCCAGCGCATCGGCGCTCAAGCGATTGTTGATGGCCAGCAGTTGCGCGAAACGATACGCGCCTCGGCGCAGGGCGCCGCGCCCGGCGCGGCTGCCACGGCGCCGCAAACCTGGCAGCTGGTGCGCAACGGCCAGGCGCTGGCGCTGCAGGTCGCGCCCGCCATCAAAGACGAGGGTGGCGTGGCCGTCGCCAAAATCGGCGCTTATGTGGGCGCGCCGCCTGAATTTGTCACCGTGCGTTACGGCCCGCTGGACGGCCTGTGGCAGGGTGCCGTGCGCACCTGGGATGTCTCGCTGCTGACGCTCAAGATGATGGGCAAGATGGTGATTGGCCAGTCGTCCCTGAAAAATCTGAGCGGGCCGCTGACAATTGCCGACTATGCCGGCAAATCCGCCACGATGGGCTGGAGCGCTTACTTGGTGTTTCTGGCCCTGGTCAGCGTCAGTCTGGGCGTGCTGAACCTGCTGCCGCTGCCGGTTTTGGACGGTGGGCACCTGATGTATTATCTTTGGGAGGGGATCACCGGCCGGGGCGTGTCAGACGTCTGGATGGACTGGCTGCAGCGCGCTGGCGTTGCACTTCTGCTGGGCATGATGGCCATCGCCCTTTTTAATGATGTCACCCGGCTTGTGGGCTAACTTCAACCAATTCATGCAAAAGCAATTCAATCAATTCAAAGTTCGTGCGGTCTGCGCCGTCGTTGCCAGTCTTTTTTTCGCCAATGCCGCCTGGGCGGTCGATCCCTTCACCGTCAAGGACATCCGGGTCGAAGGTTTGCAGCGCGTCGAGCCCGGCACCATTTTTGCCTCGCTGCCGTTTCGCGTCGGCGAGACTTACAACGATGACAAGGGCTCCAGCGCCATTCGCGCGCTGTTTGCCCTGGGCCTGTTCAAGGACGTGCGGCTCGAAGTTAGCGGCGACGTGCTGGTCGTCATCGTCGAAGAGCGCCCCACGGTGGCCGATGTCGATTTTGTCGGCGCCAAGGAGTTCGACAAGGACGTGCTGAAAAAGTCCCTGCGCGACGCGGGCATTGGCGACGGCCAGCCGTTTGACAAGGCGCTGGCCGACAAGGCCGAGCAGGAACTCAAGCGCCAGTACATCAACAAGAGCCTGTACGGTGTCGAAATCGTCACCACCGTCACGCCAATTGAGCGAAACCGGGTGAACCTGACCTTCACCGTGGTCGAAGGCGACGTGGCCAAGATCAAGGAAGTCCACATCACCGGCAACAAGGCCTTCAGCGAATCGACGCTGCGCGCCCTGTTTGACCTGGACACCGGCGGCTGGCTGAGCTGGTACACCAAGTCGGACCGCTACTCCCGCGCCAAGCTGAACGCGGACATCGAAACGCTGCGCTCTTACTACCTCGCGCGCGGCTACCTGGAGTTCAAGGTCGATTCCACCCAGGTGGCGATTTCGCCGGACAAGCAGAGCATCTCGATCACGCTCAATGTCAGCGAAGGCGAGCGTTTTGTCGTCTCCGGCGTCAAGCTCGAAGGCAACTACCTGGGCAAGGACGAAGAGTTCAAGTCGCTGGTGACCATCAAGCCGGGCCAGCCCTACAATGCCGATGCGGTGGCCGAAACTACTAAGGCCTTTGCCGAGTATTTTGGCAATTTTGGCTTTGCCTTTGCCAAGGTCGAAGCCGCCCCGGTGATTGACCGGGCCAACAAGCGCGTGGCTTTTGTGCTGCAGGCCGAGCCGTCGCGCCGCGCTTATGTGCGGCGTATCAATGTGGCTGGCAACAACCGCACCCGCGATGAAGTGGTGCGCCGCGAGTTCCGCCAGTTCGAGTCGTCCTGGTATGACGGCGACAAGATCCGCCTGTCGCGCGACCGCGTGGACCGTTTGGGCTTCTTCAACGAAGTGAGTCTGGAAACGCAAGAAGTGCCAGGCACACCGGACCAGGTCGATCTGACCGTCAATGTGGTGGAAAAACCCACCGGCAATTTGCAGCTGGGCGCCGGTTACTCCAGCGCCGACAGCCTGTCGCTGACTTTCGGCATCAAGCAGGAAAACGTCTTCGGCTCGGGCAACTACCTGGGCGTTGAAGTCAATACCAGCAAATCCAATCGCCAGCTGGTGCTGAGCACGGTGGACCCCTATTTCACCGCCGACGGCATTTCGCGCTCGATTGATGTGTACGACAAGACTTCCACGCCGCTGAACGGCCAGGGCGGCGACTACAAGCTCAAAACCCAGGGCGCGAGCATTCGTTTTGGCGTGCCCTTCACCGAGAGCGACACGGTTTATTTCGGCAGTGGCTATGAAGCGCTGACCATTGTGCCCGGCACGCTGCTGCCGGTCAGCTACCAGGACTACGCCAATGTGTTTGGCTACAAGACCAGTTCGGTTCCGCTGACGGTCGGCTGGTCACGCGACAACCGCGATAGCGCGCTGGTGCCTACTTCCGGGCGTTACCAGCGTGTTTACGGCGACTGGGGCATTGCGGGCGACATCAAGTTTGTCCGGCTCAACTACCAGATTCAGCAGTATTTCCCCCTGAACAAGCAGTTCACGCTGGCGCTCAATGGCGAGCTGGGCTGGGGCAAGGGGCTCAATGGCCAGCCTTTCCCTTTGTTTAAAAATTACTACTCCGGCGGCCTGGGTTCGGTGCGCGGCTTCCAGCAGGGCTCACTCGGCCCGCGCGACAGTGCCGGTGACCTGGCCATCGGCGCGCCGAAAAAGCTCAACCTCAATGCCGAGCTGGTGGCGCCGTTTCCCGGCGCGGGCAACGACCGCACGCTGCGCCTGTACGGCTTTGTCGATGCGGGCAACGTGTTCAAGGACAACTACACGCTGAGCGGCCCCGATGGCCTGCGTGCCTCGACCGGCCTGGGCATCAGCTGGATTTCTCCGGTCGGACCTCTTCGCATTGCTTACGCAGTGCCTTTACGTAAACAGCCAGGCGATAAAATAGAACGCCTGCAATTTCAAATTGGTACATCTTTCTAATGAAAAACTTTTCAAACAAAATCGTCCTGGGCCTGGTCATTGCACTGGCCGGTGTTACTGCCACTGCGCAGGATTTCAAGGTCGGCGTGGTCAACCTGGACCGCATTTTCCGCGAGGCCAATTCGGCCAAGGCGGCCCAGAACAAGCTGGAGCAGGAATTCACCAAGCGTGAAAAAGAGCTGACCGATCTGGCGGCCCAGCTCAAAACCCAATCCGACAAGTTCGAGCGCGAGTCGCCGACGCTGGCTGAAAGCCAGCGCACGATTCGCCAGCGCCAGCTGGTCGATCAGGACCGCACCTTCCAGACCAAGCGCCGCGAGTTCCAGGAAGACCTGAACGCGCGCAAGAATGAAGAGCTCCAGCTCGTCATCGAGCGCGCCAACAAGGTGGTGAAATCCCTGGCTGAAAGCGAAAAGTACGACCTGATCCTGCAGGAATCGGTCTATGTCAACCCCAAGCACGACATCACCGACAAGGTGATCAAGGCGCTGAACGCTTCGCGTTAATGGCAGGTGCCGTATGACGCTGCGTCTGGCCGATATCGTTCAGGCGCTGGCGGACAAGGCTCCCGCCGAACTGCTGGGCAATCCTGATCTGTTGATAGCGCGCCTGTCTCCGCTGGAGACGGCTGGCCCGCAGGATCTGACATTTCTCAGCCATCCCAAATACCTCAGTCAGCTGGCCCGGTCGGCCGCTGGCTGCGTGGTGGTGGCGCCGTCGATGCGCGAGGCCGCGCTCAGCCGTGGCGCCTGCATCGTCGCGGCCGATCCTTATTACTACTTTGCGCTGCTGACCCAGCTGTGGAAGCAGGCGCATGTTCCAGCGGCTGCGGCGCAGATCCACCCCAGCGCCTGCATTGATCCGGGGGCCACGCTGGCGCCCGGCGTGTCTGTAGGCGCTTTTGCCTGCATTGATGCGGGCGCCGTGATTGGCGCGGGCGCCAGCATTGGCGCGCATTGCGTCATCGGCCGCGATGCGGTGGTCGGCGCCCAGACGCGGCTGTCGGCGCGGGTGACGCTGGCCGAGGGCTGCCGCATCGGCGAGCGCTGCATCGTGCATCCGGGCGCAGTGATCGGTGCCGATGGCTTTGGCTTTGCGCCGCACGGCGGCCAGTGGGTCAAGATCGAGCAGCTCGGCGCGGTGCAAATCGGCAACGATGTCGAGATCGGCGCCAACACCTGCATCGACCGGGGCGCGCTGCAGGACACCGTGCTCGAAGACGGTGTCAAGCTCGACAACCTGGTGCAAATTGCCCACAACGTGCGCGTCGGCGCGCACAGCGCGATGGCGGGCTGCGCGGGCGTGGCGGGCAGCGCGACGATTGGCAAGCACTGCACCGTCGGCGGCGGCGCGATTGTGCTGGGCCACCTGCGCCTAGCCGACGGCGTGCATGTGTCCGCCGCCAGCACCGTGACGCGCTCGCTTTTGAAACCCGGCCAGTACAGCGGCCTGTTTCCCATCGACGACAATGCCGCCTGGGAAAAAAACGCCGCTACCCTCAAACAGCTGCACGCCTTGCGTGAACGGCTCAAGCAGGCGGAAAAATCCCTGCTGCACCTCCAGACTCTCCAAGCTACCTCCGAAGAAAAACCATGATGGACATCCACCAGATTCTCAAGTTATTGCCACACCGTTACCCGATTTTGCTGGTGGACCGCGTGCTCGAAATTGAAACCGGAAAAAGCATCAAGGCGCTGAAAAACGTCACCATCAACGAGCCTTTTTTCATGGGGCATTTCCCCAAACACCCGGTGATGCCGGGCGTGCTGATGATTGAAGCGATGGCGCAGGCCGCCGCCTTGCTGAGTTTCTCGACGCTGGGCGTGGCGCCGGACGACAAGACCGTCTATTACTTCGCCGGCATTGACGGCGCGCGCTTCAAGCGCCCCGTCGGCCCCGGCGACCAGCTCATCATGGACGTGGAATTGCTGCGCATGAAGGCCGGAATTTTCAAGTTCAAGGGCGTGTGCAGCGTGGACGGCAACCTGGTCTGCGAAGCCGAACTGATGTGTACCATGCGCACGGTCGCCTGAGAGCGGGCTTGAGCATGACCTTGCCAGCTGTTTCGCCGGGCATCCACGCCACGGCGCTTGTCGATCCCCTGGCCCAGCTGGACAGCTCGGTCAGCATCGGGCCTTACACCGTCATCGGCCCGCATGTGCGCATTGATGCGGGCACCACCGTCGGCGCCCACTGCGTGATTGAAGGCCACACCACGATAGGCCGCGACAACCGGATTTTCCAGTTCAACTCCCTCGGGGCCGTGCCCCAGGACAAAAAATACGCAGGCGAACCCTGCGAGCTGGTGATTGGCGAGCGCAACACCATTCGCGAGTTTTGCAGCTTTAACATCGGCTCGCCCGGCGACTTGGGCGTGACGCGTCTGGGCGACGACAACTGGATCATGGCTTATGTGCATATCGCGCATGACTGCACCGTGGGCAACCAGACGATTTTCGCCAACAACACCACGCTGGCCGGTCACGTCGAAGTCGGCGACTGGGTGATTCTGGGCGGCTTTACCGGCGTGCATCAGTTTGTCAAGCTCGGCGCGCACAGCTTTACCGCCATTTCGTCGGTGCTGGTGGCCGATCTGCCGCCGTTTGTCATGTGCCAGGGCCAGCCCGCTGCGGCGCGCTCGATGAATTTTGAAGGCCTGCGCCGCCGGGGTTTTTCGTCCGAGCGCATTTCCGCCGTCAAAGCCATGCACAAGGCGCTGTACCGCGACGGCCTGACGCTGGAGCAGTCCAAGCTGCGCATTGCCGAGCTGACGCAATCGCATCCCGAGTCCGCGCCCGATGTGGCCATGATGCTGGACTTCCTGGCCAAGTCGTCGCCGCAGCGCGGCATCGTCCGCTAGGGCAGCCATGCCAGCCGCACCCACGCAGCCTGCGCGTCAAGCGGGCGGGTTTCCTATTGCGGCCCCGGCGGCGCCCCGCATCGCGATGGTGGCGGGCGAAACCTCCGGTGACTTGCTCGCCAGCCTGCTGCTCGACGGCCTGAAAGCGCGCTGGCCTGCCTTGACGGCGGGCGGCATCGGCGGCGCGCAGATGGCCCGCCGGGGCTTTGACGCCTGGTGGCCCAGCGAGAAACTGGCGGTGCGCGGCTATGTCGAGGTGCTGCGCCATTACCGCGAAATTCTCGGCATCCGCGAGCAGTTGAAAAAGCGCCTGCTGGACGCCAGCAACCCGCGCCCGGATATTTTCATCGGCGTCGATGCGCCCGATTTCAACCTCGATCTGGAAGCGGCGCTGAAGGCTCAGCGCGTCAAGACGGTGCATTTTGTCTGCCCGTCGATCTGGGCCTGGCGCGCTGAACGCATCGACAAGCTCAGGCGCAGCGCCGACCATGTGCTGTGTATTTTCCCGTTCGAGCCGGAACTGCTGGCCGCCCACGGCATTGGCGCGACCTATGTCGGCCATCCGCTGGCCAATGTGATTGCGATGCAGCCGGACCGTTCAGCCGCCCGGCGCCAGCTTGGCCTGCGTGATGAAGACACGGTGATTGCCATCCTGCCGGGCAGCCGCGAGTCGGAAATCGAGTACCTGGCCAGCCGCTTTTTTCAGGCTGCAAAGCTGGTCAAGCGTGCCCAGCCAGCGGTTAAATTCATCGTGCCCGCGATTCCTGCGCTCAAAAGCCAGATCGAGCGGCTGGCCGACGAGGCTGGCATGCGCGCCGACGTGCAAATCGTCGCGGGCCAGTCGCACGCCGTGCTGGCCGCCTGCGATGTCACCTTGATTGCCAGCGGCACGGCTACGCTGGAGGCGGCGCTGTTCAAGCGCCCGATGGTGATTGCCTACAACATGAACTGGCTGTCCTGGCAGATCATGCGGCGCAAGCAGCTCCAGCCCTGGGTCGGCCTGCCGAATATTTTGTGCCGCGATGTTGTCGTGCCCGAACTGTTGCAGGACGCCGCCACGCCGCAGGCGCTGGCCCAGGCGCTGCTGGAGTGGGTCGAAGCCAAAACATCGGCGCCTGACAAAATAGCCGCCGTTCAACACCGATTTACCCAGCTGCACACCGAGTTGCAGCGCGACACTTCTCAATTAGCGACCGATGCCATCCAGAAAATTCTTCAAACCTGAGCAAGTAGCCTTGTCTTGGGATGCGCCCGGCTTGACCGCCGGGGTGGACGAGGCCGGACGCGGGCCGCTGGCCGGTCCCGTGGTGGCCGCCGCCGTCATCCTCGACGAGCTGCACCCGATCAAAGGCCTGGCCGACTCGAAAAAACTCACCGCGCTGCGCCGCGAACAGCTCTACGACGAGATTCAAGCCAAGGCGCTGTGCTGCTCTATCGCGCTGTCCACGGTCGAAGAGATTGACCGCCTGAACATTTTGCAGGCCACGATGCTGGCGATGAAGCGCGCCGTCGAAGGCCTGCGCCTGCGGCCGCACAAGGTGCTGGTCGATGGCAACCGTCTGCCGCCCTTAAACATCCTGGCCGAAGCCATCGTCAAGGGCGACGCGCTGGTGCCCGCGATTTCTGCCGCCTCGATTCTGGCCAAGGTGTATCGGGACCGCTGGTGCGCTCAATACCACCTCGAATATCCGCAATACGGTTTTGCCACGCATAAAGGCTACGGCACCGCCGCGCATCTGGCGGCCTTGAAAGAACACGGCGCCTGTCCGCAGCACCGTAAATCCTTTGCCCCCGTGGCGCGGGTGTTGCTGTGAGCGCCGGTTTTTCCGTGCCCGTCACCGAGATCAGCTCGCGTGACAACGCCTTCATCAAGGATTTGCGCCGCCTGTCGCAAGACAGCACGGCGTATCGCAAGCAGGGCCGCGTCTGGCTCGAAGGCGACCACCTGTGCCGGGCGGCGCTGGCGCGGGGCTTGAAGCCTGTCATTGCCGTGTTTGCCGCCTCGTTCTGGCCGCAAGCGCCTGCGCAGTGGACGCAGGTGGCGCAGAAAAACATCGTCATTTCGGATGCGCTGCTGCCGGAAATCAGCGGCCTGGAGTCGCCAGCGCGCATGGGCTTTGTGCTGGAACTGCCTGCCGCGCCCGAGTTGCAGCCCGGCGCCGCGTCGGTGATTCTGGACCGGGTGCAGGATGCGGGCAATGTGGGCTCGATTTTGCGCAGCGCGGCGGCTTTTGGTTTTGGCCAGATCATTGCGCTCAAGGGCACGGCGGCGCTGTGGTCGCCCAAGGTGCTGCGCGCGGGCATGGGCGCGCATTTTGGCCTGCGCCTGGTCGAGGGCGTGGCGCCCGAGGCGCTGGCCGATTTGACGGTGCCGATTGTCGTCACCAGCTCGCACCACGGCAGCTTTTTGCACCAGCAGCGCGTGCCCATGCCCTGCGCCTGGGCGATGGGCCATGAAGGCCAGGGCGTGGGCGAGAGCCTGATGGCGCGCGCCAGCCTGAAGGTGCGCATCGACCAGCCCGGCGGCGAGGAGTCGCTGAATGTAGCGGCGGCGGCGGCCATTTGCCTGTATGCCAGCGCGCTGGCATAAGGGTTTATCCCCCAAGCTATAATTAAAAGCTTTGCAAATCCCAGCTTCGCCCGCTCGCACCAAGCCAAACCCCACAAAAAAGCAGTCCGCAAGAGTCTGAATAGACGTTTCTTGTGCGCGCTTGGGCGAACCGAAACCAACCCGGAGAACCCAGTGCTTTTGTCTCTACAGGGAACACGCGATATATCCCCGCCCGCCATCTTGGCGCTCGCAGACGGCACGGTCTTTATCGGCAATTCGATTGGCGCGCCAGGCGCCACGATCGGCGAGGTGGTGTTCAACACCGCCATGACCGGCTACCAGGAAATCCTCACGGACCCCAGCTATTGCCAGCAGATCGTTACCCTTACCTACCCGCATATCGGCAACTACGGCGTCAGCGCCGAAGATGTTGAAGCCAGCAAGGTCCACGCGGCCGGCCTGATCATCAAGGATCTGCCGCTGCTGGCCTCGAATTTCCGCATGACCATGACCCTGTCCGAGTACCTGGTCAAGGAAAATACGGTGGCGATTGCAGGCCTGGACACGCGCCACCTGACGCGCCACCTGCGCATTCACGGCGCGCAAAACGGCTGCATTTTGGCGCTGGGCGCTGGCGAAACCGCCACCCCGGCCGCGATTGCAAAAGCCGTGGCCGCCGCCAAGGGCGCGCCCAGCATGGCCGGGCTAGATCTGGCCAAAGTGGTGTCGGTCAAGCAGCCTTACGAGTGGACGCAGACCGAGTGGCAGCTAGCCCATCCCCAGCATCAAGGCAAGCCCGGCTATGGCGAGCAGACGCAGCCCGCGTTTCACGTCGTGGCCTATGACTTCGGCGTCAAGTTCAACATTTTGCGCATGCTGGCCGAGCGCGGCTGCCGCGTCACTGTCGTGCCCGCCCAAACCAGCGCCGCCGAGGTGCTGAAGTACCAGCCGGACGGCATTTTCCTGAGCAACGGCCCCGGCGATCCGCAGCCTTGCGACTACGCCATTGCCGCCGTCGCCGAGCTGATTGAAACCGGCATTCCGACCTTCGGCATCTGCTTGGGCCACCAGATCATGGCCCTGGCTTCGGGCGCCAAGACCTTCAAGATGAAATTTGGCCACCACGGCGCCAACCATCCGGTCAAGGATCTGGACACGGGACGCGTCAGCATCACCAGCCAGAACCACGGTTTTGCGGTCGATGAAAAGACGCTGCCCGCCAACTTGCGCCCCACCCATGTCAGCCTGTTTGACGGCACGCTGCAAGGTCTGGCCTGGACCGACAAGCCCGCGTTCTGCTTCCAGGGCCACCCGGAAGCCTCGCCCGGCCCGCACGATATTGCCTATCTGTTTGACCGCTTTATTGAATCAATGCGCAGCACCCAGGCTGCGTCAACCGCGCAAGGGTAAGTCATGGCCAGTTTATTCAGCTTCCCGCAGGCCGCGCTTGAAAAAGCCATCAACAAGCGCATCATGACGCTGGCGCCCCAGCACCGCGACTGGTTTGCCGAGCGCTGGCTGCAAAAGCCCTACAAAAAGTCCTTCATCGAGAAAAAAGCCATGCCGCTGGTGATTTTCCTGAGCAAGGGCAAGAGCTGGGATGACGCCGTTTTTGAAGAAGAAATGGCCGCCTGGGATGTCAAGTTTTACGAGGCCGAGGTCGCAGTGCTGCGCCCCTTCGTCGATGGCGACGGCCTGCTGCAACTGATGCAGAAAAACATGTCCACCGAGCGCCTGCAGGCGCTTCGCGATAAGCTGGACACGCAGCGCCACGTCTGAAGCGTGTGCGAACGGGCCTGCAAAGGCCCATTTTTTTAGTCCTGATTTTTCACGATTCCCTGATCGCACCTATGCCAAAACGCACAGACATCAAAAGCATTCTCATCATCGGCGCTGGCCCCATCATCATCGGCCAGGCCTGCGAGTTTGATTATTCCGGCGTGCAGGCCTGCAAGGCGCTGCGCGAAGAGGGCTACAAGGTCATCCTGATCAACAGCAATCCGGCCACGATCATGACCGACCCGGCCACGGCCGACGTGACTTACATCGAGCCGATCACCTGGCAAACCGTCGAAAAAATCATCGCCAAGGAGCGCCCCGACGCCATCCTGCCGACGATGGGCGGCCAGACGGCGCTGAACTGCGCGCTCGACCTGTGGCACCAAGGCGTGCTGGAAAAATACCAGGTCGAGCTGATCGGCGCCAAGCCCGAAGCCATCGACAAGGCCGAAGACCGCCTCAAGTTCAAGGACGCGATGACCAAAATCGGTCTCGGCTCGGCGCGCTCGGGCATTGCCCACAGCATGGACGAAGCCTGGACGGTGCAAAAGACGCTGGGTTTCCCGACCGTTATCCGTCCCAGCTTTACGCTGGGCGGCACCGGCGGCGGCATTGCCTACAACCCGGAAGAGTTCGAGGAAATCTGCAAGCGCGGCTTGGAAGCCTCGCCGACCAACGAACTCTTGATTGAAGAATCCCTGCTCGGCTGGAAAGAGTACGAGATGGAAGTCGTGCGCGACACCGCCGACAACTGCATCATCGTCTGCTCGATTGAAAACCTGGACCCGATGGGTGTCCACACGGGCGACTCCATCACCGTGGCGCCCGCCCAGACGCTCAGCGACAAGGAATACCAGATCCTGCGCAATGCGAGTCTGGCCGTGCTGCGCGAGATCGGCGTCGATACCGGCGGCTCGAACGTGCAGTTTTCCATCAACCCCGCTGATGGCCGCATGGTCGTCATCGAGATGAATCCGCGTGTCTCGCGCTCCTCGGCGCTGGCGTCCAAGGCCACGGGTTTTCCGATTGCCAAAATTGCCGCCAAGCTGGCCGTGGGTTTCACGCTCGACGAACTGCGCAACGAAATCACCGGCGGCGCGACGCCGGCCAGTTTCGAGCCGAGCATCGACTACGTGGTCACCAAGATTCCGCGTTTTGCCTTTGAAAAATTCCCGACTGCCGACTCGCGCCTGACGACGCAAATGAAGTCGGTGGGCGAAGTGATGGCGATGGGCCGCACTTTTCAAGAGTCGTTCCAGAAAGCCCTGCGCGGCCTGGAAGTCGGCGTCGATGGCATGAACGAAAAAACGCAGGACCGCGAAGTGCTGGAGCGCGAACTCGGCGCGCCGGGACCGGACCGCATCTGGTATGTGGGCGATGCGTTTGCCATGGGTTTGAGCGTCGATGAAGTGTTCGAGCTGACAAAAATTGACCGCTGGTTCCTGGTGCAGATTGAACAGATCGTCAAGATCGAGCTGGAGCTGGAAACCACTTCGCTGGACCAGATCGACGCCGTCACGTTGCGCGCCCTGAAGCAAAAAGGCTTTTCGGACCGCCGCCTGGCGCGCCAGCTGAAAACCACCGATACCGCCATCCGCCAAAAGCGCATTGAACTGGGCGTGCGCCCGGTCTATAAGCGCGTCGATACCTGCGCGGCAGAGTTCGAGACCAACACCGCCTATTTGTACTCGACCTACGAGGCCGAGGGCAGCGAGTGTGAAGCCGCGCCGACGGACAAAAAGAAAATCATGGTGCTCGGCGGTGGCCCGAACCGCATCGGCCAGGGCATCGAGTTCGATTACTGCTGCGTCCACGCCGCCATGGCGATGCGCGAAGACGGCTACGAGACCATCATGGTCAACTGCAACCCCGAGACGGTTTCCACCGACTACGACACCAGCGACCGCCTGTACTTCGAGCCGCTGACGCTGGAAGACGTGCTGGAAATCGTCGATAAGGAAAAGCCGCACGGCGTGATCGTCCAGTACGGCGGCCAGACGCCTTTGAAGCTGGCGCTCGGCCTGGAAGCCAACGGCGTGCCCATCATCGGCACCTCGCCCGACATGATCGACGCGGCCGAAGACCGCGAGCGTTTTCAAAAGCTGTTGCATGCGCTGGAGTTGCGCCAGCCGCCCAACGCCACCGCCCGCACCGAGCCGGAAGCGCTGGAAAAGGCTGCCGCCCTCGGTTATCCGCTGGTGGTGCGCCCCAGCTATGTGCTGGGCGGCCGCGCGATGGAAATTGTCCACGAGCAGCGCGACCTGGAGCGCTACATGCGCGAAGCGGTCAAGGTCAGCCACGACTCGCCCGTGCTGCTGGACCGCTTTTTAAATGACGCCATTGAATGCGATGTGGACTGCATCCGCGACGCCGTCGGCGCCACCTTCATCGGCGGCGTGATGGAGCACATCGAGCAGGCCGGCGTTCACAGCGGCGACTCGGCTTGCTCGCTGCCGCCGTATTCGCTCAGCGCTGAAACCGTCACCGAGATCAAGCGCCAGACCGCCGCGATGGCCGAGGCTTTGAGCGTCGTGGGCCTGATGAACGTGCAGTTCGCCATCCAGAACATTGACGGCCAGGACGTGATTTACGTGCTCGAAGTCAATCCGCGCGCCTCGCGCACCGTGCCGTTTGTCAGCAAGGCCACCGGCATCCAGCTGGCCAAGGTGGCGGCGCGCTGCATGGCGGGCCAGACGCTGGCCGCGCAGGGCATCACCCGCGAAGTCACGCCGCCGTATTTCAGCGTGAAAGAAGCCGTGTTCCCGTTTGTGAAGTTCCCCGGCGTGGACACGATTCTCGGCCCCGAGATGAAATCCACCGGCGAAGTGATGGGCGTGGGCAAGACCTTTGGCGAAGCTTTCGTCAAGTCGCAAATCGGCGCGGGCACCAAGCTGCCGACCTCCGGGCGCGTCTTCCTGACCGTGAAGAACAACGACAAGGCGCGCGCCGTGGAAGTGGCGCGCGCGCTGGTGGCGCTGGGCTTCGATCTGGTCGCCACCAAGGGCACGGCGGCGGCCATCAATGCTGCTGGCGTCACCTGCGGCGTGGTCAACAAGGTCGCCGAAGGCCGACCGCACGTTGTGGACATGATTAAAAACAACCAGATTGCGCTGGTCATCAACACCGTCGAAGAGCGCCGCAACGCGATTGCCGATTCGCGCCAGATCCGCACCTCGGCGCTGCTGGCGCGCGTGACGACCTTCACCACGATTGCCGGCGCCGAAGCGGCTGTCGAGGGCATGAAGTACCTGGATAACCTGAGCGTGCATTCGATTCAGGAGTTGCACGCCCAGTTGGCGGACCCGCTGGCCTGAGTCTCAGGTTAAACACTCGCTTGGGTTTGATGCATTTGCATTAAACTTCAGGCCGATTCAACATGCCGCCACCACTCACCTGGTGGCGGTTTCGCATTTTGCAGGACAAAAAAACATGGCAACCTTACCCATTACCAAGCGCGGCGCAGAAAAACTCAAGGCCGAATTGCACAACCTCAAGACCGTTCAGCGCCCCTGGGTCATCAACGCGATTTCTGAAGCGCGCGCTCAGGGCGATCTGAGCGAAAACGCCGAGTACGAAGTCGCCAAAGACCGTCAGGGCTTCATCGAGGGCCGGATTCAGGAAGTCGAGGGCAAGCTCTCGGTGGCCCAGATTATTGACCCCTCGACGTTTCAACCCGGAACCCGCGTGGTGTTCGGTTCGACGGTCAAGCTCGAAGACGAGGCCACCGGCGACAGCGTGACCTACCAGATCGTCGGCGAAGACGAGGCCGACATCAAGCTCGGGCTGGTCAACATCGGCTCGCCGATTGCCCGTGCGCTGATCGGCAAGGACGAGGGCGACACCGCCGAAGTGCTGGCGCCGGGCGGCATCCGGCGCTACGAGATCGTCTCGGTCAGCTACCTTTGATGCGTATGCCGGTGCGTCAGCGTGTCGGCGTTGTGGCGGCTGCGCTCTGGTGGGGCAGCTTGACGGGGCTGGGTTTTGTCGTGGTGCCGCTGCTGTTCAAGCATCTGGGAACGCCGGCGGCCGCTGGCGCGATGGCTGCCAAGCTCTTTAGCGCGCAAACCTGGATCAGCGTCAGTTGCGCCATGCTGATGCTGATGGCGTTCAACCAGCCCGGCGCTGCGCCTGCACCCCGGCTGCGTGTGCTGATGCAGCTCGTCGTGGCGGGGATGCTGCTGGCCTTGCTGGTCGAGTTTGGCGTGGCGCCGCGCATCGTTAGCGCCCGCATCGACGGCGGCAATTTGCGGCTCTGGCACGGCCTGGGCAGCGTGATGTATGTCGGCCAGTGGCTGTGCGCCGGTTTCGCGCTGTGGCGGCTGACGGCGTAACCGGATTTAGCAGCGCTCGGCCGCTTCCAGCGTGTTGACCAGCAGCATGGTGATGGTCATCGGGCCGACGCCGCCGGGCACGGGCGTGATGTAGCCGGCCACTTCTTTCACGCCGTCAAAATCCACGTCGCCGCACAATTTTCCCTCGTCGTTGCGGTTCATGCCCACGTCGATGACGACGGCGCCGGGTTTGACCATGTCAGCGGTCAGCACATCGCGCTTGCCGACGGCGGCGACGATCACATCGGCCTGCAGCGTCATCGCCTTGAGGTTGTGCGTGGCGCTGTGGCACAGCGTCACGGTGGCATTTTTCTGCAGCAGCATCAGCGCCATCGGCTTGCCGACGATGTTGCTGCGGCCAATCACCACCGCGTGCTTGCCGCGCAGGTCGTAGTGGATGCTTTCCAGCATCTTCATGCAGCCGTAAGGCGTGCAGGGCCAGAAACCCGACGAGCCGGTCATCAGCGCGCCGGCGCTGGCGACGTGAAAGCCGTCCACATCCTTGGCCGGCGCAATCGCCTCGATCACCTTTTGCGCGTCGATGTGGGCGGGCAGCGGCAGCTGCACCAGGATGCCGTGGATGGCCGGGTCGTTGTTCAGCGCCTCGACGCGCGCCAGCAGCGCCGCTTCGCTCAGGTCGGCGGGGTGCTTTTCCAGCACCGAGTACAGGCCGCTGTCCTCGCAGGCCTTGACCTTGTTACGCACATAAACCTGGCTGGCCGGGTTTTCGCCGACCAGAATCACGGCCAGGCCGGGGATGACGCCGCGCGCACGCAGCGCGGCAGCGCGCTCGGCGACCTGGCCGCGCAGTTGTTTGGAAAGGGCGTTGCCGTCAATCAGTTGAGCAGTCATTTTTCAGAGCTTTCAAGTAAAAACGCCCGGTGGTTTAGAAACCACGGGCGCTGTAAGTTATTTAAGGAAAGAGGCGCCTGGCAGGCTCAGGCTTTCGCGGTGCTGGAGCCCAGGGCGATTTTCAGCAGATCGGCCACGGTATTGGCGTTCAACTTTTCCATGATGTTGGCGCGGTGCGCTTCTACCGTCTTGATGCTGATGCCCAGGTCGTCGGCGATTTGCTTGTTCAGCCGCCCGGCGACGATGCGCTCCAGCACCTGGACTTCGCGTGAGGTCAGCTTGGCCAGCAGGGCGTCGCGGCTGGCTGAATGTTGCTGGTCGCTGAAAGCTTCGCGGGCCTGCTCCAGCATGCGCTCGACCAGGCTGACCAGCGCTGGCTCTTCAAACGGCTTTTGGATGAAGTCCATCGCGCCTTTTTTCATCGTGTTCACGGCCATCGGCACATCGCCGTGGCCGGTGATGAAGACGATGGGCAGCGGCGACTTGCGCTCGATCAGCTTGTCCTGCAGCTCCAGCCCGCTCATGCCGCCCATGCGGATATCGACGATCAGGCAGGCCACTTCGCGGGCGTCGTAGCGGCTCAGAAAGGTTTCCGCCGAGTCAAAGCAGCGCACCCGGTAGTCCTTGCCTTCGAGCAGCCATTGCAAAGAGTCACGCACGCCCTCGTCATCGTCCACGACGTAGATCGTCCCTTTTTTTGGAATCAAGCTCATGCCTTACTTTCTGCGTAATTTTTGAATGAAATGATGGAGTGGGGATGTCATGGCGCGCCAGCGTCTTTGGCGCTCAGGCTGTCGGCAGCAGGCGCCACCGGAGACAAAACAAGGGGGATTACGGGAATCCAGAAGCTGAACTGGCAGCCGGTCACTTCGCTGCCATTGTAGATGTTTTGGGCTTTCATCCGGCCCTGGTGCGACTCGACAATGCTGCGGCACAGTTTGAGGCCTATGCCCATGCCCTCTGCTTTGGTGGAGTAGAAGGCTTCAAACAATCGTTCCATCACCTCGGGCGAGAGGCCGCGTCCCGAGTCCATCACGGAAAACTCCACCACGCTTTGCTCGTCGATCTGCTTGGGCACCACGCGCAGCTCGACATTGCGCTGGGCCGTGGGCCGGTGCGCCTGGGCAATCGACTCGGCGGCGTTTTTCATCAGGTTGATTAAGACCTGCTCGATCAGGATGGGATCGACCAGGAGGGGCGGCAGGCGCGCGGCAATGTAGTAGCTCAGCCGCACATGGTGGCGCCGCAGCTCGATTTCGGCCAGCTCCTTGGCGTTGCTGACCAGCGTGGCGACATCGGCGGAGGTTCGGTTGGGCTCGCTGCGTTTGACGAAGGCGCGGATGCGCTGGATGATCTGTCCGGCGCGGTACGCTTGTTTGGCGGTTTTTTCCAGCGCTCCCAGCAGGTCTTCGTTGCTGATTTGCCCGGCCTGGATGCGCGAGATCATGCCGTTGCAGTAGTTGTTGATGGCCGTCAGCGGCTGGTTCAGCTCGTGGGCGACGCTTGACGCCATCTCGCCCATCGTGATGAGGCGGCTGGCGGTTTGGGCGCGCTCGTTTTGCTGGGCGGCTTGCGCTTCGGCGTGGCGGCGCGGCGTGATGTCGGTGGCGATGACCATTTGCGCCAGTCGGCCATCGACCCAGGTTAAATAGCGCGAGCGCACTTCCAGCCATTTGCCCAGCTCGGGCACGAAAATCTCGGCATTCGCCGTCTGGGCGCCAGTCAGCGACTCGGTGGGGAAACCGGCCAGGCCATCAACGGCATCGAGTTCGTCGCTGCTGGGGGTCACATCGGGCACGCCTGCCTGGGCAATCAGGTCGATATGCCCGGACACCTGGGCGCCAAACCAGGCCCGGTACAGCCGGTTGGCAAACAGCAGCTCTTCGCTGCCCAGTGGCGCCACGGACACGGCGGCGTCCAGCCCTTCAAGCACCGTGGTGAAGCGCTCGTAGGAGGCGCTGAGCTCTTCGCGGATGCGCTTGGGCTCGGTAATGTCGGTCATCGAGGTCATCCAGCCGGTTTGCTGGCCTTGCGGGTCAATCAGCGGCGAGACGTACATGCGGGCGTCAAAAACATGGCCGTCTTTGCGCTGCACCCGAATCTCGAAACCGCCCGGCGGCGTCTTGCCCAGCAACTCATCGCTGAGCCGCGCATACATGATTCTGAACTCGGATTCCGGCCAGTGCGGAAACGGCGCGGTGCAGCCGACCAGCTCGCTTTCGTTGAAGCCGGTCATGCGGCAAAAAGCCGGATTCACGTAGGTGATGCGCCCGTGCAGGTCCAGCGCGCGCATGCCGGTCAGCATGGAGTTTTCCATCGCGCGGCGAAAATGGGTTTCAGTCACCAAGGCCTGCTGGGCCTGGATCCGGCGGCGCGTGTGGCGCCAGGTACCCAGCAGCATCCACACGGTCAGGGCGCTTAGGGCGCTGACCAGCCAGAAAAAGCCACTGCCCACCACGCCCAACGAGGCGCGGTAGCCTTCGGCGCGTATCAAAAGGCCATTGCCCACCGGCGAGACTGGAACTTCGTAGCTGGCCGCGCCTTCGCTCCAGGGCAGCAGGCCGACGGCGCGTCGCCCGGGCGTCAGCAAGTTGCCGGCCAGCACCCGGTTGTTGGCATCGACCAGCGCCACAGCGTATTTGGCGGTAACTTCGGCCGGAATGCCAGAGCGCAGCAGTCCGTCAATCGAATACTCGCCCAGGATGACGCCGGCAAACTGCCCCTGGTCATCGAGCGGCACTTGCAGCTGCAGGCTGGCCGTATTGGGGTGGCCCCTGTCCTGCGGCGCCAGCGGGCGCGAATAGACCGGCTGGCGCAGATCCCGCGCCAGCTCGTAAGTGCCATCGGTTTCATCGATTTTGAGCTGCTCACCGGCCGGGCGCAGCGGGCTGGCGCTGGGCGAAGCATAAGACACCTGGATGCGCCGCTTGCTGTCGATCCAGCTGACAGCCATCAGTTCGGGGTACTGCTTGACCAGCGCTTCGGCCTGGACGAGGAACTCTTCTTTGTCCACTTCATTGTTGGACACGTCCCGGCCGATGCGCATGAGCTGCTCCTGGCGCTCCAGCAGGCGCAGGCGCAGGCGCTGCTGGGCATATTCCACATCGCGCGTGACGGCCTGCTGCTCGCGGTCCATTTCCTCGATGCGCAGGTAGCCAAAAGCGGCCACCACCGCCGCCAAAAACAGCATCACGGCCAGCAGCGGCCCCAGCATGATGAAGCGGTCCTGGCGCGAGGGGGATTGCTGGCCCCACCAGTTGCGCCACAGCGCGAGCCCGCCCGGCTTGAGCGTCGCGTTGGCGGCAGGGGGGGAGGAGGGCGAAAGGGACATGGGCGAGGACTGGATTTTAAGTGAAATGCCTCCCGGATCAGGGTTCACCCTGAGTTTTTCAGGTCAATGTAAGGCGTACCGTGTTGCATTTAGCGCATGGGGGAGATTTATATAATTTCACATTATAAAATATAAATGCACTATTTGAAATTAGTTAAATAGTATGAGAAACTTAGCCGCTTAAACCTTATTTGTGTTTAAAACATGCACTGAACAGGCTTGCGCGCCCAGCCCCACAACCGGCGGCGCGGCAGGTTAACAAGCGTTATCCAGGAGACAACATGGCTGCCAATCCCAACGAAACCGATCCATCCGCTATCCCCCATCTGCCCGCCAGCGGCGCGGCGCTCGACAAAGACACCCAGGAAACCCGCGAGTGGATGGATGCGCTGTCCGCCGTGATCGACACCGAAGGCGCGGAGCGGGCGCACTTCTTGATCGAGCAGCTGCTCGAACATGCGCGCCAGAAAAGCATCAACATGCCTTTTTCGGCCACCACCGGCTACGTCAACACCATTGACACCAACGAAGAAGAGCGCTCGCCCGGCAACCTCATCATCGAGCAGCGCCTGCGCGCCTACATGCGCTGGAACGCGATGGCGATGGTGGTCAAGGCCAACCGGCTGCACCCGGCTGACGGCGGTGATCTGGGCGGCCATATCGGCTCGTTTGCGAGTCTGGCCAGCCTGTTTGGCGCCGGTTTCAACCACTTCTGGCACGCCGAATCGGAAAACCACGGCGGCGACTGCCTCTACATTCAGGGCCATGTCTCGCCCGGCGTCTATGCACGTGCTTACCTCGAAGGCCGCCTGACGGAAGAGCAGCTGCTCAACTTCCGCCAGGAAGTCGATGGCAAGGGCTTGTCCAGCTACCCGCATCCCAAGCTGATGCCCAGCTTCTGGCAGTTCCCCACGGTGTCTATGGGCCTGGGGCCGCTGATGGCGATTTACCAGGCACGCTTTTTGAAATACCTGCACGCACGCGGCATTGCCAACACCGAAAACCGCAAGGTCTGGGTGTTCTGCGGCGACGGCGAAATGGACGAAGTGGAATCGCTGGGCGCCATCGGCCTGGCCGCGCGTGAAAAGCTCGACAACCTGGTGTTTGTCATCAACTGCAACCTGCAGCGGCTCGACGGCCCGGTGCGCGGCAACGGCAAGATCATCCAGGAGCTCGAGTCGTTCTTCCGCGGTGCGGGCTGGAACGTCATC
>JBBRWN010000007.1:0-144880 GCA_038249155.1 Burkholderiales bacterium | reverse complement strand
ATTTTTCAATATTTCGAAGTCTGATTTTTTCTTCGTCAGAAAGGGTAAAAGGTTGAACTTTCATGTCTGTCAGTGTTGAATAATTATTGCCATTTTAGCACTTAATTAAAAGTGCAGTTAATTTATTATTACCGACTTATGGCGTTGCCATGCTGCTGGAGGCGAATAGTCATTTGATTATTTTCAGGGTGACCTAAAAAGGCCGAAATGATTTTTATTGCAAACCTTCAAAAATCACGCTTTAGTCAGAAACCTGGATAGCTTGGGCTAGAATTATGACACCAATACGGATAACCATAGACCAGATAAGATAAGAACCTCATTTACCGAATATTAAATTCACCCCCCCAGTTCACCAAATATCACTCACTAAACTCCACCTTCAATCAACCAACAATAATGCAAAACCGCGAACTACTCTTCCAAATGTTGGCTAATAAAGATTGGGATCAACTTTCGGAGTTCATCTATGAAAACAGATCAATCCTCCACACAGATTTGATAATTCAGCATGCCGTTAAGCTGTTTGAACAAGAATTTTTAGGTCACGTACAGACACTTGAAGTACATGACCAAGTTGCAAAACTTAGAAACGTGACACTCATCATTGAATCAAATAGAAAAAGCTTTGCCAAAGACTTCGTTAACCAAGTAATTGATACCAAAATTATTGCTCTGCACAAAACTCAAAGTACTGCTTTTGCCGGTTACGCATCGCAATACTTAGATCGACCAATTGCCAAGGAATTATTGAAAAAAACTCAGACTGAGGCACCAGAACAATTGGCTGAAGCGCGACGCCCTGCCGTCTCCGTTAAAGCCGAGAAGTCGGAAGCAAGGCGCACCGCCAACACCATAAAACTTTTTAAGTCGCCACAAGAAGAAAATTTCTATGTGGCAATTCGTAAGGCAGCACCCCACTATTTGCCCTACCCCAATGTAGCGATCAGTGTTGTGATTGATTACAACTCTATCAAACACCAGTTACCCATACAAGCTCAGACATATTTTTTCAAAGCCATCTTCGACTGTATTCTGTTCGATCCTACAAATGACTACGAACCAGTTCACTTTTTTGAATTAGATAAGCGCTCTACGAGAAGTTCTTCCGTAATTCGTACTGACATTGCTCTGGGGAAGGCGCTGTACCTTACGGAAAGACCTTTCATGAAGCGCTTAGCAAATATCATGACTCTCCTGAAGCCAAGCAGAATGACCAGCTTAAGAACCTAATCTGCCAAGCCGCCAACGTAAAACTTGTGCGGATACGAGCATTTGATAAAAACGAAACAACAATCGAATCATTCGCTCGACTGGTTCAAGAGTTAATTAATACCTACCCTCAATAAAAAACAAAATTTTCAAAAAACTCTAATCCCAAAAAATGAAAGCCGCTATCTCAACGATAGCGGCTTTTTAATTCCTCAACTCAACCCCAAAAATCACCCCACCCACTTACGCGCATTGCGCCACAGCTGCATCCACGGGCTCAGTTCGCTCACGTCGCCGCCGTTCCAGCTCATCTGCACGTTGCGGAACACGCGCTCGGGGTGCGGCATCATCGCGGTGAAGCGCCCGTCAGCCGTGGTGACTGCCGTCAGGCCACCGGCGCTGCCGTTCGGGTTGAACGGGTAGGCTTCGGTCGGCTGGCCGTGGTTATCGACGAAGCGCATCGCGGCCAGCGCGGCAGACGCATCGCCCCGGTAGGCGAAATTGGCGTAGCCCTCGCCGTGCGCCACAGCAATCGGCAGGCGCGCGCCGGCCATGCCGGCCAGGAACAGGCTGGGCGACTCCAGCACTTCCACCATGGACAGGCGTGCTTCAAAGCGCTCGCTCTGGTTGGTGGTGAAGCGCGGCCAGGCCCCCGCGCCGGGGATGATGTCGGCCAGCTCGGCAAACATCTGGCAGCCGTTGCACACGCCCAAACCAAAAGTGTCGGTGCGGCCGAAGAAGGTTTTAAATTGCTCGGCCAGCGCCGGATTGAAGGTGATGGAACGCGCCCAGCCGATGCCCGCGCCCAGCGTGTCGCCGTAGCTGAAGCCGCCGCAGGCCACCATGCCCGCGAAATCGGCCAGTTGCACGCGGCCGGTCTGCAGGTCGGTCATGTGAACGTCGATGGCCTCGAAACCGGCTTGCGTGAAGGCGTAGGCCATTTCCACATGGGAATTGACGCCCTGTTCGCGCAGGACCGCCACCTTGGGGCGCGACAACAGCAAGGCCGGGGCGCTGACTTCGCGCAAAGCGGGCGGCAAAAAGACGTGCAGGCCGGGGTCGCTCGGCTTGCCGGCGGCGGCGTGTTCGGCGTCGGCGCAGGCTGGGTTGTCGCGCTGCTGGCAGATTTTCCAGCTCACGGCATCCCAGACCTGATGCAGATCCTGCAAACTGGCCTTGAAGACGGCCTTGGTGTCGCGCCAGACCTGCACTTCGCCCTTGCCCACTTCCAGCGCCGCGTGTTGCGGGCGCGTCTTGCCGACGAAATGGCTGAATTTGGACAGGCCGTGTTCGCGCAGCGTCTGCATCACCTCGTTGCGGATGTCGGTGCGCACCTGGATCACGGCGCCCAGCTCTTCGTTAAACAGCGCTTTCAGTGTCAGCTCTTCGCGCCGGGCGCTCACTTGCGTGGCCCAGTTCTTGGTGTCGCCGGTGTCCATGCGGCTGTCGCTGATGCCGTCGCCTTCCAGCAGCAGCATGTCGATGTTCAGCGACACGCCGACATGGCCGGCAAAGGCCATCTCGCAGACGCACGCAAACAGGCCGCCGTCGCTGCGGTCGTGGTAGGCCAGGATGTGGCCTTGCGCGCGCAGCGCGTTGATGGCGCTCACCAGATTGACCAGGTCTTGCGGGTCGTCCAGGTCGGGCACGTCGCCGTCTTCCAGATTGAGCGTCTGCGCCAAAATCGAGCCGCCCATGCGGCGTTGGCCCCGGCCCAGGTCGATCAGGATCAGCGTGGTGTCGGCTTCCACCGTGTCCAGCTCGGGCGTGAGCGTGCCGCGCACGTCGGCCAGCGTGGCAAAGGCGCTGACGATCAGCGACACCGGCGAGGTCACTTTTTTGGCCTCGCCGCCGTCGTCCTTCCAGACGGTGCGCATCGAGAGCGAATCTTTGCCCACGGGAATCGACACGCCCAGCGCTGGGCACAGCTCCATGCCCACGGCCTTGACGGTTTCATACAGCGCGGCGTCCTGGCCGGGTTCGCCGCAGGCGGCCATCCAGTTGGCCGACAGCTTCACGCGGGGCAGCTCAATCGGCGCGGCCAGCAGGTTCGTAATCGCTTCGGCCACGGCCATGCGGCCCGAGGCGGCCGCGCCTCCCGAACCCATGGCGGCCAGCGGCGTGCGCTCGCCCATGCTCATGGCTTCGCCGCCAAAGCCCTGGTAATCGGCCAGCGTCACGGCGCAGTCGGCGACGGGCACCTGCCACGGGCCCACCATCTGGTCGCGGTGCGTCATGCCGCCGACAGTGCGGTCGCCGATGGTGATCAAAAAGCGTTTCGACGCCACCGTCGGGTGGCTGAGCACGGCAATCGCGCTGGCCTGCAGATCGACGCCGGTCAAATCAATCGGCTGGATGGCGTGGGCGACGGTGGTCACGTCGCGGTGCATTTTGGGCGGCTTGCCCAGCAGCACGTTCATCGGCATATCGACGGGCGCGGCCTTGTCCTCGTCGCTCACCACCAGCTGGCGCTCTTCGGTCGTCACGCCGATCACCGCAAACGGGCAGCGCTCGCGCTCGCAAAAGGCTTCAAACTGCGCCAGCGACTCGGGCGCAATCGCCATCACGTAGCGCTCCTGGCTTTCGTTGCTCCAGATTTCTTTCGGCGACAGGCCGCTTTCCTCTAACTTGACGGCGCGCAAATCAAAACGGGCGCCGCGCCCGGCGTCATTCACCAGCTCGGGGAAGGCATTTGAAAGCCCGCCCGCGCCCACGTCGTGAATCGCCAGAATCGGATTGTCCAGCCCCAATTGCGCGCACTGGTTGATGACTTCCTGCGCCCGGCGCTCAATCTCGGGGTTGCCGCGCTGGACCGAGTCAAAGTCCAGGTGTGCCGCGTTCGCGCCCGAGGCCATCGAGCTGGCCGCGCTGCCACCCATGCCGATACGCATGCCGGGGCCGCCGAGCTGAATCAACAGCGTGCCCGCCGGGAACAAAATTTTGTGCGTCAGCTCGGCGTCAATCGTGCCGACGCCGCCGGCAATCATGATGGGCTTGTGGTAGCCCCAGCGCTGGCCGTTCACCGTCTGCTCGTACTCGCGGAAGTAGCCGTTCAAGTTGGGGCGGCCAAATTCGTTGTTGAACGCCGCGCCGCCGAGCGGGCCTTCGGTCATGATTTGCAATGCGCTGGCGATGTGCTCGGGCTTGCCGTAACCCTGGCCTTCGGCGTCGAACAGTTTGGACACGGTGAAGCCGGTCAGGCCCGCCTTGGGCTTGGAGCCGCGCCCGGTCGCGCCCTCGTCGCGGATTTCTCCGCCCGCGCCGGTCGAAGCGCCGGGGAAGGGCGAAATCGCCGTCGGGTGGTTGTGCGTCTCGACTTTCATCAAGACGTGGGTCAGCGCGTCATCAAGGGCGCGGTAGGTCTGGTAGCTGGCGCCGTCCGTTTCGGACGCACCCGAAGCCGAAGTAGAGCCGGAGCCAGCAGCAGCGGCAGAGCCACTGGCCGGCTTGGCAAAAAAGCGCTGTATTTTCCCGCCTTCCATGATGGAAGCGTTGTCCGAATACGCCACCACCGTGTGCTGCGGGTTCAGTTGCTCGGTGTTGCGGATCATGCCGAACAGGCTCTTTTCCTGGCGCACGCCGTCAATGGTGAAATCGGCGTTGAAAATCTTGTGGCGGCAGTGCTCGCTGTTGGCCTGCGCGAACATCATCAGTTCCACGTCGGTCGGGTTGCGCTGGAGCTGGGTGAAGGCGTTGACCAGGTAGTCGATTTCGTCGGCGGCCAGGGCCAGGCCGAACTCGGCGTTGGCGCGTTCCAGCGCGGCCTTGCCGCCCGCCAGCACGTCAATCGCCTGCAGCGGCGCGCCTTGCAGTTCGGTAAACAGGCCCGCTGCGGCCTCGGCGCGATCAGAGACCACGCTCTCGGTCATGCGGTCGTGCAGCAGCGCGGCAACCTGCTCGCGCTGGGCGTCGCTCAGCGCGGCCTTGCTGAAAAAGCCGGACTTGAGCGTCAAGCGGTATTCGGTGATGCGTTCGATGCGTTTGACGGATAAACCGCAGTTGTGCGCAATGTCCGTCGCCTTGGACGCCCAGGGCGAGACCGTGCCAAAGCGCGGCGAGACGATAAACAGCGCGCCGTCATCGGCGTCGGCGGCGCTCTGGGCGCAGGGCTCGCCGTAGGTCAACAGGGCCGCGAGCTGGCTTTTCAGCGCGTCGGAAGGCAGCGTTTCGCTGGCAGCCAGATGCACAAAGCGGGCGCTGATGCCGACAATTTTGTCGTGGATGGCCTGCAGGCGGGGCAGGAGTTGCTGGACGCGAAAATCGCTCAGGGCGCTGATGCCGTGGGCTTCGCCCTCAAAAGTTGTCAGGTGCAGGGTCACGGTAAGGGGCTTTTGGTGGGGAGTGAGGGGGCAGCGGGCAGGCTGCGTCAGGCGGCAATTTTATCAGCGCCCGCCCCGGCGCCCCTGCCGGGGCGCGCATGGCCGGGGCGCGCCGGGGCATTGCGGCAAAAACCCCAGTCCCACCCGTGAAATACCGGCCCACAAAGGCAGTGGGATAATTCCGGCATGAGTATTACTTACAAAGATGCCGCCGGGATTGAAGGCGTTCGCGTGGCGGGCCGACTCGCTGGCGAGTTGCTGGACTACCTCACCCCCTTCATCAAGCCGGGCGTGACCACCAACGAAATCAACCAGCTGGCCCACGACTACACCATCAACGTGCAAAAGGCGATTCCCGCCACGCTCGGTTACGGCCCGCCGAATTACCCACCCTACCCCAAGTCGCTCTGCACCTCGGTGAACCACCAAGTTTGCCACGGCGTGCCCAACGACAAGCCTTTGAAAAAAGGCGACATCGTCAACGTCGATGTGACCGGCATCAAGGACGGCTGGCATGGCGATAGCAGCCGTATGTTTCTGATTGGCGAGTGCTCGATTGCCGCCAAACGCCTGTGCCAGATCACTTACGAAGCCATGTGGCAGGGCATCATGCGCGTCAAGCCGGGCGCACGGCTGGGCGATGTGGGCTTTGCCATCCAGTCTTACGCTGAAAAGCACGGCTATTCAGTCGTACGGGAATTCTGCGGCCACGGCATCGGACAAAAATTCCATGAGGAACCCCAGGTGATGCATTACGGCCGCCCCGGCACGATGGAAGAACTCAAGCCCGGCATGGTCTTCACCATCGAGCCGATGATCAACATCGGCAAGCGCGACATCAAGGACGGCGCGGAAAAAGACGGCTGGAGCATCGTCACGCGCGACCATTCGCTCTCCGCTCAATGGGAACACATGGTGCTGGTCACGCCGACCGGCTACGAGGTGCTGACGCTGTCGGCGGGCAGCCCGCCGATTCCCGCGTTTGTATGATTGAACTGCCGCTTCTGCGCGAGCAATACCGGGCGGGCAAAACCGCTCTCCTGTCCTCGCTGGCAGGCAGCGGCGCCTCGACGCGCGGCATCCACGGCCTGCTCAAAAAGCTGGCCCGGCACACCGATGCCACGCTGCAGCAGCTCTGGCAGGCGGCTGATTTTTCAGCCGACACCTGCCTGGTCGCCGTCGGCGGCTTTGGCCGGGGCGAGCTGTTTCCGCATTCCGATGTCGATGTGCTGCTGCTGCTGCCCGACGGCGCCCAAGCCGAAAACGACCCGGCCCTGAAAGAAAAAATCGAGCGCTTCATCAGCAGCTGCTGGGACTGCGGCCTGGAAATCGGTTCGAGCGTGCGCACCGCCGCCGACTGCGTCGAAGAAGCGGCCAAGGACGTGACGGTGCAGACCTCGCTGCTCGAAGCGCGCCTCATCGCGGGTCTGCTGGTCAACTTTGAGCGCCTGAAAAGCCAGCTCGATGCGGCCATCGACCCGAAAGCGTTTTTTGTCGCCAAGACGCTGGAGCTGCGCCAGCGCCACAACAAGTTTGAAAACACCCCTTACGCGCTGGAGCCCAACTGCAAAGAGTCGCCCGGCGGCCTGCGCGACCTGCAGGTGGTGCTGTGGGTGGCGGGCGCCGCTGGCCTGGGCAAATCCTGGGACGAGCTGGCTAAAAACGGCCTGGTCACCACTTTTGAAGCGCAGCAGATCAAGACCAATGAAGCCCTCATCAGCCTGATCCGCGCCCGGCTGCACCTGATTTCCAAACGGCGCGAAGACCGGCTGGTGTTCGATCTGCAAACGGCCGTGGCCGAGTCCTTCGGCTACGCGGCCGAGAACGATGGCAAGCTGCCGCGCCGCGCCAGCGAAGCGCTGATGCGCCGCTACTACTGGGCCGCCAAGGCGGTGACGCAGCTGAACCAGATACTGCTGCTCAACATTGAAGAGCGGCTCAACCCCTGCACCTATTCGCTGCGGCCCATCAACAAGCGGTTTTTTGACAAATCCGGCATGCTCGAAGTCACCAGCGACGACCTGTACCTGCGCGAGCCCCACGCCGTCCTGGAAACCTTCTTGCTGTACGAAGCCACGCACGGCATCAACGGCCTGTCAGTGCGCACGCTGCGCGCGCTCTACCACGCCAGGGGCGTGATGAACGCCCAGTTCCGCCGCGACCCGGTGAACCAGCAGAACTTTCTGCGCATCCTGCAGCAGCCCGAGGGCATCACCCACGCGCTGCGGCTGATGAACCAGACCTCGGTGCTCGGGCGCTACCTCTGGGCGTTTCGCAACATCGTCGGCCAGATGCAGCACGACCTGTTCCACGTCTATACCGTCGATCAGCACATCCTGATGGTGGTGCGCAACATGCGGCGCTTTTTCATTCCCGAGCATTCGCACGAATACCCGATGTGCTCGCAGCTGGCCGCTGGCTGGGACAAGCCCTGGATTCTCTACATCGCCGCGCTATTTCACGACATCGCCAAAGGGCGCGGCGGCGACCACTCCGATCTGGGCCGCAAGGAAGTGCGCGTTTTCTGCCGCCAGCACGGCATCGCCAGCGAAGACGCCGAGCTGATCGAGTTCCTGGTCGGCGAGCACCTGAGCATGAGCCACAGCGCCCAAAAGGAAGACCTGAGCGACCCGCAGGTGATTGCCGCTTTTGCCCGGCGCGTGGGCAACGAGCGCTACCTCACCGCCCTATACCTGCTGACGGTGGCCGACATTCGCGGCACCAGCCCCAAGGTCTGGAACGCCTGGAAAGGCAAACTGCTCGAAGACCTGTACCGCTACACGCTACGCGTACTTGGCGGGCGCGCCCCAGACCCGGCCGCCGAAGTCGAAGCCCGCAAGCGCGACGCCCTGGCCCTGCTGGCGCTGCATGCCGAGCCCTTCCAGGCCTACAAGGCGCTGTGGAACACGCTGGACATCAGCTACTTCATGCGCCACGAAGCCGTTGATATTGCCTGGCATGCGCGCCACCTGTCGCGCTACATCCACAAAACCAAAGTCACGGTGCGCGTGCGCAACTCCTCGGAGGGCGAAGGCATGCAGGTGCTGGTCTATACCCCCGATGTGCCGGATTTGTTCATGCGGATTTGCGGCTTTTTCGAGCAGGCCGGTTTCAGCATTCTGGACGCCAAGGTTCACACCACCAACAACGGCTTTGCGCTCGACACCTTTCAGGTCGCCAGCCAGCCCCATGAGGAGCATTACCGCGAGCTGGCCACGATGGTGGAAGCCAATCTGGGCCGCATCCTCGAAGAGCGCGGGCCGCTGCCGCCACCCGGCAAGGGCCGCGTCTCGCGCCGGGTCAAGAGCTTTCCGGTCACGCCCCGCGTCGATCTGCACCCGGATGAAAAAGCCCAGCGCTGGCTGCTGGGCGTCTCAGCCAGCGACCGGCCCGGCCTGCTTTACATGATTGCCAGAGTGCTGGCGCACCACCACATCAACATCCAGCTGGCCAAGGTCACCACGCTGGGCGAGCGCGTCGAAGACACCTTTTTGATCGACGGCCCCGAACTGCAGCACAACAAGGCGCAAATCGCCATTGAAACCGAGCTGCTGCAGGCGCTGAACGACTGATACAGGCCGACACAAGCGCCCGCAAGCGCCTGTGCCAGCCCTGCGCGCTCACATGAAGTTGCGCGTGTGCAAGGACGAAAGCTGCTGCGCGGCTTCCTTGTCAAAACCCAGGGTTTCCAGCCGCGCCTGTCGGCCTTGGGCCATGTCGCGCATCAACTGCTGCACGCGCAGATAGCCTTGGGCAATCGCCGCCGGGGTGAACTCCCCCGCCGCCAGCAGGATCAGCGCGTCAAACACTTCCTCGTTCAGCCCGGATGTGCCCGACAGGGCGTCGTTGCGCGACTGCACCGCGTTGGAAAGACGGGTGCGCAGCTCGGGTTCGTGCGCCAGGCGCGCCATCAGGTGCATCATGCCGAAGGCCACATGGCGCGCCTCGTCGCGGGCGGCCAGCCGGGCAATCTGGCGCGTCACCGGATCCGGCGCGTGCAGGCGCAAAAAGTTCAGCAGGCTGACAAACGTGCCCTCGCCCAGCACCGAGAGCAAAAACTCGGCGATGGAGAAATCCGGCTCGTCCAGCAGCGTCTTCAGGGACGCCTGCCCGCCCGCCGTGGATAGCGCCGGCTCGCGGCCCTTCAGGCGCAGGCGCCGCGTGAACACGTCGATATGCCGCGCCTCATCGGCAATCTGAATCGCCAGCAGCGCCTGCACTTCGCGGAAATGCGGATGCAACTGGCCCAGAAAACGCGTCGGCACGATCAGCGCCGCCACCTCGTTTTCGATCATGTAGGTCAGCACCTGAACGACGGCGTCTTCCACGATGTCGGGCAGCTCGAAAGGGGCGCTCCAGTCGATGGCCGTGGCCGGATCCCACTGGGCCGCTGCCGCCTGGGCGTATAAATCAGCGGCACTGTCGGTCCAGACTTCGTTTTTCTGATCGAGCCGGAAGTGGATGGCGGGCGAGCCCGCTTCCACCGTCGCGCCGCGTGCGGCCAGCCCCCAGCTGGCCTGGGCGCGCTCGGCGACTGCGCCTGCGCGGGCCGGATCAGCGTGGCCGCTGTGCAGCGCGCCGCGCCAGCGCCCGGCTTGGGCGTCGCCGCGCGTCACCCGCGCCACGGTGCGGCCCTCCGGTTCGGACAGACTGCACGGATGGCCCTGGCTGCGGCACCAGGCCGACAGCTGAGACGCCCAGCCGGGCGAATCGCCCACGACGCAGAGTTCGCCGCCGGGCGGCACGTTCAATAAGCCATGTTTGACCAGCAGATGCGCGCCGGCGTCAAAGCCGAGCTGCTCAAGATGGATAGTCGGCGGCACGGATGTTTCCAGCTGCTCAATATTGATAGTCGGTGGCAAGGATGTTTCCTTTGGCGTCGTAAAACTGCTCGTCGTCCACGGCCCGGATCAAGGCGTCGTAGCCGCTGGTGCGCCCCGGCAGCCAGGCCTTGAGGCCTTCAAGCTCCAGCAGCGGGCGCACAGCCGGGTCGTCCCAGCGCATCGCCAGCAGCAGCTCGGTAAAGCGCGTGATCTGGTCGGCCGACGCGCCCGGGCTGACGGTGAAATTGCAGTGATCGAAATTGCCGGTGCGCGCCACGATGCGCGTCGCGCCTGCGGGCAACACGCCTTCACGCGAAAACGCCATGTGGTTGCCGTCGATCATCCAGGCCGCGTCGATCTCGCCGGCCATCAGCGCCAGCGCCGCGTCGCGCTCGCCGCCGATGTGGTCGCCGTGCTTGCCGCCGAGCACATCAAAGCGCTTGGCGGTGTAGTCGCGCCCGGCAATTAAACCGTTCTGGCGCAAGTAATCAAGCGGAATCAGCCGCGCCTGCGGCGAGTCAATGGCGCCGAAACCGATGGTTTTATTCGCCAGATCGGCCAGCGCGCCGCTTTGGCCCACAGCCGAATCGGCGCGCGCCACCAGCACCGAGGTCAGGTCGCAGTCGGTGTCGCGCATGGCCACGGCCAGCGCCTGCTGGCCGCGTGCGCGGGCCATGCGGTCGGCGCGCACCCAGGCCAGCGGCGAGTTCCAGGCCAGCGCGATGCTGCCGTCGAACTGGGCTTCGACCTGGCGCTCGTAGTTGGAATACAGCACGTAGTCAAACTCAAAACCGTGGCGGCGAAAGTATTCCTTGAAGCCTTCCCAGATCGTCACGACCTTGGGCGCGTAGGCGACGGCGCCCATCATCAAAGGTGTTGTCATTTTTTCTCGTCCTTCAGTGAATGAAACAAATCAGCCGAACACCGGCATGCCGCAGACGGCCTTGCCGATGAAGTCATACAGCACGTCCGACGTCGGCGCCATGATGGACGCGGCGCGGGCGTCGCGGAAGTAACGCTCCACGCCCACGTCCTTGCGGAAGGCGGCGCCGCCGCACACGCGCATGGCCACATCGGTGACTTCCAGCGCGGCTTCGGCGGCGGCGGCCTTGACCTGCATCACGCGCAGCATGGTGTCGGCGCGGCCCAGGGCGATGGCCGCCAGCGTGTCGTCGCGCAGGGTGCGGGCCATGTCGGCCTTGATGCGGGCGCGGGCGATGTAGGCGCGAATGGTGGGCAGCTCGGCCAGCGTGCTGCCGATATGTTCGAGCTTGCTGCCGCTGACGTGGGCGCAGGACGCTTCGAGCGAAGCTTCCATCAGCCCCACGGAGCAGGACGCGATCAGCGTGGCGAACACCGGCAGCACCGTGCCGATCATGATGTCAAAAGCGCCGCCGTCCGCGCCCAGCAGGCTGGAGGCGGGCAGGCGCACGGCAGTTGCCGTGAGGGGCGACGAGCGGTTGCCGCGCAGGCCCATGCCGTCGAAGAATTTGGGCTCGCTCAGGCCGACGGCCCGGCTGTCCATCAGCCACAGGCTGCTCATGCCAGCGCCGCCCATCGGAGCGGTGGACCAGACATAGGAATCGGCCTCGCCCGCCGAAGTCACCATGGTCTTGCTGGCGTCGATCAGCACCGCGTCGCCGTCAGGGCGGGCCGTGCCGACGGGTGCCCAGAAGTGGCTGCGCGAGCCGGTGTCGGACCAAGCCAGCGTGGTCAGATGGCGCCCGGCGGCAATGTCGCGGCGCACTGCTTCGGGGCCGAATTTTTCCAGCACCGTGGTGCCGCAGTAGTGCATGCACACGACCATCGCCGTCGAGGGGCAGGCTTTGGCGATGCGCTCAATCACCTGCCCGGCTTCGGGCAGGCCCAGGCCCAGGCCGCCGACTTCGGTGGCGCTGACCAGGCCCAGCAGCCCGGCTGCGCCCAGCGCATCAATGGCCGCGCGGGGAAATACCGCGTCGCGGTCGGTGGCGGGCGCCGCCGGGGCGATGGTGCTGGCGACGATGGCGCCCAGTTTTTGCAGATAAGTCATGGCATGCCTTTGAAAATAACAACAGGGCGCTGCCAGTGAGCCGACAAAACAGACAGGCGCCGAAACCGAAAACGGTCACGCGCCAATGCGAAAAACCGGACGCAAGCCCGGTTAAAAACGTCGCACCTCTCTATGTTCTGCTAACCCGCCTTTCCGGCAGCGCTTGGAAACGGTACATTCGATCATGCTTGCCCGCCCCACCAGCCACACGCGGGCCGTCTGACCCGGTTGAGCCTCCATTCGGAAGCAAAAACCGGCGTTACGGCGTGCCAGCGGGATGCAAACACAAAAGTGGCCGAAGTTTACCAAAGCCCCAAGGCCGGGCAGCAGGCGGCGGGCGGGCGACGACGGCTAACGACGGCTAAACCGCTCAGTCGTCAGCCGCCGCCGCGTCCTGCCCCGCAAACAGCACCTCGGTATAGCCGAACTGGCGCAGGTCCCGGATCCGCATCGGGTACAGCTTGCCGATCAGGTGGTCGCACTCGTGCTGCACGACGCGGGCATGAAAGCCTTCCACGGTGCGCTCAATCGGGTCGCCGTACTGGTCAAAGCCGGTGTAGCGGATATTCGTAAAACGCGGCACCATGCCGCGCAGGCCGGGCACTGACAGGCAGCCTTCCCAGGCGCTGTCTTCTTCGTCCCCCAGCGGCGTGATGACCGGGTTGATGAGCACGGTTTGCGGCACCAGCGGCGCGTCGGGGTAGCGCTCGTTGCGCTGGCCGGAGCCGAAGATCACCAACTGCAAATCAACGCCGATCTGCGGCGCAGCCAGCCCGGCGCCATCGACCGACTGCATGGTGTAGAACATATCCGAGATCAGCAGGTGCAGCGCGTCGGTGTCGAATTCGGTGACGGGTTGAGCCGTGCGCAACAGGCGCGCATCGCCCATTTTGAGGATTTCTTGAATGGTCATCGGCTAATTATCAGGGTCTAGCGGCTTGAGCGTACACAAAGCGGGTTTGAATCAGGTGAACTGCTGTAGCCCGCGCAGCAGCGCCGCCAGCCACAACCGCGCCCGCTCCGGCTCATTGAGATTCATCTCGCTGGGCAAAACGCCGGGTGTATTCGGATCCACCTGCGCCAGCAGCAAGCCCGCCACCACGTCGCGGCCAGGCGAATCCAGCAACAGACGCATATCGTGACCCAGCATTTGCGGCCCGGCCAGCTCGTACTCAAAATCATCGCGCTGCGTCCATTCAGGGAACTCGTCCCAGAGCCGCGCCTCGTTGGAAGCGGCCAGGTAGTGCTGCAGAATCAGCGCAATATCGTGCGCGTCCTTACGCGCGGAGCGGTAATGCCGCTCCTGCCAGCAGACGATTTTTAGCAGCACCAGCCCCGCCAGAGACACTACCCGCGTCTGTGCATGACCCGGCAGAGTGACCACATGCGCGCTGGCCAGCGCCTCGCGAAAGCCAAACACATCCATCACCACATCGCCCGCCGGTGGCCAGGAAATTTTGCGCTCCCCCGTTTCGATGCGACCAAACGGCACCAGATCGACCGGCAGGCCGTTGCCGTGCCGCAGCCGGTGCGCCACGCCGGGCGACGCCTGAAAATTCCCGCTGGCGCTCAAGCCCTCGCGCAGCGCGGCAAAAGCAGCCCAATCGGCAACGGCCAGGCCAAAGTCGATGTCTTCGGTTTTGCGCTGCATGGCGATGCCGCAGCGGTAGAACAAATGCAGGTCGCGGGCGAACGCGCCGGTAATCATCAGCCTGATGCCCATAGGCGCGGCCACCGATTCAATATCGGCGACCACGCGGGCATGCAGCGCCAGTTCAGGCCGCAGGGAAAAGTCGAGCCAGACAGCGGTCATAAATGAGTTCGGCCGTTTCAAGGCAGCGGCTGTCGCCGGTGGCCAGCAAGTCGGCATAGACCAGTGCGGGCGGCACGGCGGCGGGCAATTCGATGGCGGATGGCTCGGCGGCGGGCAGGGTTCCCCAGAACGGGCGGCGCAGTTCAATCACGCGCTGTTGCATCAGCGTTGCGCTGGCTACTGTCATGCGCTGCTCGACCATGAGCCGGGCGGGAATCTTTTCAGCGTACAGCGTGTGTACACCCGGCCGCAGATGCTGCACCAGCAGCCGGGCCGCCGACTCGCCGCCCCACAGCGCCTGAGCCGGGTCCAACTGCCAGTTTTCCCACGCGTCAAAATTGGGGCTGGTATAAGTTTTTAGCAGTGTTTTGGGGCGCAGACGGCGGGCGTAGTCCAGTGCCCATTCGTCCAGTAAACGCCTCGTGGCATTCAGGCGGCGTTTTTTGCCCTGCACCAGAAGATGACCAATCAGTTGCAAATCGGCCAGCACCGCCGGGACCCCGCCCAGCGCCACGCCCGCCGCCGCCGCAATGGCGCGCAGCGGCGCGTCAGCCAGCGCCGGGACGCAAATCAGGGCGAACTGCACTTTCAGGCCCGCGCTGGTGAAAGCCTTTCCCGTCGTGCCAGTCACCGGCTTGCCCGGCAACTTGCGCCCGGTGACGTACACCAGCAGGCCCGGCCCCTCCAGATAAGCATTGCCCGCCGCATCGGCAAAGGGTTGATTGAATGCCCGCAGCCTCTCGGCCATGGGCGTGCTCAGGCAGTGCGTGACCAGCAAGCCAGGATGGCCGGTGGCCTCAGCGGCTCGCCTTAACTGGGCAGTTGCCGCCCCCAGCGTGGCGGGGGTGAGATGGCGTTTGGCTTCCACTGCGTAGGTGACGTGCGCGTCATCTTTGCCCACGCGCATCACGCCATCGAGTTCCAGCCGGGAAAATTCAGGCTCCCGCGCAAGAAGGACGGCATCCAGCCCCAGCAGCGCCAAGGCAGCGGCGGCATCTTCCATGAGCGCTGCTTCCTTGGCGGGGTGATCTTTTATGAGCATGGCAGGATTATGCGCAGGAACCCGCTTTTGTTCAATTTTTCACTTTGTTCAAAAAATGTGAACATACTGCAAAAGTGAATAAAATGCGTCCAGCCTCACGCAGCAAACCGTCCAGCCGTCCGACCCCCTCACCGCGAGCCGTCCGGGCCAGCCTGAACGGCAACCTGCCTGCGAAGTTGTACGCGGCTCAGTCCGCAGGTAAATCCGATGAAGCCGATGAAGCTGAGGAATCCAGTAACGCCCGCAAGGCCGTCTCATCAATCACGGCAATGCCCAGCTCCTGCGCCTTGGCCAGCTTGCTCCCCGCCTCGGCTCCGGCCACAACGTAATCGGTCTTCTTGCTGACCGAGCCGGAAACCTTGGCCCCGGCGGCTTCGAGCAGCTCCTTGGCCTCGTCGCGGCTCAGGCTGGGCAGGGTGCCGGTGATGACAAAGGTCTTGCCCGACAGCAGCTTGGGCGCGGCCACGGCGGCCGGTTCGCCCTCTTCCCACGTTACACCGCAGGCGCGCAGCTGCTCCACCACTTCGCGGTTGTGCGGCTGCTCGAAAAACGTGCGCACACTTTTGGCCACAATCGGGCCGATGTCGGGCACTTCGAGCAACTGCTCTTCGCTGGCGTCCATGATGGCATCTAACTTGCCAAAATGCCGTGCCAGCCCCTTGGCTGTCCCCTCGCCGGCATGGCGGATGCCCAGGCCGAACAAAAAGCGCGTCAGCGTCGTCTGCTTGGATTTTTCAATCGCGGTAAACACATTCAGCGCGGACAGCTGCGCCATGCGCTCCAGCCGTTTTAATTCCTCCACCGCCAGGGTTTGCCGCTCCTCGGCGGACAGCTTGCCGTAGAGCGCATCGACCTGAATCTGTTCGATTTCCGCGCGCGCCCGCAGCCCCAGCCGGTACAGATCGGGCAGGGTGCGCACCACGTTGGCATCGACCAGCTGCTCGACCAGCTTGTCGCCCAGCCCCTCGATTTCCACGGCGCGGCGGTGCGCGAAGTGCAAAATCGCCTCCTTGCGCTGGGCCGCGCAAAAGAGGCCGCCGGTGCAGCGGCAATCGGTCTCGCCCTCTTCGCGCACCACCGTCGAGCCGCACACCGGGCACTGGCTGGGCATGGTGAACTGCGGCGCGCCCTCGACGCGCTTTTCCAGCAGCACGCTGACCACTTCGGGAATCACATCCCCGGCGCGGCGCACGATCACGGTGTCGCCGATGCGCACGTCTTTGCGCCGCGCTTCGTCCTCGTTGTGCAGCGTCGCGTTCGTCACTGTCACGCCGCCGACAAACACGGAGGCCAGCTTGGCCACCGGCGTGAGCTTGCCGGTGCGCCCGACCTGCACGTCGATGGCCAGCACGGTGGTTAGTTGCTCCTGCGCCGGGTATTTGTGCGCCACGGCCCAGCGCGGCTCGCGGGTTTTGAAGCCCAGATCACGCTGCAGCGCCAGGCTGTTGACTTTATAAACCACGCCGTCGATGTCGTAAGGCAGGCTGGCGCGCTGCGCGCCCATGTCTTGGTGAAAGGCGACCAGTTCATCCGCGCCGCGCGCCAGCCGGGTTTGTTCAGCCACCGGAAAACCCCAGGCTTTGAGAGCTTGCAGCAGCTCTAAATGGGTGTCAAACTGCGGCCCGCCAGCGTCCGGGGGCGTGACCTCGCCTACGCCGTAGGCAAAAAAGCTCAAGCGCCGCTTGGCCGCCATTGCCGGGTCGAGCTGGCGCATGCCGCCCGCAGCGGCATTGCGCGGGTTGACAAAGGTTTTTTCGCCTTTCGCGCCCTGGGCGATTTTGGCGCGCTGCTCGGCGTTGAGCGTTTCAAAATCGGCGCGGCGCAAATACACCTCGCCGCGCACTTCGAGCACGGCGGGCGCGGGCAGCGTCGCCGCTGAATCCGGCCCGACCAGCGCGGCGGCGCTCAATCTGAGCGGAATCTGGCGCACGGTGCGGATGTTGTGCGTCACGTCTTCGCCCACTTCGCCGTCGCCGCGTGTGGCGGCCTGCACCAAGAGACCGTTTTCGTAGCGCAGGTTGATCGCCAGGCCGTCAAATTTCAGCTCCGCCACATAGTCGAGCACGCCGCCTTCGACCACGGCGAGCGCGTCCGGCCCCAGGGCGGGGCGCTCGCCCTTTTGGGCGCGCTTGTGTTCGGTGGCGAGGTAGCTGCGCACCTGCTGCTCGAATTTTTCGGCGCCCGCCGCCGACACGTCGGTTTCGGTGCAGATCGACAGCATGGGCACGGCGTGGCGCACCGGCGTGAGCCCGGCCAGGACCGCCCCGCCCACGCGCTGCGTGGGCGAGTCGGGTGTGATCAGCTCGGGGTGCGCCGCTTCGAGCGCCTGCAGCTCCTGGAACAGCCGGTCGTATTCGGCGTCGGGAATGCTCGGCTCGTCAAGCACGTAGTAGCGATGGGCGTGCAGATTCAGCTCGGCGCGCAGGGCGGCGGCGCGCTCCAGCACGGCGGCGGGCGGCGTGGGCGGCGTGGACGGGGGCGGCGCAAACAGGTCAAGGTTGGACATGAAAAAAAGCTCCCTTATCACTCAACGGACAGATCAAAAAAAAGCGGCCCCTCAAGGCCGCCGGGAATCCTCAAAGCCTCCTGAACTCAGGAAAACAGGCGCCGCCCCAGCACCGAGCCCGCCGACAGCTCACGCGCATCCATGCGGTCATAAAGCTGCTCCAGGTCGGTATAAATCACCTCCATCGCTTCGGGCCGGATGCGGTTGCCGCCGTCATCGACGATCACAGCGCCCATGTGCGCGGCCAGCTTCAGGCCAATCTCGCACATCCGCGCAAAAGGCTTTTCAGCGCGCAGCACCTGCGGCACGTCCAGCGCCATGCTGAAGGCGCGCAGCGCCGTCTGCTCCGGGTCTTCGGCCAGCGCGGCGCGCGAGTCAAAACTGAGCACCAGAATCGGCGCCTGGCCGGGCTGGCGGGTCGGCAGCACCATGCGCCCCGGAATCAGGCCGGAGACAAAGCCAAGCTGCTCGGCGCATTGCTGCACATAGCCCGGACTCCAGGCGGTATCGACGGCCTGCAGCGTCATGCCGAGCTGGGCGTCGTGGTCAACGGCGAACTGGTCGAGCTCGCGGGCTCGGGCCACCTCGTCGTTCATGTCGGGGAACTGCGCCTCGGCGCCGATGGCGTCGGCAAAGGCGCGGGTCTTGATGACGAACTCGGAATACTCGATCTGGTTCAGCGCGCCGGTGCGGTTGGCCAGCTGTACGCCGCACTGAAAGGCGCTGTAGCGCTGACCGGCAACGGGATATTCCCACACGCTACCGCTGACGTTCAGCCCTTCGATACTGAAAGGCTTGCTGCCGACCCGGCGCGTGCTCGGCATAGCCGCCAGCGCAGCTTCGCCAATAATCACCGCCTCCAGCGAGACGGCGGCGATGGCGTCGATCAGGATGTCCAGACTGGGCTTTTTTTCCGGCGCGGTCAGTTCGGTCAGGCCGGCCAGGTTCGAGTCGGCCTCAAAAACCGGGACTTCCTGGCGCTTGGCCGCTGCTTTTTCCTCGCTGGCGGGGGCGGGCTTGGCCGGTTTGGCGGGCGGCTCGGCGGTCTTGGCGCTGGCCTTGCCCTTGGCCGCAGCAGGGGCCGCTGGCGCGGGCACGGGCTGCGGCGACTGCGGCTTGAAGGCCGGGGGCGGCGAAGCTGGCGGCGTTGGCGGCGGCGGGGCGGGCTTGGCCTGCTTGGGCTGGTTCTTGCGGGCAGACCAGGCGCCATGCACCACCAGACCGACCAGAACCAAACCGCCTCCCACCGCCAAACTGATTTGTAATGTACTGCTCATAATTTTTTAGGTTGCTTCGGCAAAACGCAGGGCCGCCTGCATGTCCACCGCCACGATGCGGGAAACGCCCTGCTCCTGCATGGTCACGCCAATCAACTGCTCGGCCATTTCCATCGCAATTTTGTTGTGGCTGATAAATAAAAACTGGGTTTCTTGGCTCATGCTGGCCACGAGTTTGGCATAACGCTCGGTGTTGGCGTCGTCCAGCGGCGCATCGACCTCATCCAACAAGCAAAACGGCGCCGGATTGAGCTGAAAAATCGCAAACACCAGCGCAATCGCCGTCAGCGCCTTTTCCCCGCCCGAGAGCAGGTGAATCGTCTGGTTTTTCTTGCCCGGCGGCTGGGCCATGACCTGCACGCCCGCGTCGAGGATTTCGTCGCCGGTCATCATCAAGCGCGCATTGCCGCCGCCAAACAGCTCCGGGAACATGCGACCAAAGTGGCCGTTGACCGCGTCAAAGGTGCTCGACAGCAGCTCGCGCGTTTCCATGTCGATTTTTTTGATCGCGTCTTCCAGCGTGGCCATCGCCTCGTTCAGGTCGGCCGACTGGGCGTCGAGAAATTGCTTGCGCTCGGTGGCGGTGCTAAGTTCGTCCAGCGCCGCCAGATTGACCGCGCCCAGCGCGTGAATGTCGCGCTGCAGCCGGTCAATGTCGCCCTGCAAGCCGGCGAGGCGCACGTTGCCCGCCTGAATCGACTCGGCCACGGCGGCCAGATCAGCCTGCGCCTCGGCCAGCAGCTGGGCGTATTGCTCAAAACCCAGCCGCGCCGCCTGCTCTTTGAGCTGAAACTCGGTGATGCGCTGGCGCAACGGGTCAAGCTCGCGCTCGATCTGCTGGCGGCGCTCGTCGTTGGTGCGCAGTTCGGCGCTCAAGCCATCGTACTGGCTGCGCCGGGCGCTTAAGTCGGATTCGCGGGCCAGCTTGCGGCTCAAGGCGTCGTGCAGCCCGCCTTGGGCGGCGGCATCGCTCAGGCGCGAAAGTTCATGGTGAGCGCGTTCTTCTTCGCTGGCCAGCGACGCGGTTTGGCTGGCGGCCATCGCAATGGCGCGGCTGAGTTCTTCGCGGCGGGCGCTCAGTGTGCGCAGCGCGAACTGTGCTTCCTGCGCCTGGCGCTCCAGCGTGCGCTGCTGCCCGTGCGCTTCGGCGCGGCGGCGCTCGGCGGCGCTCACGCGGTCGTCAAACTGGACATGGCGCTCCTGGCTGTCGGCCAGCTGCAGGTCGAGTTCTTCAAAGCGGCCTTCGGCGCTGGCGCGGCGCTCCTGCAATTCGTCAAGCTGGACTTCGATGTCGGCCATGTCGCCTGCGATTTGGCCGCTGCGCGCTTTGATTTGTTCGGCCTGCTGGCTCAGACGCAGCACTTCGACCTGCAGCGCGTGGCTGTGCTTTTGGCCGTCGGCGGCGGTGCGGCGGGCGCTGGCCAGCGCCTGCGACGCTTCCAGATAAGCGGCTTCGGCGCGGCTCAGCGCGGCGCGGGCTTGTTCGCTGATGAGGGTTTGCGCCTTGGCGTTTTTTTCCAGATTTTCGATTTCGCTGGCGCGGGCCAGCAGCCCGGCCTGCTCCGAGTCGGGCGCGTAAAAACTCACGCTGTGCGCCATCACCGCGTGGCCGCCGCTGACGTAAATCGCCTCGCCCGGCTGGAGCTTGTGGCGCTCGGCCAGTGCGTCGCTCAGGCTGCCTGCGCTGTAGCAGCCGTGCAGCCAGCCGTCCAGCAGCGCCGCCAGGCCCGCATCGTGCAGCCGCAGCAGCGCGGCCAGCGGTTTGAGATTGAGCGCCGGATTGGCGCGGGGCGGCGCGCCCGCCTCCGGCGGGCTGTAAAACGACAGTTTGGCGGGCGGCCCGTCTGGCGAATGGCGACTCTCGGCACTGCGGCCCTCGGCGCCGGCAAAGCCGCGCACCGTCTCCAGCCGCCCGACTTCGAGCGCGCCCAGGCGCTCGCGCAGCGCCGCTTCGAGGGCGTTTTCCCAGCCGCGCTCGATCTGCAGGCGGCTCCACAGCCCCGGCAAATCAGCGAGGCCGTGTTTTTGCAGCCACGGTTTTAATTTGCCGTCGGTTTTAACTTTGTCCTGCAGCGCTTTCAGGGCTTCCAGCCGGGCCGACAAATCGGCGCGTTTGGCCGATTCGGCGTTCACGGTTTGCTGCCAAGCCCGCCGCGCTTCGTCGAGCTGCGGCACGCTGTCGCCCAGTTCCTGCAGGCGGACTTCGGCGACGGCCTGCGCCTCTTGGGCTGCGGCCAGTTGCACGCTCAAGTCCAGCAGCCGCGCCTCGTCGGGCGCTTGCAGGGCTTTGCGGTCGGCGTTCAGGCGCTCGTGGCGCAGGCTTAAAGAGCGCGACTGCTCTTCAATATGGCGCTGCTCGGTGGCCAGCACCTGAATCTGCTGCTGAATCTGCGTCACGCTGGCGCGCTGGGCATTGGCGGCGTTTTGGGCCTGGCGCAAGGCCTCTTCCAGCGCGGGCAACTGGCCCTGCTGCTCTTCGCTCTGGGCAGCGAGCAGTTCGGCTTTTTCTTCGGCATCAAAGGCTTGCTCGGCCAGGGTTTCCTCTTCGGCCAGCGCGTCCTGGCTGCGTCTGGCCCACTGGTCGGCCTGCTCCTTGAGCTGGAACAGCCGCAGCTCGACGCGCTTGCGGCCCTCGGCGACGAAGCGGATTTCCGCCTCCAGCCGCCCGGCTTCGGCGCTGGCTTCGTACAGCTTGGCCTGCGCCTGATTGACCGCGTCGCCCGCGTCGTAATGCGCCTGGCGGATCGTTTCCAGACGGCTTTCAATCTGGCGCAAATCAGCCAGGCGGCTTTCCAGATCGTTGACGGATTTTTCCGATTCGGCCTTGATGCGCGCCTGCTCGGCTTCGCTCTCGGCGCGCTTTAAAAACCAGAGCTGCTGCTGTTTGAGCGTGCTGGCGGCCTGCAGCGTGTTGTAGCGCAGCGCCACTTCGGCCTGTTTTTCGAGCCGGGCCAAATTGGTGTTCAATTCGCGCAGGATGTCTTCGACGCGCACCAGGTTTTCGCGGGTGTCCGACAGGCGGTTGCCGGTTTCGCGGCGACGCTCTTTGTACTTGGACACACCCGCCGCTTCTTCGAGAAACAGGCGCAGCTCTTCAGGCCGCGACTCGATGATGCGGCTGATGGTGCCCTGGCCGATGATGGCGTAGGCGCGCGGCCCCAGGCCCGTGCCCAGGAACACGTCCTGCACGTCGCGGCGGCGCACCGGCTGGTTGTTCAGGTAATAGCTCGAATTGCCGTCGCGGCTCAAGACGCGCTTGACGGCGATTTCGGCAAACTGGCCCCACTGACCGCCGGCGCGGTGGTCGGCGTTGTCAAAAATCAGCTCGACGCTGGCGCGGCTGGCCTGCTTGCGCGTGGTGGTGCCGCTGAAAATCACGTCCTGCATGGACTCGCCGCGCAGCTCGGACGCTTTGGACTCGCCCAGCACCCAGCGCACGGCGTCCATGATGTTGGATTTGCCACAGCCGTTCGGGCCAACGACGCCGACGAGCTGGCCCGGCAGCGCAAAAACCGTCGGCTCCGCGAACGATTTGAAACCGGCTAACTTGATCGAATTAAGACGCAAAACGGACCCTGGTTGATGGCGCCTGAAGCCTGGGGCGGCGCACGGCCCGTCATGTTACCCGAGCAGGGGGCTGTTTTCTTGACATCGGCAACTGCAAGTCATGGCGCAAAACCGGCCGCCAAGGCGGGATAATCGCCCCCATGAATCCCCTGCTCTCCCGCCTTCAGCCTTATCCCTTCGAGCGGCTGCGCCAGCTGCATGCCGATGTCACGCCCAACCCGGCTTACAAACCCATCAGCCTGGGCATCGGCGAGCCGCGCCATGCGACGCCCGAATTCCTGAAACAGCGCCTGTGCGAAGCCGTCCAGTCGCCCACTGGCGGCCTGGCCACCTACCCGGCCACGGCGGGCACGCCCGAGCTGAAAAACGCCTGCGCCGCCTGGATTGAGCGCCGCTACGGTCTGGCGCTGGACCCGGCCACGCAAATCCTGCCGGTGCTGGGCTCGCGCGAAGCGCTGTTTTCGCTGGCGCAAGTCGTCGTCAATCCGCGCGCGTTTGAAAACGGCACCGAGCCGGTCGTGGTCTGCCCGAATCCTTTCTACCAAATCTACGAGGGCGCGGCGCTGCTGGCGGGCGCCCAGCCGTGGTTTGCGCCCAGTGAGGCGGCACGCAACTTCGCGGTGGACTGGGCCAGCGTTCCCGAAACCATCTGGCAACGCACCCAGCTGCTCTACACCTGCTCGCCGGGCAACCCGACCGGCGCGGTGATGCCGCTGGACGAGTGGAAAATGCTGTTCGATCTCAGCGACAAATACGGTTTTGTGATTGCCTCGGACGAGTGCTACAGCGAAATCTATTTCCGTGAGGACGCCCCGCTGGGCGGCCTGGAAGCGGCCGCGAAACTCGGCCGCCACGATTTTAAAAACCTGATCGCGCTCACCAGCCTGTCCAAGCGCAGCAACGTGCCGGGCCTGCGCAGCGGTTTTGTCGCCGGCGACGCGGCCCTGATTAAGGCCTTCACGCTGTACCGCACCTACCACGGCAGCGCCATGAGCGCCGTAGTGCAGTCGGCCAGCGCGGCGGCCTGGCTGGACGAACAACACGTCGAGGACAACCGCACCCTGTACCGCGACAAGTTCGCCCAGGTCACGCCCCTGCTGGCGCAAGTGATGGATGTGGCGCTGCCGGACGCCGGTTTTTACCTGTGGGCGGCCATTCCCGAGGTTTTCAAGGGCTCTGACGCCGACTTTTCGCGTGAATTGCTGGCTCTTTACAATGTCGTCGTGCTGCCGGGCAGTTACCTGGCCCGCGAGGCCCAGGGCCACAATCCGGGCGCGGGCCGCATCCGCATGGCGCTGGTGGCCGAGACCGCCGAATGCGTCGAAGCCGCCCAGCGCATCGTCCAATTCATCCAATCCAAAGCTCACTGAGAGCCATCCCAAAATGACCCAACAACTCCAAGCCATCATCGACGCTGCGTGGGACAACCGCGCCAACCTGTCCGCCAGCGCCGCGCCGCAAGAAGTGCTCGACGCCGTCGAACAGACCATTTCCCAACTCGACCACGGCACGCTGCGCGTGGCCACCCGCCAGGGCGTGGGCCAGTGGACGGTGCATCAGTGGATCAAAAAAGCCGTGCTGCTGAGCTTTCGCCTGAAAGACAACGAGCTGATGCGCGCTGGCGACCTGGGCTTTTACGACAAGGTGCCGACCAAATTTGCCAACCTGAGCGAGCAGGAAATGCGCGCCACCGGCGTGCGCGTGGTGCCGCCCGCCGTGGCCCGGCGCGGCAGCTTTATCGCCAAAGGCGCGATTTTGATGCCCAGCTACGTCAACATCGGCGCTTACGTCGATGAAGGCACGATGGTCGATACCTGGGCCGCTGTCGGCTCGTGCGCGCAGATCGGCAAAAACGTACACCTGTCCGGCGGCGTCGGCATCGGCGGCGTGCTGGAACCGATGCAGGCGAACCCGACCATCATTGAAGACAACTGCTTCATCGGCGCGCGCTCGGAAATCGTCGAAGGCGTGATCGTCGAAGAAAACTCGGTGATTTCCATGGGTGTGTATATCGGCCAGAGCACGCCGATTTACGACCGCGAGGCGGATACCGTGACCTATGGCCGCATTCCGTCCGGATCCGTCGTGGTTTCAGGCAACCTGCCCAAGGCGGGCGGCAAGTACAGCCTGTACTGCGCCGTCATCGTCAAGCGCGTGGACGCCAAAACCCGCGCCACGACCAGCCTGAACGACCTGCTGCGCGACTGAGTTCCCGCGCTTTTTTGTAACTGCCAACCGAACCTGGAAATCACCGATGGCTGAAACCCGCCCCATGAGCACGATGGAAAGAATCCTGCGGCTGATGGTGGAAAAGAAGGCGTCCGACGTCTATTTATCCGCCCACTCGCCCGCCCTCATCAAGATCAATGGCGTGGCTGTTCCCATCAACTCCCAGGTGCTGCCGGCGGACGCCCCGCGCAACCTGCTGGCCGACATGCTGCCGCCCAAGCGCATGGAAGAGCTGGAAGAAATCGGCGAGCTCAACATGGCGCTGGCCATCGAGGGGCTGGCCAACTTTCGTATCAGCGCCTTTCGCCAGCGCAACACCTACGCGGCGGTGATCCGCTACATTCCCAGCGTGATTCCGCCGCTGTCCAGCCTGAACGTGCCGACGATTCTGGGCGAAATCATCATGGCCAAGCGCGGCCTGCTCTTGATGGTCGGCTCGACCGGCGCGGGCAAGAGCACCACGCTGGCCTCGATGATGGACTGGCGCAACGAGACCATGCCCGGCCACATTTTGACGATTGAAGACCCGGTCGAATTCCTGTTCACCAACAAAAAATCGGTGGTCAACCAGCGCGAGGTCGGCACCGACACCCAGTCGCTGCAAGTGGCCCTGAAAAACGCGCTGCGCCAGGCGCCCGATGTGATTCTGATCGGCGAAATCCGCGACCGCGAAAGCATGTCGGCGGCCATTGCCTACGCGCAGTCCGGCCACCTGTGCCTGGCCACCATGCACGCCAACAACAGCTACCAGGCGCTGAACCGCATCCTGAGCTTTTACCCGGTCGAAGTGCGCCCGACGCTGCTGGGCGACCTGGCGGCCGCCCTCAAAGCCATCGTCTCGCAGCGCTTGCTGCGCACCGTGGCGGGCGGGCGCGCGCCCGCCGTCGAGGTCATGCTCAACACCCAGCTAATTGCCGAGCTGATCGAAAAAGGCGATTTTTCCGGCGTCAAGGAAGCGATGGAAAAGTCGATGGCCGAAGGCTCGCAAACCTTCGAGGAAGACATTGCCCGCTTGATTACCGAGGGCACCGTGACCCGCGCCGAAGGCCTGCTGCATGCCGACTCGCCGACCAACCTGATGTGGCGCCTGGAAAACGACTTTTCAGCCTCCAAGACCAAGGCCGACGATACTTATGAAGAAGACCCGGACGATACCCCCTCCTTCACCGAAATCACGCTTGACATCAAGCACGACTAGCCCGTTTATCCCCAGAGCCGCCCGCTGAGCCCCCATGTCCAGAACCCTGCACCTTGCCGAACAGCTGATTTCCCGCGCCTCCGTCACCCCGGACGATGCCGGTTGCCAGGCCATTTTGATCGCGCGCCTCGCGCCGCTGGGCTTTGCCTGCGAAACCATTGTCAGCGGCCCGGAGAACTTCCGCGTCACCAACCTGTGGGCCAAATTCACCGGCGCTGACACGCCCAGCGGCCCGGCCAAAACGCTGGTCTTTGCCGGCCACACCGATGTCGTGCCGACCGGCCCGCTGGAGCAGTGGCACAGCCACCCGTTCACGCCCAGCCACCGGGACGGCCTGCTCTACGGGCGCGGCACGGCGGACATGAAAACCTCGATAGCCGCGATGGTCGTGGCCGTTGAAGAGTTTTTGGCCGCCGATCCGGCGCCCGCGCTGTCGATGGCGTTTTTAATCACCAGCGACGAAGAAGGCCCGTCAGTCGATGGCACGGTCGTCGTCTGCGAACGCCTCAAGGCGCGCGGCGAAGTGCTGGACTACTGCATCGTCGGCGAGCCAACCTCGGTCAGCCGCCTGGGCGATATGGTGAAAAACGGCCGGCGCGGCACGCTCAGCGGCAAACTGACCGTCAAGGGCGTGCAGGGCCATATCGCCTACCCGCATCTGGCAAAAAACCCGATTCACCTGTTCGCGCCCGCACTGGCCGAGCTGGCGGCGACGCGCTGGGACGCGGGCAACGACTTTTTTCCGGCCACCAGCTGGCAGGCGTCCAACATCCACGCGGGCACCGGCGCGACGAACGTGATTCCGGGCGACTTGGTGATTGATTTCAATTTCCGCTTTTCCACCGAATCGACGCCCGAGAGCCTGCAGCAGCGCCTGCTGGCGATTTTGAGCCGGCACCAGTTTGAATACGATCTGAAATGGACGCTGGGCGGCCTGCCGTTCCTGACCACGCCGGGCACGCTGGTGGACGCCGTGCGCGGCGCCATCCTGCTTGAAACCGGCCTGGAAACCGAACTCTCCACCACCGGCGGCACCAGCGACGGGCGCTTCATTGCCAAAATCTGCCCGCAGGTGATTGAACTCGGGCCGATCAACGCCACCATCCACAAGATCAACGAGCATGTCGAAGTCGCCTCGCTGGAGCCGCTGAAGAACATTTACAAAGGTGTTCTGCAGCGCCTGGCCGCCCTGGCTTAAACCCCTTTTTCAACACCCTCCCCATGAAACCCACCAGCCCCGACCTCACCATTCTTGAACTGATTGAACAGATGGCCGACCGGCTGGAGGCGGCCGGTTTGAGCTTTTCCGACGGCTTCGGCCACGGCACAACCAACGCTTTTGACGAAGCCGCCTGGCTCGTCCTGTGGCAACTCGGCCTGCCGCTCGACGAGCTCGATCTGGTGGAAAACCAGCCCGTCAGCGCCGCCGATCAGGCCAAGGTGGCCGACTTGCTGGCCCAGCGCATTCAGACGCGCCAGCCCGCCGCTTACCTGACGCATGAAGCCTGGCTGATGGGCGTGCCGTTTTACGTCGATGAGCGCGTCATCATTCCGCGCTCCTTCATCGCCGAGCTGCTCGACGAGGGCAGCATTGACCCGTGGCTGAGCGACAAGACGCAGCGCGTGCTCGACCTCTGCACCGGCAACGCCAGCCTGGCGATTCTGGCCGCCATGACTTACCCCGATGTGGTGCTCGATGCCGCCGACATCAGCGCCGACGCCCTGGCCGTGGCGCGCATCAACGTCGAGCGCCACCATTTAAACGAGCGCATCACGCTGATCGAGTCCGACGGCCTGGCCAATTGCCCCGGCGGCTACGACCTGATTTTGTGCAACCCGCCCTACGTGAACGCCGCCAGCATGGCCGCCCTGCCCGCCGAATTCAAGGCCGAACCGGCGCTGGCGCTGGCCGGTGGCGACGACGGCATGGACTTCATCCGCGCGCTGTTTAAAACCATTGCCGCGCAAATGAACGAAAATGCGGTATTGGTGCTGGAAATCGGCCACGAACGCGAACATTTTGAACGCGCCTTTCCGCACCTCGCACCGCTGTGGTTTGACACCAGCGCGGGCAGCGACTTGGTGCTGCTGCTGACGCGGCAACAGTTGGCCTAAAGCCTTTCCCTCATTTTTTTCCTCAATGATTACCCTTAAAAATGTGGTGCTGCGTCGCGGCACCAAAGTGATTCTCGACAAAGCCAGCGTCACCCTCAACCCCGGCGAAAAAGCCGGTTTAGTCGGGCGCAACGGCGCGGGCAAATCCTCGCTGTTTGCCATGCTCAACGGCACGCTGCACGAAGACGGTGGCGAGTTCTACATTCCCGCGCAGTGGAAAATGGCGCAGGTCGCCCAGGACATGCCCGAAACCGAGCAAAGCGCCACCAGCTACGTGATCGAGGGCGACACCGTGCTGCTGGCCGCCCAGGCCGAAGTCGATGCCTCCGAACTCAGCGGCGACGGCGACCGCATGGCGCACGCCTACATGGACCTGTACGACTGCGGCGCGCACGACGCGCCAGCGCGGGCGCAGGCCTTGATTCTCGGCCTCGGTTTCAAACTCAGCGAGCTGGAAAATCCGGTGAACAGTTTTTCCGGCGGCTGGCGCATGCGCCTGCAGCTGGCGCGCGCGCTGATGTGCCCGTCCGACTTGCTGCTGCTCGACGAGCCAACCAATCACTTGGACTTGGACGCCCTCGTCTGGCTGGAAGCCTGGCTGAAGAAATACCAGGGCACCATGCTCGTCATCAGCCATGACCGCGAGTTTCTGGATGCCGTGACCGATGTCACCGTGCATATCGAAGTCGCCAAGCTGACGCGCTACGGCGGCAACTACAGCAAGTTTGAAGACCTGCGCGCCGAGCAAATGGCGCTGCAACAAGGCGCATTCAACAAGCAGCAGGACAAAATCGCCCACCTGCAAAAATTCATCTCCCGCTTCAAGGCGCAAGCCAGCAAGGCCAAGCAGGCGCAAAGCCGCGTGAAAGCGCTGGACCGCATGACCAAAATCGCGCCGCTGCTGGCCGAAGCCGATTTCACCTTCGAGTTCAAGGAACCGGCCAATCTGCCGAATCCGATGCTCTCGATGCAGAACGCCTATTTTGGTTACCCCGCGCCGGAAGATGCGCCCGAGGGCACGCCGCCGACGGTCATCGTGCAGAACGTCAGCAAATCCGTGCTGGCCGGCCAGCGCATCGGCATTCTGGGCGCCAATGGCCAGGGCAAATCGACGCTGGTCAAGACCGTCGCCCGCGCCCTGGCGCCGATTGACGGCGAAATGACCGAGGGCAAAGGTTTAAATATCGGCTACTTCGCCCAGCAGGAACTCGACGTGCTGCGCCCGGCGGACAACCCGCTGGAGCACATGATCCGCCTGGTCAAAGAAGTCAGCGCCGCTGGCAAGCTGGGCAACCAGCCGACGCGCGAGCAGGATTTGCGCAGTTTTCTGGGCCAGTTCAACTTTGGCGGCGACATGGTCAAGCAGGCCGTGGGCAGCATGAGCGGCGGCGAAAAAGCGCGATTGGTGCTGTGCATGATCGTCTGGCAGCGCCCGAACCTGTTGCTGCTCGATGAGCCAACCAATCACTTAGATTTGGCCACCCGCGAAGCGCTGGCGATGGCGCTGAACGAGTTTGAAGGCACCGTCATGCTGGTCAGCCACGACCGCGCCCTGCTGCGCGCCGTGTGCGACGAATTCTGGATGGTCTCGCGCGGCGGCGTCGAGCCCTTCGACGGCGATCTGGACGACTACCAGCGCTACCTGTTAGATGAGGCCAAGCGCCAGCGCGAAGACGCCAAGAAAGCTAACAACCCGGCCCCCGCCACCCCCAAAAAAGCCGCCAACGCCGATGCCGCCACCGCCCGCAGCGTCTTCGAGGCGAAAAACACCGCCGCCGACAAAAAGGAAGAAGCCCAGCGCCGCCAGCAGCAGTCCGAGGCGCTCAAGGCGGTGCGCAAAGAGCTGGAAAAAATCGACCGCCAGATGCACAGCCTGAACAGCGAAAAAGTCAATCTGGAAACCCTGCTGACAAGCAGCAAGGCGCCCGCAGAAATCGCCCAGACCAGCAAGCGCCTCAAAGTCATTGAAGCCGATTTAATCAAGCTCGAAGAACGCTGGCTGGAGCTGACCGAGCAAGTCGAAGCCGCTACGGCCTGAAACCCTGAAAACGGCCCGCGCAGACGAAGGAAAGGTTTTGATGCCATGCCCACCGCCCTGCAGATGGCCGCTGACGATGCGGCGCTTGAAACCGCCGTCAGGCGCAGCCGCAAGCTGCTGCACCGGCGCGCCCTGATCGCCGCCGTTGCCAGCGCCATCCCCTTTCCAGGCCTGGACTGGGCGGTGGACGCTGCCCTGCTGTCCAGGCTGATTCCGCAGATCAACCGGGAGTTTGGCCTGAGCCCGGCCCAGCTCGACCAGCTCGACCCCAGCAAGCGCGAGCAGCTCCAGAAAGCCGCCTCTATGGTGGGCACCGTGCTGATCGGCAAATTCATCACCCGCGACCTGATCGTCAAGGTGGTCACCAAAATCGGCCTGCGCCTGACCGGCAAGGAGCTGGCCAAATACGTGCCACTGGCCGGTCAGGTCATTGCCTCCGTCATCGGCTATGGCGCGATCCGCTATTTTGGCGAAGAGCACATGAAGGACTGCATCCGCGTGGCCCGGCAGGCGCAGCTCGGGCTGCCTTTACCCGATTAAGCGGATCAAGCAATCAGCGCCTCATCCGTGCGCTGCTCACCCAGGTTATCGACCCAGCTGACGGCAATCTTGTCGCCCGTCTGGCCACCCTGAAAGCTGAACTGCACAAACGGGTTTTTCGACACCGCCGCGCCCCAGTAGGCGCTCAGCACCAGTTTGCCATTCCAGCTGGCCCGGATGTGCTGGATGAACCAGGCCGGTGCGATCTGGCCCGCCTCGTCCTTGCGGCGGCCGTTTTCCATTGGATGGTTGAATAGCAGCCGCACCGTGGTCTGGCCGCCCTGGGCTTCGGCCCGGATTCGCGTCGGAAGTGACATGATTTTTTCCTGAAAGCGGCCTAAGCGCCGTCGCAGCCCAGCGTCACCTTGACCTCGCGAAAGGCGTACAGGTACTGCCCGCCGACTTTGGCCAGCGCGTAAACGCGTGAAGTCCGGGCCATCTTCAGATTCGTCGCCACCTGCGCCTCGGTGCCAGCGGGAATCTCGAACAGCGCCGCCAGCGCGACCGGATTTTTCTCCACCAGCAGGGCGATTTGCGTGGTGCCAGCCAAGCTGCTCCGGGCGCTAACACGCACGATGGCGCCATTTCCGGCCAGCTCGGGCGCCTGCAGCGTCACGTCCGGGCTTTCCAGCGGCGCGCGGGTGGCGCCCAGCGCCTCGGCGACTTCGGCCAGCGATTTGGCGTTGAAAGCGGCCGGGTTCCAGCCGGGCACATCGGCGGCTTGGGCGGGCGCTGGCGTGAAGCCGGAAGCTGCGGCCAAGGCCAGCGCGCTTGCGCCGGAGCTGGTGGCTAGAAAGTCGCGGCGTTGCATGAGGAAATCCTTATGTTCACTATCACGCCAACTGAAAGTCAGCCAGCCAGACGATTTGCCCCAGATGCCGCACTTTGTCGAAATAGCGCCGGTCAGCCGTGACCAGCACAGCGCCCGCCGTGTGCAAGGCCACCGCATGGTAAAGCGTGTCGAACAGATGATGCCCGTAGCAAATGGACAGCTCCAGCGCTGTCGCATGCACTTGCGCGCTGTCGAGCGTGCGGCGCTCAATGTTGACCAAATCCCGCAAGTCGTCCTGCGCTTCATCGGGCTTGAGGCGCGCCAGCACGGCGGCGACTTCTGCAATAAAGTGCGGCGGCTGGACCATCAGGATTTGGCCCGTCGCCACCCGCTCCAGAATAGCCAGCGCTTTATCGGTGTGGTCTTCATCGGGCTTGAAAGCCAGAAACCACTTGACCGCCACGCTGGCATCGACCACCACTATCACGGGCGACCCGCCTCGCGGGCGGCGCAGACTTGTTCCGGCGTCACCACGGGCGCATGTTTTCTGCGGTTAAGAATGCTCAGGCAGGCGGCCTGACTGCGGCGTTTGGCCTGTACGCGCTCAACGGCTTCACGCATCAAGTCGGTAATCACCGCGCTTTTGTTCTGGCCTTCAAACGTGGCATTAAAAGCGGCCTTGACATCCTCGGGCACGCTGAAATTGACAGTTGACATGGTTTGCTCCGATTGTTGAAAACTTCAACAATCATTGTGTTTTTTAAAACCAAAACAGTCAAGGCGCGCTTACCCATCGTGCGCGGAAAGCCCCGCCCTTCAGGGCGGGGATGCAGAGCGCGGACACCGCAGGTGTCCTCTGCTGCTGTCAATCAGTCAAACCGACGATTAAAATTCCAGCATGCAGCGTCTCCAAGCCTTCAAGTTTGAACTCATGCCCAACGGCGGGCAGGCGCGGGACATGCGCCGCTTCGCTGGGGCGCGCCGGTTTGTGTTCAACAAGGCTCTGGATTTGCAACAAAAAACCTACACGGCTGACAAGAAACAATTGAGTTTTGCCCAGCTATGTAAACACCTCGTTGTTTGGAAGCAGGAATTCGCGTGGCTCAAAGAATCGCCCTCGCAAGCCCTGCAGCAGTCGCTCAAAGATTTGGACAAGGCGTACCAAAACTTCTTTGCCAAGCGCGCCGCCTTTCCAAAGTTCAAGAAAAAAGGTCAGTCTGAGAGTTTTCGCTTTCCCCAAGGCTTTGAAATCGACCAGCCTAACAGCCGCATAAAGCTGCCCAAGCTGGGATGGATGCGCTACCGCAACAGCCGGGACATTTTGGGCACGGCCAAAAACATCACCGTCAGCCAGTCGGGCGGCAAGTGGTTTGCCAGCATTCAAACCGAGCGAGAAGTCGAACAGCCTGTGCCAACGGCCACCAGCGCCATCGGCATTGATGTGGGAATTGTCCGGTTTGCCGCCACGTCGCCAAAGCAAACCGGAAAACGCAAGCAAAGTTTGAATGCGTCGATTGCGGCTATAAAAACAACGCCGATGTTGTCGGCGCAATGAATATTTTGGCGCGGGGATACCGCGTTATAGCCTGTGGAGAGGACGGCTCTGGCCTTGCGCGCAAGCGCAGGGCGAAACCAGCCTCAATGAAGCAGGAACCCACCGAAGCGACTTCAGCCAGCGCAATGCTGGCTGATGCGCCGTAGGAATCCCCGCCCTTTAGGGCGGGGAGGATGTCAACCACGGGCAATAATGGTTGCTCAACAATACCAACGCACCACTTGGGAGTTCCCGTGTCCATCAGCCTTTATGAAACACTTGCCGCCGCTGTCCAGAACGCTTCGGCCCTCACGCTGCGAGCCAACCTGATTCCTGCCGCCGCCCTGCCGCAAGACAGCAAGTTCTTCGTCCTGCCGCCCACTTACGCCGAAATCGGCCATTTGGCATCGCACATCCGCGAAGACGGCACGCACGAATACATCCTGATCGAATCCACGCAAAGCTGGGCCAACCGGCTCGAAGAATTGCTCGACCGTCCCGAAACCGGCGTCGGTTCTTTACAAGTCTGCGCAGGCGGCCAAACCCTGACGGTCAACCAGTTGCCGCACCGGGTTTTTGATGCGCTGCTGCGCGACTCGGAACTGGCAGGCCAGCCCTTTCGCGCCACGCCGCTGGGCCAGTCACTCACCGAAGCGCGGGCCGACAACGCCACCGCGCTGCTTCAAACCGTGCCCGGCACGCTGCTGTTTGGCGCCTGGGACAGCTTTGCCGGTGCCCGGATGGGCGCGGCCAAATGGCCCGCCGCGCTGTCGGGCCAGATCATGGGTTTTGATGCGCTGCAAACCAAAAAAGCAGGCATCCGCATGGATCCGATGAACATCGCCAAAGACGCCGCCACCGGCTTCAAGTCCGAAAGCCGCGCCGAAACCTGGACCACGGAAGAAGCCAAAGCCCGCAAAGACACCCAAGGCAAACCCGTGCCGGTCGAAAAAGCCTCTGAAATTGGCCACGGCCACATCCTCGCCGAACTGGCAACCAAAGGCGCGTGGGTCAGCCGCATTGAGCTGCGCTCTTCGCTGTCGCTGACGCGCCTGCGCCGCTACCACTTTCCAGTGGCTGGAAAAATCACCGCTGAAGCCGATGCGGCAGCGCGCACCTACCTCGCCGCGCTGGGCCTGTGGCTGATGCACACGCGCCTGATGGCCGGACTTGAGCTGCGCGCAGGCGCGGAGCTGGACGCCACCGAAGCAGCCTTTTTGCTGCGCTCGCCGCTGCAAGCCGACACGGTGCTGGCCCTCAGCGCCGAAAGCGTCAGCCAGGCGCTGGCGCAGGCCATTGCCGACGCCAAAGCAGCCGGTTTCGAGTTTGCCGCCGCCGTGCAGTTCACCGCGTCGGCACGGCTCGAACAGCTGATCAAAACCAGCGAAGCCCTTCTCAGCCAATGAAAATCACCGTCGAATTTCTTGGGCTTTATGGCGCAGCCGATGTGTCGGCGCGCGCCCGCGTGGAGTGGCCGCCCCACCCTGACCGGCTCTATCAGGCTTTGATTGATGCCGCCTTGCCCCAAGACCGGCCTGCGCTGGCCTGGATTGAAGAGCAAACACCGCCCGGCGTGGACTGCGGCAGCGCCGTGCCGCTCCAATGGGGGCGCAAAGGCAAGGTTTATGTGCCGACCAACTACCCCACTGACACCCTGCCCACGCTGCGCAAAAACCAGGAGCGCCAGTTCCCGATGGCTGTCGTGCCGGAAGAGCCGGTGTACTACGTCTGGAGCGCCGATCCGCCCGCGCCGGTGTTTGACAGCATTCGCCGCAGCGCCGAGCGCATCACGCATGTGGGGCGCTCGGACTCGCTGGCAATGGTGGCGGCTGAACCCGGCTTTGCGCCGTGCCGCTGGTCTGTACAAGACGACGGCACCGTTGCCATGCGGATTCCGTTCCGGGGCCGCCTGCGCCAGCTCGACGCCGCTTTTGACAGCGGCCAGCGCAGCCCCGTTGCCCCGCAGGTGCGTTACAGCAACGCGCTTGAAACCAGCCCCCAAAGCCCGTGGGAAGGCATGATCGTCATGCGGCTGGCCAAACCGATTGCGGTTGAGCATGTGGCGCAGGCCGCCGATGCGCTGCGCCGCGCCGTTCTGTCCCGGCTTGGCGACGCCGCTCCGCTGCTGGCGCACGGCCACGCCCAGGAAATGCATATCGCATGGCTGGGCCTGCCCAACCTGAGCGACTACGGCGACGGCATGCTGCTGGGCCTGGCGATGGCCGTTCCGGCGCAGTGCGACTCGCTGGAGCGCGCCCAGTGCGTGGCGGCCATGCTGTCGGTCGATCACCTGATTCTGGGCGGCCAGCGCTTTAACCTGACGCGCCCCACAGCGGCCATGTCGCTGCACGAGCGCACCTGGTCGCGCCCGGCGCGGCGCTGGGTGTCGGCCACGCCGGTGGTGCTGGACCGCTTTCCCAAGGCTAAGCAAAGCGCCGAAGACATCGTGGCGCAAAGCTGCGAGCGCGCTGGCTACCCCCGACCCATCAAGGTGACGCTGTCGCAAAACTGCGCTTTGCCCATGCCGCCAGCGCGCCAGTTCACGCTGCGCAAACCCGGCGGGCTGTATGCCCATGCAGTGCTGGAGTTTGCCCAGCCCGTGCGCGGCCCGCTGCTGGTGGGCAAGGAGCGGTATTTTGGCCTTGGGCTGTTTCTGCCGCAGGATGCGCGAACCGGGAGCGACTGAAAAATGCCGGAGGGTTCGCGCTCAGGTTTTCAGGGGCTTTCCGGTAAGGAGTCACTGACTTGTTGAAGCAAACCGGCAGGTTCGCGCGGCAGGCGGATTTTTCCAATGGCTGGCGCGGAGTTGAAGCAGAAGAGAGAATTTTTCCCGGCGATTTGCCGGGCTACGTTGAACAGCGGCGCCACCATCCTGCGCGAACCGGTCAAGCGAGAATTTTTCCCGGCGATTTGCCGGGCTACGTTGAAGCATGTGCCCGATGCCCTGTCGGTGCTGGGCATAGAGAATTTTTCCCGGCGATTTGCCGGGCTACGTTGAAGCCGTAAATCTGCGCCCGTCGAAACAAACAACAGGTAGAATTTTTCCCGGCGATTTGCCGGGCTACGTTGAAGCAGCTCGCGTTTTGGGCTCCCCGGCGGTGCTCATGCGAATTTTTCCCGGCGATTTGCCGGGCTACGTTGAAGCAAATCTTGCAGCTTGGCGTTAAAGCTGACGCTGTGAATTTTTCCCGGCGATTTGCCGGGCTACGTTGAAGCATCGACATCTTGACTGCTTTGATGCGCCGCACTTGAATTTTTCCCGGCGATTTGCCGGGCTACGTTGAAGCGCGTTGCGAGATCACCATCAGCGGCGCTACGGCGCGAATTTTTCCCGGCGATTTGCCGGGCTACGTTGAAGCATTTCACAGACTCCAAATTTGGTCTGACGGGTCCGGAATTTTTCCCGGCGATTTGCCGGGCTACGTTGAAGCGCCTTGAGCTGGATGAGCGATATCATGGCCTTGGGAATTTTTCCCGGCGATTTGCCGGGCTACGTTGAAGCACGCACTACAAAGCAATGGAGCATCACCCGCTATGAATTTTTCCCGGCGATTTGCCGGGCTACGTTGAAGCACATCGGCGCTGGCATTTTGGCTGGGCACAACGCGAATTTTTCCCGGCGATTTGCCGGGCTACGTTGAAGCTCCTGTTTTGCGGCGCTGGCGTCGATCTGTGCCCGAATTTTTCCCGGCGATTTGCCGGGCTACGTTGAAGCAACGTCACCAGCGCCAACCAGGGCCGCTCTTACGTGAATTTTTCCCGGCGATTTGCCGGGCTACGTTGAAGCACGCTGTTACAGGCGCGCGTAACACCGACACCCGCGAATTTTTCCCGGCGATTTGCCGGGCTACGTTGAAGCAGCGGCGTACTCGGGCGGATGCACCGGCACGGCATGGAATTTTTCCCGGCGATTTGCCGGGCTACGTTGAAGCAGCACGTCGTCAAGCCCTTGTTTCACGTGGTCGAGGAATTTTTCCCGGCGATTTGCCGGGCTACGTTGAAGCGTCTATCTGGAAGCGTCCCGCGAGGCGCGTGACCGAATTTTTCCCGGCGATTTGCCGGGCTACGTTGAAGCCGCGACGGTGCCTCCATCACGCCCAAAAAAGCGCTGAATTTTTCCCGGCGATTTGCCGGGCTACGTTGAAGCGCTCCGATCCACCTCTGGGGGTAACCACTCATGGCGAATTTTTCCCGGCGATTTGCCGGGCTACGTTGAAGCCCGAGCGAAAAGGCGTAAGAGACAGACGCGAAGTGAATTTTTCCCGGCGATTTGCCGGGCTACGTTGAAGCAAGAAAGGCGGCATGAAGTTCTGGCTGAACTTTGGAGAATTTTTCCCGGCGATTTGCCGGGCTACGTTGAAGCGGTGCCTGTGTCGAGCTTGGCGCCGTCGGCCACGGCGAATTTTTCCCGGCGATTTGCCGGGCTACGTTGAAGCTTTGGTGTGCAGGTAGTCGGCTGGAGTAGGAAACGAATTTTTCCCGGCGATTTGCCGGGCTACGTTGAAGCGCGGTAATCCAGAGTTGACCGCCAAGCTGATTGAGAATTTTTCCCGGCGATTTGCCGGGCTACGTTGAAGCCGGCTTGAAGCCGCTCACGCTGACGGGGGACTGGGGAATTTTTCCCGGCGATTTGCCGGGCCACGTTAAAACCAAGTATCGGCAGGAGCTTTTTCCATGCCATAGTTGCGCTGTTACCGGCCAACCGTCAGGCCACGTTCAAGGAGGGCTATGTCAAAAAAATCATTTCAACAAATCGACTTGTTCGCGCCAGAAGCTACGGCAGAAAAAATGGATTTCGCCGCGTTTTACCAGTCCGTTCATGACTACGCCCCGTTTCCATGGCAAGTCAGGCTGGCGCAGCGCGTGGCCCAAGGCCGATGGCCCGATGCGCTCAATTTGCCCACCTCGTCGGGCAAAACGGCGGTGCTCGATGTGTGGCTGTGGGCGCATTCAGCGGGCATTGCGGGTACGCCCAAGCGGCTGTACTACGTGATTGACCGCCGCCTGCTCGTCGATGCGGTCGCCGACTATGCCGACAAGCTGTTCAAACAAAGCGCCACCGAAGGCCATGTGGTGCGGCTGCGCGGCGGCCTGGGTTCGGCGGACGCGAGCTGGATGCTCAACCCCGGCGGCCTGAGCGTCATCAGCACCACGCTGGACCAAATCGGCTCGCGCCTGCTGTGCCGCGCTTACGGTGCCAGCCGCTGGGCCGCGCCGGTTCATGCCGGGCTGGCGGGCAACGACGCCTTGATCGTGCTCGACGAGGCGCATCTGGTCGAACCCTTTCGCCAAACCCTGCAGCGCATCCAGCACTGGCGCGGCAAAGCCAGCGAGCCAGCCCTGTCGCCGTGGCATGTTCTGACGATGACCGCCACGCCGATGGGCCAGGGCACCGAAGTGCTGACGCTGGCAGACGAAGACAAGGCGCACCCGGTGTTAAGCCGCAGGCTCACCGCCGCCAAGCTGGCGCGGCTGGTCAACGGCAAACCCGGCGATCTGGCCAACGAGGCGCGGCGGCTGCGCCATGACGGCGCGGGCGTCGTGGGCGTGGTGGTCAACACCGTGGACACGGCGCGCAGGCTGTGCGTGGAACTGTCGGCGCAAGGCGAGTGCCTGCTCATCATTGGCCGCGCCCGGCCTGCCGAGCGCGACGCGCTGGCGCAGGAAATCATGCAGCGCGCAGGCACGGGCACCCGCAGCGCGGGGCGCAAGCCGCTTTTTGTGGTCGCCACCCAAACCATCGAGGTCGGGCTGGATTTGGACTTTGACGCGCTGGTGTCCGAGCTGGCCCCGGTCAGCGCACTGCGCCAGCGCTTTGGCCGCTTGGACCGCCTGGGCGAACTGGGCACAAGCTGGGCCAGCGTGGTCAAGGTGCCCGCCGCCAAATGGCCGTATCCCAAAAGCCTTCTCGACGCCGCCTGGGCCTGGCTCGAAGCGGGCGCGAAAAAGTCCGGCAAGCTCGCAAAAGTGGTCAATGTCGGCATTGCCGCGCAACATGAAGCGCCTGCCGAACCCGTGCTGCAGTCGCCGGTTCTGGGCTGGCCTGATCTGGCGCTGATGTTCGATCCCGCCGTGGACATCGACATCACGCCCTACCTGCATGGCGAAAAAAGATCGACCGACGCCTTTGTGGCCTGGCGCGCCGCGCTGGACCTTTGCCCGCCCGATGAATGGGCCGATGCGCTGGAATCCGCGCCGCCGTCGAGCCTGGAGCTGATGCCGATTCCGCTGCACGCCCTCAAGCGCTGGCTGTCTGGCGTGGAATCCTGCGCCTCTGACCTGGAAAGCACGCCGGAGCCGGAAGAAGCCAAACCCCACGCCACACCGCCGCAGGTGCTGCGCTGGGATGGCGAAACCGCTGAACTGGTCAGTGTCGCGGCGCTGCGCACGTCGGACATTGTGGTGCTGCCCGCTTCGCGCGGCGGCTGTGACCGTTTTGGCTGGCATCCGGCGAGCAAGGCGGCTGTGCGTGATTTGTATGCGGAAGGCGTCGTGAGCTTGCCCGGCTGGACAGGCAGTAACGAACGCACGCGCTGGGCCATCAGTTTGGCCGAACACATGGTCGGCGTCGGCGCGAAGGCGGCGGCTTTTGCCAAGGCGTGCGGGCTTCCGCCGGAAATCATCGAGTCTTTGGATCAGGCGGGCCGACTGCACGATCTGGGCAAAAACGATCCCCGGTTTCAGCTCATGCTGGGCACTTTCGATGGCCCGCTGCTGGCCAAAAGCGGCAGCCATGAAGTGGCCGTTTCCAGAAAGCTGGCTGGTTTGCCGCCGGGCTGGCGGCATGAACTGTCCTCCGTGGCGCAGCGCCCTGATACAGAACCGCTGGTGCGCTACCTTGTCGGCGCGCATCATGGGCGCGGAAGGCCGTGGATGCCCGCCGCGCCAGACCCCAAGCTGTGGCACAAGGCGCAAGCCGGGCAATGGCCCGCGCTGGCCGCACAGATGCAGGCGCGCTTTGGTTTCTGGGGCTTGTGCTATTTAGAAGCCGTTTTGCGTCTGGCCGACTGGGCACGCAGCGCCGAAGAACAAGAAGCCGCGCAATGGATGGAGACTCAGCATGCCGCTTGAACTGACAGCCCTGCACGGGCATACGCCGATAGGTTTTATGGCTGCAACGGGTTTGCTGCGCATTGCGCCAGCCGGAACCCGTCTCGGCTGGAACCGCACTACCCAGACCGCCGAACTGCACGGCCCGGAGCGGGATGCGCTGCTCGCGCATTTGGTGCAGCACATGGCGGGCCGGGCCAAGTCGCCCGAACTTGCGCTGGCCGATGATGTGCGCAAGTTTGAGATTGAACGCTTTCGGTCTTTGTACGAAGACGCGAGCGAACCCTTGGCCAGTTGGCTGCGCTGCTGGTGGCGCGAAGATGGCAAAGATGCCAAAAATGGCTACACAACGCCGACTGATCTGTGCATGACGGGCGGCCCCCAGCGCATGTTAAAAATGGCCCGCGAGCTGGCTCAATGCCTGAACCCGACCCGGAAAAAAGGCGCTGAAAAGTTTGTACACGCCAAGTTTGAAGAAGCCTTGTTCGGCCCCTGGCGCTATGAAGACAACTATGCCAGCTGGGGCTGGGATCCAGCCACTTACCGCCCCGGCGCGCTAACACCGAGTGCCCCCACCGACATGAAAATGGAAGGCGTCGCCGGCGCCTACTGGCTGGCCTGGGAAGCACAGCCGCTGTTTCCCTGCATTCACGGGGAAGGCACGCTGGGTTTTGAATCGCATCCACGCGGCTGGACTTGGGCAACGTGGGAAGAACCGCTGGACATTCATGCAGTTCAAGCGCTGCTGCGCCAGCCGCAAGAAGCGTGGGCGCTGGGCGGAACCCGATACCGGTCGGGCATTGTTTTTGCCGGTCAAATGCAGTATTTTGAACCGGCAACTGCCATCAACCGGGTTGCCGTCAGCGGCTCAGGCGCAAAGCGCAAGGGCTGACCGTGCCATGTTCAGGCTTAAACCAGTGGCGCACCTGCAGCGCCATCACCCCAAAAGTCTGCGGCGCGGCCCCTTACGTCCCTGCCGCTCCATCGCGCTGGCCGCTTCATCGAGTTGATTGTCATCCTCCGCCAACTCGGCGGCCAGCCTGAAGGCGGGCGCGAATTGCGCCGTGTGGCCTGCTGGCACGCCCGCCGCGCGCAGCCCCGCCTCCCAGCCCTGAGCCACATGCGCGGCGGCGTCGCCAAGCCAGGCTGCCGCTTCGCGCAAGTCCACGCCAAAGTGCGCGCAGGCGCCCAGCAGGTTCAACACCGAAGCCTCTTGCGAGCCATCGGCGCTGACGCTCATCGCCAGAATGCCGACAAAGGTTGGCAGCGGCGTGATGTCGAACGCCCTGGACAGCCGCCAGCCCGTGCCGTCGTGAATCAGCCCGTGGTTGCGCGGGTGATCGTCCCCGTTTCCAACCAGCGCGTTGTAGGCCATGCGCCGCCACAGCTCTTGCAGGTCTTGCCGGAGGGCTGCCTCATCCCTGATCCAGCGGCGCATTTCATCGGCCAGCACCAGATAAGAGCGCCGGGCATCGCCGCGCTGGGTCGCCGCCTCCAGCCCGAGAACGGTGTGGGCGCTGGCAAACAGATGGCGCTGCGGCTGCAGCGGGTCGCCGCAGCGGTCAAAGCGCTCAATCAGAAAAACTTCTCGCCCCCCGTTGCGCTCCAGCAGAATATCCGGCACCTGCAAGCCCAGCTCGCGGGCCATTTGCATCACCACGAACTCTCTGGCGGGCATGTAGGGCGCGTCGCCCCGGTCCTGCAGCTTGGCCAGCCACAGGCGCCCGTCATGCTGGAGCGTGACTTTCGGGCGCTCGCCGCCGGCGCTGGTCATCCCATCGTCGAGCAGGCGCCGCACGGCGCGGCTCGATGGGGCGGATGCTTCCAGCGCGTCGATATGCTGCAGCAACTCGCCCAGCGAAGGGGGCCGCCATGCCAGCTTGCGCGCGATGTCGTGGCAGACTTCAATCGCGCCTACCGCATCGGGCGGCCCCAGTTCCAGCAGTTCCAGGGAAGTGAGTTCGCGCTCGTGCCGGGCGTGGAGCCGATCAGCGCCGTAGCCTGCGGGCATCGCATCGACGATGACGCCAGGCAAGCCGCCATTTTTGGCAATGGAAATTCCGGCAACTTTGCGCGAAAACCTGAGCGCCACCGGGTCAAGCGGCCGGGCAGCGGCCATTTCCATGTAAGCGGCTTCATAACGCAGTCGGCCCTGACCGGCGCCGAGTTCCAGCGTCGCCGCCAGCACGGGCACCGAAGCGCCGGGCAGCCAAGTCCAAACGGGCGTTGTCATTTTTTACTCACCAAGCGACTGATAGCGAACTGCGTCAGCGCCGCATCGCGCTGCGGCTCGACGAGGTAATCCATTTCGGACAGCAGGCCCAGTGCGTCCAGCACGCGCACCAGCGTTCCGATGGCCACGCCGGGGTGGCCTTTTTCCAGCGCCACGATGGAGCTGGCTCCGACACCGGCCAGAAAAGCCAGATCGCGCTGGTTCAATTCTCGGGCGCGCCGCGCCAGCGCAATGCGCTCGCCCAGCGCGAGGAGTTTTCGGGACGGGAGAATGGGGAAAGGTGTTTGGCTCATTAGCTGAAATACTAATCCAGAACTCACGCCCTGGATTGATATTTCAGTAACTTTGAGTTCAGCCCGAGCCCGAGGCTGAACTTGCGAATGTGCGGCGGGAAAAGTCCCGCCCGCGTTTTAAACCAGCACCACGCCCGTCTTGGACTGCACGAACTCACGCGTCACGCCCGGCGCCAGTTCGACCAGTTTCAGGCCTTCGGGCGTCACGTCCATCACGGCCAGGTCGGTGATGATGCGGTCCACCACACCCACGCCGGTCAGCGGCAGGGTGCATTTGGGCAGGATTTTGAGGTCTTCCGTGCCGTCGCGCTTTTTGGCGACATGCTCCATCAGCACGATCACGCGCTTGACGCCTGCGACCAGGTCCATCGCGCCGCCCATGCCTTTGACCATCTTGCCCGGAATCATCCAGTTGGCCAGATCGCCCTGCTCGCTCACCTGCATCGCGCCCAGGATGGACAGGTTGATCTTGCCGCCGCGAATCATCGCAAAGCTCTCGTGGCTGCCGAAAATCGACGAACCCGGCAGCGTGGTCACGGTCTGCTTGCCCGCGTTAATCAGGTCGGCATCCACCTGGTCTTCGGTCGGGAACGGGCCGATGCCGAGCATGCCGTTTTCCGACTGCAGCCAGACTTCCTTGTCGCCGGTGAAGTTGGCCACCAGCGTCGGGATGCCGATGCCGAGGTTCACATAAAAACCGTCTTCGAGTTCCTGGGCGGCGCGGGCCGCCATTTGGTCTTGGGTCCACGGCATGGTTCAGGCTCCTGCTTTTTCGGTAAGGGTACGTTTTTCGATGCGCTTTTCGGGGTTCGGGTTATGCACGATGCGGTGGACATAAATGCCCGGCAGATGCACTTCGTCGGGGACCATCGTGCCGGTTTCGACAATTTCCTCGACTTCGACGATGCAGATCTTGCCCGCCATCGCCGCCGCCGGGTTGAAGTTGCGCGCCGTCAGGCGGAACTGCAGGTTGCCGGACATGTCGGCGCGGTGCGCCTTGACCAGCGAGACTTCGGGCACCAGCGCACGCTCCATGACGTAAGTTTCGCCGTCAAAATCGCGCAGTTCCTTGCCTTCGGCGACCAAGGTGCCGACGCCGGTCTTGGTGAAAAAGGCCGGGATGCCCGCGCCGCCCGCGCGCAGCTTTTCAGCCAGCGTGCCTTGGGGCGTGAATTCCAGCTCCAGCTCGCCTGCGAGGTACTGACGCTCAAATTCTTTGTTCTCGCCGACGTAGGACGAAATCATTTTCTTGATCTGGCGCGTTTCCAGCAGCTTGCCCAGGCCAAAGCCATCGACGCCGGCGTTGTTGGAAATGACCGTCAGGTCTTTGACGCCGGAGTCGCGCAGCGCGTCAATCAGCGCCTCGGGAATGCCGCACAGGCCGAAGCCGCCGACCGCCAGCAACTGGCCGTCTTTAACCACGCCCTTGAGCGCTTCTTCGGCAGAGGGAAAAAGTTTTTTCACCAAAAATCTCCTTGTTTCAATTAAGTCGCCAAAAGGCCGTTTGTGCGCCTTGACGGGTTGTAACGATACTACGTATTCATGACTCAACTTTTCTTCGCGCCCTCGACCACCTCGGCCGCCGTGCGGAAGGCTTCGACGGCCGTCGGCACGCCGCAGTAAATCGCCGCGTGCAGCAGCACTTCCTGCAACTCTTGCGGCGTGGCGCCGTTGTTGAGCGCGCCGCGCAGGTGGCCGCGCAGCTCGTTTTGCTTGCCCATCGCGGTCAGCATGGCCACGGTGATGAGGCTGCGGGTTTTTAAATCCAGGCCGGGGCGCTGCCAGACATCGCCCCAGGCTTTGGCGGTGATGTGGTCCTGAATCGGCTGGGTGAAATCGGTCACGCCCGCCAGGGCTTTGGCCACAAAATCTTCGCCCATCACCTGCTTGCGGGTGGCCAAGCCTTTGTCGTAGTTGGAATCCATGCGGTTCTTGCTCCTAAAAAAACCGCCAGCATAACGGCACCCGTGCGGCGGCGATGCAAATCGCGCCGACAATTCCGGCCTTAAGCACCGATGGAGACACCCCATGCATGAAGTCAGCCTGGCCGCCGGCATTTTGAAGCTGGTCGAAGACAGCGCCCGGCGCGAGAATTTCCGCCGCGTCAGCCTGCTGCGCCTCGAAGTGGGCCAACTCGCCAACGTCGAGCTGCGCGCCCTGCAATTTGCGCTGGAGTCCATTGCGCCCGGCACGCTGTTAGAGGGCGCGCGCCTCGAATTTGAAGAGCCCCCCGGCCAAGCCTGGTGCCTGGGCTGCAGCCAGAGCGTGCCCCTGCCCGAGCGCGGCACGCCCTGCCCGCACTGCGGCAGTTATCAATTGCAGCCCACCGGCGGCACCGAGTTGCGGGTGATTGATATGCTCGTGGCCGACGACTAAAAAGGAACATGAACCATGTGTGTCATTTGCGGTTGCGCCGACAGCGGCGAACACCTTCACAGCCATTCCCACGCGCCCGCCGGGCCGCAGGTCAACGCCCACACGGGCGATTTGCACTTCGGCGTCGGCGCGGCCCGCGTCTCGGTGCCCGGCATGAGCCAGGAGCGCGCCATCAAGCTCGAAACCGACATCCTCGGCGAGAACAACCGGATTGCCCGCCAGAACCGCCAGCATTTCCAGGCCCACGGCGTCACCGCGCTGAATCTGGTGTCCAGTCCCGGCTCGGGCAAGACCACGCTGCTGTGCGCCACCATCACGGCGCTCAAGCAGCGCCACCCCGCGCTGGCCGTTTCCGTCATCGAGGGCGACCAGCAGACCAGCTTTGACGCCGACCGCATCCGCGCCACCGGCGCCCCGGCGATCCAGGTCAACACCGGCAAAGGCTGCCACCTCGACGCGCCCATGGTGGCCCAAGCCTTTGCCCAGTTGCACACGCACGATCACGGCCATGACCACGCCCACAGCCTGCTGTTCATCGAAAACGTCGGCAACCTGGTCTGCCCCGCCGCCTGGGACTTGGGCGAAGCGGCCAAAGTCGCCATCCTGTCCGTCACCGAAGGCGAAGACAAGCCGCTCAAATACCCCGACATGTTCGCCGCCGCCCGGCTCATGATCCTGAACAAGACCGACCTGCTGCCGCACCTGCAATTCGACGTGGCGCGCTGCATTGAATTTGCCCGGCGCGTCAACCCCGGCATTGAAATCATCCAGCTCTCGGCCACCACCGGCGCCGGCATGGACGCCTGGCTGCACTGGCTGGAACACGCGCTGGACTGGCAGCACGGCCACGGCCACGCCCCCGCCAGCGGCCACAACGCCAGCGACGCCCCCAGCGCCACCGAAGCCGCCCTGCGCCAGCGCATCGCCGCCCTGGAAGCCGAGCTGGCCGCCGCCCGTGGCGCCTGAAGTGGCCGCGCCCGCCGCCCGCCCCGTGCTGGCCGTGGGCGCCTGGCTGAAAAACGCCGCCTGCCTGCTGGACGCCGACGGCGCCGCCCACTGGTCCGCCCAGCACGGCGACCTGCGCGACGCCCAGGCCTGCCGCGCGCTGGAGGCTTCGGCGCAGGAACTCATCCGCCGCCACGGCCCGCCCGCCGCCATCGCCCACGACCTGCACCCCGATTTCTACAGCACCGAGCTGGCCCTGCGCCTGGCCCAGGAGTGGCACATTCCCGCCATCGCGGTGCAGCACCACCACGCCCACATCGCCGCCGTCATGGCCGAGCATGGCGTGAACGAACCGGTCATCGGCCTGGCGTTCGACGGCGTGGGCCTGGGCAGCGACGGCACGGCCTGGGGCGGCGAGCTGCTGCGCGTGGCGCCCGGCGGCTGGGAGCGCCTGGGCCACCTGTGGCCGCTGCGTCTTCCCGGCGGCGACGCGGCCGCGCGCCAGCCCTGGCGCATGCTGGCCTCAGCCCTGCACGCCATGGGCCGCAGCGCCGAGATCGTGCCCCGCCTGGCGCCAGCCGTGGGCGCCCCTTCGGCGCGCACGATAGCGCGCATGCTGGACGCCCGCCTGAACTGCCCCAGCGGCACCAGCGCCGGACGCTGGTTCGACGCCGCCGCCGCCGCCCTTAGCCTGCACCTGCTCGAACAGACCGAAGCCGAAGCAGCCATCGCGCTGGAGCAGCAAGCCGCCCGCTGGCTCACGGCCAACGCGCCAGCGGACCCCGCCGCGCCGACGGACGCCGCCCCCGAGACCGACACCGGCGTGCTCGACCTGCGCCCCTTGATCGCCACCCTGCTGGACTGGCCGGACACGCCCGAGCGAAGCGCCGCCGCAGCCGCCTGGTTCCACCTGACGCTGGCCCACGCGCTGGCCGACTGGGCCGCCCACGCCGCCCGCCGGGCCGGATGCCGCACCGTCTGCCTGGGCGGCGGCTGCTTCATGAATGCCATATTGACCCGCGAAGTTAGCGCCCGGCTGGAAAGGCTCGGCTTGCGGGTGCTGCGGCCCCAAGCCACCAGTTGCGGCGACGCGGGTTTGGCGCTGGGGCAGGCTTGGGTGGTGGGGCAGCAATTCAATCACCCTAACCTACATTAAGCTCTGCATAGAAACGATTATTAATGAGATCAATGTAGCAGTGAAAGCAAGTATGAAGTCGTTACTTTTATTAATTATTTTTAGCTTGGTTGGTTGCGGAGATTTCAAAAATGAAACAACGCCAGCAAACAGGTCTCATCTTTTCAGTAAATCCGAAAAAACTGGAAGGTTTGCCATTAATCCACAATTTCAATTAGTTGGAAACTTCTCCGAGGGCCTTGCTGCAGTGCGAATCGGAGATGAAAAAACTGGAAAATTTGGATTCATAGATACACAAGGAAAAATTGTTATAAACCCTAAATTTCCCTGGACAGGAGAGTTTTTAGAAGGTCTTGCTGCGGTAAAAATTGAAGGCAACAAAACAGGCAAGATTGGATTTATAAACAAGGATGGCGTAATGGTCATTGCTCCTCAATTCGATGGAACTGATGGATTCTCTGACGGACTTGCTTTGGTGGTAATTGAGGGCTTGAAAAATAGGAAATATGGATTTATCAACAAACAAGGAAAAGTTGTTATAGATTTTCAATTTGACAGTGCTGGTAGTTTTGTTGACGGACTTGCTCCCGCAAAAATTAGCAGCAACGATGAAGATGAAAAATATGGATTTATTAACAAAAAAGGAATATTTATTATTAATCCTCAATTTTCTTCTGTTGGTCAATTCTCAGAAGGACTTTCCGATGTTCGAGTAGGAGGCTTGGCAGCAGGCAAAGCTGGGTTTGTAGATAAGCAAGGAAAATTTGTTATCAACCCTCAGTTTGACATTGCCAGTGGATTTTCTGATGGACTCGCCTTGGTGCGAGTTGGTAATTTTCAAACAGGAAAATTTGGATTTATCGACAAACAAGGCAACATGGTCATACAACCTCAATTTGACTTTGCACATCCATTCTCCGAAGGTCTTGCTGCGATACAGATCGGGGACTTGGCAACAGGCAAGTTTGGATTTATAGATAAACAAGGAAAAATAATCATAAATCCTCAATTTGACTGGGTTAGTAGATTTTCAGATGGACTCGCTTTGGTACTAATCGGTAATTTTGAAACAGGCAAGTACGGATTTATCAACAAGCAAGGAGAAATGGTTATCCAGCCTCAATTTGACTTTGCTCTACCATTCTCTGGTGGTTTTGCAGCAGTACGAATCGGAAGTGAAGAAACAGGCAAATACGGATACATTAATAGATAAGGATGTAGCTGAAAATAACATCCACACCTCCTAATTCGGTGATGATTTTATTATTAGGACTAAACCACTACTTCGTTTCTGTTCATTTCAATCTTCTCCTCTTTCTGAAAGCCCCCCATGTGCCTAGCCATTCCCGCTCGACTCGTCGAGCTGCTGCCCGGTGAGCAAGCCGTCGTCAACCTCGGCGGCATTCGCAAGACCGTCTCGATTGCGCTGATCGACGACGCCCAGGTGGGCGATTACGTCATCGTCCACGTCGGCCATGCCATCGGCAAAATCGACCCCGAGGAAGCCGCCCGCACCCTGGCCCTGTTCGGCGAACTCGCCCAGGCGCACGCCGAAGCCGACGCTGTTTCAATCGCCGCAAAGGCCCCGACATGAAATACATCGACGAATTCCGCGACGGCGACATCGCCCGCAAGATTGCCGCCCGCCTGGCCGAAGAGGCGCAGCCCGAGCGCGCCTACAGCTTCATGGAGTTCTGCGGCGGCCACACGCACGCGATTTCGCGCTACGGTATCGCCGACCTGCTGCCGCCCAACGTGCGCATGGTCCACGGCCCCGGCTGCCCGGTGTGCGTGCTGCCCATCGGGCGCATCGACATGGCCATTAACCTGGCGCTCGAACACGGAGCCATCGTCTGCACCTATGGCGACACCATGCGCGTGCCCGCGTCCGGCGGCCTCTCGCTGATCAAGGCCAAGGCGCGCGGCGGCGACATCCGCATGGTCTATTCCGCCGCCGACGCGCTGGAAATCGCGCGCCAGAATCCCCAGCGCGAAGTGGTCTTTTTCGCCATCGGCTTTGAAACCACCACGCCGCCCACGGCGCTGGCCATCCGCGACGCGCACCGGGCGGAATTGAAAAACTTCAGCGTGCTGTGCTGCCATGTGCTCACGCCCGCAGCCATCACCCACATCCTGGAGTCGCCCGAGGTGCGCCAGTACGGCACCGTGCCGCTCGACGGCTTTGTCGGCCCGGCCCACGTCAGCATCGTGATCGGCTATGCGCCCTATGTGCAGTTCGCCATCGACTACCAAAAGCCGGTGGTGATTGCCGGCTTCGAGCCGCTCGATGTGATGCAGGCCATCTTGATGCTGGTGCGCCAGATCAACGAGGGCCGCGCCGTTGTCGAAAACGAGTTTTCCCGCGCCGTCACGCGCCACGGCAACCAAAACGCCCAGGCGCTGATGGCCGAGATTTTCGAGATGCGCGAGAGTTTTGAATGGCGCGGCCTGGGCGAAGTGCCTGCCAGCGCCCTGCGCATCCGCCCGGCCTATGCCGAGTTCGACGCCGAGCGGCGCTTTGCGCTGAGTTACACGCCGGTGGCCGACAACAAGGCCTGCGAGTGCAGCGCCATCCTGCGCGGCGTGAAAAAACCGACGGATTGCAAGATTTTCGGCACCGTCTGCACCCCGGAAAACCCCGTGGGCTCGTGCATGGTGTCGAGCGAAGGCGCGTGCGCCGCCCATTATTCCTATGGCCGTTTCCGCGACATTCCCGTCGTGGTGGAGAACGCATGAAACCGGTGAAAAAAGACTACATCCGCCCGCTGGACCTGAAAAACGGCCGCATCGACATGGGCCACGGCGCAGGCGGGCGCGCTGCCGCCCAGCTGATCGAGGAGCTGTTTTTGGCCGCCTTTGACAACGAGTTTTTGCGCCAGGGCAATGACGGCGCGGTGTTCGCGCCGCCGCTGCTCCCGCTAGGTGCCCGGCTGGTAATGGCCACCGACGGCCATGTGGTCTCGCCGCTGTTTTTCCCCGGCGGCGATGTAGGCTGCCTGAGCGTGCATGGCACGGTCAACGACGTGGCGATGTCGGGCGCTGTTCCGCTGTATTTGACGGCCAGTTTCATTTTGGAAGAGGGTTTTCCGCTGGCCGATTTAAAACGCATCGTGGACTCGATGGCGCAGGCCTCGCGCGAGGCGGGCGTGCCCGTCATCACCGGCGACACCAAGGTGGTGGAGCGCGGCAAGGGCGACGGGGTGTTCATCAGCACGACGGGTTTAGGCGTTGTCGCGCCCGGCGTGGACATTGCCGGCAGCAACGCCCGGCCCGGCGACGTGGTGCTGCTCTCGGGCACGATTGGCGAACACGGCGTGGCCGTGCTGTCGCAGCGCGAATCGCTGGAGTTTGAAACCACGATTGAGTCCGACACCGCCGCGCTGCACACCCTGGTGGCCGCGATGCTGGCCGCTGCGCCCGGCGGCGTGCGCGTGCTGCGCGATCCGACACGCGGCGGCCTGGCCACGACGCTGAACGAAATAGCGCGCCAGTCGCAAGCGGGCATGCTGCTCGATGAAAAGGCGATTCCCGTCCTGGCGCAGGTGGACGCGGCCTGCGAGCTGCTCGGGCTGGACCCGCTCTACATCGCCAACGAGGGCAAGCTGATTGCCGTCTGCGCGCCCGAAGCCGCCGACGCCGTGCTGGCCGCCATGCGCGCGCATCCGCTGGGCAAAGCTGCAGCCCGCATCGGCGTGGTGACTGAGGACGCGCACCACTTTGTGCAGATGACAACGCGTTTCGGCGGGCGCCGCGTGGTGGACTGGCTCAGCGGCGAGCAGTTGCCGCGCATTTGCTGAGCGCGCATTAGCTGACGGCGGGGTCGGCGGCGCGGGCATGGCCGCAGCACTGACGTCAATGACCAGCGGCGGCTAAGCAGCGCCCGCGCCTGAACGTATCATGGCGGATTGCAGTTCATTCATACCCAAAGAAAGAGACAAGCCATGACCGTTCGTTACCCCGTGCCCGACCTCAACGCCCTGCCCGATGACATCAAGGCCAAGGTGCTGGAGGTGCAGGAAAAAGCCGGTTTCGTGCCCAATGTGTTCCTGGCGCTGGCGCGGCGCCCGGCTGAATGGCGCGCCTTCTTCGCTTACCACGATGCGCTGATGCTCAAGGAGGAAAGCGGCAACCCGGACGGCTCGCTGACCAAGGGCGAGCGCGAGATGATCGTCACCACCACCAGCGCGGCCAACCACTGCCTGTACTGCGTGGTGGCGCACGGCGCGATTTTGCGCATTTACGAAAAAAACCCGCTGGTCGCCGACCAGGTGGCGGTGAACTACCGCAAGGCCGACATCACGCCGCGCCAGCGCGCCATGCTGGACTTTGCCATGAAGGTCTGCCAGCAGGCCGACCAGATCGAGGACGCTGATTTTGCGGCGCTGCATGCGCACGGTTTCAGCGACGAGGACGCCTGGGACATTGCCGCCATCACGGCTTTTTTTGGCCTGTCCAACCGCATGGCCAGTTTCAGCGGCATGCAGCCCAATCCTGAGTTCTATTTGATGGGCCGCATGCCCAAGGCGCCCAAACCGGCGTAGCGTCTGGCAACGCCCAAGGCCTTGCAGACTGCCTGTCAGACTGCTGAAACCGCGCGGTGTTTGAATGAATTTCCTTTTATCCTTTTATTTGATTCCCAAGGAGTTTGCATGCAGCGACTGCAGAACAAAATCAGCCTCATCACCGGCGCGGCCCAAGGCATCGGTCTGGCCACGGCCCTGAAATTTTCCCAGGAAGGCGCCACCGTCATCATCTGCGATGTCCACCAGGGTGCCATTGATGAGGCCGTCCAGCAATGCCAGGCGCTGGGCGCCCAAACGGTCGGCTATGTCATGGACGTGACTCAGCGCGAGCAGGTCGATTCAGTCGTAGCGAAGGTCAAGGCGCAGTTTGGCCGCATTGACGTGCTGGTCAACAACGCCGGCATCACCCAGGATGCGCGGCTGGTCAAGATGACGCTGGAGCAGTTTGACCGGGTCATCGACGTGAACCTGCGCGGCGTGTTTCACTGCACCCAGGCGGTGGCCGACACCATGATTGCCCAAGGCCAGGGGGTCATCCTCAACGCCAGCTCCGTGGTCGGCATTTACGGCAACTTCGGCCAGACCAACTATGCAGCGACCAAATTCGGCATCATCGGCTTCACCAAGACCTGGAGCCGCGAGCTCGGCCCCAAAGGTGTGCGCGTCAATGCAGTGGCGCCCGGCTTCATTGCCACGCCGATTCTGGCCAGCATGCCCGACAACATCCTCAAGGAAATGGAGCACCGCGTCCCGCTCAAGCGCCTGGGCCGACCCGAGGAAATCGCCAATGTCTATGCCTTCCTGGCCAGCGACGAAGCGAGCTATGTCAACGGGGCCGTCATTGAGGTGTCCGGCGGCATGACGGTCTGAAAAATAGCCGGGGCGGTCATCACGGCGTCACCTTGATGACTGTTTTTTTCTGCGCTTTTGCACGCGCTATTCCCCTGCCAACCGTCCGAATTGAACTTTGCGGAAAAGCACTCTTCAAGGGTAAGATGCTGTGTCAATTTGCAACCAGAGCATCCGCATGAAGCATTTCAGAATTTCATTCTTTGTCTCAATTATCCTGCTCAGTTTTGCCGCATGGTGGGGCTACTCGCGAGGAGGCGTAGAAGGCGCGATTCAGGCTTTCTTCATCGCCAGTATTCTCGCCGTCATGGAAATTTCGCTTTCTTTTGATAATGCGGTAGTGAATGCATCGGTGCTGCGCAACTGGAATGATTTCTGGCAAAAGCTGTTTCTGACCGTCGGCATTATCGTGGCGGTATTTGGCATGCGGCTGGTATTTCCAATCCTGATCGTCTCGATTGCTACCGGCCTTGGGCTGGTCGACGTCATGAATATGGCCCTGAATACGCCGGAAGAATATTCAAAACACCTGACCGCCAATCATGCGCAGGTCGCCGCTTTTGGCGGCTCCTTCCTGCTGCTGGTATTTTTGAATTTTCTGTTTGACCAGGAAAAAGAACTGCACTGGCTTGGCTGGATTGAAGAAAAGCTCGGCAAGCACGGCAACGAAGGCCTGTCCACCCTGGCCGCGCTGGCTGCGGTATTTGGCTGCGTCGCCCTGGTGCCTGACGCGCAAAAACTCTCCGTCATGATGGCCGGTGTCGGCGGCATTACGGTTTATCTGGCGGTCGGCTTTCTCAGCGGCCTGCTCGAAGAGGAAGAAAACGACCCGGTGATTGGCACCGCCATCAAGCGCGGCAGCATCGGCGGATTTTTATACCTCGAAGTGCTTGACGCCTCCTTCAGCTTTGACGGCGTGATTGGCGCTTTTGCCATTACCAGCGATGTCGTAATTATCATGCTGGGCCTGGCTATCGGCGCGATGTTTGTGCGCTCGATGACGGTTTTCCTGGTTCACAAGGGCACTCTGGAAGAGTTTGTTTATCTGGAGCATGGCGCACATTACGCCATCGGCATTCTGGCGCTGATTATGCTGGCCAGCGTGAAGTTTCATATCTCGGAATGGTTCACCGGACTGTCCGGCGTGGCTTTTATTGGCCTGTCGGTATGGTCCTCCATCCGTTACAAACGCCAGCAAACAGCGCAATCTCTGAATTGACGAACTGAATTTCGGTATTAATTTTTACTTGTTTAACTGGAGTAATTGAAATGGCCATCAGTCTGCAAAAAGGCGGCAACGTCAACCTGTCCAAAACCGACCCCAACCTCAAGCAGGTACTGCTGGGGCTGGGTTGGGATGCGCGCTCCACCGATGGCGTGGATTTCGATCTGGACGCGAGCATTTTCATGGTCACTGACAGCGGCCGGGTTCGCTCCGACAGCGATTTTATTTTCTACGGCCAACTGCGCTCGTCCTGCGGTTCGATTGAACACACCGGCGACAACCGCACCGGCGCCGGTGACGGCGATGACGAGGCGCTGAAAATCAAGCTCGACCAGGTGCCCGCCGCAATTACCCGGCTGGTGGTGGCGGTCACCATTCACGAAGCCCAGGCGCGCAAGCAGAACTTCGGCATGGTGCATGACGCCTTCATTCGACTAATGAATATCGAAACCAATGTCGAAATCACCCGCTTTGATTTGTCGGAAGATTATTCGACCGAAACAGCGATGGTTTTCGGCGAGATTTACCGTTACGGCGGCGAATGGAAATTCAAGGCCGTCGGGCAAGGCTATGCGGGGGGTCTGCGCGCGCTGGCCATCCAGCACGGCGTGGATGTTCAGTAAAAAATTTCCCTGTTAGTTCATTTTTTAATCAGCGATTTTTCAAGGAGCAATTCATTATGGCCATCAGTCTGCAAAAAGGCGGCAATGTCAACCTGAGCAAAGAAGCCCCGTCCCTCAAAAAGCTGGTCATCGGCCTGGGCTGGGATCCGCGCGCCACCGACGGCGCTGCTTTTGACATTGACGGCAGCGCCTTCCTGCTCAAAGCCGACGGCAAGGCGCGCGGCGACGCCGACTTCATTTTCTACAACAACCTCAAATCCACCGATGGCGCCGTCACCCACATGGGTGACAACACCAGCGGCGCTGGCGAGGGCGACGATGAAAAAATCAGCATCGACCTGAGCCTGGTGCCCGCCGAGATCGAAAAAATCACCGTCGGCGTGACGATTCACGACGCTGAAGCGCGCAAGCAGAACTTCGGCATGGTCAGCAAGGCCTATATCCGCTGCCTCGACGCCAACGGCGACAAGGAGCTCGCCCGCTACGACCTGTCGGAAGACAGCTCGACGGAAACGGCGATGGTTTTCGGCGAAATCTACCGCGCTGGCGCCGAGTGGAAATTCCGGGCCGTCGGCCAGGGTTTTGCCGGCGGTCTGGCCCCGCTGGCGCGCTCGTTCGGCATCAGCGCCTGATTCCGGCCCCTTTATTTGCGGAAATTTCCATCATGACTGTCTTTACCTCTACCGGCGATGTCGATCCCTTTCTCCATGTGTCACTCGGCAAAGGCGACCAGATCTATTGCGAATCCGATGCGATGGTGATGATGGAAGCGACCCTGGACCTCAAGGGCAGCATCAACGGTGGCCTGGGCCGAGCGCTGCTGCGCAGCTTTGCCAATGGCGAGTCGTTTTTCCAGCAGCGCATTGAGGCCGTGCGCGGCGACGGCGACTGCCTGCTCTCGCCGGTCCTGCCCGGCGCGCTGGAAATCATCGACGTGGGCCAGCGGCAGTATTTGCTCAACGATGGCGCTTTCGTGGCCGCCACCTCGGGCACCGAAATGAAGGTGCGCACGCAAAACATAGCCAACGCCCTGTTTGCGCAGTCGGGCGGATTTTTTGTCATGGAAACGTCGGGCAGCGGTCAGGTGGTGGTGTCGGGCTTTGGCTCGATGTTCCAACTCGAAGTCTCGCCGGGCAAGGACATGATTATTGACAACTCGCACGTCGTCTGCTGGGACAGCACGCTGCGCTACGAGGTGTCCGTGACCACCGGCAACAGCGGCGGCGGCCTGGGCGGCATGCTGGGCAACCTGGTCAACAGTTTCAAAAGCGGCGAAGGCATCGTGCTGCGCTTTAGCGGCGCGGGCAAAATTTACGTCTGCTCGCGCAACCGCGATGCGTTTGTCGAGTGGATGAAAAAAGAAACGATGGGCAGCCGCTCCAATCGCTAAACCCCCTCCAAGGAAACCACCATGGCAGTCAACTTGCAAAAAGGCCAGAGAATCTCCCTCGACAAAGAGGCTGGCGTCAAACTGACCAAAATCATCATGGGTCTGGGCTGGGACCCGGTCAAGACCAAGGGCTTTTTCGGCTTTGGCAGCAAGGCGCAGGAAATTGACCTGGACGCCTCCTGCATCCTGTTCGACGAGCAGGGCCGCCAACTCGATGCGGCCTGGTTTCGCCAGCTCAAATCCAAAGACGGATCGGTAGTCCACACCGGCGACAACCGCACCGGCGCGGGCGACGGCGACGACGAGCAAATCGCCGTCGATCTGACGCGGGTGCCAGGCAATGTCAAAAGCCTGGTGTTCACCGTCAACAGCTTTACCGGCCAGAACTTTTCGCAAATCGAAAACGCCACCTGCCGCATCGTCAACGCCAGCAACAACCAGGAAGTGGCGCGCTTTAACCTGTCCACGCTGGGCTCGCACAACGCGCAGATCATGGCCAAGCTCTACCGTCATGGCGACGAATGGAAGATGCACGCCATCGGTGAAATCTGCAACGGCCGCACCTTTGAAGAGCTGCTGCCACAAATCACGCCGCACCTGTAATTCATCCCATGCAGCGCGTCTGGTTCAATAAAACATTTTCATCCGTAGGCGCGGCCATTCGCCTGATCCGCCAGGCGGATACGGCAGGCGACTACAAAATCGTCTGCAGCAGCACGAATGCGCACGCCCCGGCTTTTCTGGCCGCGCATGCCGCCAGCGTCGAGCCCAGCGGTCTGACCGGCCCGGCCTATCTGGCCTGGTGCCTGGATTTTTGCCGCACGCAGGGCATTGACATTTTTATTCCGGGCAAGGAAGCCAGCCTCATCAGCGCCGAGCGGGCGCAGTTCGAGGCGCAGGGTACGCGCGTGCTGTGCGTCGCCGCGCCGGACATGCTGGACCTGCTGCACGACAAGGCGCGCTTTTACCAGAGCGTGGACTGCAGCACACCGCCAGCGGCCTTTCGCGTGGTGGAGACGGCGGCGCAGTTCGATACGGCCTACCGCGAGTTGCGGCAGGACCATCCCAAGCTGTGCATCAAGCCCTCGGTGTCGGTGTATGGCCTGGGTTTCAGCGTGCTGGATGAAGAACGCTCCAGCGCGCAGCTGCTGCTCGCAGGCGTGCAGTACCACATCGGGCTAGACGACCTGCGGCGCGGCTTTGCGGCGCTGGAGACATTTCGCCCCATGCTGGTGATGGAGTACCTGGACGGCCACGAATTCAGCGTCGATTGCGTCGGCGACAAGGGGCGGCTGGTCTGCGCCGTGCCGCGCAAAAAGCCGCTGCTCGCCGGGCAAGGCCAAACCATTGATCTGCGCGACGACATTTTGCAAAGCACCCGCCAGCTGACCGCCGCCTATGGCCTGAACGGCGTTTTCAACGTGCAGTTCCGCGAAGGCAGGAACGGCCTGGGCCTGCTGGAAATCAACCCGCGCATGTCCGGCGGCATTGCGATGGCCTGCCTCGCTGGCCCGAATCTGCCGTATCTGGCGCTGGCCGGGTTTGACCGGGGCTTTGACGCCCTGGCGATTCCCCCGATTCGCGCCGGTATCCGCGTCGGCGAGCTGTCGCACGCGGTAGCGCTGCCGTGAGCGCCCGCCTCCAGCCCCCGACTCCCGGTGACGTGCGCTGCGTCACGCTGCCCACCGGCGTGATGAAGCTCCAAGTCGATGCCGGTGCGTTTGCGCTGGACGCGCTGATCGGCTTTGCGGCGCGGGCCAACGCCCGGCGCGGCTTTTTATTTTTAAGCAAGGTGCTGGGCAAGCACTGGCCGGTCACGCCGCGCCGGATGCTGGCCATTCACAGCGATCTGGCGGCGCGGGTGCCCGCCGATTTACCCGGTCCGGTGGTGTTTATCGCGATGGCGGAAACGGCGATTGGCCTGGGGCAAGGCGTTTTTGAAGCCTGGAAACGCGCCCACCCGCAGCGCGAAGCCCTGTTCCTGCATACCACGCGCTACCACGTCGGCGGCGCGCCCATCCTCGAATTTGAAGAAGCGCACAGCCACGCGCCCCGGCAGTTTCTGCACCAGCCCGCCGAGGCCGCGCTGCAAGCCCTGCTGCAAAGCGCCCGCTCGCTGGTGCTCGTCGATGACGAGGCCAGCACCGGCAACACCTTTTTGAATTTGACCGCCGCCTGCCGCGCCCTGAATCCGGCGATTGAGCGCGTCCATCTGGCGGCCATCACCAACTTCATGGGGCGCGAGGCCAACGAGGCTTTGTCTCAGCGCTTTGGCCTGCCGGTCACGGTGGGCGCAGCGCTCAGCGGCGCGTATGAATTTACTGCCGGGCAATTGCAGCCGTCTTCCGGCGCAGCGCAACTGTTTGAATCCCACGCTGACCGGGGCGCCAGCGCCTGCTTTGGCCGCCTCGGCGTGGACCGCCCGCTCAGCCAGCCCGCCGCGCTGGCCGAACGCCTGCGCACGGGCATCGCGCCGCGCCAGTGCGTGCTGGTGCTGGGCACGGGCGAGTTCATGCACATGGCGTTCTTGCTGGGGCTGGCGCTGGAAGCGGGCGGCGCCGATGTCGCCGTGCAATCGACCACGCGCTCGCCGATTTTGCAGTGGGGCGCGGTCAGCCACATCCTGAACTTTCCCGACAACTACGGCGAGGGTGTGGAAAATTTTGTTTATAACGTCGCGCCCGGCCAGTACGACCACGTTTTCATCTGCCACGAAACGCCGCCCAACGCGGCGCTGCAGCAACTGGCCAGCGCCGTCCAGGGCCGCCTGTTCCACTTTTTATCCGAGAGCCATTGTGAAGAAATTCCTGTTCGTTGACCTGGACGACACCCTGTTTCAGACGCCCGGCAAATGCGCGGATGAAAAAGACCTGCAGCCCGCCGCCTATTTGAAAGACGGCTCGGCCTGCTCGTTTTCCACACCGCGCCAGCGCGCTTTTTTCGAGCTGATGAACCGCGAAATGACACTGATTCCGGCCACAGCGCGCAACCACAATGCGCTGAGCCGGGTCGGGCTGGCCTTTTTCAGCCACGCCATCATTGATTACGGCGGCGTGGTGCTGACACCCAACGGCACGCCCGATAGCGACTGGCTGGACCTGATGCGCGCCGACATGGCGCTGGCGCTGGACGGCCTGAAAGAAGCCATTGAAGTCATTGACCAGTATTCAGCCAGCGTTGGTTTAAAAGGCCGGGCACGGCTGATTGAAGACTATGCCACGCCGTTTTACATCGTCGTCAAGGACCCGGACAAGCAGGCCGAGCGCCTGGCGCTGATCGAGCGCGAAGCCCTGACCCGCTGGATCGCCAGCGAAACCGGCCAAAACTTTTACCTGCACCGCAACGGCAACAATCTGGCCGTGCTGCCCAAGACGCTGAACAAGGCCCGCGCCGTCCATTACCTGCGCCAGCAGTTGCAGGCCGAACACGGCGACATCATGACGCTGGGCATGGGCGACAGCCAATCCGATGCGCGCTTCATGGCCGCCTGCGACTACGCCATCGTTCCCAGCGGCACGCAATTGGCCGCGTTGACAGTGGCGGCGCTATGACGTTTTGCGGCAGCTACCGCCCGGACGACGTGACGTTTTTGCTCAAACGCCTGCCGCAACTGCCGTTTGTCGATGTGGCGCGCAAGGAGCAGCTGATCCAGTCCGGCGCCCGGCATTACAGCGAAATGCTCTCGCCCGAAGCGCTGCCTTCGGCGCGCTATCTGGCCGTTTTCAACGCCGCCTGCGACGCCAACCGGGCGCAAATGGCCCGCGACTGCCTGACACTGGCCGCCTTGATTGCCGCGCGGCGCAGCGGCGCCATCACGCTGGTGTCGCTGGTGCGCGCTGGCACGCCCGTGGGCGTGATTTTGAAACACCTGCTGCGCCAGGTGCTGGGGCGCGAAGCGGCGCATTATTCGGTTTCCATCGTGCGCGACCGGGGCATTGACGAGGTGGCGCTGCGCCACATTCTGGCCCAGGGCCACGCGCCCGAGTCCATCGTTTTCATCGACGGCTGGACCGGAAAAGGCGTGATTTCCCGCGTGCTCGAAGAGGCGGTGGACGGCTTCAACCTGCGCCACGGCAGCGCCATCGACAAGGGGCTGCATGTGCTGTCCGACCTGGCGGGCACCGCCGCCTGCGCCGCCTCGTCAGCCGATTATTTGATTCCATCGAGCATCCTGAACGCCACCGTGTCCGGGCTGGTCAGCCGCTCCGTTTTAAACGAGTCGATTGGCCCCGGCGACTTTCACGGCTGCGTGTATTACGCTGAATTTCAAGCGCATGACCTGTCACGCCAATTTGCCGACAGCCTGATTGCCGAAGGCGTCGCCCAAGCCCGGCGCGACGGCTTGACTACGCCCACGCCGATGAACCGCACCGATGCCGCCGCCGTTTCCACGCAATTCCTTGCCGCCACGATGGCCCAGCACGGCATCAGCGACGTGAATTTAATCAAACCCGGCATCGGCGAGGCCACCCGCGTGCTGCTGCGCCGCGTGCCGCGCCTGTTGATACTGCGCGACGCCGACGCGCCGGACGTGGCGCATTTAACACTGCTGGCCGCCGAGAAAGCGGTGCCTGTCATCATTGACGCGGGCCTGCCCTACCAGGCCGTCTCGCTGATTCAGAGCGCCCTTGATGGCTGAGAAAAAAATGCTCGGTGCCTCGCTCTACGTCCCCGCCACCCACAAAGACCTGCCGCAAATTGCCAGTGGCGCGCTGCTGGGCGATGCGCGCTCGCTGATTTTCTGCACCGAAGACGCCGTGGCCGACAGCGAACTGGGTTACGCGCTGTTCAACCTGTCGCTGGCGCTTCAGCAGATGCCTGAGCGGCCCGGCATGGGCCGCTTTGTGCGCGTGCGCAGCCCCGACATCCTGAAACGGGTGCTGGACATGCCCGGCGCCGACAAGCTCAGCGGCTTTGTGCTGCCTAAAATCACGCGGCACAACTTCGAGCCGTATTTCCAGCAGATTCGCGGGACGCACCACCAGCTGATGCCCACGCTGGAGACCGCCGAAGTCTTTGACGAGGGCGAGATGAAGCTGTTTCGCCAATGCCTGGAGGCGCCCGGCGTGCGCGAACATATTCTGGCGCTGCGCATAGGCGGCAACGACCTGCTGGCCCTGCTAGGCATCCGGCGCCCGCGCAACCTGACGATTTACCGCACGCCGCTGGGCCCGGTGATTTCCCGGCTGGTCACCACCTTCCGGCCCCACGGCTTTGCCCTGACCGCGCCGGTGTTTGAGCATCTGGACAATCCGGCCCTGCTGGCGCAAGAAGTGCAGGAAGACCTGGCCCACGGGCTGGTCGGCAAGACCGCGATTCACCCCAGCCAGGTCGCGCAGATCGAGCAGCATTACCGCGTCCAGCACAGCGACATGGAAGCGGCGCTGCGCATCATGGACCGTGCCAGCCCGGCAGTTTTTAAAATGCATGACTCGATGTGCGAAGTCGCCACCCACCGCGCCTGGGCACATGGCGTGGTTGAGCAGGCCCGCATTTTTGGCCTTCATCACGGCGAGGGCGACAGCCCTTGCCTCAACCCACCAGCGGCTAACCCCGACAAGGCTTCAACATGACTGATTTTTCACGCGGCCAAAAAGGAAAACTCGCCGACCTCGGCTGCACCGGCCTGTTTGCCGTCACGCTGGCGCTGGACGCGCCCGGCATCGACATTGACGTGAGCTGCTTTGGCCTGGACGCCAGCGGCCAGCTCTCCGATGAGCGCTTCATGGTGTTTTTCAACCAGAAATCCTGCCCCGGCGGCGGCGTGACGCTGGACATAGGCAGCAGCACCTCGACCTTCAACACCGATGTGTCGCGCCTGCCGGGGACGATTCACAAGCTGGTCTTCACCGCCGCCATCAACGGCGCAGGCACGATGCGCCAGCTCGGCGCCAGCAGCCTGCGCCTGGGCAGCGCCTTTTTTGCCTTTTCCGGCGCCGACTTCCAGGACGAAAAAGCCGTCATCGTCGGCGAGATCTACCAGCGCGACGGCCAGTGGCGCTTTGGCGCCGTCGGCCAGGGCTTCAATGGAGGCCTGTCGGCGCTGCTCAAGCATTTTGGCGGCACCGAAGCGGCGCCTGCACCTGCGCCCGCCGCTCCGGCTCCGGCCTCGGCGGTCACGCCCACTCCAGCGCCAGCGTCGATGCCAGCCCCCGCCCCGGAAGCAAAAAAAGTCTCCCTGTCCAAAATCACGCTGGAAAAGCGCGGCGACAAAATTTCGCTGGAAAAACCCGGCCGGCTCGGCTTTGGCCGCACCCGCGTCAACCTCAACTGGAACCAGTCCGCCGCCCCCGCCGAGGCCAAAAAAACCGGATTTCTCAGCCGGGTGCTGGGCGGCGCGGCCCGCTCCAGCAGCGGCATTGACCTCGATTTGGGCTGCATGTTCGAGCTGATGGACGGCACGCCCGGCTGCGTGCAGGCGCTGGGCAACAGCTGGGGCAATTTCGGCCTGCCGCCCTACATTCACCTCGACGGTGACGACCGCTCCGGCACCAACGCGGGCGGGGAAAACATCTTCATCAACGGCGACCAGTTCCACCAGATCAAGCGGGCGCTGATTTTTACCTTCATTTATGAGGGCGCGCCGAACTGGGCCGCCACCAACGGCGTGGTCAGCATCGAAGTGCCGGGCCGCGCCCCGGTCGAAGTGCGCCTCGACAACGGCAGCGACGCCGCGATGTGCGCCATTGCGATGATAGAAAACAAGGGCGGCAATCTGGAAATCACCAAGCTGGTCGAATATTTCCAGCAAAACGGCAGCAAAAGCATGCACCAGCAGATCAATGAGCGCTTCAGCTTTGGCCTGCGCTTCAAGGCGGGCAGCAAGGATTGATCCTGAAAGCGGCCGCCCGACAGCGTGCGAAACGCGATAATCGCCGCATGAATTCCCTGCCAGCGGAGGATAGGCCGCAACCCCAATCCCCCACCGATCTTTTTGTCTCCTTCACCCTGCTGGCGCTGCAGGGCTTTGGCGGCGTGATGGCCGTGGTGCAGCGCGAGCTGGTGGAGAAAAAGCGCTGGATGACGCGTGAAGAATTTATCGAAGACTGGGCCGTGGCGCAGGTCATGCCCGGCCCGAATGTGGTGAACCTGTCGATGATGATTGGCGCGCGCTCTTTTGGTTTCAAGGGCGCGATGGCCGCGCTGGCCGGGATGCTGACGGCGCCCTTGATTCTGGTGCTGCTGCTGGCGCTGGTCTATGCCCGGTTTGCCAATTACCCTGGCGTGGCCGGCGCGCTGCGCGGCATGGGCGCGGTGGCCGCCGGGCTGATTGCGGCGACGGCGCTGAAACTGGCGGGCGCCCTGGTCAAAAACGTGCTCGGCCTGCGTCTGTGCGCCGTGCTGGGCGCGCTGTGCTTTGCGGCGATTGCGCTGCTGCGCTGGCCGCTGGTCTATGTGCTGATCGGCCTGGGCGGCTCGGCCTGCGTGCTGGCCTATCAAAAGCTCAAACCTTGACATCCTCCCCGCCCTAAAGAGCGAGGATTCCCACTGCTGGCGTGCCATGCCCGGCACGGAAACCAGACTTGTTCAGAATATTTTTTGCCGCATTCACATCACGATCATGCTCACAGCCACAGTCCGAACACATCCAACTCCTTATTCCAAGGTCTGCGATACCTCTCGGCCTCGAATCGGGCAGGGTGCCGCAATTCGAGCAGACTTGGGATGTAAAACGCTCGCTCACTTCTTCAAACCACGCGCCATGCTTAACAGCCTTGTACGCCAGTTGAGTTCTGAAGGACGACCAGCCTGCATCCAAAACGGACTTCGCCATGCTGGTTTTGGCGAGTCCGGCGGCGCACACGTTGCCCACCGCGATGTAATCGAATTCTTTGACGAGGCGCGTCGAAAGCTTGTGGTGAAAGTCGCTGCGCCGGTTTCCTATTTGGGCGTGAATCGCTTTCACGCGTTTTTTCTTGCCCGCCCGCTGCGCTGCCGCCAGCGCCGCTTCGGCGTCCCGGTAGATGCGCTGCGCGCCGATCTTCTCGCCCGTGGACAGTGTCGCGAAGTCTTTCAGCCCCAGGTCAATGCCGACGCCTTTGAGCGGCTGGCGCACCTCGGCCACGCAAGCTACGTCAATGACGATGTTCAAAAACCAATTTCCCCGGCTGTCGCGGGAAAAGTTGCTGCCGTCCTTGATTTTTCCCTCGGGCAGCGCCCGGCTGTTGAACACGCGGAAGGTGTTGCCCGCAAAGCGGAACGCATTGCCCTCGCGCTTGAGTTCGCGGCCCTTGAACGGCACCCGGCTGAGCGATTTTTTACCCCGGTAGCGCAGGTAAGGCCGCTTCTTTTGGCTGCGCGACTTGGCGTACTGCTCGCAAACTGCATTCACGGTGCCGGAATGCAGGCCAAGCTCTTTGCTGCTGCCAGCGGTGAGTTTGTTCAAATCAAAGCCGCTGTGCCAGCGCCGCCCAAAGCGCAAAGCGTCTTTTTGCCGGTCGTTGCAGTAGTTCCAGACAAAGTTGCAGGCCCGGCTTTGCTGGTTCAGCAAGCCGCTCAGCGATTTCACCCGGTAGCGATAGACCAAAATCATGCCGGGCATATTAGCAGTGCTTCACAGGCAAAAACAAGCCCCGAACGCTTTGCGTTCGCCCTCTACCTCCCCGGCCTGAAGGCCGGGGTTTCTCGGGAATTCTGATGAACGGCGCGCTGACACTCGCCCTGAGCGTGCAGGACTGGCTGAACCTGCTGGCGCATTACCTGATGCTGTCGCTGCTGTCGGTGGGCGGCGCGGTCAGCACCGTGCCGGACATGCACCGCTTTCTGGTCGAGCAGCAGCACTGGCTGACGGACGCGCAGTTCAACGCCTCGATTGCGCTGGCGCAGGCTTCGCCCGGCCCGAACCTGCTGTTTGTCGCCCTGCTCGGCTGGAATGTCGGCCTGAATACGGGCGGCTGGGTGACCGGCCTGCTCGGCGTTGCGCTGTCGCTGATGGGCATTTTGATTCCCAGCACGGCGCTGACTTACGCCGCCGCCCAATGGGGCCAGCGCAACCGCGAGCTGCGGGCGGTGCGCGCCTTCAAGCAGGGGCTGGCGCCGATTGTGGTGGCGCTGCTGATGGCCACCAGCTGGATCATGGCCAGCGCCAACGGCAGCCATTTGGCCAACTGGCCGCTGTGGCTGGTCACCGCCGCCACCGCGCTGATCGTCTGGCGCAGCCAGATGCACCTGCTCTGGCTGCTGGGCGCAGGCGCACTGCTGGGCTGGTACGGCCTGGTTTAGGCGCGGTGGCTAGGCGATGCTGCCCGCAGGCCCGAGCCCGAAACCGGGCGTAGCCTGCCAGCGGCCTGCCTTGTCCACCAGCAGCACATCAACGTGCCACTTGCGCGCCAGGATCAAAGCGCGCTCCATGCCCGCGACAAACATCACCTTGGTCAGCGCGTCGGCCAGCGCGCAGCTGGTGGCGGCCACGGTCACGCTGGCCAGCTCCGGCGGCGAGTAGCCGGTGCGCGGGTCAAAAATATGGTGGTTTTTAAAGTCACTGCTGAACAGCGTCTGGCTGTCCGCCGAGGTGGCGATGCTGCGGCCCTGCATCCGCAATTGGGCAATCAAGCGGCTTTCGTCGCGCGGATTGGCAATGCCCAGCGTCCAGCCGTGCTGCGCATCGGGCTGGCCCAGCGCGGTCCATTCGCCGGTGTCTATCAGCGCGTGTTCAATGCCAGCGGCCTGCAACTGGCGGCGCACCAGATCGGCTGCATAGCCCTGCGCAATGCCATTGAGGGTGATGGCCATGCCCGGCTTCGTGAAGCGGATGCGGCGTGGCGACAGCTCCAGCGCCTGCCAGTCCACCCGGCTGCGCGCCTGCAGCACGGCCTGGCCGGATGGCAGGTCCGCAGCGTCGCGCTGCGCCGCCTCGAACGCGCGCCACAACGGCTGCACCGTCACGTCAAACGCGCCGCCGCTGCGCTCTGACACCGACTGCGCCAGGCGCAAAACACCCAGCAAATCCGGGTGCGGCCCGTCCAGCACGCCGTCGCGGTTCAAGCGGCTGAGCGCGCTATGCGGATCGAACAAGCTCATCTGCGCTTCGACATGGCGAATGGTGGCAACCGCCCCGTCCAGCGCCCGCTCTGCGGTGGCCGGATCGCGGTGCGCCACGCGCAGCGACAGCGTCGTGCCCAGCCCCAGCAGCGGGCGCGCCTGCCAGTGCAGTTGATCCGTCTGACGCTGCGGCGCGGCTGCGGTGACACCGCCCAAACGCCCGGCAGCCAGACCAGCGGCGCCCAGCAGGCCCAGCCCCAGGCTGGCTTGAAACAGGTGGCGGCGTTTCATGCGCTAACTCCTTCAGAAGATTCAGAAGAGGCGGCCTCACGCGGTGCGGTCACCGGATGAATTGGAATCACGGCACGGCGCTTTTCAAGAATCAGCGGCACGCACAACTGGTCGCTTTGCTCAATGGCCACGCAGTCCAGGCACTGGAAGCATTCTTCATAGACGATTTCGCCGGTTTTTTTGATCGCCTGGTACTCGCAGTCGTGCTGGCAACGCTGGCACGGCTTACCGCATTCGGCGCGGCGCACCAGCCAGTCGAAGCGCCGCAGCCGCCCGAACAGCGCCATGCCCGCGCCCAGCGGGCACAGGTAGCGGCAAAAGCCCTTATAGACAAAAGTGCTCAGCAGCAGCAGGCCAAGCGCCCAGGCCACATACGGCCAACCGCGCACAAACAGCAGCGTGATGCTGGTCTTGAACGGCTCCACTTCCACCAGCCGGTCCGTCCACGGCACCGAGACCAGCGCCGTCAGCAAAATCGCCGCCAGCACGGCATATTTGACGCGCTTGAGCCGCTCGTCAGTGCTGGCGCTGAACCGGATCTGCGGCACCCGCAGCCGCCTAGCCGCCTGGCTGACCAGCTCCTGCAAAGCGCCAAACGGGCACAGCCAGCCGCAAAACACGCCGCGCCCCCAGAAAAAGAAAGTGACGCCGACAAACAGCCACAGCGTCACCGTCATCGGGTCGTACAGGAAAAACTCCAGGCTGCGCCTAGCCGCCAGCGCCTGAACCAGCGCCGTCAGGTTGACAATAGATAGCTGGCCCTGCGCATACCAGCCAATAAACAGCAGCGTGAACAGCAAATACCCGGTGCGAAAGCGGCTCAGGCGGCGCAAATCAGCCGACAGCCAGCGCTGATGATTCAAAGCCCAGGCGAGCACCGCCAGCCCCACCACCAACAGCGCCAGCTCCCAGGCGCGATCCGTCCAGATCGAACGCCAGGTTTTGTTGTCGGAATGCGCAGCTTCAAAATACTTTTCCGGCAGTTCGGAAACCAGCGTGAAATCCTTGCCGACGCGCTCGGCGTACATCACGCCCTTGCTGCGGGTCACGCGCAAATCAAAGGCCAGCGGCTGCGCCGGGTCCAGCCCCGACGGGCCGATGACGCGAAACACCTTCCACTCCGCCGACTGCAGTGGCGCGGGCAATTTCAACGGTGTATCGATGTCCATATCGCGGATTTCCAGCGGCAGGCTGCCCTGATGCACGTTCAGCCGGTTCGGCACCGCGCCGCGCACAAAATCCTCGCCCAGCATCGAATAATCGCCGCTGGCAATGACCAGCAAAGCGCTATCGCCCGGCTCCAGCCGCCCCTTGAGATAATCCCAGTCTTTGGGCGCGAGCAGGTTGCGCCCCACCGAGGGCACTTCCAGATGGGCCGCGTACAGCGTGACAAACGCGCTGTCCGGCGCGGTGGCCGCCAGCGGGTCCAGCCCCGCGCCGACAGTGCCAGCAAAAGCCGCTGCCACCTCGCGGCGGCTGAAACTCTTTTGGCTGATTAAACCGGCCTTGAGCAGGCCGTCCCAGTCCATAGGCTGGTAAACGTCAGGCCGGATGCGCGCAATCAAATCGGGGTCGCGCCCCTTGGCGTAACCGAGCTTGGCGCGCGCCACCTTGAGCGAAGCCGACAGCAGGCTCTGGTTCAAAATCCGCACCGAAGCCGTCGCCTTGCCCACGCCGTGGATGAACACATTGGCATTGCTGGCGCTGTTTTTATCTGCGCCAATCTTGATGTTCTGGTTTAGCGACAAGCCTTTGTATTGCGCCACAAAGCCCAGCATCGGCCCCTCGCCCAAGCCCTCGACAAACACCGGCTCGTGCTGCGACAGCACCTTGACGTTCATGAACTCGCCCTTGGCGTCCAGGGCAACCAGCAAATTGAACGGCGTGCCGGAAAAGCCGGGAATCGGCGCCAGATCAATCGACTCGAAAACATAGCCCACCAGCGGGGTTGAGGTGGCGTCCTGCTTGAAGAGAGGCCACACCGGCAATTCTGTTTCCTTCTCACCGACGATCAGCGGCGACGGAAAAGCGGCCAGCATGCTGGCCTTGGTCATCACGCCCGCGTGGGCGGGCCAGGCACAGGCCAGCAGCCCCCAGCAAACCAGTGCGACCCACAAACGGCGTGCCAGGAACAGCATCATGCGCATAGTAGTCATTGCCTGGTTCTCATGCGACGCGCCGAAGTGGGTCTTGGCATGTTTGAGTGGTTGAACGTTTTGGGTGGTTGAACGCTTACTTGGCCAGCGACAGAATCCAGGCCACGAGCTGGCGGGCATCGCCTTCGGTGATGGCGACCGCGTTCGGCGGCATGGCCAGACCGGCAGCCTTGTTCTTCCAGTGGCTGGAATAGGGATTCGAGCCTTCCAGCACGATGCGGGTCAAAAATTCGGTGGCGCCGGGCTTGCCCTTGTATTGAGCGGCAACATCTTCCCAGGCCGGGCCAATCGGCAGAGCGCCGTCCTTGCTCACCTGGTGCTTGATGGTGTGGCAGGTGAAGCAGCCGGCGTTGGCGGCCATTTTTTGCGCCTTTTCGAGGCTGGCCGTGTCGGCGGCGGATGCAGCGATTGACGTGAGCATGAGAAGGCCGGTCAGGCCGGCGAGCGCAGTGCGATGGATCATGGTGAAAACCTCCAGTTGAAAAAATAATGCAGATCTGCGCGTGTTTCTGCAATATTTGAGCCAAATCAACCGTCGAAGCAAAAAATTCATTTCCAGTGATGGCATAAGGTTTTTCCTACGCAGGAGGTCCTGATGTCAGGTCATTTTTTGCACACTGTTCATGTTTGGCGCAGTTTTCAGTGTTGACATGGAGCAATTGAACAGATGGCCGTGGTTTTATTGGCCGGATGACCATCAAGATAAAACCACTACCAAATTTCAAATCTTGCGCTGGCGCAGCGCTTCATACAGGCACACGCCGCTGGCCACCGACACGTTCAGGCTTTCCACCGCGCCGCGCATCGGGATGCTGACCAGCTCGTCGCAGGTCTTGCGCGTGAGCTGGCGCATGCCCTCGCCCTCGGCGCCCAGAATCAAGGCGACCGGGCCTCTCAAGTCCACGTCGTAAATCGTCTTTTCAGCGTCGTCGCTGGTGCCGATGCACCAGATGTTGCGCTCTTTCAATTCGTTGAGCGTGCGCGCCAGGTTCGTCACCATGAAATAGGGCACGGTTTCAGCCGCGCCGCTGGCGACCTTGGCCACCGTGGCGTTGATGCCAGCGGCGTGGTCTTTGGGGGCAATCACGGCTTGCGCGCCCGCGCCGTCGGCCACGCGCAGGCAGGCGCCGAGGTTGTGCGGATCGGTCACGCCGTCGAGCACCAAGAGCAGCGGCTGGGCGCTGCCGGATTCTTCGAGCTGCTCCAGCAACTCGTCGAGCGACGTGACCTGCGCAACAGCATCGACACGGGCGACGACGCCCTGGTGGCCGTGGCTGCCGCACATTTTGGCCAGGCGCAGGCCGTCGGACTCGATCAGGCGCACGCCCGCCTCGCGGGCGCGGTCGGTGAACTGGCGCATGCGCGCATCACGGCGCGAGACATCGTAAAAAACTTCAAAGACCGACTTGGGCGCTGTTTTAAGACGCACACCGACGGCATGAAAACCGAAAAGAACTTTGGGGGAAGAAGACATGCGGCGATTATCGCCGCTGGGCTGGCGGCTATGGCGCGCTGATCCGCCCCGCCTCAATCGTGATGCGCCGCTGGCAGCGCGCCGCAATCGCCCGGTCGTGCGTGACCAGCACCAGCGTCGTGCCCTGCTCTTCGTTCAATTCAAACATCAGCCGCATCACGGTTTCTCCGGTGGCAAAGTCCAGGCTGCCGGTCGGCTCGTCGGCCAGCAGCACGGCGGGCTTGACAACAAAGGCCCGCGCCAGCGCCACGCGCTGCTGCTCGCCGCCGGAGAGCACTTTCGGGTAGTGGCCCAGGCGCTCGCCCAGGCCGACGCGCTTGAGCATGTCGGTGGCCAGCGCGCGCGCCTGGCGCACACCGGACAATTCCAGCGGCAGCATGACGTTTTCCAGCGCCGTCAGGTTGCCCATCAGCTGAAAGCTCTGGAACACAAAACCGACTTTTTGCGCCCGCAGCGCCGCCCGGCCGTCTTCGCTAAGGGCAAAAATATCCTGCCCGGCGAGACGCACCGTGCCTTGCGTGGGCGTGTCGAGTCCGGCAATGATGGCCAGCAACGTGCTTTTTCCCGAGCCGGAAGCGCCGACAATGGCAGCGGTTTCCCGCGCATTCAGCGCAAAATCAATATCGCGCAAAATCGTCAATGTGCCGGTGGAGTCGGTCACCGACTTGAAAACATGCTCAACGCAAACAATTGGAGAGCTGGGGGACGCCTCAAGCGCGTTCCCAGCCACAAACACACTAGGTTCAACCATGTCAGCCTTATCAGGAAACTTCAAATTGATGGATTCCGACTGTAACCAGTCTGCGTCTGCGCGGCCAGCGCGCTGGGCCGGGCCGCTGGCTGCATGGCTGGCCGCCGCGCTGCTGGGCACGCCCTGGCTGGCGCAGGCGCAAACCGAAGCGCAGGCCAAGGCCAGACCGGCCGAAGCGGCGATTCTGGTGCTGGGCGACTCGCTGAGCGCGCAATACGGCCTCAAGCTGGGTACCGGCTGGGTGCCACTGCTGGAAAAGCAGCTGGCCCGCGAAAAGAAAACCGTCAAAGTGATCAACGCCAGCATCAGCGGCGACACCACCTCGGGCGGGCGCTCGCGCCTGCCCGCGCTGCTGGCCCAGCACCGGCCTAAAGCCGTGGTGATTGAACTCGGCGGCAACGACGCGCTGCGCGGCCTGCCGCTGGCCATGACCGAACAAAACCTGACCGCGATGACGCAGACGGCGAAAAAATCCGGCGCCAAAGTGCTGCTCGTCGGCATGCAGGTGCCGCCCAATTACGGCAGCGCCTACAGTGCCGGTTTTGCCGGTCTGTTTGCCAAAGTGGCGAAAGCTGAAAAAGTCGCGCTGGTGCCCTTCTTCCTCCAGGGCATTGCCGACGGGGACGGCGCCAGCACCAACTTTCAAGCCGACCGCATCCACCCCAACGAGTCTTCGCAAGCCAGAATGCTGGCCAATGTGTGGCCCGAACTGAAGAAAATCCTGCCGTGAGCCTAGACCGCATTTCCGCCACCGACGCCCTTGAGCAGCTGGGCCGCTTTTCCGTCGTCATCGACGCCAGATCCGAAGGTGAATACGCCGAAGACCGCCTGCCCGGCGCCGTCAACTGGCCCAGCCTGCACGACGAGGAACGCAAAATCGTCGGCACCCAGTACAAGCAGATCAGCCAGTTCGAGGCGAAAAAACTCGGCGCCGCGCTGGTCGCGAAAAACATCGCCGAACACATCCTGCGCGAGGTGCTGGACAAGCCCAGGGAATGGCAGCCGCTGGTCTATTGCTGGCGCGGCGGCAAGCGCAGCGGCTCGCTGACGCTGATTCTGGACCAGATCGGTTTCAGGGTCACGCTGGTCGATGGCGGCTACAAGGCCTTCAGAGCCGCGCTGGTGGCCGATTTGCCGCAACTGGCTGCGCGGCATCACTACCGCGTCGTCTGCGGCCCCACAGGCTCGGGCAAGACGCGGCTGCTGCAGGCGCTGCAGGCGCAGGGCGCGCAGGTGCTGGACCTCGAAGGGCTGGCGAACCACCGCAGCTCGGTGCTGGGCATGATTCCCGGCGTCGCCCAGCCCAGCCAGAAGGCCTATGACAGCCGCATCTGGGAAATGCTGCGCAGTTTTGACCCGGCGCGCCCGGTGTACATCGAAAGCGAAAGCAAAAAAGTCGGCAATGTTGCCGTGCCGGAAGGCTTGATTAGCGCGATGCGCGCCAGCCCCTGCCTGCGCATGGATCTGGCCGAAGACGAGCGGGTCGCGCTGCTGCTCGAAGACTACGATTTTTTCGTCCAGGACATCGAGTTTTTCTGTGCCCGGCTGGACGCGCTCGCCGAGGCGCGCAGCAGGGCCACGGTGCTGGACTGGCAGGCGCGCGCCCGCAGCGGCGACGTGGCCTCGGTGGTGCGCGAGCTGCTGGTGCGGCACTACGACCCCGGCTATCTGCAGTCGATGGCGCGCAATTTCACCCAGTATGAAACGGCGCGGGCGCTGGCGCCGCAAGACCACAGCCAAGCCGCCATGACGGCGCTGGCCGCGTCGCTGCTGGCCGAATCCTGAGCGCAAAAAAACCCGGCATCACCTGTGAAGGTCATGCCGGGCTGGCTTGGCAACGCTCAGGCGGCCGATTCAGCGGGCGGAACTTGCGGCGGCTCGTCCGCTGGTGCGTCCATGCCGGGCACGCCGTCGTCGGCGGCGTCATCCGGTTTGCCTTCGCCTTTGCGCTTGAGTTTGTCTTCTTTCTTGCGCTTTTTCGCAAGCTCCTTCTGGCGCTTTTCGTAGGAATAATTGGGAGTTGCCACAGCTTAACTTTCGTGAGTAATCAGGCCTTACTGTAATGCATTGCCATCAAGCGCCTTTCAGGCCCGCGCCAGGGCTTGCGCGAGGTCCGCCTGCAGGTCCGCCAGCGCCTCCAGCCCGACGGAAAAACGCACCAGCCCCCCGGCATGCGGCCAGCGCGCAACGCTGCGCAGGGCGGGCATGTCGTAGGGCACGCACAAGCTCAGTGGCCCGGCCCAGCTGTAGCCGATTTTGAACAGCTGCAGGCTGTCGCAGAACAGGTCAATCCGCGCCTGGGTGAACTCAGGCTGAAACACCGCGCTGAACAGGCAGGCGGCGCCGCTGCAGTCGCGCTTCCAGACCTCATGGCCGGGCGAGCCGGGCAAGGCCGGGTGCAGCACGGTGGCGATCTGCGGCTGGGTTTGCAGCCAGGCGGCGAGCTGGCGCGTGGCGGCGTCCTGGGCAGCGTAGCGCAACGCGATGCTGCTGAGGCCGCGCAGCACCAGTTCGGCATCGTTGCCGCTCACGCCGTAGCCCACGCGCATGTGGCAAAAATGAAGCCGCTGGTGCAGCGCCTCGCTGTTCGTGACCACCGAGCCCATCAGCACATCGGCGCCGCCGCTGGGGTATTTGGTCAGCGCCTGCACGGACACATCGGCGCCCAGCGCAAAAGCGTTGAAAGCCAGCCCGGCGCCCCAGGTGTTGTCCAGCGCCGTCACGACGCCTTCTGGATGCGCCTGGCCGCCCGCGCCATGCGCCCTGACCACGGCCGCCAGCGCGGGGATATCAGCAAACTCCAGCGTGATCGAGCCCGGCGCCTCCAGCCAGACCAGCCGGGTTTTGGCGCTCAGTTTGGCCGCCAGATCGGCCGGATTCATGGCGTCGTACCACTGGTGCGTGATGCCCCAGGCGGCCAGCTCGGCCTCGGCAAAAGCCTTGTTCGGGCCGTAGGCGTTGTCGGGAATCAGAACCTCGTCGCCCGCGACTAAAAAAGCCATATCGACCAGCACAATGGCCGCCAGCCCGCTGGGCGCGAGCGTGCAAAAACGCCCGCCCTCTAACGTCGCGATGCGCTCTTCGAGCGTGAAGGTGGTGGGCGTGCCGTGCAGGCCGTAGGTGTAGCCGGTCTTGTGCTTCCAGTCGCGGCTGCGCAGGGCGGCAACGCTGGGAAAGACGATGGTGGAGGCTTTATGCACCGCCGGTGCAACGGCTTCAAAGCCGGCGGGCGGGCGATAGGGATGGTGAATCAGCTGGGTGGATGAAGGGCTCATCCGCTGATATTAACGGCTTGCCCCTTTCCCGGAGGCAAGCTTTTTCTACTCAAACGGGCCTCAGGCTTTCCACTTGTCCAGCAACTGCGCTGGCGTGAGGGAGTCGTAGCTTTCAAACGGCTGGTGAATCCAGGGATTCGTTGGCAGCTGTTCGACCGAGTAATCGGCCTGAAAGCTCGAAGCGCCCTTGGTCCAGATGACGGCGCTGCGCAGCTCGGTGATCGGCGGGTAGTTGGTGCGCAGCTGGCCGATCACCGCATTGAGGGTCAACCCGGTATCGGCCAGATCATCGACCAGCAGCACTTTGCCGGCAATCTCGCCCTTGGGCGTGGTGATGTAGCGGGCAATGTCCAGATGGCCGCGCACCGTGCCAGCGTCGGCGCGGTAGGAGCTGGTGGACATGATGGCCAGCGGCTTGTCAAAAATGCGCGACAGGATATCGCCGGGGCGCATGCCGCCGCGTGCCAGGCACAAAATGGTGTCGAACTGCCAGTCAGACTGGTGAATCTGGACGGCCAGTTTTTCAATCAGATTGTGGTATTCGTCGTAGCTGACGTAGAGATGCTTGCCGTCTTCGGTCAACATGAAATGGGCTCCTGATGCGAAAACTGCCGCGCCCGCTAGGTGTCGGGCCGGCAGCTTTTGGATTGTCAAAAAAATGGTGAAATTCAGACGGCGTAGGGGTTACGCAGCAAGATGGTGTGGTCGCGATCCGGGCTGGTCGAAATCATGTGAATCGGCACGCCGGTGACTTCTTCGATGCGCTGCAGGTAGCGCTGGGCGGCGGGCGGCAGCTGCTCGTATTGCGTCACGCCGACGCTGCTCTGGCTCCAGCCGGGCAGGGTTTCGTAAATCGGCGTGCAGCGGGCGATGTCGTCGGCGCCCATCGGCAGGATGTCGGTGATCTGGCCGTCGAGCTCGTAGCCGGTGCAGAGCTTCAATTCTTCCAGGCCGTCGAGCACGTCGAGCTTGGTGATGCACAGGCCGGATAAACCGTTGACCTGCGCCGAGCGCTTGAGCAGGGCGGCGTCAAACCAGCCGCAGCGGCGGCTGCGCCCCGTCGTCACGCCTTTTTCGGCGCCGACGGTGCTCATATGCCAGCCCGGCGTGTTTTCAATCTCCCAGTCCAGCTCGGTCGGGAACGGGCCACCACCCACGCGGGTGCAGTAAGCCTTGGTGATGCCCAAGATGTAGTGCAGCAGGCCCGGCCCCACGCCAGAACCGGCAGCGGCATTGCCGGCCACGCAGTTGCTCGAAGTCACATACGGGTAGGTGCCGTGGTCCACGTCGAGCAGCGTGCCTTGCGCGCCTTCAAACAGCAAATTGGCACCAGCCTTGTTCGCGTCGTTAAGCTCGCGCGACACGTCGGCCATCATCGGCTTGAGCAGCTCGGCGTGGCGCATGGCCTCGTCATAGACCGCCTGGAACTGCACTTCGCCGTCCTTCATGTACGGCGCCAGACCGGGACCGAAATCAAACGCCTTGGCGTTCAAGAAGCCGGTCAGCACAAAATTGTGCAGCGTCAGCAGCTCGCGCAGCTTGGCGGCAAAGCGCTCGGGGTATTTCAGATCCTGCACACGCAGGGCGCGGCGGGCAATCTTGTCTTCATAGGCCGGGCCGATGCCGCGCCCGGTGGTGCCGATTTTCTCGGTGCCGCCCTGCTCGCGCAAGGCTTCTCTGGCAATGTCGATGGCCGCGTGGAAGGGCAGGATTAGCGGGCAGGCTTCGCTGATGCGCAGGCGCGAGCGCACTTCGACACCGGCTTTTTCGAGGCCCGCGATTTCTTCAAACAGCTTGGCCGCTGACAGCACCACGCCGTTGCCGATGTAGCACTTGACGCCGGGGCGCATGATGCCGCTGGGGATCAGGTGCAGCGCGGTCTTGACGCCGTTGATGACGAGGGTGTGGCCCGCGTTGTGGCCGCCCTGAAAGCGCACCACGCCCTGGGCCATTTCGGTCAGCCAGTCCACCAGCTTGCCTTTGCCTTCATCGCCCCACTGGGTGCCCACGACCACGACGTTGCGGCCGGTGGCTGCGATTGATTTGTTTGTCATTTCACTTCTCTTTAAGGTTCAAGGGGGATAAAACCGGCCCGGCGTCCAGCCTGCCGCACGGCTTGTCGTACCGCTTTTTTTGCGGCTCTTGTCAGGTTTGTCAATTCCGGGGCTGGACCGTCCATTGGCCAGCCGTCAGGACCAGTTCACGGTCACAGTCAAATTCATGGACCTCGTGCTCATGGCCGGGCAAGACGCAAGTCACAGCTTCCCCCGCCAAGCGCAAAGCGGCAATAGCCGCACGCAAGCTGGCATCGTCGCCCCACGGGGCACGGATGGCCGCCTTGAGCGAACGGGGCGGCAGGACGCTGACCAGTTCTTTCAAATCCAGGCTGAAACCGGCGGCAGGCCGGTTGCGCCCGAACACCGCGCCGACTTCGTCGTAGCGCCCGCCACGGGCCAGCTCGGCGCCCTGGCCGTAGATGGCAAAGCGGGTGCCGCTGTAATAGGCGTAGCCGCGCAAATCGGCCAGGTCAAAGCTGACGCGCACATCGCTGCCGACGTGGGAGGCGAGCCAGCGCAAATTGCGCAGCGCATCTTGAATACCAGGCAAGGCGGGGAGAATTTTTTCGGCCTCGTCCAGCACCTTGTCGTCGCCATACAGCTGCAGCAGGGCTTTCAGGCCATCAATGGCAGCGGGCGTGATTTTGTCTTGCAAACTGGCGCTCAAGCTACCCAGTTCGCTGGCATCCTTTGCGGCCAGCGCGGCATGAAGCTGGGCCAGGGTGTGGGCATCCAGCGACGCGCCGGCCAGCAAACTGGTGACGATGCGCGTATCGGCCATATCGACGAGCAAATCGCTCACATTGGCGGCCTTGAGGCAGTCCAGCGCCAGCAATTGGGCTTCCAGATCGGCTTCCAGACCGGCGTGGCCGTAGATTTCGGCGCCGAATTGCAGCGGCTCGCGGGTGGCGTTGGGCCGCTCGGCGCGCGTGTGCAGCACCGGGCCGCAATAGCAAAGCCGGGCCACGCCGCTGCGGTTGAGCAGGTGCGCGTCAATCCGGGCGACTTGCGGCGTGGTGTCGGCGCGCAGCCCCAGCGTGCGGCCCGAGAGCTGATCGACCAGCTTGAAAGTCTGCAGGTCCAGCGCTTCGCCGGTGCCGGTGAGCAGGGATTCGAGGTGTTCCAGCAGCGGCGGCATGACCAGCTCGTAGCCGTAGCTGCGGGCGGTGTCCAGGAACAGACGGCGCAATTCTTCGATGTGACGCGCCTCGGAAGGCAGGACATCGGCAATTTGATCGGGCAATTGCCAAGATGACGACCAGGCGGGCATTGTGATTTTCGTGGGCTGTTAAAAAGGGCATTTTACCGGGCTTGGGCGCGCTTTAGCCAAAGCGGCGAGAAGATGCGGCGCTTGGGCAAAAATACCGTGCTCAGCCGGGGGCGAAATCCGCGAAAACAAGCGCGCCGTCAGCGCGCCATTTAAAGCACCAGCGCCAGGGAAACCAGCCCCATGAGGATGCTGCACAAGCCGAAAAAGCGGATTTGCCCATTGCTCAGCGCCAGAATCTGCTCAAACATGCGGCGCCATCCAGCCGGTGAAATGAATGGCAGCAAGCCTTCAAACACCAGCAGCAGCGCCAGCGCCATCCAGAGGGTGCTGCCGTCCATACGCAGCTATTTTTTAGCGGAAGCGGCGGCGCCACCACCGGAGCCGCGCATGGCGCTGAAAAAATCGGACGAAGGGTCAAGCACCATCACGTCACTTTTCTTGCCGAAGCTGGCCTTGTAGGCGTCCAGGCTGCGGTAGAAACGGGCGAACTGCGGATCCTTGCCAAACGACTGGGCGAAAATACGGGCCGCCTCGGCATCGCCCTCGCCCTTGATTTTCTGGGCGTCGCGGTAGGCATTGGCCACCAGAATCTCGCGCTGGCGATCAGCATCGGCGCGGATTTTTTCGCCTTCCGCCGCGCCGGTCGAGCGCAACTCGTTGGCCACGCGCTTGCGCTCGGCCTCCATGCGGCGATACACCGATTCGGTGATTGCCTCGACATAATCGACGCGGGTGATGCGCACATCAATCACATCAATGCCCCAGGACTTTTCGCCGCGCACGACACCGAGGACTTCTTTTTTGACACCAGCCATCAGCTCTTCGCGCTTGAGCGAGAGCAGATCCTTGACGGTGCGCCGGTTAATTTCTTCCTGAAAAGCGTTGCGCACCACCCGGTTGAGTTGCGTGGCACCGGCTTTTTCATCCAGGCCCACGTTGCGGATGTACTGCGAAGGGTTGGTGATGCGCCAGCGCACGTACCAGTCAATCACCACACGCTGCTTTTCGGCCGTCAGCATGGGCTCTGAATCAGTGCTGTTCAGCGTCAGCAGACGCCGGTCGATATAGGACACATCCTGAAACGGCGGGGGCAGCTTGAAATTGAGGCCCGGCTCCAGCACCACTTCCTTGATCTGGCCCAAGGCATACACCACGCCAAACTGGCGCTGATCCACCACAAACAGCATGGAGCTGAGCAGCGCCAGGCCCACGAGGAGTGAAGAAACGATAAGTCCAACTCTGTTCACTTTTTGTTTTCCTTAGCGAGTTTCACGGTCACGGGTGCGGGAGGCATCGCGGCTGCGCGGATCAAGAGGCGCTGCAGGCACTGCAGCGGCAGGGGGCGAAGCGCTCGCTGGCGCGGTGGCGTCAGCACCGGGGACGGCGGCGCCCGGCTCGCTCATCTTCATGATCTTGTCCAGCGGCAGGTACAGCATGTTGGAGCCCTGGCGCGAATCGACCAGCACCTTGGTGACATTGGTATAGACCTGCTGCATGGCGTCCGTGTACATGCGGTCACGGGTGACTTGGGGCGCTTTCTGGTATTCGGTCAGCACCGAGTTGAAGCGCTCGGCATCGCCTTGCGCCTGCGCAACGATTCGCGCTTTGTAGGCATCGGCTTCTTCCTTCAGCCGCGAAGCTGAACCGACAGCGCGGGGAACCACATCGTTGGCATAGGCCTGGGCTTCGTTTTTGGTGCGCTCGCGCTCCTGACCGGCCTTGAGCACATCGTCAAAAGCAGCTTGCACCTGCTCGGGCGGGCGCACGCCGCTTTGCTGCAAATTGATGGCGACAACTTCAACGCCGACTTTATAGCGGTCCAGGATGGTCTGCATCAGCGCCCGCACGCGCGGGCCGATCTGGTCGCGCTCCTCGGCGAGCGCCAGATCCATGTTCATCTTGCCGACCACTTCGCGCACGGCGGTTTCAGCGGCCTGGACGACGGCGGCCGAAGGATCCTTGCTTTCAAACAAATAAGCGCGTGCATCGCTCAGGCGGTATTGCACGGCAAACTTGATCTCGACGATGTTCTCGTCTTTGGTCAGCATGGCCGAATCGCGCAGGCCGGTGACCTTGATGACCACATCATGGCCGACTTCTACCGAGCGAATCTGGGTCACCACCACGATTTCATGGCGCTGTATCGGATAAGGCAGGCGCCAGTTGAAGCCAGCTCCCTTCGTCGAATGGTAGCGGCCGAACTGGGTGATCACGGCCTGCTGGCCTTCCTGGACAATAAAAAATCCCGTGCCCAGCCAGATCACAAAAGCCGCGAAGGCAATCAAGCCCATGCCGATGCCGGCACTTTTCATGTCGGGTTGAAAGCCGCCGCCATTGCCACCGGAATTTCCGCCGGAGTTGCCGCCGCCTTTGGGCGCGCCAAACAGGCCGCCGAGCTTGCGGTTGAAATCACGCCAGAGTTCATCCAGATCCGGAGGGCCTTGATTCGGGCCCTGGCCCTGCGGACGGTTGCCCGGCTTGGGCGGCTGCTTGTCCTCGCGGGAGACCTCCGGCAGGGCTTCGCCAGACGGTGATTTGTCTTCGTCCCGGCCCCAACGCGGATCATTGAGGTTGAACATGCCTTGGGCGCGTTGTTTGAGCCAACCGGGGAAGGTTGTCAACGTCTGCAGCACGGGATTCAGATTCATGGAATGCAACTCACTTTTTTATTACACCAACATTGTGCCTAATGAAACGCCGCCAGCGGGCAAGCTCACTGAGCGGCGACAGGCTCGTCTGGCTGAATGATGCCCGCACGGCTGGCCAGCAACTGGCGCAGCAGCGGCAAGCCCTCTCCGGTCTGCGCACTGACAAAAACGCGTTCCACACTCTGGCTGGCGCCGTCAAACGCCTCCTTGAGATCAAACGAGTCCTGCATATGCAGCGGGAAATTGCTCTTTTCAATAGCATCGAGCTTATTGAAGACAAGTATCTGGGGCACGTCGGCCGCGCCAATCTCGGACAGCACGCGCTGCACCTGTTCGATCTGCTCCAGGTAGTCGGGGCTGGACGCATCGACCACATGCAGCAGCAAGTCAGCATCGGCCGCTTCCTGCAGCGTGGCGGCAAAAGCATCGACGAGCCCGTGCGGCAGGTCGCGGATGAAGCCCACCGTGTCCGACAGCGACACCGAGCGGGCCGTGTCGCCCAGATAGAGCTGGCGCGTGGTGGTGTCCAGCGTGGCAAAAAGCTGGTCGGCTGTATAGGTGCGGGCCTTGACCAGCGCATTGAATAGGGTCGATTTGCCCGCATTGGTGTAGCCCACCAGCGAAATCATGAAGGAGTTGCGCCGGTCGCGCTGCTTGCGCTGGGTCTGGCGCTGCTTCTTGACCTTTGTCAGGCGCTCCTTGGTGCGCTTGATGGCCTCGCCGATCATGCGTTTATCGAGTTCGATCTGCTTTTCGCCGGGGCCACCGCGCACACCGGCGCCGCCGGTCTGGCGCTCCAGGTGAGACCAGCGCCGCACCAGACGTGTGGACACGTACTGGAGCCGCGCCAGCTCCACCTGCAGCTTGCCTTCATGGCTGCGGGCGCGCTGGGCAAAGATTTCGAGAATCAGGAGCGTGCGGTCATTGACCGGCATTTCCAGATGCCGCTCCAGATTGCGCTGCTGCGCCGGACTGAGCGACTGGTCGAACAAAACCTCAGTGGCGCCTGTTTCCAGTGCCAGCATCTTGATTTCGTCGGCCTTGCCCGATCCGATGAACAGCGCCGCATCGGGCGCCCTGCGCTTGCAGGTCACGCGCCCGACAGGCTGCAGGCCCGCAGTCTGCGCGAGCAAACCGAGTTCCTGCAAACCAGCGTCAAAATTAGGAAGACCGAGATCAACCCCGACCAGAAGGGCGAGTGCTTGTGTTTTCACCTGAGCGTCGTGCGAACTCAGCTGGTGGGCGCGTCTTCGGAATCAGCAGTCGAAAAGACCACAGCGCGTCCCGGTACGATGGTGGAAATCGCATGCTTGTAAACCATCTGGGTCACGGTGTTGCGCAGCAGCACCACGTACTGATCGAAAGACTCGATCTGGCCCTGCAATTTAATCCCGTTGACGAGATAGATGGAGACAGGAACATGCTCGCGACGCAGGGTGTTGAGAAAGGGATCCTGCAAGAGCTGGCTTTTATTGTTGCTCACGATATTTTCCGTGTTCAAAAGTTGATGGAGCTTGACCTTAACACACCTGCCGAGGCAGGCCTGTAGTCTTAAGATGATTCCTTGTTTTTAAAAGGATTCTCAGACGTTTTCATCTGAATGCGCAGGGGCGTACCAACCAGGTCGAACTCCTTGCGGAAACGCCCTTCGAGGTAACGCTTGTAAGACTCGGTAACATGCTCTAGCGAGTTGCCGTGGATGATGATGATCGGCGGATTCATGCCGCCCTGGTGCGCATAGCGCATCTTGGGGCGGAAAACACCTGAGCGCTGGGGCTGCTGGAACTGCACCGCTTCGAGCAGCAGGCGCGTCAGCACCGGCGTGGACATCTTGCGATTCGCCGAGGCATGCGCCTGAATGATCGACTTCCAGACCGGACCCAGCCCCTGGCGCTTGATCGCCGAGATATGGTGAATCGCGGCAAACTTCAGGAAACCGAGCCGGGTTTCAATCGAGCGCTGCAGCAACTCGCGCTGGTAGGCATCGACGGCATCCCACTTGTTCACGGCCAGCACCACGGCGCGGCCATTTTCCAGAATGTAACCGGCGATATGCGCGTCCTGATCGGTCACGCCCTGCGTGGCGTCCAGCAGCAGCAGCACGACGTTGGAATTTTCAATCGCCTGCAGGGTCTTGACGACGGAAAATTTTTCAATCGCTTCAAAAACTTTTCCTTTGCGGCGCAGCCCGGCCGTGTCAATCAGCTCGAATTTTTGGCCATGATGCTCAAACGGCACCGAAATCGCGTCCCGCGTCGTGCCGGGCATGTCAAACGCAACCAGGCGCTCTTCGCCCAGCCAGGTGTTAATCAGGGTCGATTTGCCAACATTCGGGCGGCCCGCGACGGCCAGCTTGATGATGGAAGGGTCTTCCGCCTCGATCTCCGGCTCTTCAGGCAGGTGCAGCGGTGCCAGCGCCATTTCGACCAATGTGCGCATGCCCTGGCCGTGCGAGGCCGCCACCGGCAGCACCTGGCCCAAACCCAGCTCAAAGAACTCGGAGAACTGGAAGTCCTGCGTCATGCCCTCGGCCTTGTTGGCCGTGAGCACCGTGGGCTTGCCCAGCTTGCGCAGGTATTTGGCGATGTCGTGGTCCTGTGCGCTGATGCCGGCGCGCGCATCGACGACGAAAATCACCACATCGGACTCGGCGACGGCCTGGCGGGTTTGCTTGGCCATTTCCTTGTAGATACCGGTGGTGGCATCGGGCTCGAAGCCGCCGGTGTCGATGACGATGTAGTCGTGTACGCCGAGCGAGCCGTTGCCGTAATGACGGTCCCGCGTCAGCCCGGCAAAGTCGGCGACGATGGCGTCGCGCGTCTTGGTCAGCCGGTTAAAAATCGTTGACTTGCCCACATTCGGGCGGCCAACTAGGGCAATGACAGGTTTCATGTTTATTTCAATCCACGCCCGTTTCGGGACGAATTTGGAAGAGGCTTCCCCCTCTTGCCAATAAATTTCACGCCCCAAAGGGAAGGTTTCTCGTTATTCGGGTTTAAAGCCGTAAACGCCGCCGTTGTGGGTCACCGCAATCAGGGTATTACCCGCCAGCACCGGGGCGGCGGCAATAGCCGATCCGTCCGTGGTCAGGCGGTTGAGCAAAGAGCCGTCTTCGCGAGACAGCAGGTGGAGAAAACCAGTGGCGTCGCCAATCACCACCGAGCGGCCGGCCAGCAGCGGGGCGCTCAGGCCACGGTAACGCAGTTGCTCGCTGGACCAGACCCGCTCGCCGTCGGCACGCCGCCAGGCCAGCACTGTGCCGTCGGCTTCGGTGCCGAACAGCAACTGAGCATCGCCATGAATGCCTTGCACGCCATGCGCGGGCTTGGTCCACAGCAGCTTGCCGCGAGTGGCGTTGACGCAGCCGATGCTGGCCTGAAAAGCGCGCACGCAGACATTGTCGCCGTCGCGGCTGACGCGGCCAACCAGATCGACCAGTCGCTCCACATCATTGATGCCGCGCGGCGAAGCCAGAGGCGCTTCCCACTGAATGGCGCCGCTGGACGGATCGAGACCGGCCAGACGCCCGCCCAGACCAACCACCAGCGTATTGCCAACCGCCAGCATCACGCCGGACTGGCGCAGCACCAGCGGCTCGCTGGGGCGCTGCTGGCTCCACAGTTTGCGGCCAGTCTGGCCATCAAACGCATAGATCGAGCGATCTGCCGCCAGCACAAACACCCGCTCACCGGCGACCAAAGGCGCGGTGAACGCCTGCGCCGTCAGCCGGGAGCGCCAGATTTCGCGGCCCGCCTGCAGCGCGACGACTTCGTTGGCTTTGGTCACTAGCGCCAGCGTCTTGCCGTCGCTGCCGACACCGGCGGCAATCGGCGTGTTCAGCGCAACGCGCCAGATGTCGCGCCCGCTTTGGGCGTCAAGCAGCACCACCGTGCCGTCGCCGCCCGCCAGACCAATGGTGTTACCGGAAACGCCAACTTCCAGCGGAAAATCAACCGGGCCGACGCGCCCGCTCCAGCTCTGGCTGGCCGCCATCAAGGCGGCGACCGGCTGCAGCGCGGCCGGTTCAGGCTTTTTCACGCTGCCGCAGCCGCTCAGCGCCAGCGCGGCTGGAAACAGGGCCAGCAAGGCCACGGCGCGCAAGGATAGCGGCATCATTTGTTCGCCTCTGCGCTGGCCACTGCGGCCGGGCCAGCTTGAGCGGCAGTGGGATCAACGCCCAGCGCATTGAGCTTGAATTCCACCAGACGCCGGTATTCAGCGCGCTCGTCAAAGGCTTTGTAGGCTTTTTCGTATTCCGCTTTGGCTTCGGCTTTTTTGCCCTGGGCCTGCAGGATGTCGCCGCGCCGGTCCGCTACCAGCGCTGAAAAATCTTTGGAAAAGCTGCCCGACAGCTGCTGCAAGGCTTCGTCATAAGACTTCTTTTCCAGGAGGATGCCTGCCAGGCGCAATTTGGCAATCGCCTGGTAGCCCGAATCGGCGGCTTTTTCGGCCACCCAGTTCAGCGCGGCGCGGGAGGCGTCGATATTGCCTTTGTCGTAATAAGCCTTGGCGGCCAGCAAGCCTGCTTGCTGGGCGTAGGTGGTGCCGCTAAAACGCTCCTTCATGTCGGCCAGCGAGCGCTCAATGCGGGCCATGTCGCCAGCCTTGGCGGCGCGCTCGATCTCGTCGTACATCACCGCAGCCTGTACCGCCTGGCTGCGCTGCCAGTACTGGTAGCCGTTCCAGGCCGCAAAGGCGCTTAAAACAGCAATCAAGGCCCAGGTCAGCAAATTGCCATACTGCTTCCAGAAATGCTTGAGCTCGTCAAGCTGTTCCTGTTCTTCCAAATCGAGATGTTGTGCCATAAATGCCTGAAGGTTCTGCCGCCGTCACGGGGCGGATTGAAGGGGGATTGTAGAGGGCCGAAAACCGGCCTTCAAACGCTGGCGTTAACGCGCAGCCGCTGCGCCCACGCTGCCACATCGCTGAGCGGCTCCAGGGTTTGCGCCGCAAGCGCCTGGTCTTTTTCGCCCCGCAGCGGCTTGACGGCCACGCGGCCCTCGGCCAGTTCGGTGGCGCCAAAAATCAGCGCAAAGCGGGCGCCGCTGCCGTCAGCTTTTTTGAACTGCGATTTCATGCTGCCCATGCCGTCGGCAGTGGCGCTGGCGTGCATTTGGACGCTGACGCCCGCCGCGCGCAAGGCCTGCAAAGTTTGCAGCACCACCGGCAGAGCCGAGGCTTCGGGAATCACGGCGTAGGCATCAGGCACCGGCAGCGCGATTTCAGCGCCCTGCTCCTTGATGAGTTCAAGCACCCGCTCGACGCCCAGCGCCCAGCCCACGGCCGGCGCGGGCTTGCCGCCGATCTGCTCGACCAGGTAGTCGTAGCGCCCGCCCGCGCAAATCGTGCCCTGCGCGCCGAGCCGGTCGGTGACGAACTCGAACACCGTCAGGTTGTAGTAGTCCAGCCCGCGCACCAGACGCGGGTTCAGCGTCCAGGGAACGTCATTCGCATCCAAAATGGCTTTGAGGCCTTCAAAATGCGCCAGCGATTTTTCGCCCAAAAAGTCGATCAGACGCGGCGCGCTTTCCACGACGGCTTTCATCGCCGGGTTTTTCGTGTCCAGGATGCGCAGCGGGTTGCTGTGCAAACGCCTTTTGGCCTCTTCATCCAGCACGTCCAGATGCTGCTCGAAGTGCGTGATTAACTGGGCGCGGTGCTGGGCACGCTCGTCGGGCTGGCCCAGGCTGTTGATTTCCAGACGCCAGTCGCTCAAGCCCAGCTCTTTCCACAGGGCCGCCGCCAGCAGGATCAGCTCGGCATCGACTTCCGGGCCGGCAAAGCCCAGCGCCTCGGCACCGATCTGGTGAAACTGGCGGTAGCGACCGCGCTGCGGGCGCTCGCGGCGGAACATCGGCCCCATGTAGTACAGGCGCTTGCCGCCTTCGTAGAGCAGGTTGTGCTCGACGACGGCGCGCACCAGGCTGGCGGTGTTTTCGGGCCGCATCGTCAGGTGGTCGTGGTCACCGTGCTTGTCGGAGCGATCCTCGAAGGAATACATTTCCTTCTCGACAATGTCCGTCACCTCGCCGATGCCGCGCACAAACAGCTGGGTGTGCTCCAGAATCGGCGTGCGGATGTTGCGGTAGGCGTAGCGCCCCATCAGGGAGCGCACCTTGTCCTCTAACCACTCCCAGCGCGCCGAGTCGGGCGGCAGGATGTCGTTCATGCCTTTGACGGCAGCGAGTTTTTCTGTTTTGGGCAAGGCGGATTTCTCCGGCCGGCCGGCAGTCGTTTTGTCTGGCATGGATTTCAGGAGGCTTGGGCGACGGGGTTCGTGCCAAAGCGTTTTTCGATGTAGTTTTCAACAATGACCTGGAACTCCTGCGCGATACTTTCGCCGCGCAGGGTCAGTCGTTTTTCGCCGTCGATGAAGACCGGCGCGGCAGGGGCTTCGCCCGAGCCCGGCAGGCTGATGCCGATGTCGGCATGCTTGCTCTCGCCGGGGCCATTGACGATGCAGCCCATCACCGCCACTCTCAAGCCTTCGACGCCGGGGTATTGCTTGCGCCAGACCGGCATCTGGGCGCGCAGGAAATCGTCGATCTGCTTGGCCAGCTCCTGGAACGTGGTGCTGGTGGTGCGCCCGCAGCCGGGGCAGGCGGTGACGCTGGGCACAAACGTGCGCAGGCCCAGCGCCTGAATGATTTCGGAGGCAATGATGACTTCCTGCGTGCGGGATTCGCCCGGCTGGGGCGTGAGCGAGACGCGGATGGTGTCGCCGATGCCTTCCTGCAGCAAAATGGCCAGCGCCGCGCTTGACGCGACCGTTCCCTTGGTGCCCATGCCCGCCTCGGTCAGGCCCAGGTGCAGCGCGTGATCGGTGCGTTGTGACAATGCCCGGTACACGGAAATCAAGTCCTGCACGCCGCTGACCTTGCACGACAAAATGATCTGCTCGCGGCGCAGACCCATTTCCTCGGCGCGCCGGGCCGAGTCAATCGCGGAGGTGATGAGCGCCTCGTACATGACCTGCTTGGCATCCCAGGGCGTGGCGCGGGCGCTGTTTTCGTCCATCAGGCTGGCCAATAATTCCTGGTCCAGGCTGCCCCAGTTGACGCCGATGCGCACCACCTTGTCCCAGCGCATGGCCGCCTCGATCATCTGGCCGAACTGGGTGTCGCGCTTGTTGCCCTTGCCGACGTTGCCGGGGTTGATGCGGTATTTGGACAGGGCCTGGGCGCAGGCCGGGTAATCGGTCAGCAGGCGGTGGCCGTTGTAATGAAAGTCGCCCACCAGCGGCACGTCGATGCCCATGCGGTCAAGCTGCTCGCGCACATACGGCACGGCCTGGGCCGCTTCAGGCGTGTTGACGGTGATGCGCACCATTTCGGAGCCGGCCAGCGCCAGTTCCTTGACCTGGATGGCGGTGCCAATCGCATCGACCGTGTCGGTATTCGTCATGGACTGGATGCGCACCGGCGCGTCGCCGCCGACGGTGACGACGCGGCTGCCCCACGCCACATGCGCCTGCAAAGAGCGGCATTTTTTTGGAAAAGCAACCTCGATAGGAAGACAGGCTTGCACTATTTCACCTCAAATCGGGCAACGTTATTTTTCGCCACGGCATTCACATCAAACGCTTGTCCGCGCACCTGAACCTGAATGGCATCGGCCCGGCTAATCACCACGCTCAAAGGCAGCGTGCCGGACACGTTCGCCGACTCTCCCGGCTGAAGCGTACGCCCCAGAACCGCAACGCCCTTGGCATCCGTGACCTTCACCCAGGACGCTTTTGTCGCGCTAAAAGTGGCTATGGAAGCTGCGCTGGCATCGCTGGCACCGCCTGTCGCCGCCGGTGGCAGCAGAACTGGTGCGAGTGCTGGCGCTGGCGCTGAGGCTGGCGCGGATGCGGGCAAGGCCGCTGAAGCAGGCGCTGAGGCAGCCACAGCACTGGCAGGAATCGCCACCATTTCCGGCGGGTTGGCCGACACGGCGGGCTGGGAATTTCCAGGCGCCTCCTGGACTGCCGAAGACGCGCCAGCAGAAACGCCGGGATCGGCCTGCTTGCCGCCCTTTTCCTGCTGCATCGCGGGCAGAAAAATCAGCGCAGCAGCGCCCAGCAGCAAGGCAAGCCCCAGCAGAATCACCGGCTTTGACAGCTGGGCCGGAAAAAATGATCCCAAACCTGCACTGCGCCCGCGAAATGGCTCATTGATGCCCCAGTTTTGCGGCGGCGCCTTCACCGTGCTGGCGGACGGCAGGCGCGCAAGAATCGGTTCCGGGTCCAGCTTGAGCAAGCGGCACATGCCGGAGGCCAGCGCCCGCACAAAAACCACATCCAGCAGCAAATCAAACCGATCCTGTTCCAGCGCTTCGAGCTTGTGAACCGGAACCTTGAGCGCTGCCGCCAAAGCAGCAAGGTGCAGCCCCTGGGCTTGCCGAGCCTGCCGCAGCAAGGCCCCGGCAGTCACTTCGGCGCCGGGCACCCCAGGATGGGGGCCAGCGCCAGACTCAGCCTGGCCAGGCGGCAAAAAATCTTGTTCACTCATTGAACGAACCTTTTTCATAGGCGGCCACTTGCGGCGACTGCGCAAACCGCTTCTTGAGTTGTCCGGCCAGCTGGAGCACAGCTTCGCGATTGTTCAGCTTGTACTCGGTCTTGATGCCCAGCCAGAGGGTTTCGGCATTGGCCAGGTCGCTGTTATTGAGGCGGCGGATGTAAAACTGGGCGCGGAGCAAGTCTCCGCGCTTGTACAGCAGGCTGGCCAGGTTGTAACCGGTCACGGGGTTGCCTGCATCGAGCTCATAGGAATGGCGCAGGCTTTGCTCAGCCTCCGAAAGCTGGCCCGCACTCATCTGGCACACGCCCTGGGCCATCAGGGTTTTGGCCTTGGCAGCGTAGCTGGGATTGGCAATCGCCTGCCGGAAATACTGCATCGCCTCGCCATAACGGGCCTGCTGGCATAGCAGCCAGCCGTAGTTGTGCGCCACACTAGCGTCCTGGGGATTGAGGCTCTGGGCGCGGCGAAAGCTGTCTTCGGCCAACGCCATCTCATTGAGCCGCATATAGACCAGTCCACGCAGGTTGTAGGCTTCGACAAAACCAGGGTCAATCACCAGCGACTGCTTGATTTCGTCAAGCGCCACCTTGATTTGGCCCTGCTCGAAATAAGCACTGGCCAGCTCCAGCCGCAGCCGGGCGCGGCGGCGCTGCTCGGGCTCATCCGAAGCGGTGATCAAATCAGACTGATTGCCGGATGCCCCCGGCGGCGTGCCCGGCAAGCCGCCCGCACAGCCCGCCAGCAAAACCGCCGCCCAGCAGGCGGCCATGCAGATCAGATTGACTTTCGCTTTCATGCCGCATTCCCCTTCAGGACGACTACCTTGACACCCCCGAGCATGCCCTGGCGCTGGGCCGCCATGCGCTGGTCCACGCCGGTGCGGTCCTGGACATCGCCCGCGAGCTGCCCGCAGGCCGCATCAATATCGTCGCCCCTGGTTTTGCGCACCGTGGTGATGAGGCCTGCATCCATCAGGATTTTGGCAAACGCCATCACCTGCGGCATGCCCGAGCGCATCAAGCCCGAGGCGGGAAACGGGTTGAAAGGAATCAGGTTGAATTTGCACGACAGCCCGTTGGCCGCATGCGTTTTCATCAGGGCAATCAATTCGCGGGCATGCTCGGGCTGGTCGTTGACGCCGTCCAGCATGCAGTATTCAAAGGTAATGAAATCGCGCGGCGCAAAAGACTGGTAGCGCGTGCAGGCCGCCAGCAGTTCGGCAATCGGGTATTTTTTGTTCAGCGGAACCAGGTTGTCGCGCAGCGCATCATTGGGCGCGTGCAGCGAGACGGCCAGCGCTACCGGGCAATCGGCCGCCAGCCGGTCCATCATCGGCACCACGCCGGAGGTGGACACCGTGACCCGGCGGCGCGACAGGCCGTAGCCGTGGTCATCGAGCATCACCTTGAGCGCGGGCAGCAATTGGGAATAATTTTGCAGCGGCTCGCCCATGCCCATCATCACGACGTTGGAAATAACGCGCTCGTCGCGGCCCAGATGGCGGCGCAGAAAATGTTCGGCAAACCACAATTGGGAAATAATTTCGCCAGTGGTCAGATTTCGGCTGAAGCCCTGATGCCCGGTCGAGCAAAAGCGGCAGCCCACGGCGCATCCGGCCTGGGAAGAAATACACAGCGTTCCGCGATCAGTTTCGGGAATGAAGACGGTCTCGATAACGTCGCCAGCGCCGACATCAAACAGCCATTTAATGGTGCCATCCGTCGAATCGTGACGGGAAACCACCTTCAGGCCTTCGATCCGGGCTGAACCGGCGAGTTTTTGGCGCAGGGATTTAGCCAGATCGGTCATCTGGTCAAAATCTGATGCGCCTTTTTGGTGAATCCAGCGAAACAGCTGGGTGGCGCGAAAGCGCTTTTCACCCAGCTGTTCGCAAAAGGCGATCAAACCCTCCAGATCGTGGTCAAGAAGGTTGGTCGTCATTGTTTAGCGCGAGTAAACGTTCAGGCCGGCAAAGAAGAAAGCGATTTCTTCCTTGGCGGTTTCAACGGCGTCGGAGCCATGCACTGCGTTCGCATCGATACTGTCAGCAAAATCGGCGCGAATCGTGCCAGCGTCGGCCTTCTTCGGGTCGGTGGCGCCCATCAGGTCACGGTTTTTCAGCACGGCGCCTTCGCCTTCGAGAGCCTGGATCATCACCGGGCCGGAGATCATGAAGGAGACCAGATCCTTGAAGAAGGGACGCGCGCTGTGAACAGCGTAGAAAGCCTCGGCCTCGCCTTGCGACAGGTGAACCATTTTGGCAGCCACAACCTTCAGGCCAGCAGCTTCAAAACGGGCGTAAATCTGGCCGATCACGTTTTTGGCGACGGCGTCAGGTTTGATGATGGAGAGGGTGCGTTCGATAGCCATGAGTTTTCCTTAAGTGCTTGATTTTTTGGGGTTTTAAATTATTCAAAGATTGAATAAAGCCTCTAATTTTAACCTGCCTGTCAGCGGTGCCTCAGGGTAACACCGAGAAATGACAGGCGGGCCGCCAGGCATTCAGCGATTTCCGCCCCGGTTGCCGCCGCCGCTGCGGCCACCGCCGGTATTGCCGCCGCCCCGGCGCGGCGCGCCGCTGCTGCTGCCGCCAAAGCCGCCCGCGTTGCCGGGGCCGCCCCGGCGGCGCTGGCCCTGGTCTTCGCGCTGGCGCGTCAGGGTGTCGGCGCCGATGTAGCCAAACGAGGTTTTCATCGGATCGGGCTGGGCGCTGCCGCTTGATTTGTCATTGCGCGGATCACGCCGCTGCTGGCCTGGGGCAGCGCGGCCGCCCGGCGGGCCAAAGCGCGGGGCCGGGCCGACATTGCCGCCCTGGCCGCGTGCCTTGCCGCCCGCGCCGCCCGCACCGCGTGTCCCGGTATTGTTGCTGCGTGGCGCCCGGCGCGGCTGTTCAGCGCCCTCGCCTGCTGGCTGGCCGGTCTCGCCACGCGTGTCTATGCGGGATTCGGCGCGGCTGACGGCGCTGGTCAGCGCCAGGATTTCCTGCTCGCCGAGCTCGACAAACGCGCCGCGCTTCAAGCCACGCGGCAGCACCATCGCGCCGTAGCGGATGCGGATCAGGCGGCTGACCGCATGGCCCACAGCCTCGAACATGCGCCGCACCTCGCGGTTGCGGCCTTCCGAAATCGTCACCTTGTACCAGCAGTTGGCGCCTTCGCCGCCGCCCGCTTCAATCGAGCCGAACTGCGCCACGCCATCGTCCAGCGTCACGCCTTCGAGCAGGCGTTTTTTCTCTTCATTGTTCAGCGCGCCGAGCACGCGCACAGCGTATTCACGCTCCAGGCCGAAGCGCGGGTGCATCAGCTTATTGGCCAGCTCGCCCGAGCTGGTCAGCAGCAGCAGCCCTTCGGTATTCAAATCGAGCCGCCCGACGGACTGCCATTTGCCATGAAACAGCCGGGGCAACCGGCGAAACACGGTGGGCCGGTTTTGCGGATCGTCATGCGTCACCACCTCGCCAGCGGGCTTGTGGTAGGCAATGATGCGCGGCGGCGGCGGGCTGATCTGCACCCGGATCGGCTTGCCGTTGACCTTGACGGTGTCGCCAAACTGGATGCGCTGGCCGACGTGAGCCGGTTCGGCATTGACCGAAATGCGGCCCTGCAAAATCAGCTGCTCCATTTCCAGGCGCGAGCCGAGTCCAGCCTGAGCCAGCACTTTGTGCAGCTTGGGGGTTTCGGGCAGCGGCGAAAGCACGCGCTTGAATTCGAGTGCGCTGTCTTCTTCGTCAGCGTCAAACTGGCCGGTGATGACATCTTCAAAGCGGATCGTGGCAGGCTCAGCCGCCGGGGCGCGCCGCTTGGCAGGCGCTGGCGTGGAAGCTGGCGCAGGTTGCAGGGAAGATTCGGGCACAGTCGATTTCGCCTCGTCTTCAAGGGCTGCTGGAATATCGGAGGCGGAAGGGTCTTGTGGATTCATGGTTTTACATTCATTCGTGGAGGCTGGCGGGCTGCATCATTGCGGATCAGGTTCAGGACACTTGCCGACATGGGGCGCCGAGTCCTCCTGGGCTGGGGCAAGCTGCGGCGCCGGGGACGGCGCAGCAGCTTCAGGGTCGGCCGCTTTTCTGGAAGCGGCCTGCTGGATTAAAGATTGGGGCGCTGGCGCGTCGTCAGCCGCCAATTGCTCAAACATGGCGGCCTGGGCGGGCGCGCTGTCCATCACCGGCAAATCGGCCAGCGACTGGACGCCCAGGTCATCGAGAAACTGCCGGGTCGTCGCATACAGCGCCGGGCGGCCCGCACTTTCGCGGTGGCCGATCACCTCAATCCAGCCGCGCTCTTCGAGTTGCTTCAAAAGCAGGCTATTGATGGTCACGCCGCGAATGTCTTCCATGTCGCCACGCGTCACGGGCTGGCGGTAGGCGATGATGGCCAGCGTTTCCAGCGTGGCGCGGCTGTAGCGCGGCGGCTTTTCAGGGTGGAGCCGGTCCAGGTACTCGCGCATTTCCGGGCGGCTCTGAAAGCGCCAGCCGGTTGCCACCTGAAGGAGTTCCACGCCCCGGCCGCTCCAGTCTTGCTGTAACGCCAGCAGCGCCCGTTTCAGGCTGTCGGCAGTGAGTGCCCCGTTAAACAAGACGCCTAACTCACGCAAGGCAAGCGGTTGTTGCGCGCAAATAAGGGCTGTTTCGAGGACGCGCTTGGCATCCGTCGTATTCATTGATTGGTCGTTCCGAAAAAAAGCGGGACTGAAGCGGAGAAAGCGCTTGTGGTGTCAGCGCGGGGCATCCATGTGCAGTTCCCCGTTCAGGGGCGCCATGTTGCGGGTAGCAGAAAACTACAGACTTTGATTGTATATCAGGCCAAAATTATCGATGGCCGCCTGCAGATCCGGCGGCGGCAAGGCCTTGAATTCCAGGCTGGCGCCGGTGACGGGATGCGCAAAGGCCAGCCGCCAGGCGTGCAGCGCCTGGCGCGGCAAGCCGCCCGCTAGCGCGCCGCCATACAACGCATCGGACACCAGCGGATGGCCCAGAAAAGCCATGTGAACGCGAATCTGGTGCGTGCGCCCGGTGTGCAGCTTGCACTTGACCAGGCAATGCTGGGCGGCGTTGTCCAGCAGCGAAATGACGGTGGACGCCTCTTTGCCCGCATTTTTCTCCAGATCGACCACTGCCATGCGCAGGCGGTTGCGCGGATCACGGCCAATCGGCGCTTCCACGGGCTGGTTTTTCGCGCCCTTCCAGGCGCCGTGGGCCAGCGCGATGTACTCGCGGCTGACCGTGCGGGCGGCAATCATGCTGACGAGCTGGTCCATGGTCTGGCGCTGGCGCGCCACCACCATCAGGCCGCTGGTGTCCTTGTCCAGTCTATGCACGATACCGGCGCGCGGCATGAACGACGCCTGCGCGTCGTGGGCCAGCAAGCCGTTGAGCAAGGTGCCGCTCCAGTTACCCGGCGCCGGATGCACCACCAGCCCGGCGGGCTTGTTGATGACCAGCAAATGCTCGTCCTGATAAACAACGTCCAGCGCCATCGCCTCGGGCTTAAAAGCCTGGCTCTGCGGCGTGGGCCGCAGCTCGATGCTGAGTTCGTCGCCCGCCTTGACCTTGGCCGAGACCTTGGTTACGTTCACGCCGTTCAGCTGGACCATCCCGGCTTCAATCAGCTGCTGCAGATAGCTGCGCGAGAACTCCGGCACGCAAGTCACCAGCGCCCGGTCCAGGCGGCTGGCATGGCTCTCGACGGGCACGCTGACGCGCCGCAGCTCCATCTCGGCGCTGGCGTCGGCCTCTTCGGCGGCCTCGTCGGCCAGCGAATTGGCGCTGACGGCGCCCGATATAATCAATTTGCTCAGTTCTGAATCAGTCATCAAGAAGGTCGATTGCAATGTTTTCCACCAAATTATCGGTTGTTCCGAATGCATCGCCGCTTGTCGCTGCCGTTTGTGCATTGGCTTTTGGGCTGGCGGGCTGCGCCAGCACCCCGGCGCCAGACAAGACGGCCACCTGGAGCCCAAACAAAATTTATGCCGAAGCCAAGGATGAAGCCAGCTCCGGCGCCTATGACAAGGCCATTCCGCTTTACGAAAAGCTCGAAGGCCGCGCTGCCGGAACGCCGCTGGCGCAGCAAGCCCAGCTCGACAAGGCCTACGCCCAGTATAAAGGCGGCGAGCAGGCCCAGGCTCTGGCCACGCTCAACCGCTTTATCAAGTTGCACCCGGCCAGCCCGGCGATGGACTACGCTTTTTACCTCAAGGGGCTGGTCAACTTCAACGACAATTTGGGAATTTTTGGCTCCTTCACGCGCCAGGATCTGTCCGAGCGCGACCAGAATGCGGCCAAGGAGTCGTTTGAATCGTTCAAGGAACTGGTCAGCCGCTTCCCCGACTCGCGCTACACGCCCGACGCCCGCCTGCGGATGAACTACATCGTCAACTCCCTGGCGCAGTCGGAAGTGCATGTGGCGCGCTACTACTATTCGCGCGGCGCCTATGTGGCCGCCATCAACCGCGCCCAGAGCGCCATTGCCGACTACCGCGATGTTCCGGCGCTGGAAGAAGCCACTTACATCCTGTACAAATCCTATGAGGCGCTGGGCATGACGGAGCTGCGCGACGACACCCTGCGGATCATGGAAAAAAGCTACCCACAAAGCCGCTACATAGGCAAAGGTTTCAGGGCTGCGGACACCGCTTGGTACAAATTCTGGTGAATTTCGCCCTGGTGGACGCCTCCAGTTCGGGCGCCCTCACGGGGCAAAAAATGCCCTGTAACTCCATATAGAATGACTTGGGCGAAAGACACTTTTTTACTTCCTCAGCCTCCGCTCACAGAGGACCAAACGCTCCCATCGGCAGGCTCTATTTTCGACCCCATCAGCGGATGCTGCGAGGAGTGAGTAGCCAAGTTAAAGGTTTCCCCCGCACACCGCTTCGTCCTCTGCTGACTGCAGCATCCCCTCAAGCCTACAAGGCTAATCGATCGAACAATGGCCAAAGGTTATCGAATCACAGCGTCCACGGGCATCCATAAAGGTGACCGGGACTATCAGCAGGATCAGGTTCGCTTGCTGACCCACACACACTATCCAGGCTGCCTGCTGGGCGTGGTAGCCGATGGCATGGGAGGACGAAGCGGTGGGCGCAAGGCCTCCGACCAAGCCATGCTGACAGCCAAACAGCTTTTTGACCGCTATGCCCCCGACATGGATGATGGGCACGCCCTGCTCAAACAAATCGTTGAGGAGGCCCACCTGGTCATTCGGCTCACGGCGATTTCGTCGGAGCAGGAGCCGCACAGCACCCTGGCCGTGTTTTTGATCAATCCCGGCGGAGAATGCTACTGGGCGCATACCGGCGACTCGCGCATCTACCACTATCATGGCAGCAAGCTGATCCATAGAACGCTGGATCACTCCTATGTGCAAACCTTGGTGGACAGTGGTGAACTGACCGAGGAGGAGGCCAACGTCCATCCCAAGTCAAATATTTTGATGGGCTGCCTGGGCACCGATGAAGTCCCTCCCATCAAGCACCATTTCATTCCAAAACTTCAGCCCAATGATGTCCTGCTGGCCTGCAGCGATGGCGTCTGGCACTACTTCACTTCAACGGAAATAGGCTCAGCTGTGTCCATGCTCTCACCCCGAGAGGCCACGGAATTCCTGATTCAAAAAGCCAGATCGCGCGCACGGGGCGGCGGCGACAACCTGTCGCTGGTCGTGGTCAAGGTCGAAGCCCTGTAACAACGCCGCCTAGGGAAGCGGCAAAGGCCGGGATTTGGCCGGAGGGCGATTCAATTGATCGGCCTCATGCTGCGCGCGTCGGGCATCGGCCTTTTTTTGCCGGTCATTGCGTTTTTTAGCCTCTTCGGCCGCTGCCGCCTGCCTGTCGGCACGGGTCTGGGCTTTTTTCTGATGCTCCATCAGCTTTTGTGCATGGGCATCGCGTGCAGACTGCTGGCTTGACGGGCTGGCGGCCCGGTCTTGCTGCCGGTTCTTGTCACGCTCCAGGCGCAAGCGGTAATCTTCCACCGCTGCGGCCCGTTGCCGGGCTGCTTGCTGCAGACTTTCAGGAGACAATTTTTCCTCGGTTTTTCGGCGTTGTGCCTCGGCCCTGTTTTTTCGCTCCTCGTCGTTGAGCAAAATCTCCTGCCGTCGTAATTGCGCCATCGCGGCGCGGCGTTTCACATCCACTTTCTCCAGGCAGCTGTTGACGGCGAATCGGTGATGGCAGGCCGCATCTTCGGCCGAAAAACCCGCTTCAAGCCTGCTGCGCTCCTGACTGAGACTGGCGCGGCGTTCATCCAGACCGCCCCGCTGCCCGTCAGCCAGCGCCTGCGCATCTGCCAGCCCGGCCAGGGCCAGACAGAAAAATGCCATCGCCAAGGGTTTCATGTAATGCTGGTATCCACGGTTCTATGCTCCAGCGCGAGAAACTCCATCGACTGCATTTCATTCAAGCGTGAAACAGTGCGGGGAAATTCATGCACCATCGGGCCTTCGGTGTAAAGCGCCTCGGGGCGGACTTCAGCCGACATGATCAGCTTGACGCGCCGGTCATACAACACATCGATCAGCCAGGTAAAGCGCCGCGCCTCGGAAGCCATCCGGACCGGCATGTGCGGCACATCGCTGAGCAAAATGGTGTGGAACTGGGTGGCGATTTCCAGATAATCGTTCTGCGAACGCGGCCCGCAGCACAGCGCCTTGAAATCAAACCACACCACGCCGCCCGCCTTGCGCCGGGCGTGAATTTGCCGCGATTCAATCTGCAGCACCGGATTTTCATCCTGCGAGGCGGCCAGACGGCTGAAAGTTTCCGTCATCTCGGCATCTGCCTGCGCGCCCAGGGGACTGTGGTACAGCCGGGCCTGCTCCAGCGTGCGGCGGCGGTAGTCTGTGCCGTTGTCCACATTGAGGACTTCCAGATGAGCCTTGAGCAGCGCAATGGCCGGAAGAATGCGGTCCCGGTGCAGGCCGTTCGGGTACAGCCCATCGGGGTGAAAATTGGACGTGGTGACAAAACCCACGCCGTTGTCAAACAGCGCCGCCAGCAGCCGGTGCAAAATCATCGCGTCGGTGATGTCGGCCACGTGAAACTCGTCAAAACAGATCAGCCGGTAACGCTTGGCCATGCGCTTACCCAGCTCGTCGAGCGGGTTCGCCGTGCCCTGCAAATCGAGCAGCTCGCGATGCACTTCACGCATGAATTCGTGAAAGTGCAGGCGCACCTTGCGCTTGAGCGGCACGGCGCCAAAAAAGCAGTCCATCAAAAAGCTCTTGCCCCGCCCGACACCACCGTACATATAGACGCCACGGGGAATGGCAGGCCGGTTGATCAGCTTCTTGAAGGCATTAGAGCGCTTGCCCTTGTACACCGCCCACTCGGCCGCGCAACGCTCCAGCGCATCAATCGCGCGCAGCTGCGCCGGGTCGCTGGCGTAGCCGCGCGTCGTGAGTTCAGCTTCGTAGGCTGCGTGTACAAGTCCTGTCACTGGTTTTGAGCCCCGGTGAATCAGAAGTTCAGCGTGCGCTTGTCCACGGCCAGCGCAGCCTCTTTCGTGGCCTCGCTGAGCGACGGATGGGCGTGGCAGATGCGGGCGATATCTTCGCTACTGGCGCGGAATTCCATGGCCACGACGCATTCGGCGATCAGCTCGCTGGCCATCGGGCCGACGATGTGAACGCCGAGGATTTCGTCAGTCGCGGCGTCAGCCAGCATCTTGACCATGCCGGTGGTGTCGCCCAGCGCGCGCGCACGGCCATTGGCCATGAACGGGAACACGCCCGACTTGTACGCACGGCCTTCGGCCTTGAGCTGCTCTTCGGTCTGACCAACCCAGGCGATTTCCGGGCTGGTGTAAATCACCCAGGGAATCGTGTTGAAGTTGACATGACCGTGCTGACCGGCGATACGCTCGGCCACGGCAACGCCCTCTTCTTCCGCCTTGTGCGCCAGCATTGGGCCGCGCACCACGTCACCGACCGCCCAGACACCGGGCAGATTCGTCTTGCACTCGCCATCGACGACAATCGCGCCGCGCTCGTCCAGGCTCAGGCCGACGGCTTCAGCGTTCAGGCCGTTGGTGTTGGCGGTGCGGCCAATCGAGATAATCAGCTTGTCCACATCGAGCGTCAGGGCTTCGCCCTTGGCCGTCACGTAAGCGATGGACACGCCTTTTTTGCCCGTCTTGATATCGCCGACTTTGACGCCGAGTTCGATTTTCAGACCCTGCTTGGTCAGCGCCTTGTGGGCTTCCTTGGCGATCTGCTGATCGACGGCGCCCAGGAAAGTCGGCAGACCTTCCAGAATCGTCACGTCGGCGCCCAGACGGCGCCAGACGGAGCCCATTTCCAGACCGATGACGCCCGAGCCGATCACGCCGAGCTTTTTCGGCACCGCGCCGATGCGCAGCGCGCCGTCGTTGGACAGCACGTTGACTTCGTCAAACGGCGTGCCGGGCAAGGGGCGCGCATTCGAGCCGGTGGCAATGATGATTTGCTTGCCGGAGATGATTTCTTCGGCAGCGCCTGCCACCTTGATCTCGTAGCCGCCGTCCTTGGCCGCCACAAAAGAGCCACGGCCGTGGAAGAAAGTGACCTTGTTCTTTTTGAACAGATAGACGATGCCGTCGTTGTTCTGCTTGACGATGGTGTCCTTGCGGCTGACCATCGTGGACACGTCCATCTTCAGGTTGGCCAGCGTGATGCCGTGGTCGCCGAAGTGATGAGCGGCTTGCTCGAAATGCTCGGACGACTGCAGCAACGCCTTGGAAGGAATGCAGCCGATGTTGGTGCAGGTGCCGCCCAGAGCTGGGCCGCCCTTGGCGTTTTTCCACTCGTCAATACAGGCAACGCTAAAACCCAGTTGGGCAGCACGAATGGCAGCCACATAGCCGCCAGGACCGCCACCGATGACGACCACATCAAATTGTTTGGACATTTGTCTTTTCCAGTGAATTGAGGGCGGGTGCTATCAGCCAAGGCCGCAGCAGTCCCGCCCGAATAGTTTTTTTAGTTTAGATGTCAAACAGCAGGCGGGCTGGGTCTTCCAGCGCTTCCTTCATCGCCACCAGACCGAGGACGGCGTCGCGGCCGTCGATGATGCGGTGGTCGTAGCTCATGGCCAGGTAGTTCATCGGGCGAATCACGATCTGACCGTTCTCGACGACGGCGCGGTCCTTGGTCGCATGCACGCCCAGAATCGCCGACTGGGGCGGGTTGATGATCGGCGTGGACATCATCGAGCCGAAGGTGCCGCCGTTGGAGATGGAGAAGGTGCCGCCGGTCATCTCTTCGATGCCCAGTTTGCCTTCAGCGGCCTTCTTGCCATATTCGGCGATTTTTTTCTCGATCTCGGCAAAGCTCATCTGGTCAGCGTTGCGCAGAATCGGCACCACCAGGCCGCGCGGCGAGCCGACGGCAATACCGATGTCGAAGTAGCCGTGGTAGATGATGTCATTGCCATCGACGGACGCGTTCAGGACGGGGAATTTCTTCAGCGCGTGAACCGCAGCCTTGACGAAAAAGCTCATGAAGCCGATCTTGACGCCGTGCTCCTTGCTGAAAGCGTCCTGGAACTTCTTGCGCATGTCCATCACCGGCGCCATGTTGACTTCATTGAAAGTGGTCAAAATGGCATTGGTCGATTGCGACTGCAGCAGACGCTCGGCAACGCGGGCACGCAAGCGGCTCATGGGGACGCGCTGCTCAGGACGCTCACCCAGATCGGCGGACTTGGCGCTGGTAGCCACTTTGGGCAGTGCAGCAACGGGTGCCGCCACGGGCGCAGGCTTGGCAGCCGCAGCGCCCAGCACATCGCCCTTGGTGACACGGCCATCTTTGCCGGTGCCAGCCACCGAACCTGCAGCCAGGTTGTTATCGGCCATCAGCTTGGCAGCGGCTGGCATGGGCACGCCAGCCATAGAACTGCTGACAGCGGCGGGCGCTGCAGCAGGTGCTGCGGCCACGGCGGCAGGTGCTGCAGCGACTGGAGCGGAAGCCACTGCGCCCGCCTTGCCTTCGGTATCGATACGCGCAATCACCTGCTCGGAACCCACCGTGCCGCCATCGGCCACGACCAGCTCAACCAGCACGCCAGCCGAAGGGGCGGGCACTTCAAGCACCACCTTGTCGGTTTCGATGTCGATCAGGATTTCGTCTTCGGCGACGGCGTCACCGATCTTCTTTTTCCACTGCATCATGGTGGCTTCAGCCACGGATTCGGACAACTGGGGAACTTTAACTTCTACGATAGCCATTTTTGATTCTTTCGTGTGGGGGTTGTTGTGTGTGAAGAAGCGGCTGAGTCTTATTTGTTCAGCACAAAGCCTTTGAGCTTGGCAAACGCGCCGTCAATCAGCGCCTTTTGCTGCTCTTGGTGCAGGTGCGAGTAACCCACGGCTGGCGAAGCTGACGCAGCGCGGCCGGAGTAGCCGAGCTTTTGCCCGTCGAGCATGTTTTCGTGGATGTAATGCTGCACGAAGAACCAGGCGCCCTGGTTTTGCGGTTCGTCCTGGCACCACACGATGTCGGTGGCGTTCGGATACTTTTTCAGCTCGGCGCCAAAAGCCTTGTGCGGGAACGGGTAGAGCTGCTCGACGCGCAGGATGACGGTGTCGTCGCTGCCTTTTTCTTCGCGCTTTTTGACCAGGTCGTAATACACCTTGCCCGAGCAGGCAATGACGCGCTTGACCTTGTCGGCCTTTTTGATGACCTCTTCCCGGTTCTCGGGAATGACGGTCTGGAAGATGCCCTTGGTGAACTCGGACAGCGGCGAGGTCGCGTCCTTGTTGCGCAGCAGCGACTTGGGCGTGAAAATGACCAGCGGCTTGCGCAGGTTGCGCACCATCTGGCGGCGCAGCACATGGAAAATCTGGCTGGCCGTGGTCGGCTGGACGATCTGCATGTTAGTGTCAGCGGCCAGTTGCATGAAACGCTCCAGACGCGCCGAGCTGTGCTCAGGGCCCTGGCCTTCGTAGCCGTGCGGCAGCATCAAGGTGATGCCGTTGACGCGGCCCCACTTGACTTCGCCGGAGGCGATGAACTGGTCAATCACGACCTGCGCGCCGTTGGCGAAATCGCCGAACTGGGCTTCCCAGATCACCAGCGTGCTGGGATCGGCAGAGGCGTAGCCGTACTCGTAACCCAGCACCGCTTCTTCAGACAGGATGGAGTCGATGACGACGAACGGACCCTGGTTCTCGGCGACATTTTGCAGTGCCACATAGGTGCCGGTGTCCCACTTTTCACGGTTCTGGTCGTGAATCACGGCGTGGCGGTGCGTGAAGGTGCCGCGTCCGCAGTCTTCACCGGACAGGCGCACCGGGTAGCCGCTGGCCACCAGGGAGGCAAACGCCATGTGCTCGCCCATGCCCCAGTCCACCGGCGTCTCGCCGCGCCCCATCGCTGCGCGGTCGCTATAGACTTTCTTGACCAGATTGTGCGGCGTGACGCTGGCAGGAATGGTCGTTATTTTTTCGGCCAGGCGTTTCCACTCGGCCATCGGGATGGAGGTGTCGCCTGCGTCGGTCCACTTCTTGCCGACGTAAGGCGTCCAGTCCACCGCGTATTTGCTCTTGAAGTTGGTCAGCACGGGATCAAACGTGCTCTTGCCGGCATCGAGCGCTGCGCGGGTGGCCTTGACCATGTCGTCGCCCAGCGTCTCGCCCAGGCCTTGCGCCGTCAGCTTGTCAGCGTAGAGTCGGCGCGTGCCGGGATGCTGGGCAATCTTCTTGTACATCAGCGGCTGGGTCAGCGCAGGCGTGTCCTGCTCGTTGTGGCCGAGCTTGCGGAAGCAGGTGATGTCCAGCACCACGTCCTGGCGGAAGGTCATGCGGAATTCCAGCGCCAGCTGGGTCGCCAGCACCACGGCTTCCGGATCGTCGCCGTTGACGTGCAGCACCGGGGCTTCCACCATCTTCACGATGTCGGTGCAGAACACGCTCGAGCGCATGTCGCGCGGGTCCGAGGTGGTAAAACCGATCTGGTTGTTGATGATAATGTGAACCGTGCCGCCCGTGGTGTAGCCACGGGTTTGCGCCAGACACAGGGTTTCCTGGTTGACGCCCTGGCCACCGAAAGCGGAGTCGCCATGCACCAGCACGGGCAGCACCTGGCTGCCGGTGGGGTCGCCACGGCGGTCCATGCGGGCGCGCACCGAGCCTTCAACCACCGGGTTGACGATTTCCAGGTGCGAAGGGTTGAATGCCAGCGACAAATGCACCGTGCCGCCGGGCGTGGTCACGTCGGAGCTGAAGCCCTGGTGGTACTTCACGTCGCCTGCGGGCAGGTCTTCGGGCGCGGTGTGGTCGAACTCGGCAAACAAGTCCTTGGGCGTCTTGCCCATGGTGTTGACCAGCACGTTCAGGCGGCCACGGTGGGCCATGCCAATGACGATTTCCTGCACGCCCTTGACGCCAGCCGATTGAATCAGCTCATGCATGGCGGCGATAAAGCTTTCGCCCCCTTCGAGCGAGAAGCGCTTTTGGCCGACATACTTGGTATGGAGAAAGCGCTCCAGACCTTCAGCAGCAGTCAGGCGCTCCAGGATCGTTTTTTTCTCTTCAGTGCCAAAATGGGGCTTGCTGCGGATGCTTTCGAGCTTTTGCTGCCACCAGCGCTTTTGCGCCTGGTCGCTGGTGTACATGTACTCGGCGCCAATCGTGCCGCAATAGGTCTCGCGCAGCGCGTTCATCAGCTCGCGCAGGCTCATCGTGTCCTTGCCGAAGAAGGTGTTGCTCGTGTTGAAGACGATTTCCTGATCGGCACCGGTAAAGCCGTAGAACGAAGGGTCCAGCTCGGGAATGTTGTCACGTTCGGCGCGCTTGAGCGGGTCCAGATCAGCCCAGCGGGCGCCCACATTGCGGTAAGCGGAGATTAGCTGCTGAACAGCGGTGCGCTTGCGGCCCAGCTCGGAGTCGGCACTGGCGATGACAACCTTAGTCTGACCCTGCTTGGCACGCTCAGCAAATGCGTTGACGACGGGCAGGTGTGGCACATCCTTGGCATTGCTGCCATCGACGGCGGGCACATTCTGCAGCGTGTCGAAATACTCACGCCAGCTGTCAGTGACGCTGGCAGGATTGGCTAGGTAGTTTTCGTACATCTCTTCGACATAAGGCGCATTGCCGCCGAAAAGATAGGTATTGCCTTGGTAGGCTGAAAATACAGACGCAGGTGACTGCGAGTTGGAACTCATATCCGCGGACCTCCGTTTCCCTTGGGGAAACATTAGCTGGTTAAAGCTTGGGTTTAATTAACCTTCCGCAACACGGCTGAACCGATTAGCGGATGCGACTGTGGCAGGAAGGGCCTTCAGAATGTAGATTGTGCCACCTAACCGCTATAGCGGGAAGACCCTAAGACCCTAATTAATAGAGAAAAAATTTGCATTTTTCACGGCATCCCGTGCCAATACAGTCGTTTTTACACAACGCACAGACTGGAAGCGTCTGAGGAAAAATGTCCCCGGTATAGGGCCAAAATTCTCCCACATCAAAATTCTTGAAATATAAACAGGCAATAAAAAAGCCTGCTATTAATTAATAGCAGGCTTTTTGCTTGAAATACTATGGTGGGTTCTGAGAGATTCGAACTCTCGACCTACGGATTAAGAGTCCGCTGCTCTACCAGCTGAGCTAAGAACCCTATTAAATGGTTGGTGGGACGTGCGGGGGTCGAACCCACGACAAACGGATTAAAAGTCCGCTGCTCTACCAACTGAGCTAACGTCCCAGGATTTCTCCTAGCTGCACTGCGTCGTTTGCAGTACAGATTTGAATTATAGCGTCATTTTTACGCTTCTTCAAATCAGGCAGTAATTTTATCCAATACCCACCCAGTGGCGCACAAACCAAAGGTGGCAGTAACACTGACAACCGAGCCGTAACCATGACAATTGAGGCTGCCATCGGTCGGTGCGGTGGCCTGCGCCGCACACACAGCCGTCGGCTGAAGCACGGGCTCGCGGCTGAAGACGCAGGCCGCGCCCATCTTTCCCTGACGGGCAGCGCCATGCTCCTTGCGCAGACGGTTGCGCATCTGCGCCAGCAAGGGGTCATGCGTGACCAGCGACAAGTCCTCTATCTCCGCACGGTGGGCAAGGCGCTTGCCGCCCGCAGCGCCGACGCTGATAAAGATCAGCTTGTTTTTGATGGCCCAGGCAGCCATCGCGGTTTTGGCACGCACCTGATCGCAAGCGTCAATCACAGCCAGCGGCCTGCCGTCAAACCCGTCACCCAGCGAAAGCAGGCCAGGCCAGTTGGCGGCGTCAACGAACTCTTCGATGCAATCGACCCGGCAATCGGGATGGATACGGGCAATGCGCTCGCGCATGGCCTGCACCTTGGCCTGACCGAGCGTCGTATCCAGCGCATGCACCTGGCGGTTAATGTTGGATTCGGAAATATGGTCCAAATCGACCAGCGTCAGGCGGGCCACACCGCTGCGCGCCGCTGCCTCGGCCGCCCATGAGCCGACGCCCCCCAAGCCCACCACCACAACGTGCGCGGCGCGGATGCGGGCAGCGCCTGCCGCGCCATACAGCCGCGCAAGCCCGCCGAAACGGCGCTCAGTATCGGCCGGAATCAACTCGGTATCAAATGTCATGAATGCTTACTTCAGCTTGCTCAGGCGCTCTTTGGCAACCTGGGCCGCTTCGGACTGAGGATAAGTTCTGACAATATCCTCCAGCGTTTTGCGCCCCGCCTTGGCATCCTTGAGTTCTAGCTGGCAGTTGGCCATGGACAGCAGCGCTTCCGGTGCGCGCAGGTGCTCCGGGTCAGCCGCCAGCAGGGAGCGGAAATTGGTCACCGCCGAGTGGTAGTCGCGCAAGGCGTACTGGGCATTGGCCAGCCAGAACCACGCCGACGATTTGTAGCCGCTTTGCGGATAGCGCTTGATGAAGTCCATAAAGCCAGTCTGCGCCGCCGAAAAATCGCCTCTGCGCAGCGTGGCCAGAGCCGCTTCAAACGCCTGCTTTTCAGCGGGCTCGGCCGCAAACTCCCGCCCATCGACCGTCACCTTGCCGGGCTCGACCTTGCGCAGGCGCTCGTCAACGCCCTGCGTCAGGTCTTTTTGAACGCGCTGCATGTCGGTGACGCTGCGGGTCAGCTGCTCATTTTGACCGCGCAGGGCCGCCATCTCGCTGCGCAGCGTCTCAATCTCGCTGGACAGATCAAGCAGGCTGCGGCGCAGCTGGGCATTGTCGTCATTGGCTTTTTTGAGAGCCTCCGCCGTGCCCTGCTGGGAAACATCAACTTTCTGGCGCAAATCGAGGATGGCTTTGCGCGCCTCATCGTCTCCGAACAGGGCGGCATTGGCATGCAGTGCCAGCGTGCAGGCCGCAAGCACCAGGCTGATTTTGAAGATTTTCACGGTATGGATTTCGGCTAAACGACTTAACGATAGTTGATTTCAGCGCGCCGATTCAGCGCCATCGAGGCCTCATCCAAGCCCTGGGCAGCGGGTTTTTCCTTGCCAAAGCTCACCGCCTCCACCTGGGCGTCGCTCACGCCGAGCAGGCCCATCGCGCGGCGCACCGCTTCAGCGCGTTTTTGGCCCAGCGCCAGGTTGTACTCACGCCCGCCGCGCTCATCGGTATGACCTTCGATGGCCAGATGGCGCGATTTGCTGGCCATCAGGTACTTGGCATGCGCATCAACGACGCCCTGGAATTCAGGCTTGATGAGGTAGCTATCAAAATCGAAATACACGATCTTGGCTATTTTGGCGGGCCCGTCCATCGGCGCCTGGGTCGCGCCAATTTGCACCGGCGCGACTCCCCTGGTGCCCGCAGCAGCATCCTTGGCCGGGCCGCTGCTGGCTGAGCGGTCTTCCACGGGAACATCCTGCAATTTGACGCTGGAGCCGCAGGCGGACAAAGTGGCCGCCGCCAGCAGCGTGACCATGAAAGAAATAAAAAAGCGTTTCATAAACAACCCCGGCTAAAAAATGATTGACCTCTAACGACCCGGTTAGCGCGGGAACGGACCCCAGTCTGGCTCGCGAATATCGCCGCCAGCGCCCGACAATCTGGCCTTGATCTTGCCGTCCAGCGTGGTGGTCATCAACGCTTCGCGGCCCTGCTCCTGGGTGGCATACACAATCAGGCGGCTGTTGGGCGCAAAACTCGGACTTTCATCAGCCACGGTGTCCGTGATCGCCGAGGCCGTCCCCGTCGCAAACTCCATGACGTGCAACTTGAACGCAGCGCCCACCCTTGAAACATAAGCCAGCCAGCGCCCGTCAGGGCTGATCGCGGGCGATATGTTGTAACTTCCGGTGAACGTGACCCGCTCAGGATTTGCACCCGTGCGGCTCATGCGGTAAATCTGGGGAGAGCCGCCCCGGTCGCTGACAAAATAAATGAATTTCCCGTCGGGTGAATAAGTCGGCTCGGTGTCAATGCTGGAGGACTGGGTCAGCCTGGTGGGCTCTGCGCCGCTCAGGCTGATGGCGTAAATTTGCGAGCCACCATCGCGGCTCAAGGTGGCCACCATCTGCTTGCCGTCGGGCGACCAGGCGGGCGCGCTGTTGGAGCCCCGGAAATTGGCCAGCAGGCGGCGCTTGCCGCTGAGCACATCGTGCGAATAAATGACCGGCTTGCGCGACTCAAAGGACACATAGGCCAGCTGCGCACCGCTGGGCGACCAGGCCGGTGAAATGATCGGCTCGGGGCTGGTCAGCGCCGACTGGGCGCCTTCCCCATCAGAGTCGGCCACCCACAGGGTGTAGCGGGCGCTCGATTTGGTGATGTAAGCGATACGGGTGGAAAAAATGCCTTTTTCGCCGGTCAGTTTTTCATACACAAAGTCCGACACGCGGTGCGCGGACAGGCGCAGATCGGCCTGCGACACGGTAAAGCTCTGGCCGCCCAAGTCCTGTCCTCGCACCACATCCCACAGGCGCAGCCGGACATCAAAACTCCCGTCAGCCAGGGGGGACACGCTGCCGGTAAGCATCGAATCCGCGCCTTTTTTGCGCCAGTTTTCGAGATCGGGGCGGGTGCTTTCATCGGCGGTGACGCCAGCGGCATCAACGCTGCGGAACATGCCGCTGCGCTCCAGATCGGCCTTGACGATGGCGCCGATTTTTTGCGGCGCCTGCGCTTCGCCCCGAAAGGGCGCAATAGCAATGGGCAGCTGGGTCATGCCGACGCCGGAGACTTCCACCCGGAACTGGGCCAGGGCATGGCTGGTGCAACTGGCGAACAGCCCGACGCCCGCCAGACTTTTCAGCATGGCACGGCGCTGGGGCAGAACGCGAGGTAAAAAATCAATTTTCATTTTTGGCGACCTAAACAATACAACTCAAAATATTTCCCAAATGCTGCCTGGGCCTGCATGGTACACACCGCAAAGCCCATGGCGCCATCCAGAAAGCCCCGTTGAAACACATAGCTGCGGACAAACGCCGTGATGGCAGACAAAGCAGCGCGTGCGATGGTGGTTCTTTGTCCGCAGGCGTGCCGCTGCCGGGCCCAGTCCTGACTGTAACGCTGAAGCTTGCGCCAATAGTGCTCGGGGGTCGGGTAGCTGTAGTGTAAAAGCGGATTTTTCAAGCGCACAACCCGCGTGTCAGCACTGAGCAGCTGCAATTTTTCATGCACCAGATCGTTACTGAACCGCGCTTCACCCCGCTTGAACAGCCTGAGCACATAGTCCGGCGTCCAGCCGCAATGGCGTATCCAGACACCGCAAAACTGGGTCAGTCGTGGGATTTCAAAAGCCGGGGGGCGATCATCAGCGCCCACCCGCAAGAGGTGAGCCTGGATTTCTTGCACCAGTTCAGGCGTGACACGCTCGTCAGCATCGATGGAGAATATCCATTCACACGATGCCGCATCAAGCGCCCGGTTTTTCTGGATGCCAAAGCCTTGCCAGTCCCGGCTGGTGCTGACGCTGGCGCCCATGACTCGGGCCAGTTGCACGGTGTCATCGGTGCTGCCGGAATCAAGCACCACGACTTCGTCGGCAAATGCGACGGAACGCAGGCAGGCTTCGATGTTATGAGCCTCGTTGTGGGTAATAACGATAACGGACAAGCTTGTCAACGAATGCCTTTAGAGGGGGAGATAGGGCAAGACATTGGGTAACAACGCCTTGCCTGAAGCGTTGACAGCATAGCAGAGCACTTTCTGGCGTGAGGCTGGCTGGCGGGTCCATCGCCGATAATGCGCGCAACTTATCCGACGCAACCCTGCCCTTATTTTGCTCAAAAAAAGAATCAATGCCCGGCTTGCCATCGTTTGCCTGGCAGCGGCTTCCGTGGGCTTGTTCATGGCCATCATCAGTCTTGCCAAACTGCTACTGGTCCTGTGCGGCCTGGCCACACTGCTTTTTGTCCGGCGCGAGCCCGGCACCACCAGCCCCCTGGCCAACACCTGCACACCCCTTGCCGTGCTGATAGCCTTGTCTGCATTCACTCTGAGCCTGTTATGGAGCGTGGCGCCCCCAGACGAGGCACTGGGCTCGGCGGTCAAGTACGGCAAGCTGGTCGTGATGCTGCTGATGCTGCTGCTTATCCGCGACAAGCGCGAGGCCATCTATGCGCTGGGCGCTTTTGCGCTGGCTCAGCTGTTCCTGCTAATCAGTTCGTGGATGCTGGCGGCGCACCTGCCGGTACCCTGGGCGACTTCCCACATGGCCCTGACTGAATATTCGGTATTTTCCACCTACCTGGACCAAGGCATCATCAACGCCGTGTTTGCCGCCCTGTGCTGGCATTTGCGGTTTTTAGCGCCAGGCCGGTGGGGTCCACGCTTGGCGGTGGTTGTCGCGCTTGGGGCGCTGGGCAATGTGTTTTTCGTCTTGCAAGGGCGCAGCGGCCACGCCGTGGCCATCGCCCTGATTTCAATCGCCATCATGTGGGAGTTGCCCCAACGCTACCGCGCAGCCGTTGTCCTGCTGCCCTTCGTGCTGGCGCTGGGTCTGTCTGTCGGCTCAAGCAAGCTACGCGAAAGGCTGAGCCTGGTCAGCACGGAAGTTCACTCTTTTTCCACCCATGAAGAACCCGTCACTTCATCGGGAATCCGGCTCAACTTCTGGCACAGAGCGCTGCAGCTCATCGGCGAGCATCCGCTGGCAGGCTCAGGCGCTGGCAGCTGGAGCACCGAGTACAACCGGCTCCAGCGCGAAAACAACCCCGCGCACCTGCCGCTAGCGAGCAGCGGCAACCCGCACCAGGAATATCTGCTGTGGGGCGTGCAGCTGGGCATTCCGGGCATCTTGATGTTTCTCGGCCTGCTGCTTTGTGTGCTGCGCGACACGCTCAAAATAGAAAAATCCTGTGCGCGGGCAGCGCAGTCCACACTGCTGGCGTTGGCCATTGCCTGCCTGTTCAACTCATCCCTGTACGACGCGCAGATTGGGGACTTTTTCTGCGTCCTGCTGGGCTTGCTGCTCGCTTTAGGTCTTGCCCCAGACGCAGCCTCAGCAGCTGCTTCACCTCAACAAAAACCAGCAACGTGACGGATTCCATACAAAAAACCAACCCGCAGGCCAAAACCCAACAGACCCTCTGGCGCAGACTAGCCCGCGTCTGGCCCTACTTCAGCGCCTCGCGGGCGGGTTGGGCGCTGGCCATCGTCGCCACCCTCGTCGCCTCGGCGACCGAGCCGTTTATTCCGGCTTTGCTCAGGCCGTTGCTGGACAAAGGCTTTCAACAAGGCGGCTTGCAGCTTTGGATGGTGCCCGTCACGCTGATGACCCTGTTCACCCTTCGTGGACTGGCCGGATTTTTGGCCCAGTTTGCGCTGGCCAAAGTCACCAACGACGGCTTGCTGCAACTGCGCAAAGCCATGTTCGGCAAGCTGCTCAGTGCCCGGCTCGGCCTGTTTACCGACCAGACTTCCAGCACCCTTGCCAACACCGTCGTCTATGAAGTCTTCAACGGCTCCTCGACAATGATTAACGCCGTGATGCGGCTGGCGCGCGATTTGCTCACGCTGCTGGCGCTGATCGGCTATCTGGTGTATCTGAACTGGAAGCTCACGCTGAGCGTGGCTTTTTTGTTTCCCGCCGTCGCCGTGGTGATTCAGGTGCTGTCCAAGCGCATTTACCGGCTCACCAAGGAAAGCCAGACCGCCACCGACGACCTGGCCTACGTGGTCGAAGAAAACGTCATGGCCTACCGCGATGTGCGCCTGCACGGCGCGCAGGCCGCTCAGGCTGACCGTTTTGAACTTTTAAGCCACACGCTGCGCCGCCTGTCGATGAAATCGACCGCTGCCTACGCCGGCATGAGCGCCATCACGCAGGTGCTGGCGGCCATTGCGCTGTCGGCGGTGGTGTCAATTGCGATGCTGCAAAGCGCGGGCAACACTACCACTGTCGGCGGTTTTGTGGCCTTTGTGACCGCCATGCTGCTGTTGATTGCGCCCCTCAAAAGCCTGTCGGACGCCACCACGCCAATCACACGCGGCCTCGCCGCGATGGAGCGCGGCCTGGACCTGGTGGAGCAAACGCCAGACGAGGCCAGCGGCGCTTTCGTCAAGCCCCGCGCGCTGGGCGACCTTGAATTTACCCAAGTCAGCGTCGCCTACAAGGCAGACGCGGCGCCCGCGCTCAAGGAATTAAACCTGTCGGTGCGGGCGGGCGAAACCGTGGCGCTGGTCGGCGCCTCCGGCTCGGGCAAAACCACCCTGGTCAACCTGCTGCCCCGCTTTATTGACCTGAGCGGCGGCCAGATCACGCTGGACGGCGAGAATCTCCTGAACTGGGATTTGGCCTGCCTGCGTTCGCAATTTGCCTTTGTCAGCCAGCATGTGGTGATGCTCAACAGCAGCATTGCCGAAAACGTCGCCCTGGGCCAGCCGGTGGACCGGCAGCGGATCAGCGAATGCCTGAACGCCGCCCATCTGGCAACGCTGCTGGCCGGGCTGCCGCAAGGCCTGGACACCCTGCTTGGCCACAACGCCATGCAGTTGTCCGGCGGCCAGCGCCAGCGTCTGGCCATTGCCCGTGCGCTCTACAAAGACGCGCCGATTCTGATTCTGGACGAGGCCACCTCCGCGCTGGATACCGAGTCCGAGCTGGCGGTGCAGGAAGCCATCCGGGCGCTGACGACGCAGCGCACCTCGCTGATCATTGCGCACCGCTTATCCACCATTCAGCATGCCGACCGCATCATCATGATGGACGCTGGGCGGGTGATTGAGTCGGGCAGCCACCAAGAGCTGCTGGCCAAAGAGGGCGCTTATGCCCATCTTTACCGGCTGGGCGCGCACGCGGCCTGAGGATTCCTTTCAGAGCCAGCGTTGTGTCTGTGATCGCTGTGATGCAAAAACAAGCTTGGGACACTTGACGCGACACCCAACCGAGTCGTTTCAGTGTGAGTCGGTTGCCAGTCCAGCGCTGCAGTCGGCGCTGGCCCTGGACAAATACAGCGCCTCCTGCTGGAGCGCAATGTCGCGCCATTGGTAATGCCGGGCAAAGTCGATGGCGCCCCGCTGCAACTGGGCCTGAAGCGCCGGTTCACCCAATATCCGTGCCAGAACCTGTCCCAAATGGGCCGCATCGCGCGGATCGTCCAACACCATTGCATTCACGCCGTGCGCCAGCAACCCCGAAATGCCGCAGTAGCGCGGCCCGCTGACAGCCACCGGCAAGCCGTGCGCCATCGCCTCCAGCACCACCATTGCAAACGTGTCTTCCAGCGTCGGGTGCACCAGCGCGTCAGCCGCCTGATAAGCCGGGCCAACGTCCTGCAGCGAACCGAGGAAAAAAACGCGCTGCGCCAGATTCAAGGCCTTGACCTGAGCGCTGAAATCGGCCATCGCCGCCGTGTTGCCGACAACCGCCAGAAACACATCGGTGGGCAATGACGCCAGCGCCTCCAGCACCGCCGCAAGACCTTTTTTGCGGTAGTCGTTGCCGACGAACAACAGGCAGCGGCCAGCCATCGGCAGGCCCAACCCGGCTCTGGCCGCGCTTTTTTGCAGCGGCGTGACCGGCGCTGGCAGCGTGATACCCGGCGTGATGACGGACAGCAGGGCGCGGCAATCCGGGTAGCTGGCGGCCATGATGGCTTTGAGACTCTCGGAAGTCACCACGACCTGTCGGTCGGGGTGCGGGGCATAGCGCAGGCACTCCAGCCCCAAATAAGTCAACAGGCGCGGACTCGTCGCCACGCTCAGGCAGCGCAAGGCGTAACGCCAGCCGCTGCGGCCATTGAACAGGTTGTATTTCACCGGCAGGACGTGAACCGTCTGCACATTGCCGTGCCAGGTGTTTTCATGGGAATGCACCACGTCAAACCCTTGGCGCGTGGCCCGCCAGATGGCCGTGGCAAACCACAGCTGGTTCACCCAGCGCGGCTTGCGCAGCGGCATCGAAACGCGGTGATACATCACGCCCGGCCACTGGTGGCCGATTTCCTGTGCAAAAACGTGAATCTCATGCCGCGCCGCGAGCTGCTCAACCAGCGCGATGGAATAGCGCTCAGCCCCGCCGCCCGTCGGGGAAAAAGTCCGGTTCAGGACGGCAATACGCAGTTTTTTTGGAGTCTGGCTGGCGTGATTTGCGGCGCCGACAACAGGTGAAATCATTTCTTGCGGCGATCTTCGTAGCCGGTGGCAATTTTGAGCCAAAACACCGGCAGGCTGGTCGAGCGCAGCACCGGCACGCGCGGCAATTGCTGCATATCGGTTTTTGCATGGCAGCGGCTGCGCTGAGTCGTGGTGGCGCTGGCAAAGCCCAGCTCAGCCGCCGTGGCCGTATGCGCGGGCACGTAATTGCCGTAGGGATAGCAAAAATGCGTCACCGGCTGAGCAACAATGGCTTCCAGCTCGGTTTTGCCCCGCGCCATTTCCTTGCGACCGGCCTCAAGGTCGGTGGCCGTCAAATCGACGTGCTGCCGGGTGTGCGAGCCGATTTCCTGCCCACCCGCGACCCATTGCCGGATTTGCGCTTCGTTCATCAGCGGCGTCTGGGCGATGCCCAGCGGCGCATCCCAGACATTGGTCTGGCCGAGCAGGCCGCTGACGGCGTAGCAGGTGGACGAAAAGCCGTTGAGGCGCAGCACCGGCAAAGCGTCCACGAGGTTGTTGAGGTAGCCATCGTCAAACGTGATGCCGACCACCTTGCCGGTTTTTTCGCCGCGCAGGTAAGGCTGCAAAGCGCTCATCGACAAACCGGTGTAGCCCAGCAATTTAAGCAAAGCCATTTGCCGCGCAAACGACGCAGGCGCGACATACAGGCTACGAAACGGACTGCCCTTGGGTGGTGCGGTGGCGATCTGGTGGTACACCAGAATCGGAATCGGCTTCAGATTGGCCGTGCAATGCGTGGACATACGCTGAAAACTCCTGAATTCAAACTACAGCAGCACGATGTCGTACTGTTCCTGCGCCATCACCGCATCGGCCTGCAGGGAAATCGGCTTGCCAATGAAATCGCTCAGGCTGGCCAGGTGCTGGCTTTCCTCGTCGAGAAACAGCTCGATCACCTTGGCCGAAGCCACCACGCGGAACTCGCGCGGGTTGAACTGGCGCGCCTCGCGCAAAATCTCGCGCAGGATGTCGTAAGTCACGCTGCGCGCCGTCTTGACGATGCCCTTGCCCATGCAGACGCCGCACGGCTCGCACAGCTGGTGTGCCAGCGACTCGCGGGTGCGCTTGCGCGTCATCTCCAGCAAGCCCAGGGCCGAAAAGCCGTTGACTGCCGTCTTGATGCGGTCGCGGGCGAGCTGCTTTTTGAATTCGGCCAGCACCGCGTCGCGGTGGTTCTCGCGGATCATGTCGATGAAATCGACAATCACGATGCCGCCCAAGTTGCGCAAGCGTAGCTGGCGCGCAATCGCTTGCGCCGCTTCGAGGTTGGTCTTGAAAATCGTGTCGTCAAAGTTACGTGCGCCGACAAAGCCGCCGGTGTTCACATCCACCGTCGTCAGCGCTTCGGTCTGGTCAATGATTAAATAGCCACCCGATTTCAGCTCCACCCGGCGGCCCAGCGCCTTGGCGATTTCCTGATCGACGTTGAACAGGTCAAAAATCGGCCGCTCGCCGCTGTAGAGCTGGAGTCTGGGCACTGTGGCCGGCATGAACTCGGCGGCAAAAGCCTTGAGTTTTTCAAACTGCTCGCGCGAGTCGATGCGTATCGTCTGCGTGCTTTCCAGCACCATGTCGCGCAGCACGCGCTGCAGCAGATTCAGATCCTGGTGCAGCACGGAAGCGGCGGGCAGCTTCAGTGAAGCGCTTTTGATGCGCGCCCAGGTCTTGCGCAGGTAGGCAATGTCTTCGGCCAGTTCGGCATCCGTCGCGTCTTCGCCATTGGTGCGCAAAATGAAGCCGCCCATGTCACCGGCCAGCGCCTGGACGCGCTGGCGCAGCTCTTCACGCTGGCGGGCGGGGATTTTTTGCGACACGCCAATATGCTTGTCCTGCGGCAGGAACACCAGCAGCCGCCCGGCAATGCTGATCTGCGCCGTCAGCCGCGCGCCCTTGGTGCCCATCGGGTCCTTGAGCACCTGCACCATCAGCGCCTGGCCTTCAAACAGCTGCTTTTCAATCGGCAGCAGCGTGGTGGCCGCTGGCGCGCCATTGGCGGACGGCTCGGGCTCGGCGTGGCGGCTGTTGATGCTGCTCATCAGGTCGGCGACATGCAAAAACGCCGCTCGGTCCAGCCCGATGTCGATAAAGGCCGACTGCATGCCCGGCAGCACGCGCACGATTTTGCCCAGGTACACATTGCCGACCAGGCCGCGCTCCAGCGTGCGCTCGACCTGCAGCTCCTGCACCGCGCCGTGCTCAACCACGGCGACCCGGGTTTCCTGCGGCGACCAATTAATCAGGATGTCTTGCTGCATTTGTTTTTTAGAAAAAGTGAAGGGCTAGAGGTTCAGGCCAGCGGCCTGCAGCAGCGAGGCCGTTTCCCACAGGGGAAGTCCCACGATGCCACTGTAACTGCCATTGACGCGGGTAATGTGCATGGCGACCCTGCCCTGAATCGCATAAGCCCCGGCCTTACCCATCGGCTCGCCCGTGGCGACATAGGCCTCAATTTGCGCGAGCGTCAGCGCCTCAAAAGTGACTTGCGAAACGCTGACCGTCTCAAACCGCTGCGCGCCGTGCGCAATCGCCACGGCGGTCAGAACGCGGTGCGTGCTGCCCGAGAGTTCCGCCAGCATGCGCTGGGCGTGGGCGGCATCGTCGGGCTTGCCGTAAATCGTGCGCCCTTTGGCCACGGTGGTATCCGAGCACAAAATCGGCCCGGGCGGCAACTGGCGCCGCGCCAGACGGGCCACCGCCGCATCGAGCTTGAGGGCGGTGACGCGCTTGACGTAGGCGGAGGGCGCCTCGTTTTTCAGCACCGCTTCGAGTGCTTCTGCGTCTTCGCTGCTGTCGGGCAGCAGCAACTCGTAACGCACGCCGAGCTGCTCCAGCAACTGGCGGCGGCGGGGACTTTGGGAGGCCAGATAGACAAAATTAAGCATGTGCACGTGTGGGCCGGAAATACGTTTGAATGGACAAGCCTGCAAAGGCCGCCAGATCACCCGAAACCACAGTCAGCAAGCACGATGGTCAGGAGGCCATCAGCCACATCACCAAGGGCTTTGAGTTTGAATGCCCAAACGGGATTATTCGCGGTGATAAGGGTGGTTGATCGTGATGCTCCAGGCGCGGTAGAGCTGCTCGATCAGCAACACCCGCACCATCGCATGCGGCAGCGTCAAGTCTGACAGGCGCAGCCGCTCGTGAGCGGCCTGCTTGAAGCCGGGGTCCAGCCCGTCCGGCCCGCCGATGACGATGGCCACATCGTCGCCCGAGAGCTGCCAGCCCTTGAGCCGCTCGGCCAGCGCCATCGTGGTCACGGCGGTGCCGCGCTCGTCAAGCGCCACAATGCGGCAGCCCCGGCTGATCGCCCCTTCGATGCGGCTGCGCTCGGCGGCGAGCAGGTTTTCCAGCGTCTTGGACGCGCGCGGCTCGGTTTTGACCGCCTTGAGTTCGACTTTGAGCTCGGGCGGAAAACGCTTGGCGTAGTCGTCGTAAGCCGTCTGCGCCCAGTCGGGCACCTTCTGGCCGACGGCGACGATGGTCAGCCTCATTCGCTGCGGGGCGCCGTTTTCTTGACGGCCAGCTTTTTCACCGCCACTTTTTTGGCGGCGGCGATGGCCGTCTTGACGGCGGTTTTCCGGGCGCTGACTTTTTTGGTGTCAGGAATCACCACGACCGACGGGGTGGCTGGCGCTTTTTTGGCCGATGCTTTTTTCGCAGGGGCTTTGACGGCTACGGTTTTGGCTGCTGGCTCAGCGGCAGACTTGGCCGGGGCGCGCTTGGTGGCGGCCTTGGCCTTGGTAACTTCCGGCTGGGCGGCTGCCGTTTTCACAGTCGCTGGTTTGACGGCTGTTTTCGACGCGGCCCTGGCCCGGACAGGCTTGGCAGGCGCCGGTGCTGGCTCAGCGGCGGGTTCGGTGGCGTTGCGCTTGGCCGTCCAGTCGTGGGTCTTGCCGACGCGACCGACGTAAGTGCCGTCATCGGTTCTGGCTTCTTTTTTCAGCGCAGCTTTGGCTTCGTCTTCAGCACTTTTTGCCGCTTTGGCGGGCTTGGCGGCGGACTTGGACTTGGCACCGGCGCGCGATTTGGCCGGTTTGGCTTCTTCCTTGGGCTCGGGTTTGCTGGCTTTGACCAGCGGTGCGGGCGCGCCCAGCTTGAGCTTGATCGGCTTTTCGCCCCACAGCTCTTCGAGGTTGTAGTACTGGCGAATCGTCGGCTGCATGATGTGCGCCACAGCGGCGCCGCAATCGACAATGATCCATTCGCCGTTTTCTTCGCCTTCAATGCGCGGCTTGGCAAAACCGGCATCGCGCACGGCATCGCGCACGCTGGCGGCCAGTGCCTTGGTCTGGCGGTTCGAGGTGCCGGAGGCGACGATGACCCGCTCAAACAAGGACGTGATGTGCTCCGTGTCAAACACCTGAATGTCCTGCGCCTTCACGTCCTCCAACCCGTCAATGATGGCGCGTTGCAATTTCTGGACATCCTTTTTGCCTTCAAGGCCGGGGATTTTGACAGTGGTAGAGGTCATGCAGTGCTTTGCTTCAATAGGGTAAAAATTAACGGGGTTCAGTACAGCGGATGGACTGAAATATAACGCGCAACCGGCTCGGATACCAGCTAGGCAGTGTTCCTGGCAGTGGGCGGCACTCAACGGCATAGCGCGCGGTGTGAGCGTGAAAAAGCGGTGATTATGCGGCGCGCAGGCCTCAAATTGTCAGGAGGCCCGCGTTTAATTGCGGGCGGTCAGCTATATAAATTATAGCAAGTTCAAAAATCTCCCGCCTTCGCGGCCTTGGCCCGCAGCCCTCAAACCCAGTCGCGCCGGGGCAGAAACGCTTTGTAAAGGCGCTCTTCGGGCGATCCGGCTTCGACGCCGCGCTGGTACGACCAGCTCGCCAGCGGCGGCATGGACAGCAAAATCGACTCGGTGCGCCCGCCCGACTGCAAGCCAAAATGCGTGCCCCGGTCCCAGACCAGGTTGAATTCGACATAGCGCCCGCGCCGGTACAGCTGAAACTCGCGCTCGCGCTCGCCATAGGGTGTGTGCTGGCGCCGCTCAACAATCGGCAGATAGGCGTTCAAAAAAGCATCGCCCACGCTTTGCATCATCGCAAAGCTCTGGCTCAAGCCCAATTCCTGGAAGTCGTCAAAGAACACGCCGCCTATGCCGCGCTGCTCCTGGCGGTGTTTCAAATAAAAATACTCGTCGCACCACTGCTTGAAACGCGGGTATTTGTCCTCGCCGAACGGCGTCAGGGCGTCCTTGCAGGTCTGGTGAAAATGCACCGCATCTTCTTCAAAGCCGTAGTAAGGCGTCAAATCCATGCCGCCGCCGAACCAGCAGACCGGCTCGCCACCGCCCACGGGCGTGGCCGCGAGCATGCGCACATTCATATGCACCGTCGGCACATAGGGGTTGCGCGGGTGAAACACCAGCGACACGCCCATCGCCTCAAACGGCGCGCCCGCCAACTCGGGCCGGTGTTGGGTTGCCGAAGGCGGCAGCTGCGGCCCGCGCACATGAGAAAAGCCACAACCGGCGCGCTCGAAGAGCTGGCCCTGCTCCAGAATTTTCGTGATGCCATTGCCCTGCAGGCGCTCGCCCGGCTCTTTTTCCCACGGGTCAGTGACGACGCTGCCGCCGTCCAGCGCAGCTACGGCGTCCATGATGCGCGCCTGCAGCCCGAGCAGAAAGCTGCGCACATTGGCAATATCGAGTGGCTTATCGAGACTGTTCATGTCGCTCATCAGACTTTGATAGCGCGGTAGCCGATGTCTTTGCGGTACTGCATGCCGTCAAAGCCGATGCCGTGCGCGACTTCATAAGCGCGGTGCTGGGCCTGCTTGACGGTGTCGCCCAGCGCCGTGACGCACAGCACGCGCCCGCCGCAAGTCACCGTCGTGCCGTCCTGGCGCTGGGTGCCGGCGTGGAACACCATCGCGTCTTCAGCCGCATGCGGCAGGCCGTGAATCACATCGCCCTTGCGCGGCTGCAGCGGGTAGCCGTGCGCGGCCATGACGATGCCCAGCGCCGGGCGGCGGTCCCATTGCAGCTCGATCTGGTCCAGCGCGCCGGAGGTGGCCGCCATCATCACATCGAACAAATCGGTTTTTAATCGCATCATGATGGGTTGAGTCTCCGGGTCGCCCATGCGGCAGTTGAATTCCAGCGTTTTGGGCTTGCCCTGCGCGTCGATCATCAGTCCGGCGTACAGAAAACCGGTGAACGGAATGCCGTCTTTTTCCATGCCCTTGATGGTGGGCAGGATGATCTCGCGCATCGCGCGCGCATGCACCTCGGGCGTGACCACGGGCGCAGGCGAATACGCGCCCATGCCGCCGGTGTTCGGCCCCTGGTCACCGTCGAGCAGGCGTTTGTGGTCCTGGCTGGTCGCCATGACGGCGACGTTTTTGCCGTCGCACATCACGATGAAGCTGGCTTCTTCGCCCTGCAAAAACTCTTCGATGACGACGCGGGCGCCGCCTTCGTTGTGCGTCACGCCCAGCGTGTTGTCCACCAGCATGAAGTCGATGGCTTCGTGCGCCTCGGCCAGCGTCAGCGCCACAACCACGCCCTTGCCAGCGGCCAGACCGTCGGCCTTGACGACAATCGGCGCGCCTTTTTCATCGACATAAGCGTGCGCGGCGGCGGCGGCGGTGAAGGTTTCGTAGTCCGCCGTCGGAATGTGGTGGCGCTTCATGAAGGCTTTGGAAAACGCCTTGGAGCTTTCCAGCTGCGCGGCGGCCTTGGTCGGGCCGAACACGCGCAGGCCGTGGGCGCGGAATTCATCGACGATACCGGCGGCCAGCGGCTGCTCCGGCCCGACGACGGTCAGCGCGATTTTCTGGCTTTGCGCCCACTCGCGCAGCGCCTTCACGTCGGTGATGGCGATGTTCTCCAGCCGCGAGTCCAGCGCGGTGCCGCCGTTGCCCGGCGCGACATAGACGGCCTGCACCTTGAGCGACTGGGCCAGTTTCCAGGCCAATGCGTGTTCACGGCCACCGCCGCCCACCACTAAAACTTTCATACTTCTTCTTTCAAGGTGTTTTATTCAGACAGGGAAGCGTTGTGATACACCTCTTGCGTGTCATCGAGGTCTTCCAGGATGTCCAGCAGCTTTTGCATTTTCGCGGCATCTTCGCCGGACAGCTCAATCGTGTTGTCGGCGCGCATGGTGACTTCGGCCAGCTCGGGCGTGAGGCCAGCGGCTTGCAGGGCATTTTTCACGGCTTCGAGTTCGGTGTAGGGGGTGAGCACTTCAATGGCGCCGTCGTCGTGGGTGATGACGTCGTCGGCGCCGGCCTCCAGCGCCACTTCCATCACCTTGTCCTCGCTGGTGCCGGGCGCAAAGATCAGCTGGCCGCAGTGCTTGAACTGAAACACCACCGAGCCTTCGGTGCCCATGTTGCCGCCGTGCTTGGAAAACGCGTGGCGCACCTCGGCCACGGTGCGCACCTTGTTGTCAGTCATGCAATCGACCAAAATGGCCGCGCCGCCGATGCCGTAGCCTTCATAGCGCACTTCTTCGTAATGCGCGCCTTCGAGGTTGCCAGTGGCCTTGTCGATGTTGCGCTTGACGGTATCGGCCGCCAGATTGGCCGCCTTGGCTTTTTCCACCGCCAGACGCAGGCGCGGATTGGTGTCTAAATCACCGCCGCCCAGGCGCGCCGCCACCATGATTTCGCGGATCACCCGCGTCCAGATTTTGCCGCGTTTGTCGTCCTGGCGACCTTTGCGGTGCTGAATGTTCGCCCATTTACTATGACCAGCCACGGAAAATCCTTTTGTAATTGATTTAATCTATCTGGCGTATTTTACTTTTTTGCTTGCCTGGCCCCGAGAGCGCATCTGGCGACCAAAAGCCCTGAAAACCCGTCCAAACCCAACCAGAAAGCCGATTCATGCGCAATCTTCACCTGATTGACCATCCGCTGGTGCAGCACAAGCTGACGCTGATGCGCCGCAAGGACGCCTCGACCAGCACCTTTCGCACCCTGCTCAACGAACTGAGCAGCCTGATGGCCTATGAAGTCACCCGCGACATGGCGCTGCAGGACATCGAAGTGCAAACGCCGCTGGAGTCCATGACCGGCCAGGTGATTGACGGCAAAAAGCTGGTGTTTGTTTCCATCCTGCGGGCGGGCAACGGCATTCTGGAAGGCATGCTCAGCATGCTGCCCAGCGCCCGCATCGGCCATATCGGCCTGTACCGCGACCCGCAGACGCTGGCGCCAGTCGAGTATTACTTCAAGATGCCGCAGGACATGGCCGAGCGCGACGTGATCGTTGTTGATCCGATGCTGGCCACTGGCAACTCGGCCATTGCCGCCATCAGCCGGATCAAGCAGCTCAGCCCCAAGTCGATCAAGTTCGTCTGTCTGCTGACCTGCCCGGAGGGCGTGGCCGCGCTGCAAAAAGCCCATCCCGATGTGCCAATCTACACCGCCGCGATAGACCGGCAACTAAACGAACACGGCTACATCCTGCCCGGCCTGGGCGATGCGGGCGACCGGATTTATGGCACAAAATAAGATTTTTCGCCCTCTTCACGGATAACACCACGCATGCCACTGACTGTTCAAACCCCGAGGCTGCCAGCGCCGCCGTTACCCTGGCTGGCGCCGGGGCAGGCTTTTCCGCCGCTGGAGGCCGCCTGGGGTCGCGCAGACCCCGCGCCCGGCCTGCTGGCGATGGGGGAAACGCTGGATGTGGCGACGCTGCTCAGGGCTTACGCGCAGGGAATTTTTCCCTGGTTCAGCCCCGGCCAGCCGGTGCTGTGGTGGAGTCCGGACCCGCGCATGGTGCTGCAAACACAGCATTTCAAGCTGCACCGCTCGCTGCGCAAGCGCCTGCTGCAATTTCGCAGCGCCCCTGGGTGCGAAATCCGCTTTGACAGTGCTTTTGAGTCCGTCATCGGCGCCTGCTCCGAGCAGCCGCGCGCGGGCCAGAACGGCACCTGGATTGTTCCCGCCATGGTGCAGGCTTACGGCGACCTGCACCGCGCCGGTCACGCCCACAGCGTGGAAACCTGGATTGATGGAGAACTCGCCGGCGGGCTGTACTGCGTTAATCTGGGCGGCATGGTGTTTGGCGAATCGATGTTTGCGCACCAGACCGATGCGTCGAAAATTGCGCTGGCCGCGCTGGTGGCGTTTTGCCGGGTGTGCGGCATCCGCATGATCGACTGCCAGCAAAACACCGGCCATCTGGCCTCGCTGGGTGCGGCAGAAATCAGCCGCGCCGAGTTTGCTGCCCGCCTCGGCCAAAGCGTCGGGAGCGCCGCGCCCGACTGGCAATTCAAATCCCTATACTGGAATCAGCTTTTATCCACCCAGACGCTGGCACCACTGTGACGCACCTCAAAGACCTGCCCCTGCACAGCCTGCAGTTTTATGCGACGGCGCCCTACCCTTGCAGCTACCTGTCGGCCAAGCAGGCGCGCTCGCAGGTCGCCACGCCCAGCCACCTCATCAACAACAGCGCCTATTCGGAACTCGTCACCCAGGGCTTTCGGCGCAGCGGCATGTTCACCTACCGTCCCCACTGCGAGGGCTGCCAGGCTTGCGTGCCACTGCGCGTGCCGGTCAAGGACTTCAAGGCGGACCGCAGCCAGCGCCGCGCCTGGAAACAGCACCAGACGCTGCAGGTGCGTATTTTGAAGCTGTGCTTCATGCCCGAGCATTACCAGCTCTACCTGCGCTACCAGAACAGCCGCCACGCAGGCGGCGGCATGGACCACGACAGCGTTGACCAGTACACGCAGTTCCTGCTGCAAAGCCGCGTCAATTCGCGCCTGGTCGAGTTTCGGGAAACTCTGCCCAATGGCGAGGCGGGTGTGCTCAAGATGGTGTCGATTCTGGACGTGCTGGAAGACGGCATTTCAGCGGTCTATACTTTTTACGAGCCTGACGACAGCCGCGCCAGCTACGGCACTTACAGCGTACTGTGGCAAATCGAGCAGGCCAGCCAGCTCAAACTGCCTTATGTCTATCTGGGCTACTGGATCGCCCAAAGCCCGAAAATGAATTACAAGCGCGGCTTTGCCCCCAACGAAATCCTGCTTGACGGCCAATGGGTACCTTCGAGCGGGCGCTAAAACCTGCAATTTCACTCAATAGATGAATTATCATTTCACAAGCTAAAATTTGATGCAGAAAGTCTGCACATGACAAAACCCGATAGCGCCACCCCCACCACACCTACCGTTCAGGTTATTGAACGCATTTTTACCCTGCTCGACATCCTGGCCACGCATGAAGAGTCAGTATCCCTCAAGGACATCAGCGAAAAATCAAGGCTTCATCCCTCGACAGCCCACCGTATCCTGAACGATCTGGCCACCGGCGGTTTTGTGGACCGGCCCGCCGCTGGCAGCTACCGGCTAGGCATGCGCCTGCTGGAGCTGGGCAACCTCGTCAAGGCACGGCTCAATGTGCGCGATGCGGCCCTCGTTCCGATGCGCGAGCTGCACAAGCTGACCCAGCAGCCGGTCAACCTGAGCATGCGCCAGGGCGATGAAATCGTCTATGTGGAGCGGGTCTACAGCGAGCGCTCGGGCATGCAGGTGGTGCGGGCCATCGGCGGGCGCGCCCCGCTGCATCTGACTTCGGTCGGCAAGCTGTTTTTGGCGTTTGACGAGCCGCAGCGCCTGCGCAACTACGCCACTCGCACCGGCCTGCCGGGGCAGACGCGCAATAGCATCACCGATCTGGCCGTGCTGGAGCGCGAACTGGCCAAAGCCCGGCAATACGGCATCGCCCGCGACAATGAAGAACTCGAACTGGGGGTGCGCTGCATGGCCGCCGGGATTTATGACGACCAGAACAAACTGGTGGCGGGCCTGTCCATCTCAGCGCCAGCGGACCGGCTCGAAGAGCACTGGCTGCCCAAGCTGCAAGCCACGGCCAATGAGATTTCAGCCGCGCTGGGCTACACCTCCCGGCATTAGAAAAGCCAAGCCGCAGCCTTGAAGAAGATCAGCCGCTGATCTGCTTGAGCGAGACGCTGACGCGCTCTTTTTGCATGTCCACAGGCTGAGCCTCCACCCAGCGGCGAACCCGCTCTGCATCGCCCACACGGCTGAGCTTGCCAGCCGAATCCAGGAACACCATGATCAGCTTGCGCCCGGCAATCCTGGCCTGCATCACCAGGCATTGACCGGCTTCGGTGATATAGCCGGTCTTTTGCAGACCAATGTCCCACTCGGGGTTTTTCAGCAGGCTGTTGGTATTCTTGTACTGCAAGGTCCGGTTGCCGACGGCAATCTGGTAGCCAGGGGAAGTCGTGAATTCGCGAAGAATCGAATCGCCATAAGCGGCGTTAACCAGCGTGGCCAGATCCTGCGCGCTGGACTGGTTGCGGCTGGACAGTCCTGTGGGCTCAACATAACGAGTGTCACGCATGCCCAGCATGGTGGCCTTGGCATTCATCAGGTTGACAAACGTCGGAAGGCCGCCCGGATAGGTCCGGCCCAAAGCATGGGCGGCACGGTTTTCGCTCGACATCAGCGCCAGATGCATCAACTCGCCCCGCGTCAGCGTGGTGCCCACCCGAAGGCGCGAGCTGCTGTTCTTTTCGGTATCGACATCGTCCTGGGTCACCGTAATCAGCTCGTCCATCGGCAGCCTGGCGCCGCTGATGATGACCCCTGTCATCAACTTGGTCAGGGAGGCGATGGGAAGCACGGCCGTTTCATTCTTTTTGAACAACACTTCACTCGTGTCCTGATCAATCACCAGGGCCACACTGGATTTCAGGTCCAGCGGATCCTGAGCGCCATGCAGACCGGCCATCTGGCCAAACGAAAGAACCGGAGGAGCAAAAGCCCTCAACATCGAATTCTTATGCTCGCTCGCCTTGAGTCGGCCTTCAGAGCGAATCCCCTTGCGCGTCAAACTCCCTCTTTTGGTAGCGCCGGACTTTTTGGCATGCGGCTGCTTGACAACCAAACCCCTGGCGCTGGACCTGGAAGTCGCCGCACTGGCAGCGGGCGCCACAAGCGCCACTGACAAAACGAGAAGCCCAATAACTTTTAATGCACTGTTCAAACTCTGGTGGGACATGATGGTTTCTGCCTGCTTCTGGATTGCGTGATGGACTGGCTTCAGTCTATAGAAATAAAAAAGTCACGCAATATCAAATGCTTGCGTGACTTTCTTAAAAATTATTTCAATTGTAACCACTTGGATATCAAGCGCCTGACGCAGCGCTTGACAAGAGTAGTAACTAATTGAAAACAAACAGATTTTTAAAATATCTGCCGGGTTACCCCTGGGCGGCAACCCGATCCGCTTTACTCTGCAGCTTGTTCAGCGCACTCAGATAGGCTTTGGCGGACGCGACCACGATATCGGGATCAGCGCCGGTGCCGTTGACGACACGGCCGCTGTTTTGCAGGCGCACCGTCACCTCGCCCTGGCTTTCAGTGGAGCCGCTGATGGCGTTAACCGAATACAGCACCATCTCCGCGCCGCTCTTGACGTGCATTTCAATCGCCTTGAGGGAGGCATCGACGGGGCCATTGCCGTCAGACTCGCCTTTGACTTCCTTGCCGTTGACCGTGAACACCACGCTGGCCTGGGGCCGCTCGCCGGTCTCGCTGTGCTGCGACAGAGAGACAAAACCGTAGGGATCATCGCCATGCGCAGCGCTTTCATCGCTGACCAGCGCCAGAATGTCCTCGTCAAAAATCTCGCTTTTCCTGTCCGCGAGCTCCTTAAACTTGGCAAAAGCGTGATTGATGTCCGCTTCGCTTTCCATCGCCACGCCCAGCTCCAGCAAGCGCTGCTTGAAGGCGTTGCGCCCGCTGAGCTTGCCCAGCACGATCTTGTTGGCGCTCCAGCCCACATCTTCGGCGCGCATGATTTCGTAGGTGTCGCGCGCCTTGAGCACGCCGTCCTGGTGAATGCCCGACGCATGGGCAAAGGCGTTGGCGCCGACCACCGCCTTGTTGGGCTGCACCACAAAGCCGGTGGTCTGGCTGACCAGTCGGCTGGCGGCGAGAATTTGCCGGGTATCGATGCCCACCTCAAGGTCAAAATAATCCTTGCGCGTCTTGATGGCCATGACGACCTCTTCGAGCGAGCAGTTGCCCGCGCGCTCGCCCAGGCCGTTGATGGTGCATTCGACCTGGCGCGCGCCGCCGATCTTCACGCCGGCGAGCGAATTGGCCACGGCCATGCCAAGATCGTTGTGGCAATGCACGGACCAGACGGCCTTGTCGCTGTTGGGAATGCGCTCGCGCAGATTTTTAATGAAATTGCCGTACAGCTCGGGAATGGCGTAACCCACGGTGTCGGGCACGTTGATGGTGGTGGCGCCTTCGGCAATCACGGCCTCGATCACGCGGCACAGAAAGTCCGGGTCCGAGCGGTAGCCGTCTTCCGGGCTGAACTCGATATCGCCCATGAGGTTGCGGGCAAAGCGCACCGCCGTTTTGGCCTGCTCGAACACCTGATCGGGCGTCATGCGCAGCTTTTTTTCCATGTGCAAGGCGCTGGTGGCCAGGAACAGGTGCAGGCGCCCCGAGTTGGCGGGCTTCAAGGCTTCAGCGGCGCGCGAAATATCGCGGTCATTGGCTCTAGCCAGCGAGCAGATGGTCGAGTCCTTGACGATCTCGGCAATCGCCTTGATGCATTCAAAGTCGCCGTTGGAACTGGCCGCGAAGCCCGCTTCGATCACATCGACCTTCAGGCGTTCGAGCTGACGGGCGATGCGCACTTTTTCGTCGCGCGTCATCGAGGCGCCGGGCGACTGCTCGCCGTCGCGCAAGGTGGTGTCAAAAATGATGAGTTTGTCAGTCATGGAAATTTCTCTCATTCTTTCAATTAGAAAACCCAGCAACCCCAAAAACAAAAACGGCCCGTTGCTGGTGCAAACGGGCCGTTGGAATCAGGTTTACGCGAGCGTTACCGTCTCCGCCCGTTGGCAGATAGCAGCAGTGCTAGCGAAATTTTGTTCATCCGGTCAATGTACCACAATTTATTTGTGCAGGCCGCGCTCGTCGGGCTCGTCGGTGGAGGTTGAAATCACGCTGGTCTGCTGGCCTTTGGCCTTGCGCCAGCCGTACAGCACATAGCCCGAAAAACCGTAAATGCCAAACAGGCCGAACATCACCGTCGGCGGATCAATGTTGATGATGGCAATCCCCAGCGCAATCAGCACGATCACCACAAAGGGAACGCTGCGCTTCATCTGCACGTCCTTGAAGCTGTAAAAGGGCACATTGGTCACCATCGTCAAGCCCGCGTACAACGTCAGGCCAAACATCACCCAGGCGATCTGGCTCCAGCCCAGCAAGAGCGAACTGGCGCCGCGCTGCACGCCCAGCTCCGTCATCAGCCAGATAAAACCGGCCACCAGGGCGGCGGCAGCAGGCGATGGCAGACCCTGGAAAAACCGCTTGTCCACCACGGCGGTATTGACATTGAAGCGCGCCAGACGCAGCGCCGCGCAGGCGCAATAAACAAAGGCGCCAATCCAGCCCCATCGCCCCAGATCCTTCAGCGCCCAGACATAGGCAATCAAGGCAGGCGCCGCGCCAAACGACACCATGTCCGAGAGCGAATCCATCTGCTCGCCAAAAGCGCTTTGGGTGTTCGTCATGCGGGCCACGCGCCCATCAAGGCTGTCGAGCACCATCGCGCAGAACACGCCAATGGCGGCCTGAGAAAAACGGCCGTCCACCGCCATGACGATGGCATAAAACCCGCCAAACAGCGCCGCCAGCGTGAACAAATTGGGCAAGATATAAATGCCCTTGCGCCGCTTGCGCGGCACGGTCTCCAGGCTCGCGGGAGCGGTTTCCTCGCCATCATGCATAAAAACTCCTCAAACACGGCTGATGCGTGCAACTGACTATGAAACTCGTGGGACAGCCATTGGCCGGACACGGCCATGACATCGGGACCGATGCCGTGACAGGCCAAGGGATACCACGGCCGACCCCAAGGATACCAAGCTGGCCGGATGCATTAAGACCTGCCGCGCAATTAAACATGCTTCAGACCGGGCAAGATTTATCCACGCCATTAAAAAAGCCGCCCAGAAATTCTGGGCGGCTTTTTTTCAGGGGGCCAAGACCCCTCAGAAGCAAGGATCAGTTGCGGGTCTGGTCAACCAGCTTGTTCTTGGCGATCCAAGGCATCATGGCGCGCAGCTTTTCGCCGACGACTTCAACCGGATGCTCAGCATTCAGGCGGCGGCGAGCGGTCATGCTTGGGTAGTTCGTCTTGCCTTCGAGGATGAACATCTTGGCGTACTCGCCGGTCTGGATGCGCTTCAAGGCAGCGCGCATGGCTTCGCGCGACTTGTCGTTGATGACTTCGGTGCCGGTCACGTACTCGCCATATTCCGCATTGTTGGAAATGGAGTAGTTCATGTTGGCGATGCCGCCTTCGTACATCAGATCGACGATCAATTTGAGCTCGTGCAGGCACTCGAAGTAAGCCATTTCGGGCGCGTAACCGGCTTCGGTCAGGGTCTCGAAACCCATCTTGACCAGCTCGACGGCGCCGCCGCACAGAACGGCCTGCTCGCCGAACAGGTCGGTTTCGGTCTCTTCGCGGAAGTTCGTCTCGATGATGCCGCCTTTGCCGCCGCCGTTGGCCATGGCGTAGGACAGGGCCAGGTCACGGGCTTTGCCGGACTTGTCCTGGTACACAGCGATCAGCGAAGGGACGCCGCCGCCCTTGAGGTACTCGGAGCGCACGGTGTGGCCTGGGCCTTTTGGCGCAACCATGATCACGTCCAGATCGGCGCGGGGCACGACCTGGTTGTAATGCACGTTGAAGCCGTGGGCAAACGCCAGCGTAGCGCCCTGCTTCATGTTCGGGGCGATGTTGTTGTTGTACACCTCGGGGATGTTCTCGTCGGGCAGCAAAATCATCACCACATCGGCGGATTTCACAGCGTCGTTGACTTCCAGCACGGTCAAGCCAGCCTTGGCAACCTTGTCCCAGGAAGCGCCACCCTTGCGCAGACCGACCACGACGTTAACGCCGCTTTCGTTCAGATTTTGGGCGTGTGCGTGGCCTTGCGAGCCGTAGCCAATGATGGCCACGGTCTTGCCCTTGATCAGGGACAGGTCACAGTCTTTGTCGTAGAAAACTTTCATCAGTTTGCGCGTGAAACCTCGGCGTTCAGGCCGGGGAGGTAGAGCGCGGAACATGAAGTGTTCCTTCGCTAGCGGTGGCGTACCTGTCGCGTCCGTTTTTGCCACCAGTTGATAAAAGGTGCCGGCTTCTCACCTGCTCGGCCTTTCGGCTAACCCGTAAGGGTCTAGTAACTCACGCCTTGCGGCGTATGTCCCCTCGGGAATGTCAGCAACCGGCTCCTACTCTTGCGAGTAGCGACCAAAACCTTCGCCCCTTTACCTTTGGGCTGCATGATTAAAGCCTTGCAGAGCAGCAAACTGAGGAAGCATTTGCTGGTGCGTCTGAACGACCCATTGCTAACGTAGCGGACTGGATACCGCTTTCCCTGTTTCAACCCAGCTTTTTGGATTTCTCCTCGAGCTCCGCCTTTTAGGGCGGGGTAGTTGACCATTACTCCGTAAAAATTAAGTGCTGTTCTTAAATGAGCCAGCCGGATGGCCGGGCCCGAAAAAACGTGAATTCTAAACGCGCAGGATGCGCTCGCCCCGGCCAATGCCGCTGGAGCCGGTGCGCACGGTTTCCAAAATGGCGCTGTGCTCGATGGCTTGCAAAAACGCGTCGTTTTTGGATTGGTCTCCGGTCAACTCAATCGTGTAGCTCTTTTCGGTCACGTCAATGATGCGGCCCCGGAAAATGTCGGCCATGCGCTTCATTTCCTCGCGCTCCTTGCCGACGGCGCGCACTTTGACCATCATCAGCTCGCGCTCGGTGTAGGCGCCCTCGGTCAGATCGACCACCTTGACCACTTCGATCAGGCGATTTAAATGCTTGGTGATCTGCTCGATCACGTCGTCCGAGCCGGAAGTCTGGATCGTCATGCGCGAGAGCGTTGGATCCTCGGTGGGCGCGACGGTCAGGCTTTCGATGTTGTAGCCACGCGCCGAGAACAGGCCGACCACGCGGGAAAGAGCGCCGGGCTCGTTTTCCAGCAAAACTGCGATGATGTGTTTCATAAGAAGGTGCCTCTTTTCGCTGCCCTCCCCTGTACACGGTAATGCACAGGCTCGGCAGTCAATAGATTTGTCAGTTGACGGGTGTTTGTTGGCTTCAATCCACGCCCCTTTCAGGGCGAAGCGCGCTTACAGGTCTTCGGAACCGAGCAGCATTTCGGTCAGGCCCTTGCCAGCTTTAACCATCGGGAACACGTTTTCGGTCGGGTCGGTGCGGAAGTCCATGAACACCGTGCGATCTTTCAATTTACGTGCTTCGCGCAGCGCCGGCTCGACATCCTCCGGCCGTTCGATCAGCATGCCGACATGGCCATAGGCCTCGGCGAGCTTGACAAAATTGGGCAGCGCGTCCATGTAGCTGTTGCTGTAGCGGCCGGAATACTCGATTTCCTGCCACTGGCGCACCATGCCGAGGTAGCGGTTGTTCAGCGACAAAATCTTGATCGGCGTGTTGTACTGCAGGCAGGTGGAGAGCTCCTGGATGTTCATCTGCACCGAGCCTTCGCCGGTGATACAGAACACTTCGGACTCCGGCTTGGCCAGCTTGATGCCCATGGCGTAGGGAATGCCCACGCCCATGGTGCCCAGGCCGCCGGAGTTGATCCAGCGGCGCGGCTGGTCAAACTTGTAGTACTGCGCAGCCCACATCTGGTGCTGGCCCACGTCGGAGGTGATGTAGGCGTCGGCGTCCTTGGTCATGTTCCACAGCGTCTCGACGACGTACTGCGGCTTGATGACATCGCTCGAACCCATGCTGTACTTCATGCAGTCGCGCGCACGCCACTGGCCAATCGCGCCCCACCAGCCATCCAGCGCCTCGGCGTCGGGTTTCAAACCCGATTCGCGGATCATGGCGATCAGCTCGGTCAGCACTTCCTTGACATCGCCGACGATAGGAATATCGACCTTGACGCGCTTAGAAATGCTCGACGGGTCGATGTCGATGTGGATGATCTTGCGCTCGTTCTGGGCGAAATGCTTGGGGTTGCCGATGACGCGGTCATCAAAGCGCGCGCCGATGGCCAGCAGCACGTCGGAGTTCTGCATCGCGCTGTTGGCCTCCAGCGTGCCGTGCATGCCGGGCATGCCGAGAAATTTGCGGTCACTGGCCGGGTAGGCGCCCAGGCCCATCAGCGTGTTGGTGCAGGGATAGCCCAGCATATCGACCAGCGTGCGCAGTTCCTGCGAGGCATTGCTCAGCAGCACGCCGCCGCCGGTGTAGATGCAGGGCCGCTTGGCGCTCAAGAGCAGCTGCAGCGCCTTGCGGATCTGGCCCGCGTGGCCTTTGCGCACCGGGTTGTAGGAGCGCATTTCAACCGTTTGCGGATAGCCGGTGTAGGCGGTCTTGTTGAAAGAAATGTCCTTCGGAATATCCACCACGACAGGGCCGGGGCGGCCGGTGCGGGCGATATGGAAGGCTTTCTTCATGGTCTCGGCCATGTCGCGCACGTCCTTGACCAGGAAATTGTGCTTGACGATGGGACGCGTGATGCCCACGGTGTCGCACTCCTGGAAGGCGTCCATGCCAATGGCGGCAGTCGGCACTTGGCCGCTGATGATGACCAGCGGAATGCTGTCCATGTAGGCGGTGGCAATGCCGGTGACGGCATTCGTCAGGCCCGGGCCGGAGGTGACTAGCGCCACGCCGACATCGCCGGTGGCGCGGGCATAGCCGTCAGCGGCATGCACAGCGGCCTGCTCGTGGCGCACCAGCACATGCTGGATGGTGTCTTGCTTGTAAAAAGCGTCGTAAATATGCAGCACGGCGCCGCCGGGATAACCCCAGACGTGCTTGACGCCTTCAGCCTGCAGGGCTTTGACGAGGATTTCCGCGCCCCGCAGTTCCTGGGCGTTGGATGAGGCAGATGCAGCGGCTGCGGAAGCGATTTCCGCTTTGGTGATTTCCATGATGAACCTTTGTGAATTTCTCTAACGAAATACCTAGGGTGCCCCTTGGCCCGCTCTTGTGAAGCAGCGTCGAGACTTGAGGCCAAAACCATAAGTGGAAACATAATCCACCGAGCCATGACCCGTTTGCCTTTTGATATGCAGGCAGCATTATGACACCGCGTATAGCCCCTGTTGCGCAAGGGACTCGCAAAGGGGAAACTGACGCAGCGGCATTTGTCACGCGGGATGCGATAATTTTCGGTTGACGTCCTTGCCTGACATGCACGATGGCCATGCGCGCCTGACCATCGTGCAAACTCATAATTAAAACGCCGGACACACTGGAGCCCACACCGTTGGCCACTGAACAAGAACTTTCCGACTTCCTGAAAAGCGTTGAAAAAAGAGCCTTCAAACGCAGCATCTACCATGTACGCGATGAAGAAGCCGCCCTCGATATCGTTCAGGACAGCATGATGAAACTGGCCCAGCATTACGGCGACAAGCCCGCCTCGGAGTTGCCCATGCTGTTCCAGCGCATCTTGTCAAACACCACGCTGGACTGGTTCCGGCGGCGCAAGACCCGCAACGCCATTTTTTCCAACATGAGCGAGTTTGCCTCGCCCTCTGAAGACGGAGATTTCGACCTTCTGGAAACTTTGGAAAGCCTGACCAGCTCAGAAGGAACAGAAAGTGCCCAAGATGCAACAGAACGAAGCCAACTCCTGTTTGAAATTGAGCAACAGGTTCAAAAATTGCCAGACCGTCAACGAGAAGCCTTCTTACTGCGTTACTGGGAAGAGATGGATGTGGCCGAGACTGCTGCCATCATGGGCTGCTCGGAAGGCAGCGTCAAGACACACTGCTCCCGCGCAGTTCATGCCCTCAGTAAGGCTCTGAGCGCCAAAGGTATAAAACCATGATGAATTCACCCGAAAGAAATACAGCCCTATTGGAAGAGCGTTTTGCGCACAAAGTGGCATTTCGTCTTTCCCAGACAACACCCGACTTGCCGCATGACATTTCGGAGCGCCTGCGTGCGGCTCGGGCTCAAGCCCTGGCCCAACGCAAAGTCGCCAAAACCCAGACCGCTGTCAGCCTGGTTTCGACAGGCTCCAGTGCTGCACTGACCTGGGATTCTGAAGAAACGCTGGGCTGGTGGGGACGCATCGGCATGGTGCTGCCCCTGATTGCACTGGTGGTTGGCCTGCTGGCCATCACTTCAATCCAGAATGACAGGCGCGCCGAGGAAGTGGCCGAGGTGGACTCAGCCCTGCTCACCGATGAACTGCCTCCAGCCGCTTTTGCAGATCCCGGCTTTGTCCAGTTTCTCAAGAGCACACGTCAAAACCCGACCGTCGAATGAAGCCGTCGGCTCTCTTTTTTAGCCCTTCGCGCCACTGTCACTCGCAGTGCTGGAGTGAGCTTATTCGCAAAAATGCCAAGCGAATCTTGGGTGCGCTAACCTTGATCGCCCTGATGCTGGAGTCGGCATCGGGGTTTTCCACTGCACCGCCTGAGCCCTTGCCTTCGGCCAGCGCAGCCGTGAGAAGCAGCGACTTGAAGCCCCTGATCAAGACGACCTCTTCCGGTCCCTCTTGGGGCGAACTCACGCCCGAGCAACAACAAGCGCTTTTGCCACTGATGTCGGACTGGAACGGCCTCAGTGAACCGCAAAAGCGAAAGTGGCTGGAAATCTCCAAAAACTACCGCGCCCTGACCCCGGCCAAAAAGGCCAAGCTCAACAGCCGCATGAGTGAATGGGTCGCACTCAGCCCCCAGCAGCGTGCTCAGGCCCGGCTTAATTTTGGCAAAACCAAAGAGCTGTCGCGGCAATTGACGCCGGAAGAAAAAAAGGCCAAGTGGAACGCTTACCAGGCCCTGAGTCCAGAAGAAAAGCAAAAACTCGTCGCCAAGGCCAACCCCAAACCAAGCGGTGCGGCAACGGCGGTCAAACCAGTACCGCCTCAAAAACTAGCCACGCTGCCTGCCGATAGCAACAAGCGAGCATACAAAGCAGCCCCCGGATCTGCACCTAAAATTGTGCCTTTGCCCTCAGTTGCGCCTGCTTCGGCTGCGTCGGCAGCTGGCCCGGCACCCGCCAGTGCAGCCAGCGCCCCGCTTTAACGCTGAATTCCCGGCGTTTGGGCGTTTGCCGCCCCTCACCCAAGTGACTTAAATTGATCCAGAACCCGACTCCAACCCCGTCCATTCCCCGGCGCATGGCCTGCTGGATGTATGAAGGCCTGCTGCTGTTTGGCGTGGTCTTCATTGCGGGCTATCTCTTCAGCACCCTGAGCCAGACCCGCAACGCGATGGACAACCGCCATGCCCAGCAGGTCTTCATATTCGTCGTGTTAGGCATTTACTTTGCCTGGTTCTGGGGCAAAGGCCAGACGCTGGCCATGAAAACCTGGCACATCCGCGTTGTAGATCGGCAGGGCAACGCCCTCACCCAGCCGCACGCCCTGCTGCGCTACTTGCTGAGCTGGCTGTGGTTCCTGCCGCCGCTGCTGGCCACTTGGCTGCTGGGCCTGTCCGGGCGCGAAGGCGCCGTTTTAACGCTGGGCTGGGTGGCCGTCTGGGCGATTCTGGCGCGCTTTCACCCACAGCGACAGTTCTGGCATGACGCCCTGGCGGGCACGCGCCTCATCACCTGGGTGACAAAACCCAAAGCCCGCAAAGGCACGAACGAAGCCGCTGACGCCACGCCCTGAAGCGCCAGCCCGCTCTCCCCTGCGAGACACAATGCCGCCATGCCCGAAAAATCTCCCTGCACCACACCTGCGCCAGAAGCCATCCATCCCCCGGTTGATGCCCAGAAACACCGCCAAGGCCTGAGCCGCGTCTGGCACGCCGCAGGCTACTCGCTGGCCGGCCTGCGCGCGGGCTGGAATGAAACCGCCTTTCGCCAGGAAGCCATCGCCGCTTTTGTGCTGATTCCAGCCGCTTTCTGGCTGGGCGGCAGCTGGATGCAAACCGTGCTGCTGGTCGGCACCGTCATGCTGGTGCTGATCGCCGAGCTGCTCAACACCGCCATTGAATGCGCCATCGACCGCTTCGGCGGCGAATGGCATGAACTCTCCAAGCGCGCCAAAGACATGGGCAGCGCCGCCGTGCTGCTCAGCCTGCTGCTGTGTTCACTCACCTGGCTGATGGCAATTTTTTACCGAATGACCGCATGACTTCAGCAACGATTTTGACAAAACCCGCTTTTTCCCTGTGCGTCTATTGCGGCTCGCGGCCCGGCCACAGCCCGGAATTTGCCGCCGTGGCAGAGGCCGTCGGGCGCTGGATCGGCGAGCATGGCGGCCAGCTGGTCTATGGCGGCGGCCACAACGGGCTGATGGGCATTCTGGCCGACGCGGCGCTGGCTGCAGGCGCGCGCGTCATTGGCGTCATCCCCAAGGCGCTGGTTGAGCGCGAATGGGCGCACCAAGGCTGCACCGAACTGCACATCGTGGAAAACATGCACGAGCGCAAGCGCCTCATGGCCGAACATGCCGACGCATTTCTGGCCCTGCCCGGCGGCATCGGCACGCTGGAAGAATTTTTTGAAGTCTGGAGCTGGCGCCAGCTTGGCTACCACAACAAGCCGGTCGGCCTGCTGAACCAAGACGGTTTTTACGACAGCCTGCTGACTTTCCTGAACTCGGCGGTGCAAAACGGCTTCATGAGCGACTGGCAAATGGAATTGATACGCAGCGGCAGCCATGCGACTTTGCTGCTCGAAGCGCTGGTGCAGGCGGCGGGCACCACGGCACCCGCCGCCCGGCTGGACCAGATTTAAACCGCCGACTCGTCCTCTTCGCCGGTGCGGATGCGCACGATGCGCTCGACGCTGGTGACAAAAATCTTGCCGTCGCCGATCTTGCCGGTGCGGGCGGCGCGCACGATGGCGTCCACGCAGCGGTCCACGTCATCGGTTTTCACGACCACTTCGACCTTGACCTTGGGCAGGAAATCGACCACATACTCGGCGCCCCGGTACAGCTCGGTGTGGCCTTTCTGGCGGCCAAAGCCCTTGACCTCGGTGACGGTCAGGCCGGTCACGCCGCATTCGGCCAGCGCTTCGCGCACTTCTTCGAGTTTGAAGGGCTTGAGAATGGCGGTAATTTGTTTCACTAAAATTTTCTCCGTGGATCTGGATTTGCTGAATAAAAGATGCGCAATATAACCGCTTATGCGCGGAACTTGCTCGTTATAGGATAGCGCCAATCCTTGCCAAAGCTTCTGTGGCTCACCCGAATACCCACAGGCGACTGGCGGCGTTTGTACTCGTTAAGGCGGATCAAGCGGGCCACGCGCTCGACCACGGCCCGCTCAAACCCGGCCACGACGATGGCTTCAATGCTCTCGTCATGCTCCAGGTAGCGCGACAAAATCGCGTCCAGCACCTCGTAAGGCGGCAGGCTGTCCTGGTCCGTCTGGTCAGCGCGCAGCTCAGCACTCGGCGCTCGGGTGATGATGCGCTCGGGAATCGGGCTGGCGCAGGTGCCGTAAGGGTTGTTCTCGTTGCGCCAGCGCGCCAGCTTGAACACTGTCGTCTTGAACAAGTCCTTGATGACGGCAAAGCCGCCCGCCATGTCGCCGTACAGCGTGCAGTAGCCGGTGGCCATCTCGCTTTTGTTGCCGGTGGTCAGCACGATGGCGCCGAATTTGTTCGACAGCGCCATCAAAAACACGCCGCGAATGCGCGCCTGAATGTTTTCCTCGGTGGTGTCTTCGGCCAGCCCCTGAAATTCGCCCGCCAGCGAGGCTTTGAAGGCTTCAAACTGCGGAACGATGGAAATTTCGTCGTAGCGCACCTGCATGCGCTCGGCCATCTCGCGCGCGTCAATCCAGGAAATATCGGCCGTGTAGGGCGAAGGCATCATCACCGTGCGCACCTTGTCGGCGCCCAGCGCATCGACGGCAATCGCCAGCACCAGCGCCGAATCAATGCCGCCGGACAGCCCCAGCAGCGCGCCCGGAAAGCCGTTCTTGCCCAGGTAGTCGCGCACGCCCAGCACCAGCGCGTCCCACAGGTCGGCCTCCGGGCTGCGCGGTGGCGCGATGGCGGCGCTCAGTTCCACCGCCCCAGCGCCGCGCACGGCCTCGATCTGAAACAGGTTTTCGCGAAAGCTCTCGGCCCGGCCGGCCAGCGCGCCGTCCGCCTGCAAGGCAAACGAGTGGCCCTCGAACACGATTTCGTCCTGGCCGCCGACCAGGTGCGCATAGACCAGCGGCAAGCTTGTGGCCTGGCAGCGTTCGCCCATCATCACTTCGCGCTCGCTGCCCTTGCCGACGTGAAACGGCGAGGCGTTGATGACCAGCAGCAGTTCGGCACCCGCTTCTTTGGCCTGCCGCGCAGGCGCTTCAAACCACGCGTCCTCGCAGATCAGCAGGCCGACGCGAATCGGCTCACCGCCCTCGCCCAGCGCCTCGAACACGCAGCTGTCCTGCCCCGGCGTGAAATAGCGGCGCTCGTCAAACACCTGGTAGTTGGGCAGCTCGCGCTTGGCGTAGCTGGCGATGCGCTGGCCTTCGCGCAGCACGATGGCTGCGTTGTGGCGCTGCTGCACGGCGACGCTTTTGGTGCGCAGCCCCTGGCCGCTGCTGCCCTGCGTCGGCGCGCCCACGACCACCGTCAAGCCTTTTAACCCGGCCAGCTCGCGGGCCACCCGATTCACGGCATCATCACAGGCTGCGATAAAAGAAGGCCGCAAAAACAGGTCTTCGGCCGCATAGCCGCAAATGGCCAGCTCGGGCGTGAGCAGCAGGCGCACGCCGTCCTGGTAAGCGGCGCGGGCTGCGTCAATGATTTTTTGCGCATTGCCCGGCATGTCGCCCACGCAATAGTTCAATTGGGCAACGCAGATTTTGAGTGGCATGGTAGAAAACGAACCCCGAAAACAGATGGAAAACAACGCAAACGATTATGTCATCCGCGTGCTGGACTCGCCGCTGGCGCTGCCTGGCGCCGACTGGAACGCGCTGCTGGCCGCGCAAAACCCCAGCGAAGGCCTGAACCCCTTCATGCGCCACGAATACCTGGCCGCGCTGCACGAAAGCGCCTGCGCCAGCCCGGCAAGCGGCTGGACGCCGCGCTTTGTCACGCTCTGGCAGGACGACGCGCTGGCGGGCGCCTGTCCGGTTTATCTGAAAACCCATTCCTACGGCGAGTATGTGTTTGACCACGCCTGGGCCAATGCTTACCAGCAAAACGGCCTGCCCTACTACCCGAAGGCCCTGGTCGCCGTGCCCTTCACGCCAGTGCCCGGCGCCCGGCTGCTGGCGCGCAATGCCGCTGAGCGCGTTTTATTGCTCAAGGCGCTGGTGGCCTGGTGCGGGCAGGAAAATCTGTCGTCGCTGCACCTGCTGTTTGCCGCCGACGAGGACGTGAGCGCCTGCGAAGAAGCCGGTCTGATGCTGCGCCACACGGTGCAGTTTCACTGGACGAATGCGGCGTGCGCCTTCCGCGATTTCGACGATTTCCTGATGTCGCTGAGCCAGGAAAAGCGCAAGAAAATCCGCCAGGAGCGGCGCAAGGTGCAAGAAGCGGGCGTGACTTTCCGCTGGTCGCTGGGGCGCGACATCAGCGCCGCCGACTGGGATTTTTTCTACCGCTGCTATGCGCGCACCTACTACGAGCACGGCAACGCGCCCTACCTGAGTCGCGATTTCTTTGCGCGCATGGCCAGCACCATGCCGCAAAACTGGCTGCTCTTCATCGCCGAGCGCGGCGGCCAGCCGGTGGCGGCGAGCCTGATCGCTGTCAGTACTCCGCCTTCAGCCATTGCAGACATTGCAGACATTGGAGGCACGGCAGGAAAATTTGAAAATGGAAACCCCGTCAAAACCGCCTACGGCCGCTACTGGGGCGCGCTGGAGCGGGTCGATTGCCTGCACTTTGAAGCCTGCTACTACCAGCCGCTGGCCTGGTGCATCGCGCACGGTTTCCAGCGCTTTGAAGGCGGCGCCCAGGGCGAACACAAAATGGCGCGCGCCCTGCTGCCGGTCAAAACCACCAGCGCCCACTGGCTGGCGCACCCGGCCTTTGCCGACGCGGTCGAGCGCTTTTTGGAGCGCGAAGGCGCTGGCATCGACAATTACCTCGACGATCTAGCGCAGCGCAGCCCGTTCAAGGCCAATGCGGCCAGCGCCACGCCAGTGACAACCCTTTCAACACCCACTTCTCAACGGAACCCTTCATGAGCGACAGCACCGAGTCCACCCAACCTTACAACGTCAAAATGGTCGGCGCCACCGGCCTGAGCGCCCAGCAGCGCCGGGCCGCAGAACTGCGCTTTCGCATGGCGCTGGAAGCGGGCGTCGGCGGCGCGTCTTATGTCGTACCGACGCTGCAAGCCTGCCTGCTGGCGCGCGCACTAACCGCCCATTTGACGCCCGAAGAACTCGCCAACGCCGACCACGACGCCGAGCGCGAAGTCATCGCGCTGTGGGAAAAATCCGAAGACCAGGCCATCATGACCGGGCTCAAACCCTTGAGCCGGGACATGGGCGACGCACGCTTTGAAATTACGATGTAAGGGAAATGCCGCAGCGGCAGAAAAAAGAACGCCGGGATTGAAACCCGGCGGCGGCGCGGCTGGCGCCATTTTTGCAGCTGGCGCGCTGCTTGTGAAACAAGCCGTGCGCCAGAAAATTTCAGCTTAAAACATCAGGCGATGTCAGACACCGGAACCGCCTTTGGGTGGTGGCTATGGCCGAACGTGGTTTCCAGCACCCGCTCCATTTTTTCAACCGCGCCGTGAATGGCCTGGTCCAGCGTGGCGGCCAGATGCGTCACAGCCACTGGCGGCTTGCCTGCAGGCCGGGCTTCGAGCACGCATTTTTTGTCCTCATCGTGGGTTTTATGGCTGTTTTCTTCGCTCAGGTGGGCTTCGACCCGCGTGACCTGCTCAACGAAACGGTGCAGCTTGGCATCGACGGTGGCCTTGACGTACTGGGCCAGGCGCTCGCCACCTTCGATATTTTTTCCGGTGTTAACTTGAACTTGCATGTTTCGTTTTCCTTTGCATCAAAAGTGAATACGGTTCATTTACCGCATCAAGCCTGCTTTAAAAAGCTTGCGTTTCCATCCTAACTCAAAGTGCAACCCTCAACGGCGCCAAGGTCTCATTTGCCGCGCCAGAGTCGAAAATTAACCGGGCCAGAATGCCCTCTCGCTTCAACGCAGGAGTCCCACGGCGAGGCTGCCAGCGGCCATCAGGCCGGTCACGCCCAGCAGGCCAGCGAGCCAGCCCAAGCGCCTACGCTGGCTTTCAAGGCAAACGCTCAACTGCTTGTTTTGCGCGACCAGTTCATCCATCAGCCCCGCAGAGGCCGCCATGCGGCTTTGGGCGACCTCAAAAGCCGACTCCAGCTCATCAATGCGCGATTGCAGCGCGCCAAGGCTCTGCGCCTCGGCTGGCAGGGGAAACCGGGTTCGAGCCGCTGCTTGCGGCGTTTCAGCTGCATTTTTTCCGACAGAATCCCACAACTTTCGGGCGCCACTCGCGACTTTTGGCGCATGGCTCACCATGTCCGCCCACGGAACACTTTGCAAAATAGTCAGCCAGCCGATAGCCATTGACAACCTTTCAAGAAAAACAAAGTCCCGCCCTGGCACGGCGCTCAGGCAGTTCAGCCCGGCATCATGCCAGAAGCTCAGGCCACAAAAGGCTCAGCCTCAATGGGAAAACGCATCGTAACCAGCGCATCCTCACGCGACAGATTCACCGCTTCGGCACCGGCCAGTGCCTGCACATCGCTCCAGACGAGCTTGCGGTAGCCGCCGTCATAGTTCTCCACGCTGCCTTCTTCGCGCGGCGTGACCTGCAGCCGCAGCGTGACTGTGCCCTCGCCCGCGCTGGCGCTGAGTGTCAGGGTGGCCGGCTCATCCAGGCCATCGGTGACCTCCAGCAGGACTGCAATCAACACCATGCGCAAAGCGCCCAGCCGAACCTGGCAGCGCAGATCTTCTACATCATTGACCAAGCGAAAACCCCGGAAATGCAGGGTTGTGGCCAGCAGGCCGACACACTCCATCACGCCAGCCTCCAGCCCGACCCGCGTGTCCGGCTCCGGCGCCAGCCAGCTGCCTATGTCTATGCACTGGGTCAAAGCGGCTTTGGCAAACTCGTTCATCTTGTCCGCATGAACGCGCAGCGCCTGCACATCGCCGTCCCCGCGCGAAAGCCTGTGATCCATCACGCCGTAAATCAGCCCAATCGGCTGCAGATGCCTAACCATCTGGTGCCGCAGCGCGGGCGACAGCCGCCTGAGAACGGCATACCGAGCCGCCTCAACTTGCTGCTCCGACATGGCGGGCAAAGCCGCACTTCGATTCAAAATCGTCGGTATCTGTGAAGGATTCATTCGGTTACCAATAAGGTTGGGCGATATGGCTGTCGGGAGTTTTTCTGGCGCTGGCCGGGAAGCGGCGCACAACCCGTCAGAGTAACAAGATACCGGCCAAAACGATCTCCGGCAAAGGTTATAACAAGTGGCACCTCAAAAAAACTCATACACAGGTTTTAAGTTGCCCTTTTTGTAACGCTCAGTTTTTCGCTTTAAGCGAAAGCTGTGCGATGGTCTGGCAGATATGCGCCACACTGGCCGGTTTGGTCAGATGGATATTAAAGCCGCTGCGCAAGGCGCGGGTCACATCCACCTGTCGGCCAAAGCCGCTCAGGGCAATGGCCTGAAGCCCGCTCCATTGGGGGTTCTTTCTGATTTCCCGGATCAGCTCATAGCCGTCCATACCGTCCATGCCAATATCGGAAATCAAGATATCGTAAGACCCGCTCTTCAACAGGCCTAGCGCCTCCTGGCCACCGGTGGCGATATCGACATCCGCGCCTTCCAGACACAGCAAATCGGCAAAAGGCTCCAGCAAATCGCGCACGTCATCGACAGCCAAAATTCTCAGGCCGCTCAAGCTGGTGTGGGACGGCGCTGCCTTTGCGGGCGGCGCCATGCTGCCAACCAGAGGCAGCCAGACGGTAAAAGACGCGCCTTTATCCAGGCCCACCGACTCGGCCAGAACCTTGCCGCCCTGGGCCACGGCCAGATCGCGCACCAGCGTCAAACCGACCCCCAGACCGGCATTTTGGCTAGTCACCTGGTGCGGCCCCTGCATGAACAGGCCAAAGACCTGTGGCAAAAACTCCGGCGCAATACCCTGGCCGGTATCGCTCACGGTGAACTTGGCAAAACCGCCTTCCTGCGCCAGATGCAGGCTGACGGAGCCCCCAGCCGGGGTGAACTTGATGGCGTTGTTGATCAGGTTCCAGACGATCTGCTCAGTCCGCACCCGATCGCACAGAGCCAGCACCTCATCTTTGCTGCAGTGGTATTTCAGGCTCAGGCCTTTTTTCTGGGCCGCATCCTGGGCGGCGGCGGCAATCGACGCTGCCACCTCATTGAGCGCCACAGGCGCCAGCATGAGTGTGAGCTTGCCGGTGCGCACCCGCGAGAGGTCGAGCAAATCGTCAATGATCTTGGTCTGGCTGGCCACCGCCAGCCGGATGGTTTCTCCGGCACGGGTCACCGCTGGCAGCGCCCGCACTTCCGGCTGGCTGATCAGCAGCTCGGCATTGACCTGGATCAGGTTGAGCGGGTGCTTGAGTTCATGCGACATGACGGCCAGAAACTGGTCCTTCAATTCGTTGGCCTCCTGCTCCCGGACCAGTTGCTCATCACGGCTGGCCTGCTGAACCTTGACCTCTGTCATGTCGCGCGCAATCTTGGCAAACCCTCCGGCTGCGTCTTCCATGCGGGTCACCACGCCACTGCAGAAAAAAATGCTGCCATCCTTGTGCTGATGCCAGCGATCATCCGGGCAACTACCCTGATCGCGGGCACAACTCAATTCATCTTGCGGCGCACTGGCAGCGCGGTCTTCAGGCGTAAACAGCAGGGAGAAATTCTGGCCGATCACTTCTTTTTCGTCATAGCCGAAAATGCGCCGAGCGCCCAGGTTCCAGGTAGTGATAATGCCCTCCTCATCGACCGTGAGAATGGCGTAGTCCTTGGTGGTTTCGGCGGCGATGCGAAGGAGCTCCCGACCGACGCGCAGTTCTTCTTCTGCCCGGTGCAGCGCCGTCACATCGACAAAAGTCAGCACCGCCCCGTCAATGCGGTCATCCATCGTGCGGTAGGGCCGGATGCGGGCCAGATACTGTTTGCCATCACTGCTGCTAACCTGGCGCTCCACCACGTTCAGGCTCTTGAAAACATCCGCGACATCACCGGCCAGTGCTTCGTAATCAAGCCGGTGGGTGATGTCGAGCAGGGAGCGCTGAACATCCGAGGTAATCAAGTTGAAAATGCTGGTCGCCTGCGGGGTGTAGCGCTTGATGCGCAGGCCCCGGTCGATAAACACGGTGGCAATGTCGGAGGAAGCAATCAGGTTTTGCAGGTCGTCATTGATCTTGCTGGTTTCATCCACCTTCACCTTCAGCTCGAAGTTCACCGTGGTCAGCTCTTCATTGATGATCTGAAGCTCCTCCTTGCTGGTTTCGAGCTCCTCGCTGGCTGAACGCAGCTCTTCATTGATGGCCTGCAACTCCTCATTGGTGGCTCTGAGCTCTTCATTCGAGCGCTCCGTCTGCTCAACGGTTTCTTGCAGTTGCGCCTTGAGCTGACTGATCTCGGTTTCAAGCTGATGAAACCGGATCGCGTCATCGGGGTGGACTTCGGGCAAGGCGCTGGGCTGGCTGGCGGGAACTTCATTGAACATCACCAGAAACAAGCCTGATTCACTGCCCGCTTCGCCAAAAAACCTCACGTTCATCTGAACGTAAACCGGGCTGTCGCCGCGCTGAATCGACACCGGCCGGGTTTGAATGCTGCTAGCTGACTGGGTGGCCTGGAAAAGCGCGGTGCGCAGTTCGGTGCGAAGGGCTGACTGCACATTGGCCAGCAGGTTCACCGAAGGCGCACCGCCGCCATGAAACAAAAATCTGCCCACGTCCTCAGACATATGCAGCACATTGTGGCGACTGTCCAGCAGCACACTGGGCGAGACCACCTTGTCAATGTATTTGCGGTGCAGCTCGGCCACCGAGGGGAGCATGGATTCGCGCCGACTCTCTTTATCTATAGGACGCTTTTGAACTGATCGGTGCAACGCAGAATCCCCTTGCAAAGACAGATGGCGGTTGGTGTGAGCGTGCGGGTTGGTTTTGAAGATACGATTTTTTTTGTCCACCACCGTGAACAGGCTGGGCGCAGCATCGCTGGATTCCGAAGTGCCCAAAAACAGATAGCCCGACGGCTTGAGGGCAAAGCGGAACATCTCCAGGATGCGTTTTTGCGCTTCCCGGTCCAGGTAGATGAGCAGGTTGCGGCAGCAAATCAGGTCCAGCCGCGAAAAGGGCGGATCGCGCAGCACGTTGTGCTCGGCAAACAGCACTTTTTCCCGCACCGATTTGACGACCCGGTACTGGTCTTGCTCGCGGACAAAAAACTGCCCCAGCCGCCCCGGCGAGACATCGGCCAGGATGGAGGCCGGGTACAGGGCGTTGCGGCTGACACTGATGGCTCGCTCGTCGATATCGGTGGCAAACACCTGCAGCTCTGCGGTGCAGTGGCGCAGCGCCATCTGCTCGCACAGCAGCATGGCGATGGAGTAAGCCTCTTCACCGGTGGCGCAGCCGACCACCCAGACCCGCAACGACCCCTCCTGCGCCCGGCTGTTTTCGAGCAGGCTGGGAAACACATCGAGCTCCAGGGTTTCAAACGCCTCGCGGTCGCGAAAGAAGTTGGTCACGCTGATCAGCATGTCCTGCAGCAGCGGCTTGGCCTCTTCGGGGTGCGCGCGCAGGAAATCGCGGTAAGTCGGCAAATCGGGCAGAGCGTTGACCTGCAGCCGACGCTCGATGCGGCGCAGCACGGTGGCGCGCTTGTAATGGTGAAAATCGTTTTTCGAGTAGCCGTGCAGCAAGCTCATGATGTCATGCAAGGCCATCTCGGCCTGTCTGGCAGTCTCCACGTTTCGTTCCGCCGTCACCTGTATTGAAAAATCATCACTTTTGGGCAGATGAATCTGCCGGGCATTGGCCCACAAATGCACCAGCCGCTCCGGCATATCGGCCGCGTTCAGCACGAAATCGACCACGCTGGTGGCAATGGCGGCTTTGGGCATGCTGTCGTACTCGGCGTCGTCGGGCGCCTGGGCCAGCGTGATGCCGCCCTGCTCCTTGATGCGGGCCAGCCCCACTGCGCCATCGGCGCCGGTGCCCGACATCACGATAAGTCGGTAATAATAAATTAACTGCACTTTTAATTAAGTGCTAAAATGGCAATAATTATTCAACACTGACAGACATGAAAGTTCAACCTTTTACCCTTTCTGACGAAGAAAAAATCAGACTTCGAAATATTGAAAAAT
>JBBRWN010000006.1:0-147219 GCA_038249155.1 Burkholderiales bacterium | reverse complement strand
GGCGTGGCCGAGCTGGCCCGCTACATCGTCGATGAAGTGCAGGACGTGTACCGTCTGCAGGGCGTGAAGATCAACGACAAGCACATCGAAGTGATTGTTCGCCAGATGCTGCGCCGTGTGGTCGTCGAGAACGTCGGTGACTCCGACTACATCGCTGGCGAGCAGGTCGAGCGTTCTGCCATGCTGGACGCCAACGACGCGCTGCTGGCCGACGGCAAAATCCCGGCGACTTTCAGCAACTTGCTGCTCGGTATCACCAAGGCGTCGCTGTCCACCGACTCGTTCATTTCAGCCGCTTCCTTCCAGGAAACGACGCGCGTGCTCACCGAGGCGGCCATCATGGGCAAGCGCGACGAGCTGCGCGGCCTGAAGGAAAACGTGATTGTCGGTCGCTTGATTCCAGCGGGCACCGGCATGGCTTACCACGAAGCGCGCAAGGCCAAGGACGCGATGGACGACTCCGAGCGCCGCGCCATTGCCGAGTCCGAAGCCGCCGAGCTGGAAGCCGCTCACGCGCAAGCCGCTGACGAGAATGCAGCGGCCGAGTAATTCCGCTCACTGCACGGCGCACTGAAAAGTGCCCGGCCCCGCACACGTCAAACGGTGCGGGGCTTTTTTTTGTCTGGCTGGCGGGGTGAAAATCGGGTTAATCTCTTGGCGTCCCCGATCCCTTCCCTCGCTTCAAGGAAATTTTCAATGTCTGTGCCCACGATTGTCCTGCTTACCCTGTTGGCCATGCTGCTGTTCTGGGCGGTGGGCGCCTACAACCGGCTGGTGCGGCTGAGAAACACGATTGCCAACGCCTTTGGCCAGATCGACGTGCAACTCAAGCGCCGCTACGACCTGATCCCGAATCTGGTGGAAGTGGCGAAAAAATACCTGCAACACGAAAGCAGCACGCTAGAAGCGGTGATTGCCGCGCGCAACCAGGCGCGCAGCGCCGTTGATGCCGTGCGCAGCCGCCCGGCCAGGGCCGAGGGCATCGTCGCGCTGGCTGCCGCCGAGCAGGCGCTCAGCGGCAGCCTGACGCACCTGTTCGCGGTGGCCGAGGCCTATCCCGACCTCAAGGCCGACCAGACGATTCGCGAACTCAGCGAAGAGCTGACCAGCACCGAAAACAAGGTCGGCTTTTCGCGCCAGGCCTACAACGACGCCGTGCTCGACTACAACAACGCCCAGGGCCAGTTTCCGGCGCTCTTGATTGCCCGGCTGTTTGGCTTTGCGCCCTCGGCGATGCTGCAGGCCACCGAGAGCGCCGCCGAGCGCCAGACTTTGCGCGTCCAGATGTGAGGCCCCGGCGCCATGCGATTTTTTGAAGCGCAGGAGCAGGCCAGAGCCCAAACCCGGCGCCTGCTGCTGCTGTTTGCCCTGACGGTGGTGGCGCTGGTGCTGGCCGTCAATGGCGCGCTGGCGCTGGTCTGGCGCTTGAGCCCGCTGGGGTTTCACGGCTACCCGGCGTATTTTTTCAGCGTGAATACGGCCATGACGCTGCTGTTTGTGCTGGGCGGCTGGTGGGTGGAAACCTCGGCGCTGGACGGCGGCGGCGAAGCCTTGGCGCGCCGGGCCGGTGCCCGCGAGGCCAGGCCGACCAGCCGCGAGACGACCGAGCAGCGGCTGTGCAACATCGTGCAGGAGCTGGCCATTGCCGCCAGCATGAAGCCGCCGCTGGCCATGCTGCTGTCGCGTGACAACAGCATCAACGCCTTTGCGGCCGGCTGGGACGAGGACGACGCCGTAGTCGCCGTCACCCAGGGCGCGCTTGACAACCTGACCCGCGATGAGCTGATGGGCTTGCTGGCCCACGAATTCAGCCACCTGCGCGAGGGCGACACGCGGCTGAACATGCGCCTGGCCGGCATGGTCTTCGGGCTGGAGATGATTTTCACGATGGGCGCCAGCATGTGCGAGCCCGATGAGCAGGGGCGTCGTTCTTTTCTGGCCTGGCCCGGCTTTGCCATCAAGGCCACAGGGTGTCTAGGCTGGCTGGCCGGGCGGGTGCTGAAGGCGGCGGTGTTGCGCCAGCGCGAGTTCCTGGCCGATGCCCGGGCGGTGCAATTCACCCGCAGCAAGGAAGGGCTGGGCGGCGTGCTGCGCAAGGCCGCGAGCGAAGAGGCACAGGCGCAGGCACAGGGACTGAAATCGGCGCTGAGTCTGCATCCCGCTGTGCAGCACATGCTCTTGGTCAGCGACCCCGCCACCCATGACCACTGGTTTGCCAGCCACCCGCCGCTGGCCGAGCGCATCCGCCGCATTTACGGCCGGCCGATGAGCGCCTTGCCCCCACGGACCGAGGCGTCTGCGGCGGGGCTGGTCTAATAGCGGGATTTCCCGCCTTCCGGGCGGCTTTAGACAAAACAATGCAAGACCCACTGAACTCCGTTTCCCCCGCCCAAGTCCCGCTGTGGCGTCAACTGCAGGGCGCCGCCTCGGTGCTGCTGGCCGTGCGCGATGGCCAGTCGATGACGCCCGCGCTCGACGATGTCGATGCTGCGCTGCGCCCCGGCGTGCAGGCGCTGGCTTTTCACGCGCTGCGCTGGCTCGGCCGCGCCGAAGCGCTGCGCCAGCAACTGGCCAAGCGAGCGCCGCCGCCCGAAGCCGACGCGCTGCTGTGCGTGGCGCTGGCGCTGTGCTGCTCCGAAGGCGACACGCCGTACACCGCCCACACGCTGGTCGATCAGGCGGTCGAAGCGGCCAAGCGCAGCGAAGCCACGCAGCACCAGGCCAGCTTCATCAACGGCTGCCTGCGCCGCTTCCTGCGCGAGCAGCCAGACCTGATGGCGCTGAGCGACAAAAGCCCGCAAGCCGTCTGGAACCATCCGCAGTGGTGGATAGACCGCGTGCGCAAAGACCATCCGGCCCAGTGGCAGGCGATCTTGCAGGCCAACAACAGCCAAGCGCCGCTGATTTTGCGCATCAACCCGCGCAAGACGACGCAGGCTGACTACCTGCACGCGCTGGCGCTGGCCGGCATCAACGCGGATCCGGTGGGCGCCCACGGCGTGATCCTGATGTCGGCCCGCTCGGTGCCGTCGCTGCCCGGTTTTGCCCAGGGGCATTTCTCGGTGCAGGACGCCGCCGCCCAGCTGGCCGCGCCGCTGCTGCTGGACGGCTTGAGGGCAGGCGAGGGCCATGCCCGCCTGAACATCCTCGACGCCTGCGCCGCCCCCGGTGGAAAAACCGCGCACCTGCTGGAACTGGCCGACGCCGACGTGACCGCGCTGGACATCGACCCGCGCCGCTGCCAGCGCATCGGGCAAAACCTGCAGCGCCTGGGCCTGCAGGCGCACATCGTGGCAGGCGACGCCGGTCGGCCTGACGACTGGTGGGACGGTCATCTCTACGACGCTATCCTGCTGGACGCGCCCTGCACCGCCTCGGGCATTGTGCGGCGCCACCCGGATGTGCGCTGGCTGCGCCGCCCGACGGACATTTCTCAGCTGGCGGCGATTCAGGCCCATCTGCTGGAAACCCTGTGGCCGCTGCTGGCGCCGGGCGGGCGGCTGGTCTATTGCACCTGTTCGGTGTTCAAGGCCGAGGGCGCGCAGCAGGTGCAGGCCTTTGTCAGCCGCCACGCGGATGCGGCGCTGCTGCCTTCGCCGGGCCATTTGCTGCCCCAGTCGGGCGCCGGGCAGAGCGCTTTTTCGGACAATTCGCTGCGTGAGCATGATGGTTTTTACTACGCCAGCCTCGAAAAACGCCGCCCTTGAGGCGCTGACGCGCTTTCTGATCGGCTGCAGCCTGAGCCTGCTGCTGGCGGGCGCCAGCGCCGCCACCGAAGTCAGCCAGTTGCGCACGGAACGGGCCGACGACGGGATTTACCTGTCGGCCCTGGTCCGCTTTGAGCTGTCGGCGGTGGTCGAGGATGCGCTGCTCAAGGGGATTCCGGCATTTTTCGTCATTGAAGCCGATATTTACCGCGACCGCTGGTACTGGAGCAATCCGCGCGTGACCAGCGCCGCCCGCACGCTGCGCCTGTCTTACCAGCCGCTGACCCGGCGCTGGCGCGTCAACATTGTTCCGGGCCTCATCAGCGGCTCGACCGGCCTGCGCGCCACCTTGAGCCAGCACTACGACACCCTGCCCGAAGCGCTGTCGGCGGTGCAGCGGGTGGCGCGCTGGCGCATTGCCGAGGCGTCCGAGCTGGACCCCGATGCGGCCTATTTGCTGAGCCTGAATTTCCGGCTCGATTTGTCGCAGCTGCCGCGACCGTTCCAGATCGGCGTGGCCGGGCAGCGGGACTGGACGATTGTTGCGAAGGTCAAGGAGCCGCTGCGGCTGGTGTCGGCTGCAGCTGCGGCGCCGACAATGTCGGCCCTACCAGAATTGCCAGCGGCGCCGGCAGCCTCAGCGCTCGGCGCGGAGGTGGGCAAATGAATGTGCCTGGCCCTCTGATTCGGCTTAAAAGCAGCGCGGCTTTTCGCTGGGGCGTAGGCGCGGGCATCGGCCTGGTGGTGGCGTTGGCGCTGGTGCTGCTGTTCCTGCTGACCCAGGCCACCGACAACCGCGAGCTGTACGAGCGCAATTACACGCTGCTGTTTGGCTTGAATGTGGCAGTCGCCAGCCTGCTGGTGCTGGTCATCAGCTGGATGGTGCTGCGCCTGCTGCTGCGCCTGCGCCGGGGGCATTTTGGCAGCCGGCTGCTGCTCAAGCTGGCGGCGATCTTTGCGCTGGTCGGGCTGCTGCCGGGCCTGATGATTTATGTCGTCTCCTACCAGTTCGTCTCGCGCTCGATTGAGAGCTGGTTTGATGTCGAGGTCGAGGGCGCGCTGGCCGCTGGCCTGAACCTGGGCCGCGCCACGCTGGACACCCTGGCTGCCGATCTGGGCAACAAGACGCGCCAGGCGGCTATTTCCCTGGCTGACATACCGGACGCGCTGGCCGGTGTGCCGCTCGAGCATCTGCGCGAGCAGCTCTCGGCCAGCGACGTGGTGCTCTGGAGCGCCTCTGGCCAGCTGATTGCCAGCGCGGGCGAGTCGCGGTTTTTGCTGCAGCCCGAGCGCCCCTCGGTGCCGCAGCTGCGCAGCGCCCGCAGCCAGCGCGTGGCGACGCAGATCGAGGGGCTGGACGAGGTGATGCCCGGCGGCAATGGTGAACTGGGTACCGATCCGGGCCCACCCGCGCCCGCGCCCGCCCCGCGCATCAAGGCCATTGCGGTGGTGAGCAACTCCCATCTCAATGTGCTCGGGCAATCGCGCTTTTTGCAGGTCACCACGGCGCTGCCCGCCACGCTGGCGGCCAACGCGATTGCCGTGCAGGAAGCCAACCGCCAATACCAGGAGCGCGCGCTGGCGCGCAGCGGGCTGCGCAAGATGTACATCGGCACTTTGACGCTGAGCCTGTTTCTGGCCGTGCTGGGCGCGGTGGTGCTGGCCGTCATCCTAGGCAACCAGCTGGCCAAGCCGCTGCTGCTGCTGGCCGAAGGCGTCAAGCAGGTGGCGCTGGGCGACCTGACGCCCAAGGCCGCGCTCAGCGGCAAGGACGAGCTGGGCGGCCTGACCCGCTCCTTTGCCGAGATGACCCAGCAGCTGGCCGACGCCCGCTCGGCCGTGCAGCGCAGCATGAGCCAGGTGAACGCCTCCCACGCGAACCTGCAGACCATTCTGGACAACCTGACAGCGGGCGTCATCGTGCTCGATGTCGGCGGGCGCTTGCAGTCGAGCAATCCGGGCGCCAACAGTATCTTGCGCGCACCGCTGGAAGACTACCTCGGCCAGCCGCTGGGCCAGGTGCCCGGTCTCGAAGAGTTTGCCAAAGAGGTGCTGGCCCAGTTCGCCGACTACCTGAGCAACAACAACACGCCGCAGACGCTGGCGCACTGGCAGCAGTCGTTCGAGCTGCACGCAGCCGGTCACGGCGCCAGCGACAACGCCATCACCCTGATCGCACGCGGCGCCAAAATGCCCGGCACCGAGGAGTATTTGCTGGTCTTTGACGACATCTCCGACATGGTCTCGGCCCAGCGGGCGCGGGCCTGGGGCGAAGTCGCCCGCCGACTGGCGCACGAGATCAAGAACCCACTCACGCCGATCCAGCTCTCGGCTGAGCGCCTGGAGATGAAGCTGACCGGCAAGCTCGATCCGGCCGGGCAGGCGCTGCTGACCAAATCGGTCAAGACCATCGTCGATCAGGTCGAAGCCATGAAGCGGCTGGTCAACGAGTTTCGCGACTACGCCCGGCTGCCTGCCGCCGAGCTGGCGCCGGTCGATCTCAATGCGCTGGTCAGCGAGGTGATGCAGCTCTACCTCAGTGACAATGCCGTGGTGCCCGTCATCACCGAACTTGACCCGAACGCCCGGCCCATTCAGGGCGATGCCCAGCTGCTGCGCCAGGTGATCCACAACCTGCTGCAAAATGCACAGGATGTCCAGGAGGGCAAGGAAAATGCGCTGGTGACGCTGAAGACTGATTATTCTGAAGCCTCCAACCGGGTACGCCTGACGGTGCGGGACAATGGTTCGGGTTTTCCAGAGCACATCCTCAAGCGGGCCTTTGAGCCCTATGTCACGACCAAGGTCAAAGGCTCGGGCCTGGGGCTGGCGGTGGTCAAGAAAATCGCCGATGAACACGGTGCGCGCATTGATATCAGCAATCGGGTCATAGACGGCGTGATTCAGGGGGCGCAAGTGTCGTTATCATTTGCGCTTGCGGCTTGAGCGGGCGGCGCCAGTTAACACATCACCACATCATCGGCACAATCGTCAATAACAGGCAGGGCAGCAATTCAATCATGGCAAATATTCTGGTGGTCGATGACGAGCTGGGCATACGCGACCTACTCTCAGAAATTCTCAATGATGAGGGGCATCAGGTCGATCTGGCGGAAAATGCCGCCCAGGCCCGTCTGGCCCGTGCCACTGCCCGGCCCGATCTGGTGCTGCTCGACATCTGGATGCCCGACACCGACGGCGTGACGCTGCTCAAGGAGTGGTCGTCCAGCGGCCTGCTGACCATGCCGGTCATCATGATGAGCGGACACGCCACCATCGACACGGCAGTCGAGGCCACGAAAATCGGCGCCATAGCTTTTCTGGAAAAACCCATCACGCTGCAAAAGCTGCTCAAGGCGGTCGAGCAGGGGCTGGCCAGAAACCTCGCCCGTCCCCTGGCCAGCGCCAGCAGCGCCACGCCCAGCTCTCTGGCTTGCCTGGCCGATTTCACGGCAGAAGCTGTTCTGCCCGGCGGTATGCTGATGGCGGTTGCCGACCCCGGACCGCAGGCAACCCAGAGTTTTTTTCTGGAAAAACCGCTGCGCGATGCCCGTGACGAGTTTGAAAAAGCCTATTTCGAGTTTCACCTGACCAAGGAGGGTGGCTCCATGACCCGCGTGGCCGAAAAAACCGGCCTGGAGCGCACCCATTTGTACCGAAAACTCAAGCAATTAGGTGTCGATTTGAGCCGGGGCAAGCGAAGTAGTTAAATTTCAGGCGGCCTGGGCGAAAAAATTGCCTTTGAGCTGATATATAATTAAAAGCTCAGGCCCGGTAGCTCAGTCGGTAGAGCAGAGGATTGAAAATCCTTGTGTCGGTGGTTCGATTCCGCCCCAGGCCACCAGTTAAGTTGTTGAAAACATTCAAGACCCCGCTATCAATTTGGTAGTGGGGTTTTTTATTGTCTGAACTATGTGAGGGCGGATGTAAGACGATTTTTCAAATCGGACCCACCACCGCCTTTTGCAGGAAATGCCCCGCAATGAATGAACTGACTTCCCTTGGTGCCCTCGGCCTGGAGCTGCCCAGCCCGGCTTACCTGATGGGTTCGATTCTTTTTGGCATCGTCGGCTATGTGGCGTTTCGTCGGGGCCGAAAAGCAGAAAGGCCAGAACTCACCTGGACCGGCGTGGCCTTGATGGCCTATCCCTACGCCGTTTCACAAACCTGGCTGCTGTGGGTTGTTGGGGCTGCTTTGTGTTGCTGGCTCTACGCCAAGTGGAATTGAACCCAGCCCCGCACCAGACGCAACAAGCTTGGCTCCAGCGTCACCGGCCAGCCCGGAACTGCGCAGCAATGCTCGTTCAAGGGGCTTGTAACGGATTCCTTGTCGCAACAGGCTATCGCCCGTTTACATGACAAAGCCATAATCTAAAACCCCCAGTCAGAGATAGGAATTCACCGTGATGCAAGAAAAAAAGTTAGCAGAAGCAAAGCCAAAGTCCAATAAACACTGGATTTTATGGACTGTTGCTGCCATTTTTATTGTTGGTTCTATCGCTTTTATGTTTGTTATAGATTTAATCTATGCACCAAGCGCGAAGCACTCAGTCACGCAGCCCGAGGCTATTGACAATTGAATTAGCCAGCCACCGGCACCACAACAGCCTGGGTTCTTTCTGGGTGATGGCCACCAGATAGTTGGTTGCAAAATTCGGCTCTGCCCTGCGCATTTCCAGCGTGTCGCGCACCGGGAACTTGAACCCGACCACCTGATAGCCGCAATAAAAAAGCCACTGTCAATTTGACAGTGGCTTTTTTATTGCCTGCCCGATTTCCGGGAGAAGAGGCTATGCCTCTTCGGGCGGGCGGGGTGCTGCCCTTATTGTTTCTTGCGCTGCACGAACAAGTTGCGCTTGATGTCGGCCGGGTAGGCGTAGGTCACCGCCCCGTCCTTGACTTGGCCCATCAGCAGCATGTTGGGCGTGAAAGCGTCCTTGTCACTGGGGCTGAACGGGTTGTCATAGGTGGCGACAGCGCCATAGTAAATTTTGGACAGATTTTCCAGCGAAGCCTTGATGGCCGGGCCGTCCGCTGTGCCCTTGACGCCAAACATGCTGTACAGCAGCAGGTAGGTGCTGTCATAGGCCTGCGCGGCAGGAATGACGGCGGGCACGCTCTTGAGGTGGTACTTGGCCATGTAGCCGTTCAGAAAAATGGTCCGGCGCTCGTTGCCGCGTTGCTCGACGATGAAGGTCTGCGCCATCAGCGTGTCCTCTGCCGCCCCTTTGGCGCCGTCTATATAAGCCGGAAAACTCAGGGGCCAGGGGCCAACCTGCGGCACTTTCCAGCCCAGCTCTTTGCGTCCCAGGGCAATGGCCACGCTTTCCGGCCCGAGGCTGTAGCTGAACACGGCGTTGGCCCCGGCATCGCGGGCCGTTTTGAGGTCGGCCGTCACGTCCTTGACGCCGATGGGAAAACGCGCAATGTGGACCGGAATGAGCTTGTATCTGGCCAGCGCGGCGATCACGTCTTTCAGGCCCGACTCCCCGTAAGGGGTGCTGTCGGCAAACACGGCCACCTTGGTCCAGCCGCGCTTGACAATGTCGTCCACGACAAAATTGGCCTGCACAGCATCCTTGGCGGAGGTGCGGAAAATATAGCTCTCGGGCGCCGGATAGGTGGCCGTGAGGTGGGTGCCGGTAGCGCAGGGAATGATCAGGGGGATTTTCTGGCTCTGAAACACGTCCAGCGACCTGGCCGCCACGCCGGTGTTGCAAAAGCCGATGGCCGCCAGGACTTTCTGGGCAGCCAAGTCTTCGGAGGCCTTGCGGCCCTTGTCGGGATTGGCTTCGTCGTCGCGCACCAGTAGCTCGATCTTGCGGCCCAGGTAGCCACCGGCGGTGTTGATTTCCTCCACGGCCAGCTTGACGCCGTTGAGCATGGGCACGCCAAAGTCGGCCGAAGGCCCGCTCAAGGGGGCGATCACGCCGATGCGAATCGCCGTGGAGGCTGGCGCCGTCTGGGCCAGCGCAACGGCCGCCGTGCAGCCCAGCAGGCTGACGGCCAGCAGGCGAAAGCCATTTTTGGTCAGGTTTGATTGCGTTGAAAACATCACAGAATCTTTCTTTTTTAACAGTCTCCGCACGGGCTCAGTTTTTTGAGTTGAGCGGCTCGCCGGTTTACAGGTTTTCCGAATCCATCTGTGTCTTGATTAGCGCCCAGGATGTGGCGTGTTCTTCTGGCAAAACCACCCCCGAGGCGAGGAACACCATGCCGATTTGTGCATCAAACACAGTCAGACCCTGCGCGGTGGCGGTCTCCACCACTAGGCGAAGCAGTGCGACCCGGTCAGCCTGCGGCAGGTGCAGGCTGAAAATGGCTTGATCGTTGTCTTGTGCTTCCTTAAGGGGGTCGCCGCCCCAGACTAAATGGGTGCAGCCGGGGTCGCAGGCCTGGCTGGGGTGGTGCTTGAGCAATTCTTCCACCAAGGCGACAAATTTCGCATTTGCAGGCGCATCGCTGGTCTGCAGGGCGAGCATGGTCTGGCTGGCAGCTTCAAACGTCGTGGGTTCTGGCTGGTCTTTAGATTGTACCCAGATGTAAATTTGATATTCGTAAGTCATGGCTTTTTATGGTTATAAGGAACGGAATTCGGCTATTTTCAGGCTATTGGAGCATTTAATGGCGCTGTCTGTATTACAAATAAATACAAATTATTGATGTGGCTCAATAGCGCCGTGTTGGGTGCTCAGTTGCGAAAGCGCCTGCGCGTGAGCGCCAGCGCGATCCAAAAAGCGACCACGGCATACAGCACCAGTACGGCCAGATGCAGCCCCGCCTGCGCGGGCCATTTCCCCAGAAACAGCGGGCGAATCAGTTCAACGGCGGCGGTCAGCGGTAGCCAGCCAGAGAGCTCACGCATCACGCCGGGCAGTTGCTCACGCGGGAAAAACACGCCGCTCAGAAACATCGTCGGCGTCAGGAACAGCGAAAAGTAATAGGTGAAAAAGTCGTAGCCCTTGGCCAGCGCGTTAAAAATCAGCGCAATGCTGGCAAACACGATGCCGACCAGCGCGAGCAGCGGCAGGGCCAGCAGCAGCAGCGGGCTGTGGCTGATGCCCAGCGCCAGCATCACGCCCAGAATCACCACGCTGGTAAACAGCGACTTGAACGCCGCCCAGAGCATCTCGGCCAGCACCACGTCGTCGAGCTGCACGGGCGCGTTCATGATGCCGTCCCAGGTGCGCTGCACCTGCATGCGCGAAAAGGCCGAGTACAGCGCCTCGAACGAGGCCGCGTTCATCGCGCTCATGCAGATCGAGCCGCTGGCCAGGAACAGGATGTAGGGCATGGCCACGCCGCCCAGCTGCACCTGCCCGACCAGCGCGCCCAGCCCGTAGCCAAAAGCCACCAGCGTGATGAGCGGCTCGGCGATGTTGCCGACCAGGCTGGGCACGGCCAGCTTGCGCCAGACCAGCAGGTTGCGCCGAAATACCGGAAACCAGCGCCAGCTCAGTTGCGGCGGGCGAAACAGGGCGGGCTGGGCGGCGGGCGTGGATTGCGCGGTGGAGTTCATCATGCGGCTTCGCGGATCTGGCGTCCGGTGAGTTTGAGAAATAAATCTTCGAGATTGGCCGGGCGGTGCAGCGTGCGCAGCGCCGGGTAGTCATTCAGCGCGGCCAGCAGCCGCTTGGCGTCGCTGGTGTAGAAAAACACGGTTTCACCGCTGACTTCCACCCGCGCCGCCAGCGCTTTGAGCGGCGAATCCATCAGGCCCAAGGCGCCTGCGCCATAGACTTCCACCACATCGGGCTCCAGGTTCTGCGCAATCAGGGCGCGCGGCGTGCCTTCGGTCATTTTCTGGCCGTGGTCGAGCACCAAGAGGCGGTTGCACAGGCGCTCGGCCTCGTCCATGAAGTGCGTCGTCAGCAGGATCGATTTGCCCTGCTGCACCAGGCGCTGCAGCCGCTCCCACATCAGATGGCGCGCCTGCGGGTCCAGGCCGGTGGTTGGCTCATCTAACAGCAGCAACTGCGGGTCGTTGACCAGCGCGCGCGCCAGGCTCAGGCGCCGCTTCATGCCGCCCGAGAGCTCGCTCAGCTTGGCGTCGGCCTTGTGGGTGAGCGCGGCAAATTCGAGCAGCCGGGGGATGCGCTCTTTAATCACCGCGTCTTTGAGGCCAAAGTAGCGGCCGAACACCAGCAGGTTTTCGGCGCAGGAAAAATCCGGGTCCAGGCTGTCGAACTGGCTGACGATGCCGAGCCGCTCCTTGATCGCCAGCGCGTCCTGCGGCATCGACAGGGCCGCGCCGGGGCCGCCATTGCCGCCGCTCCCACTGGCCGCGCCGCCCGGAAAATAGCGGATGCTGCCCGCGTCCGGGCTGGTCAGCCCCAGACACATGCGGATGGTGGTGGTTTTGCCCGCGCCGTTCGGGCCGATCACGCCCAGGCATTCGCCCGGCGCAATCGAAAACGACAGGTCATTGACGACGGTGGCGGCGCCGTAGCGCTTTGTCAGGTGGCTGACTTCAAAAAGGGGCTGGGTCATGCGGCTATTGTGCCCATCAGGCGGCCCGGCGGAGAGCGCTCGGGTCTGGCCGTTTAGGATTGCCTGGGCGTTTTTTACGCTTACGGCGCACCAGCCTGACGGGTGGCCAGCTCCAGCACCGGGCGCTGCTCCAGTTTGTCGAGCAGCAGGCCGCTCAGGGTCTGCACATTGTCCGCGCTGTAATCGACGGCGGGGATGCCGGAGCGGTCCAGCCGAAGCGGAATGATGCCCGCGCCGAGCAGTTTGCCATCGGGACTCAAGCGCACTTCGGCCACGATGGAGTTGGCCAGTTTGCCCTGCGTGGACAGCGAGCGGTAGCCGACGAAATTGCCCAGCGAATAAAAAATCGGCTTGTCCCGGTATAGCTCATAAGGGCGCACCAGATGCGGGCCGTGGCCAAAGACGGCGCTGGCGCCCGCGTCAATCGACAGGTGGGCAAACTTGCGCAAATCGCCGCGATATTCGTGCATGAAGTATTCGTCGCCCTGGGGCGTGCCGGCGGCGTCTGCGCCTTCCTTGCCGCCATGCACGGTGACGACGACCAGATCGGCGGCACTGCGGGCCTGCCCGATGTCGGCGCGGATGCGCTCGCCATCGCTCAACAGGGCAAAAGCGGGCAGGTAGCTGTAGTTCAAAAACGCCACCGTGGTATTGCGGATTTTGAGCGTCGCCCTTTGCGCGCCCGGCACGCCCATAGGCGCAATGCCGTTGGCGCGCAGCGCGCCCAGCGTCGATTCCAGCCCTTGCGCGCCAAAATCCATCGAGTGGTTGTTCGCCAGCGACAGCACGTCAAAGCCCATGTCGCGCAGCGTTGCCGCGTAGGAAGTGGGCATGCGGAATGTGAAAAGACCGGCTTTGGACGCGTCCTTGCGCGCGGGTCCTTTGTCGGACAGCACGCCTTCGAGGTTGCCGACGACGATGTCGGCGTGGCGCAGCTCCAGACGCAGCGCGGCCATGCGTTGCTTGTCGCTGGCGCTGGGCAAATGGCGCTGCGGGTAGTCGCTGCCCAGCACCACATCGCCGACGGCGCGAATCACAATCGGTGCGCTGTCTTGCGCCGGGGGCGCGCTGGGCGTGCTCAGCAAAGGCGCAAGGATAGAGGCCGCTGGTGCTGGTGCGACTGACGCGACTGGCCGGACTGGCTGGACTGGCTGGGCTGGCGCATTGACCGGCTCGGGCGCGAGCAGCTGCGGCAGGCCATTGAAATGAACCGACGCCGCGCTGACCAGGCCCGCCAGCGCCAGCAAGCTCAAAGGCCAGAGGTGACGCAGGCGGGACGGCGCTGATGGCGACTGCGGCCCCGGTACTGGCTGCAATTGCGCTGGCCCGAGCAATTCCAGTTGCTGGCGCGCCTGCGCATCCTCCGGTATCAACGCCAGATAGCGCAGCAAGGCCAGCCGCGACACGTCATCGGGCAGGGCGTCAGCGCCCTCGCGTCGAACCGATTGAAGCGCCTGCGCGCCCATGCGCGCCAAAATCAAGGCTTCGGTCAATTGGCCTTTCTGGCGTTTGCTGTGAATGAGTTCCCGCAAGGCGGCGGAGCTTTCAAGGAGCGCAGGGGGCGTGATCATCGGCAGTTCAGACGCTTGCGGGGAGGCTGATTTCAAAAAGGGGCTGGGTCATGCGGCTTATTGTGCCCATCCGTGGCGTCCTGTATCCGGCCGACTGGGCGGGCCCAGGCTTAAAGTACAGTAGCTGCCAGCGGGCGACCAGCGCTTGCCCGCATTGACCCGCAGCGCGTCGCTGCCTCCGGCTTTGACGTGTGGCCGCGCCCTGCCAGCCTTTTTTCACTTTTAACCTCCAGCACCCATGACCACCTTCGGAACCCCCTTGTCCCCCCACGCCACCAAAGTCATGCTGCTCGGCTCCGGCGAGCTGGGCAAGGAGGTCTTGATTGCGCTGCAGCGCCTGGGCGTGGAAACCATCGCCGTGGACCGCTACGCCCACGCGCCCGGCCAGCAGGTGGCGCACCACGCCCGCACCATCACCATGAGCGATCCGGCCCAGCTCAAAGCCTTGATCGAGCGCGAACAGCCGCACCTCGTCGTGCCGGAAATCGAAGCGATTGCCACGCCCATGCTCGAAGAGCTGGAAGCCGCTGGCATCGTGCGCGTCATTCCGACGGCGCGCGCCGCCCGTCTGACGATGGACCGTGAAGGCATTCGCCGCCTGGCCGCCGAAACCTTGAATTTGCCGACCAGCCCCTATGTGTTTTGCGATTCGCTCGAAGAGTTGCAGGCGGCGATTGATACAAAAATTGGCTACCCCTGCGTCGTCAAGCCGGTGATGAGTTCGTCCGGCAAGGGCCAGAGCAAAATCGCCAGCCCCGCCGATGTGGCCGCCGCCTGGGACTGCGCGATGGCGGGCGGGCGCGTCAGCCACGGCCGCGTCATCGTCGAGGGCTTTATCGACTTTGACTACGAAATCACCCAGCTCACGGTGCGCGCTGTCGGCGCCGACGGCCAGATTGAAACCCATTTTTGCGAGCCGATTGGCCACATCCAGGTCAGCGGCGACTATGTGGAGAGCTGGCAGCCGCACGCCATGCGCGCCGCCGCGCTGGAAAAAAGCCGCGCCATTGCTAAAGCCGTAACCGACAACCTGGGCGGCCAGGGCGTGTTCGGCGTCGAGCTGTTCGTCAAGGGCGACGAAGTCTGGTTCAGCGAAGTCAGCCCGCGCCCGCACGACACCGGCATGGTGACGATGGCGACGCAGTGGCAAAGCCAGTTTGAATTGCACGCCCGCGCCATTCTGGGCCTGCCGGTGAACACCGCGCTGAAAAGCCCCGGTGCCAGCGCCGTGATTTATGGCGGCGTGGAAGCGCAAGGCATTGTCTTTGACGGCGTGGCCGAGGCGCTGCGCGTGCCGCAGACCGACATCCGCCTGTTCGGCAAGCCCGAGAGTTTTGTCAAACGCCGCATGGGCGTGGCGCTGGCCTTTGACGCTGATGTCGAAGTGGCGCGCGAGCGGGCCAAGCTGGCCGCGTCGAAGGTCAAGCCGAGAGTGGCTTAAGGCACCAGCACGTAGCGCCCCGGCGCATCGCCGCGCACCGGGTAGCCTGCCGCCTCGTTGCCCATAGCGGGCGGGGCCACGCGCTCGCCGCTGTGGCGCTGCAGCCAGTGCGTCAGCGCTGGCCACCAGGAGCCTTCATGCACCGGCGTCGCGGCGTGCCAGGTATCGGGGTCGATGTAGCGCGCACCGGCCTTGCGCGTGCCAATCTGGTAGCTGCGCTTGACGCTGGGGCCGGGCGGATTGACCACGCCCACGTTGTGCCCGCCGCTGCTCAGGCAAAAAGTGACCTCGGCGGGCGCCAGCAGGTGAATCTTGTACACCGCATGCCAGGGCGAGACGGTGTCGCGCTCGGTGCCGACGGCAAAAACCGGAATCCAGATGTCAGACAGCGCAATCGGCCTGCCGTTGACCCGGTAATGCCCTTCGGCCAGGTCGTTGTTGAGGTAGAGGCTGCGCAGGTACTCGCTGTGCTGGCGGTAGGGCATGCGGGTGGCGTCGAGGTTCCAGGCGGTCAGGTCGTTGACCGGGTGGCTGTTGCCCATCAGGTAGTCATGCACCATGCGCGACCAGACCAGATCGCGCGAATTGAGCAGCGCAAAGGCGCCCGCCATCTGCTTGCCGTCGAGGTAGCCCTTGTTGGCCATCGCGTCGTTCAGAAAGGACAGCTGGCTTTCGTCGATGAACAGGCCCAGCTCGCCGGGGTCTTCAAAGTCCAGCTCGGAGGCCAGCAGCGTCAGGGTCTTGAGGCGCTCGTCATGGTGGCTGGCCATGAAGGCGGCGGCAATGCTCAGCAGCGTGCCGCCCAGGCAGTAGCCCATCGCGTGGATTTTTTGCTCCGGCACGATGGCGCTGACCGCGTCGATGGCGGCCAGCGCGCCGGACTTGAGGTAGTCGTCCATGCCCAGGTTGCGGTCCTTGGCGTCGGGGTTTCGCCACGACAGGATGAAGACGGTATGGCCTTTTTCGACCAGGTATTTGACCAGCGAGTTCTCCGGCGACAGGTCCAGGATGTAGAACTTCATGATCCAGGACGGCACGATCAGCACCGGCTCGGCAAACACGGTGGGGGTTTGCGGGCCGTACTGGATCAGCTCAATCAGGTGGTTGCGCAGCACCACCTTGCCGGGCGTGATGGCTACTTCGTGGCCGGGACGAAATTTCTCGGTGCCGGGCAGGGCGCGCCCGGCGGCCATGCGGATGGCTTCGTGAAACAGGTTTTGCGCGCCCTGCACCAGGTTCACGCCGCCGCTTTTGAGGGTGGCGCTGAGCACTTCGGGGTTGCTCAGAGGCTGGTTGGAGGGGGAAAAAATATCGAGCAGCTGGCGCGTGGCAAAGGTAACCACATGCTCGTGGTGCGCCGTGACGCCCGGCACATCGCTGGTGGCCTTGTGCCACCACTGCTGGTTCAGCAAGAAGGATTGGTAAATCAGGTTGAACGGCCAGCGCTGCCACTCGGGTGCGCTGAAGCGCCGGTCCTGCGGCAGCGGCTCAATGCAGGGCTCGCAGCGGTCAAACGGGCCTGTCATGACATGCCAGCCGATGCGCATGGATTTTTCCAGCGCCTTTTCCAGCAGCTCATGCTGCTTGCCGGGCGCGAGCAGCAGATGGGTCAGCCAGTCCAGGTAGGCGCCGCCCAGCGAGGCGGGCGAGACGCCGTGGGTAAAGCGCGCCAGCTGGCTGTGAACCGTGCGGTCCAGGTTCTGGGGCGGTGCCTGCTGCGTCAGTTGAACATCGTTCATGGTGATGGGTCTCCCGGCTTTTAAGTGAGATCACGCAGGGGCAGTATGCGTCTGCCCAGGTTCCGGTTGAGCGGATTTGGCCGGTAATTCAGGTAACAGTATGCGCAGGCAGCCGCTTGCCCGCCATCCGCCGCAGCAGCTCCAGCCACAGCACGCACAGCGCCAGCAGCGCCGCCCCGGCGCTCAGCCCGGCCGCTGCAGCGGGCGGGGCCAGGCCCATCAGCTGGCGCAGCCAGGGCAGGTAAAGCACCGCCAGCAGCAGCAAGCCCATCAGCGCACCCATGCCGCTCAGCCAGGCGTGCGGCTGGGCGAGGCCAAAAAGGGCAGGGCGCTGCGGGTCGCGGCTGGCCAGAATCAACAGCATCACGCACAGCAGCAGCACGGCAAAGATCACGCTGTGGCTTTGTGCGGCGCTCCAGCCTTGCGCCGTCAGCCCGGCCTGGCCGAGCAGCAGCAGCGCCGCCACGCCCAGCCCCTGCAGCGCCGCATAAGCCAGCGTCGCCAGCGCAAACGGCGAGTCCGTGACCGGGCGCGGCGGGCGATCCATCAGGCCGGGCGCTTCGGGCTCGGCTTCGAGCACGATGGCGCAGGCCGGGTCAATCAAGAGCTGCAGCAGCACGATATGCACCGGCAGCAGCAGCGCGGGCCACTGCAGCAGCGTCGGCACCAGCGTCAGCGCAATCACCGGCACATGCACGGAAAACACAAAGCGCATCGCCTTGCGCACGTTGTCGTCAATGCGCCTGCCCTGGCGGATTGCCGCGACGATGCGCTCAAAGCTGTCGTCGAGCAGCACGAGCGCGGCCGCTTCCCGGGCCACATCGGTGCCGCGCTCGCCCATCGCAATGCCGATGTCGGCGGCTTTGAGCGCGGGCGCGTCGTTGACGCCGTCGCCGGTCATCGCGACGACTTCGCCATTGGCGCGCAGTAGCTGCACCAGGCGCAGCTTGTGCGCAGGCAGCAGGCGCGCGCAGATGTCGGTGTGGCGCAGCCGCTGGCTCAGGGCGGCGTCGTCCAGCGTGGCGATGTCGGCGCCGGTGAGGATGTGCGGGCGCTCGGACAGGCCGACCTGCCGGGCAATGGCGCGGGCCGTGGCCGGGTGGTCGCCGGTCAGCATGATGACGCGCACGCCAGCGCGCCGACATTGCGCCAGTGCGGCGGGAACTTCCGGGCGCGGCGGGTCGGCCAGCGCGATCAGGCCGAGGAATTCAAAATCGAAGTCGTGCTGGCTGGGTGGCCAGGCGGGGACGCTGCCGGGCACGCCGGGCGCGCTGGCCGCAGCGCTCCAGCGTCCGCAGGCGACGCCGAGCACGCGCAGGCCGCGTTCGGCCATCGCCTCGACTTGCTGGCGGATGGCGTCGCGCCGCTCGGCGGGCAGGTGGCACAGATCGGCCACGGCTTCGGGCGCGCCCTTGGTGGCCAGCAGGTGTTCGCTGGGGGCGGCGCTGGCGAAGACCCGCGTCATCGCCAGCATCTCGCCCGACAGCGCGTATTCAAACTCCGGCAGCGCGCCGTCATGCACATGCTCGGTGCCGCTGAGCCACTGGTGGCCAAAGTGCTGGATGGCCTGCTCCATCGGGTCGAACGCGTCGCCCGGCGTGGCCAGCATGGCGAATTCGGCCAGCCGGTGAAAATCTTCCGGCAATTCGCTGGCGCCTTCGGGCGTGAACGATGCGCCGCCGATGGCCAGTTCGGCCACGGCCATGCGGTTGAGCGTCAGCGTGCCGGTCTTGTCCACCGCCAGCACGGTGATGGCGCCCAGCGCCTCGACGGCGGAGACGCGCCGGGTCAGCACTTTTTGCTTTGAAATGCGCCAGGCGCCCAGCGCCAGAAAGACGCTCAGGATGACCGGGATTTCCTCGGGCAAGATGGCCATCGCCAGCGCAATGCCCGCCAGCAGGCTTTCTAACAGCGTGCGCCCGCTCCACCACCAGCCCAGAAAAACCTGAACACCGGCCAGCGCCAGCGCGGCCAGACCGAGCTGGCGCACCAGCCGACCAGATGCGCGCTGCAGCGCCGAGGGCGGCTCTTCGGTGGCGGCCAGATCGGCGCCTATGCGGCCCACGGCGGTGGCGCCTGCCGTGGCCTGCACTTCGGCCAAGCCGCCGCCACGGGTGATAACGGTGCTGGCGAACAGGGCGGCGGTGTCGCTGCCGGGTGCGGGTGACTTGGCCACCGGCACGGCCTCGCCGGTCAGCAGCGACTCATCGACTTCGAGCTGGCCTTGCAGCAGCCGGGCGTCGGCGGCAATGCGGTCGCCTTCGCGCAGCACCAAGAGGTCGCCGCGCACCACGTCGCGCCCGGCAATGCGCAGCTCCTCGCCCCCGCGCCTGACCAGCGCGCGCGGCGCCGACAGCTCGCGCAGTGATTCGAGCGCCCGCTGCGTCTTGCGCTCCTGCGCCAGCGTGATGCCGATGACAACGAACACAAAGCCGAGCAAAAACAGCGCTTCAGCCGGATCGCCCAGCGTCAGGTAAATGCTGCCCGCCGTCAGCAGCATCAAAAACATCGGCTCGGTCAGCACCGTCCAGACGATGGCCAGGCTGGATTTGGGCGCGCTGCCGGGCAGCATATTGGCGCCGTCGGCGGCCAGGCGCCGGGCGGCTTCGGCGGCGCTCAGGCCGCTGGGGACGGGCGGCGCGGTATCAGGCGGCACGCAAGGCCACATTGAGCTGGTCCACGACTTCGGCCCAGTCGGCGTCGCCGAGGATTCCTTCGCGCAAAAAAGCGGCCTGGGTGGCGCTCCAGAAAGGCGCTTCGGCCAGCCTGACGTTTGGCGCCAGCGGCCGGTGTGCGGCCAGGAATTGCCCGATGCCGGGCTCGTCGGTGGGCAGGCCGAGCTGGGCAAAGAGTTCGGTGAAGCGGTGATGGTGCGGTGTGTTCATGATGAATTTCCTTCTGTCGTTTCCAGCAGGCGCGAGGCGCGAATCCGGCGATGGCGCCAGATCAACCGCCAGCGCTGGCCGTCAAGGCCAGTGTGCATTTTGCGCTTCAGTGGCAGCCGCTGCCAGCGCGCAGCGCGCACTGGCCGGCGTAGTGCGCCGACTCCATTTGCAGAGTGACGTGGCGGATGTCGAAGTGCGCGCGCAGCTCGCGCCCGGCTTGCTGCAGCACGGCATCGCTGTCGGCGCCCTGGGGCTCCTGGGGCTTGAGCACGACATGGGCGCTCAGGGCGGTTTGCGCCGTGCCCATCGCCCAGACATGCAGATCATGCACATCGGCCACGCCGCTCAAGCCCAGCAGGCGCTGGCGCACGGCGGCCAGATCGACACTGTCGGGCACGCCGTCAAACAGCAGATGCAGCGATTGCTTGAACAGGCTCCAGGTGCCCGCCACAATCACGACGGCAATGGCCAGGCTCATCACCGGGTCGATCCAGGCCCAGCCCTGCCACAGGTAGAGCGCGCCGCCGATGACCACGCCCAGCGACACCAGCGCATCGCCAGCCATGTGCAGGAAAGCGCCGCGAATGTTCAGATCGTCCTTGCGCCCGCGCATGAACATCAGGGCGGTGGCCGTGTTGACCAAGATGCCGATACCGGCCACGCCCATGACGGTCCAGCCCTGCGTGGCTTCGGGCGTGCTCAGGCGGCCAATGGCTTCCCAGCCGAGCGAGCCCATCGCCACCAGCAGCAGCAGGGCGTTCAGAAAGGCCGCCAGAATCGAGGCGCGCTGCCAGCCGTAAGTGTGGCGCGCATCCGGGCGCAGCCTGCCCGCCAGCGCGCCGCCCCAGGCCAGCACCAGCCCGGCCACGTCGCTCAGGTTGTGCCCGGCGTCGGCCAGCAGCGCCAGCGAGTTGATTTTCCAGCCGTAAAAGCCCTCAATCGCCACGAAGGCGATGTTCAGCCCAATGCCGATGGCAAAGGCGCGGTTGAACTCGGCGGGCGCGTGGCTGTGACCATGAGGGTGGCCCTGCTTGGGGTCGTGGGTGTGATCGTGGGTGTGGTCGTGTTCAGAGCTCATGACGGTTAGTTTAAGGGGGTGGTTTACAGCGCTGTTCACCAAAATTGCTGCGAGCGGGGTTATTTTTCGGCCGCACCCTGCACGCCGCGATGACGCCCGCAGGCGGCAGGGTCTGCTATTTATTCAATAGCTGACAAAGAACGAGTAGCTTGCTCCATAGGCCGATTTGATGAAAAAAACAGGCCGCCCGCCGATCAGTTCAAAAAACACACTGATGAGTTACGGGAGGTAAATCTGCCCAATCAGCCCGAGCTAAAAAAGCCAAGAGGCGCGGGCGTCTTGAGGGCGGCGTTGAAAACGCATCGCTCGCTGTAAGTGGTTGATTCGTAATTTTTCTGCATTTTGAAAGAGGGGAATGCTTACTTTTTCACGTTCTTTGTGACCTTCCTGCGCTACCTAAATGGCGTTACCCCAGGTTTTCAAGACGCTGTAACTTGAGTTGCACTTTTTCTGGTGACCGGGGATTTAGCTGATGAGATGGCCTAAAAATGAATTTCCCCCTGATTTTTTGAGCAGGAAAACGGCACTTTTCAGACATTCTGAAACGAAGTGGGGGATTGAAAAAAATCATGCAATTCCCAGGAGGACTTCATCATGCTTTCACCCCGGACACCCTTGATTCAAAGTAGTCTGCGCCTGCTCGGCGCGGGTTTGTTGAGCTGGGCGGCCGCCGCAGCCGCTGCGCCCCCGATACGCGTCGGGGTGATTGCCCCGCTGAGCGGACCCTCGGCTGACTTTGGCGTGCCCATGCTCAACGGCATCGAGCTGGCGGTGGCCGAAATCAATGCGGCCGGCGGCTATCTGGGGCGCCCGCTGGAGCTGCTGGTCCGGGACGACGCGGCCAATCCCGAGCAGGGCCGCAAGGCCGCTGATGAGCTGGCCGCGCAGCAGGTCGTGGCCATGATCGCGTTTTGCAACACCGGCGTGGCGGCCAAGTCGCTCGATGTGTTCCAAGCGCGCAAAATCCCGCTGATCATTCCCTGCGCCACCGGCACCCAGCTGACGGCGCGCTATCCCGCCCCCGAGAGCTACATTTTCCGCACCTCGGCCAAGGACGCCATCCAGTCCCGCTTTGTGATCGATGACATCGTCAAGCGCGGCTGGACCAAGGTGGCGGTGTTTGCCGACGCCACCGCCTACGGCGAGTCGGGCCTGAAAGACGTGGCGGCGGCGCTGGCCAGTCACCAGCTCAGCCCGGTCTATGTGGCGCGCTTTCCGTTGGGCGTCAAGGACGTGACGGCCGAGCTCAAGGCCGCCCGCGAGGCCGGGGCCAACGCCGTGTTCAGCTACAGCCTGGGGCCCGAGAGCGTGGCCATTGCCCAGGGGCGCCAGGCGCTGGGCTGGAAAGTGCCGCAGGTCGGCGCCTGGGCCTTGAGCTTTCCGGCCTATGTCGATGTCGCTAAAGAGGCGGCGGAGAACACCCTGATGGCGCAGACCTTCATCGTCGAGCAGCGCGGCAACGAGCGCCGGTCGGCCTTTCTCAATGGCTACATGCGCAAGTACAAGCTCACGAGCGTGCCCGCCGCCATTCCCGCCGCCCAGGCCTACGACAGCACCTACTTGCTGCTTTACGGCATGTTTGGCGTGCGCAGCAGTGTCCTCAGCGGCCCGGCCCTGAAGGCGTCGCTGGAAAACCTGCAAACGGTGTACTACGGGGCCGTCGCCACCTACGACCGCCCGTTCAGCAGCAGCGACAAGGACGCCTTCACGGCCAACATGCTGCTGCTGGGCGCGGTCAAAGGCGGCGTGGTGACCTATGCCTATCCTGCAGATGCCAAGCGCAACGTGTTTGCGCAGCGAAAGCTTTAAGACAGCTTTAGAGCGCGCAGCGTTTCCCGGCAGGCCATGAAGGCGTGGCTGTCGATCAAAGGGAATTGCGCCGCGTCGGGCAGCTGGTAATGCCACCACTCGTGCGGGTGATGCACAAAACCGGCTTCGAGCATCACGGTGAGCAAGCGCATGCGGTTGACCTGAATCGCCGCCGGGTGCGCCGCGTAAAAGTGGTGTGAGGCGGGCGTCATGGTGTCCACCGGCGTGCCCATGTCCAGCGCCTGGCCGTGCGCGCCGATCAGCGTGAGGTCCACGGCCACGCCGCGCGTGTGGTTCGAGCCCTTGGCTGGGTCGGCGATGTAGTCCGGGTTGGGCGCGACGGCCCACAGCGCTTCCTGCGCCTCCTGCGGGCGAAATGCGTCGAGGATTTTCAGCCGCAGGCCAAACAGTTCGCGCGCTGCCGCGATGGCCTTGCGCAGGCCGCTTTCGGCCTGCGGGTGCAAGAAGCACAGCGGATGCGCGTAAATGATCTGGCCGGTGAAGTTGTTTTCAGTCGCGTAGATCAGCCCGATGGCGGCATCGTGCGTCTGCTCGGTGATGTGGATGAGAGGGGGCTGTACGGGCATAAAGGCTGGCAAAAAGGACAGGCTGCATTATGAGCATGGCCTGCGCCACTGCCCCCGGCGCTCACTCATGCCGCAGCGCCTCAATCGGGTCCAGGCGGGCGGCGCGCCGGGCCGGGAAGTAGCCAAACAGCACGCCAATGCCCGCTGAAAACCCGAACGACAGCAAATTCACGCCGGGATTAAAAATATACGGCACGTCCATCAGCGCCGACAGCCCCAGCGACGCGCCGGTCGCCAGCACGATGCCGATGACGCCGCCCAGCGAGGACAGCACCACCGCTTCAATCAAAAACTGCAGCAGCACTTCGCGCTCCAGCGCGCCAATGGCCAGGCGCAGGCCGATCTCGCGGGTGCGCTCGGTCACGCTGACCAGCATGATGTTCATGATGCCGATGCCGCCGACCAGCAGGCTGACAGCGGCCACGGCGCCCAGCAGCATGGTCATCACCTTGGTCGTGCCAGACAAGGTTTCGCCTAGCTGCTTGGTGTCCAGCACGTTGAAATTGTCCTCGTCCGTCGGGGCCAGCTTGCGCCGCTCGCGCAGCAACTGCGTCAGGCTGGCTTTGACGCGGCTGGCGTCGCTGCCGTCCTGCATCGACACCAGCAGGGTGTTGACCCGGTCGTTGCCGGTGATGCGGCGCTGCAGCGTCTTGAGCGGCACCAGCACCATGTCGTCCTGGTCGTTGCCGAAAGCGCCCTGGCCTTTGGACGCGAGCAGGCCGACGATCTCGCAGGACATCTGCTTGACGCGCAGCTGCTCGCCCAGGGCCGCTCTGGCGCCGAAGAGCTCGCGGCGCACGGTCTCGCCGATCAGGCAGACGGCGGCGCCAGCGCGCAGTTCGTCGTTTGAAAAAATGCGGCCCTCGGCCAGCTTCCAGTTGCCGGTCGTCAGCCAGTCGTTGGTGCTGCCCAGAATGCTGCTGGTCCAGTTGCGGCCGTTCGCCACCAGGGTGGTGCCGGTGCGCGCTTCGGGCGCGACGGCGGCAATGCCACCAATCTGGCTGGCAATCGCCTCGGCATCGGTGTCTTTGAACGCTGCTGCACCCCCGCCGCCGCCCGGCCCCATGCGCTGGCCGGGGCGCACCTGCAGCAGGTTGCTGCCCAGGCCGGAAATCTGGTTCTGCACCGCCATGGTGGCGCCGTTGCCCAGCGTCACCATGGTGATGACGGCGCTGACGCCAATCACGATGCCCAGAATGGTCAGAAACGAGCGCATCAGGTTGCGCCGTATCGAGCGCAGCGCCAGCAGCAAGGTGTTGAGCAGCATCAGCGGGCCTCCGTGGCGGGCTTTGGCAGGCCGATGGGGTGTTCATTGCGCACATCGCTTTCCACCAGCCCATCGACAAAGCGCACGATGCGCCGGGCGTAAGCGGCCATGTCCGGCTCATGCGTGACCATCAGCACGGTGATGCCGTGGTCCACGTTCAGGCGCCAGAGCAGTTCCATGATTTCCTGGCTGCGTTGGGTGTCGAGGTTGCCGGTCGGCTCGTCGGCCAGCAGCACGGCGGGCTCGGTGACGATGGCGCGGGCAATGGCCACGCGCTGCTGCTGCCCGCCCGAGAGTTCGGCGGGCGTGTGATGCTCCCAGCCCTGCAGGCCGACCTGCGCCAGCGCTTTGGCGGCGGCGGCGTGGCGATTGGCCGCCGATTCGCCCCGGTAGAGCAGCGGCAGTTCGACATTTTCCTGCGCCGAGGTGCGCGCCAGCAAATTAAAGCCCTGAAAGACAAACCCGAGAAAGCGCCGCCGCAGCCGCGCGCGCTGGTCGCGCGTCAGCGTTTCGACGTGAACGCCCTGAAATAAATAGTGGCCGGTGGTCGGCGTGTCCAGCCCGCCCAGGACGTTCATGGCGGTGGATTTGCCCGAGCCGCTCGGCCCCATGATGGCGACGAAATCGCCTGCTGCGATGTCCAGATCGACGCCCTTGAGCGCCTGCAGCAGCGTGGCGCCCTGGCCGTAGGTTTTGGTGATGCCGCGCAGGCGGATCAGCGGCGGGGCGCTGGCGGGCGCGGCGCTGGCCGCAGCGGGCCGGGCCGAAGCCGCTTCAGTCGTCACGCGGGCGGTGGCCGGGCTCACGGGGCGGCTCCGGCGCTGCGCTGGTCGGTGATGACGGCCACGCCTTCTTCCAGACCGTCGGCGCTGACTTCGGTCATGCGGCCGTCGCTGATGCCGGTTTTGACCGGCACGGCGACGGCCTCACTGCCCTTGAGCACCCAGACCTGCCGTGTCGCGGCGCCGCCGTCCGCTTCGGCGCCAGCGCCCTTGCGCGCCCCGGTGCGCGGCATGCGCGGCATCAGCTTGGTGACAAGCCCCCCGCCTGCAGCCGCTGGCTGGCCCGCCGCACCGCTCTGCGCGGGCGTAAAGCGCAGCGCCGTGTTCGGCACCAAGAGCACGCCGTTGCGCTCGGTGGCGACGATGGTGGCCGCCGCCGTCATGCCGGGGCGCAGGCTCAGGTCGGTGTTGTCCACTTCGAGCCAGCTGACATAGGTCACCACATTGTCGGTCTTGGTCGAGCCGAAAGCCACGCGGGTGATGGTCGCCGGGTAGGGCCGCGACGGGTAGGCGCTGACGGTGAAGCTGGCTTTTTGGCCTGCCTTGATCGCGCCCACGTCGGCCTCATCGACGCTGACTTCCAGGCGCAGCTTGGTTAAATCCTCGGCGATGCTGAACAGCGTGACGGCCTGCAGCGAGGCGGCCACCGCATTGCCCGGATCGACCGTGCGCGTCAGCACCACGCCGTCAATCGGCGAGCGGATCGAGGCCTTGGATAAATTGGTCTCGTCGGTGGAGACGGTGGCGCGGGCTTCGGCGATGTTGGCGCGGGCGCTGGCCTCGGCGGCCACGGCGCGCGCCAGTCCGGCGCGGGCGGCGTCGAGTTCGGCGGCCGAGGGCACTTTGCCGCCTGAGAGGCGCGCCACTTCTTCAAAGCGGGCTAGATTGGCTTGCGTTTCTTTGACGGTGGCCGTGTTCTGGGCGAGCTGCGCCTGGCTGGCGGCCAGCGCGGCGCGCGAGCGCAGCACCTGATCGGACAGCTTGGCCGTGTCCAGCTCGACCAGCACCTGGCCGATTTTTACGCGGTCATTCACATCCACCAGCACCCGCTTGACGGTGCCCGACAGCTCGCTGCCGATGTTTACCGAGCGCGTCGGCTGCAGCGTGCCGTTGGCCAGCACGTTCAGCGTCAGGTTGCCTTTGTGCAGCGGCGTGGTGACATAGACCGGCGCGGCGCTGGTGGCTTTTTGCGCCTGCCAGTAGGCCAGGCCGCCCAGCAGCAAAAGCACGGCCGCCGCTGCGATCCACGGCAGGGGCCGCTTCCAGAGCGGGCGCGGCGCCTCCTCGCCCAGCAGGGCTTGCAAGTCGGCGGTGGTGGGCGGGGTGGCGGTTTTGGTGGCAGTGTTCATGGGGGGGAGACGGTGACAGCGCCTGTTTTTAGGGTCGAGAAGGCGCGAACATAAAGGACTGCGCGGCGCCAGCGCCGGGCGCGCAGGTTGGCGAAAAAGATAAAAAAGCGTTCATCGTTCTGGCGCACGCTGGCGTGGTGGTCAAGGCGTGGCGCTGGGTGCGCCGGACGCCGCCGGCGTCCAGCCACCGCCGAGCGCTTTGTAGAGCCGCACATGGTCGGCGCTCAGGCTGGCGCGGGTGCTGGCCACGCTGTCCTGCGTCGAAAGCAGCGTGCGCTGGGTGTCGAGCACGTCGCGAAAGTCGATCAGTCCGCTGGCGTAGCGCTGGCGCGCCAGCAGGTCGGCGTTGGCGGCGGCGTTGGCGGCGTTTTGCAGCCGGGCCAGACGTTCGCGGTCGTTGCGCAGGGCAATGAGGGCGTCTTCCACGTCCTTCAGGGCGGTCAGCACCACGCCCTGGTAACTGATGCGGGCGCTTTCCAGCGCGGCTTCCTGGGCGCGCACCTGGGCCTTGGCCGCGCCGCCGTCGAACAGCGAGGCCGACACGCTGGCCAGCAGCGCATTGGCCACCGAGGCGCCGCCGGTGAGGCCGCCCAGCGTCAGGGCGCGCAGCCCGAGCGAGCCGCTGAGCGCAAAGCTCGGGTAGCGCGCCGCGTCCGCCTGCGCCACCCGCGCCAGGGCCGCGCTGATGCGGTGTTCGGCGCTGCGCACATCGGGGCGCTGGCGCAGCGTCTCGGCCGGAAAGGCCAGTGCCAGATCGCCAGCGGGTTGCGGCACGGCGCTGGCGACAGTGGCGGCATTGGCAGCATTGGCAGCATTGGCGGCGAGGGTAACTTGCAGCGCGCCGGGCGCCTGGCCAGTCAGCACCGCCAAGCTGCTCATGCTTTGCGCCAAGCTCGTTTCCAAGCCTGGAATCTGGGCGCTGGTCTGCTCGCTGGCGGCCACGGCCTGCTCCACATCAAGCGACGACGCCAGGCCCGCCTGGGCGCGCCAGCGGGTGATTTGCAGCGTCTCCAACTGGGCGGCGAGGTTGCTGCGCGCAATCAAAAGCCGCGCCTGCAGGCCGCGCAGCTCGATGTAATTGACAGCGGCTTCGGCGGCCAGCGAGACCTGCACATTGGCCAGATTCGTGGCGCTGGCATTGACATCGGCTTCGGTGGCATTCAAGGCGCTGCGGTTACGGCCAAACAAGTCAGGCTCCCAGCTGGCGTCAAAGCCGGCCTGGAAACTGTTGTCCGTGCCCGCGCTGCCCGACTTGCTGCGCTGCGCCGAGGCCGAGGCGCCGATGTCCGGGCCGAGCCCGGCCGCGCTCACATCGCGCAGAGCCCGCGCCTGCTGCAGGGCAGCCTGGGCGCTGCGGATGTCGGTGTTGGCCTGCAGGGTTTGCGCCACCAGCGCGCTCAGTTGCGGGTCGTTGAAGCGCTGCCACCAGTCGCTGGGCGTATTGGCAGTGGCTGGCGCTGGCGACACAGAAGCGGGCGCGGGGAGCGCGCTAGCAGCCTGCGCAGACCAGGCGGCGGGCGTGGCGGTGTCGGGCAGCAAGCTGGCGGCGTTGTTGCCGGGCGTGGGCAGCGCGGCGCAGCCGGACAGGGCGAGCGCCGCCAGCGTCGTCAAGACCCGGAAGGCAGGGCGCGGCGCTGGCCGGTGGCGGGGTAACGAAAGCGGGGTGGTCATAGCGTGGCGCGTTGCAAGGGCGCGGGTTGTTTTGGCCCATTGTGCCTAGCACGTGTTTTTCTTCGGACTGTGTGGGCGTGAAGTTTTGTAAAGCGGCGCGCTGGCCGAGGCCGACGAGATGGCACGCACGCATCGCGCCCGGTTTGAAGCGCCCGTCTGACGCAATCCCTACTGAAAAGCCACCTCCGAAAAGCTCCGAAGTTTCCGGCTGTGCAACTGGCTGATGCCCTCCGCCCTCAACAACTCCACCGCCCGCATGCCGATGCGCAAATGCTGGTCCACCCGCTCGCGGTAGAACTGGTTCGCCATGCCGGGCAGCTTGATCTCGCCGTGCAGCGGCTTGTCGCTCACGCACAAAAGCGTGCCGTAGGGCACCCGAAAGCGGAAACCGTTGGCCGCGATGGTGGCGCTTTCCATGTCCAGGGCGACGGCCCGGCTCTGGCTGAAGCGGCGCTGGGGCTGGTTGCCGGGCAGCAGCTCCCAGTTGCGGTTGTCGGTCGAGGCCACGGTGCCGGTGCGCATGATGCGTTTCAAGTCCGGCCCGACGGCCTGCGTCACGTCTTCCACCGCCTGCTCCAGGGCTTTTTGGATTTCGGCCAGCGCCGGAATCGGCACCCACAGCGGCAGTTCTTCGTCGAGCACATGGTCTTCGCGCACATAGCCGTGGGCCAGCACGTAGTCGCCCAGCTGCTGGCTGTTGCGCAGGCCCGCGCAGTGGCCCAGCATGATCCAGGCGTGCGGGCGCAGCACGGCGACGTGGTCGGTGATGTTTTTGGCGTTGGACGGGCCGACGCCAATGTTGACCATCGTCGTGCCGCTGTGGTCGGCGCGCAGCAGGTGATAAGCGGGCATTTGCGGCAGGCGCGGCGGCGGTGCGCCCAGCGCGTCGTCAGGTTCTGCGCTCAGGCCGGTGCGGCGCGTGACCACGTTGCCCGGCTCGACAAAGGCGATGTAGTCGCTGGCCGGGTCGGCCATTTCGGCGTGGCCCAGGCGCACGAACTCGTCAATATAAAACTGGTAGTTGGTGAACAGGACAAAATTCTGGAACCACTCGGGCGAGGTGCCGGTGTAGTGGCGCAGGCGCTGCAGCGAGTAGTCCACCCGCGCGGCGGTAAACAGTGAAAGCGGCTGCGGCTGGCCGGGGCGCGCTTCATAAGTACCGTTGGCGATGCCGTCGTCCATGGCGGCCAGATCGGGCAGGTCGAACACGTCGCGCATCAGCATGCGCCGCTCGGCGCTCATCGTGCCCTCGATGTGGTTGTTTTCGGCAAATGAAAAGTGGATGGGAATCGGCTGGGCGCTCAGGCCGATTTCCAGCGCCACGCCGTGGTTTTGCATGAGCAGCTTGAATTGCTCCAGGTAGTAGTCGCTGTAGAGGTCGGGGCGGGTCAGCGTGGTTTCATACACGCCCGGCCCGGCGACAAAGCCGTAGCTGAGCTGGGCGATGTCGGGCGCTGCCCGCGTGGCGCGCGCCACCGTGTCGGTGTGGATGCGCACATAGGGGTAGCAGGCGCGCACATGGCCGGGCGGCGTCTGCCCGGCCACGTACTGCTGCATCGCCAGGCGCAGGTGGGCGATTTGCTGGTCGTAAATGGCTTTTACCTGCGCCAGCGCGGCCAGCGGGTCGGTGTGGCGGATGGGCTCGATGGTCGGGGGCTGGTGGTGCATGGAATTGGACCTTTAAATTGTTCAGCGCTTGAGCGGCTCGCGCATGGTCACGAATTCTTCGGCCATCGTCGGGTGGATGCCGATGGTGCTGTCAAAAACGGCCTTGGTGGCGCCCGCTTTCATCGCCACGGCAAAGCCCTGGACGATCTCGCCTGCGTCCGCGCCCACCATGTGCAGGCCGACGACGCGGTCGCTGGCGTCTTCGACAATCAGCTTCATCAGCGTGCGCTCGGTGCTGCCGCTGAGCGTGTGCTTGAGCGCCTTGAAGTCGCTTTTATAGACGCTGATCTTGCCGAACTGCTCGATAGCATCGGCCTCGGTGTAGCCGACGGTGCCGATGTTCGGGTGGGTGAAGACCGCCGTCGGGATGAAGTCGTAGCTCATGCTGCGCGGCGCCTTGCCCTCTGGCGGGCCGAACAGCGCATCGACCACCACCATGGCTTCGGCCAGCGCCACCGGCGTGAGCTGCACCCGCGCCGTCACGTCGCCGACGGCGTAAATCGACGGCACCGAGGTCTGGTAGTGCGCGTTGACTTGAATGGCGCCAGCGGCGTTTTGCTGCACGCCGACGGCTTCCAGGCCCAGGCCGTCGGTCAGCGGCACGCGGCCCGTGGCGTAGAGCACGGCATCGACGCAGATATGGCTGCCGTCGAGCAGCTCGACGCGCATGCCTTCGGCGGTGCGTTCAAACGCAATGGCGGCCACGTCGGTGTTCAGGCGCAGGGCCACGCCGCTCTTGACCATTTCGCTGGAAATGAAGGCGCGCACGTCCTCGTCAAAGCCGCGCAAAATCTGCTCGCCCCGGTACAGCTGCGTGACCTGGCTGCCCAGCCCGTTGAAGATGGAGGCGAATTCGCAGGCGATGTAGCCGCCGCCCACGACCAGCAGGCGCTGCGGGAACGGCGCGAGGTCAAACATCTCGTTGGAGGTGATGACGTGTTCGCGCCCCGGCACGTTGGGCACGCTGGGCTGGCCGCCGGTGGAAATCAAAATGCTGCGGGCGCGGTACTGCTGGCCGCCGAGTTCGACCGTGTGCTCGCCTACCAGCACGGCCCAGCCGGTCAGCAGGTGAACGCCCGCGCCTTTGAGCATCTGCGTATAAATGCCGTTGAGCCGCGAAATCTCTCTGGCGCGATTCGCCTTGAGTGCCTCCCAGTTCAGCGTGGGCGCTTCGCCGACCCAGCCAAAGCCGTGCGATTGCTCAAAACTTTCGGCGAAATGGGCGGCGTAGCTGTAGAGCTTTTTCGGAATGCAGCCGAGGTTGACGCAGGTGCCGCCCATCTCGGCTACCTCGGCCAGCGCCACCTTGGCGCCGCGCTGGGCCGCCATGCGCGCGGCGCGCACGCCGCCGCTGCCCCCGCCAATGACGAACAGGTCAAAATCAAAAGTCTGCATGCTTGTTTTTCCTTTTAGGGGCTGGAAATGCGGATGAATTTTTTCCAGATTACCACCGAGTCTGCGCGGCAGTTACTGGCGCAGTGCAGCGGCGCGGCCCCTGGGGATGCCGCAGCAGGGGCTTGGCCCGGCCCGCCGAACCGGACAGGCACCGATAATCGGGGAATGACCTCTTCTTCCGCCCCCGTGGCTTCCCCGCTTGATTTCAGCAACCTCTCCCTGCCGGCCCATGTGCTGGCCAATTTACAGCAGCTCGGCTACCTCCAGATGACGCCGATTCAGGCCGCCGCGCTGCCCGTCGCGCTGCTCGGCAAAGACCTGATTGCCCAGGCCAAAACCGGCAGCGGCAAGACCGCCGCCTTTGCGCTGGCGCTGCTGGCTAATTTGAACGCCCGGCGTTTCGCCATTCAGGCCATGGTGCTGTGCCCGACGCGCGAACTCGCCGATCAGGTCACCACCGAAATCCGCCGCCTCGCCAGAGCCGAAGAAAACATCAAGGTGGTCACGCTGTGCGGCGGCGTCGCCCTGCGCGGCCAAACAGCCAGCCTGGAGCACGGCGCGCACATCGTTGTCGGCACGCCCGGCCGCATCATGGACCATCTGGCGCGTGGCAACCTGGACCTGGCCGCCATGAACACGCTGGTGTTAGATGAAGCCGACCGCATGCTCGACATGGGCTTTTTTGACGACATCGCCACCGTCGCCAAGCAGTGCCCGAAAGAGCGCCAGACGCTGCTGTTCTCGGCCACCTACCCCGAAGGCATCGCCAAAATCAGCCAGCAGTTCATGAAAACGCCGCAAACCATCACGGTGCAGGCGCAGCACGAAAAAAGCAAAATCCGCCAGCGCTGGTACGAAGTGCCGGACAGCGACCATGACGAGGCGCGCCTGAACGCGGTCGGCATGGTGCTGAATCACTACCGCCCGGCCAGCACGCTGGCGTTTTGCAACACCAAGTCGCAATGCCGGGCGCTGGTGCAGCAGTTGAAAGACCAGGGTTTCAGCGCGCTGGCGCTGTTCGGTGAACTGGAGCAGCGCGAGCGCGATCAGGTCTTGGTGCAGTTTTCTAACCGCAGCTGCTCGGTGCTGGTGGCCACCGACGTGGCCGCGCGCGGGCTGGACATTTCGCAGCTGGAAATGGTCATCAACGTCGATGTGACGCCGGACTCGGAAATCCACATCCACCGCATCGGCCGCACCGGCCGCGCCGACGAAGAAGGCTGGGCGATCAGCCTGGCCAGCATGGACGAGATGGGCTCAGTCGGCAAGATCGAGCAGTTGCAAAAGACCGTTTCCGAATGGCACAAGCTCGATGAACTCACGCCTGCGAGTAGCGAGCCGCTGCTCCCGCCGATGGCCACGCTGCAGATCGTGGGCGGGCGCAAGGAAAAAATCCGCGCCGGCGACATGCTGGGCGCGCTCACCGGCGAGGCCGGATTCACCCGCGAGCAGGTGGGCAAGATCAATGTGAACGAGTTTTCCACCTACGTGGCGGTGGACCGCAGGATTGCCCATGAAGCGCTGCGCAAGCTCACGCAGGGACGGGTCAAGGGGAAAAGCGTGCGCGTGCGGCTGCTCGACGACGAATCCTGAAGCGGTTGAGCAGAAAAAGCTACTGAATTCATGGTGTCAATTTTTTCGTGACGACAGAGTTTCGGCGCGCTGGCCTACAGCGCTGGCTGGCTCAGGAATTGCTTGTCCGGCCCATAATGGCCGTGCCGCATCCCTGCATTTGGCACAGCGCTCCAAAAGGGGGCGCCACTCGTCTCTCTGCTCACGAAAGTACCCATGGTCAGGCTTCAGTTTTCCGTCGAACTCAACTACGACATCGCCCCGCCCGGCGGCGACTTTATTTTCAACCTGCATGCCGCCCACACGCCGCAGCAGACGGTGCTGCAGGAAAACCTGTGCATCAGCCAGGCGGTGCCCTACGACATCGCCACCGACCCGGTCAGCCGCAACCGCTACCTGCGGCTGCAGGCGGGCGCGGGCCATCTGCAGGTGCTTTACCAGGCGACGGTGGACCTCGAGCACTACAGCGCCAACCCCGCCGAGCTCAGTGAGGTGCCCGTGTGGCAGTTGCCCGGCGCCGTGCTGCCCTACATCTACCCCAGCCGCTACTGCCAGTCGGACCGCTTGAGCAGGCTCGCTTTCAAGGAGTTCGGCCATCTGCAGCAGGGCTATAGCCGGGTGCAGGCGGTCTGCGACTGGGTGCAGCAGCGGGTGAGTTTTGAGTCCAACAGCTCACACGGCAGCACCTCGGCGCTGGATACGCTCATCGACCGTGCGGGCGTGTGCCGCGACTTTGCGCACCTGATGATTGCGCTGTGCCGGGCCCTGAACCTGCCCGCGCGCTTTGCCACCGGCACCGACTATGGCGCCGATCCGGTGCTGGGGCCGCCGGATTTTCACGCCTATGTCGAGGTCTATCTGAGCCACCGCTGGTATCTGTTTGACCCGTCGGGCACGGCGATTCCGATGGGCTTTGTGCGCTTTGCCACCGGCCGGGATGCGGCCGATTCGGCTTTTGCCACGCTGTTTGGCGGTGTCATTTCGGGCTCGCCGATCATCCAGATGCAGCCGGTGGCCAACAGCCGGGGCCAGGTGCTGACACCCCAGCGCGTCAGCGAGGCCCTGTCCACCGACGCGGGCTGAGGCGGCGAATACGGCGGGTTGGCGGCCCTTGCGTGGCGAGGGCTTGGCCGGATCAAGGCTCGCGGGGTTGTCGGGAATTGTCTTCTGGTCTGCGCCGCTGCGGGCGGCCCGCTTCTGCGGGTGGCGTGGCCTGCCGTTCCGGCGCTTGGGCCTTGCGCGGCGCGGGCTGCGGATTTTCGCGTTCAGGTGCAGGATGCGGCTGGGCTGGCGCCGTGGCGCGCGGCTGCTGCTGATCGCGCTCCCGTTCCCGCTGGGGGCGCTGGACCGGCATTTCCTCGGTGTGGCGGCGCTGCGTGTCCTGGCGCGGCGAATCGGTGGGCGGGCGCTGGGCTGGTTCGCGCTGTGACGGCTGCTGGGGCGGTTGCGATGGCGGGTCGTGCCGCACGGCAGGGGACTGGACAAAATTAGGCAAAACTGGCGTGGGTAGAGTTGGCGCCGGGCCAGCGGTGGGCGGCCGTCTGTTTGCCGGGGTGGCCGGGGCTGGCGCAGCTTCGGGCGGGACAGGCGTCGCCGTCGCCGCTGCGCCAGAGCGGGGCGCGCGCCCGGCAGGTTCTGGGCGTCCCGCTTCCGGGCGCCCAGTCTCCGGGCGTCCTGCTTCTGGGCGCCAAGCCTCTGGCCGTCCTGAGCGCGGTGCATGCGGTTCACGCTGCGCTTCATTCGGACGTTCGCTGGCGCGCTCTGGCGGGGTCCACGGGCGACTGTCATGCGCGTCGCGGCTGCGCCCGACGGGGGGCGGATTCACGAGGACGGGCTGCTGCTGGCTGGTGAGCGGCCGCTGGACGGAGGGCCGCTCGACGACAGGCGGCGGCTGCAGGCGCCGGGGCAGATCGTCATGCGTGGGGCGCGGCAGCCAGGCGCGGTGATCGGTCACCACCGAGGCCTGGCTCAATTCGCTGCTGTTGAACCGCTGCAGGTGCCCGCGCACCGGGCGGCCACGGGCGAAATCCTCCCGGCTCAAGGCCGAGACGGCGCCGGGCTGGCGCTGGTAGCGGTAGGCCAAACCCGCGCCGAAGGGCTGGGGCGTCAGCATGTTGTGGTTGAGCTGGTTGAGGTAGCGCGGGCTGCTGCGGTAGGCGGGTCGGAAGGCCTCGCCCGGCGCCAGTGGAAACCAGCCCAGCGGCCGGGCGTTGTCGCGGCCGGCATCGCCGACGAACGCCACCAGCGCCGGGGCGTACACCGGGCGCTGCGGCAGTCGCCCCGGCACCCAGGCCCAGCGCGGGCCGATTTGCGCCCAGCGCCCGTAGTGAAACGGCGCAAAGCCCCAGGGCGCCTCGTCAATCCAGGTCCAGCCCCAGGGAGAAATCCAGCGCCACAGGCCGGTGCGGTAGGGCGCCCAGTTTTCGGGCAGGCTGCGCGGCAGCCAGACGGCGCCATAGGCGGCGTCCTGCTGCCAGTCGCCATAGCGGTCGAGCTGCTGGTAACCGACGGTTTCGCGTGGCACGTAGCGGGCCGACACCGAGTGGTCTTCGGCGCGGTCGCGCTCGGCCGTCCACTGGTCAAAATAGTCCTGCAGGGCAGCGCCCGGCGTGGTGGGGGTCAAGCCGGTGCCCGTGAAACTGGCCTGCTCGCCGCCGTTGATGGACAGCGACTGGCCGCTGTCGCCGTAGAGCCAGCCGCCGCCCGACTGCACCACCACCCGGCTGGTGTCGCGGGCCGGATTCACGTCGAGCCGGTAGTTGCCCGGCTGGGTCACGATAAAGGCCAGGTTGGGCGTGTCAATTTCCAGGCGCTGGCCCTCAAACAAGGTGCGCACGCGCAGCTGGAGCGTGCCCTGCGCCAGTCGCAGCTGGATTCGGTTGTCGTCCAGCGCGACAAAGTCCAGGCCGGTTTCCTGAGCCATTCGGATGGCGGTCGAGCCTATGTGCAGTTCCGTGCGGGCGCGTGCGGCGCTCCACAGGCGCTCGCCTGCCACCAGCGGCCGGTTCAGCAAGGCGGGCTGCCAGCCGCCCGCCTCGTCGGCATCAGCCGGGGCAAAGCTGACTTCGCCTTCGGCCAGGCCCAGCCAGGCGACGCGGGCGGGCGGGTCCAGCGGCGCCGCTGGCGAGTAGCCGCTCTGGGCGTGGGCGCTGGCCAGTAGCGCCGTGAGCAGCCCCGCCAGCAGCAGGTGGGCCAGCATTTTTGAGCCGCGCAGGCGCCGCAGCGCTGGCAGGGTCAGCAGGTGAGTTGAAGGGTAAAAGAGGGCGGGCATGGCGTGGGCTTTTTCCGTCAGTTAGATCAGGCTGGGGGTCAAGGATAGGGCTTGTTGCTCAACATAACGCCTGAGCCGATCAAAAGAAGGGTCAAGCGCCGGTAAAGAATTGCATCCAGCGATACGCGGCAGCCGTGCCGCTGGAATCGGCCGTGTTTTGCGGCACTGGCCCGAACTGGCGCGGCGCCAGCCCGCTGTGGCTTAAAATCGGCAGTTCAGCCATTTTTAACCCGGAGCTCCTTTATGTCCAAAAAAATCAGAGTCGAAGCCGACATCTGCGCCCCCAAGCCTGTTTCCCCTAAAGGCTACACCATCACCACTGGCAAGGGCCAGAAGTGCAGCCTGGAGCGCGGCGCCCACACGCGTAGCAAAAAGAACCCCGGCAAGCGTCCCCACCAGGGATAAGCCCGCTGGCCGCCGGAGCCTTGTGTGCTCCGCGCAAAAAACAACCCGAACCATCCAGACGCATTGCGTCTGAGTGTTTCGGGTTCTTTTTTTTGGCTATTTCAGGGATGAAACATAGGCTACTACGGTGCTAATGTCTTCGTCGGTCATCGCCTTGGTGCTGGGCGCCATCACGGAGCCGGTGCGCACGGTGGAGCCATCGCGGTAACGCTTGAGCGTCAGGGTCAGGTAGCCCGGCTGCTGACCGGCGATGCGTGCGAAGCCTTCATTGCCGCGACCCTGTTCGCCGTGGCAGGACAGGCAGTTTTTGGCGTAGAAGGCCTGGCCTTTGCTGGCCAGCGCAGCGTTGGTGGCGGGCTTGGTCTGGACTTCCTGGCTGGCAAAAAAGACGGCAACGCCGATTTTGTCTTCCGGCTTGAGCGCCTTGATCAAGCCTTCCATGAACTCATAGCGGCGCTCTCCGACGCTGAACTGGCGCATCTGCTCCAGCAGGTAAGTCGGATTTTGTCCGGCCAGATTGGGAATATCGGATTTCAGACTGTTGCCGTTGTTGCCATGACAGAGGGCGCAGACTGCCGCTGCCTTGCTGCCCAATTTGTAAGAGGCTTCAAACTGGGCCGGGTTGGCCTGAACGGCCTTGACGCGGGCGCCCAGGTCGGCGCTGGCTGGCGCCGCGTCCTTGGCGGGCTGGCCCAGGGCGGGAAACGTCAGCAACATTGAAACCAGCACCGTGGCCAGAGCCACCGGAATCCGCTTTGTCATGGCGATAACCTTATTGGGAAAAAGACAATTCTAGGCCATGACAAGGCGATTGCTTACATATTGCGCCGGTACTGCCCGCCCATCGGCGCTGTAGCAGAATTTGCTGTCGTTCGGCTGCATGCAGGACTTCAGGCCTGGATGCTCATCCATTCTTTGATGGCAGATGGCCAGTCCGGTTTTGGCAGCATGTTGCTACGCCCTGGGTCGCGCTCTTTCAAAGCGAAAAAAGCATAGTGATTGTTTCATGCAGCACCTGCGTTTCAATCGGCTTGTGCAGCAAGATGGCGCCCACGCTTTGAGCCTGCGCGATGCGGGTCGGGTCGGTATCTCCGGTGAGGATGATGCTGGGCGGCTTGAGCGTGCAGTTCGGGTGGCGCATCTCCAGAGCAGCGCGCACAGCGTGAATCACCTGGCCGCCGGTGACGCCGTTTTCCAGGCGGTAGTCGGTGATGAGCAGGTCAAACGGCGGCGCGTCTTCTTCAAAGTGCTGGACGTACTGGACGGCCCCCTCCATGTTCTTGAAGGCTAGAACGTCGCAGCCCCATTCGCTCAGCAGGGTGCGCATGCCTTCAAGCACCAGGACTTCGTCATCGACCAGCAGCACTTTGAGGTTTTGCAACGGCGCGCAGCCAGTGGCCATGTCGGCAAATAACTCGAAAGCGGCTGGCAGGGCTGATGCGGCCTCTTCAGCCCGTTGCACCGAGCGGGGCACGCACGGCAGCCGCAGGGAGAACACGCTGCCCCGTCCAGGCCGTGAGGCCAGGGTCAGTTCCAGCGCCATCGCCTGAACGAGCCGCCGGACAATGGCCAGGCCCAGGCCCAGGCCTTTGCGGTGGTCGCGCTCCTGGTTGGCAATTTGCTGAAACTCCTGAAAAATATCTTCGTGGTAGCGCGGATCAATGCCGATGCCGGTGTCCCAGACTTCAATCACCTTATCGGCCCCGCGCGAGCGCACAGCCAGCAGCACGCCGCCGCGCTCGGTGTAGCGGATGGCATTGGCCACCAGATTGCGCAGAATCACCAGCAGCAGTGAAGCATCGCTATGCACAGCATCAAAGCAGTCGCGGCTGCGGTAAACCAGGCCCTTGCTGTCGGCCTGCGGGCCGAATTCGTCTTCGAGCTGGCGCAGCAGGCCCGCCAGTGGCACGCAGGTGGGTTTGGGTTGCATCACGCCAGCCTCAATGCGGGAAAAATCCAGCAGGGTGTCGAGCAGCTCGCGGCTGGCGCGGCTGGCGGCCTTGGCGTGCGTGACAATGGTTTCTTGCTTGGCGTCCAGAATGGTGAGACTGAGTGACTCCAGAAAAAGATTGAGCGCATGCACCGGCTGGCGCAAATCATGACTGGCGCCAGCCAGAAATTTGCTTTTGGCCAGATTGGCCTGTTCGGCGGCATGGGTGCGCTGGCGCAACTGCTCAACGAGCGCGATATTTTCAAAGCGCAACTCAATCGCACTGCTGATTTTGCGTTCAATATTGTGGGCAAAAATGCCGTTGCTGCCCAATAGCACCACTAGCGCAATCGGCAGCACCGGGTTGACGGGACTGCCTTGGTATAGCAGGGCACCCATCAGACCAGCGGTCATGGGCAGACACACCAGCCAGTACATCCGGGCACGCACGCCAATGCCTGAAAGCACACCGCCCGAGAGTCCCCCGACCAGACACACCATGCCCAGCGTGACGGTGCCGGACTCCGGTTGAAACAGCCAGCTGCAGCCCATTCCCCAGAGCAGGCCGATCATCAGCGCCAGCGTCTGGATGACGCCATAGCGTTGCTCTGTGGAGTAAATGCTCTGGTTTTTCCGCCAGGTACGCTGCCAGACAGCCCAGCATGTTGCCGCGCCCAGTGCGTAAGCGATCAGCCAGGCGACCGCTCGGAGACGCAGCACGGTGGATTGTTCAAAGATTGAGGCACTGGACTCTGTGCTGGCCCCGAGCCAGTTGATGAAATGCCCAGATGCATCTAGCCAGGTTTGCGACACAGGGGGAGGATTGGCCAGCCAAACCAGCCAGACCAGTAAACAAGCCGTCAGAAAACTACCGATCAACGCGGCTCGCAAATTGGCGTCAATGAGCTGTAGCTGCGACATCAGCAGCGACGGAGGCAGCGCCCTGTCGCTGCCCTGCTGTCCTTTTAGGCAGGATGGCAATCCGGCCGGGCCGTGCGCCGTCACGGGGGTGGAAGCGTCAGGCATGGCCGGATCAATGAACGATGGGAAGCAGCCCGCGCTGCTGCGCCGTCATGACGGCCGCCGTGCGGGTCTGCACATTGAACAGTCGCAAGATGGCCACCACATGGTTGCGGATGGTGTTCTCGCTCAGGTGCATCTGGTAGGCGATGGCTTTGTTGCTCAGCCCCTGGGCCAGCAGTTTCAGCACATCGTACTGGCGCGGGCTCAACACATCGTCATCGGGGATGACCTGCGCAACTGCTGGTGGCGCCGACTCAGAGCCCTCAGCGGCGCCCTGCTGATGGAGCCAGCGGCGCACTTCCTGACAGATATGCACGGGCTGGGCAGTTTTTGAGACAAAGCCCGACGCTCCTTTTTCCAGCGCCTGGCGCACCAGTTCGGGGCGGTCGTGGGCCGAGAGCATCACGATGGCCGCTTCGGGCCAGCGCTGCCGGATGCTGGACAAGCCGTCAATGCCGCCTGTGCCGGGCAGGCCAATGTCCAGCAACACCAAATCGACCGCATCGGGCAGCGCCAGCGCCTGCGCCAGATTGCCCGCCTCCAGAATGCGCGCCCGCACCAGCGGACTGCCACTGAGCATCAGGCGCATGCCCGCGCGAAATAGCGTGTGGTCCTCCACCAGCAAAACCGTGGGCAGGTCAATAAAAGAGTTGGGCATGGCAGCGACCACAGAAGGAGGTAAACAAGCCTGAAGTTTAGACCTCGGCTGTGGCTACCCGTCATCACATTCGCCTGTCTCTGACCAGAAAAGTACAAAAAGACCAATGACGTAGCAGGGTTAATCCGTAAAAATCCAGGCCGTGTCGGGGGCGTCGCATTGAAAGATTCAGGGTTTTAAAAAACCACGATGGGCTCCCCCTGTGTCCGGTTTAAGGCCTGTGCTCACACCGGCCCAGCTAATTCCCAGCAGGAAAGAAACAATGCGTCAATTCTTCAGACTTTTGACCGGATGCGCCATCGGCTTTTGCGCAGGCGTCACGCACGCCCAAGGTTTTACCAGCGAGGGCATTCCCTGGCAATTTCAGACCAGCGCCGACCGCGTCAACAAAGCCGCCGTCAACGACATGCTGGAGAAGAAAAAAGGTGGCTATTACGACGCCTTTCACGTCAGCAACCAGTACGTCACCACGATTGAGCGCCAGGTGAATTGCACATTTTCCCCCTCGGCCAGCGGCAATGCCAACTCGCTGGCCCAGGATGCCAGCGCCTCCTCGCCCAGCACCAGCGCCAGCAGCGGGAACACGGCAGGGGCCACCGGCAACAGCAACGCCAACTCGGGCAGCCTGAACCAGGGCGGCTCGGTGGCCAGCAACCAGAGCAACACCGGCCAGCTCAGCGCCGGCGTCAGCGCCAGCACGTCAAGCAACCAGATGGCGCCTATCAACGCTGCCGATGGGCGCAACCAGCAAGACGCCAGCGTCTCCCAGAGCAACAGCGGCAGCCAGAGCACGACGGTCAGCGCCAGTTCGGCCTGCGCGTTCAGCGCCGGTGCGGCGCTGAACTGATGCGTCGGCCACCCCACTTTCAGAAAATGGAATTGCTCATGACGAGATTTGTTTTGACCTGCCAGCGCAGTTTTGCTGGAGCAGGCACCGCCCGCCGTAACAACCGTCTTTACGCGACAGCAGCGGCCACGGCAACGGTGCTATTTCTGAGCGGCTGTGCTTCACCGCGCTACACCACGCAGCAAATGGCCGATGATGAAGTGCCGGTCATGACCGGCTCGGCGCCACGCTGGAATGGCACGCCGCTGGAGCCGGTGTTTGCCTGCCTGTCGCACCAGATCGCCGCCACCCAAAGACCGGCGCTGGCCATTGCCGTGGGCGACATCAAGGACTACACCGGCAAATACTCCCAGGGCGACGGCAACGCCATCACCCAGGGCGGCGCTTTGATGGTGTATTCGGCGCTGGGCAAGCTCGGCGGCGCCGTCGAACTGCGCGAACGCTTTGACACCCGTATCGCCGAGCTGGAGCTGGCCTACACCGACCGGCGCCAGCTCGGCGACGGGCGGGCGCATTCGCTGCGCGACGACAGCGGCGCTGCCGCCAAAAACGTGCCCTGGGTGCCCTACTACGGCGGCACCATCCTCAAATCGAATTACTACATCGTCGGCGGCATCACCGAGCTGAACTACAACATCCAGTCCGGCGGCGCCGACTTGCAGGTCAACGGCATCGGCCCCAAGGCGCGCACCTTCACGATGAGCGTGGGCGTGGACCTGCGCATGGTTGAAACCGAAACGCTGCGCATCGTCGGCACGGTCAGCCTGCAAAAGCAGATCACCGGCAATGAGGTCGGGCTGAACATTTTTCGCTTCTTCGGCAGCGACCTGTTTGATCTGAGTGCCGGCTTCAAGAACCTGGAGCCGCTGCAGCTGGGCGTTCGCACCACGCTGGAGCAGGGCGTGATTGACCTGGTGGCGCACGCCACCGGCGCGGATGCGCGCGCCTGCGCAGCGCAATCGGCACAGCCAGACAGGGGCAAGGCGGTGCGACCTGCCACAGTGCCCGCCAGCAGTGCAGCGCGGCTTGAAGTGCCAGCACCGGCACTACCGGCAGTGCCCGGCTCCGGCCCGGCGCCACAAGCGCCCGCCTCATTGAACGCGCCAGCGGGAGCGGCGGGTGTAGCAATTGCCCAGCCCGCCGACGCTGCACAGGGCGCTGCCGAATACGACGTGGCGTATGAAGCCGAAAGCGCCCAGCTATCGCAAAGCGCGGCGGCCAGCCTTGATGCCCTGGTGGCGCGCTTGCGCACCGGCGCCAGCGCCAAGGTGGCCATCGTCGGGCGCGACAGCGAGTCCGGGGCGCCCGACAAACGGCGCCAGCTCACCGAGGCGCGCATCCAGAACCTGCGCCGCCAGCTCGCCCAGCGCGGCATCAACCCCGCGCAGTTGCGCCTGGCCTGGCAGGCCTCCGACGGCGACATGACGGTTTACCGGCGTGGCGCTGGCTTTCAGGTGCTGGCGTGGCTTCAGGTGAGTCCCTGACGGCCAGCTGGCAAAACTTTTCCCTCAACTGTGCATTTTTCTCTGTGTATTTTTCTTCAAAGGAGTATTTCATGAAACAACAAGCGCGTTCCCTGTCTTCATTTCGAGGCCGCTTCGGCCAGCGTGTTCGGCCCCTGGTCAGCCAGAGCGGCGCAGCCCTGCTGCTCAGCCTGGGGCTTTTGCAGAGTGCCGCAGCCGGGCCGGTGGTGGCCGCTGTCTCGGTTGATCAGAACAATTCGAGCAGCATTGCTGGCGGCATCACGGACACTTCGGGCAACATTCTGCCATTTGGCGCCGAGTTCTCCGCCCCCCTGGCCACAGGCGCGAGCGTCACCCTGTCCGGCAATGGCGCCCTCAGCAGCGCCACGGGCAACATCAGCATTCCTGATTCGTCGTCGTCTTTCAGCCTTGAGATCAAGGGGCAGCCGCTGGTTGGTGCCGGGGTTGCGCTGAACCAGATGAATAGCGGCGCCATGAGCGGCACACTGCGGCCCGGCAGCGCACTGGTGACTGGCGTTGACGCCTCCGGTGCGACGGCGACGGTCACCCAAAACACTTTCGAGGCCAATGCCAGCGCCAACAAGGGCGTCACCAGCATTGGCATTGATCCCGCAGGCGCACTGACGCTGACTTCGTTGGGTGTCCAGCTGCAGTCTTCCCAAACGCATCTGGATGCTTCCGTGAGCGCCAGCAGTGACGGCCTGACTGGCGTCACGCAGGACGGGCTCGCTCTGGGCAATGAGATCACGGTCAGCGGCAACGCGGCGCGCAGCCTGGCGACGGACAACAATGCCAGCAACAGCATTGCCATCCGTGGCGCCACCGTGCTCGATGCCACAGCTGTCCCCGTCGGCGGCGCAACGCTGTCATTATTGAACTATCAGGATGTGAACAATGACGGCGGCCCGGCCCATGTGGCAGCGACAACGACCAACGTGACGGGCATTTTCAATGCAGCGGCATTCGATGCGTCCGGCAGCACCCTGAGCATCAGCGGCAACCAGGCCAGCGCCAGCGCGCAGCGCAACCTGGCCTCGAATGTGATCGGGATTGCCGAGGGGCGCATTGAGGCGGGCGCATCCCCTCTGTTCTCGCTGTCCAGCCTGCAAACGGACTCCACCGCTGGCTCAAAAGTCAGCGCCCTGACAGCGGCTGAGATGAGCATCGATTCAACGCCGACGGGGGCGGCGCAACAGTTGCAGGCCACCATCAGCGGGAACACTATCACCGCACAGGCAGGGAATAATTCGGCCAGCAACAACGTCTCCCTGGGCACGGCTGGCGCTGCGGGCGTGACTGCACCGCTGATGGGGGCGTTGACCAACGTTGTTGGTGCCGTGAACAACGTCCAGACCGGCGCTTCAATCATTAATGCGGGCAGTTCCGGCATGAGCCAGATTCAGGCGGGCACCCTGAGCGGCACACTCAACGTGACCGGCAACCGGCTGCAGGCCAGCGCCTTTGGCAACCAGGCTGACAACGCTTTTCAGGCATCGGCCAGCAGCGCCGACGGGCTTGACGTGACGGTGCAGAACCGCCAGTCCTATGTCGGTGCGGATTACACGGCCTGGCTGGCGAGCATCGCTACGGGCGGTTTTGGTGTCGTCGCTGGCAATACACCCGCTTCGCTCCCACCCACGAGCGTGACGGTATCGGGCAATACGCTGGCGTCCCAGGCAGCGGTCAACAGCGCCAGCAACCTGTCGAGTTTGAGCACCACCACATCGCTCAATCTGAGCAAGATGGCGTTGAGCAACACGCAGTCCTCCAGTGCCGCAGCCACTTCGACAACCACGTTGCAGGGCTTTGGCGTGGCAGGCCTGAATAATCTGAGCAGCAGCCAGGTGACGGTTTCCGGCAATGCCGCCACCGCCCAGGCCATGCAGAATGTGGCGGCCAACGCCCTGGTGCTCAGTGCTGGCGCCTTGGCGGGTACGGCGCCAGCGCCTGCCACGGTGAACACGGCAGGCGTCACGGCCGACTACGGTGTTTACAGCAAGCAGACAGCATCTACCGAGACCAAGGCAGCAGTGAACACCGATGCCAATGTCGGTGTTGGCATCTTCGCTGATCAAGCATTGCCTGCCAACATGACGGTCATCAACAACGTGCTGTCAGCCACGGCACGCGCCAACGTCGCGAACAACCAGCTTCAGGCGACCAGCACCACATCGGTGGGCAACGCCTCTTTCGGTCTGGCCAATGTGCAAACCAGCTCGGGCGTGACGCAGGCCACGATCACATCGACTGCCGTCGGGGTGGTCAACAATAATGCGGTGACGCCAGTGCCGCTGGTGACGGTGTCGGGCAATGCGCTCAATGCGGCCGCTTCGGGCAATGCGGCTTCCAATGCGCTGTCCGTTGCCGCAGGCACTTCGCTGACGGCGAACACCGGCGTTGCGCTGGCATCGCTGCCGCTGCTGAGTGCGACTGCCGGTTATGCGCTGTTGAACAGCCAGACCAACAGCGGGGCCATCACTGCCGTGATCGATCAGCCCATTGTTGCCATGAATGCCAACAATGCGGCCTCAAGCCAGATCACGGCGGTGACGGGCAATGCGTTGAACGCTACGGCCTACGGCAACCATGCGGTCAACACGGTGGCGCTGAGCGCCCTGCCTGGCCAGATGGGCGCGAGCTCTGCCCTGGTGTCGAATCAGGTCAACAGCGGCAATGTGAGCGCCAGCATCGGCAGCGCCCTGATCGGCAGCACCGTCAGCAGTATCTCTGGTATCACCACTGTGGCGCATAACCAGGTCACTGCCAGTGCTGTCGGCAACATGGCTGCCAGCTCTATGCGGGTAGGCAGCAACTAAGACCGCTGGCTTTAGCGTTCAACTGCCCGGAATTGTTTTTGGGCACTCAACAGGAAGTTGATCAGTCCGGCAAAAAACCTGCTTGACATGACGGCAACACGTTAAAAAAGCCCCGAAGCGATTAAACTTCGGGGCTTTTTTTCAAATAACGCGGTTGGCGTTACATATTGCGCCGGTACTGCCCGCCCACTTCAAACAGCGCATTCGTGATCTGCCCCAGCGAGCACACGCGCACCGCGTCCATCAGCACCTCGAACACGTTCTTGTTCTCGATCACCGCCTGCTGCAGGCGTTTCAATTGCGCCGGGGCGGCCTCCGCGTGGCGCGTGTGGAAGTCGGCCAGCCGCTGGAGTTGCGACTGCTTTTCTTCATCCGTCGAGCGGGCCAGCTCTAACTTGTCATGCACCGCGTCGCCGTGCGGGTTGCGGAAGGTGTTCACGCCAATGATGGGCAGCTCGCCGGTGTGCTTGAGCATCTCGTAGTGCATCGACTCGTCCTGGATGCGTCCGCGCTGGTAGCCGGTTTCCATCGCGCCCAGCACGCCGCCCCGGTCGGCAATGTTCTGGAACTCGGCCAGCACGGCTTCTTCCACCAGTTCGGTGAGTTCCTCGATGATGAACGCGCCCTGGCTCGGGTTTTCGTTCTTGGCCAGGCCCCATTCGCGGTTGATGATGAGCTGAATCGCCATCGCCCGGCGCACGCTGTCTTCGGTCGGCGTGGTGATGGCTTCGTCAAACGCGTTGGTGTGCAGGCTGTTGCAGTTGTCGTAGATCGCGATCAAGGCTTGGAGCGTGGTGCGGATGTCGTTGAACTGGATTTCCTGCGCGTGCAGGCTGCGGCCCGATGTCTGGATGTGGTATTTCAGCTTCTGGCTGCGTTCGTTGGCGCCATACTTTTCCTTCATCGCCACGGCCCAGATGCGGCGGGCCACGCGGCCCATCACGGTGTATTCCGGGTCCATGCCGTTGCTGAAGAAGAACGACAGATTCGGCGCGAAGTCGTCAATGTGCATGCCGCGCGCCAGGTAGGCTTCCACAAACGTGAAGCCGTTCGAGAGCGTGAAGGCCAGCTGCGAAATCGGATTCGCGCCCGCTTCGGCGATGTGGTAGCCGCTGATCGACACGCTGTAGAAGTTGCGCACGTTGTGATGCACAAAATATTCGGCAATGTCGCCCATCACTTTGAGGCTGAACTCGGTGGAGAAAATGCAGGTGTTTTGGCCCTGGTCTTCTTTCAGGATGTCGGCCTGCACCGTGCCGCGCACGTTGGCCTGCACCCATTCGCGGATTTTTTCAATTTCGGTGTCGGTGGCTTCGCGGCCATTGTCGGTTTTGAACTTTTCCAGGTTCTGGTCGATGGCGGCGTTCATGAACATGGCCAGGATGGACGGCGCCGGGCCGTTGATGGTCATGGACACGCTGGTCGTTGGGCTGCACAAGTCAAAGCCGCTGTACAGCACTTTCAAATCGTCCAGCGTGGCAATCGACACGCCGGAGTTGCCGACTTTGCCGTAAATGTCCGGGCGCGGATCGGGGTCGTTGCCGTACAGCGTCACCGAGTCGAAGGCAGTTGAAAGACGCTTGGCTTCCATGCCGTCGGACAGCAGGCGAAAGCGCTTGTTGGTGCGGAACGGGTCGCCTTCACCGGCGAACATGCGCGTTGGGTCTTCGCCCTCGCGTTTAAACGCGAAGGTGCCGGCGGTGTAGGGATAGCTGCCGGGCACGTTGTCCAGCGTCAGCCATTTCAAGATTTCGCCGTGGTCTTCGTACTGCGGCAGGGCGACTTTGCGGATGGTGGTTCCGGAGAGCGATTTGCTGGTCAGCTGGGTGCGGATTTCCTTGTCGCGGATTTTGACCACGTACTCGTCGCCGGCGTAGGCTTTTTGCATGGCGGGCCACTGGGTGAGCAGCTTTTTGGCGGCCGGGTCTTGCACCAGTTCGCGTTCGACGGCCAGGCCGATGACGGCTTCAACGGCGTCGGCTGTGGCGGTTTTGCTGGCGGTCAGCATGCCGGAGGTGGCGCGCAGCTGCTGGATTTCGCGCGCCAGCTTGGCCTGCTCACGACCGCGCTGCTTGTAGCCGCGCACGGTGTCGGTGATTTCGGCCAGGTAGCGCGTGCGGGCGGCGGGCACGACAGGGGTCTGGTTGGTGCTGTGGCGCACGTTGACCAGCGGCAGCGCGCCGTCGGCCAGGTTCATGCCGAGCGCGTTCAGGCGCGCTTTCAGGGCTTGATACAGCGCGGTCACGCCGTCGTCATTAAAACGCGCGGCCATCGTGCCGAACACCGGCATTTGGTCGGCGGGGGTGTTCCAGGCTTCCTTGTTGCGCTGGACTTGCTTGGACACGTCGCGCAGTGCGTCGAGCGCGCCCTTGCGGTCAAACTTGTTGATCGCGACGAACTCGGCAAAGTCGAGCATGTCGATTTTTTCCAGCTGGCTGGCCGCGCCGAACTCGGGGGTCATGACATACATAGGAATATCGACATGCGGCACGATGGCCGCGTCGCCCTGGCCGATGCCCGAGGTCTCGACGATGATGACATCGAAGTCAGCGGCCTTGCAGGCGGCGATCACGTCGGGCAGGGCTTTGCTGATTTCGCTGCCGAAGTCGCGGGTTGCCAGCGAGCGCATGAACACGCGCTGGCCCTGGCTCCACGGGTTGATGGCGTTCATGCGGATGCGGTCGCCCAGCAGCGCGCCGCCGCTCTTGCGCCGCGACGGGTCGATGCTGATGAGGGCCACGCGCAACTGGTCGCCCTGGTCCAGGCGCAGGCGGCGGATCAGCTCGTCGGTGAGCGACGATTTACCGGCGCCGCCGGTGCCGGTGATGCCGAGCACGGGAATGGTTTTGGTCGCGGCCTGGGCGCGCACGGCGTCCACCAGTGCGGCGTCGGCTTTTTCGGCTTCGAGGGCTGTAATCAATTGGGCGAGGGCGCGCCAGGCCATTTCGCTGTGACCTTCAATCGCCGACAGGGCGGTGGGCGCGAAGCCGCTTAAATCCTGGTCGCAGCGCATCACCATCTCGCCGATCATGCCTTGCAGGCCCATGCGCTGGCCGTCTTCGGGGCTGAAGATGTGGGACACGCCGTAGGCATGCAATTCGCGGATTTCCGGCCCGACGATCACGCCGCCACCGCCGCCGAACACCTGGATGTGCTCGCCGCCGCGGCTTTTCAGCAAATCGACCATGTACTTGAAATACTCCACATGCCCGCCTTGATACGAGCTGATGGCAATGCCTTGCGCATCTTCCTGCAGCGCGGCGGTGACGACTTCATCGACGCTGCGGTTGTGGCCCAGGTGGATGACTTCGGCGCCCATGCCTTGCAGGATGCGCCGCATGATGTTGATGGCCGCGTCGTGGCCGTCAAACAGGCTGGCAGCGGTGATGAAGCGCACCTTGTTCGTCGGGCGGTAGCTGGCAAGGGCTTTGTAATCGGTGGATAAATCGGTCATGGGTTTGTCTCCGGGGCGGATGGTGTAGGGCGTCAAAAGGTCAGCCCGGATGATATTACGTTTACGTAAACGTCAACTTACGGCGCCCAGCATTTGTTCCAAGGGTTAACCCGTAGTTCTTGATGGGGCGCTCCTTTTAAAACCAAGGCGTCAAGCCACCTTGATGCCCTTGAGCGCCGGGTCGCCGGGCGGGTAGCGCAGGTCGAGCTGCCTGAGTCGGCTGTGGACGACGCTGGCAATCATCAGGTCGCGGTGCGTCTTGGAGTTGGCGGGCACGACGGTCCAGGGCGCCCAGGGCGTGCTGGTGGCGTTGAGCAGGTCGGCGTAGGCCTGCTGGTAATGCTTCCACTGTTTGCGCGCTTCCAGGTCGCCCAGGCTGAACTTCCAGATCTTGGTCGGGTCATCGAGCCGGGCCTGCAGCCGCTCGCCCTGCTCGTCCAGGCTGATGTGCAGCATGAACTTCAGGATCACCGTGCCGGTTTCGCTGAGCATGCGCTCAAAGTTGTTGATGTGCTGGTAGCGCTGGGCTGTCTGCTCGGGCGTGATCCAGCCGTTGACGGGCGGCACCAGCACGTCTTCATAGTGGCTGCGGTTGAAAATCATCAGCTCGCCCGCGCCGGGCATCACCTGGTGGATGCGCCACAGGTAGTCGTGGGCGCGCTCTTCTTCGCTGGGCGCTTTCCAGCCGACGGTGCGCACGCCCAGCGGGCTGATGCGCCCGAACACGCCGCGCAGTGTGCCGTCCTTGCCCGAGGTGTCGGTGCCCTGCAAAATCACCAGCAGCTTGTAGCGCTTGTCGCCGTAAAACAGGTTTTGCAGCGCGTCCAGCTCCGTCGCCAGCGTTTCGACCTGCGCCTTGTCGCAGGCCTTGTCACCGCTGGAAAAAGGCCGGGCCGACGGGTCAAAATCGGCCATCGTGCAGGGCTTGCTCTTTTTGCTGCCATTGCCGGTGGCAGCGGCGGCCAGTGGGGGCTGCCATGCTTCGAGCAGGCTGGCCAGCGATTTGAGCTCGGCTTTGCTGGGGCGGGCGCCGGGTGAGGCTTCGCGGTTTGAGGACATGGGGCACTCCGTTGGTTGTGAGGATACAGCCTGATTTTGCCGTGGTTGACAAATACACTTGCTTCTTTTGCCGCGCCGCCACGCGCCCGTCTGGGCCGGAATCAAGCGGCGCGCTCAACTTTACCGATGACAGGGCCATTCATGACAACCATTTTTCCGCTTCAGATACAAGCCGCGTCCGGCTATGCGGGCGATATTCCTGCCGAACTGGCCTGGCAATGGCTGCAGTCGGGCCAGGCCGTGCTGGTCGATGTGCGCACCGACGCCGAGCGCGAATGGGTGGGCAGCGTGCCCGGCGCCGTGGCGCTGGCCTGGAAGCAGTGGCCGGGCATGGCGATGAACCCCGGTTTTGACGTCGGATTGCAGGCCGCCGTGCCTGCAGGCGCCAAGGTGGTGCTGTTGTGCCGCAGCGGCGTGCGCTCGGTGGCGGCTGCCAAGCGGGCGACGGAGCTGGGCATCGAGGCTTACAACATCCTCGAAGGCTTTGAGGGCGACCTTGATGAAAACGGCCAGCGCGGCCGCCGGGGCGGCTGGCGCTTGCGCGGCCTGCCGTGGCGCCAGGGCTGAATCGGGCGGCCAACCGCTGGCGTTGCGTTGAGCCGATAATCCGGCCCCATGACTTTTCTAGCGATTGACGTGGGTAACACCCGCCTGAAATGGGCCCAGTATGACGCGCCAGCCGTGGGCGCCAAGCTGCTGGCGCACGGGGCGGTATTTCTGGAAAACATAGACCGGCTGGCCGAAAACGACTGGAAGGACATGCCCGAGCCGTCAGCGATGCTGGGCTGCGTGGTGGCGGGCGACGCCATCAAGCGCCGCGTGGCCGAGCAGATGGAGCTGTGGGACGTGGCGCCGCGCTGGGTTCACTCCAGCGTCCAGGAGGCCGGGCTGACTAACGGCTACGACCATCCGGGGCGGCTCGGCGCCGACCGCTGGGTGGCCATGATTGGCGCGCACCACCGGTTGCTGCGGCGCGGCATTCAAAAGCCCTGCGTGGTGGTGATGGTGGGCACGGCGGTGACGGTCGAAGCCATTGACGCCTCGGGCAAGTTTCTGGGCGGCATCATCCTGCCCGGCCATGGCATCATGCTGCGCGCGCTGGAATCGGGCACCGCCGGGCTGCATGTGCCGACCGGCGACGTGCAGGATTTCCCGACCAACACCAGCGACGCGCTGACCAGCGGCGGCACCTTTGCCATTGCCGGGGCCGTGCAGCGCATGGTCGATAACGTCACGCGCCACTGCGGCCAAGCGCCCGAATGCATCATGACGGGCGGCGCAGGCTGGAAGATGGCGCCCAGCATGTCCGTCAACGTCGAGCTGGTTGAAAGCCTGATTTTTGACGGCCTGCTGGAGATTGCTTCGCGGCGGTTTAAGGCGTAGGGCTGGCTTCAAGCCACCACGCCGCGCTGGCGCAAGGCGCTGATTTGCGCCTCGCTCAATCCCACTTCGCGCAGCACGGCGTCGGTGTCCTGGCCCAGCGTGGGCGCGTTGCACTGGTGGCCGCCCGGCGTCAAAGACAGTTTGGGCACAAAACCGGGCACCGCCAGCGCGCTGCCGTCATCCATCTGGACCGTTTGCAACATGCCGCGCGCCGCGTAATGCGGGTCGGCGGCGATGTCGGCGACGGTGTAGATTTTTCCGGCGGGCACGTCGGCTTTTTCGAGGGCCGCCAGCACCTCGTCCACGCTCAGGGTTTGTGCCCACTGGCCGATGGCGGCGTCGAGTTCTTCAACCCGCGCCACGCGCCCGGCGTTGCTGGCCAGGCCCGCGTCCTGCGCCAGATCCGGGCGGCCAATGCACTGCATCAGGCGCTTGAAAATGCTGTCGCCGTTGCCCGCAATCAACACATAGGCGTTGCCCTTGCAGCGGTAGGCGTTGCTCGGCGCGATGCCGGGCAGGGCGCTGCCTGCCGGTTGGCGCACCGCGCCGAACGCGCTGTACTCAGGCAGCAGGCTTTCCATGCAGTTGAACACCGCCTCGTACAGCGCCACGTCGATCACCTGGCCCGCGCCGTGCCGGTTGCGGTGGTGCAGCGCCATCAAAATGCCGATCACGCCGTGCAGCGCGGCCAGCGTGTCGCCGATGCTGATGCCCACGCGCACCGGCACCCGGCCCGGCTCGCCGCTCAAGTGGCGCAGGCCGCTCATGGCTTCGGCGACCAGACCAAAGCCGGGACGGTCGCGGTAGGGGCCGCTTTGGCCGTAGCCGCTGATGCGCAGCACGATCAGGCGCGGGTTGAGTCTTAAAAGCGTCTCCGGCCCGAGACCCCAGTCCTCCATCGCGCCGGGGCGGAAATTTTCGATCAGCACATCGGCTTCTTGCGCCAGCTTGCGCACGATCTCCTGCGCATCGGGCTGGCGCAGGTCCAGCGCCACCGAGCGCTTGTTGCGCGACTGCACCTGCCACCAGACTGAGGTGCCGTCTTTGAGCAAGCGCCACTGGCGCAGCGGGTCGCCCTTGCCGGGCGCTTCGATCTTGATGACTTCGGCGCCAAAGTCAGCCAGCGTCTTGGCGGCAAACGGCCCGGCGATGAGCTGGCCGAGTTCAATCACTTTTAAGTCGGCCAGCGGGCCGAAGGCGGCGGGCGCGGCGCCGGTGGCGCGCCGGGAGGTTTTTTCAGAAGCGGAGGGATTCATGCGTGAGGCGATGGGCGGTGTTGGAATGGTGGCTGCGTTTGCGGGCGCTATTTTGCGGCTATTGGCGCGCCGGGACACAAGCCGCTCTTTCTTGCCGCCTCAGTCTTGCAGTTCCAGCTTGACCACTTCTTCATTGAGCCGCTCCATGGCGTCAACCGGCTGGCAGGCGGCGGCCTGCTCATAAAGCTGGCTGGCCTCCTGCATGGCCTCGTCGCCTTGGAGCATGAGCAGGCCCTGGGCGTACTCGGCCATGATGATGGCCGAGAAGGGGTTGAGCTGCAGCGCCTGCTTGAACAGCGACAGGCCCATGTCTTTTTTGGCGCCGCAGGTCATGGCGGCAATCAGGATGCCCATCTTGTCAATCAGGTCGGCATGAAAAGCGCCCAGCATCATGTACGCGTCGGCATGGAGCGGGGCCAGCTCTATCGTTTGCTCCAGCGCCGTCTTCACCTGGTTGCCCAGACCCTGGGCTAGCGCCTTGTTCACGCTCATGCCCTGGCTGTAGCGGCTCAGGGCGTAGGCCTGCCAGTACCAGGCATTGGCATTTTTTGGGACGCTGGTTTGCTGCGCCTGTGCGCGCAGGGCGGTCTCCATCAGCAGCTCCATGCGGATTTTTTCGCTGCTTTCGAGGTAGTTGGCATACATGCAGGTCGCTTTGTTGGCCACCGTGATGCCATCGCCGCCCGCCCTGAGTCCGGCTTCGGCGGCTTGTTCAAACTCGCCGTTATGAAACAGTGTCCAGGCATGCAGCACGGCGGGGTCTTTTGGCCAGGGCTCGCAGTCGCCCCGGTGCAGGCGCTGCCAGTTCTTCTTCAGCCGGGCGGCATCAAACGCATAGGCGCCCGTATGGGGGAAGGGGGTCCATGTGGACATGTAGCGTGTCTCCTCAATTTGATTTTTTTAATATTGCGCGGGATCCAAATCCGCTTCAGGTCGGGCAATTTGCGGGACTCCGCTCAGCGTTTGCCAAGACCTCCAACTGCGCCCGCTGGCCCGGCTCCAGGTAAGGGAGCAGCAAACTCAGCACATGATGGGTGCCCCGCAGCAGCGCCGATGGTGCATGGGTCGGCTCTAAGGCATGGCGTGGATTTTCCACATATTCAAAGCTCAACCAATAGGTCAGCACCACCACCATGCTGGTGGCCGTGGTTTCTGCGGTGCGCGGCTCCATCGTCAGGCTGCCGACGCGGCTCATGCTGTCGAGCAGGATTTTGATGGCGTGCGTCTTGTGCTTGAGCGCCCACTGAAAATGCGTTTCAAGCCGCCGGTTCTTGCTCAGCAGGTCATTGAGGTCGCGGTACAAAAAACGGTATTGCCAGATCAGCTCAAACAGGCTGTTCATGAAAAACCAGGCGTCTTCGATATCGCGCACTCCCTCGCTGGCATTGAGCTGCTCGTTCAGGGCGCACTCATAGCGGTCAAACAGCGCGTTGATCAGCTCGTCTTTGGCGGGGTAGTGGTAATAAAGGTTACCCGGACTGATGCCCAGTTCGGCGGAAATCAAGGTGGTTGACACATTGGGTTCGCCGAAACGGTTAAAAAGGTCTAGGCAGACCTCCAAAATACGTTCTGCCGTGCGACGTGGCGCTTTTTTCACCATAGGTTTTCTTCCTCGTGACGGCCCCACTCTAACCCAGCAGGTGCAGGCACAGTGCCGGAAAATGTCATGAGCGAGGTGTCAGCCAAGGAAATTCGCGGTCGTCAGCCTGTAGAAAAGAGTTTACCGATCTTTCGTTACATCTTGAAGTCATGACCGGGTAACTATTAGAGAGTCAGTCCAATTCAATGCGTTGAGGAGGCATTTTTTTGAACGGCTCCAGTCGTTTTTTTGGCGGAGCCGGATAAGGGAAGTTTGCGGAGTCATCAGCATTGATTTGTTGAAATTTCTTCAATGTTACGAATTTTTTATGGGCAAATTGTAAAAATATGTAATATTTTTATGTAACCACCCTGTAAATCTCACTACAGATACCTTCCTTTCCACGCTCGGCAGTGTCGGCAGGTCCGGCAGTGTCGGCCCTTTCAGGGCGTCAGCCAGCCGTTGATTTGGCGAATCACCCCGGTTTTTTCGCCGCCGGTCAGGGCTTGCAGGCGCACCCGCGAAATCAGGTAAATAAAGCGGGCCTGCGCCAGATCGCGCTGGGCCGACACCTTTTGCTGCTCGGCGTTGAGGGTGTCGATCAGGGTGCGGCTGCCCGCTTCAAACGAGCGCTGGTTGGACAGGGCGACCTGCCCGGTCGAGCGCACCGCCTGCTCCAGCGCCTTGACTTTCAGAACGCCCTCGGTGACGCCGCGAAACTCGCGATGCACCCGCACGCCCAAGTCGCGGCGCAGGGCTTCGAGCGCCTGCTCGGCGCGCTCCTGGTCGGCCAGCGCCTGACGCACGGTGGCGTTGACATAGCCGCCGGAAAAAATCGGCACGTTGAGCTGCAGGCCCAGGGATTTGTTGGTGTAGCGGCTGTTGACGCTGGTCACCGTGTCGCTGTCGCTGCGCGACCACTGGGCGATGGCGTCCAGCGTCGGGTAGTGGCCCGCCTGGGCTTTTTCGACTTCGCGGCGGGCCGTTTCGATCTGGGCTTTGAGCGAGCGGATTTCCGGGCTGCTGGTTTCGGCGCGCTCGGTCCAGTCTTCCAAGCGGTCTGGGCTGGGCGGCGTCAGCGCCATTTTGGCCGGGTCCAGCGCGGCCAGCCGGTCAATCGGCTGATTCACCAGGGTCTGGAGCTGCCTGCGGGTGTAGTCCACGTTCTGGCGCGCTTCGAGCTCCTGCGCCACATTCAGGTCCAGCGCGGCCTGCGCCTCGTCGATGTCGGTGCGCGTGCCCGAGCCAGCGGCAAAGCGTTTTTTCGCCGCGTCGAGCTGGCTGGTGTAAGTGGTTTTTTGGGCCAGCACCAGGGCCAGCTGCTCGGCCGTCAGCAGGGCTTCAAAATAGGCGCCGCTGACGCGCACGCCGACGTTTTGCAGCTCGCGCTCCAGAATGGCATCGGCGTCATCGACCTGGGCCTGCGCCTGGCGGTAGTCGGCCATCTGGTAGGCGCGAAACAGCGGCTGCCTGAGCGTCAGCGCTTCGCTGCTGCTGGTGTAGTGTCGGTTGGCGGTGACTGGGGTGCCAAAAAAGTTTGGTGTCGTGCTTTCCAGCGCGTTGCGGTTGCGCGAGGCGCTGAGGGACAGATTGGGCAGCAACTGGGCGCGGGCCTGCGGCACGCGTTCGTGCCGGGCGGCGGTAGCGGCCCTGGTGGCGCGGATGGAGGCATCCTGCGCCAGCGCCGCTTCATAAGCCTGCGACAGGTCCAGCGACCAGGCCGGGGAATAAAGGGCACTGCCGATCAGCGTGGCTGCCAGCACCAAGGTGCGGCGGGCCGGGCGGGCCGTGGCGGTCAGGCAAGCGTTGGGTTTGAAGAGGGTGTTCACCGTGTCACTCCTCGTTCATCGAGGCGGCTACGCGCTTGGTCAGCGGGTGCAGCAGGTAGGTCAGCAGCGAGCGCTCGCCGGTCTTGAACACGACTTCGACGGGCATGCCGGGCTGCATCTGGTGCTTGCCGAGCTTTTTCAGGCCTTCTGGGGTCACGGCCACGCGTGCCAGGTAATAGGTCGCGCCGTTTTGCGGATCGGTCAGCAAGTCGCCCGAGACCGACAGGAGTTTTCCGTCCAGCACCAGCTGGGGCGAGTGCGCGAAGGAGGCAAAGCGCACATCCACCGGCATGCCCGCCCGTATCCGGTCAATCAGGTGTGGCGCCACGCGGGTTTCGAGCAGCATCGGTTCATGAGCGGGCACGATGTCCATCAGTTTCTGGCCGGGCGTGATGACGCCGCCGACGGTCTGCGCGGCCAGCGCCACCACCTGACCGGCAGCCGGGGAGTGGATGTCGGTGCGGGCCAGATCGTCCTGCAGCGCGCGGACCTTCTGCTCGTCGCCCTGGACTTCGCGGGTGATTTCGGCCTGCTGGGACTCGACTTCCTTGCGGTATTCCTGCGTCCGCACGATGGCGCGCTGGCGCATTTCTGTCATTGAGCGCCGGGCGCGGATGATGTTGCCCTGCAGCTCGGCAATGGCGCTGCCTGAGTCGGCCACCTGGCGCTCCAGCTCCAGCAGGCGGTTGCGCGGCACATAGCCTTCCTTGACCACGCTGCGGGTGTTGCTGAGTTCTTCGTTCAGCAGCGCCAGCTGGCTGCGCCGGTTCACCAGCATGCCTTCGTAGGACTGCAGCAACCCGGCCTGGCCCTGGACGCTTTCCTCAATCGACTGCAAATCGGCGCGCAGGGCGGCGCGGCGCGACTGCAGCAACTGCTCCTGGTTCGTCATCTGCTGCTGGATGAGCGGATCGCTGGCGGCGGCCAGCAGGTCAGGATGAAAGCTGATCTTGCTTTGCCCGGCCTGCTCGGCCTGCAGACGGCCCTGCATGGCGCGCATGCCCAGGTAGCGCTGGCGCACCGACTCCAGAGCGGCCCGGGTGCTGGCGTCGTCGAGCTTGATGAGCAACTGGCCTTCCTTGACAAGATCGCCCTCGCCGACCAGCACCTGCTTGACGATGCCGCCGCTCAGGTGCTGGACCGCCTTGCGCTTGGTGTCGATGGCTACATAGCCCTGGCTGGGCACGCCCTCGTCGAGCGGGGCCAGCGCGGCCCAGAGCAAAAAGCCGCCAAAGCCGATGGCCAGCGCCCACAGGCCGATGCGCCCGGCGGGGCCGAAGTCGGGGCTGGCGCTGGCCGCTTCGGAGGGAAAACCGGCAGCCGGAGCCGTCAGTGGATTGCGTGAATCAGGTGGTGCCATGAGCAGACTTCTGGTGAAAGTAAAAGGTGAAAAAGGGCGCGCCCGGCTTCAGGCGGGCTGGGCGGCGGCGCGGGGCGCGCTAGCGGGCGGTGCGCTGGCCGGTTTTAGCGCGGCCAGCACGGCTTCTTTCGGGCCGTCGGTGACCAGCTCGCCGTCGCGCAGAATCATCAGCCGGTCGGCCACAGCGATGGCGCCGGGGCGGTGGGTGATTAAAAAGACGGTTTTGCCTTTAGTTTTCAATTCGCGCACGGTGTGCAGCAGGGCGGCTTCGCCCGCGTCGTCGAGGTTGGCGTTGGGCTCATCGAGCACGATCAGGGCCGGCTCGCCATAGACCGCCCGCGCCAGGCCGATGCGCTGGCGCTGCCCGCCGGACAGCACTCCGCCCGCCTCGCCAATCGGCGTGTTGTAGCCCTTGGGAAAGCGCAGGATCATCTCGTGCATCCCCGCGCAGCGCGCCGCCGCAATCACTTTGGCCGAATCAACTTCGCCCAGCCGCGCAATGTTTTCGGCAATCGTGCCGTCGAACAGCTCCACGTCCTGCGGCAGGTAGCCCAGGTGCGGCCCCAGCTCGGTGCGGCTCCAGCGCTGCAGTGGCAGGCCGTCGAGCAGCACTTCGCCGCCCGTGTCGGGCCAGATGCCGACCATGACGCGGGCCAAGGTCGATTTGCCCGAGCCGGACGGGCCGACGATGGCGACCACGCTGCCCGCAGGCACCGCGAACGAGATGTTTTTCAGAATCGGCGCGCTGCGCCCGTCGGCGCTGGCGACGACGCGGCGCAGCGTGATGGCGCCGCTGGGCGCCGTTTGGCTCAGGGCCGGGTCGCGCTCGGGGTAGTCGAGCAGCAGTTGCTCCAGCCGCCCGAAAGCGGCCTTGCAGGCGGCAAAGCTGCGCCAGGCGGTGACGAGCTGGTCAATCGGCGCCAGCGCGCGGCCCATCAGCACATTGGAGGCGATCATGGAGCCGGGCGAGAGTTGGCCGTCAATGACCAGCAGCGCGCCCGCGCCCAGCGACAGCGATTGCTGGCAGTAGCGAATGAACTTGCTCCAGGCGGTGATGCGGTGCGTCAAGCCCTGCGCGGCGGCGTTCTGGTCCATCCAGGCCTGGTACTGGCGGCTCCAGCGTTGCTGCAGGTTGCCAATCATGCCCATGGATTCGAGCACCTCGGCGTTGCGCAGCTTGCTTTGCAGGTAGCCGGTGGTGTCGCTGCCGCTTTTGGCGGCTTCCTCGGACGGCGCGAGGGTTTTGCGGTGGCCGAACCAGGCCAGCGCCGCCTGCACCAACACAAACACCAGCGACAAAATTCCCAGCCACGGGTGCAGGAAAAAAGTCACCGCGATATAGATAGGCGCCCAGGGCGCGTCAAAGAGCGCAAAAATCCCGTTGCCGGTCAGGAACTGGCGGATCTGGATCAGGTCGCCAAAGGCCCGCGACGGCGTGCTTGAGGACTGGCTCAGGTAGGCCTCAAAGCTGGCGTTGAACACCCGTGTGCTCAGCTGCGCGTCAAAGCGCAGGCCAGCGCGCACCAGCACCCGCGAGCGCAGCCATTCGGAGCTGGCCATCACGGCAAACAGGAACAGCGTAATCAGCGACACCGCCAGCAGCGTCAGCTCGCTCTGGCTGGTCATCACGCGGTCAAACACCTGCAGCATGTAAATCGTCGGCGCCAGCATCAGCAGATTCGTCAGAAAGCTGAGCAGGCCGACGATGATGAATTCCTGGCGGAAGGCCCACAGCGTCGCGCTTAGCTCGCTGCGGTTGAAAAATCCGGTTTTTTTCATGGCGGTTTTTGTTGTTCTTGGGGGGGCGGTGGGGCGTGCGGCTCAGGCGGGCGTCAGGGCGTTGGCGCGTGGCGCGCTGGCCGACTGGGCCGGGGCGGCGGCCTGGCTGTTGGCTTTTTTCAGCGCCGCCAGCACCTCGTCGCGTGGGCCAAAGGCCTGCATGGCGCCGTCCTGCAGGATCAGCATCTTGTCGGCCACGGCCAGCACGCTGGTGCGGTGCGTCATGATGACAAAGGTGGTGCCGCGCGCCTTGAGTTCGACAATCGCGGCGGCCAGCGCGGCATCGCCCGCGTCGTCCAGGCTGGAGTTGGGCTCGTCGAGCACGACCAGCACCGGGTCGCCGTAAATCGCCCGCGCCAGCGCCACGCGCTGGCGCTGCCCGCCCGAGAGCATGGCGCCATCGCGCCCAACCGGGCTGTCGTAGCCCAGCGGCAGGCCCATGATGAAGTCGTGCAGGCCGACGGCCTGGGCGGCGGCCCTGACGGCGGCCGGGCGCACGTCGCCAAAGCGGGCAATGTTTTCGGCCAGCGTGCCTTCGAGCAGTTCCACGCCCTGCGGCAGGTAGCCGAGGTGCGGCCCCAGCTCGCTTTTATCCCAGGTGAACACATCGGCACCGTCGAGGCGCACCTTGCCGCTGGCGGCCGGCCACAGGCCGACCAGCAGCCGCGCCAGCGTGGTTTTGCCCGCTGCCGACGGGCCGACGACGACCAGCACGTCGCCGGGCGAGAGTTTGAAGGCGATATTTTTAAGAATCGCGGCGTTGCCGCCGGGCGCGGCGGCGGCCAGGGTTTCGACCTGCAGCGCGCCGCGCGGGGCGGGCAGCGCCATCGTTTCGGGCTTGGGCGGGATGGCCGCGAGCAGACTTTCCAGTCGCTGCCAGGCGTCGCGCATATTCACGACCAGGCGCCACTGGGTGACGATCTGCACCAGCGGCGCCAGCACGCGTCCGCCCAGAATCGAGGCGACCAGCATCATGCCCGAGCCGCCATGAAGCTCGTTGCGCAGCAGCAGCCAGGCGCCCAGTCCCAGCAGCAGCGAGCCCATCGTGGTTTGCAGGAATTTGGTCAGCGCCTGGTAGCCGCCCGCCCGGTCCGACGCGAGCGCCTGGAGGTTCAAAAATTCACGCTGCCTGATCATCCAGCGGCGGTGAATGTCGCGCAGCATGCCCATAGACTCAATCACCTGCGCATTGCGCAGCGAGCCGTCGGCATACTGCTGGGCGGCGATGGCGTAGCGATTCGCGGCGACCAGCGGCGGCTGGGTGTTGCGCTCGTTGAGCCAGCCAATAAACACCTGCAGCAGCGAGCCGACAATCGCCGCCCAGCCCAGCACCGGGCTGACGGCAAACACCAGCGCCAGAAATACCAGCGAGACCGGCGCCTCCATCAGCGCCAGCAGCGGCGGCGAGCCGAGAAAGTCGCGCAGCGTGCGCAGGTCGTTGAGCGGCTGCAGGCTGCCGCCGGGGATTTTTTTCAGATTCGCCTGAAAAATGGCGCTGAAAATCCGGCTGCGCAGCTTGGCATCGAGCTGGACGCCCGCTTCGTGCATGATTTGCGCACGCACCCATTCCAGCACCTCCATCAGCGCATAAGCGCCCAGCACCGCCAGCGTCAGCATGGCCAGCGTCAGGTGGTTGCGGCTGTTGACGACGCGGTCATAGACTTCGAGCATGTAGCCGCTCGGCGCGAGCACCAGCAGGCAGGAAAACAGGCTGAACCAGGCCGCGCGCGCAAAGTAAGGCCGAAGGGAACTGAGTGCCAGGCGCAGTTCGGAGGGAGGTTTGAGGGTGCTCATGGGGTCTCTTCAACGGTAACGTAGTCGGGAATTTCGCCGGGCGGCTGCACGGGGGGAAGGCTTGCGGCTTCGACTTCGGCCGGGGCTGAAAACAGGAAGGAAAGCTCAAAGCCGTTGTCAGGCATTCGGGATAAAACAATTTCGCGCAATTTGCTGTCGTGAAAGCGCGCTTCATCTTCGGGGCGCAGGGCCAGGTGAAAGCGGATGCGCCCGTCCAGCGTGTACATCGAGAGCTTGCCCGCCTTGACGCTGAGCGTGTGGCGGTCAAAGTAAACCGGGCAGCTGTCGGAAAAGCGCAGCAGCGGCAGCGCCTTGGTGCCCAGGCGGTTCAGGTTGAACGGGCTGTCGGGGTGCTGGTACACCAGGCGGCTGGTGCGCGAGACGGAGTAAATCGCGTTGCAGACCATTTGCGAGCCCATGACGGGGAACTGCTCGCGCAGCTGCTTGTAGGCCAGGTGGTGCAGGGTGACGCGGTTCCAGCAGCGGCTGTGCTGGACCAACGGCGCCAGCGCATTGCAGACCTGCGCAAATGCCTGCTGCAGCGCGCGCAGGCTGGCAAGCTGCTCAGGCGAGCCGTTCAGGGGAATGCACAGGGCGGTGTTCATGGCCGACTTAGTGTACATTCTCCTATATGAATTTTTTGATCTAAAAATAAAGCTGGACTGGACGGCGTTAAGCTATTCATGGGCCGGAAGAAATTTTCTGCGGCAGCGCGGCCGTTTGCAGTGCGAGACTGGCTGGGAGGGTGTGAATTGTGACCCGCAAGGCTGTGTCAACTCACACTTTGAAATCTGAAAAAGATTATCTGGCAGGAGTTATCAGATACCTCCTGCCAGATTGGAAAGTTTTAGGCCTTGATCAGGAATTCTTCTTTGGTGCGGCCGGCAGCCAGTTGGGCGCTTAACCAAGAAGGCGACTTGCCGCGACCCGTCCAGGTTTTGCCGCTGTCTGGATCCTGGTATTTAGGGGCAACCACGTTACGCTTGTCGCCGCCGACGCGTTTGAGTGCGCCTTTGCCAGAAAAGCCCAGATCCGACGCCGTCAGTTCATGGGTTTTGATTAATTCTTTAACCGCTACAATGGCGTGCGTACGCTCACCCTTGCGCTCTGTGTCTAGCTGTTTGCGCAGCTCGTTGGCGACGGCTTCGGCTTCATTGAGTTTTTGTTGCAGTGCACTAACATTGGACATGGAAATGTTCCTTGTGGAGTTAAAAGTATGTTATTTTGATAGATGGCGATGCCACCCATCTCTTGAAGATGGTGGCTGATTATAGAGCATCAATCTGTCGAAGAAATTAGTGAATTGTCATATTTTTATGGGTTGCGAGTAATAAATTCACCCATCTATTTGTATCAAATAGTAAGCTAAGTGATTTTTTTAAATCATGTGTCTATGAGAGCTACTCAAATAAGTGTTTGAGTGGCAAGGTTTGAAGCAGGGGTATAAAGAATGAATGAAAATAATCATGTATGTGGTGTTAAGGAAGATGCCGGGTTGCTGGATGTGCTGCTTGTTTTGGCGGAGAACATAAAACTGCTGACAATTGGGCCGTTAATTGTCGGTTTGTGCGCCTTGGGTATTGGCTTTTTTCTGCCTCAGACTTATCAAAGCGTCTCGGTTCTTCAGGCCGATCAAGCCACGGCAAGCTTGATGACCACCACTTCGGTGCTGGATCCGGTCATCGCCACTCTTGATCTGGCCAAAGGCAAGACTCTTGAACAGGCCCGCAACCATCTCAAGGAGAAAATCCTGACGGCCATTGGCCGGGGTGACAAGCTGCTGACGCTGACGGTTGCGGCCGATAGCGCGCAGAATTCTCAGCTGCTGGCCAATGCGTTGCTGCGTCAGACTTATCTGGCAAGCCGTCCGAAAGGCAGCGCGCGGACGCGGCTTGAAGCACAGCTGGCGGAGGCGAAAACCCGTCTCAATAATGCCCAGTCGGCAGCGGCTGGCCTACTCAAGCGCCTGGAGTCCAGCAACTCGGGCGCCAATGGCGGTGCCGAAGTGGCGCGTGGCTATGCCGATTTATTGACTGCCGCCGGTGCGGCGCAAACCAAGATCGGCACTTTGGAAATCGAATTGGAGGGCGTCAGCGATTCCCTGCTGATTCAGCCGCCCTCGCTGCCTGAGAAGGCCAGCCAGCCGAAAAAACTCCTGACCGCTATCGGCGCTGCGCTGGCAGCGGGCATGGCCTTGCTGGTGTTTGTTTTCTTGCGGCAAGCGTTGCGCAACACGGCCTCCAATCCGCAGGCTGCAGAAAAGGTGGCGCGAATTCGCCAGTTTCTGAGTCTGCAATAAAATCCTGAGTGCAGCAGGCTGTGAGTCCTGTGCAGGCTGTCCACTCAAACGCATCAACCCTCAAAATAACCCCGTGGCTTTTTGCAGAGTCACGGCAACTTCATGACCCTTCTTATTACCGGCGCCGCTGGCTTCATCGGCGCCAATTTTGTTCTGGACTGGCTGGCGCAGTCTGATGAAACTGTCGTCAATCTGGACAAGCTCACGTATGCGGGTAATCTGGAAACCCTGACCTCGCTGCAGGGCGATGCGCGGCATGTTTTCGTGCAGGGCGATATTGGCGATGGCGCGCTCGTGGCCCGCCTGCTGGCGCAGCATCGGCCCCGGGCCGTGCTCAACTTTGCCGCTGAAAGCCATGTGGACCGCTCTATCCACAGCCCGGAAGATTTTATTCAGACCAACATCACCGGCACTTTCCGGCTGCTGGAGGCGGTACGGGCTTACTGGGGTGCTTTGCCGGACGGGGATAAGGCCGCTTTTCGTTTTCTCCACGTCTCGACCGACGAGGTGTATGGCTCGCTGGGCAAGAATGATCCGGCTTTTACCGAAACCCACCGCTACGAGCCCAACAGCCCTTATTCGGCCAGCAAGGCGGCCAGCGACCACTTGGTGCGCGCCTACCACCACACCTACGGCCTGCCGGTGCTGACGACCAATTGCTCTAATAACTACGGCCCGTATCACTTTCCCGAAAAACTCATTCCGCTGATGATCGTCAACGCGCTGGCGGGCAAAGCCCTGCCGGTGTATGGCGACGGCATGCAGGTGCGCGACTGGCTGTACGTGAAAGACCACTGCAGCGCTATCCGCCGCGTGCTGCAAGCCGGGCGGCCGGGCGAGGTTTATAACGTCGGCGGCTGGAATGAAAAGCCCAATATCGAGATTGTGCAAACCGTCTGCGCCCTGCTCGACGAGCTGCGCCCCCAGCCAGACGGCGCCAGCTACAGCGCCCAGATCAGCTACGTCAAGGACAGGCCCGGCCACGACCGGCGCTACGCCATCGACGCCAGCAAGATCGAGCGCGAGCTGGGCTGGAAACCGGCCGAGACCTTTGACAGCGGCATCCGCAAGACCGTGCAGTGGTATTTGGCCAACCCCGAGTGGGTCGCCCATGTGCAAAGCGGCGCTTACCGCGATTGGGTCAGCACCCAGTACGCCAGCCCATCCGGCGGCGGGGGAGCCGCCGCATGAAAATCCTGCTGCTGGGCAAAAACGGCCAGCTCGGCTGGGAGTTGCAGCGCAGTCTGGCGCCGCTGGGCGAGCTGATTGCGCTGGACCGCCACAGCGCGGATTTCTGCGGCGACCTGGGCAATCTGCCCGGCCTGGCCGAGACGCTGCAGCGCCTGTGCCCGGACGTAATCGTCAATGCCGCCGCCCACACCGCCGTGGACAGGGCCGAAAGCGAGTCCGACCTGACGCACCTGATCAACGCCAACGCCCCCGGCCTGCTGGCCGCCGAAGCGCAAAAACTCGGCGCCTGGCTGGTGCATTACTCCACCGACTACGTGTTTGACGGCAGCGGCGAGCAGCCGTGGCGTGAAACCGATACGCCCGCGCCGCTCAACGTTTATGGCCAGACCAAGCTCGAAGGCGAGCGGCTGATCCAGGCCGGCTGCGAGCGCCACCTGATTTTCAGGACCAGCTGGGTCTATGCCGCGCGCGGCGGCAACTTTGCCAAAACCATGCTGCGCCTGGCCCAAGAGCGCGAGCGCCTGACGGTGATTGACGACCAGTGGGGCGCGCCCACCGGCGCCGAGCTGATCGCCGATGTGACGGCCCACGCCCTCCGCCAAGTCACGGGCAGCGCCCGTCAGGGTACACAAGCGCATGGTCAGGAGGCTGGCCTGTACCATCTGGCCGCCAGCGGTGCAACTACCTGGAATGGCTATGCCAGCCATGTTGTGGCACAGGCCCGGCGGACCCAGCCTGCATTAGTTCTGCGAGCCAATGAAGTCGCAGCTGTGCCGACCAGTGCTTTTCCTACGCCCGCCAGACGCCCGCATAATTCGCGCCTGGATAGCGCTAAACTGCAAGCCACTTTCGGGCTGCAACTGCCCGCCTGGCAGCAGGGCGTGAATCGCATGCTGGCTGAAATTCTCTGAATCCCCTTTACAAACACCTTCATGACTCAACGCAAAGGCATTATCCTGGCTGGCGGCTCCGGCTCCCGGCTGCATCCGGCGACGCTGGCGATCAGCAAGCAACTGCTGCCCGTCTATGACAAGCCGATGATTTATTACCCGCTGAGCACCCTGATGCTGGCGGGCATCCGTGACGTGCTTATCATCAGCACGCCGCAGGACACGCCGCGCTTTGAGCAGTTGCTGGGCGATGGCAGCCAGTGGGGTATCAATTTGCAATACGCCGTGCAGCCCAGCCCGGACGGCCTGGCGCAGGCTTTTCTGATTGGCGAGGACTTTATCGGCAACCATCCCAGCGCTTTGGTGCTGGGCGACAACATCTTTCACGGCCACGACTTTGCGCCGCTGCTGGCCCAGGCCGACGCCCAGGCCAGTGGCGCCAACGTGTTTGCCTACCATGTGCAGGATCCAGAGCGCTACGGCGTGGTGGCGTTTGACGAGAACGGCAAGGCCCGCAGCATCGAGGAAAAGCCGCTCAAGCCCCAAAGCAATTACGCCGTCACCGGGCTGTATTTCTACGACAAGCAGGTGGTGGACATCGCCAAGGCCGTCAAGCCCAGCAGCCGGGGCGAGTTGGAAATCACCGCTGTCAACCAGGCATATCTGGAATTAGGCCAGCTCACGGTGCAGATCATGAAGCGCGGCTACGCCTGGCTGGACACCGGCACCCACGACAGCCTGCTCGATGCCAGCCAGTTCATCGCCACGCTGGAGCGCCGCCAGGGCCTGAAAATCGCCTGCCCGGAAGAAATCGCCTGGCGCAACGGTTTCATCACGTCTGAGCAACTGGAAAAGCTGGCCCAGCCGCTGGCCAAGAACGGCTATGGCCAGTATCTGCAGCGTTTGCTGAATGAAGGTGGCCAGCCATGAAGGTTACACCCACGGGGATTCCCGATGTGCTGATCATTGAGCCTAAAGTGTTTGGTGATGAGCGCGGTTTTTTTTATGAAAGCTTTAACCAAAAAGCCTTTAACGAAGCCACCAGAACTGATTATCGGTTTGTGCAGGACAATCATAGCCGTAGCACCAAAGGCGTTCTGCGCGGCTTGCACCATCAGATTCAGCAGCCTCAGGGAAAGCTGGTGCGAGTGGTGCGGGGGGCGGTGTTTGATGTGGCAGTTGATATCCGTCATGCTTCGCTCACGTTTGGAAAGTGGGTGGGCGTGGAACTGAGCGAGGACAACAATAAGCAGCTGTGGGTTCCGCCGGGTTTTGCGCACGGCTTTGTGGTTCTGAGTGAAATCGCGGATTTTTTGTACAAGACCACCGACTTTTATGCGCCTGAATACGAGCGCTGCATTGCCTGGAATGATCCCGCTATCGGAATTAACTGGCCGATTTTATCAATCGCCATCAGCTTATCAACCAGAGATCAGCAGGGAATAATGCTTGCGCAGTCTGATGGTGTATGAATAATTTTACAGTCTGGATTGTAATGACATAAATTTTCAATTGAAGCCCTGTATATCTGAAAAATTTTAATTTTTAATTAATGTCACCTAACAGGCTGCCGAAATACCTCCAAGCACCTCGCGACGAAGAACTTTCGGCCCCATAAAACAGGCTATAAGCGCTTTTTTTCGAGCTCGTCAAGAGGTAAGTGACCCTTGATTTGACCAGTTTTTGATCCCAGAACCAGTATTTCAGCAGCCTCCTAAGATGCTATCTAGGTTAATCTAATTATTAATTATGTGAATATTTAAAAATAAATTTAAATATATTTTTCGATTTAGTCTTGGCCGTAAAATTAGAAAAATGCTGCTACCTGCTGTGATAATTAATGTTTTTTAATTGTTCTTAATCTCAAAAAAGTTAAATTAATATTCTTATATGAGTGTTTACTGGGTATTTTTTGCCATTGAATTTACTTTTGTACTGGGGGCGCGATACTTCGGATTAAAAAATCGCCTGGTTGTTTTGGTGCCTGCAATTGTATTGGCTGCGATGTTTTCTGGACTGCGCGGAAATATTGGAACAGATACTTATTCATATCGATTTTTTTACAATAATTTTCATGATCCTGATCAGTTGGCATTTGAGCCACTTTTTTCAGGCATTGCTCTACTTGGTGAATTTTTTCATTTGTCAGATCAGTTTTTTCTGGCGGTTATATCTGCCTTGCAGGCAGGATTTCTCATCTTGTTAATTCGCTGCCTATCAGCAAAAGATTTATTTTTTTTATTTTATTTGGCGACGTACTATGTTACTTTTCAATTTAATTTAATAAGATTTGGTACTGCATTATTAATTAGTGGTTTTGCTTGTATTCTGTTTTTAGAAAAATCGCGCATTCGTTCTGGATTTTTGTATTTTGTGGGACTTGCAACTCATTTTGCAATGATTTTGTGCATACCTTTTTTAAAGTTGCGAAGGCGTAGTGTTGTATTGGGTTCTGTTTTTATAGTCCTTGTCGCGGTGGTTGTTCTTCCATTGCTTCGAGCGAAGTTGGGTAATTTTTCTGCCCAGGGGTGCGAAAATGGAGGCTGGGCTCCAACCTTTGGCATTGGATTTATATTTGAAGTGCTAATTTGCTGTGTCATTCTGCTGAAGCAGGGGTGGATCAGGAATGTTCGCCTTGTAGCGGCTCTTTTTGGATATATTGCATTTAGATTGGTAGGTTGCACAATTCCTGGTGCAGATCGCATTTCAATGCTTTTTGGATTTTTGTTTTATTTGTTTTTGTTTGTAAATGAAATTACTGCGGCAACTCGAATATTTTTTATTGGATTGATATGTTACAACTTTTATGGAACAATTATGTTTCTGCAGAGAAGTGATGAGGCTATGCAGATTTTGGTAAGCGGAAATCCTGATTTTGCTGTTTATGAAAAAACGCATTGGTTGCCTTATCAATTCTTTTGGGAAGATGAATCGGTTGATGATTTGTCTATTGATAATTGATAATTGATTGTGTTGCTTTTGTAATTTGTTAAGTAAATTTTGGTAGCTTTCAAAAATATAATTTATTATTTTATTTTTGAAATAAGTAGATAAATTTTTTGTTTATTAGATAATTTTTGTTATTTATCAAAATTTGCTCTTGCCTGGGAGAGATTTTTGTATGGGATTCTTAGGTGATTGTCAATGAAAAAAAGATTGTGTTATCTGGAAGGAGAGAAATTTTCGATAAAACGCATTTTTTCGAGTCAAGTAAGTCAAAATATTATCACAAACTACTTGGCAGTGGTATGGATGGGCGGTTTGAGTCTTGCGCTTATTCCGCTTTACCTTAAGCGTTTAGGTCCGGATCAATGGGGTGTTGTTGCTATCTGTATGGCGATTCAGGGTTTCCTGGGGTTGCTGGATGCGGGTCTTGGTCAGATCATGCCTCGCGATATTGCCCGAGTTGCAGAAGACCGAGGTGCGGTGGCGCGGGTGTTTCGAGTGTTCTCTTGTGCTTATTTCGGATTGGGTCTCATTGGGCTGGTGCTGGGCCAGGCTGCTGTGCCTTGGTTAATTGTGCGTTGGTTCAATCAAGGTCAAGGGGTGGCTGGCGGGACTGATTTGGCATTGCGACTGGTGCTTGTGCAGTTTTTTTTCCAGTTTGCAAACAATGCCCATACGGGTTACTGGAACGGTCTCCAAGCCCAAAAACTGGCCAATTTTCGGCAATGTGCATTTGGCACCGCCAAGCATGCTGGCGCACTGACGTTGGTGTATTTGTGGCGTGCAGATGCAATCGCCTACCTGATGCCTTTTGTGCTGGTTTCTGCAATAGAGTGGTTATCGAACCTGCGTGCAGTCAGACGGGGGCTCGGCGACTTCGTTAATGGTGGCGTCTCAGTTGAGGAATTACGCGTGCTGGCCCGTGAGGCGGGATTATTGGCTTTGGGTGTATTGATTGGAATGCTGGTTTCGCAAATTGACCGCATTGTGCTGTCTCGCTCGGTTGATATTGCCTCTTATGGGCGTTACGTCATTGTTGCCAATCTTGGGCTTGCCTTCATGCAGCTTCAGTACCCGTTAATTAGGGCTTTCTTTCCGCGCATCGTGCGTGCAGATGCCAGTGGTGGTGATTTTCCTTTGTTGCGGTTAGCAGGCGGTGTGTTCGTTCTGTGTGTGTTGCCTTGCCTCCTCGTTGCAGCGGTCGCGCCTTGGTTACTGCAATTCTGGCTTGGCGATTCACGAATGGTCGATGAGGGAACTTTGCCACTGCGCTTAATCCTTGGGGCGGTGGCCGTGAATGCGATGTATCAACTGATCTACCAACGCATCCTGTCGCTGGGATATTCACGTCTGGTAGTTGTGATAAATGCGGTTGTGCTTGCAGTGGTAGCGCCGCTGGCGATTTTTCTGGCGCCGAAATATGGCGTTGTGGCCGGAGGGCTGGCATGGATATTTGGCTCCCTCATGCAGTTTGGGCTGGGTTTGTTGTGGTTTCTGAAGGGTAAAAAATGATTGTTGTCCGTTTATGTGGAGGTCTGGGCAACCAGCTTTTCCAGTATGCGGCAGGACGGCGACTGGCGCATGCTCGGCGAACGGAGTTGGTGCTCGACCTGGGTTGGTACGCACGTACGCCGAGTTCTGACACGCCAAGGATTTACGAGTTGGGCCATTACCCGATCCAAGCCCGGCCAGCTATGCCGACTGAAGCTTTGTGGTGCCGTTTGCACGAAGGCCGTCTGTTGCGCCGTCTGCCGTTTTTGCCCCGGCGTTGGCGTCATCGCAGAGAAAAAAGTTTTGAGTTTGACTCTTTGGTTCTTGATCTGCCCGATAACACCTATCTGGATGGTTATTGGCAGAGCTATCGTTACTTTGAAGACATTGCTGAGCTGATTTGTGCCGAGCTCACTTCAATGGTGCCTTTGGGTCCACAAGATGAAAAAGTGGCGACGTCGATTGCCAAGGGGGATGCTGTGTCAGTGCATGTGCGGCGGGGTGATTACGTGACCCATCAGGCGGCTGCATCCAATCACGGTCTATGCTCTCTTGACTACTATAAGGCGGCGCTAGCGCGGGTACTGCCCCATGTGGAACGGCCGCATTTCTTTGTTTTTTCAGATGATGCCGCGTGGGCTCGCGAAAACCTGCCGCTGCCCGGTCCGGCTACCTTTGTGGACCACAACGGTCCTGCTACGGCATTTCAGGATATGCGTTTGATGTCTCTGTGTAACCATCAGATTACAGCCAACAGCAGTTTCAGTTGGTGGGGGGCGTGGTTAAACCTGCGGCCAGACAAGATTGTGGTGACGCCGAAGCAATGGTTTGCGGATCAGCGCGACACAAGCGCACTGGCGCCTGGCGATTGGATTCGCCTGTGACACCACGTATTTCAGTCGTTATTCCGGTGTACAACCGCAGCTCGGAGTTGCGCCGCGCACTTGAATCTTTGGCGCGCCAGACCGAGCGTCAGTTCGAGGTTGTGGTCTGTGATGATGGTTCGACGCAAGACATCCGTGCGGTGCTGGCACCGTTTGAAAGTCAGCTTGACGTTCGTTATCAGCGGATAGAAAACTCTGGCGGCCCAGCTCGTCCGCGCAACGTGGCGATCAGTCTGGCAAGCGGGGAATGGATTGCATTTCTCGATTCTGACGACTGGTGGGACGATGGGCGCATGGCGGCGGTTAGCGCTGCGCTGGGCGACGATGTCGATTTCCTCTATCACCCGTTGCGCGTCGTGACTGCCGAGGGGCTAACCCGGACCCCGGAGCGTCGTGCCAGGATCGGGGAGTCCCTGCGGAGCGAGGCTCTGCGCCATATGGCCCTGTTTGGCAACCCGGTGCCCAACTCTGCCGCAGTAGTCCGGCGCAGCATGCTGATGCAGATTGGCGGGATTTGCGAGGATCCGGCGATTGTGGCCGAAGATTTCGACACATGGCTGTGTCTGGCGGAGGCTGGCGCGAGGATGCGTTTCTTGAACGAGGCGCTGGGCTCTTACTGGGTTGGCGAGGACGGCATTAGCGTTTTTTCCCATCGCCAGATCGACGGACAGATCGCCTTATTCAAACGCCATGCTCCCCGCTTCAGTCCCGATCTTCGCTGCGTTGCCGAGGCTTGCCACAATTATGCGATTGGCTCATTGCTGCTTCAGCTTGGGGGCAACCACAAACAGGCAAGGGGGTACTTGCTGCGGGCCCGTGAATTGCCGTCGTTGGAAATGCGGGTAAAGCGGTGGCTGAAGCTGGCGATGACTTTGGCCAAGAATTCGGATTGATGGCGCCTTCACGCATACCTGTTGAGAGTTACTAACTCTTTAAAAAAGAATTCAGATTCTTCAGAGTTAAGCCTGGGGCCGGAACTATTTAGCGAGAATCATAAATGCGATGAAATTACTTTTTTGCTGCGAAAACTACCCGCCTAGCGTTGGCGGTGTGCAAGAGGTCGTTCGCCAGATTGCCGAGCGGCTGGTTGCCAAAGGGCATGCGGTGACCGTGGCTACCAGCGTACATCCAGCACGGCCGACGGACGTGATGGTCAACGGCGTGCGAGTGGTTTCCTTTGCGGTGTCGGGTGGGCTGGTGCAGGGCATGCACGGGGCCGTCGAGACCTATCGGCGCTTCGTGGTTGAGGGCGGTTTCGATGCAATTCTGATCAAGGCAGCGCAGCAGTGGAGCTTTGATGCATTGATCCCGGCACTCGATGCGATCACGGCGCGCAAAGTGTTTATTCCTTGTGGTTTTTCCGGCTTTTCCCGGCCTGCGTACCGTGATTACTTTCGGCAGATGCCGGGCTGGATGGCGCGCTTTGATGCCTTGGTGTTCTACGCCAGTGATTATCAAGATATCCGTCTGGCGCGAGAGCATGGCCTGGCGGGCATCGAGATACTGCCAAATGGCGCCGATGAGCGCGAGTTTACCGGCCCTGGTGCGCCGGGCTTCCGCTCTGAGCTGGGAGTCGGCGAGGACGATCTATTGCTCCTGACGGTTGGCTCTATTAACGGTGCAAAAGGGCACTGGGAGGTGGCGCGGGCATTTGAATTAGCTCAACTAAATCGTCCTGCAACGCTGATCTTGAATGGCAATCATCCGCGCCGCTCAAGAAAGGGCGTAGCCTGGCAGTTCCTGCGAGAGAGCTTGCAGGGGCGCATGCCATTGGCCGCGCTGGTGCGGCGCATCAATGCACGGCAGGGGCCGCTCAAGCGTGTGATGATGACTGATTTTCCACGGCCTGATGTGGTGCGTGCGTTTCAGGCCAGTGATCTGTTCGTCTTCGCGTCTCATGTGGAGTATTCACCCTTGGTGCTGTTTGAAGCGGTGGCATCGGGCACCCCGTTTCTCACTACGCCCGCAGGTAATGCGGAAGAAATTGCGCAGTGGACAGGTGGTGGCGTGATTTGTACCGCACCTCGCAGTCCGACCGGTCATTTGACGCCAGATCCAGCACATTTGGCGCGGGACATGGCGTCGCTTCTCGTTGATCCGGCGCGGTTGACGCAGCTGGGGAAATCAGGACGACGAGCCTTTACGGAGGGGGGGTTTTCGTGGGCGGCCATTGCGGAGCGTTATGAGGCGATTTTGTGCGGAGTGGCGCAAGGCAGTCAGCATTCTGACCTGGCCAAGTCCATCAATTCGCCCGCGATGGGTTTGACTCCTGAAATTATCCTGAAGGCGCCGTTTTGATGAGTACACCTTTGGTCTCGGTCCTGCTTCCTTGCCGTAATGGTGCGCGTACGCTTGCGGTGGCGCTGCGTTCGGTTTTGAGCCAGACCTTCGATGATTTTGAATTGCTGCTCCTCAATGACGGTTCTACGGATGATTCTGTTGCCATTGCACGCTCGCTGGGTGATTCTCGCGTTCGGGTCTGTGGAGATGGCGCTGGGCGCGGACTGCCATGGCGTCTCAACGAGGGTGTGGCGGCGGCGAGTGGACGCTACATTGCGCGAATGGATGCGGATGACGTGTGTTTTCCTGAACGCTTTGCAAAGCAAGTGGCATTTCTTGAGGCTCACCTGGAAGTTGATCTTGTGGGGTGTCGCGCTGTGGTGTTTCGTGATTCTGGCGAGGTGGTCGGCTTGCTGCCTTTTGTGCCGAGCCATGCCGGGTTGTGTGCGCAGCCTTGGCGAAACATTCCATTGCCTCATCCAAGCTGGATGGGGCGGCGTAGCTGGTTTGAGGCCCATCCCTATCGACTTCCTGAAGTGCGTCGTGCCGAGGATCAGGAGCTGTTGCTGCGCAGTTACCCAGACAGTCATTACGCCTGTTTGGATGAGGTCTTGTTGGGTTACCGCCAGGGGCCATTCCAGTTGCAGCGTACGTTGGTGGCGCGACGCGCGTTGTTTGCAGCGCAACTCGGTCTTTTCGCCCAGCGGGCGGAATGGGGCAATGCAGCGCGTGCAGCAGCTCTTTTTGCGATAAAAGTGGCGGTGGATGGCCTTGCTGCGCTGCCTGGTGGTGAGGCTTTGTTTTTCTCTCGCATGCGGGCGTCAGTGCCTGCCACGGTTAAGGACATCCTGCAGCATTGCCTGGCGGACTCGGGCGAGTTCAACGCGATGCGTGGTTAGCCTTCTGCAACTTGGATGTTTCTAAAATTGTGAAAAATACTCAACCGTAACATTAGTTACTATCAGGAAAAATAGTGGCTAAAAACCGTTCGTGCGCCATTGTCACCAGTCAAGCTTTTTCAATGGTTAATTTTCGTGGATTACTGATTCGTGATCTGGTTTCTGCGGGCGTCCAGGTGCATGCTTTTGCGCCAGATTACGATGATGAATTGCGCCAGCAAATTTTTGCGCTAGGGGCGACTCCTGTGGATTTTCGTCTTACGCGCACCGGAATGAACCCACTGCATGATGGATTGGATACGCTTCGTTTGGCGATGATGTTGCGCCGTTTAAAACCTGACGTGATGCTGGGGTATTTCATTAAACCGGTTATTTACGGCACCTTGGCGGCGGCGCTGGCAGGTGTGCCTCGACGGGTGGCAATGATCGAGGGCTTGGGTTACGTTTTTACTGCCTCGGGCAGCCGTGAGACGTGGAACCGTAAATTGCTGCGTATCCTGGTGAGTTCGGTGTACCGGTTTGCGCTTGCACGGGCACAAAAAGTCATTTTTCTAAATGGAGATGACCTTGGTGAATTTGTTGCGGCTAACCTTGTAGAGGAAGCCAAAGCTGTGAAACTAGGCGGGATTGGCGTTGATTTGGCAGACTGGTCTTCGGCACCAGCCGTGACGCGACCCGTGACATTTCTGCTTGTGGCCCGCTTGCTGCGGGAAAAAGGAGTGATTGAATACGCTGAGGCCGCCCGCCAGGTCAAGGCGCGTCACCCTGATGTGCGCTTTGTATTGCTGGGTGGACTCGATCCCAACCCTGGAAGTTTGAATCCATTGGAGGTGCAAGCCTGGGTCAAAGAGGGTCTGTTGGAGTGGCCTGGGCATGTAGCGGTTCGACCTTGGCTGATGCAGACCAGTGTTTTTGTACTTCCGTCTTATCGTGAAGGTGTCCCGCGCAGCACTCAAGAGGCAATGGCGATGGGGCGGGCGGTGATTACGACTAATGTGCCTGGCTGCCGGGATACGGTGGAGGATGGCGTGAATGGTTTTCTGGTACCGGTGCGTGACGCTTATGCACTGGCTAATGCGATGCTGCGGTTTGTAGAAAATCCCAACCTTATCGGAACGATGGGGTGTGAAAGTCGGCGATTAGCCGAAGCTCGGTTTGATGTCCATGTCATCAATGCACGACTATTGAAAATTTTGGAGGTCTGATGAATAAGGTCATGACCAAGGTTTTCGTGACGGGCGCTACCGGGTTCGTAGGCAGGTCACTCATTACTGCATTGATGTCGTTGCATCGTTTTGACGTGTTGGCCTTGACTCGGAAAGCGTCACAGCATGTCCACGATGGTGTGCAGTACGTTGAGTCAGGTGATTTATCACGCGATATTAATTGGGATGCTGTTTTGGTTGGCGTTGACGTAGTGGTGCATGCAGCGGCCCGTGTGCATGTCATGCAGGATGCGGACAGCGACCCCCTGGCGGCGTTCCGCCGGGTCAATGTGCAGGGCACCTTGAACCTGGCCCGCCAAGCCGCTGCCGCCGGTGTGCAGCGCTTTATCTTTATCAGCTCCGTCAAGGTCAATGGCGAGGCCACGCAGCCCGGTCATGCGTTCACGGCGGACGATGCGCCCGCGCCGCTGGACCCGTATGGCATTTCCAAAATGGAGGCCGAGCAGGGGCTGCGCAAAATCGCCGCAGAAACCGGCATGGAAGTGGTCATCATCCGCCCGCCGCTGGTCTATGGTCCCGGTGTCAAGGCCAACTTTGCCGCCATGATGCGCTGGCTGCAGCGCGGCGTGCCGCTGCCGCTCGGCGCGATTGACAACCGGCGCAGTCTGGTGGCGCTGGATAATCTGGTCGATTTGATCGTCACTTGCATCAGTCATCCGGCGGCGGCTAATCAGACTTTTCTGGTTTCTGATGGCCAGGACGTTTCCACCACCGGGCTGCTGCGCCGCATGGGCTTGGCCATGAATCGCCCGGCGCGTTTGCTTCCGGTGCCGGCTGGTTTGCTGAAAGGCGCGGCGGCGTTGCTCGGCAAGCCGGACATGGCCCAGCGGCTGTGCGGCTCGCTGCAGGTAGATATTGAAAAAACGCGCCAGCTTCTGGGGTGGTCTCCGCCGCTGACGCTGGACCAGGGTTTGAAAAAAGCAGCGCAAGGATTGAACTGATGAAGCGGGTATTTGATTTACTGCTGGCGGTGGCAGCGGCTGCCGTTTTGGCCCTGCCCGTGCTGCTGGTGGCGCTGGCCGTGCGCCTGACTTCGCCCGGTCCGGCGCTGTACTGGTCGGACCGGGTCGGGCGGCGCAATGTGATTTTCAAAATGCCCAAGTTCCGCAGCATGCGGGTGGGCACGCCCGCCGTGGCTACGCACTTGCTGGCGGACCCAAAGGCGCACTTGACGCCGATTGGCAGCTTTTTGCGCAAGAGCAGCCTGGACGAGCTGCCCCAGCTGTGGAGCATCCTGGCGGGCGACATGAGCTTTGTCGGGCCGCGCCCGGCGCTGTTTAACCAGCACGATTTGATTGCGCTGCGCACCGAGCTGGGCGTCGATGCGCTGGTGCCGGGCCTGACCGGCTGGGCGCAGGTCAATGGCCGCGACGAGCTGCCGATTCCCGACAAGGTCAGGCTGGACGCGGCCTATCTTGCGCAGCATTCACTGGGGTTTGACCTCCGCATCCTGTGGCTGACCTTTATCAAGGTGCTTCGGCGCGACGGCGTTGCCCACTAAAAAATCAATATGCTGTTTAACCGCTCCATCTCTGCGCCCCTGCTGGCGCTGCCGCGTCCTGTCAAGCGTCTGGTGGTGCTGGCGCTTGATCTGCTGATGATCGAGCTATCGGTCTGGGTGGCCTTTTATTTGCGCATCGACCAGACGGGCCTGCCGCAGGCGCAGCAGATGTATGTCTATCTGCTGGCGCCCGCGCTGGCGATACCGCTGTTTGTGCGCTTCGGGCTGTACCGGGCTATTTTTCGCTACACCGGCATGGCGGCGTTAGCGACCACGGCCAAGGCGGTGGGGGTGTATGCGCTGCTGCTTTTTCTGGTGCTGCTGTTCTTCAAATGGGAGGGTGTGCCGCGTAGTCTGGGGCTGATCCAGCCGCTGCTGTTTTTGGTGCTGGTGGGCGGCAGCCGGGCGGTGGCGCGCTTCTGGCTGGCGGGCTGGTCGGGCAAGGCACGCCATGCTGCCGGCAGGCTGCTGATCTACGGCGCTGGCGAGGCGGGCGTGCAGACGGCTTCGGCGCTGGGCGTAGGGCGCCAGTTTGTGCTGCTGGGCTTTATTGACGACGACACGACCAAGGCTGGGCGCAGCATCAACGGCGTGGACATCATGGCGCCCGAGGAAGTGGCCGATGCGGTGGCCAGCATGGGCGTGACCGACATCTTGCTGGCCATGCCCTCGCTGGAGCGCGCCCGGCGCAATCAGATCATCAACCGCCTGCGCAGCCTGCCGGTGCATGTGCGTACGCTGCCGGGCATGGGCGACCTGGCTTCGGGGCGGGTGTCCATGCAGGATTTCCAGGAGCTCGATGTCGAAGACCTGCTCGGGCGCGCACCCGTGCCGCCTGATTCAAGTCTGCTGGCGCGCAACCTGGCGGGCAAGGCGGTGCTGGTGACCGGCGCGGGCGGCAGCATCGGCAGCGAGCTGTGCCGCCAGATACTGCGCGAACAGCCGCGCCAATTGGTGCTGGTCGAGCACAGCGAATTTGCCCTCTACACGATTCACCGCGAACTCGAAGCGTTGTGTCATGAGCATGGGCTGGCGCTGGAAATCGTTCCGCTGCTGGGCAGCGTCGGCAATTTCGGGCGGCTCAAGGAAATCTGCCAGCTCTACCGGCCCGCCACCGTCTATCACGCCGCCGCCTACAAGCATGTGCCGCTGGTCGAGAGCAACCCGTCCGAGGGCGTGCTGAACAACATCTTCGGCACCCTGAACATGGCCAGGGCTGCGATGGAAAGCGGCGCGGCGCATTTTGTGCTGGTCTCGACCGACAAGGCGGTGCGCCCGACCAACGTGATGGGCGCGACCAAGCGCATGGCCGAGCTGGTGCTGCAGGCGCTGGCCGCCAGCGTCTCGGTGCGTTTCAGTTTGCCCGACGGCACGCACAGCGACGACGTACCCAACCACACCGTGTTTGCGATGGTTCGCTTTGGCAACGTGCTGGGCAGCAGTGGCAGCGTGGTGCCACTGTTTCGCAAGCAGCTGCTCGAAGGCGGGCCGCTGACCGTCACCCACGCCGAGGTCACGCGCTACTTCATGACCATTCCCGAGGCCGCCCAGCTGGTGCTGCAGGCCGGGGCGATGGCGCATGGCGGCGACGTGTTTGTGCTCGACATGGGCAGCCCGGTCAAAATCGTCGATCTGGCGCGGCGCATGGCCCAGCTCTCGGGCCTGAGCCTGCGCGACGACGTCAACCCGGACGGCGACATCGCGCTGAAAATCACCGGCCTGCGCCCCGGCGAAAAGCTCTACGAAGAACTGCTGATTGGCGACAACCCGGAAGGCACGGCGCATGAGCGCATCATGAAAGCGCGCGAGGATTTTGTGCCCTGGGCCGAACTCGCACCGGTGCTGGTGCAGATGCGCCAGGCTGCCATCCACAACGACACGGCGCTGATGAATGCCATCCTGACCCGGCTGGTGCATGGCTACGGCCCGCAAGTTGCCAGCGCTGGCGCCGTGCCGCTGGCCAGTGTGGCGCAGTAAAGCGTCTTGCCAATGCGGCACAATTTGCAGACCTTTACTCTTGAGATGCAACACCCATGACCGATATTGCCGCTGCCCCCGACCTGTCCCACGTTGGCTCGCGTGACAAGGCCGAAATTCTCGCCCAGGCGCTGCCTTACATCCGCAAGTTCCACGGCAAAACGATGGTCATCAAGTACGGCGGCAACGCCATGACCGACCCGGCGCTGCAGCAGGCGTTTGCCGAAGACGTGGTGCTGCTCAAGCTGGTCGGCATCAACCCCGTGGTGGTTCACGGCGGCGGCCCGCAGATTGAAAACGCGCTGAACCGCCTGGGCAAAAAAGGCCAGTTCATCCAGGGCATGCGCGTCACCGACGCGGAAACCATGGAAGTGGTCGAATGGGTGCTGGGCGGCGAAGTGCAGCAGGACATCGTCGGCCTCATCAACGCGGCGGGCGGCAAGGCCGTCGGCCTGACCGGGCGCGACGGCGCCATGATTCGCGCCAAAAAGCTCAAGCTGCTCGACAGCCAGGATCCCAGCATCGAGCACGATGTGGGCCAGGTCGGCGACATCGAGTCGATTGACCCCAGCGTGGTCAAGGCGCTGCAGGACGACCAGTTCATCCCCGTCATCAGCCCCATCGGCTTTGGCGAGAAGAACGAAAGCTACAACATCAATGCCGACGTGGTCGCCGCCAGACTCGCCACCGTGCTGGAGGCCGAAAAGCTGCTCATGTTGACCAACATCAGCGGCGTGCTGGACAAGGCGGGTGAACTGCTCACCGACCTGACGGCCACTCGCATCGACGAACTGTTTGCCGACGGCACCATCAGCGGCGGCATGCTGCCGAAAATCGCCGGCGCGCTGGACGCGGCCAAGAGCGGCGTCAACGCCGTCCACATCATTGACGGCCGGGTGCCGCATGTGCTGCTGCTGGAGATTTTGACCGACAAGGCTTATGGCACGATGATTCGCTCGGACTGAGCGTCATCACCAGCGCGCCGGGAAAGTTTGAACCCAGAAAAAGGAGTCACCATGCCACGCTTGCAGGTCAAAAAAGCCGCCGTTCTCGGCGCCGGGGTGATGGGGGCGCAAATCGCCGCCCATCTGCTCAACTGCCGGGTGCCGGTGCTGCTGTACGATCTGCCCGCCAAGGATGGCCCGAAAAACGCCATCGCCGCCCGCGCCATCGAGAACCTGAAAAAGCTCAAGCCCGCGCCGCTGGGCCTGGAAGGCGACGCCGCGCTGATCCAGGCTGCCAACTACGAAGAGCACCTGCATTTGCTCCAGGACTGCGACCTCATCATTGAGGCGATTGCCGAGCGCCTCGACTGGAAAACCGCGCTCTACCACCAGATTGCCCCCTTTGTGCGTGACAGCGCCCTCCTGGCCAGCAACACCTCGGGGCTGTCGATCAGCGCGCTGAGCCAGGCGTTGCCCGACGCCATGAAACCGCGCTTTTGCGGCATCCACTTTTTCAACCCGCCGCGCTACATGGCGCTGGTGGAACTCATCAACACGCCCGCCACCGAGCCGCAAGTGCTGGACGATCTGGAAGCTTTCGTCACCAGCGCGCTGGGCAAAAGCGTGGTGCGCGCCCATGACACGCCCAACTTCATCGCCAACCGCGTCGGCATCGCCGGGATGCTGGCCACGATGAAAGAGGCCGAGGCCTTCGGCTTGACGTATGACGTGGTCGATGAGCTGACCGGCAAAAAGCTGGGCCGGGCCAGCTCGGGCACTTTCCGCACCGCCGATGTGGTCGGGCTGGACACGATGGCGCATGTGATTCAAACGCTGCAGGATAGTCTGGGCCCCGTGGGCAGTGCGGGCGATAAGGATGGCGTGAGCGCTAGCCAGGTAGAAATCGGGACGGGAGAGGGTCGATCAACAGGTGCCGTGGACGGCGGCAAGGTGCAAGACCCGTTTTCAGCCCTGTATGCCATGCCGCCCGTGCTGGCCCGGCTGCTGGAAAGCAAAAGCCTGGGCCAGAAAACCGGCGCGGGCTTTTACAAAAAAATGGGTCGTGACCTCCTGCGGCTGAACCCGCAAAGCATGGACTACGTGCCCGGCGGCGCAAAAGCCGACGAGGCGGTAGTCCACATCCTGAAAAAGCCCGCTGGCGAGCGCCTCAAGCTGCTGCGCGAAGCCGAAAGCGTGCAGCCGCGTTTTCTGTGGGCGATTTTGCGCAACCAGTTCCACTATGCTGCCGTGCATTTGCACAGCATTGCCGACACTGCCCGCGACATCGACCTGGCGATGCGCTGGGGCTTTGGCATGAAACAAGGTCCGTTCGAGCTGTGGCAGGAAGCGGGCTGGCTGCAGGTGGCGCAGTGGATTCAGCAGGACATTGATGACGGCAAGGCGCTGTGTAAAGAACCGCTGCCGGACTGGGTGTTCAGCGGCCCGGTGGCGCAGGTGGGGGGCGTGCATACGCCGCAAGGCTCGTGGAGCGCGTCCCGCCAGCAGTTCATCCCGCGCCGCCGGTTGCCGGTCCATGCGCGCCAGCATTTCCCGCAGGACGTGCTCGGCGCCGGGGCGCCCGCTTTCGCGACAGCGGGCAATACGCTGTACGAAGACGAGGCGATTCGCCTGTGGACGCTGACGGAGGCGAGCAGCGTGACCGGCCAGAGCGGCGCGGATAGCCAAAACAGCGATGTGCTGATCGCCAGCATCAAGACCAAGATGTGCGCGCTCAGCCCGCAGGTGGCCCAAGGTCTGGCGCGGGGCGTGGCGCTGGCCGAGACCAGTTACAGCGGCCTGGTGATCTGGTCTGGTTGCGAGCTGTTTTCTGCGGGCGCCGATTTGCAGGGGATGCTGCCCGCCTTCATGGCCGGCGGCGCCGCCGCGATTGACAGCGCCCAGCGCCAATTGCAGCAGTTGATGCTCAGCCTGCGCTACGCCGCTGTGCCGGTCGTGTCCGCGATTTCTGGGCTGGCGCTGGGAGGGGGCTGCGAGCTGGCGCTGCATTCGGCCCGGCGCGTGGCGGCGCTGGAAAGCTATATCGGGCTGGTGGAAGTCGGCGTCGGCCTGCTGCCGGGCGCGGGCGGCTTGAGCGCTATCGCCCGCCGCGCCGCCGAGAATGCCGCCGCCTCCACCGGCCAGGCGCTGCTGCCTTTTTTGAGCGAAGGCTTCACGGCTGCCGCGATGGCCACCGTCAGCAGCGGCGCGCTGGACGCCCGCCGACTGGGTTATTTGCGGGCCAGCGACGTGATCGTGCCGCACCCAGACGAGCTGCTGTTCGTCGCGCTGAGTCAGGCGCGGGCGCTGGCTGATGCGGGCTACCGGGCGCCGCTCAAGCGCCTGTTTCCGGTGGCGGGCCGTGACGCGCTGGCCACGCTCACCGGGCAGCTCGTCAATATGCGCGATGGCGGCTTTATCAGCGCCCACGACTTTCACATTGCCGGCCTGATCGCCAGCGTAGTCTGCGGCGGCGACGTGGACGCTGGCACGCTGGTGAATGAAGACTACCTGATGGCGCTGGAGCGCCAGGCGTTTGGCGCGCTGCTGGCGCAGCCGAAAACGCAGGAACGCATCATGGCCATGCTCAGCACCGGCAAGCCGCTGCGCAACTGAGCGCAACGCATCAAAGGAGTTTCACCATGCTCAAACAAATCCAGGACGCTTACATCGTCGCGGCCACGCGCACGCCGATTGGCCGCTCGCACCGGGGATTTTTCCGCCACACGCGGCCGGATGAGTTGCTGGTGCAGGTTTTGAAAGCCGCGCTGGCCCAGGCGCCGACGCTGGACCCGCAGGCGGTCGAAGACATCGTTTGCGGCTGCGCGATTCCGGAAGGCCCGCAGGGGCTGAATATCGCGCGCATCGGTGCGCTGCTGGCCGGGCTGCCAAGCAGCGTGGGCGGCGTTACCGTGAACCGTTTTTGTGCCTCCGGCCTGTCGGCCGTGCAGATCGCCGCCGACCGCATCCGCGTCGGCGAGGCCGATGTGATGATCGCCGCTGGCGTCGAAAGCATGAGCATGGTGCCGATGATGGGCAACACGCCGTCGCTGTCGCCCGCCATGTTTGCCGATGATGAAAACGTCGGCATCGCCTACGGCATGGGGCTGACCGCCGAGAAGGTGGCGCAGCAGTGGAAAATCTCCCGCCAGGCCCAGGACCAGTTTGCCTATGACTCGCACATGAAGGCGCTCAGGGCGCAGCAGGCGGGCGAATTTGCGGCGGAAATCACGCCCGTTGAAGTGACCGGGCGCAGCGCCAATCTGGCGACCGGCGAGCTCATTGCCACGCGCCGCACGGTCAGCCTGGACGAAGGCCCGCGCCCGGACACCACGCCGGAGAGCCTGGCCAAATTAAAAACCCCGTTTGCCGCGCGCGGCTCGGTCACGGCGGGCAACAGCTCGCAGACTTCGGACGGCGCGGGCGCCTTGATTCTGGCCAGCGAAAAAGCCGTGAAGGAATTCGGCCTCAAGCCGCTGGCGCGCTGGGTCAGCTTTGCCGCCCGAGGCGTGCCGCCCGCCATCATGGGCATCGGCCCGATTGAGGCGGTTCCGGCGGCGCTGCGCAGCGTCGGCTTGAGGCTGGACGAGATCGGCTGGATTGAGCTGAACGAGGCTTTTGCCGCCCAGTCGCTGGCCGTCATCCAGACGCTGGGGCTGGACCCGGCCAAGGTGAACCCGCTGGGCGGCGCGATTGCGCTGGGCCATCCGCTGGGCGCGACCGGGGCGATACGCGCCGCGACGGTGATTCACGCCTTGCAGCGCCGTCAATTGAAATACGGCATGGTGACGATGTGCGTCGGCATGGGGCAGGGCGCGGCGGGGATTTTTGAGCGCGTGTAACGCCCGTTGCGCCGGGTTTTTAGATCATTTTGGCTTCTAGTGCAGGCTGGATGGGAGTTTATAGCTATAAATTCAATAGCAATTAGCGCTCGCCTACACTTTGGTTTTAAAACGCAAGCCCTCTCAAGACACCCCAGGACAACCCCCTCATGAGCACCTCGACCCTTCCCGACATTCTGAGCCACCTCGACGCGGGCGTGATGACGCTGACGCTGAACCGTGTGGCGCGCAAGAATTCTCTGACCGCCACCATGTACGACGCGCTGGCCGACGCGCTGGAAGCGGCCTGCGCCGACGCCGCCGTGCGCGCCGTGGTGATCCAGGGCCATGAAACGGTGTTTTCCGCCGGGAACGACATCGCCGATTTTCTGGACCAGCCGCCGACTTCGCCAGACGCGCCGGTGTTTCGCTTTTTGCGCGGCATCAGCAGCTTTCCCAAGCCCATCGTGGCCAGCGTGTGCGGCCCGGCGGTCGGCATCGGCACGACGCTGCTGCTGCACTGCGACTTGGTGTATGCGGGCGACAACGCGGCGTTTTCCATGCCTTTCGTCAACCTGGGCCTGTGCCCGGAAGCGGCGTCGAGCTTTCTGGCGCCGCAATTGATGGGCTACCCGCGCGCGGCTGAAGCACTGCTGCTGGGCGAGCCCTTCATGGCCGAGGCCGCGCTGGAGATGGGGCTGATCAACCGTATCGTGCCGCCCGCCGAGGCCAACGCGCTGGCCCAGCGCCAGGCGCTCAAACTGGCCGCCAAACCGCTGGCCGCCGTGATGGAAACCAAGCGCCTGCTGAAAAAAGGCAATGCCGCCCGCGTCGCCGAGCGCATCGCCGAAGAAGGCGTGAGCTTTAGCCGCATGCTGCAAGAGCCCGCCGCCCGCGAGGCGTTTGGCGCTTTCATGGAAAAGAGGCGGCCGGATTTTTCCGGTCTTTGATCGGAGTTTTCAGGGTGGTGCGCTTAATGCACCACCATCAGCGTGAACGGGAAGACATACGCCTGCATCGTCACAAACAGGCCGACCAGGCAGGCCAGTGCGATCGAGTGGAAAAACACATAGCGCAGGATGTCGCCTTCGTGGTTGAACCAGCGCGTGGCGGTCGAGGCCACGACGATGGACTGGGCGTCGATCATCTTGCCCATCACGCCGCCCGAGCTGTTGGCCGCGCCCATCAGGTTTGGCGACAGGCCCAGCTGCTCGGCAGCGACGCGCTGCATGCCGCCAAACAGCACGTTCGAGGCGGTGTCCGAGCCGGTCATGGCCACGCCAATCCAGCCCATCAGCGTGCCGAAGAAGGGGTAAAACACGCCGCTGTTGGCAAAGGCCAGGCCCAGCGTCGTGTCGGTGCCCGAGTAGCGCGTCAGCGTGCCCAGCCCCAGCATCAGCACGATGGTCAGCAGCGAGTAGCGCACCAGCCACAGCGTGCGGAAAAAGGTCTTGATGATTTCCAGCGGGTTGTACTTCATGATCAGCGCGCTGATGATGGCGGACAGCAAAATGCCGGTGCCGGTGGCCGACAAGATATTGAGCACGTACACGGCGCCTTCCTTGGTCGGGGCGCGCACCACGGGCGGCATTTTTTCAACCAGGTTGTGCAGCCCGCCCATTGGGAACGCGGGCGCGTACAGGCTGTTGAGCCAGGCCTTGACCGGCGGCAGGCCCCAGGTGAAGACGAAGAGCGACAAAATCACCCAGGGCGTCCAGGCGCGGATTAGCGCGGCGCGGTCGTGAACCACGATGGGAGCGGGCGGCTTGGCCTCGTGGGCGCTGACATCGTTGCCCTTGAGCGTCGGCGAGGTCCAGATTTTCTTGGGCTGCCAGACGCGCAGAAACAGCACCAGCGAGACCATAGAGACGATGGCGGCAATGATATCGACCAGCTCGGGGCCGATGAAGTTGGAAACCAGATACTGCGGAATGGCAAACGACAGGCCAGTCACCAAAATGGCGGGCCAGATCTCCATCATGGCTTTGCGCCCGGCAAAGGCCCAGATCAGCCAGAACGGCACCATCAGCGAGAACAGCGGCAGCTGGCGGCCAATCATGGCCGTGACTTCCATCAGGTCGTAGCCATGCACTTTGGCCAGCGTGATAACGGGCGTGCCCAGCGCGCCGAAGGCGACGGGCGCGGTGTTGGCGATCAGCGACAGGCCCGAGGCGGCCAGCGGCGAAAAGCCCAGGCCGATCAAAATACCGGCGGTCACCGCCACGGGCGTGCCGAAACCGGCCGCGCCTTCAAAGAACGCGCCAAAGCAAAAAGCGATCAACAGCAGCTGCAACCGGCGGTCCTCAGTGATGCCCGAGAGCGAGTCCTGCAGCACTTTAAAGCTGCCGTTTTGCTCGGCGAGCTGCTGCAAAAAGATGATGTTCAGCACGATCCAGCCGATGGGCAGCAAGCCGGTGAAGCCGCCGTACAGCGCCGCGCGCCCGGCCATGTCGGCGGGCATGCCGTAGGCAAACACGGCCACCAAAATGGCAGCAATCAGGCCCAAGCCGGCGGCGATATGCGCCTTGATATGTAAAAAGCCCAGGCACACCAGCATCACCACCACCGGCACGGCGGCCAGCAGGGTGGAGATGTACATGTTGCCAAAGGGGTCGTAGATTTGCTGCCAGGTCATCGCTTGTCTCCTATAAGTTGTTGAATTACGGAAGACAAGCTCTTGCTGTCGAGCAGGCTGTCCGTTTCCGGTTTCCAGAGCCTGCGCTCTTGCGTCGCTGGACTATAGGGAAACCACAGCCTGTGCAGTTTGAATGTTCTTGGTAAAGAGTTTGAAAATTTTTGTGACATTACGTCAGCGCCAGTTTTTCCTTGGTTTGGGGCGGCTGGCAAGGCTGTTCCCTGTCGCAGCGGATGATTTTTGGAGTTTTCTGTGCTTGAAGCGCCTTGTTCGTTAGCCACTGGGCTTGCCGACTGGCTAGGCAGCACACTTACAATGCAAAACTTGTATCAGTCAGTTTTTCCTATATGAAAGAAAATGTCAAAGCTGAGCTGATGTAGCGTTTTTAAAAACCAGACCGTTATCTTCGTAAGGCGGGTTGAAATTGAGTGGCAAATCATTGAAGGGAAACATTGGCTGGAGAAGCCCTGTGCGGATCGTTGCGTCCGTTTACAGCGCCCTGTTCCTGCGTGAAGCACTCACCCGAATTTCCTCGTCGCGCTTTGCCTGGTTCTGGCTGCTGTTTGAACCAGTTTTTAATGTGGCTTACATGCTGCTTATTTACACGGTGATTCGCGTGCGCATGGTGGGCGGCATCGACACGGTCATCTGGCTGATGGTCGGGATGCTGGCTTTTTTCATGTTTCGCCGCACTGCCACGCAGGTGACGAATGGCATCAGCGCCAATCAGGCGCTTTTTACTTACCGCCAGGTCAAGCCCGTCGATACCGTGCTGGTGCGCGGTGGCCTGGAAGGTTTTTTGATGGCGATCGTCGCCAGCATTTTGCTGGGCGGTGCTGCCTTGCTCGGCCACTCTGTGCTGCCCGCAGACCCGCTGGCCGTGCTGGAAGCCTTTTTCGGCCTGTGGCTGGCGGGGATGGGCTTTGGCTTGGTGGTGTCCGTGGTCACAGAGCTGGTGCCCGAGCTGGGGCTGCTGATCAACTATGTCATGACGCCGCTTTACCTTGTCTCTGGCGTCATATTGCCCCTGTCCAGCGTGCCGCAGCCCTACCGCGACTGGCTGATACTCAACCCGGTGGCGCATGGGGTTGAGGCGGCGCGGCTGGGTTTTTCACCGTACTACCACGTTGTTCCTGAGCTGAACATTTCCTATATCTATGGATTTTCTCTGGTTAGCATCTTTCTCGGTCTGGCCCTGCAGCGCCGGTTTGCCCTCAGGCTGGTGACCCAATGATCATCGTTGAGGATGTACACAAGCGCTACCAGACCGAGCATGGCCCCGGAAAGTGGGTTCTGCAAGGGGTGAGCCTGACGATTCCAGCCAAGTGCAGTGTCGGTCTGATCGGTGCCAATGGCGCCGGCAAGTCCACACTGCTGCGCATCATTGGCGGGGTCGATCAGCCCAACAAGGGTCGTGTCCAGCGGCAGTGCCGCGTCTCCTGGCCGATGGGCTTTGGCGGGGGCCTGCAGGGCTCGCTGACGGGCCGACAAAACGCCAAGTTTGTCTGCCGTATCCACGGCCATGAAGACGATATCGCCGAACGCCTGGCCTATATCGAGGGCTTTGCCGAAATCGGTCCGGCCTTTGACGAGCCCGTTAAAACCTATTCCTCCGGCATGCGCTCACGGCTGCAGTTTGCGCTGTCGCTGGCCTTTGACTTTGATGTGTACATCTCCGACGAAGTCACCGCTGCAGGGGATGCCGCCTTCAGAAACAAAGCCTTCGCCGCCTTCAAGAAGCTGGCCGACCACGCCAGCATCATCATGGTGTCTCATGGTGAAAGCACGCTGCGCCAGTTTTGCTCGGCCGGCATCTGGATTCACGAGGGAAAAGCACACTGGTTTGACCAGATTGACGACGCCCTAAAAGCCTATAAAAGCAGCCTGCCCGCATGATTAACCGCCTCAAACAACACCTCTTCAGCCGCCCCCTCCTTAGTGCAGCGTTGATCGCATCTCTGCTAGCTGCCATTTACTGGCTGGCTATCGCTTCGGAGCGCTATGTCTCCGAAACTCATGTCATCATCCAGCGTACCGACCTGGGGGGGGGGCACAACATGGATTTTGTAAGCCTGCTCGGGGGCGCTGGCGGCAACCGTGCTGACCAGCTGCTGCTGCGCGACCATTTGCTGTCGGTGGACATTCTTCAAAAACTCGATGCCAGCTTGAACCTGCGCGCCCATTACAGCGACCCGAAACGCGATTTCCTGTCGCGCATGGAGTCCCGGGATCTGCCTATGGAGGACTTTCACCGCTATTTCCTGTCCAGAGTGAGCATCGAGTTTGACGATTACCCAGGGGTGCTGGTGATCAAAGCCCAGGGCTACGATCCCAAAATGGCGCATGCTATCGCCACCCAACTGCTGCAGGAGGGCGAGCGCTTCATGAACGGCATGGCCCACAGCTTGGCGCAAGACCAGGTTGATTTTCTTGAAAAACAGCTGGTTCAAATGAAGGACAAAGTCATGCTGGCCCGCCAGGCCGTGCTGGCTTATCAGAACAAGAAAGGGCTGGTGTCGCCCCAGGCCGCTGCTGAAACCGTGGCCGCCATCGTGGCCAAGCTCGAACTCCAGCGCACTGAGCTGCAAACCCAGCGCAGCGCGCTGCAGGCCTATCTGGTCGCCGGCCACCCCAGCATCGTGCAGATCAACCAGCAGCTTGAGGCCATTGCCCAGCAAATTTCCCTGGAGCAGGCCAAGCTGGTCTCATCTGATGGCAAAAAACTCAACAGCGCGGTGGAAGAATTCCAGCGCCTTGAGATGCAGGCTGTTTTTGCACAGGAGGTTTATAAAACCGCTCTGGTGGCGCTGGAAAAAGGTCGTATTGAGGCGACCCGTACCCTGAAAAAAGTCTCCGTGATCCAGACGCCCACTCTGCCTGAATATGCGCTGGAGCCCCGCCGTTTTTACAACACGCTGGTGTTCGTGCTTTTCGCCTTTTTACTGGCTGGCGTGATGCATCTGCTGGCCGCCATTGTTCGCGACCACAAGGACTGATTCCCATGCTTCGCCCGATTACTTCCCTCCTGCTGGCCTTGGCGCTTGGCCAGGCCGCGCTGGCTGCAGACGCCATCAAGCCCATGATGGCGGCGCAATCTGCTGATTCCGCCACAGCCGGGGCAATTGCTGCAGCGCTGGCATTGACAACAACTGCTTCTCCCCCGCCAGCACCCGCACCCCTGCCCGCATCAGCGCCGCAATCGGCGGACTACAGCGCCAACCTCGCCAGCGATGTGTTTGGCGCTAATTTGTTCACCGGGGCTTTTGCCCGCCAGGGCGCGACCCAGTTCAACCCCGACTATGCCGTGGCCGTGGGTGACAGGATTCAGGTGCGCCTGTGGGGCGCATTTGACTTTGACGCCACCCTGACGGTCGATCCCAAAGGCAACTTGTTTTTGCCGCACGCCGGCCCGGTTCAGGTGCTGGGCGCGCGCAACCAGGACTTGCAGCGCCTGGTCGAGGCTGCCGTCAGCAGGGTGTTTCGCTCCAATGTGTCGAGCTACGCCAGCCTGGCCGCTGCCCAGCCGGTGCGAGTGTTTGTCGGCGGCTTTGTGAACCGCCCCGGCCTGTACAGCGGCACCAGTATGGACAGCCTGCTGAGCTACCTGGACCAGGCCGGCGGCATTGACCTGGAACGGGGCTCATTTTTAACAGTCCAGATCAAGCGCGGCCAGCAGCTGCGCGCGAGCGTCAGCCTGTATGACTTTTTGCTCAATGGCACCCTGCCTTTGACGCAGCTGGCCGATGGCGATGTGATTTTTGTCGCGCCCCTGCAAAACACCGTTAGGGTGACGGGGCTGGCCGAGAATGCCAAGCGCTTCGAGTTCAGCGACAGCACCCGCAGCGTGGCCGACCTGGCCAAGGTGGTGAAACCCAAAGCAGCCGCCACCCATGTGCGCGTGGTGCGCAACACCGGCGCGACCAAAAACACCGAGTATTACCCGCTGGCCGAGGCGGCCAGCGTGGCCCTGAAAAATGGCGATGAACTGGAGTTCACCGCTGACAAAAAGCCCGGCACCATCACCGTGCGCGTGGAGGGCGAGCACCAGAGCGCCCAGGAATACGTGCTGCCCTACGGCACCCGCATGGCCACGCTGCTGCAGCAGATTCAATACTCCGAGCGCTCCGACCAAGACAGCCTGCAGCTGTTTCGCCAAAGCGTCAAAGATCGGCAAAAGCTGATGCTGCAGACCTCGCTCAAGAGCCTGGAAGTCGCTGCCCTGACGGCGCGCTCCGGCACCAGCGACGAGGCGCGCCTGCGCAAGGACGAAGCCGATCTCATTTTGCAGTGGGTGGAGCGCGCCAAGAAGATTGAGCCCAGCGGCCAGGTCGTGGTCGCCCAGGCGCAAAGCCGCAATGAGCTGCTACTCGAAAGCGGAGACATTTTGCGCGTACCGACCAAAGACGGGCTGGTGCTGATCAGCGGCGAAGTGCTGTTTCCTAACGCCATCGCTTTTGACCAGGGTTTGAGCCTGGATGACTACGTGCGCCGCGCCGGCGGTTACACCCAGAACGCCGATGCGGCGCGGCTGGTGGTGGCACACCGCGATGGCAGCTTTTCCGAAGCGGGCGGCGACAAAGGATTTTTCAGCATGGATAACGGCAGAGTTGCCGTTCGCGCCGGCGATGAAATTTTGGTGCTGCCGAAGATTGACGTGAAATCGCGGCAGATATGGAAAGACATGAGCCAGATTCTTTTCCAGCTCGCGGTCAGTGCGAAGGTGGTTTTTGGCTTATAGTGTACCGGCTTAAATCTGCGACCCGAAACTTTTTCCCTGGAAATCAAGGCGAGTTATACATTGAAATTCTTATTCATAAGCAATACCAGCCAGGCTCAGCGGCCTTATATGGATCCAGCGGTCCGGTATCGGTGCTACAACCCCGCATATGACCTTGAACGCATGGGGCATAGCGCAGATATAGTGGCTTTCGCCCAGTTTAAAATTGACATGTTGGATCACTACGACGTACTGGTTTTTCATAAACCACCAATGAACAATGTTGTCGAGGCGACCCTGGAACTTGTAAATAAGCGTGGCAAGATTGCTATAGCTGATTATGATGATCTGATTTTTGATAAAAACAATGCATTGGAATCTTCTCTTTATTTAACCGGCCGAGCCAGCCAGAAGAGCGTAATCGATATTTTTAAGCGGAACCATCAGGCTTTATGCTTTTTTCGCTATGTCACCGTCTCTACGACTGCATTGGCGGAGCAGGTTAGCCTGTCGCATCCTGGGGCCACCGTTGGTGTCGTGCATAACGGGCTCAACCGGCCTTGGGTTGAGGCTTCGCGCTTACGGTTTCGGCGGCGTCCAGTAGTTGGCCAGATTTCTTATTTTTGCGGCACCAAGAGTCACGATCATGATTTTCAACTGGTCGAGGATGTTCTGGCTGAGTTTCTGACAGAAAAACCGCATATCTCGCTGCATGTAGTCGGTCCGCTAGAATTCAATCGGAGCAAATTTCCGGCAAAACAATTACGCACGACAAAGGCAGTACCTTACGAGGCATTGTCACCTTTGATTATGCAAAGCTGGATCAGCATTGCTCCGCTTGGAGACAACGTATTCAACCGCTGTAAAAGCGGACTCAAATTTTTTGAAGCTGGCGCCTATGGGGTGCCTACCATTGCCTCGCCGATTCCCGACATGCAGCGATTTTCAAAATCAGATATTATCCTGGCGGAGACTCCAGCGCAGTGGCGGGATGGCCTGACGCATTTCATGGATGAAAAAAATCATTGCCAAGCTTCTGAAAATGTTCAGCACTATTCGCTCGAGAAATGCCAGTCATCTATCCAGACCGAAATTTTTCTTCAGTTTATTGAACAGCAGGCCCGCAGTTAGGTGCAGGCAACATCTAATTAAAGAGCCTATACATGAAGATTTTGATCTACCTAGAACCGCATCCTATTCGCGATCGGTTCGAGAGCTTTGGTTTTATTGGCCAGCGTTTTATCAAGATGCTGCGCGATGAATATCATGGTCGTGCCAATAGCGGATGCGAGCCGCACGAAGTCCGTATTTTACTGAGCCGCTACTACAGTCAGTTACGCGACAATAACAAGGACATGGCACCACTTTTTCTTAGTCTGAATCAGAGCGAAAATGATTCAATTCAGGCTTTGAAAAAAGATTGGAGTTCCGATCCTGCGGCGATCTCCGAATGGGTAAATCTCATGCGCGGAGAAGGCGAAGTCAGTGACCTGTACAAACGCATCTTGGCGCGGGTTCATGGTGAAGTTTATCCTTTTGACGTGGTGCTGAACTGGTCCACGAACGGTGCCATACGCAGCTTCTGCGAGGAACGTGGTCTTGATGCAGTGTCGATGGAACTGGGATGCACCCGTCAGCCGATATATGACTCACTTTATATAGATGCAGCTGGTGTAAATGGCCGAGCACTCAGCCGCCACATTGATTTAACACGCGTTCAACCTCTGGATCTGGATATTCTGCGTGCCATGCTGCCAACCCGCGCAGCTGGTAACAAAGCCTGGGACGGAATGCATAACCCAATCTCCTCGGTGTCGGCTGAAAATATCTATCAAGAGATCGGAGCCAATGTACTGATTCCATTACAGTTGAAGGACGATAGTAACTGTATTTTGTATTCAAAATATGGTTCCATGCTGGAGGTGCTACAGGAGGTCTTGCCCCGGCTGACGAAGGCAGGCTACCGCTGCTTTATAAAACCGCATCCCGCTGCCAACGACAGAGCTATCAACAAGGTCGATCATGCTGCATGCCTGGCTTACGTTGAAAATCTGGAAAATGGGGTTTTCTGGTTAGATGATGTCCGGCAAAAAGAGGATTATCTGGCACTGCTTAACAAGATGAGTTACGTCGTGACGGTAAATAGTTCCGCTGGGTTTGAAGCCATGATTTGCGGCAAAGTTGTAATACCCCTTGGGGACGCGCCATATTGCATCGGCCAGTCATTTCCAACCCTGGACGAACTGGTTTGCCATCAAGTCGATCATGCCACTTATCGTGATAATGCGGCTCGTATTGTTACGATCATGTTGAGGAATTATCTTGTGCCCCAGGCACTGGGTTTTGATTTTCCATATTTTATTCGATACCTGCAGCGGGCCATTCGGGCTAATAATTTACTTATTACAAGCGGTCCGACTGCCATGACGGATTATCTGTTAAGTGAAGAATACCTAAACTTCGACATACAGGAGCGCTTGCTTGCCCCGCGCGAGTTGCATGCACGTTTTGTTGCGGCTCGACCAAAACCGGTGTCTGTTCCTGTTGCACTACGTCAGACTGTCCTGATACCTAAGCCGCACCCTGCCACACTACCGGCAAGCCATAATACTTCGGATGCTTTCACTCGAAAATTGCGAAAGCTGCGTAGGGATCCGGCTAAATACTTTGTGGATAGCAAAAATCCTGTTCTCAAGTTGATGGGACGTATGCTGGGAGGACGAGCTTGAGCGAAAAATATCTGGTTGGTCCATCACATGTAACGCGCTGGATGGATGAGATTAACAAGGGGCGCATGCCTGCCCTGTCCGGTATTACGCTGTGGGGAGAGGGCGGTCTTGCTCTTTTTTCCCAGCGTCTTCACGACAATATCGAGCGCCAAATTCAGGCCAACAAGGAGATTTGGCTGATCGTCCCAGACTTTCGTTTCGGGATCGAGTTTTTCAAGGACCATCTCGATTTTTCGGCTACTGGGATGTTCATTAATGGCTATGGGACCATCAAACGTAACCTGATAACTCCGAGTCGAGATATCATTCTCTATGAAAATGGACTCAAGATTCTCGACCATTATGTGGCCCGCTACGGCAGCAGAATTAAGTTGGTATTTTGGTGTCTTGCTTCGAGGGAGTACCGAAATCGACTTGCCGGTAAATATGTTAGCGCCGATGGTAAATACTGTCATCCATTGTGGAATTACCAAGATATTTTGTGTCGGTATCGCACCAACATGATTGACATCTGGCCAATGACCCGTGATTTTGACGCTTTCACGACGGATCAGCAAGGCCATCCGTCACAGCAGGCGATGGCCTTTCTGTATCATGCCTTTCGTCTGGGTGATGGTGAGGCTGCCTATACTTTAACCCGCCAACGTTATTCTGATGCGATGGTGGCCCTGTTCGGCAGTACTCCTCTTGTTACGCCTTCTGTGGAAACTGTCGATGGGGTTCGGGTGATTGAGGGAAAGCGTGGGCATCTTTTTCTTGATGGCGATACTAATCGTGGGCTGGATCAGCATTATGGTCGCCTCAAACAGGGGCCAGACCAGATCGCGGCCATTGAGCACCTGTTGGTGTCTCGAAGAACTTGGATGCAGTCTCATGGCATAGAATTTGTCACCTTGGTGGCGCCAGACAAGAACTGTGTGTATTTCGACCGGTTGCCGGATGCGTTTCCACCGAGCCTGGAACGACCAGGCCTGCAGTATGTGAACCTCGCTGAAAAAGTAGGCATCCCTGTCATTTATCCGTTAGAGGCGATGCAGGCAGCGCGACAGGCGGGTAGCGAAGTTTATGATGCCACCGATACACACTGGAATAGTGCGGGGGCATTTGTAGGCTACCAGGCACTAATGACCGTACTGATCAAGCGTGGTCTGAATGTCCGGCTTGTCTCTGCGCAAGACTTGGTCTGCCAGCACCCCTCCCGCCAGGGCGATCTGGGAAACAAGATGATGCCACCTCGTTCTGCAGTCACGACTCGCTGTACTGTGGCAGACGCCAAGGCTCGATTGCTATTCGACAATGATATCGATAATCTGGCAGCTATTGCCAATCGGGGGCGGATACTAATCTATGAATGCGCTGCTGCGGAAGTGACCGCGATCATGTTCGGTGATTCTTTTCATATTGCCATGCTCCCTTATTTGGCTGAAAGCTTTCGCCGGTTAATCTTCGTACACCGATCAGACCTTGACTACGAATTGGTAGTTCAAGAGAAACCCGATGTGGTGATCGTCGAATCCGTGGAGAGGTTTCTGATTAGCCTACCTCCCGAGCACCGTAGCATGCCGACTGCTGAAATCGTGAGAGTAAAGCTCAGCCGCATGAGCAATGCCGAGCGTGAGGCCGCACTGGTTTCAGCTCGAAAATCAGAGTCTATCTTTTTGGATGCGCCGGAAGTTCACTTTCAACTCGGTTTGGTTTTGTTGAGTACTGGCCAGTACACATCAGCCATCAATGCATTTGCCCAGGCAATTGAGCGGAGACCTGGCTGGGTGCAAGCGCAGCGATACCGAGGCTTGGCCCTGTATGAATCCGGCCAGTTTGAACAGGCCGTGGCTGTCGCCGCACAGTTTTCTGGCGATGCACCGCTAGACTTACCTGCGCCAGCATCCATGAACGAAGCTAATGCCCTGAGTGCTATTGCTGCTCACTCCGAGTGGGCCTATCCCCATCACCATCTGGGGCAGATATATCTTGTTGCCAAAAAACTTACCAAAGCTGAAGCGCATCAACGAAAAGTAGTTAATTTGGCGCCGAAAAGTGCTGAGGCATGGTGTCGCCTAGGGCAAATACTTGGTGCGCAGGGTCGTGCAGAGGATGAAGCCATTGCATATCGTGAAGCGTGTAAGTTAAATCCGAGTTTTTTGGCCGCCTGGAAAGCGCTAGGTCAAAACAGCCTGAAGCGATCTGATGCCGCAGTGGCAACCACCGCTTTTGAGGCAGCCTTGCGGCTTACGCCTCACGATCCAGAATTGCATACCCAGTTGGGTGTGGCACGGATGCGCAGTGGTGATCTCATGGGAGCAGGCAAATCATTTTCAGAGGCTATCCGCTTAAATCCAGCCTATGACAAGGCGTATGTGCAAGCAGGGGTTATTTTTAAGAAATTGGGTCGCTTGGCAGATGCTGCAGCAGCCTTCCGAACAGGATTAAGCATCAATCCCCAAAATCGTGGTGCTGCTTTTGAGCTGGCTATTTACTTGGTTAGCCAAACGGATTTTGTTGAGGCTGAAGAAGTTGTCACCAAGGGGCTGCAGCACCATCCAAAAGACATAGATATGAGATTGCTTTTATCTCGAATTTACACTCATCAAAAGCGCTACTTATTTGCTAAGGATATTTTAGTGGATATTTTGACGCAGGTGCCAGACAGTATTCAAGCTAAAAATCAGCTAGAAACTATCAGTCGAATTTTGGAAAATACTTGACTTCTTTTTCGTGAGTCTGATAGATTTAATTAATTAAAGTAAATTATTGATATGGGCTATGTCTAGGCTCATATGTAAATATGAAAAATTTATTTTTGTGTTTGTCTGGCTAAATGTCGGAGTGTTAGAGATTTATTTAAATTTTTCTAACCAGATGTTTCTTGAAATTTTCTAGCAGGAGCTGAAATTGGTCTCAATCAACAATAATCTTAAAATTAGCAACTCTGGCGGCTTCGTCCTGTTCGGGGGCATCAACGTCCTTGAATCACGCGACCTTGCACTGCGTTCTTGTGCAGAATACGTGCGTGTAACCCAAAAACTGGGCATTCCCTACGTCTTCAAAGCCAGTTTCGACAAGGCTAACCGTTCGTCCATCCACTCCTACCGGGGTCCTGGGCTGGAGGAAGGCTTGCGAATATTCGAGGCTGTCAAGGCCGAGTTCGGTGTACCTGTGATTACGGATGTCCACGAGACCTGGCAGGCTGCACCGGTGGCGGAGGTGGTGGATGTCCTGCAGCTGCCCGCCTTTCTGGCACGGCAAACCGATCTGGTCGTTGCGTTGGCTAAGACAGGCCGGGTGATTAACATCAAGAAGCCGCAGTTTCTGAGCCCTGACCAGGTGGCTAATATAGTCGAGAAATTCAAGGAGGCGGGGAATGACCAGCTGATCCTGTGTGATCGTGGCACCTGTTTCGGCTACGACAATTTGGTGGTGGACATGCTGGGTTTTGGTGTCATGAAGAAGGTGTGTAGCGATTTGCCCATCATCTTTGATGTGACGCATGCGCTGCAGCGCCGCGACCCTATGGGTGCAGCGTCTGGCGGTCGGCGCCAGCAGGTCGCCGAATTGGCGCGTGCCGGTCTGGCTGTTGGGCTGGCAGGTATCTTTCTGGAGGCTCACCCTGACCCGGATTCGGCCAAGTGCGATGGACCGAGCGCCTTGCCGCTTGATCAACTGGAGCCTTTTCTGACCCAGCTGAAGGCGCTTGATGACTTGGTAAAGTCGTTCGCCCCCCTGCATATTGCTTAGCCCTTGGCTGACCTGCTGATGCTGCAGCGCTGGTTGGTAGCGAAAAATAAGCGAATTGGCCGTTAAGTTTGTGGATATAGAAGTGGCTGGTATCCGCTAGATTCATGATTTGATTACAAATAAACCAAATCTTTGAAAAGTATTAGTGTTTATTCACAAGTTAAATTTCAAGGTGAAATATTCAGCTATGCCTTTGTTGTAATATTATAAATTTATGGCGCAGTCTGAATGGTTATAAATGAAAATTAAATTTTCACGTCCTTTGCGTATAGTATTTTTGGCTTGCAACAAGAATGTGCATCGTTTCCGTGAGGATCCATCTTATATCTACCGATGCGAAAACCTAGGTGCAGCTCTTGCTGATGCCGGGCATGATGTCAGATACGAGCATGTGAGCCGAGTTTCCTGGTATGATGACATTGATATTGTTGTGTTTCACAGGCCTCAGCGGTCATGGTATTTTCGTCTAGCCTTTGCGATTTTTCGCTATCGTGGCATTTTTATGCTGGCTGATGTGGATGATCTTGTATTTAATCCCGCTCAGGCTATATTTAGTCCAGGTGTGGTTAATTCTAAAGTACCACTGGATAAGACGAAAAAAGTTTTTGAATCAAACTTATGGGCGCTAGCTCAATTTGACCACATTACCGTATCAACAGTTCCACTGGCGGAGGAGCTTCAGCAGTGGGTCGCGAAAGGTCGTGTGCTGGTTGTGCCAAATGCAGTTCATCATCAATGGCGTACATTGGCAGATGAATCGCTCCCGCTGGATAAACGTGTTCCGGTATTGACTTATATGCCTGGTACTCGTAGTCATAATCGGGATTTTGCAAAAATTACTGGTGCGCTGACTGGTTTATTAAATAAACATCCTAACCTGCAGCTTGCGATTACTGGCCCGCTTGAGTTCGATCTGCCTGCAAGGTTGAATCAGGTGGTGCATTATGAAAAGCGAACTTTCAATACTTACCACGAGTCCGTGCGCACAGGATGGGTAAATCTGGCACCTTTGGAGGCTTCACCCTTCACGCGTTGCAAGTCGGCACTTAAGGTTATCGAGGCGGGCTACTGGAATATTCCTACCGTGTGCTCGCCTCTTCCAGATGCCGAACGTTTCACTGATGCGGGTGCCTTGATTGCTAGGCGGGAGGAAGATTGGGTAATGCTGATCGAGCAACTCTTGTTGAAACCAGCCTTTTACCGGAGGCAGGCTGAGGGATTGCGCAATCGGATGCTGGAACAGGCGAATATCCATACTATTGCACAGCAATGGCTAAAATTTGTTATGGAGAAAATAGATTGAAAAATTATCTCATAAGATTGATGTCTGCATGGATGCTGATTTTTATGGCCACTCGCAGAAGGGTGCAGGGACACTATGATCGCGACACGTTGGCTTTATTCGCGCATGCTTGGAAAATAAACCGGTCACCGAAAATTTTACTGCGGTATGCCATGTTTCGACGCGACCTCGGTTTCACTATACCGCAGCGATGGGTTGAAGATTTCTTGAAGGTCATTTCTAATTTTGGTACGCGCAATCGCTGGCTTGTACTTGCATTGATTGCTGAAATCAGACCCGAGCGCCTTGCAACGATACCTGACACATGGACTAAAGGTGCCGGACTGCCGGTTCTGGAAGCTTTGAACTCTCAGGAAAAAATACAAAAAGAGTGTTGCCTTGCAGAAATTTACCTTCAGCAAGAAAAATGGCGGAACGAGTTTTATGAATGGTTAAAATCTTGCCGTTCAAAAGGTGTATGTGTAGTAGGCAATTCAGCTTCGCTTCGGGGTAGTGGGCAAGGCAGTATAATCGACCGCTATGCAGCGGTAATTAGATTCAATAGATTTGAAAGTGAAGATACTTCTTCATTTGATCTTGGCAGTCGTATTGATGTGTGGGTGGTGTCGCCAGATTATAAAGGCCATGTCCCTGATAATATACGCTGGATTGTCGTAACTGGACCTGACATGCTATTCAGGTTAAGAAATTGGCAATTTATAAAAATATTTCTCGATGCCGGAAAGCCTGTGCTGACGGTTCCTCTCGTTGTTTGGCAGAAAATGGTTAGCTCACTTGAGGCTCCACCCAGCGCCGGCATACTTGTATTGGGGTGGATCAATAATTTACTGGAAAGCTGGGATGGAGTGACTTCTGCAGGTATTGGTACTGGATTAACAAAGAAAGGGGCATATCACATTACAGATTGCCGTCATAGAGCCGTTTCACGTCATCACTGGCTGCGTGAGAAAGATCTCATTCGAGACTGGCAGGCCGAAGGACTGAATATAATTCCAATTTGTAAAAGTACATAAATAAATGCAAATTTATGGAATATGTTCGCGAGGCATGGCGAAGTTACCGTTATTAAGTAGCTTATTAGGTGGAGAGGTAGCTTTCATCTATCCAGGGTTTAATCGGCGTTTCACCAAATTTGTTGGGTGGGGGGCAAAGTCTAGTGGTGTCAGGGCGGAGCGGCTTGCCCTACGCTATGGAGTGAAGCGTCTTTGTCTGGAAGATGGTTTTTTGCGTTCGTTCGGCACGGGTGAAATTTTTCCACCGCTGTCATTAGTAATAGATGATCTTGGTATTTATTACGATAGCACCCGGCCTTCTGCCCTAGAGCATTTGCTGGATTCATCTGTCAATTTGTTGGATGAAATCGCCGATGATGTAGTGCGAGCCAAGACGCTGGTGCTTGAGAAACAGTTGAGCAAGTACAACCACTCGACTGTGCTCGATATAAATATACTTCGCTCGAGTGATTTGCAGCGTGTGCTGGTCATCGACCAGACGGCAGGCGACATGAGTGTGATCTTAGGTGGGGCTGGGGTTGTTACCTTTACCGCCATGCTGGCGGCCGCCCGCGTAGAAAATCCACAAGCTACCATTTACGTTAAAACTCACCCAGAAGTGACTTCTGGGCGCAAGGGCGGATACTTGACTCATATAAAAGATGATGAGCGTACCGTGGTGCTACGGCAGGCAATTAATCCACACAGCCTGATCGAAAAAATGGACCGGGTGTATGTGGTTACCTCCACGATGGGTTTTGAGGCTCTGCTAGCGGGCAAGCCCGTATCGGTGTTTGGCATGCCCTGGTATGCCGGCTGGAGCGTTACGGATGATCGGCAGACCTGCATGCACCGTACCAGAATGAGGTCAGTTGATGAGTTATTTGCAGCAGCTTATATTCATTACACCCGCTACCTAAATCCGGTGACGCACCAGCGTGGCACTATTTTTGACGTGATCGACTGGCTGGTGCGGCAGCGTGAAATGAGTATGCGGTTTTTAGGACTGATCAGTTCAACCCGGATGATTTGCGTGGGTTTCCCGCGTTGGAGGGTGGCCAATGTCAAACCACTCTTGTCTTTGAACGCCAAGCAACTGGTGTTTGTGCCAACCGTCAAGGCTGCGCAGGTTATGGGTGTTGATCAAGGTGATGCTCTGGTCTATTGGGGCCGCGACGCGCCGGCCGGTCTGGCGGCGCTGGCCGGGCGAAGCGGCGCGCGCCTGCTGCGCATGGAAGACGGCTTTGTGCGCTCGGTCGGGCTGGGTTCGGACCTGATCCGGCCGCTGTCCCTGGTGCTGGACGCCAGCGGCATTTATTTTGACCCCACGCAGCCCTCTGATCTGGAGCGGCTGCTCAATGCGGGCGGGTTTTCCGCCAGCGAGCTGGCGCGTGCGCGCCGGGTGCGTGAATTCATCGTCGAGCACGGCATCACCAAATACAACCTGGAGCCGCGCGACAAGGCGGTGTGGGCCACGGGCGGCAGACAAGTGGTGCTGGTGCCCGGCCAGGTCGAGGACGACGCCTCCATCCGCTACGGCTGCAGCGGTGTCAAGACCAATCTGGGCCTGCTGCAGGCGGCGCGCCGGGCGCATCCGCAGGCTTTTATCGTGTACAAGCCACATCCCGACGTGATGTCGGGCAACCGTGTCGGCAAGCTGGCGCTGACCCAGGCGCGGGCGCTGGCCGACCATGTCGAAACGCGCCTGTCGGTGGTCAGCTGCCTTGAGGCCTGCAGCGTGGTCCACACCATGACCTCGCTGACCGGCTTTGATGCGCTGCTGCGTGGCAAGCGGGTGGTGGTTTATGGCCAGCCGTTTTATGCCGGCTGGGGCCTGACCGAAGACATCGTGCAAGACGGGGTGGCTTTTGCGCGGCGCCAGCGGCGCTTGTCGCTCGATGAGCTGGTGGCCGCCAGCCTGCTGCGTTACCCGATTTACTGGGACTGGGAGTTAAAAGGCTATACCACCTGCGAGGCCGTCTTGCAGCGCCTGATGGAAACCCGCAATGCGCTCGAAGCCGGCGGCGGGCTGGAAAAACTACGCATCGGTTTTGTCCGGCGGCAAGGGCGCAAGCTGGGTATTCTGGCGCGTGCCTGGTTTCGGCTGTAAATCTGTTTTTTCATCATGCTGCACCGTGGATTAAATCATTTCAAGGACAGGCGAGTCTTGCTGCTGCAAGGGCCTGTCGGGCCATTTTTTGCGAAATTTTCCAAAGATTTGCATCAAGCCGGGGCGCAGGTATTCAAGGTGAATTTCAATGCTGGCGACTGGTTTTATTATCCTCAGGGCGCCATCAATTACCGGGGCACGATGGATGATTTACCTAACTGGCTTGATGACTTGATTCACCGTCTGGACATCGACATGGTTTATTTGTTTGGCGATTGCCGGCCCATACACAAGGCTGCTCATTTCATTGCCTCACGCTACAGGATAGAGATAGGGGTATTTGAAGAAGGCTATGTCAGACCAGATTATGTGACGCTGGAGCGCTATGGCGTCAATGCCTATTCGCAGTGCTCGCGCGAGCCTGATGATTATTCCGATCAAACACCAGTGCCAAAAAAAATGGCGGTGAGCAATACCTACTGGCCGATGGTGAAGTATGGTTTTTGGTATTTTCTGGCAGGCAGCCTGGGTAAACCGTGGTTCTGGAATTACCAGCACCATCGCCCATTGAGCCTGCTGGAGGCCTTCCCCTGGTGGCTCTCTGTGGCGCGCAAGCAGTGGTATCGCTGGACGGAGCGCACTATGCAGGCGCAGCTGACCGGCGAGTGGAAAAAGCGGTTTTTTCTCGTGCCGCTGCAGGTTTTTAATGACTCCCAGATCACCGAGCACGCTGATTTTTCTGGTGTGGAGCATTTCATTGAAGTCACGCTAAATTCATTTGCCCGGCATGCGCCGCAAGACACGCTTTTGGTATTCAAGCACCATCCGATGGACCGGGGCCACAGGAATTATTCTGTCCTGATCCAGAAACTGGCCAGGACGGCTGATATTCAGGCGCGGGTGCATTACATCCATGACCAGCATTTGCCCACCCTGCTTGAGCAGGTGCGCGGCGTGGTGGTGGTCAACAGCACAGTCGGGCTTTCCGCGCTGCACCATGGCGTACCGACTAAAGTCTGCGGCCATGCGCTCTATGACATACCGGGGCTGACTTACCAGGGAACGCTGGACCAGTTCTGGTCAGCCGCGCCCGGCGCCCGGCCGGACCGCCATTTATACCGGCGCTTTCTAGATCATCTGATCGCAAAAACCCAGTTAAATGGCAGCTTTTACAAGCCGCTGGAACAGGCGGGAAGCTGCAGCGGTTTGCGCTGGAGCGCGGGCGATTTGCTGACCGCAGCGTAAATTTTTGCAAATTTGGGAGGATCCTCTAATCGCCAGCCTCCAGCGAAGCTGGAGCTTGCGAATTCTTTTGGGCAATGGTTTAATTGTTGCAGCGCAGCATTTTTTTAACAGCAACCACGGGAGTTTTTCATGACCTACAACAACGACACATTCATGGCCAGCCAAAAAGTCGGCATCCAGGCTTTTTCGGGCCTGGCCGAAAAGGCTTTTTCCAGCTTTGAAAAGCTGGTTCAACTGAACATGGGCGCTGCCAAGGCCGCGTTGAGCCAATCGCTCGAAAGCCTGCAAACCCTGGCCGTCGCCAAGGATATCCAGTCCGTTGTCGCTCTACAGTCTAGCCTGCTGCAGCCGCTGAGCGAAAGCGTTTCCGCTTACAGCCGCAGCCTGTACGAGCTCGTGTCGGGCGTCAGCGCCGATCTGGCCAGCACCGTTGAATCGACGCAAGCCGAATCGCAAAAAAACGTCGCCGCGCTTCTGGAAAATTCGCTCAAGAGCGCACCGGCCGGCTCTGAAGCCGCTGTGACGGCCATTCGCTCGGCCATGACGGCGGGCAATCAGGCTGTGGCTTCAGCCCAAAAAGCGGCCAAGCAGGCCGTCCAGCTGGTCGAGTCCAGCGTCAAGCCAGCGACCCCCGCCAAGGCCGGTTAAGCCCAGCCGCTCAAAAACCTGAGCGCATCCAGCGGCACCTTCGGGTGCCGTTTTTTTTGGGCGCTGCGGTGTCAGGGTTTCCCTGGTGCGTCTGGCGCTGGCTGCCCGGCTTGCTGGCCCGACAATGAGCCATGCCAAAAACCTTGAAATCCACCCCCGTCCCGCTTCCTGAGTTTGAAGCGGAATTCATCGCCGGTCTGACGGAGATTTTTGAAGAAAAAATCGTTTTCAACCAGCTGCTGGGTTTGAGAATCACCTCGCTCAAGGCCGACCGGGTGACGGCGCGCATCGACATGCGCCCCGAGCTGGTCGGCCACTATGCCTACAACCGGCTGCACGGCGGCGTCATCAGCGCCGGGCTGGACGCCATGGGCGGACTGGCCGTGATGGCCGCCATCGGTGCGCGCCACATGGACGAGGCGCCGCTGCAGCGCCTGCACCGTTTTACCAGGCTGGGCACGATTGACCTGCGCGTCGATTACCTGCGCCCCGGCATCAGCGACCATTTTGAATTGCGCGCCGAGGTGCTGCGCCTGGGCTCGCGCGTGGCCAGCACCCGCATGGAGTTTCTGGGCGCCGACGGCACGCTGTTTTCCACGGCGGCGGCGGCTTACATCGTTTCCTGAGCGCCAACCGGCGCCGGGCGCTGCGGTCAGGCGCTGGCGCCTTGCCCGGCGCCTTTATCGGCGGAAAACGCCGGGCTTTGCCGGACGGCGGCGACCCGCGCCTGGTGAATGCGCTGGCCAATTTGCGGGCCGCTGTGGCCTTGGGCCATCGCTTCGGCGGCGATCTTGTCGGTGACCACGGCCTGCGCCGCCGCCAGCGCCTGCAGCAGCCGGGGCCGCTGCGGGTAGGGCGCTTCTTCAAAGCCCAGGCGCCCGCGTGCGTCGCATTCGCAGGCCAGCAGGATGTCGGCAAAGCGCTGTGGCTTGCGAAAGGCGTCGCAGCGCTCCAGCAGGCGCACCACGGCGGCGGGGCTGCATTCGCTGCTGCGGTGGATGTTGCCGTGCTCGCGCGCCACCACGTCGGCGATTTCGCGGCATTCCACCGGCACGCGCAGGCGCTGGCACAAACCCTTGAGCAGCCGGGCGCTGCGCTCTTCATGGCCGATGTGCCTGGGCAGGATATCGGCGGGCGTGGTGCCTTTGCCCAGGTCGTGGCCCAGGCAGGCGAAGCGCACCGGCAGCGGCGCGCCCAGCCGGGCGGCCATGTCCAGCACCATCATCAGGTGAATGCCGGTATCGACTTCCGGGTGGTATTCGGCGCGCTGCGGCACGCCCCACAGGGCGGCCACTTCGGGCAGCAGATGCGCCAGCGCGCCGCTCTCGCGCAGCACCTGCAGCATGCGCGAGGGCTGCGGCTCCATCAGGCCGCGCGCCAGTTCCTGCCAGACGCGCTCGGGCACCAGGCCATCGGCTTCGCCATCGGCGACCATGTCCTGCATCAGCGCCAGCGTTTCGGGTGCGACGGAAAAATCGGGAAACTTCGCGGCAAAGCGCGCCAGCCGCAGGATGCGCACCGGGTCTTCGCGAAAAGCGCCGGTGACATGGCGCAGCACCTTGCGCCTGAGGTCGCTTTGTCCGTCGTAGGGGTCGGTCAGTGCGCTCACGTCCGGCTCGAATCCGGCGCCGTCCGTCTCCAGATGGGCGGGGGCGGCGATGGCGTTGATGGTCAGGTCGCGCCGCGCCAGGTCTTCTTCCAGCGTCACTTCGGGCGCGGCATAGACCTCAAAGCCCCGGTAGCCGCGCGCGGTGTTGCGCTCGGTGCGGGCCAGCGCATATTCTTCGCGCGTGACCGGGTGCAGGAACACCGGGAAATCCTTGCCCACCGGCAAAAAGCCCCGCGCTGTCAGTGCTTCGGGCGTGGCACCGACCACGACCCAGTCGTGATCCTGCACCGGCAAGCCTAGCAATTTGTCGCGCACCGCGCCGCCGACCATGTAAATTTTCATGCGCGCAAGTTTAGCGGCGCTTTGACGTTGGCATGGCGCAGTCGCCTTTGAACGACTCCAGCCAGTCGGCCAGTTCTGCCACGCTGGCGCAGCGGTACTGGGCCAGCGTCGGCCCGGCGCCGACTTTGATGGTGTGCCCGCCCAGGCGCTGGACCTGCACAAAACCGGCCTCGTCGGTCACGTCGTCACCGGCAAACACCGGCACGCGCCCGGCAAAGGGCGCTTCGGCCATGAAGCCGATGATGGCCGTGCCTTTGCTCACGCCAGCGAGTTTTACGTCAATCACGCCTTTGCCCTGCAGCAGCTCCAGGTCGGGGCGGTGTACCAGCGCCTGGCGCATCGCCTGCAGGCACAGGCTTTCGAGCTGGAGCGCCTGCCGGTAGTGCAGGCTCAGGGCCATAGTTTTTCGCTCCAGCTGGAGCGCCGGATAGTCCCGCACCAAGGCCTCAGCAGCTTGCAGCACGGCATCGAGATCGGGGGCTGGCGCGCTCATCAGCAGGCCCTCGGCGCTGCGGCGCTGCGCGCCATGTTCAGCGGCCGCTGGCAGCTGCAGCGGCGAGAGAAACCGGTCCAGGTCCGGCAGGCGCCGACCCGAAATCAGCGCCAGCGCCCCGCCCAGGCGCCGGTATAACGCGGCCAGGGTGCCGATCAGCGCGGGCGGAATGATGATGGCTTCAGGGCGCCCTGCCAGCTCGACCAGCGTGCCGTCAAAGTCAAGAAAAAGAGCCATGTCCGGCGCGAGAGGGGGAAGTGCATCATGCGGCGTTTTCATGCTGCGCGAGCTTACGGGACTCTTTCGCGTCCGGGTGTAGGCCAGCGCCGCTTTTGGCGTTTGCGTCAGGGCAGATTTTCTTCCGGCGGCGCGCTAGCGTCGCGCGGGCCTATCCGGCCCAGGCGGCTTTTGAGCGACTGGGGCTGGCCGGTCAGGATGGCGGCGTAGTTGCTGCTGTTGGAGAGCACCTTTTTGACGTAATCGCGGGTTTCGTTGAAGGGCACGTTTTCGGCCCAGATGGCCGCGTCGAGCACCGGGCCGTTGCGCCAGGCGCGCGGGCGGCTCGGCCCGGCGTTGTAGGCGGCGGCGGCCATCGCCATGGAGCCGCCCAGGTCGTCCAGCGCCAGTTTCAGGTAAGCCGTGCCGATGGTGATATTGGTGTCGCGGTCATTGAGCTGCTCGGGGCTGAAGCCGCTCAGGCCGATTTTTTTGGCGGTCCAGCGCGCCGTGGCGGGCATGACCTGCATCAGGCCGGAGGCGCCCACGCCCGAGCGCGCGTCCATGACGAAGCGGCTTTCCTGGCGCATCAGGCCATAGACGTAGGACGGATCGAGCTTGATGGCCTGGCTGCGCTTGACCACGGCGTCGCGAAACGGCATGGGAAAGCGCTGCTCGAAGTCCATCACGGTTTTGGTGCGCTCGCTGGTTTGGATGCAGCGGTCCCAGATCTGGCGCTCGCAGGCAAACTGGGCGGCGGCCAGCAGTTCGCGATCACCCATGCCGCGCTCGCCGCTGCTGCTTTTTTGGTGCAGGCTGGTGCTGTAGTTCCACTCGCGCACGCCCTCGGGGCGCAGGCCGATGGCGATGGCGTAAGCCGCCCGGTTCAGGCCGGGGTTGCGCAGCGCGGTTTCTCTTTCCGGGGTGCTGAGCGGCTCGGGGCGGGGCGGCACGGTGATTTTCTGGCCCAGGTCTTCGAGTGCGAGCTGCTCGTAAAAACCGCGCACCGAGGCAATCGACTGCAGCAGCGCCAGGGCTTCGGGCTGCTGCGGCGTGCCCGCCAGCAGCGCGCGCGCTTTCCAGTAAATCCAGCTCGGGCTCTGGCGCGCTTCTTCGCTCATGGCGTTGATGGCCTTGAGGACTTCGCTCCACTGCGGCTGGCTGGTCGTGCGCAGGGCGGCGCGGGTTTTCCAGGCGAGCATATCGTCCGTCAGGTCGGTGTCTTCGCTGACCTTGGAAAAATAGTACAGCGCGTCGGCTGCGGGCTGGCGCCCCAGGCGGGTCGCCACCTGCCGGCCAATCACGCCCCAGACCCAGTTGCGCTCTTCGGCGGTGAGCTGCAGCGCCCATTTGTTGCTCAGCTGGGCGGCGGCGCTTTCGGCATCGGTGCTGGCCAGCTTGACCAGCGCCAGGGTGATGATTTCCTTGCGCACGCTGCGGAGGGCCAGGTATTTGTTAGCGAGAAATTTGGCCGGATTGGCGCTGAGCTGGCTGACCATGTCCAGCGCTTCGGGGGCGGTGATTTGCACGGCGTCGCGGGCGGCGCGCGGGCGGTTGGCCTCCAGTGCCAGCCGCGCTTTGCGCCAGATGTCCAGCGGCGTGAGGTTCTGGCTGGCCACCAGTTGCCCGGCGGCGGCGGTGCAGCCGTCGTCAGCGTCGCGCTGGGCGTACCAGTTTTTGCGCACTTCCTGGGCCAGGGCCGGGTTGGGTCCGGGGTTTTGCAGCGACTGGGCCAGCAGCGCGTAGCAGCGCACCTGCGGGTCGTCATTCATGCGAAAGCTCGGGTATTCGGTGGCAAAAGTGACCCAGTCGCGGCGCTGGCCGAGCAGCAGCAGCCAGTCGTTGCGCAGCCGGTCTTCCTGGTAGCTGCCCGCGTAGCGCGCCAGGAAATCCTGCACTTCCTGCGTGCTGGCTTGTTCCAGCCGGGCCTTGAGTTCCCAGTAGGCGGCCCAGGATTCCAGCGCGTGGCTGCGCGCCAGCGGCAGCAGCAGCGTCAGTTTGGCCTTGTCGCCGCGCTTGAACGCCTGGTTCATCTCGACGATCAACTTGTCGCCGGTGCTGGTGTCACCCGAGGGAACAGGCTGCGCCGGTGCCGATGAGACCAGGCTTAACGAGAGGGCTGCTGAAAATACAGCAGAAAATCTTTTGGTTAAATTTTTTTTGTATAGCATTGGCGCATTATGGACAAATTAAGTACACGTAAAGCGCTGGTGCAAGCGCGCCTGGACATGCCCGACCGGCTGGCCCGGGCCGATTTCCTGCAACAGGTCATGCGCATCTGGCTGGTGGGCTCGCCCCATGAAGTCATTGGCGCGTACTGGCCGATCAAGGGCGAGTTCGACCCGCTGCCCGCCCTGTACCGCTGGCAGGAGGACGCCATTTTGAGCGAAGACGCCTTGTCCGAGTCGCTGCCCGAGCAGGCCGAGCCGGCCCAGCTGGCCAGCGACAGCATGGCCAGCCGCTCGCCGCGCAAGATCGGCCTGCCGGTGGTCAACAAGGTCCACAAGACGCTGGTGTTTCACGCCTGGTATCCGGGCTGCCCGATGGAAGAAGACGCCTACGGCATTCCCAAGCCCAAGGACACCGAGGTGATCGTGCCCACGCTCTTGTTCGTGCCCTGCGTGGGCTACGGGCCGGGCGGCTTTCGGCTTGGTTATGGCGGCGGCTTTTACGACCGCACGCTGGCCACCTTGTCGCCGCGCCCGTTCACCGTCGGCTTAGGCTTTAGCCAGGGCTGGCTGCCCGACATGGCGCCCGAGCCGCACGACGTGCCGCTGGACGTGGTGCTCAACGACCGGGGTGTGGTCTGGCCGGTGTGAGCGCGGCCTGAAGATGTTTGGGCGGGGGATTTCTGCGCCGCTCTGCGCCCTAGAATGAAAAACTGGCGCGCCAGCCAGTCAAGTTAATCCGACCCCCAAAAAGAGAGCCAGAGACATGCCCAAATCTTCCGCCAAAAGCGCTGTGCCAGCGCGTGCGCCAACCCGCAAAACCAGTTCCCGCCGCAAGGCCGCCGCCCCCGCTTTGCCGGACGAGGTGCGGGCCGCCGCGCAGGGCGACCGGGCGCCTTCTACCGAAGCGCGAGCGCTCGAAACCTTCGTCGCCACCCAGGCCACGCAGGCGCAGCAAAGCCAGCAGTTGCAAGCGGCGCTGTCGCTGCTGGGCGAAGACGAAGGCGAAGGCGGCCCCGCCACCGTCAGCAGCCCGGCCAGCCGCGCCCAGGCGCTGCGCGCCCTGCTCGAAGGCGCTTCGCCCGATGACCGCCGCGCCCTGATCGCCGCGCTGACCGACCGCCGCATCGAGGCCGACAAAACCGGCTCCCGCGAAAGCCCCGACGATGAACTCTCCAGCGACTGGCGCGAAGGCGGCTACCCGTACAAAAACCTGCTGCGCCGCAGCGTCTATGAAAAAGAAAAATTCCGCCTGCAAGTCGAGCTGCTCAAGCTGCAAGCCTGGGTGAAAGAAAGCGGCCAGCGCGTCGTCATCTTGTTCGAGGGGCGCGACGCCGCCGGCAAGGGCGGCGCCATCAAGCGCTTCATGGAACACCTCAATCCGCGCGGCGCCCGCGTCGTGGCGCTGGAAAAGCCCTCCGACAACGAGCGCGGCCAGTGGTATTTCCAGCGCTACGTGCAGCACCTGCCGACGCGCGGCGAAATCGTGCTGTTTGACCGCAGTTGGTACAACCGCGCCGGCGTCGAGCGCGTGATGGGTTTTTGCAGCGATGCTGAATACTTTGAATTCATGCGCCAGGCGCCCGAGTTCGAGCGCCAGCTGGTGCGCAGCGGCGTGCATGTCATCAAGTTCTGGTTCAGCGTCAGCCGCAAGGAGCAGCGCCGCCGTTTCAAGGAGCGCGAGGGCCATCCGCTCAAGCAGTGGAAACTCAGCCCGATTGATACCGCCTCGCTGGACAAATGGGAAGACTACACGCGCAGCAAGGAGGCCATGTTCTTTGAAACCGACACGGCCGACGCGCCCTGGAGCGTCATCAAGAGCGACTGCAAAAAACGCGCGCGCCTGAACGCGATGCGCTACGTGCTGCACAAGCTGCCCTATGCCAACAAGGACCTGGAGCGCATCGGCAAGCTCGATTTGATGATCGTCGGCCGCGCCCACGTCGTCTATGAGCGCGGCGAGCGGCCGGGCGCGATTTTGTAGCGGTTTTTACCTCAGCGCCAGCAAGGCCTCGACCAGCGCATCGACATGGGTCAGCGGGTTTTTCTGGCCCGTCGCCTCTGCACTCTGGCGCACTTGCCGGGCTGCAGCGATGGCGGTGGCAGTTTTCTCGCCTTTGAGCAGGGCATAAACCCCTTGCTGGCCTTTGTTGTAATTTTTGAAACCAGGTTTCTTGCGCAATTGAACCAGCAGATTGTCTCCGACGGATTTTTTCCCCGCCGCATGAAAGGGCTGGTCGGTCAATCCAAAGTGCAGCAACAGCCAGTATTCAAAGCAGGGGCTGGAAGTGATGGCTTCAAAGGGTCTGGATTTGCCAGCCCCTTTGAAGTCGCGGATTCTTTGCACTGCCGCATCGAACGTGGTGTGCGTGTCCCGGTCAAACACGCAAAACACCCTGTCAAAACTGTCGCCGCCTAGCGCATCGTCTTCGTACAGCTTGAGGGCGTGGCTCACGATGCGGTCAGGCGATGAGCCGTCATTGGGCGCAATTTTGACCGTTTGTGGGCGAATCCCCAGACTGGCCACCAGTTCGTTGAAGTAGTTGGGTTCGGTTTTGGTGCCTTCGCAGACGATCAGGAATCGCTGGCTTTGGGCGCGGGCTTTGGCTTTTCTTTCCAGTTTGTCGGCGGTGCGCGCTTTGCGCTTGTGATACAAATCATCCGAGCCCATAAAAATCCAGTTCTTTGAGAAAGGGAATGCCACCATAACGGCCATTGAGGTAGCCGCGCTCAATAGCTTCGTTTTCGCGTGCGCTGAAGTCTGACAGAGGGTATAGGCTTGTGGCTTGGCGGGCATCTTTTTCCATGAACCAGACCTGATCGCGGCGCAGCAGCTTCTGGCTCAGCAGTGTCGTGTCGTGCGTCGTGAAAATCAGCTGCGCCTTGGTGCCCCGGTGATGCAGGCTTTTGACCAGGTGATGCACCAGCAGCGGGTGCAAACTGGTGTCGAGCTCATCGACCACCAGCACCCGTTCATTTTCGATGACATCGAGCCAGGGGCCGGCAAATGAAAACAGTGCGCGGGTTCCGTCGGACTCCTCATCCTCATTGAATTCAAAGGCTTCTTTCGTTTCCACGTCCTCGTGAATGAACTTCACAGTGGTCAACTCCTTGCCGCTCATTTCCCGAGCAAATTCCTCCTTGATGAGCGTGGGGAGTTCTTTGGGCAGCAAGTCCTGGGAAAACACGCTTGTCTTGATGCGGATGTCGGCAATCGACAAGTCGGCTGAGTTCATGAAGGCGATGATCCGCGCCTTCTGCGCATCGTCCTTGCAGCGGGAAACGGTGTAGCCCGCGTGCAAGCTGTGCGTTGAATCAATCACTTGCAAGCGCTGCCTGAACCAGTCAAAAGCCGGTTTCAACTGCTCGTTGTTCAGCTGAATCGCCGTCGAAAAAAACAAGGCGTTGGGGCGGGTCTGGGCCTTCCAGAGTTCACGCTGACGGCCTCCGGCAAATGACGTGCTGAACTTGTAAACGTCCTGCTTGGTTTGCGGGTCAAACACCCGGTGAAACCACTTTTGCGCCCGGCCCAGCGGGTAGGCCAGCAGCCATTCTTCAGTGAAACGCTGGCGGTTGCAGCGAAAACCGTACTCATAGCGAATGCCCAGCTCGACAAAGGTCACCTCAAACTCACTGTCTGAAGACCGCGATGGGGCGGTGAGTTTGAAAGGGGCGACGTCAATCTCGTCGCCCGCCTGGCTTTCTTTTTGGGAATTGAGCACCTGATTTTTGACAAATTGCAATGCCTGAATCAAGCTGCTCTTGCCCGAAGCGTTCGGGCCGTAAAGCACGCTGGAGCGCAGCAAGCGCGGCATGCTGCTGTCAAGTGCGGGGGCAAAGGTGTTGAGTTCCTCGTACTCCTTAAAGTAAGAGGACGCTGCCATGCTGAGCGTCTGGCGCTCAAGGATGGAGCGGTAATTGGTGACGGAAAATTCGATAAGCATGCGTGAATAGTACGTTAAAGATTATTTTTTTGTGCTTTATATGCAAAAAACAGCATCTAATTTATTTTTCTTGCTGAAGGTGGATTTTTTGTCGCTCAGAATTTGGTCTTGGCCTAGCTGCAGTCGGCACCGCCCAATTGCCTCCTGCGTCAGCGCGGCCTGCGGCGGATAATTAAGGGCCACACGCAGTGGCCTGCCGCGTCCGCGCAGCCGCTGCCCTTGATTTTCTTTCTCCACAGGAAACCGAATGGCTACTCTTCCCCTCGACGTTGTCATCATGGCTGCTGGCAAAGGCACGCGCATGAAAAGCCGCCTGCCTAAAGTCCTGCACCGGCTCGGCGGGCGTGCGCTGCTGGCCCATGTGATTGACTGCGCGGGCCAGCTCGCGGCGCGCCGGGCCGTCGTCATCACCGGCCACGGCGCGGCCGAGGTGGAAGCCGCCTGCGCCGGTTTTGCCGCAGCGGCGGGCGGCGCAGGCCACGCGCTGGCGGACAACCAGCCGACTGGCCACGCGCTAATGCTGGCGCTGGACTTCGCCCGCCAGGAGCCCCAGCTGGGCACCGGCCACGCGGTGCAGCAAGCGCTGCCGCTGCTGCTTGATGACGGCATCACGCTGGTGCTCTCGGGCGACGTGCCGCTGACGCAGGCGGCCACGCTGCAGGCGCTGCTGGCCGAGTGCGACGGCCAGCGGCTGGCGCTGCTCACGCTCACCATGGGCGACCCGACCGGCTATGGCCGCATCGTGCGCATCGGCGAAGAAGCGCCCGGCCAAGTCCCCGGCCAAGTCCGCGCCATCGTCGAGCAAAAAGACGCCAGCGACGCCCAGCGCCAGATCCGCGAAATCTACAGCGGCATCATGGCCGTGCCGACGCGACTGCTGCGCGGCTGGTTAAAGCGGCTGGACAACCACAACGCCCAGGGCGAGTTTTACCTGACCGACATCGTCAAATTCGCCGTCGCCGACGGTGTGGCCGTGGTGGCGCACCAGATCACCGATGTGGCGCAGGTGGCCGGCGTGAACAGCCCCGTGCAACTGGCCGAACTGGAGCGCGTCCACCAGTTGCGCCTGGCGACGAGCCTGATGGAGCAGGGCGTGCGCCTGGCCGACCCGGCGCGCTTTGACCAGCGCGGCACGCTGGAATGCGGCCCCGATGTCGAAATTGACGTGAACTGCGTGTTTGACGGCCACGTCAGCCTGGGCGAGGGCGTGCGCGTCGGCGCCCACTGCGTGATTGCCAACGCGGCGATTGGCGCGGGCGCGGTGATTCATCCGTTTACCCACATCGACGGCGAAAAGCTCGGCGTACAAGTCGGCGCGGGCTCGCTGATCGGCCCGTTTGCCCGCTTGCGGCCCGGCGCGCAATTGGGCGCCGAAGTGCATATCGGCAACTTCGTCGAGGTCAAAAACTCCACGCTGGCCGACGGCGCCAAGGCCAATCACCTCGCTTACTTGGGCGACGCGACCCTCGGCGAGCGCGTCAACTACGGCGCGGGCTCAATCACCGCCAACTACGACGGCGCCAACAAGCACCGCACGGTGATCGAGGCCGACGTGCATATCGGCAGCAACTGCGTGCTGGTCGCGCCGGTGACGATAGGCGCGGGCGGCACGGTCGGCGGCGGCTCGACGATTACCAAGGACACGGCGCCCGGCGCGCTCAGCGTCGCACGCGGCAAGCAGCTGAGCATCGCCAACTGGTCGCGGCCCGCGAAGATCAAACGCTGAGTCGCCAGAGTCGTCAACGCTGCCAAAGCCGCTAAAACCGCCGGAGCCGCCGGTGCTGAAAAGGCCGACTTGCCGGGCGGCGCGGCTGGCGTGGTCAATCCGTTACCATTGCTTGCATCTTTCGCCAGGCATCCGTGCCGCTGGCGGGGGTCATAAAAAAGGGGCGGCATCATGATTCTCTGGGGCATTTTCTGGGGCGCGGTTATCGGCTCCTTCGTGTCCGGCTGGGGCGGCTGGGCGGGTGGATTTTTCGGCTTTTTTGCGGGCTGGACGCTGCGCAAGGCGCTGCGCCACGAAATTGCGAAAAGCCAGTTAAAAACGCCGCCAGCCTCGGCCGGGGCAAGGCCCGCCAGCCCGCCGCAAGCCGTCCGGGACGACCCGCAAGTCAGGGGCGGCCGGGATGTGCCGGGCACTGCCGAAGCCTTCAGCGCCGCTGCCAATGAAGCGGCGCACATCCCCCTGCCCGCCCTTGCCGCCACCGGCCTGCCCGACGCCCGCGCCGTGCCGCCGTGGATGGACACGATGCCGCCGGGCGACGCGCACAGGCCAGAGCGCCGTGAACCGCGCCTGAGCCCCGAACCGGCCGCCAAACGCTACGAGCCCGACGCCATCGAGCGCGCTGTTACCGCCGCCCGAGACTGGCTGCTGGGCGGCAACACCATCGTGCGCGTGGGGCTGGTGATTTTGTTTATCGGCCTGTCCTTTCTGGTGCGCTATGCGGCGGTGGCCGGGCTGTTTCCGGTCGAGCTGCGGCTGGCTGTTGTCGGGGCGGCGGCGCTGGCGTTGCTGGCCGTCGGCTTTGGCAAGCGCCAGGCGCGGCCCGACTTTGCGCTGGCGCTGCAAGGCGGCGGCGTGGCGGTGCTGTATCTGACGGTGTTTGCCGCGTTTCGCCTGTATGCGCTGATGCCGGTCGGGCTGGCCTTTGGCCTGATGATCGTCGTTTGCGCGCTGAGCTGCGCGCTGGCGCTGCTGCAAAACTCCAGCGCGCTGGCCGTCGCCGCGTTTGCCGGCGGTTTTGCCGTGCCGCTGCTGCTCTCGAGCGGGCGCGGCAGCCATGTCGCGCTGTTTAGCTATTACGCGGTGCTGAATCTGGCCATCTTGTTCATCGCCTGGACGCGCGCCTGGCGCATTTTGAACGCCGTGGGCTTTGTCGCCACCTTTGGCGTTGCCACCGCCTGGGGTGTCTTGAAATACCAGCCTGAGCACTACGCCAGCGCGCAGTTCTTTTTGCTGCTGTTCGTGCTGATTTACCTGCTGACCGCTGTGCTGTATGCGCGCAACACGCCGACGCGGCTGGGCAGCGCGGTCGATAGCATGCTGGTTTTCGGCACGCCGCTGATCGGCTTTGGCTTGCAGGCCGGGCTGGTGCGGCAGGATGAATTTGGCTCGGCGTTTTCGGCGCTGGGTTTTTCCGCGCTTTACCTCGGAACGGCGCTGCTGCTGGCGCGGCGCAAGGCCAGCGGCGAGCGCCTCTTGATCGAGTGTTTGACGGCGATTGGCATCGGCTTTGCCACGCTGGCGGTGCCGCTGGCGCTGGATGCGCGCTGGACTTCGGCGGTCTGGGCGCTGGAAGGTGCGGGCGCTTTCTGGGCCGGTCTGCGTCAGGCGCGCTGGATGCCGCGCGCTTTTGGCTTGACGATGCAGCTGGTGGCGGGCATGGTGTTTTTGCATACCGTGGGCGAGCCGCAGGCGAACGTGGCGGCTTGGGCGCTGGCCAATCCGCTGTTCATCGGCGCGCTGTTCATTGCGCTGCCCGCCTTGGGCATCGCCTGGTGGCTGCGCGAGCCGCTGGCGCACAGCGGCTCGCGCTGGGCGCAGGCGTATGCCGGGTTTGAGCTGAAACTGGCCAGCCCCGTGTACCTGTATGGCTTTGCTTTCTGGTGGCTGGCCTGGGTGCTGGAAGCCGCCCGGCGCTTGCCCGCCCGCGAACTGGGGCAGCTGGCCGAGCCGGTCTTTCATCAAGGCACGGCGCAGTTGCTGGCGCTGCTGGCGTTTGCCGTCAGCGCCGCCTTGTCGCAGGGTCTGGGCCGCCGGACGAATTGGCCGGTGGCCGCCCGCCCCAGCCGGTGGACGCTGCTGGTGATGATCTTGATTTTATGGCTGCAGCTGGCCACCGGCCACCGGGTGCTGGACGCGCCCGGCTGGGCGCTGTGGCCGCTGGTGCTGGCGCTGCATTACGGGATGCTGCGGAAAAACGACGCGCTGGCGGCTGGCGCGGGCATGGGCGTTGGCACCGATGCTGGTGTTGCCCCGGCGCGGTACGGCCCGACGCAGGCGCGGCCGTTTGCCAAAACCCATATCGTCAGCGTCTGGCTGCTGACGGCGCTGCTGGCCGACTGCCTGTGGTTCGGCATTGAGCGCGGCCACCTGTGGGACACCTCGTGGGCGGGCGTGGTCCTGCTGGTCAGCGCCACGGCCGTGCTGATGCTGCTGGCGGGCTGGGCCGGGCGGGCGAATCAGGCGACGCGTCTGGCCTCGTTTGGCTGGCCGCTGAACCCGCACGCGGCGGCTTATTACGCGCTAGCGGCCCAGCCGCTGGCGGTTTTGGTGTTTTTCGGCGCGCTCGGGGTGGCCGTTTGGTCGTCGGGGCGCACCGAGCCGCTGCCTTACGTGCCGCTGCTCAATCCGACCGATTTGAGCGTTGCGCTGAGCGTGGGCGCGCTGGCTTTTTGGCGCCAGATGTTGCTGGCGGCGCGGCCGGCGGGTGGCAGTGCGGCGCTGGCGCGCGCGCCCCAGGCGCTGGTCGCGCTGGCCGGTTTGAGCTTTGTCGCGCTGAACACCGTCTGGCTGCGCATCGCGCACCATTTCTTGCACATTGACTGGGACGCGGGCGCGCTGTTTGACAGCTTTGCCGTGCAGACGGGTTGCGCCATTTTGTGGACGTTGCTGGCGCTGAGCCTGATGGTGCTGGCGCACCGGCGCGTTCAGCGCCCGCTGTGGCTGACCGGCGCAAGCCTGCTCGGGCTGGTGGTGGTCAAGCTGCTGCTGGTCGATCTGTCCAACGCAGGCGGGGCCGAGCGCATCATTGCCTTTATTGTGGTCGGCGTGCTGATGCTGGTGGTCGGCTACCTCGCGCCGCTGCCACCCAAAGCGCAGGCCAGCGCTGCAGACATTGAAGAAGCCCTGCCGTGACCCGCTGCGGGCGCCGTCCAGTCAAGCCATTTGCACCGAGAAATTCGCCATGAAATCCCTGCTATTCAATGTCGCAACCGGCTTGGCGCCCCAGCGCCCCGGCGGTTTTTCTGCATGGCGGCCTGCGCTGCTGCTGGCTGCCGCGCTGGCCTTGCCGCTGACGGCGCTGTCGGCCTTGTCATTGCCCTTGTCCGGTGATGGCGCGGCGGATCAGCCCCAAGCCTACGCGCTGCGCCTGCCGCTGACGTTGGCGCCCGGCGCGTCCCTGCAGCGGCTGGCGCTGCCCGCGCAGGTGCTGGTGAATCTGCAGACGCCCAACTACAGTGATGTGCGAATTTTCAACGCCCAGGGCCAGCCGGTGGCGATGGCGCTGGCCCGCGCCGAGCCGTCGCTGGCCACGCGCCAGCAGCGCACCTTGATGGCTTACCCGGTGCTCGGCCCGGCCACGGCGGCGGGGCTGGATGGCCTGTCGCTGCGCATCGAAGAGCGCCAGGGCCAGCGCGTGGTGCAGATCAACACCGGCGCTTCCAACAACGCCGCCAGCGCCGCCGCGCCGCCGCAACTGCTCGGCGCGCTGCTCGATGCGCGGGCGGTCAGCGAGCCGCTGGTCGCGCTGGCGCTGCAGGCTGACTTGCCCGAAGGCCAGCCGGTCACCTTCAGCGTGCAGGCCAGCCGCGATTTGAGCCACTGGCGCCCGCTGGGCCAGACGGTGCTGTTCCGCGCAGGCGCGGCCCGTCTGGGCGAGAGCGACATGGCGCTGGATTTTGCCGACATCAAAGATCATTACCTGCGCATCACCTGGACGGGCGCGGCGGGGCAGCCGGTCGAGGCCGCCGTGCGCGGCGCGACGCTGACCCTGTCCAGCGGCCGCGTCAGCAGCCCGCCGGTCGAGGCCGCGCTGGCGCCGCCCGCGCTGACCGACGCCCACACGCTGAGCTTTTCGCTGCCGTTTGCGACGCCGCTGACGGCGCTGCGCATCACGCCGCCGGGCGGCGATGTGTTGATTCCGCTGCGCGTGCTGGGCCGCAATGAGCGCAGCCAGCCCTGGACGCCGCTGGCCAGCAGCGTGCTGTTTCGGCTGCAGACGGCGGGCGGCATGCAGACCAGCGGGCCGGTGGCGCTGCCGGGTCTGGCCTTTCGCGAGCTGCAATTAAAAGCCGACGCTAAAACCCCCGGCTTTAGCGCGTCGCCCGCCATCGGGTTGCAGTTCGAGCCGGTGCAAATCGTCTTTTTGGCCAGCGGAAGCGGGCCGTTTGTGCTGGCCGCAGGCCGGGCTGGCACGGCGGGCGCTTACCTGCCCATTGCCAGTTTGCTGCCCGACTACCGCAGCGGGCAGGAAAACACGCTGCCGCTGGCGCAGGCCGAGTTGGCGGGTCAGCCGGGCGCGGCGGGCACGGGCGCGGCGCCCGGCCTGACCGCGCCGCTGGTCGTCGCCGCGCCCAGCACTGGCGACGCCCTGCCGCTGCGCAGTTGGGTGCTGTGGGCGGTGTTGCTGCTCGGCGTACTGGCGCTGGCGCTGATGGCCGGGGTGCTGCTGCGGCAGATGCGCCAGCCGTCTTCGCCCGGCTGAACCGCTTGGCCCGGCTGAGCTGGCCAGCGCCCGCCCTCAGGTCATGGCTAGCAGCACTTTCGGCGCAAATTTGGCCCGCTTGACGCTGAAAAACGCCTTCACGTTGCGCACATTCGCATCCTCGGTGAACAGCCGCTGCGCCAGCGCCAGGTAAGCGGCCATGTCCGCCACATGCACGACCAACATAAAGTCCGGTCCCGGCGAGACGCGGTAGCACTGCTGCACCGCCGCGTCGGCAATTGCCCGCGCTTCAAACGCGTCCATCAGCTCGGCGCCCTGGCGGTCCAGCGAAATTTCCACCAGCGCCGTCAAGCCCAGCCCGAGCGCGCTGGCCAGCCTGTCGGGGTTCAGCACCGCAATTTCGCGCTCTATCAGCCCCGCGTCGCGCAGGCGCTTGACGCGGCGCAGGCAGGTCGGCGGCGAAATGTGGGCGCGCTCGGCCAGCTGCTGGTTGTTTAGCGATGCGTCCTGCTGCAAGGTATCCAGCAGTTTCAGGTCGGTTGCATCCAGGTATATTTGTTCCAGCGAATTGCTCATTTTGAAATTAAATTCCACAAAGATAAATTGATGAAATTTAATTCCAAAAATTGCCAAAAATCAATCACTTTAAAAAATAGCCAAGCCCTAGCATTGCTGGACTATTTTTTCAAGGAGTGCTTTCTATGTGCGGCATCGTGGCGGCGGTTTCCAGCCGGAATATTGTTCCCGTTTTGGTTCAGGGCCTGCAGCGGCTCGAATACCGGGGTTATGACTCCTGCGGCGTGGCGGTGTATGCCGACGGTTTGAAGCGCGCGCGCAGCACCGCGCGCGTGGCCGAGCTGCAGCAGCAGGTCAGCAGCGAACAGATCGAAGGCGGCACCGGCATTGCCCACACCCGCTGGGCCACGCACGGCGTGCCCGCCGTCCACAACGCGCACCCGCATTTCAGCCACGGCACTGGCGCAGGCAGCGCGGCGCGGGCGGGCCGGGTGGCGCTGGTCCACAACGGCATCATCGAAAACCACGACGAGCTGCGCGCCGCGCTGCAAGCCAAAGGCTACGTGTTTTCGAGCCAGACCGACACCGAAGTCATCGTGCATCTGATGGACAGCCTGTATGACGGCGACCTGTTCGAGGCGCTCAAAGCCACGGTGGCGCAACTGCACGGCGCGTTTGCCATTGCCGCTTTCTGCAAAGACGAGCCGCACCGCGTCGTGGGCGCACGCGCCGGCTCGCCTTTGATTCTGGGCGTGGGCGCGGACCACGGCGAAACCTTTCTCGCCAGCGACGCGATGGCGCTGGCGGGCGTGACCGACCAGATCGTCTATCTGGAAGAGGGCGATTTTGTCGATTTGCAGCTGGGCAAATACTGGGTGTTTGACCGCCAGCACCAGCGCGTCGAGCGCGAGGTCAAGACGGTGCATGCGCACAGCGGCGCGGCGGAGTTAGGCCCGTACCGCCACTACATGCAAAAGGAAATCTTCGAGCAGCCGAGCGCGATTGCCAACACGCTGGAAGGCGTGAGCGGCATCACGCCCGAGCTGTTCGGCGACGGCGCTTACCGCACCTTCAAGGACATCGACTCGGTCTTGATTCTGGCCTGCGGCACCAGTTACTACAGCGGCTGCACGGCCAAATACTGGCTGGAAGCCCTGGCCGGGATTCCGACGCAGGTGGAAGTCGCCAGCGAATACCGCTACCGCACCTCGGTGCCGAACCCGCGCACGCTGGTCGTGACCATCAGCCAGAGCGGCGAAACCGCCGACACGCTGGCCGCGCTGCGCCACGCGCAGTCTTTAGGCATGACGCAGACGCTGACGATTTGCAACGTCGCCACCAGCGCGATGGTGCGCGAGTGCAAGCTGGCCTACCTCACCCGCGCCGGGGTGGAGATTGGCGTGGCCTCGACGAAAGCCTTCACGACGCAATTGGTCGGCCTATTTTTGCTGACGCTGGCGCTGGCCCAGTCCAAAGGCCGCCTGAGCGACGAGCAGGAAGCCGCGCACCTCAAAGCCCTGCGCCATCTGCCCGCCGCGCTGCAAGCCGTGCTGGCGCTGGAGCCGCAGCTCATCAGCTGGTCGGAAGACTTTGCGAAGAAAGAAAACGCGCTGTTCCTGGGCCGGGGCATGCACTACCCGATTGCGCTCGAAGGCGCTTTGAAACTGAAAGAAATCAGCTACATCCACGCCGAAGCCTACCCGGCGGGCGAGTTGAAACACGGCCCGCTGGCGCTGGTGACCAGCGCCATGCCGGTGGTGACGGTGGCGCCGCACGACGCGCTGCTGGAAAAGCTCAAGAGCAACATGCAGGAAGTGCGCGCCCGGGGCGGCGTGCTCTACGTGCTGGCCGACGCCGACAGCCGCATCGACAGCAGCGAAGGCGTGCATGTCATTCGTATGCCCGAGCATTACGGCGTGCTGAGCCCGCTGCTGCATGTGGTGCCGCTGCAACTGCTGGCCTATCACACGGCCTGCGCAAGGGGAACCGATGTGGACAAGCCGCGCAATTTGGCCAAGAGTGTGACGGTGGAATAAAACGGGCGGGAGTGATCCCCGCCATTGGTGGAAGACAAAGTCCGGCGGGCGAAAAAGCACGTCGGATTTTTTTGGCTGACTGCAAGCGGCCTTTGGCAACTATTCCGGCCTATCATCCTGGCTTTCGCCATGCGGCGCACCCATGCCAACAACCCATGAACCTCGTCAAATCCAAACAACGCGTCGCCGACCATGGCGAGGTCTTCACCCCTGCCTGGATGGTGGAGGCCATGCTCGACTTGGTGAAGGGCGAAACCGAGCGCATCGACGCCCGCTTTCTGGAGCCGGCGTGCGGCAGTGGAAATTTCATCGTGCGGATATTGCAGCGCAAGCTCGCTGCGGTGGAACTCAAATACGGCAAGTCTGATTTTGAGCGGCAGCATTACGCACTGCTGGGGCTGATGTGCATCTACGGCATTGAACTGCTGGCCGACAACATCGTCGAGTGCCGCGCCAATGTGCTGGAGATATTTGCCGAGTACCTCCAGCTCAATGAGGCCGATGAACTGTACCGGGCCGCATCGCATGTGCTGCTGCACAACCTCGTGCATGGCGACGCGCTGACCATGCGCGCCCAAGGCGGCCAGCCGATCAGCTTTCCTGAATGGGGTTATTTGGGCAAGGGCAAATTCCAGCGGCGTGATTTTCGCTTCGACGTGCTCACCGGGTTGTCGGCCTTCAGTGCAGAAGGTTCGCTTTTTGCCGATGTCGCCAGGCACGACATCTTCACGCCAACCAAAACCTATCCGCCGATGACGGTGCGCGAACTCGCCGCCGCCGCGCCGGGCGACAGCCCGATGGAGGATGTATGAAGACCCAAGCCAGTTTTTCGCTACGTGGGCGCAACCCGGACGTGCTGACCTGCATCGCCAACTTGTCCAACGATGAGGTGTTCACGCCGCCCGAACTGGCCCAGCGCATGCTCGACATGCTGGCCCAGGCGTGGGCGGCAGACCACGGCGGCGCCAGCCTGTGGGCGGACAAAACCATCCGGTTTCTCGACCCGTTCACGAAGTCGGGCGTTTTTCTGCGCGAAATCACCAGCCGCCTGAGCGAAGGACTGGCGCAGGAAATGCCTGACCTGCAAGCGCGGGTAAACCACATCCTGACGAAACAGGTGTTTGGCATCGGCATCACGCGCCTGACCAGCTTGCTGGCGCGGCGCAGCGTGTATTGCTCCAAACATGCCAATGGCCCGCATTCCGTGGTCAAGGGGTTTGGCAGCGACGCCGGAAATATCTGGTTTGAGCGCACTAAACACACCTGGGCCAACGGCAAATGCACGTTTTGCGGGGCAGGCCAGGCGGCGCTGGACCGTGGCGAGGAGATGGAAACCCACGCCTACGCGTTCATTCACACTAAAAACATCAAGACTCGCGTGGCCGAGTTGTTTGGAGACGATATGCAATTCGACGTGATCATTGGCAACCCGCCGTATCAGCTGAACGACGGCGGCTATGGCACCAGCGCAGCACCGATTTACCACTTGTTTGTGGAGCAGGCCAAGGCGTTGGAGCCACGCTATCTGTCAATGGTGATACCGGCGCGATGGTTCGCTGGCGGCAAGGGGCTGGATGAATTCCGCGAGGCCATGCTCGCCGACAACCGTCTGCGCTCTATTGCTGACTACCTCAGCGCTGCAGATGTTTTTCCTGGGGTCGGCCTCAAGGGCGGCATTTGCTATTTCCTGTGGAATCGCGACCATGCTGGCCTCTGTGACGTGAGCACCCATTTCAAGGATTGGCCAGTATCTACAGCCACCCGTCCGCTCATGGAAAACGGGGCAGACATCTTCATCCGCTTCAACGAAGGCTTGTCAATTCTCACAAAGGTGGTTTCTATTGAAGCGGGGCAATCGGAATCTCTCTTGCTACCTGAAAGCAAGCGTTTTGACCGGTTGGTCAGCGCCAGAAAGCCGTTCGCACTCGAAACCACATTCAAGGGTAGGAAAACCAAACGCGCTGGTGATGTTCTGATTTATCAGAACGGTGGTACAGGCTACATCGCAAGAGAGACCATACCGGCGGGCACAGACCTAATCGATAAATGGAAGATTTATGTGGGTCGTGCAGCGCCGGGCACAGGCAATCGCGACACCTACCCGCACCGAATCCTCAGTACGCCCTTCATTGGCGAGTCGGGCAGTATTTGTTCCGAAACCTATTTGTGCATTGGCCCGTTCGACACTCAGGCCGAGGCTGAAAGCGCCTTGTCTTACCTTTGCTGCCGGCTAACCCGGCTGCTGATTCTCCTGCACAAGCCATCCCAGGACACCACGCGAAAAGTCTATACATTTGTGCCGACGCAAGACTGGACAAAGCGCTGGACGGACAAAGATCTGTACGCCAAATATGGCATCTCTGCTAGCGAAATCGAGTTCATTGAAAAAGTGGTTCGCCCGATGGACTTGACCAGTGATTTGTTGGGTGATGTCACTATTGACGAAAGTGACAATGAATAAGCCCACTATCGACGAAATCCTCCTCCCAAAACCAGAAGCCCACCTGCGCATCTACGCTTATTCCATTGCCGACGCCGCACACAAAGGCCAGCTCAAGGTAGGCCAGACCACCCGCGACGTGAAGCGCCGCGTGGCCGAGCAGCTCAAGACCGCCGCCATCCAGAACTACACCATCAAATTGGACGAAGGGGCCGAGCGCGACGATGGCTCCCTCTTCACCGACCATGAGGTGCGGGCGGCATTGGTCAGAAAAGGTTTTGAAAACACCACGCTCGAATGGATGCGCTGCACCGTGGCAGACGTGAACACCGTGCTGGCCGAACTGCGCACCGGCCAGCGCCTGAGCGGCACGCACCATGAGACCTTCGGCATGCGGAGCGAACAGCTCGACGCCGTGAACAAGACGTTCGATTATTACCGCTCCATCTGGGCCGAAGACGCCAACGCCTCCCCGCGCTTTCTGTGGAACGCCAAGATGCGTTTCGGCAAGACCTTCACCGCCTACCAGTTGGCCAAAAAGCTCAAAGCCAAGCGCGTCCTGGTGCTGACCTTCAAGCCGGCGGTCGAGGACGCCTGGCAGACCGACCTGGAAAACCATGTGGACTTTGACGGCTGGCAATACCTTTCACGCTCCTCGGGCAGCGACCCGACGCAGATTGACCGTCAAAAGCCCGTCGTTTATTTCGGTTCGTTCCAGGACTTGCTCGGGCGCGATGCGGCGGGCAACATCAAGCCGCGCAACGAGTGGTTGCATGCGGTCAATTGGGATCTGGTGGTGTTTGACGAATACCACTTTGGCGCCTGGCGCGACACAGCCAAGGAGTTGTTCGAGGGCGAAGATGACGCCATCGCCAAAAAAGAGGCCAGGCTGGAATACGCGGGTGAACTGGCTGACATCAACGAAGACCTGACCGTGCTGTCAGACAGCGAAACTGAGTTTCTGCCCATCACGGCGCGGGCCTATCTGTACCTGTCGGGCACGCCGTTCAAGGCGCTGTCCAGCGGCGAGTTCATCGAGGAGCAAATCTTCAACTGGACTTACACCGACGAGCAGCGGGCCAAGGAAGCGTTTGCCGCGCTGCATCCGGCCCAGCGCAACCCCTATGCCGCCCTGCCGCAAATGCGGCTGTTGACCTACCAGATGCCCGACGAGTTGCTGGCCATTGCCAGCGGCGGCGAGTTCGACGAGTTCGATCTGAACGCTTTTTTTGAGGCAAGCGGCACAGGCAAGGCGGCACAGTTCACGCACAAGAGCGATGTGCAGAAGTGGCTGGACATCATTCGCGGCGGTCATGCGGCCCAATCGGTCGAATTTCTGAAGGCTGGCACGCGCCCGCCGTTTCCGTATTCGGACGTTCGCCTGTTGCCTTACCTGCAACATTCGTTCTGGTTTTTGCCCAACGTGGCGGCCTGTCACGCGATGGCCAATTTGCTGGCCGAGCGGCACAACATCTTCTGGCTGGGCTACCAGGTTATCGTGGCTGCCGGGGCCACGGCGGGCATTGGGCTGGAGGCGCTGCCGCCGGTGCGCAAGGCGATTGGCAGCGGGTTTGACAGCAAGACCATCACGCTGTCGTGCGGCAAGCTCACCACCGGCGTGACGGTGGCGCAGTGGTCGTCCATGCTGATGCTGCGCAATCTGAAGTCGCCCGAGACCTACTTTCAGGCCGCATTTCGGGTGCAGTCGCCGTGGTCGATCAAAAACCCCCACGGCGACAACCCGAATGAGGAAGAAATCCTCAAGCCGGTGTGCTTTGTGTTCGACTTCGCGCCCACGCGGGCGCTGCGGCAGCTGTCGGAATACGGCATTGGCCTGTCGCCGGGCGAGTCCAACCCCGAGAACGCGGTGCGGGATTTGGTGGCCTTCCTGCCAGTGCTGGCCTACGACGGCGCGAACATGACGCAGATCGACGCGGGCGGCATTCTGGACATTGCGATGGCGGGCACCTCGGCCACGCTCTTGGCCCGCAAGTGGGAAAGCGCGCTGCTGGTGAACGTGGACAACGCTACCCTGCGCCGCATCTTCGACAACCCCGAGGCGATGGCGGCGGTCGAGCGCATCGAAGGCTGGCGCGCGCTGGGCGACAACGTGATCGAGACCATCATCAACAAGAGCGAGAAGGTCAAAGACCTCAAGAACAAGGCCAAGGACAAAGCGCTGTCAGCCAAGGAGAAGAAGGAGCTTTCCGCCGAGGAAAAAGAATACAAATCCAAACGCAAGCTGGTGCAGGAAAAGCTGATCAAGTTTGCCACGCGCATCCCGGCGTTCATGTACCTGACCGATTTTCGTGAAAACACGCTGCAAGATGTCATCACCAAGCTGGAGCCTGAGCTGTTTCTCACGGTGACGGGGCTGACGGTGCAGGACTTTGACCTTCTGGTGCAGCTCAAGGTGTTCAACACCGAGCAGATGAACCAGGCCGTGTTTGCGTTTCGGCGTTATGAAGACGCATCACTGAGCTACACGGGTGTCGAGAGCCACCAAGGCCTGACCCACTACGGCTTGTATGACACCGTGGTTGCGAAAGACTGAACAAATCCTTGCGACACCCATGACCACACTGAACCCACCTCTCCCGCCCTCGTCCCGCAAACCGACTTTAACGACATTACGGCGCTGATCGGCGCCGTCAGCGCAACACTTTCCCGTTGGCTGGCCGGACTTTGCGGGAGGAATTCATGCTGTAATTTGTAATTTATGAAAACAAATCCAGCAAAGTGCCATGACCGCTGGCATTGCTCACTGGCGCTGAGCCTGAAAGGACACCTATGTTGAACTCTGAAACGCTCGAAGTGGGCATTGGCATGATCTTTTTGTTTTTGATGATGTCGCTGATCTGCACGGCGCTGCAGGAGTGGCTTGAAGGCATTTTCAAGTGGCGCGCGATGGACCTGGAGCGCGGCGTGCGCACCCTGCTGGACGACAGCGACGGCACGCTGACCTCGTTTCTCTACCGCCATCCGCTGGTGTACTCGCTGTTTCAGGGGCGCTACGAGTCGGCGAATCTGGTCAGCAGCTCGATGCTGTCGGGCTCCGACGCGCAGCATGTGCGCCTCGGGGCGCGGCGCAATCTGCCTTCCTACATCCCCTCGTCGAGCTTTGCGATGGCCTTTCTCGATCTGGTCGGGCGCGGCCCGGTGTCGGACGCCCAGGGCGATGAGCAGGACGCCAGCAGCGAGCCCCTGACCGTGGCGCTGCTGCGCCAGCGCGCTGCCGCGCTGTCCTCGCCGCACCTGCGCCGCGTCATGCTCTCGGCGATTGACCATTGCGGCGGCAATATGGACAAACTGCGCACGCACATCCAGGACTGGTTTGACGGCACGATGAACCGGGCGGGCGGCTGGTACAAGCGGCGCACCCAGGCCGTGCTGTTCATGCTCGGCATCTTGATGGCCTGCACGCTCAACGTCGATTCGCTGCATGTCATGCAGCGCCTGACGGCGGACAAGGCCTTTCGCGACGTGGTGGTCAAGCAGGCGGGCTCGACCAGCGCGCCGGACCCGGCCAAGGCGGCGCCCGCGCTGGAGCGCTTCAGCGATGCGCGCAACGTGATCGACAGCGTGGGCATGCCGGTGGGCTGGCGCGCCGTCAGCGATGGCCGAATGCTGCCCTGGGTGCCGCGCCAGCTGTGTACCAACGAGCTCCAGCCCTGCGTCACTGCGGCCGATGAGGGGTATAGCTGGTTTCGCGTCCTGGCGGGCTGGCTGGTGACGGCCCTGGCCGTCATGCTTGGCGCGCCGTTCTGGTTTGACACGCTGAACAAGGTGATGGTGATCCGCTCAACCATCAAGCCCAAGGACAAGAGCCCGGACGATAGCGCCCCAGAGCCGACGCTCAAGGAAGAAGCCGCCGCAGCGCCCCTGGCCCAGCCCTCGCTGGAGCTGCAGGTGTCGCCCGCCCAGGAGGCGCTGCCAGCCCCGGAGCCGGTGCTCTTGCTGGGAGGGGCTGCTTCAGCGCCGCACCCGCTGGCCCCGGCCGACTCTTTCAGGCCGCACCAGTGGCGGCCCGGCTATACCAACCCGAACAATGAGGTGCAGATATGAGCGCAGGCTCCAACGATACCGCCTTGATGGTCAACCGCGATCTTGACCGTCTGGCGCCGCAATTCTCCCGCGCCGTCAAGGCCGCCCTGGCCGAGTGCAACGCGGGCGCCAACGGCGGCCTGCGCGCCATGATTTACGAAGGCTACCGCTCGCCGCAGCTGCAGGCGCTGCATTACCAGCGCGGGCGCACGGCGTTTGCGCCGTCGAACCTGCACAGCTGGCACGGCTTTGGCCTGGCCGTCGATGTGGTGCATGGCGACTTGTTCTGGACGCCGCCGGGCGGCGCGGCATGGTTTCAGAAAGTGGCGGCGATTTTTGAGAAAAACGCCTGCACCTGGGGCGGCAACTGGGTTCGGTCGGACCCGCCGCATTTTCAATGGGGGCGCTGCCCGCCGAGCCCGTCGGATGCGGTGCGCGCCCTGCTGCGCGAGCGCGATTTGCAGGCGGTCTGGCAGGCGCTGCAGGCGGGCGATGACACGGTGATAGCCGGGGCGCCAGCCGCTGCGACGCTGTAATTCCGGGCCAGCGCCAAATCGGGGAAAATTGGCGCTGTTTTACCGTTTATTGAAAAAAATCCATGACCGACGCCACGACTTTTCCTCCTTTGCCCGACCGCCTTTGCGTGGATGCGCGCAGCCCCTTCCATGTCGCTGCCGTGTTCGAGCACGACGTGGGCATCCGCTTCAATGGCAATGCGCGCCTGGATGTCGAGGAATACTGCATCAGCGAAGGCTGGGTCAAGGTGCCCGCAGGCAAGGCGCTGGACCGCAAAGGCCAGCGCCTGCTCATCAAGCTCAAGGGCAAGGTCGAAGCCTACTACCGCTAAAGCGTTCGCCGCTCAGGACGCCTGCACCAGCGGAAATGGCGGCAGGCCCGCCAGAATCGCCCGGCCGTAACGCATTGTCACCAGCCGGGTGTCGCACACGGTGATGACCGCCCGGTCGGTCACGGTGCGCACGCCGCGCCCGGCCCACTGGGCCAGCTTCATGCCCGCACGCGGCACCGACAGCTCGTTGAACGGGTCGCGCCCCTGCGCGCTCAGCCATTCGGCCAGCGCCTCTTCGACCGGCGAGTTCGGCGGCGTGAACGGCAGCTTGTCAATCACCACATGCTCGCAGAGCTGGCCGGGCAGGTCTATGCCCTCGCCAAATGACTGCAGGCCAAACAAAATGCTGCGCTCGCCCGCGACGATGCGCCGGCCGTGTTCCTTCAACTGCTCGGTGCGCGAGCGCACGCCCTGCACCAGCACCTGGTCGATCAGGTCTTTGGGCAGCGCCGCGTAACAGGCCTGCATCTGGCGCCGCGAGGTGAACAGCACCAGCTGGCCGTGCTGGTGCTCGCGCAGCAGGCCGGGCAGCTTGGCGCACAGCTCGTCGGAAAAGCCGGCGCTTTTCGGTGAATGCTGCATGGCGGCGATGCGCAGCTCGCCCTGCACGGCGTAGTCAAACGGCGAGGCCACGACCAGCGCGCGGCGCTCGGGAAAGCGGTTCATGCCGCTGAGCCGGTCAAAAAAATCAAAACTGCCGCAAGCCGTCAGCGTGGCCGAGGTGCAGACGGCGGCGCTGACGCTTTTCCACAGGCTCTTGGATAGCACCTGCGCCGCCGTCATCGGGCTGGCGCAGAGCCAGGCGTCGGGCGTGGCGTCGCCCGCGTTGTCGGCCCATTCCAGCCACTTGGCCCAGGGCACCTTGTCGTGCGTGGCCCAGGCGCCGAACAGCTGCGCCAGCGTCTGCAGCCGCGACAGATAGACGCCCAGTTCGACACCGGCGCGGCTGTGCTCGTCGCGCTCCTGCGGCGAGCGCGACTCGTCGCTCTCCATCAGCGCGGCGGCGATGCCGGAGACCACTTTGCTGATCGCGCTCAAGAGCGTGGCCAGCTGCTCGCATTCGGGAATCAAGGCTTCGGGAATCTGCCCCTGCGCGAAGCGATGCACGGCCTTGTCGGGGCTGACCAGCTGGTTTTGCAGCCAGAAGTCTTCCAGCAGCGCGAGCCGGTCGGTGCAGCCGGTAATCAGCTGGGCAAAGGCGACCGGGTCGGGCCGGGTCGAGGCGGGCAGCGCCTTGCCGTGGCGCAGCGCCACGGTGCGCAGGCTGGCCAGCAGCTTGCTGCTCATGCCGAGCCGGGCGCGGTAGGAGAACTGGTCGGCGGCAATCGTCGGCAGGTGGTGCGCCTCGTCAAACACAAACAGCGTGTTGCCGGGGTCGATCAGGCTGCTGTCGGTCTGCAGCGTGGCCAGAATCAAGGCGTGGTTGGCCACCTGCAGCGTGGCGCCAGCGGCCTGGCGCCGCGCCTTGAAAAAAGCGCAGCTCCTGAAGAATTCGCATTTGCCGCCGTTGCAGGCGTGGGCGCTGGCCTGCACCCGGCGCCAGTCGTCCGGGTCGGGCGGCTGGGCCAGGCTGTCGATGTCGCCGTCCCAGGCGCCCGAGCGCAGCTTTTTGGCGCTGTTCTTGAACCACAGCATGGCCTGCGCGCTGTCGCGTGAAATGCCTTTGGCCGGGCGGCGCAGGTCGGCGAAAGCCTCCTGGAATTCGGCGCTGAGCAGGCTGTCCTGCTCCTCGTCGTGGAGCGCGCCTTCGAGGCGGCTTTCGCAGACGTAGCGGGCGCGGCCCTTGAGGATGTCGAACGTCAGCTCGGGAATGATCTCGGCCAGGCGCGGCAGGTCTTTCTGGAACAGCTGCTCTTGCAGCGCCACGGTGGCGGTGGAAACGATAATGGTTTTTTTCAGCGCCTCGGAGGCGACGATGGCGGCCAGGCAGTAAGCGACGGTCTTGCCGGTGCCGGTGCCCGCTTCAAGCTGGGCCAGGTTGCGGCCGCTGCGCGCTTGGTCATCCGGCGCTTTGGCCGATAAAAAGGTCAGCAGCGCCGCCTGCATCATTTCGTACTGGCCGGGCCGGGCGATAAAGCCGGGCCAGGAGGCGGCGACTTCGCCGTAGAGCAGCTCCAGCCGGACGCGAGCCTCCTCCAGCAGTTCGGGGTCTATGCCGCGCTCGCAGGCGTGGGCGGGCGGCGGGGGGAATTGCGTTGCAGGCAGGCTCATGCTTTGATTATTAATGACGATGGCATCCGCTGCAGGGGCGGACGCTGGCGGGCGTTGGAGTGCAGTGACGCGCCATCGGGCTACGCGCTGAATTTGACCTCAAACCGGGCCAGCGCGCCGTAGCTGAAGCGGACTGATTTTCCCAGCGGCAGCGTCAGCACGCCCGCATACGAGCCGGTGATGACCGCCTGCCCGGCCTGCAGCCCCAGGCCGCGCTCGCGCAGAAAGTTGGCCAGCCAGTACAGCGGCGCACGCGCCGCGCCGTCCGGGTGTAGCGCCGGTTTGCTGCTGGCGGCTTCGCCTTCAACCTGCCAGTTCAGTTCAAAAGCGGCGGCTTCGGGCGCGGCCAGCGCCGGACCCAGCCACAGGCCGCTGTTGACCAGCCCGTCGGCCAGCATTTCGGCAAACGGCAGGCCGGCATGGTCGAGGTAGCGGCTGGCGCAGATTTCTAGCGCGGCGTGGACCGCGCCGACGGCCAGATCCACTTCGGCATCGGAATAGGGCTGGGCGCGGGCGGGCAGGTCGGCGGCCAGCAAAAAAGCCAGTTCCGGCTCGACGCGCACGCTGCTTTGTCCCGGCAGAACGGGCAGGGCGCAGTCGGCGCCCTGGCGCACGGTCGGGCCATAAATCGGCGCGGCAACCAGCTTGCCGGGGCTGGGCAAGGCCGCTTTCCAGCCGCCCACCGGCAGCGCCAGGCGGCAGGTCACTTCCTGCTGAATCTGCCAGCCGTCTTCCAGGTCTGCCGGGCGGCAGGATTCTGGCAGGCGCGGGCTTTGCCGGGCGCTGGCGCGTCGGGCGGCGAGTTCGGTGGCGGCTTGGGTAATCAGTTCGGGTGTCAGGGGCATGGCGGGCTGGCAAAAAATGAAGGAAAAACTGGGAAAACGGCCCGGCGGCGCGGGCTCTGGCATTGTGTAGTATCGGCAGCCTCAAGTTTCCTTTTTCCAATTTTTCGGCGGGTTGACCGCTCCTTTCGTCATGCATACCTCGGCACTTGTTCTTTTTTCCGGCGGTCAGGATTCCACCACCTGCCTGGCCCAGGCGCTTGCCAAATACCAGCGCGTCGAAACCGTCGCCTTCGACTACGGCCAGCGCCACAAGGTCGAGCTTGACGCCCGGCTGAACGTGCTGCGCGAGATCAAAGCGCAGTTTCCGCAGTGGGTACACAAGCTGGGCGAAGACCACCTGCTCGATCTGGCCGTGCTCGGCCAGGTGAGTGACTGCTCGCTGACGCGCGACGTGGCGTTCAAGATGGAAAGCTCGGGCCTGCCCAACACCTTTGTGCCGGGGCGCAATTTATTGTTTTTGACGCTGGCCGCTGCGCTGGCGTATCGGCGCGATTTGCAGGTGCTGGTCACGGGCGTGTGCGAAACCGATTTTTCTGGCTACCCCGACTGCCGCGACGACACCATGAAAGCCATGCAGCTGGCGCTGTCGCTGGGCATGGACAAGCGCTTTTTAATCGAAACCCCGCTGATGTGGATTGACAAGGCCGACACCTGGGCGCTGGCGCATGCGCTGGGCGAGAAATCCGGTTCGCCCCAGGGCGGGCAGGCGCTGATTGACCTGATCGTCGAGCACACCCACACCTGCTATCTGGGCGACCGCGAGCATCGCCATGCCTGGGGCTACGGCTGCGGCGAATGCCCGGCCTGTGCGCTGCGGGCACGGGGTTTTTTGAGTTACGTGGCGAGTTTGCCCAGCGCGCCGGTTTGATCCGGGCGCTGCGGCGCTCATGCGGCCACGCTGGTGCTGTTTTTTTCCCTGAGTTGGTAGAGCGCGCCTGCGCCTTCCGGGCGTTTTTCCAGTGCCCACAGCGTGTCGTGAAAAGCGGCCACGCTGGGCCGGTGGGCGATGGATACCAGCGCGCCGCCCCCTTGCTGCGTCTGCGCCAGCAGGCGGGCGTAGAGAATTTGCTCGGCCACCTCGTCGAGTGCGCTGGTGGCCTCGTCGGCAAAAATCCAGTGCGGCTGCTTCAGCAGCACGCGGGCAATCGCCAGGCGCTGCTGCTCGCCGCCCGATAACTTCTGGGTCCAGGCGTTTTTTTCATCCAGCCGGACGGCCAGATCGGGCAGCAGCGCATCCAGTAGCGCCTGCTGCAAGGCCGCGTCGCTGTAGTCGGCGGCGGGCTGCGGGTAGGCTAGAGCGTCGCGCAGGCTGCCGTCGGGAAAATAAGGCCGCTGCGGGATGAACATGGCATCCAGCGGCAAATGCACCGGCCCGCTGGCAAACGGCCAGATGCCCGCCAGCGCCCGGAACAGCGTCGATTTGCCGCTGCCCGACGGGCCTTTGATGAGCACGCTCTGGCCGGGCCCGGCTTGCAGCGACAGATCATCCAGCAGCGTCGCGCCCGTGGGCAGCTTGACGCTCAGGTCGCTGGTGGCCAGCGCGCCGGGCGCTATTTCGGGCGCCATGTCCGCCCCGGCGCCTGGCGCGTGGTTGGCGTTCAGCGCGGACTGCGCTAGCTTTTGCTGCGCGACGGCGCGGATGTTGTCCTCAAAGCTGGTGAGACGGTCGGTCGTGGCGCGCCAGGCGGCCAGGCTGCTGTAGTTATCGACCAGCCAGCTCAGCGAGTCCTGCACGCGCCCGAAAGCCGACGCAATCTGCATCAGCTCGCCCAATTGAATGGCGCCGCTGAAAAAGCGCGGCGCCGCCACGACAAACGGAAACACCACCGCCGCCTGGCCAAAAAAGTTGGTAAACCAGACCAGGTTTTTCTGCTTTTTAATCAGCGTCAAATAATTGGCCAGCACGGCGGCAAAGCGCGTGTCCAGATGGGCGCGCTCGACCGCTTCGCCCTTGTCCAGCGCGATGGCTTCGCTGTACTCGCGCACCCGCACCATGTGGTGGCGAAAATCAGCTTCGACCTGCTGCTGCTGGAAATTGAGCCGGATTTGCGGGCGCCCGATGTAGTGGGTGGCGATGCTGCCCAGCGCGCAGTAGAGCACCGCCATCCACACCATAAAGCCCGGAATCGAGTAGCTGGCGCCGTTGATGCTGAAGGCAAATGCGCCCGACAGCGACCACAAAATGCCGACAAAGCTGACCAGCGTGACCACCGCGTTGAGCAGCCCCATGCTCAGCGAAATGCTGTAGCTGGTGAACAGGTTGATGTCCTCCTGAATCCGCTGGTCCGGGTTGTCCGGGGTGCTTGGGGCGGGGCGGCCCTGGCCGCTTTCGCTGCCGGAGCCGGAGCTGGTAAAGCGCGCCAGCTCCAGCCGGTAAAACGCCTGGCCGTCCAGCCAGCGCTGCAGGTAGTGCGTGGTCATCCAGGCGCGCCAGCGCACCTCCAGCAGCTGGGTCAGGTAAAAGCGGTACACCGCGATGATGATGAAGGCAAAGGCCAGGTAGGTGAAGCGCCCGAGCTGCGTCCAGAACACGGCCGCGTCCTTGTTCTGCAGCGCGTCGTAAAACACCCGGTTCCAGTCGTTGAGCAGCACCAGCATATAGACGGCGGCCAGGTTCAGCGCCACGATGGCGGCGAGCAGGGCGCGCGCCTTCCATTTGTCCTCCGAGCGAAAGTAGGGCGCCGACAAGGCCCCGACCCGACCGCTGAAATGTCTGAAATCGCGCAGTTTTTGGGCGATGGGCGAGAGCAGCTTCATTCGATAAGCCTTTTAAAAAATTCAGGGAAGCGGGTTGGAGATGCCGCTGACGACATGGCCCGCAGGCACATGCCGGGCCGCCGAGTTGACATGGCCGGTCTGGTCGTCAAAGAAAAAATCGGGCTCGAACTCGCGCAGGAATTCGCCCTTGGCCAGGCCGCCCAGGAACATCACTTCATCGACCTCGATGTTCCAGTTCATCAGCGTGCGGATGGCGCGCTCGTGCGCCGGGGCGCTGCGGGCGGTGACCAGCGCCGTGCGCAGGCGCATGCGCGAGGTGCCTGCCTGCTGCAGCCGCTGCAGGGCTTCGAGCAGCGGCTTGAACGGCCCGGCCAGCAGCGGCTGCGCAGCCTTGTCGCGCTCGTGGGCCTGAAAGGCGCTCAGCCCTTGGGCCTGAAACACCGCTTCAGCCTCGTCGGAGAACAGCACCGCGTCGCCGTCAAAGGCGATGCGCACCTCGTTCGGGTGCGCGTCGCTGGCGTGGGCCGACTGCGGATAGACTTGGGCGGCGGGCACGTTTGCCTCCAGCGCAGCGCGCACGTCGCTCAGGTGCGTGGACAAAAACAAGTTGGCGTGCAGCGGTTTTAAATAGCGCCACGGCGGCGCGCCCCGCGTAAACGTGCCGCGCTGGATCGCCAGCCCGTAATGCTGGGCCGAACGGAACACGCGCATGCCCGAAACCGGGTCGTTGCGCGACAGGATCACCACTTCGACGCGCTTGCGCGGCGCCGCGCCGCTGGCCGCTTCATTCACAAGTTCGGGCACCTCGTTGAAAGCCAGTAGTTTTTTGACCAGCGAAAAGGCCACGCCGGGCTTGGCAGGAACGTCGAGCCGGTCCAGTTGCAGCTGCATGTAAGCGGCGTCTTTTTTCGCGCCCGGCGGTGCGTCAGGTTCTGGTGCTGGTGCCAGCCCGGCTTCAAATACCTGGTTTTCTTCTTCAAAATCAAACAGGGCGCGCGAGGAAATTGCCACCACCAGCTGACCGTCGAGATTTTCTGCCATCGTTGTTTGCCTCTGTTGCGTTGTCTGGGCCGGATGCGAGGCGCTGCATGCGCTTGCGCGGCTGGCTGCCGGGCCGCTTAACCGCAGGCGCCGTCCGGTGTTGGCGCCGGGCGGCTGTTCAGCGCCAGTGTCTGCCATTGTCCATAGTTGGGCGCTGTCAGCGGCCACTGGCGGGCATGGTCGATGTGGCAGATGCCTTGCGCCAGCAGTTCGGCGGCGCGAATGACGCCTGCGTGGGTGATCCACAGCGTGGCGTTTTCGGGCGGTTCAGCGGCTCGGGCCAGCGCATCAAAGGCAGCGCCGACACGGGCCATAAAGGCGCTGACGCTTTCGCCGGTGCTGCCGACGGTGTAATCGGGGAAATCATCGGTCCACGCCTGCAATTCGGCTGGCGCTATGTCCCGCCAGGCGCGGCCTTCCCAGCGGCCAAAATTCATTTCCTGCAGCCGCGCATCGGTGTGGAAAGCCAGATCGGGCCGCAGCGCTTGCAAGGCTTCGGCCAGTTGGGCGCAGCGTTGCAGCGGCGAAGCGCTCACGCGGATGCCAGCGGGCAATGCAAGCGCCAGACGGCGGGCGCAGTCGGCGGTGGCGGCGGCGTCGGCGGCCAGGTCGAGTCGGCCGTAGCAGATGCCGGGCGCCACCAGCGGCTGTGCGTGGCGGACCAGCCAGAGTTTCATACGCTCACCGCGTTCACCGCGTTCACAGGCTGACGGCCAGGCCCAGATAAAAAGCGATTTCGCACACCTGCTGCGCCGTGCCCAGGCAGTCGCCGGTAAAGCCCTGCAGGCGCCGGTTAAACCAGTTGAGCAGCCACAGCAGCGCCAGTGCCGCCAGGCTGCAGGCGACGATCAAATTCATCTTCTCCAGCGCCAGGCTGGCCAGCGCGAGCGCGGCCAGGCACCAGGTCAAAGCCAGCAGCAGACTGCCGCTGGAAATCTGCCCGGCCAGCGGTTTGGATTTGGAGGTGGCGCTGTCGCCGACATGCGGCAGCAGGCGTATCACCAGCAGCGGCAGGCCGCGCGAGACGGTGTGGCCGGTCCACAGCGCGACGCAGATATACCAGCCGCCGAAGGGCGATTTTTCCAGGCTGGCCGGAATGCCTTCGACCGAGCCCAGCAGCGCCAGCAGCGCCACCTTGCACAGCAGGGCCAGCACCAGCGCCATCGCGCCGAAAGCGCCCAGGCGCGAGTCTTTCATGATTTCCAGCGCGCGCTCGCGGTTGTGGCTGGCGCCCAGGCCGTCGGCCACATCGGCCAGGCCGTCTTCGTGCAGGCCGCCGGTCAGCAGCACCGTGGCGATGGTGCAGAACACGGCGGCCACCAGCGGCGTGTAGGTGGTGTCGGGCAGCAGCGCGTTCAGCAGCGCATAGACGGCTGCGCCCACAGCGCCGACCAGCATGCCGATGCCAGGAAAGTGGGCGGCGCTGGCACGCAGCAGCTCGGGGCTGTAGCCGACCCAGTCGGCCAGTCGGCCAGTGATAGGGATGCGCGTGAAGAACTGGATCGCCAGCAAATACTCGCGGATGAATTGAAGCATGGGGCGGGCAGCTGCTAGAACGCTAAAGCCGGTTTTAAGCGGCGTCTTTGCCGCTCACGCCCGCTGATTCAAAGCTGGCCATTTCGTGGAGGAAGCTGGCCGCCGACTGCAGCAGCGGCCAGGCCAGCAGCGCGCCCGTGCCTTCGCCCAGGCGCAGGTCGAGTTCGAGCAGCGGCTTGGCCTGCAGATGCGCCAGCAGCAGGCGATGGCCGGTTTCGGCCGAGCGGTGGCAAAACACCAGGTAGCCGCGCACGCCGGGCGCCAAGGCCAGCGCCACCAGCGCGGCGGCTCCGGCGATAAAGCCATCGACCAGCACGACGCGGCGCTCGCTGGCGGCCTGCAGCATGGCGCCGGTCATCATGGCAATTTCCAGGCCGCCGAGCGCGGCGAGCTCGCCGATCACGTCTAGCGGCGCGCTGGCTGGGTGGCGGGCCAGTGCGTTTTTCAGGACGCTTTGTTTGTGCAGTAGTTGCGCGTCGTCCAAGCCGGTGCCGCGCCCGGTGGCGTCAAGGATGTCCACGCCGCCCAGGCGCGCCAGCAGCAGCGCGGCGGGCGAGGTGTTGGCAATGCCCATTTCGCCAAAGGCGACGATATTGCCGGGCCGCGCCTGCACGACCTGCATGCCTGCCGTGAGCGCGGCTTCGGTTTGCGCCCGCGACATGGCCGGTTCCACACACAGGTTGCGCGTGCCGTAGGCGATTTTGCGCGCTTGTAGCTGCGGATGCGCGGGCAGATCGGCGGCGACACCGGCATCGACCACCTGCAATTCAAAACCGTGCTGGCGGGCAAACACGTTGATGGCCGCGCCACCGGCGAGCATATTGGCCACCATTTGCACCGTCACGGCCTGCGGAAAGGCGGATACGCCTTCGGCGGCAATGCCGTGGTCGGCGGCGAACACCACCATTTGCGGCGCGTGCAGCGTGGGCGACTCGCTGCGCTGGATCAGGCCCAGCTGCAGCGCCAGGCTCTCTAACAGCCCGAGCGCGCCCAGCGGCTTGGTTTTGTGGTCGATTTTGTGCTGCAGACGGGCCGCCAGCGCAGCGTCGGCGGTGGCTTCAATGGCGGGCAGGTGAAAGTTTGTGGCGTTGTTCATCGAGAGCAGACTTTGGCTTGAAACCTCCATCTTCAGGAGGATAGAATTTATTTCGGAGGGGGAAGCTCTTCCAAATTCGCCCCGAAAGGGGCGCGGATTGAAACATCGGTGATTTCGTGGAGGCAGGCGGGGCAAAAACACGAGGCGCTGGCGTCGGCAGGCAACGCCGCGCTGGCCGCTGCCGGGACGGGCATGATGTTGGGCAACTGCGAGCACCAGCAGTGCGCGTCTCCGGCGATGTTGCCGCAGCGCAAACCGGCGCCGCAGCGCGGGCACACCGAGGTGTTCGTTTGGGAGGCTGTGGAGGGCATGGGGCGTAACCTTGGCGTTAGCGTTGCAAAAACAGCTGGTAGGCCGGGTTGGCGGTTTCTTCGACATACGGGTAGCCCAGCGTGTCGAGAAAGGCCTGGAATCCGGCGCTGTCGGCGGGCGGCACCTGCAGCCCGACCAGGATGCGGCCATAGTCGGCGCCCTGGTTGCGGTAGTGGAACAGCGAAATGTTCCAGCCCGGCTGCATGCTGGACAAAAACCGCGTCAGCGCGCCGGGGCGCTCGGGAAACACAAAGCGCAGCAGCCGCTCGTCCTTGGCCAGCGCGCTGTGGCCGCCGACCATGTGGCGGATATGCTCCTTGGCCAGCTCGTCATGCGTCAGGTCCAGCGCCTTGAAGCCGTGGCCGGTGAACTGGGCTGCAATCTGGCGGCTCTCGCCCCGCGCCGAGGTGGTCAGGCCGACGAACACATGGGCCAGGTGCTTGTCGCTGATGCGGTAGTTGAACTCGGTCACGCTGCGCGGGCTGCCGGGCAGGGCGTCGATCAGCTCGCAAAAGCGCCTGAAGCTGCCGCGCTCTTCGGGAATCGTCACGGCAAACAGCGCTTCGCGCTCCTCGCCGACTTCGGCGCGCTCGGCGACAAAGCGCAGGCGGTCAAAGTTCATGTTCGCGCCGCACAGGATGGCCGCGTAGGTCTCGCCCTGGGTGTTGTGCGTTTCCACGTACTGCTTGATGGCCGCCACGGCCAGCGCGCCAGCCGGCTCGACGATGCTGCGCGTATCGACAAACACGTCCTTGATGGCCGCGCAAACGGCGTCGGTATCGACGGTGATAAATTCATCGACCAGCGCGCGGCTGATGCGAAAGGTCTCTTCGCCGACCAGCTTGACGGCCGTGCCGTCGGAGAACAGACCCACGTCGCTCAAGGTGACGCGCTGACCGGCCGCCACCGACTGGATCATGGCGTTGGAGTCGCTCATCTGCACGCCGATGACCTTGATCTCGGGGCGCACGGCCTTGATGTAGTTGGCCACGCCGGCAATCAGGCCGCCGCCGCCGATGGCGACAAACACCGCGTCCAGGCGGCGCGAGCCCAGCGTTTGCAGCTGGCGCAGGATTTCCATGGCAATCGTGCCCTGCCCGGCGATCACGTCCGGGTCGTCAAACGGGTGAACGAAGGTCAGCCCTTGTTCTTGCTGCAGCAGCACCGAGTGCGCGTAGGCGTCGGAGTAGCTGTCGCCGTGGAGCACGACTTCACCGCCCCAGCCCTGGACGGCGTCAATCTTGAGCTTGGGCGTGGTCGTCGGCATGACGATGACAGCGCGGGTGCCGAGCTTTTTCGCGCTCAGCGCCACGCCCTGCGCGTGGTTGCCCGCCGAGGCGCAAATCACGCCTTTTTCGAGCTGTTCGGCGCTCAGGTGCGCCATCTTGTTGTAGGCGCCGCGCAGCTTGAAGCTGAAGACGGGCTGCTGGTCTTCGCGCTTGAGCAGCACGGTGTTGTTCAGGCGCTGGCTGAGGTTTTTGGCCTTTTCCAGGGGGGACTCAATCGCCACGTCATAGACGCGGGCGGTGAGGATTTTTTTCAGGTAGTCGGCGGGGGTCAGATTTTTTGAAGAGGTCATGTTTTTCTCGCAACAGAGCCTGAGCATCATAGGGGCAAGAAAAAAAGGCCCAGACCATTGGGTCTGGGCCTGTAAATCCACCCTTTGAGGAGGTGGAGGAGACAACCGGTGCAAAAATACGCTTCGTCGGTGACTGCCCTGCGTACTGCTGCGATAGATTAAGTATAGCGGGGTTTATGTTGCACTGCACAATAATCCTGTTACGGAAAGTGAGCGTCTTGCGCGCTTGTTCTCAATCTTTACAAAAGGAATGCTAGATATGGAATGCACAGTTCGCTGGGAAGGCAATCAGGCCGCCACCAATTCGGCCAGCGGCTTAGAGGCGCAGCCGCGCTCGAACATGCTGTTTGTGGCGCAAACCGGCAGCGGTCACACGCTGCTGATGGACGGCGCGCCGGACGCGGCCAAGCCGGAAAACGGCGGCGCCAATCTGGCACCCCGGCCTATGGAGACGGTGCTGGCGGGCGCCGGTGGCTGCACGGCTTATGACGTGGTCTTGATCCTCAAGCGCGGGCGCCAGGATGTGCGCGGCTGCTCGGTCAAGCTCAGCTCGGAGCGGGCGCCGGTCGATCCCAAGGTGTTTACCAAGATCCACATGCACTTTGTCGTGACCGGGCGCGCCTTGACGGCGGGCCCGGTGGAGCGCGCTATTGCCATGAGCCACGATAAATACTGCTCGGCCACCATCATGCTGGGCAAAACCGCCGACATCACGACCAGTTTTGAACTGGTGGAGGCGGCTTAAATCCGGTGTGCCACGGTCGTCATGACCTTGGCGGCCGTGCGCATCAAGGCCTTGACCGGCGCGGGCAGCAGTTGCGCGCCAGCATCCTGCGCGGCTTGGGCGTGGACGGCTTCGTCGTCCTTCATTTGCGCCACAATGGCGCGCGATTCGTGGTCGCCCTCGGGCAGGCGGTCCAGGTGGCTGGCCAAATGGGCTTCGACCTGGCGCTCGGTCTCCACGACGAAGCCCAGGCTCAGGCGGTCGCCGAGCCGGCTGGCCACCAAACCCAGGCCGAAGGCGCCCGCGTACCACAGCGGGTTCAACAGCGAAGGGCGCGCGCCCAGCTCGTCGAGCCGGGTCCGGGTCCAGGCCAAGTGGTCGCCCTCGTCGCGGCAGGCCTGCAGGTAATGCTCGCGCAGCGCCGGGTCGCGCGTGCCCAGCGCCTGCGCCGCGTACAGCGCCTGCGCGCAGACCTCGCCCACATGGTTGACGCGCATCAGCGCGCCGGACAGGGTTTTTTCGTGGGGGCTGAGTTCAGTTTCCTGGGCGGCCAGCGTGGGGCAGGGCTTGCTGGCGCGGGGTTTGGCAAACACGGTACGCAGCGCGCCGTCTGCGGCGTTCAGGGTGAAGTCAAGGATCGTGGTCATGAGGCATTTTCATTCAGGCTGAGCAGGTTGAAAAAGCGACAAGGGGAAACCCCTGTGTTTGTGTTGCGTTAAAACTACATTTTTAGCCCGTTTGATGGGTTATTTTTTGGAATTTCCATTCCCTCTTTTAAACTCAACAGCATTGCAACGAAAGATCCCCCTTCTTTCGGATGCGTTGGGTATTTGTTTGCCTCTCATCTTTTGGAGAATTTTGAATGAAAAAGAATTTGATCGCCCTGGCCATCCTTGCCGCTTCCGGCGTTGCTTGCGCACAATCCAGCGTCACGCTGTACGGCATTGCTGACGTGTGGGTTGGCAGCTTGAAACCTGCTGGTGGCGTTCGTCAGACCATGGTGGGTAGCGGCGGCGTGGACCAGAGCCGTTTCGGTTTCAAGGGAACTGAAGATCTGGGCGCTGGCCTGAAGGCCAACTTCGTGCTGGAGCAAGGCTTCAACATTGACAACGGCACAGTTGTGGATAACAGCGGTGGTACGATTACGGGCAACCAAGCTTTCAGCCGTCAGTCCTACGTTGGTCTTTCCAGCGCTTTCGGCGAAGTCCGTCTGGGCAGGACCCTCACACCGTTTGAAGACATCAGCGGCCTGACCACGCCGGGTTTCAATTCGGCGCTGGCACCTACCGCCAATGTCTGGTTGAGCACTGCCGGCGCCCCTGGCTACAACATCAGCCCTGCCAACACCATTTACTACGCCAGCCCCAGCTTCAGCGGCTTTAGCGGCGCAGCCAGCTACAGCCTGGGCGAAAACAAAAACACGATTCCTGGTGGCAACAAGGCTGGCCGTACCGGCAGCTTCAACGTCAAGTACGAAGGCGGCCCTGTGTACGTTGGCCTGGCTTACCAAGCCGAAAAAACAGCCGGTGTTGCTAATTCCCTCAAGTTCACCCGCGTGAACGGTTCCTACGATCTGGGCGTGGTCAAGCTGCTGGCTGGCTATGGCCGCGTGGCCGATCAGGTTGTTGGTGGCAAAACGACTGAATGGCAAATCGGCGCTGATTTCCCTGTGACCAGCGCGCTGACCTTGTCCGGCGGCTATGCCCGCTCCAAGGACAACGCGGCTCTGGGCAACGCCACGCGCTCCGGTCTGGGTTTGGTTGCGAGCTACTCGCTGTCCAAGCGCACGTCCGTGTACGGTGGTGTTCAGGCCAACAAGACCGAGGCAGCCACCACGACCAAGGGTGACCTCTACGCTGTCGGCATTCGCCACACGTTCTAATTTGACACTGGCTTAGGCCAGTTTGGGTCAGAATTCAAAAAGCCGTTCCGGGTCATGCCGTAACGGCTTTTTTGCTGGTCAAATCTGAGGCGAATTGTGGTAAATAAGAGACTGGCAGTTAAATTTGTCCGAATTTTTTGCGCTAGATTAATCAATCTGGTGCAATAGTCTCGTTTTTCTCCGTGGGAGATCAGAAATCTGAAAAGATCTTCATTGCCCGGTTCTGTGTCTAACTTGAAAGAAATATTGAAATGAAAAAATCACTTGTCGCGCTGTCCGTATTGGCTGCCTCCAGCGCCGTCATGGCCCAATCCAGCGTCAGCCTGTATGGCATTGCCGATGCTTTTGTCGGCTCCCGCCAGACCACCGGAATTTCTCTTGTCGGTGGCAATATGGTGACCCTTGAGCAGCGCCAGAGCGTGCTCGACTCCGGCGGCCTCAATGGCTCGCGCTGGGGCTTGAAGGGCACTGAAGACCTGGGCGGCGGCCTCAAAGCCAACTTCGTTCTGGAAAGCGGTTTTGATATTTCCAGCGGCGGTTTGAATATTCCCGCTGCAACGACTGGGGTTCTGTTTGGCCGTCAGGCTTTCGTTGGCCTCAGCAGCGACTTTGGCGCGCTCTCGCTCGGGCGTCAGTACGGTGCTTACGAAAATGTGCGCGGCACCTTCCTGTCTGCGCAGGGCAACAGCCCCGCGTTTGACGCCACCAACGGCGTGCCGCTGACCCAGATTTTGGCCAAGTACGCCGTGAATGGCGCTTTCACGCTCGGCAACCCTTCTGTTGCGACTGACATCAATACCGCCGCTGTGGGTGGCCGTATCGGCGCCTGGGCCGGTTACCAGGCGCGCATTGACAACAGCATCCGCTACGAAACCCCGAATATCAGCGGCTTCCAGGCGGCTGTGGTTTATGGTTTTGGTGAAAACAAGAATGTCCCTGCCAACACCCCAGCCACCAAAAACGCCTCGTTCAGCCTGACCTATGCCAATGGCCCGCTCGCGCTGGGTCTGGCGCACCAGGATGACGAGCTGGCCAAGGACTTTCATTTGAAGAACACCGCCTTCGGCGGCAACTACGATTTGGGCCTGGCCAGGATTTTCCTGGCTTACAACCAGGCCAAGTACACCGGTCTGGCCAAGCAGAACGAATGGTCTGTGGGGGCTCGCGCACCTCTGGGCGCCACCACGCTGGTGGCCCAGTACGCCCGCTCCAACGGTAACGATCTGGGCAAGAGCCAGAGCCTGGGCCTGAGCGCCGAGTACAGCCTGAGCAAGCGCACGACCGCTTACGGCGCCTTCAACCAGACCAGGGCTTATCAAAACCTGGTCAAGAACAACGTGTACGGCCTGGGCGTTCGCCACACGTTCTGATCGAGGAAAATCCAGATCGGTTTTTTATTTTGTTGCTAGTAAGCAACGATATTTTTGTTTTTAAGGCCATTTCTTTGCGAAATGGCGCCCAGTCTGGTGCAATAGCCTCAACTTCCCGAAAGGGGGTTGGCCCGGGTCTCCGGGGAATCCACCGGCGCAAGCCTGCAGTGGACCTCGTACCGGAGCCCTATGTTTAACCTTGGAGAACTCTCAAATGAAAAAATCCCTCATCGCTCTGGCCGTTCTGGCTTCTTCCGGCGCCGCTATGGCCCAGTCTTCCGTGACCCTGTACGGTCTGGTGGATGCTTATGTTGGCTCCGCAAAGGTCACCCCCACGCGCCAGGCCGTGGTCAACTCTGGCGGCCTGAATGGTTCCCGCTGGGGCCTGCGCGGCTCTGAAGATCTGGGCGGCGGCATCAAGGGCGTGTTCGTGCTGGAAAGCGGTTTTGACGTATCAAATGGTGCATCTCAGCAAGGTGGCCTTTTGTTCGGCCGCCAGGCTTACGTTGGCGTGGACAGCAGCAGCTTTGGTGCTGTTTCTCTGGGCCGCCAGTATGGCGCTTACGAAACCGTTCGCAGCGGTTTCTTGTCGGCACAAGGTAACAGCCCTGCATTCGATGCCACCAATGGCCCTGCCGGTAGTGCCTTCCCTAATGCGATTGGCGCTTGGGTTGGGTACGCACCGCGTATCAACAACAGCATCCGCTATGCAACGCCTAACATCAGCGGCTTCCAGGCTGCTGTGGTTTACGGTTTGGGTGAAGACAAGACGGCTACTACCACCGCCACCAAAAACGCTTCGCTTAGCCTGACCTATGCCAACGGCCCTGTGGCCGTGGCTCTGGTTCACCAAGATGACCAAGTTGCTGCCATTGCGGCTGTCCCTTCGCTCCACACGAAGAACACCGCCATCGGCGGCAACTATGACTTCGGCGTTGCCAAGGCCTTCCTGGCTTACAACCGTGCTAACCAAGATGGCCCAGTCGGCGGCTCTGTGAAGAGCAACGAATGGTCCATCGGCACGCGCGTTCCGCTGGGCGCTACCACGTTGGTGGCCCAGTACGCACAGTCGAAGACGACTGGCCTGGCAATCAACACCAAGAACCAGAGCTTGGGCCTGAGCGCCGAGTACAGCCTGAGCAAGCGCACCACCGCTTACGCAGCTTTCAACAAGTCTAATCTTGAGAAGCCCGTTGTCGTCAAGAACGACGTGTACGGCCTGGGCGTTCGCCACACGTTCTAATTTAAAGCTGGCTTGACGCCAGTTTTGAATCTGAATCCAAAAGCCGCTCCGGGTTAGCCCAGAGCGGCTTTTTCCATTTCCTATCGGCATAATGGTTATTTTGCCCACACCATGACCCAACTCGACGCCCTGAAACAGTTCACCACCGTGGTCGCCGATACCGGCGACTTCAGGCAGCTGGCCCAGTTCCAGCCGCAGGATGCCACCACGAATCCTTCGCTGATTCTCAAAGCGGTGCAAAAAGCCGATTACCAGCCGCTGCTGGCCCAGGCGGTCAGCCGCTTCCGGGGGGCGCCACTGGACGATGTGATGGACCGGCTGCTGGTGCGCTTTGGCTGTGAAATCCTGTCGCTGATTCCGGGCCGGGTCTCGACCGAAGTCGATGCCCGCCTGAGTTTTGATGCGAACGCCATGTTCACACGCGGCGAGCGCCTGATTGAGCTGTACCAGGCCGAAGGCATTCACATCGACCGCGTGCTCATCAAGGTCGCCGCCACCTGGGAAGGCATCCAGGCGGCCGAGCGGCTGGAGCGGCGCGGCATTCACACGAATCTGACGCTGCTGTTTTCCTTCTGTCAGGCGGTGGCCTGCGGCCAGGCCAAGGTGCAGCTAATTTCGCCCTTCGTGGGCCGGATTTACGACTGGTACAAAAAGTCAGCCGGCAGCGCCTGGGACGAGGCGGCGAATGCGGGCACGAACGATCCGGGCGTCAAATCGGTGCATCAGATTTACAAGCATTACAAGCATTTCGGCATTGCCACGGAAGTGATGGGCGCGAGCTTTCGCAACGTCGGCCAGATCACGGCGCTGGCGGGCTGCGACCTGCTGACGATCAGCCCCGAGCTGCTGGCCCAGCTGGCGGCTTCTGAGGCGCCGCTGGCGCAGGCTTTGGACGCCAGCGCCGCCAGGGCGCTGGACCTGCCAGCGGTGAATTTTGACGAAGCGGGTTTCCGTTACGCGCTCAACGAGGACGCGATGGCGACTGAAAAACTGGCCGAAGGCATACGCGCTTTTGCGCTCGACGCCGTGAAGCTGGAGCAGTTGCTGCTGGCGGCGTAAGCGCGCTGGTCTGAGAGATTTGAAATGAAAAAGGCCGCTGTGTACACAGCGGCCTTTTTGTCTGGCGCAAGCCAAAAACTGCGGGGTCTGCGTCCGGGCTGACGGGCAGCCCGGCATCCGTCCCCGCGTTTTTTTATTACATGCCCATGTCGCCCATGCCGCCCATACCACCCATGCCGCCGCCCATGCCGCCTGCAGCTGCTTCGTCTTTGGCAGACTCGCACACCATGCATTCGGTGGTCAGCATCAGGGATGACACGGAAGCGGCATTTTGCAGCGCGGTGCGGGTCACTTTCGTGGGGTCCAGGATACCCATTTCGATCATGTCGCCGTAGGTGTCGTTGGCGGCGTTGAAGCCGTAGTTACCGGTGCCAGCCAGCACAGCGTTCACCACCACAGAGGCTTCGCCGCCTGCGTTGTAAACGATTTCGCGCAGCGGTGCTTCGATGGCGCGCATCACCAGCTTGATGCCGGCATCCTGGTCGGCGTTGTCGCCCTTGATGACGCCAGCGGTCTGCTTGGCGCGCAGCAATGCCACGCCGCCGCCAGCCACGATGCCTTCTTCGACAGCAGCGCGGGTGGCGTGCAGGGCGTCTTCAACGCGGGCTTTCTTTTCCTTCATTTCGACTTCGGTGGCAGCGCCGACCTTGATGACGGCAACACCGCCGGCCAGCTTGGCCACGCGTTCCTGCAGCTTTTCACGGTCGTAGTCGCTGGAAGCTTCTTCGATCTGCACGCGCACTTGCTTGACGCGCGCTTCGATGTCAGCGGCCAAGCCAGCACCGTCGATGATGATGGTGTTTTCCTTGCCCACTTCGATGCGCTTGGCCGAACCCAGGTCAGCCAGCGTCACTTTTTCCAGCGACAGGCCGATTTCTTCAGCGATCACCTTGCCGCCGGTCAGGATGGCGATGTCTTCGAGCATGGCTTTGCGGCGGTCGCCGAAACCAGGGGCCTTGACAGCGACAACCTTCAGGATGCCGCGCAGGGTGTTGACCACCAGCGTGGCCAGCGCTTCGCCGTCCACGTCTTCGGCAACGATCAGCAGTGGGCGGCCCGCCTTGGCGACTTGCTCCAGCGTCGGCAGCAGGTCACGGATGTTGCTGATCTTCTTGTCGTAGAGCAGAACAAACGGGTTGTCCAGCAGTGCGGACTGCTTTT
>JBBRWN010000005.1:0-196624 GCA_038249155.1 Burkholderiales bacterium | reverse complement strand
GGCGCGCACGCAAGCCCTGCAAGGCTTCAAGAACGGCGACATCCGCGCCTTAGTCGCCACCGACATTGCCGCGCGCGGCATTGACATCGACGAGCTGCCGCATGTCGTCAACTATGAAATCCCCAACGTCAGCGAAGACTACGTTCACCGCATCGGCCGCACCGGCCGCGCCGGTAACAGCGGCCAGGCTGTCAGCCTGGTCTGCCTGGACGAAGAAGGCTTCATGCAGGACATCGAGCGCTTTACCAAGCAAAACATCGAAAAAGTCTTTGTCACCGGCTTTGAAGCCGAGCCCGGCGAAAAAGCCGAGCCGCTGGCCATGGGCCGCCAGACCATCTGGGGCGGCCTGGGCAAGCCGCCAAGCCGCGACGTGATGCAGGCCGCCGCCAAGGCCGCCAGATCCGAAATGATGACCCGCATCCGCGACACCAAAGGCGCCCAGCCCGCCCGCAGCGGTGGCGCAGGCGGCGAGCGTAGCGCCAATGCAGGTACACGCGGACGCAGCCCGGCGGGCGGTGGCAATGCAGGCGCTGGCCGCAGCAGCGGTGGTGGTTTTGGCGGCAATGCAGGCGGCCACAGCGAGCGCCGCAGCCCAGCCCAGCCGCGCCAGAACGCGGGCTATCCACCGGCCAGCCAGCCTTACGGCCAGCCACGCGTGAGCCACGCAGCCCCACACCCGCGTGAAAGCCATTCGCAGCACCACGACTTCGACAACCACCAGCCGGCCAGCCACGCCTCGTCGGGCTTCCCGTCTTCGGGCCAGCCTACCGGCGGCAACCGCAACAACTTCCGGGGCGCACGCTCCGGCGGTGGTGCCGGTGGTGCCGGTGGTGCAGGCGGCGGCGCAGGCCGGGGCAACGGCCCGCGCCGTCCCGGCGGCCCAGGCTCGTTTAACGGCCGATAAGCCACGCTCAAGCCATTCCCGGCAGCTCACCGCGTGAGTTTGCGGGCCTGACTCTTTCGCCCGACAGCCCCTGTGGCTGGCGGGCGATTTGCATTCAGGCCAGCCAAAAATCGTGCCACCAATGCGCAAATATACGCATTTGATGACCTGGATCAGCGCGAACTGCCCGGCTATTGCGTAAGCTGCCCGATTGCTCAAAAGGAGACTTGACATGCCCAACCTCGAATGGTCCGACGCCCTGGCCCTTGACCTGCCCGCGATGGACGACACCCACCGCGAATTTGTCGATCTGCTGGCCCTGGCCGAAACCGCACCCGACGACAGCCTGCTGGCCCACTGGAACACGCTGGTCGAGCATACCGACGAGCATTTCAGCCGCGAAGACCAGTGGATGCAGGCCACGCGCTTTTCATCGTCCAACTGCCACAGCATGCAGCACCAGATCGTGCTGCAGGTGATGCGCGAAGGCATCAAACTGATCAATGCAGGCGACCTGGCCACCGTGCGCCAGATGATCCGCGACCTGGCGATCTGGTTTCCGCAGCATGCCAACAGCATGGACGCGGCGCTGGCCCAGCACCTGCGCAGCGTCGGCTTTGACCCGGCAACCGGCCTGATGGCGATGCCCGAGGCCCTGCCGCAAGAAATCATCCACGGCTGCGGCGGCGCGACCTGCTCCGACAGCGCCGAGGCCTCAGCCCAGGCTGCGTAAGCGTAACAACTGCCCGCCCGGCATTGCTGTTTGCGGGGCGCTGGCTTATCCTGTCGTTCGGCCCCACCTGCAGCCACTTTTTACCGGCTCGCGCCCTTGGTGAGGCCTCATAAGGAGGATCGACTATGTATCGATGGAGAACAATTCTTGCGCAGGGAGCGCTCGCTGGCAGCCTGACCAGCCTTTTTTCTACGGCCGTGCTGGTCATGACCGGGCGACGCCGCAGTGACGCTCCGGCGGCCCTGCTTGCCGACACCCTGTCCACCCCGCCCCGGCGCTGCGCGCCCGGCGCTGAGCGCCGCCTTTCATCCGGCGTCATGGTGGGAGTTTGTGCGGCCTTTGCGGTCGGCCTGGCAGCCGGGGCGCTGGCACTGCGCGAGCAGCACCGAAAAGAACAGCAAGCAACAACGCCCGCGCCGGAAGCCGACGAAGCCCCGTTCGTCGTGCGCCGGGTCAGGGCTGGTCAAGCGGTTTAAACCGGAAAAATTAACGATGCGATTTCTTCACACCATGCTGCGCGTTGGCAACTTGCAGCGCGCCATTGATTTTTACACCCAGGTGCTGGGCATGAAGCTGCTACGCACCTCCGAAAACCCGGACTACAAATACAGCCTGGCCTTCGTCGGCTACGAGGGCAATCCGGCGCAAGCCGAGATCGAGCTGACCTACAACTGGGGCACCGACAGCTACGACATGGGAAGCGCTTTTGGCCACATCGCGCTGGGCGTGCCTGACGTGGCGGCTGCCTGCGAAAAAATCAGGGCCGCTGGCGGCAACGTCACCCGCGAAGCCGGTCCGGTCAAGGGTGGCTCCACGGTCATCGCATTTGTGACTGACCCGGATGGCTACAAGATCGAGCTGATTGAGCGCCCCGGCGATGGCGGGGGCGCGGGCCTGCGCTGACCGCGCCCAGCCGACTCAGGCGTGCGAAGCGCGCGACGGGTACAGCAGCACCGGGTCCGACTTGGGCCGGGCGTCTGCGCCGCCCGCCTCCTTGGTCGGCTCAGGCAACTCAACCGGCTTGTGGCTGGCCGACTGAAGCTGAAACACCTCGCTGATCTCCACCTCGATGCGGGCGATTCGCTCCGCATACATCCGGGCCAGGGCACTGTGGTGTTCGGCGGCTGCCTGGTGCTCAATCCGTCCCATATTGGCCTCTTCCAGATACTCGCGGGATTTGCGAATATGTGCATCAGCCGAGCGTTCAAACAGATGAAACCTCATGATGATCCTCCCTGTATGCGGCCAAAGGAGGGCACAAAAACCCAAATTGCTCGAAAAAGACTTTGGCCTGCTTGATGAATGGTCAGGCAAAAAAATCCCCTCCACTTGCGCCGCATCAAGCACGACAGCAGCAACCCCTCCGGGTTAACCCTGAAGGGCAGCGGGCGAGTTCGTCACGCAGGGCGCCAGAGCAGGCCTGCAGCCTGCGCTATTGAAGGCTGATTTCCACCCGGCGCGCCTGGGCGTCACTGCCGCTGCCGCTGACCTGCTCGGGCTTTTTCAGATCGATTTGTGCCTCTGCGACACCCGCAGCCATCAGGGCGTTGCGCACCGCCAGGGCACGCTGCTTGGCCAGCCTGGCATTTTGAGCGGCGCCGCCGGTGGCGTCATGAAAGCCCAAAATCACCAGCTTGCGGCCCGACTTCGCGCTCTCGACCAGATCGGCCAGCGCTTGCGCGGCGCCTGCGGCCAGGTCGGCCTTGCCGGACTCAAAATAAAACTTCACCACGCCTTGCTCAATCTGGACGCTGGCACCATCGGTGACGGCTTGCGCGCTGGCCTGCCCGGCGTCCGGGCTTTCTGGATCGGCGTCAAAGCTGTCCGGCTCGGCGTCCGGGGTAACTGAAAAAGCAGGGCTTTGCACTTTTTCAAATGTCCCCACCCGCTGGACCCCAAAACCGATGACCGATGCGCTCACCAAGGCCACCAGGCCAAACACCACAAACAAGGCCACACGCTGGCTGCCGTCATCCTGAGAACTCATTCTTCACTCCTTTAAAAACGTGCGGCCATTTTAGGCGGGCGCCTGCTTGGCTCACCGGTGAGCGGGCAGTCTCTATACTGGGGCGATGTCACAGAAACCCACCTCCCTCGCCGACCTGCGCAAGAGCTACGAGCGCGCCGAACTCAACGAAGACGCCTCCCGCGCCGACCCGCTCCAGCAGTTTGAGCACTGGCTGGGCGAAGCCATCACGGCGCAACTGCCCGAGCCCAACGCCATGACCGTGGCCACCGTCGCCAGCGACCTGCGCCCCTCGACCCGCGTCGTGCTCATCAAGGGTTTTGATGCACGCGGCATCGTCTGGTACACCAACTACGCCAGCCGCAAAGGCCAGCAACTGGCGGGCAACCCGTATGCGGCGCTGCAGTTTCACTGGGTTGAGCTCGAACGCGTGGTGCGCATCGAAGGCGTGGTGGAAAAAGTCTCGGACGAGGAAAGCGATGAATACTTTCACAGCCGCCCGCTGGACTCGCGCATAGGCGCCTGGGCCAGCCCGCAAAGCGAGGTGATTTTAGGGCGCGGCGTGCTGCTGGCCAATGCGGCCAAATTCGGCGCCAAATTCATGCTCAATCCGCCGCGCCCGCCGCACTGGGGCGGCTACCGGCTCAAGCCCGACCTGTGGGAATTCTGGCAGGGCCGCAAAAGCCGTCTGCATGACCGCCTGCGCTACAGCCAGCAAGCCGATGGGCTCTGGCTGCGCGAACGCCTGGCGCCCTAAACGCCCTCAAGACCGACCGCCTTTTCGAGCCGCTCTTGCAGCCGCTCGATGCCTTGGTGTGCCACCACGTCCAGCTGCCCGGCGCTGACCAGCTCTGGCGCGATTTCAGCCAGCGGCACCAGCACAAAAGCGCGCTGCGTCATACGCGGATGCGGCACCGTCAATCGGCTTGAACCGATCTGCGCGCTGCCGTAGAGCAGCACATCCAGATCCAGCGTGCGCGGGGCGTTGCGGTACGGCCTTTGCCGCCCGGCTTGCAATTCCAGCGCCTGCAACGCGTCGAGCAGCGCGGGCGCGCTCAGGCCGGTTTGCAGCGCGGCGACGGCATTCAGATAGTCACGGCCCGGCGCGGCCACTTCGACGCTTGAATCGGTGTCCAGCGGCGCGGTTTTGTACAGGCTGGAAACCCGCAGCACCCGGCTCAGCGGCAGGCCATCGAGCCCCTGAACCGCCCAGCGCAGCGCAGCTAGCGCGTCGCCCAGGTTGGCGCCGAGTGCGACATAAGCCGTCACCGGGTCACGCCCGGCGGCGATATCGCCATTTGGCTGAGGCTGTGCCCGGCCTTGCAATTCGCCTGGTGCTGCGCCACCAGCGAATGACTGATCGGGCCGCCTCTGGCGAGAAACGGCTTCAGGTGCATGCAGCGACGCAGTGTTCATGCCCCGCTGCCCGCTCAGTAATCAGATGCGGGGGCGAAAGCGCCGGGCGCGGGCGGCGCCTCGCTGCGGCTCTGGGCGCTTGACTCGCCCGGCCCGCCTTCTGCGCCCGGTCCGCCTTGCACGCTGTCTGCGCCTTCGGCACTCCGGTTCGCGGGCTTCTTGCGGCGGCGGCGCTTTTTCGCCGGGGCGGCGTCGCCCTCCTGCCATGCGGGTTCGACGCCTTCGAGTCCAGCCGGGCTGGCGCCGGGCGCTGCCGCAGCCTGCGCCGTGCCATCGGCGATGGACACGCCCTCAACGCCGGGCATGCCAGCGTCAGCGGGCGCGGCGGGCCGCTTGACGCGCACGCGCGGCGTCTGCGGCTTTTTCAGCTGCGACTCGCGCACGGCTTCGACCATCGCGTGGCGCTCGTCGTCGTAAGCGGTGCTGAAAGTTTCCCACCACTGGGCCAGCGCCGGGTCAATCTCGCCGGTCTGGCCGCGCAGGCGCAGGAAGTCAAAACCGGCGCGAAAGCGCGGCTGCTCCAGCAGCGAGTACGGCGCGTTGCCAGTGCGCTTTTCAAAGCGTGGCTGCATGCTCCAGATTTCGCGCATGTCGATGCCCAGCTTGCCGCGCCCCGAGACATCGCCGATGCGGGCGTTGAAAGCCTCGTCAATCGCGTCCTGCAGCGCGGGCATGGGCGCGTCGCCGCGCTGGAGCCGCCCCTCCCAGCCGTGGCGCACATCGGCCCACAGCACGCACGAGAGCAGAAAGCTAGGCGCGACCGGCTTGCCTTCGCCGACGCGGCGGTCGGTGTCCTGCAGCGCGAGCTTCAAAAACGGCTCCTCGGCCATTTCAACGACCACGTCGAGCAGCGGATAAATGCCGGTGTCCAGCCCCAACTCCTTGAGCTGGGCGATGCTGGCCAGCGCGTGGCCGGTTTGCAGCAGCTTGAGCATTTCATCGAACAGGCGCGACTGCGGCACGTCGGCGAGCAAGCCGCGCATCTCGCGCAGCGGCGCGGCCGTCTTGTCTTCAAATTTAAAACCCAGCGCATTGAGCTTGGCGCCAAAGCGCACCGCGCGGATGATGCGCACCGGGTCTTCGCGGTAGCGCAGCGCCGGATCGCCAATCATGCGCACGATTTTCTTCTTGGAGTCGCCGATGCCGTTGTGGTAATCGACGACGACTTCGGTCTCGGGGTCGTAGTACATGGCATTGATGGTGAAGTCGCGCCGCGCCGCGTCTTCCTCCATCGGCCCCCAGACGTTGTCGCGCAGCACGCGCCCAGAGGCGTCCACGGCGTGCTTCATGCCGGCGAGCTGGTGCTTGCTGGTGCGCTCATTGCCGCCGACCTGCTCGGCCTGGCTGCTGTGCAAATGGGCGCGGAAAGTGGACACCTCGATCACCTCATGCTCGCGGCCCCGGCCGTAGATGACGTGAACAATCCTGAAACGCCGACCGATGATGAAGGCGCGGCGAAACAGCGATTTCACTTGCTCGGGCGTCGCATCGGTGGCCACGTCGAAATCCTTGGGGCGCAGGCCGACCAGCAGGTCGCGCACCGCGCCGCCGACGATGTAGGCTTGAAAACCGGCTTGTTTCAAGGTGCGCACCACATCCATCGCCCGCTCATCGACCAGTTTCGGGTCAATACCGTGGTCCTGAGCCGTAAGGTCGTGACGCTTGCCGAAGGGCGATTTTTTGACGCGGGTGGCGCTGGGCTTGTCGCCGGACTTGGGGGCTGGCTGCTCGCCGGGGATGGGGCTGGCTGTTTTACGAAACAGCTTGCTGATGAATTTTTTGATCATGGTCTTCTAAAACGGGGGCGGGACAGACCGGCTCTGCATCCAGTGCAGGCGCTGTGTCCCTCGGATAAATACGGCAGTCTGGCCGGGCGCTTGCGGGAGCGGCGGACTAAAACAGGTCAAGTATGCGCCATCCGCGCGCCAGCGCCACGGCGCGCAGGCGCTCGTCCGGGTTGGTGGCGACGGGCCAGGTGGCTTTTTCCAGCAGCGCCAGATCGTTCAGCGAATCGGTGTAGAACGTGGTTTGCACATTGTCCCAGCTTAAGCCGCGCGCGGCCAGCCATTGCTCCATGCGCGTGACCTTGCCTTCTCGGGCCGAGGGCGTGCCCTTGATCTCGCCAGTCAGGGCGCCGTCGGCGTCGCGCTCCAGCTCGACAGCAATCAGCTCGCTGACACCGAAAGCCTGGGCAATCGGGCGCGTGACGAACTCGTTGGTGGCGGTGACGATGAGCACTTCGTCGCCCGCCGCGCGGTGCTGTGCTATCAGCGCCACGGCCTGCGCGGTGATGGCTTTTGTCACTACGTCGGCCATGAATTTTTCGTGCGCGGCGCGGGCCTTTTCAGCGCCCTGCTCGCGAATCGCCTGGGTGGCAAAGCGCACGTACGCGTGGACATCGAGAACGCCAGCGCGGTACTGCTCGAAAAACTCGGTGTTGCGGCGCTTGAATTCGCTGGCGTCGCACCAGCCCAGCGCGATGGTGAACTCGCCCCATTCGTAGTCCGAGTCCATCGGAATCAGGGTGTGGTCCAGATCGAACAGGGCCAGTTTGCGGCAATTGCCTGCGCGCATCAGCGGCTCGGTCTTCTTCTCAGTCGTCATTCATTCTCCAGCATGGATTTGATCAGCGGGATCGTGATGACCCGCTTGGTTTGCAGCGCATAACTGTCGAGCTGGTCGAGCAGCTCCATCAGGCTGCCCAGATCGCGGGAAAAGCGCGTCAGCATGAAGTCCATGACCTCGTCGCCGAACAGCATGCCGCGCGCATCGGCTTCGCGCTTGATGACGGCGCGCCGCTCGGCGTCGCTCAGCGCCTGCAGCGCAAACACATGGCCCCAGCCCAGCCGGGTGCGCAGGTCTTCGCGCAGAGTCAGGTCGGCGGGCGGCGCGTTGCCAGCGGCCAGCACCCAGCGCGGCTGGCCGTCGTCGGTGCTCACGGCATTGACAAACCAGTTGAAGGCGGAGCGCTGCTGCGCCGGCGTGTACAGGTGGCAGTCGTCCATGATGATGGCGGACCAGGCTTCGTTGAACTCGGGCGGCTCCAGCATCGACGCGTCCATCCAGCCGCTGGAAGCGCCGTGGCCGCGCAAAGCCTCGCTGACCGCCTTGAGCAGGTGCGTCCTGCCGCTGGCCTCGTTGCCCCACAGGTAGGTCGGCACGAGCGACTGCAGCGGGCTGTCGGCCCATTGCTGGAGCTGGCGCACCACGGCGTCATTCGGGCCGCTGAAGAAGTTGGCGAACGTGGGGTCGGTGGACAGCCCAATGTCGAGCGCGAGTTGTTTCATGGCTGTCATGGCCTTGCTCATCCTTTGTACAGGTCACTGAGCAGGTAGTGGGCGCGCAGTCGGCGAATGCCCACCACCAGCACCGCACTGGAAGGCAGCGCAATCAGCACGCCGATAAAACCCAGCAACTGCCCGAACGCCAGTAGCGAAAAAATCGCTGCCAGCGGATGCAGTCCGATGCGCTCGCCGACCAGCCGGGGCGTGAGGTAAATGCTTTCGACCAGCTGCCCGGCGCCATACACCCCGGCCACCACCAGCACGCCGTACAGGCCGCCAAACTGCAGCACACCGGCCAAAATCGCCAGCGTCAGCCCCATGCCAAAGCCCAGGTAGGGTATGAAAAACGCCAGCCCGGTAAAGACGCCCACCGGCACTGCCAGATCAAAGCCGAACAGCGCCAGGGCCGTGCTGAAATACACTGCCAGCACGCCCATCACCAGCAGCTGGCCGCGCAGGTACTGGCCCAGCACCAAATCGGCCTCGTCCATGAAACTGTCAAACGCGGCGCGCATCCGCAGCGGCACCAGCTCGACCAGCAGGCCGGTAAAACGGTCCCAGTCCTTGAGCAGAAAAAACAGCGCCACCGGAATCAACACCAGATTGCCCAGCACCGCCAGCGCCACACTACCGCCGAGCTTGATGGAAGACAGCACCGAGCCGATGGCATCCTCCACATTGGCACTGAGGTACTTGACGACAAAAGCCTGCAAGCTGGCCACTTTCAGCGACACCTTGATGCCCAGCTGCGCCAGCCAGGGCGTCAGGTGATTGCCCAGCCGCTCGACCAGCAGCGGCAGCTGCTCGCGCAGCAAGGGCAGCTCCTTGGCAAAAATCGGCACCACCAGCAGCAGCACGGAAATCACCACCAGAATGAACAGCGCCTCCACCGCCAGCACCGCCAGCACGCGCGGCATGCGGCCGCGCCACAGGCCATCGAGCCAGTTGACCAGCGGCGTCAGCGCATAGGCCAGGACAGCGGCCACGACAAAAGGCGTGAGCACCGGCCCCAGCAACCACAGCGCCAGCAGCACCAGCGTGGCGATCAGGCACCAGGCGGCGGCGCGTTTTCGGGTTGAAGTCAGTTGCATAAGCCTTGGGGGAGTGAGCCTGCCGAAAAGAGTCCGGCAGCGACTACGAAGGTAGCCTTTAGAATCTCAGACTCGATTCTATCGGGCTTGCAGGCCTGCCTCAGACGGCAGCCAACGCCCCCACCTCAAGCGTCCACCGGACGCTTCCCACCGCTTTAAAGCCCTGACACCATGACCACTACCCCCATTTCCTACAAAGACGCCGGCGTCGATATCGACGCAGGCGACGCCCTGATCGAGCGCATCAAGCCGCTGGCCAAAAAGACCATGCGCGAAGGCGTGCTGGCTGGCATCGGCGGCTTTGGCGCGCTGTTTGAAGTGCCCAAGCGCTACAAAGAACCCGTGCTGGTCAGCGGCACCGACGGCGTGGGCACCAAACTGAAACTCGCTTTTGAATGGAATATGCACGACACCGTGGGCATCGACCTGGTGGCCATGAGCGTGAACGACGTGCTGGTGCAGGGCGCCGAGCCTTTGTTCTTTTTAGATTACTTTGCCTGCGGCAAGCTCGACGTGGACACGGCCACAGCCGTGGTCGGCGGCATCGCCAAGGGCTGTGAACTCAGCGGCTGCGCGCTGATCGGCGGCGAAACGGCTGAAATGCCCGGCATGTACCCGGCCGGTGAATACGACCTGGCCGGCTTTGCCGTCGGCGCGGTCGAGAAATCGAAAATTCTCACTGGCAAGGACGTGGCCGCTGGCGACGTGGTGCTGGGCCTGGCCAGCCACGGCGTGCATTCCAACGGTTTCAGCCTGGTGCGCAAGTGCATCGAGCGCGCTGAAAGCCAGGGCACTGTGCCCGCCACGCTGGACGGCCAGCCGTTTAAAGAAGCGCTGATGGCCCCGACCCGCCTGTACGTGAAAAACGTGCTGGCCGCGCTGGCCGCGCACCCGATCAAGGCGCTGGCCCACATCACCGGCGGCGGCCTGCTGGAAAACATTCCCCGCGTGCTGCCTGAAGGCACCGCTGCGCATCTGGTCAAAGGCAGTTGGCCGCAGACCGAGCTGTTCGCCTGGCTGCAAAGCACCGCCGCGATTTCCGATTTTGAAATGAACCGCACGTTTAACAACGGCATCGGCATGGTGGTGGTGATCGACGCGGCCAGCGCTGCAGCTTGTGCCGCCATGCTGCGCGAAGCGGGCGAGACGGTGTATGAGATCGGCGTGATTGCGGCGCGGGGCGAGGGGGCTAGCGTTACTGTGAACTAAAAAGCCTCAACGAGATGGCCCAAACTTGAATCGCCAGCGGCCTTACAGGCATTGCTGCATAAATTCTGGGCTGGCTGGGCTCATGGGCATACCGGGGCAGATGTTTCAGGAAACACTTCAAGACGATTGTGGTGGATCGTGACCACTATTTGCTAGAGTTATGCCGCTATGGCGTGGGCATTAAGCGCTCTACGAGAAGTTCTTCCATAATCCATGCTCGTATTGCTCTGGAGAAGAATTCTGTATTTAAGGAAAGACTTTTCATAAAACGCTTATGACTGGCCTGCATTCTCCAAAAACTTGAAACTCAAGCATGAGAAACCTTGCCATGGCCAGATCTAGTCGTGAAAAAGCCCGCACAGTGGCGAGCTGGTGGGCTGTCTTATTGACTAGTCATAATTTCTAGCGAAATCAGTGACTCAATAGAATTCTCGTTAAAAACTACTGTTCGGTCTGTATAGTATCCAGCGCGTTCAAATTGCTTTTTTCCAACTGCATTTTGACTTTCGACAATCGCAATGACTCTGCCAGGCTTTTTCTCAGTACGATATTGCATGCAAATGACCTCAGCCTCAAGAAGTCGCATGGTGGAGTTAGCCGCAACGATTATTAAAGGCTTGGCAGCTTCAATAACGTAGTCAGCTTCAAGGCCACCAGCAATTGGAAGAGTCACATTAGAACTAACTTCCAACTTTAAACTTCGAGATGCCCCCCATATAATTTCTGCAAGGCGCTCCTTGAAATCACTCGCTCGGCGTTCAGATCGTGAAGTTGCTAAAGCATAAAGTTGTTGGGCCGCCTCTGCAACACGAATAATGTACGGGGCGACATGCGCACCGGAGGGAGCAAGAGCAGCTAAGCGATCATCATCCCCAAAGGCCACAGGAGAGATAGTTAACAACTCTGCAGCCCATCGTGAAACATTTTCAGAATCAACATCTCCTCCTGCCATTGCTGCGTAGAAAGCTGCCTCTCCATTTTCATCAATTTGATAGCCATCATTTTGAGGGCGCACCCGAATTACAACTTTATCGCCCGATCCGGGATATTCGAGAGGCGTGACAACCCTCTGAACTTTTGCTTCATCTTGAATTACCTGAAATAGTGAGCAAATCGAACGGCTTAGGTTGATGGTTGTGGGTTCCATAAGGACCTCTGTACTGCCTTGGGGTCTTCCCCGATTGTAATATTGCATGCATTGCATACCGCACCGATAAGCTTCGCGCGATCTTCTTCTTTACGAGGATCCCAGTGTGCATGGGTCTTCATCTTCAATTCCATCGCGCCTGGAAGCATCCTCCCAGTGTAATTTAAAGGAGATTTGCATGGGGTTTTACAATGAAACCCTTTGTGGCTGGGATGCCAATGAAATTCAAAAAGAGGGTAATACTGAGAACCTTGCACTTTTTTAAGTAGGTACCCAAAGAACCCAGTGTCAGTCAAAATTTCCCCATCTCTCCAATAAAAAAGCACAGCATGTTCTTCAGATACACTGGTGATTTCAGTAGCATAAACATGCCGCCCCCTCAAACGGCTAAATTGTCCAACCAAATTTGCGCGTTTGATCGGTTTAAATGAGGGGATGCCCGTCAAGTGCTTAAGAGCTACTTTGTGGTCTTGAAGTTCTTTTTTTCCATTTATTGAGCGCTATCTTTTTAATTTTTTAAGTTACTTTGGTGACATTTATTTTTATACTTGAAATTGAGCACTCAACTAACGTTCTTCGGACTAGTTCGCTATAGCGGATAAACTCCAAAATCTTCGCAACTCAGAAGTCAACATTCCTCTTGCTTGATGCAGGTCAAAGCAAGATTAAGGACTCTCGGCTGTGGTTTCGTCCTCAGTATGAAATAAAAATTAATTTCCTCAAAATGTTACACCCTCTAACTTACATTACACTGAGTCTTGGCGTAAGGGCCATTCAATTGCTTGCTAAAAAGACTTCGATACACACTTTTCTACCTATTTTTGATGGTGACAGACACAACAATGCTCGCACTTAGCAGGCCTTGTGTCCATCCCCAGTGGAGGGTTATGCCCATCCTCTTACCCACATTTTTTGGGATCTGGCCGTTCGATGGTGAAATTGGGTGAAAATTGCTTAAAAATTAAGCATATTTGCCAGTTTTTGACTGCTTTGGTCACTTTAGCGCCAAATTGAATACGGCGCCTAGTGTCGCGTCATGCGTCTGATGCCTGCTCTCTTCAGAGGCAGGCAGACCGACACTTTGCTGTTGACGGAACACTAGCACCGTTACTCGGCAGTCATGCCTCCATTTGTCCTCATTTCTGTCTGTCCGACGGCTCTACTGCGCCAGCCGTGTTGACAACAGCTACACACCACTCCACAATTCGTATATTTAACGTATATACAATCAAGGAGCACCCCATGCGTGACGCCGCCATCAACCTGCGCGCCCTGCCCGAGCAGCGTGACCTGATCGATCACGCCGCCAGCCTGCTGGGCAAGAACCGTTCAGACTTCATGCTCGAAGCCGCCTGCGAACGCGCGCAAAAGGTGGTGCTGGATCAGGTCTTTTTCAGCCTGGACGCCGAGAAGTTCAAGCAATTCACCGCCCTGCTGGACGCACCCCCCGGCCCCAATTGCGGGCTGGAACGACTGATGGCAGTCAAAGCGCCCTGGAATACCGGCGCGGCATGAGCTTGCAACTGAGCGCGCCACAAGCACTCACGGCTACTCATCTCCTGGACGGATTTACCTGCGGGGAAGCCAGTCTCGACGAATGGCTCACGCGCCGGGCGCTGGCCAATCAGCTCAATGGTGCCAGCCGCACCTTCGTCGTCACGGATCAGGATGGCCGCGTTTTCGGCTACTACGCTATGGCCGCCGGCGCTGTCTCCCACCAGATGGCCACGAGCGGCGTGCGCCGCAACATGCCCGACCCCGTCCCAGTGATGGTGCTGGCTCGCTTGGCGGTGGACCACCGGGCGCAGGGCATCAAGCTCGGCGCCGCCTTGCTGCAAGATGCCGTCCATCGGGCTTTGATCGTGTCACAGAACGCCGGGGTCCGCGCCCTGCTCGTTCACGCCCTTCACGAACGGGCCAGGCAGTTCTACGAACACTATGGTTTCCAGGAATCGCCGCAGCATCCGATGACGTTGATGCTGCGCTTGAACACGCTGAAGGCCTGACGGGTCGGCGTATTGAGATGGCGCTATTCGACGGTGAGCAAAGCAGTCAAGGGAAAGGGAAAACGCGATGAAAACCAAAATGCTTCAACGAGAAATTAACTTGCAGAACCCGCCACCGCTCAGCGATGAACAGCGCGCCAGACTGAGCGTGCTGGCCAGGATGCCGGACAGCAGCATCGACTACAGCGACATCCCGCCGCTGGGCGATGATTTCTGGAAGAGCGCTGTTCGCAATCCGTTCTACAAGCCGACCAAGCAGGTGACAAGGCTTGAGCCGGAACAAAGCCAAGCGCAAGCGTTGGAGTGAGCACGGTCAGTTACGGCTATTTATGGCTATATTTGCGGCTATGCCCAATACCACCCGCCTGCCCGCCGCCATCTGGGCGCTGGGCTTTGTCAGCCTCTTGATGGACATCTCGTCCGAGATGATCCACAGCCTGCTGCCCGTCTTCATGGTAACGGTGCTGGGCACCAGCATGTGGGCCGTCGGCCTGATCGAAGGCGCAGCCGAGGCCACGGCGCTGATCGTCAAGGTGTTCTCGGGCGTACTCAGCGACTACTGGGGCAAGCGCAAGCCGCTGGCGCTGCTGGGCTACGGCTTGGGCGCTGCGTCCAAGCCTCTCTTTGCGCTGGCCTCCACTACCGGCCTGGTGCTGGCGGCACGGCTGATCGACCGCATCGGCAAGGGCATTCGCGGCGCGCCGCGTGATGCGCTGGTGGCCGATCTGGCGCCGCCCGGGATGCGCGGCGCAGCGTTCGGGCTGCGCCAGGCGCTGGACACTGTCGGCGCTTTCGTCGGGCCGCTGCTCGCGGTGGGCTTGATGCTGCTCTGGGCGAATGACTTTCGGGCGGTTTTCTGGGTGGCGGTGATTCCGGGCTTGCTGGCGGTGGCTTTGCTGCTGCTGGGCGTGCAGGAGCCTGCGCCGACCACGCCGATGTCCGCCGCCCGGCGCAACCCGATCAGCCGCGAAAACCTGCGGCGCCTGAGCCCGCCTTATTGGCGCGTGGTCGTCATCGGCGCGGTGTTTACGCTGGCGCGCTTTAGCGAGGCGTTTCTGGTGCTGCGGGCGCTGCAGGGCGGCCTGCCGGTGGCCTGGACGCCGCTGGTGCTGATCGCCATGAACATCGTCTATGCCGGGGGCGCTTACCCATTTGGCAAGCTGTCCGACCGCATCAGCCACACGCAATTGCTGGCCTGGGGGCTGGTCGTGCTGATCGCCGCCGATCTGATATTGGCGTCCAGCAACCACTGGAGCCGGATCGCCGTCGGCATTGCGCTGTGGGGGCTGCACATGGCGATGACGCAAGGCCTGCTGGCCACGATGGTGACCGACGCCGCGCCGCCGGATTTGCGCGGCACGGCGTTTGGCTTTTTCAATTTGATGAGCGGCCTGGCGATGCTGCTGGCGAGCACCGTCGCGGGCGTTTTATGGGACCAGCTGGGCGCGCCAGCCACCTTCATGGCGGGCGCGGCCTTCAGCCTGGGCGCGCTGGCGCTGCTGTGGCGCTGGCGCGGCGGCTAGCTGCCGACCCGGCGCAGCTCGGCCAGGCGCCCGGCAATCACCTTCAGGTCGAGGGCGTCTTCGGCATGGCCGAGGTAGGTTTCCAGGTCGGCCACCGCGTGGGCGACTTCGCCCTGCGCCGCCCAGGCCAGTCCCCGGTCGCGGTACTCGGGCCAGGCGTCGGGCTGCAGCACGATCAGGCGGTCCTGCACGGCAATCAGGCGCGGCCAGTCTTCCTGGGTTTTGTGAATTTCCTGCAGGTTGCGCAGCATGCGGCTGATAATTTCGCGCGGCGACGATGACTGCAGGTACAAGCCCATCGGCACCTCAAACTCATCGGCGATGCCGCTTTTGAGCCGGAACGGCTCCAGCCGCTCGACCAGCTCCTCGCGGCTCAGCGACTGGCCGCTGAACGGGTCAATCACCACCTGGCCCTTGGGCAGATTCACCTTGACCATGAAGTGGCCCGGAAAAGCCACGCCGCGCGCGTTCAGCCCCATGCCGACGGCGAGTTCGAGCCACAGCACGGCCAGCGTGATCGGAATGCCCCGGCGCGTGCGCAGCACAACGTTCAGGTAGCTGTTATCCGGGTCGTAGTAGTCGTTGATGTTGCCGCCAAACCCCAGGTCGCGGAAAAAGAACTGGTTCAGCGCGCGCAGGCGCTGCAGCTCGGATGCGTCAGACGGCAGGCGGCGCTTGAGCCGCGCCAGCAGCTGATCGACATCCCCGAGCACCTGCTCGACATCCAGGTCGGGATACTCGTCCTGCGCCAGGCTGATGGCCGCTTCCAGCAAGGGAAAATGCGCATCGCTTTGCACTAGGCTGGAAAAATACTGCAGCGGAGACGGTACGGCGAAATTTATTTGCATAAGGCTACTTTCTCACAAACCAGTGCCCGCTGTGAAGCGGGAAATCTTTACCATGTGTGCTGGATCAAACCCGCATCGCTTACCCGGCCGCCCGTCAGCGCCGCAGCAACTCGCGCAGCTTGAGCCCGGCCACCCACAACACCCCAAAATAAATCGCCGCCGAGACGCCCAGCACCAGAGCCATCAGCCCCATGCGCTGAAAATACACCGCCCTCAAATCCGTCCAGCTGACCGCTGCGGCGGCCCAGAGCAGGAACACGGCCAGCAGCGCGCTGGCGGCAAACACCTGCAGCCCAAACAGCAGCCAGCCGGGCGCCGGGCTGTAGCTGCCGCGCTTAATCAGGCCCACGAGCAAAAACAGCGCATTGATCAGCGCGCCAATGCCGATGGCCAGCGCCAGCCCGGCATGCTGGAAATACGGCACCAGCAGCAAATTGAGAAACTGGGTGATGACCAGCACGATCACGGCGATCTTCACTGGCGTCTTGATGTCCTGGCTGGCGTAAAAACCGGGCGCCAGCACCTTGATCGCCACCAGCCCGAGCAGGCCCGCGCCGTAGCCCATCAGGGCGCTGGTGGTCTGCTGCACGTCATGGGCGGTAAAAGCGCCATAGTGGTAGAGCGTGGCCACCAGCGGCTCGCCAAAGGTCAGCAGCGCCACCGCGCTGGGCAGGCTCAGCAGCACGACGATGCGCAGGCCCCAGTCGAGCATTGCCGAGTATTGGGCCGCGTCGCCCGCGCCCTTGGCCGCCGCCAGCTGCGGCGTCAGCACCACGCCGATGGCCACGCCCAGCATGGCGGTGGGGAACTCCATCAGCCGGTCGGCGTAAGTCAGCCAGCTGACGCTGCCGGGCGTCAGGTGCGAGGCGATCTGGGTGTTGATTAATAACGAAATCTGCGCCACGCTCACGCCCAGCAGCGCGGGCACCATCAGCCGGGCGATGCTTTTGGTGGCCGGATCGGCCCAGGCCTGCTGGACAGCCACCCAGCTCATGCCGATTTTGGGCAGCAGGTCCAGCCGCTTGAGCGCCGGGATCTGCACGCCCAGCTGCAGCGCGCCGCCCAGCATCACGCCCGCGCTCAGCGCATAGACCGGCTCAATGCCTAGCGTGCGAAACCAGGGTACACCGAACCAGGCCGCGCCAATCATGGCCAGGTTCAGCAGCACCGGCGTGGCCGCAGGCACGGCAAAATGCCGCCAGGTGTTGAGCACGCCCGAGGACAGCGCCACCAGCGACATGAAGCCGATATACGGAAACATCCAGCGCGTCATGACCACGGCCGCCGCGTAGCCCTCGGGCTGCTGCTGCAGGCCGCTGGCCATCGCCCAGACCAGCAGCGGCGCCGCCGCCACGCCGATGGCGCAGGTCAGCAGCAGCGTCCAAGCCAGCAGCGTGGCCACTTGGCTGATCAGCAAATGGGTGGCAGTTTCGCCGTTTTTGGCCTTGCTGGCGGCCAGCACCGGCACAAAAGCCTGGCTGAAAGCGCCCTCGGCAAACAGGCGCCGGAACAAGTTGGGAATCCTGAAGGCCACATTGAAAGCATCCGTCAGGGCGCTGGCGCCAAAGCTCGATGCGATTAGGAGCTCGCGCGCCAGCCCAGTGATGCGCGACAGCAGGGTGAACAGCGAAACGGTGGAGGCGGATTTAAAAAGTGACACGGCAAGAGTTTATGCGCTGACGCCATCGGTTTGAAAAAAGCGCGCCAAATGATTGCCAGCATCCGCCGTATAATCGCGGGCTTTGCTGCAACATCCGCAGACTCCCCCCCGGATTAAAGGAATTTATATATGGCTACCAAACCCAAGAAAAAGAACCCCCGTCTCGCCTCCGGCCGCAAGCGCGTCCGCCAGGACACCAAGCTCAACGCTGCGAACACCTCGCTGCGTTCCAAGTACCGCACCGCTGTGAAAAACGTCGAAAAAGCCGTTCTGAGCGGCGACAAGACCAAAGCAGCCGAACTCTTTGCCAAGGCGCAAAGCGTTGTGGACATGATTGCCGACAAGGGCATCTTCCACAAAAACAAGGCAGCGCGCGACAAGAGCCGCCTGTCCGCCAAGGTCAAGGCCCTGGCACTGCAAGCCGCCTAACTCGTTTAGGCAAATCGCCCGGACAGTTTTTTCAGAAAAACTGTCCGCCGTTTCGCAGGGTGCGCTACAGCAAAGTTAAAAAAACCGCCTTCGGGCGGTTTTTTTATGGGCGTTTGGGTTTGAACTTCAGGGTTAGGTTTAGAGCGCGTCGGGCAACAGGCAGGCCTCAGCAATTTGCAGGTTGTTGTCCTTGGCGAAGTTGAGCGCGAAATCCCAGGCCATCGGCTCGGCGTCGCGCAGCTCGGCGTTGACCACCACGCACTTGATGCCGTTGATGACGGTGGGAAAACACCAGGGCGAATAGGTCAGGTGGCTGCCGGGCTGCGGCCCGCCGGGACGAAACTGACTCATCACGCCGGACAACCTGTCAGCCCAATCGCTGGGGCGGAAGGTTTTGCCGTCTTGGGTGATGCCCTGAATGAAGACTTCTTTTGCGGAGTTGGAGACCATCTGATGGAGGGTTTTTTAGGGGTGCCAGGGACAAGGATAAGCCCCATGCTGCAGCGCAAAAGTATTCTATCTTATATAAGACTCAGGCGCCTAATCCCGAGCGATCGGCACCGCACCCAGCGCACGACAGTGATGCAGCATCGTCATGAAAAGCGTCAAAGTCTGCGCCTAAAATCAGGGCAGGCCCGCAGCCTTTTCATGCGGCCTTTTTTGTTGTTAGCCACTGCCCCGGAGTTTGACCATGACCGCTGCCCTGCCCCCCCACATTGAAGCCGCCTCGCCCCACGTAATGAACACTTACGGCCGCCTGCCGATAGCGCTCTCGCATGGTCAGGGCTGCCGCGTCTGGGATGTGAACGGCAAGTCCTACCTGGACGCGCTCGGCGGCATCGCCGTCAACACCCTGGGCCACAACCACCCCCGGCTGGTGCCCGCGCTGCAGGAGCAAATCGGCAAGCTCATCCACACGTCAAATTACTACCATGTGCCGCTGCAGGAAGCCCTGGCCGCCAAACTAGTGGAACTGTCGGGCATGGAAAACGTCTTTTTCTGCTCCACCGGACTGGAAGCCAACGAAGCAGCGCTCAAGCTGGCGCGCAAGTTCGGCCACGACAAGGGCATTGAGCGCCCGGAAATCGTCGTCTATGAAAAAGCCTTTCATGGCCGCAGCATCGCCACGCTCAGCGCCACCGGTAACCCCAAGGTGCAGGCCGGTTTCGGCCCGCTGGTCGAGGGTTTTATTCGCGTGCCGATCAACAATGTGGACGCGCTGAAAGCCGCCACCGAAGGCAACCCGAACGTGGTCGCCGTGTTCTTTGAAGCCATCCAGGGCGAAGGCGGCATTCACAGCATGACCGACGACTACCTGCGCCAGGTGCGCGCCCTGTGCGACGAGCGCGACTGGCTGTTGATGATCGACGAGGTGCAATGCGGCATGGGCCGCACCGGCAAATGGTTTGCCCACCAGTGGGCCGGCATCGTGCCCGACGTGATGCCGCTGGCCAAAGGGCTGGGCTCGGGCGTTCCCGTCGGCGCGGTGGTCGCTGGCCCGAAAGCGGCCCACATCTTTGCGCCCGGCAACCACGGCTCGACCTTTGGCGGCAACCCGCTGGCCATGCGGGCGGGCGTGGAAACCCTGCGCATCATGGAAGAAGACGGCCTGCTGGCCAACGCCAGCGCCGTCGGCGAGCATCTGCGCGCCGCATTGACGCGTGAACTGGCTGGCGTACCCGGCTTCAAGGAAGTGCGCGGACGCGGCCTGATGCTGGGCCTGGAGCTGGACCGACCCTGCGGCGTGCTGGTCAGCCGCGCCGCCGAAAACGGCCTGCTCATCAGCGTGACCGCCGACAGCGTGGTGCGCATGGTGCCCTCGCTCATCATGAGCGTCGCCGAAGCCGATGAAGTGGTCGCCATCCTGTGCCCGCTGATTCAGCAATTCCTGAACGAAACTACCCAACCATGACCGCCAGCATGACCAGCACCCGCAACCCGATCAAGCATTACCTGCAGTTCAGCGACCTGGACGCCAGCGAGTACGCCTACCTGTTCGAGCGCGCCGCCCTCATCAAGAAAAAATTCAAGGCCTACGAAAGACATCAGCCGCTGATCGACCGCACGATGGTCATGATTTTCGAGAAAGCCTCGACGCGCACCCGCGTCAGCTTTGAAGCCGGGATGTACCAGCTCGGCGGCACGGTGGTGAATCTGACCACCGAGGGCAGCCAGCTGGGCCGCGCCGAGCCGATTGAAGACAGCGCCAAGGTCATCAGCCGCATGGTCGATCTGGTGATGATCCGCACCTTCGAGCAGACCAAGATTGAGCGCTTTGCCGCACACTCGCGCGTGCCGGTCATCAACGGCCTGACGAATGAATTCCACCCCTGCCAGATTCTGGCCGACATCTTCACCTACATCGAGCACCGGGGCTCGATCAAAGGCAAGACGGTGGCCTGGGTCGGCGACGGCAACAACATGGCCAACACCTGGCTGCAGGCGAGCGAAATCTTGGGCTTCAAGGTGCATCTGAGCACGCCCGGCGGCTACGAGGTGGACCAGTCCATCGCAGGCACGCGCTCGGCCAGCAGCTACCAGCTGTTTGGCGACCCGATGCAGGCCTGCGCGGGCGCCGATCTGGTCACCACCGATGTCTGGACCAGCATGGGCTACGAGGCCGAAAACGAGGTGCGCAAAAAAGCCTTCGCCAAGTGGTGCGTGGACCGCGAGATGATGCGCGAGGCCAAGCCAGATGCCCTGTTCATGCACTGCCTGCCCGCCCACCGGGGCGAGGAAGTCGAAGCCGAGGTGATTGACGGCCCCCAGTCCGTCGTCTGGGACGAGGCGGAAAACCGCATGCATGTGCAAAAGGCGCTGATGGAATACCTGCTGCTCGGCCGTCTGGCCTGAGCGGCACGGGCAGAACACAGATCATGCGGGCTGTTCCGTTTTGGCACCCGCTGTGTCTCATAGTGACAGATAGTGACAGACACACGCCAAACGAACCGACTCTGGCCTCGGGACAGGACAGATTGCGGCCTGATTTCCGGTCCACCCCAGGGTAAACCCCAGCTCCAAGTCAGAAAATCCCCCTGGCATGGCTTGTGCTGACAAGCAGAGTGTGCAACCCTCAGCCGCCACCACCGCTGATCGGGTTACGCTCTCTTTTTCACACCCATCGGAGACAACAATGATCTATGCACTTCCCGGCGCTGCCGGCGCCCCCCTCGAGTACAAAGCCCAGTATGACAACTTCATCGGCGGCAAGTTTGTGGCGCCCGTCGGCGGCGCGTATTTTGACGTCATCACCCCGATCACCGGCCTGAGCTACACGCAAGCCGCCCGCTCCACCGCCGCCGACATTGAGCTGGCGCTGGACGCCGCCCACGCCGCCGCGCCCGCCTGGGGCAAAACGCCCGCCGCCGAGCGCGCCAACGTGCTGCTCAAAATCGCCGACCGCATCGAGCAGCATCTGGAAAAAATCGCCTACGCCGAAACCGTCGATAACGGCAAAGCCATCCGCGAAACCCTCAACGCCGACATCCCGCTGACCGTCGATCATTTCCGCTACTTCGCTGGCTGCCTGCGCGCCCAGGAAGGCTCCCTCTCCGAGATCGACGGCGACACCATCGCCTACCACTTCCACGAGCCTTTGGGCGTGGTCGGCCAGATCATTCCCTGGAATTTTCCGATTCTGATGGCCGCCTGGAAGCTGGCCCCCGCGATTGCTGCGGGCAACTGCGTGGTGCTCAAACCGGCTGAATCGACGCCGATTTCCATCCTGATCCTGGCCGAGCTGATTGCCGATCTGCTGCCGCCCGGCGTGCTGAACATCGTCAACGGCTACGGCCGCGAAGCGGGCATGCCGCTGGCCACCAGCAAGCGCATCGCCAAAATCGCCTTCACGGGTTCGACCGCCACCGGCCGCGTCATTGCCCAGGCTGCTGCGACGAACCTGATTCCGGCCACGCTCGAACTCGGCGGCAAGTCGCCCAACATCTTCTTTGCCGACATCGCCGACGCGGACGACGCGTTCTTTGACAAGGCGATTGAAGGCATGGTGCTGTTCGCGTTCAACCAGGGCGAGGTCTGCACCTGCCCAAGCCGCGCGCTGATCCAGGAGTCGATTTACGACAAGTTCATCGCCCGCGTGCTGGAGCGCGTTGCTGCGATCAAGCAAGGCAGCCCGCTGGACACCGAGTGCATGATGGGCGCGCAAGCCTCGTCCGAGCAGATGAAGAAAATCGAAGCCTACCTGGCCATCGGCAAGGAAGAAGGCGCGCAGCTGCTCGCAGGCGGGGCCCGCGCCGAGCTCGAAGGCGACTTGGCTGGCGGCTACTACATCCAGCCCACGCTGTTCAAGGGCCACAACAAGATGCGCATTTTCCAGGAAGAAATCTTCGGCCCCGTGCTGGCTGTGACGACTTTCAAGGACGAAGCCGAAGCGCTGGAAATCGCCAACGACACGCCTTACGGCCTGGGCGCTGGCGTCTGGACGCGCAACGGCAGCGTTGCTTACCGCATGGGCCGCGCCATTCAGGCAGGCCGCGTGTGGACCAACTGCTACCACGCCTACCCCGCACACGCCACGTTCGGCGGCTACAAGGAGTCGGGCATCGGCCGCGAAACCCACAAGGTCATGCTCGACCACTACCAGCAGACCAAAAACCTGCTGGTCAGCTACAGCCCGAACGCGCTGGGCTTCTTCTAAAGCAGGTCTGAAGACGAGCCTGTTGGCCGGGGGCCGCAGGCCGTATGGCTTCGCCGTTCCGGCCTACCTCCTTCTGAAGGGGCAGCGGAACCGGCCTATGTGAAGTTTTAGGAGACTGGTGATGAAAGAAGTTCAGGCATTTTCAATCGCGGATTACCTGGTGCAGGCCGCCGGTATTGCCCATCCGTGGCGTGCCGTTCAGTACCGTGTTGATGAAGTCGCGACGATTGTCCATGTGTGGATTACCCGGCAGCCCCGGCCCAATGTCGAGAAAAAACGCAGCTGGTTTAATTTCAGTCCAGCCGACCCGTTCACAGAAACGCCGGCCAGCGGCCCGGAAATGCAGTGGCGTCACCTCAACTGCATGAACTTCAGTTGCCAGATCCACACCACCGATGTGCTTGACGAGCGCCATTTCGACCTGCCCTGGTTCGGCCAGCCGGGCCTGCCGTTTTCCAACCGGCTGTCGCGCCAGATTTTTATCTGCCTGGCCGAAGGCATGGAGATGCACACTGTCTGCGACATCCTGAACATCCCGTTCACCGAGTTGTGGAAATTCAAGCATGCGCTGGACAACGGCCATGTGAAGTTTGAATACACCCCGACCAAAAAGGTTGATCCCTCGGGCACAGCCCAAACATCGGCCCAACAAGCCTCGGCGAGTGCCAGCAATGTGCCCGACGTGGAAGACCCGATCTGGGAACACTTGATCACCGGGGAGATCAACATCCACATCAAGACCCTGAGCCTGCAGCTTATTCTCACGAAACTGCGCCAGCAAGTCAGCCTGCAGCAAAACGACGAGGTCAAACGGCTCAAGCTGCGCGAGTTGCACAAGTATGTCGAACGCAACCAGCGCAGCCTGGGTTATGAATTGAATCAATTCAAAGAACTGTCACAAACGGAGTCCGTATGAACACGCTGCAACAGCTACTGCTCACACCGGACGCCACCGCCGAGATGATCCGAAGCGGCGCCACGCTGGCGATTGCGGGCGACGAAGACGTGCTGGCCGCGCTGCCCGAGGGCAACTGGATCGGCGGCACGATTCCCTATTTCATGAGCCAGGACGGCGGCGTGACCACACGCGATCAGCTGTTTGTCACGCCCCTGTCCTTTCACCCAGACCTCAAACCCACGATCCGGCACTATGACGCCGCCTCGCTGTCGCAGGTGTGCATGGAGGCGCCCGCCAACGGTTTCAGCCTGATTATTCTCCCGGCTTTTTCCGAAGTGCATTTTGAATACGCCCAGCATGCCTCGATGTACGAGGAGATGTTCATGAAGCCGCTGGTCGGCTGGATTTCAGGCATTCACCTTGACGACATGGGCAAGCGCAGCCCCAAGGTGCGCGACGGGCGCAGCGGCGCGCTGCAGGAAAACCAGGCCGTCGTCATTCATGTGCCGCTGCCGGAAAACGTCAGCGCCCAGGTCAGCATCGTCAACCTGTTCACCCAAGGCGATGGCGACCTGATCGAATTTGACACCAGCGGCTTTGAAGCCTCGACCTGCCGGATCAACGGCGAAGTGACCTCGCTGGCCAAATACCTCACCCGCATCCAGCACGACACCCGCTTGCCACTGGTGGCCGACTACAGCGGCGCGATGATCAACGTCAGCCTCAAGGCTGTGGACGCGGCCAAGGACAGCGTGCAGTTTTACGGCCCGGTGTTTCCGCATGTGGCTTACCGGCTGGCCAAGCCTTTTACCGGCAGCTATGAAGCCGCCTTTGGCCGCGCCATTGAGGAGTTGCCGGAAAAAGCCGGTTTTTCCTGCAACTGCGTGCTCAACTACCTGTACTCGGAGTTAGAGGGCAAGCGCACCGGCCATGTCACCGGCCCGATGACTTTTGGCGAAGTGGCCTACGTGCTGCTGAACCAGACCGTGGTTCACCTGACGCTGGAAACCTACTGAGCACAGCCCTTGCCCGTACAAGCGCTAAGCGCAGGTGCCTGCTAGGGCCGGGGCTGCATCCACAGCGGCTGGCGCCCCTCAACACTGTCCGCTGCAGGGCTGGTCGGCCCCTTGGCAGCGCAGCCCCCGCAGCTGCTGCAAGCGCCACAGCCCGGTTTTTCACCCAAGCTTTTTTGTACGCGGCCCAAGTGACGGCGCAGCCCTGCGGGCATCCAGTACCACAGCGCATAGGCCGCAGCCAGCACCACGATGATCCCGACCATCCATTGCTGAAACATCCTTAGCCTCCTCCCAAAAGTAATGTGACCCGGTAGGTAATCCAGCTCGCGCCATAGGCCAGCGCAAACAAATAGCCCGCCATAAACCCCGCATAGCGCCAGCTGTTGGTTTCGCGCCGCACCGTGACGAGGGTGGAAATGCACTGCGGCGCAAACACATACCAGACCAGCAGCGACAAGGCCGTAGCCAGCGACCAGCTTTGCGCAATCACCGGCCCGAGCGCAGAGGCCACATCCTGACCATTGGCCGAGAGCGCATACACCGTACCCAGCGCGCCGACGGCCACCTCGCGCGCGGCCAGCCCCGGCACCAGCGCAATGGCGATCTGCCAATTAAAACCAATCGGCGCAAACACCGTCTCCAGCGCCTGACCCAGGCGGCCCGCCAGACTGTATTGAATGGCCGGGCCGGTGGCGCCATCGGGCGGCGCCGGAAAGGTCGAGAGAAACCACAAAATCACCGTCAGCGCCAGGATGATGCCGCCCACGCGCTTCAAGAAAATCATCGCCCGCTCATGCAAGCCCATACCCAGCTGGCGCAGGCTGGGCACATGGTAGGACGGCAACTCCATGATGAGAGGCGTGGGCCGCGCATGACCGCGCCACAGCTTGAACACCGCCGCCACCGCCATCGCGCTGGCAATGCCGCCCGCATACAGCGCAAACATCACCAGCCCCTGCAGGTTGAAAATGCCCGCCACCGTGCGCTCAGGGATAAAGGCGCTGATCAAGAGCGCGTACACCGGCAGGCGCGCCGAGCAGGTCATCAAGGGCGCAATCATGATGGTCACCAGCCGGTCGCGCCAGTGGGTGATGGTGCGCGTGGCCATCACGCCCGGAATGGCGCAGGCAAAGCTCGACAGCAGCGGAATGAACGAGCGCCCCGACAGGCCGACGCTGCCCATCACGCGGTCGAGCAAAAAGGCCGCGCGCGGCAGGTAGCCCGAATCCTCCAGCACCAGGATGAAAAAGAACAGGATCAAAATTTGCGGCAAAAACACCAGCACGCCGCCCGCCCCGGCCAAAATGCCATCGACCAGCAGGCTCTGCAGAACGCCTGCGGGCATGTGTGCGCGCAGCAGGCCCGAGAGCCCTTCGACGCCCGCCTTGATGGCATCCATCGGCGGCGTCGCCCAGCTAAACACGGCCTGAAACATCATGAACAAAATAAAGGTCAGCAGCAGCATGCCCCACAGCGGATGCAGCACGACCCGGTCAATTGCATCATCGGCGTGCAGGCTGTCAGGCGGCGCCTGCACCGCCAGACGCCAAATCCGGCGCACTTCGAGCTGAGTGGCCATGACCTGATCGAAAGTCGGCGCCTGCCACGCGGCGGCGGCGCCAGAACGGGTTTCGGCAACCTGCCAGCCGTCCAGAAGCTGCAGCAGTTCGTGGGCGCCGTCGTGGCGCACGCCGACGGTTTCCAGCACCGGCATGCCCAGCTCGCGCGACAACACCTCGCGGTCAATCAAAATGCCTTCGCGCCGGGCCGCGTCGCTCATGTTCAGCGCCAGTGCCATCGGCAGGCCCAAGGCCCGCGCTTCCAGCACCAGGCGCAAGTTGAGCTGCAGATTGGTCGCATCGACCACGCAGACCAGCCGGTCCGGCAGCGGCTCGCCGGGGCGCCGACCGATGACGATGTCGCGGGTCACCGCCTCGTCGGCGCTCAGGGCGTTGAGGCTGTAGGCGCCGGGCAAATCGAGCACCATCACGCGCTGGCCCGAGGCGGTCAGCACCTGCCCTTCCTTGCGCTCGACCGTGACGCCCGCGTAGTTGGCCACCTTCTGGCGGCTGCCGGTCAGCAGATTGAAAAGCGCGGTTTTTCCGCAGTTGGGATTGCCCAGCAGCGCCACCCGCAAGGGCGCAGCGTTGGGAATGGCGTTGGCAGCGGTCGTCATGCCTTGCCCGCCTCAAGCGCCAGCGGACTGACGCGAATCAAGGCCGCCTCATGGCTGCGCAGCGCAAAAGTGGTGTGGCCCACCCGCACGGCCAGCGGGTCATTGCCCGGAAACCCGCGCGCCATCATGCGCACCGGCTCGCCGGGCAGAAAGCCTATTTCCAGCAGACGCAATAGCACTTCGCGCTCTTCCGCGTCGCCCGCAGGCATCAGCCTGACCACGGTGGCGCACTGGCGATAGGGCAATTGGTCGAGTCCAATGTCTGTCTCGTCACGCAGGAAATGGGCCTGGACCATAGCAGCTCACCTTTTTTTAAATGATAACGATTCTCATTGTACTTTATGCCATGTGAATGCGGTGCCCGCAAAAAGGAAAAGTTTGATGCAGATCAGCCGCGTCCGACAAACGGCATCGCCGTGGCCATGATGGTCATGAACTGAACGTTGGTCGAGAGCGGCAGCGCGGCCATATGCAGCACGGCGTCAGCGACCTCGCGCACGTCCATCATCGGTTCGATGGCAATCTGGCCGTTGGCCTGGGGCATGCCCTGGGCCATCGGCGCGGCCAAATCGGTCATGGCATTGCCGATGTCGATCTGCCCGCAGGCGATGTTGTACTTGCGCCCATCGAGCGAAATGGATTTCGTCAGCCCCGTGATGGCGTGCTTGGTGGCCGTGTAGGGCGCCGAGTTCGGGCGGGGCGACTGGGCCGAGATCGAGCCGTTGTTGATGATGCGCCCGCCCTGGGGCAGTTGCGCCTTCATCAGCCGGAAAGCGCCTTGCGCGCACAAAAAAGAACCGGTCAGGTTGATATCGACGACGTTTTGCCACTGCGCAAAACTGAGGTCTTCAAACCGGGTCTGCAGCGAGCTCACGCCCGCGTTGTTGAACAGCACGTCGAGCCGGCCGAACTTGTCGGCAATCGTCGCAAACAGCGCCTCCACCGACTCGGGCCGACTCACATCGGTGGCCACCGGCAGGGCGCGGCCGGTGCCGGACTCTGCAGCGACTTCATTGAGCGGCTCGATGCGGCGCCCGGCCAGCACCACGGCGTAACCTGCGCGCAGAAAAGCCAGCGCCACCGCCCGGCCAATGCCGCTGCCTGCGCCAGTGACGAGGGCGACTTGGCCATTTTGCAGGTTTTGGGAATTCATTTTTTACCTTGTTTTTGTTCAGGGGGAAATCAAACGACCGAGCGCCGAAAGGCTAAATTGTGCCCCAGCCCGCCCCGGCCCTTGTGCAAAATCCTGCCCAGGCAGGGGGCCAAAAGGCGTTTTGCGGCTTATGATGAAAAGCGATTTTGGGGTAATCCTGACCCCTTCCGGCACTGGCACAATGGATTTCATAACAACGCGAAAGGGAGTTTTTATGAGCGACAACTTGCGATCAAGAGTGACACGCCTCATCACCGGCGGCGCGCATGCGCTGCTGGGCAAAATCGAGGATGCGGCGCCGCTGGCCCTGCTGGAGCAGTCCGTGCGGGAGGTCGAGCAGGTCACCGATGAGGTGCGCGCCGAACTGGGCCGCCTGGTGGCGAACCGGCATGTGGCCCAGCAGCAGCATGTTCACCTGAACCAGGAGCATGAAGCCCTGTCAGCGGCCATCGCCGCTGCGCTGGCGCAGCAGCGCGAAGACCTGGCTAAACCGGCCATCGCGCGCCAGCTCGATATCGAGGCCCAGCTGCCCATCCTGGAGTCCAGCCTGGCCGAACTGGGCCGGCAAGACCAGGAACTGTCCAGCTTCATCGAGGCCTTGATGGGCAAGAAGCGGGAAATGGACAAGGCCATTGCCGACTTTGAAGCCTCACGCCGTCTATCCCAAAGCCCTGCCGCAGCAGGACAAGCGGCCAGCGGCGCAGCCGCCAGGCTGCAAACCGCCCAGTCCGCCTTTGACCGCACCTACCAGCGTCAGACAGGTTTGAGCCCGGCCGGGCAAAGCGCCGGACTGGAGCAGGCCGCCCGGCTCAAGGAGCTGAGTCAATTAGTGCAGGACAACAAGATCAACGAGCGGCTGGCCGCCCTCAAGGCGGGCAGTAAAAATTCAGGCCCGCAGAAAGCCTAGGCGCATGATTTTTCTCACTGCGCCGCAAACCTGGCCCTTTGGCGCAGCACTGGCCGTGATGGTGGGCATCAGCCTGCTCGAAGGCTTGGGCCTGCTGCTGGCCCACAGCCCCGCGCTGCTGCTCGAAAGCCTGCTGCCCGACATGCCCAACGCGGATGGCCCGCTGGGCTGGCTGCATATCGGCAAAGTGCCGCTGCTGATTTTGCTGATTTTGTTTCTGGCCGGATTCACCCTGTCGGGCTATGCCATCCAGGCCTTGGCTGACAGCCTGAGCGGCGCCCTGCTGCCCGCATGGCTGGCTGCGATTCCGGCATTTCTGGTCGGCGTCGTCAGCGTCAGCGCGCTGGGCGGGCTGCTGGCCAAAATCATTCCCGGCGACGAGAGCAGCGCCGTCAGCGAGCAAACGCTCATTGGCCGCGCGGGCGTCATTCTCAGAGGCACGGCGCGCCCCGGCCTGGCCGCAGAAGCCCGAGTCAGGGACGCACATGGCCACGCGCACTACGTGATGGTCGAGCCCGATCTGGCCGACGACACCTTTGCCGAAGGCAGCGCCATCGTGCTGGTCAGCAAAACCGGCGCCCGCTTCAAATGCATACGCAACCCACACCCCGAGCTCTTGTAACGCAACGGCCAGGGCAACCGGGCCAGCGCGGCGCAAGCGCCCAGATTTCAAAACTCAAAAACAGACTGCTACGAAGGGATAAAACTTGTGATTGACATGCTTACCAACGTCGCGATTCCGGCTGGACTCGTGCTTTTTCCGCTGGTGCTGATCGGCGTGATTTTTGCGCGGCTCTACCACCGCGCCACCAAAGAAACCGCCTTTGTCCGCACCGGCCTGGGCGGCCAGAAAGTCATCATGGATGGCGGCGCGATTGTGCTGCCGATCTTTCACGAAACCATTCCGGTGAACATGAACACCCTCAAGCTAGAAGTCGCGCGCCACCGCGAGCAAAGTCTGATCGCACTGGACCGGATGCGCGTCGATGTGGCGGCGGCTTTTTTTGTCCGGGTGAAACAAAACACCGAGTCGATCAGCACGGCCGCCCAGACGCTGGGGCGCAAAACCATGGAGCCAGCCCAGCTCAAGCTGCTGGTGGAAGACAAGTTTGTCGATGCGCTGCGCGCCACGGCCGCCACCATGACCATGCGCGAGCTGCAGGACAAGCGCCGCGAATTCGTCCAGGCGGTGCAGAATGCCGTTGCCGAAGACCTGGAAAAGAACGGCCTGGAACTCGAATCTGTCTCCCTGACCAGCATGGACCAGACGGCCAAAGAGTTCTTCAACCCCAGCAACGCCTTTGACGCCGAAGGCCTGACGCGCCTGACCGAGGAAACCGAAAGCCGGCGCAAGCAGCGCAACGACATCGAGCAGGACACCGAGGTGCAGGTGCGCGCCAAAAACCTGGAGGCCGAGCGGCTCAAGCTGACCATCATCAAGGAGCAGGAATTCGCCACGCTGACGCAGCAGCAGGAAATCTCCAACGCCAAGGCCGACCAGAGCGCCACGATTGCCAAAATCGAAGCCGAGCGCCACCGCGAAGCCGAGGAGGTGCGCATCAACGCCGAGCGCCTGGTCAAGGAGCGGCGCATCGAGGCCGACCGCACCGTCAACAGCGCCGAAATCGACAAGACGCTGTCGGTACAGAAAAAGCAAATTGAGGCTGACCGGGAAACCAAGGTCAAGCAGGCCGAGCAGCGCCAGTCGATTGAGCTGGCGAATCAGACGGCGGCGATTGCGATTGCCCAAAAATCCCAGGAGCAGTCCCAGGCCGATGCAGCGGCCAACACGGCGCGGGCCGAAGCGGTCAAGTCCGAAGAGCTGGTCAACACCGCCCGCGAAGTGGTCATTGCCGAGCGCAGCAAGTCCATTCAGCTGATTGACGCGGCGCGTGAAGCCGAGCAGCAAGCCATTGCCATTACCGTAGCCGCTGAAGCGCATCGCCAGGCGGCAGAAAACCGCGCGCTGGCGCTGCGAGTGGAGGCTGATGCGAAAAAGGCCGCCGCGCTGGCCGAGGCCGAAGGCATTACCGCGATCAATGAAGCCAAAAACCGGCTGGGCGCGGCGCAGATTGACCTGGCCGTGCGCCTGCAACTGATTGAGGCGCTGCCGGCCATCATTGCGCAGTCGGTCAAACCGATGGAGAGAATCGAGTCGATCAGGTTGTTTCAGGTCAATGGCATGCCGGGCGTCGGCGGCAACTGCGCCAGCGGTGGCGCGGCGGCCGCGCCGGGCTCTCAGGGCGGCACGCTGCCGGAGCAGGCGGTCAACTCGGCGCTTCAATACCAGGTGGCCAAGCCCATCATCGACGCCATCATGAAGGATGCGGGCCTGAGCAACCCGTCGCTGACCGGCATGGCTGAGTCGGTGGCCGCGATGGTGGCCATGCCTGCCAAGCCGGGCGCAGCGCTGCTGGCGGCGCCGCTTTAAGCCCTGCCACAACAAGGCTGGGGCAGCGGCCCGGCAAAGGCCGCACCCGCTTCAGGCGCCGTAGCCGTACAGCCAGGGCAGGTCCATCACCTTCTCGCCCAGCAGTTTCATGCCCGCGTCGCGGCCCCAGCGCAGTGGCCCTTGGGCATGAAACAGCTGACCATTGCGCTCCGAGCGGGCCTGCACCTGGGCGTTGCGCTGCCAGCGGTTCAGGGCGTAGCGCTGCAGCAGGGCGGGCACATCAAAGGCCGGATCCCGCGCCTGGGACAACACAGAGCCCAGCGCAGCCGCGTCTTCAATCGCCATGCCCGCGCCCTGCGCCAGATAGGGCCGCATCGGGTGCGCGGCATCGCCCAGCAGAGCCACGCGGCCCTGGGCCTGCTGGCGCGCGCCGCTAATCGGCGGGCGGTCGCACAGCGGCCACAGGCGCCAGGCGGGCGTGGCCGGGCTGGCGCTGGCCGTCACCGCGTCAATCAGCCTGCACAGCGGGGCGCAGAGCAACTGGGTGGCGGCCTGCAGATCAGCGCCGTTGGCCTGATGGTCCCAGTTTTGCAAATCGTGCGGCGCTGGCCCCTGCACAATGACCACCAGATTGAGCCACTCGCCGCCGCGCACCGGGTACTGCACGGCGTGGAGTTTCGGGCCCAGCCAGGCCGTCACCTGCTGGCTGCGCAGCGGCCCCGGCAGGCTGGCCTGGGGCAACATCGCCCGGTAGGCCAGATGGCCGCTGACGCGCGGCGGGCCGTCGCCGAGCATCAGCTCGCGCACCCGGCTCCACAGACCATCGGCGCCGACCAGCGCATCGCCCTCAACTTCGAGCAAATCAATCGATTCGGCCAGTTCTGCAAAGCCGGGCGGCGCCTCGGCGTGCGCGCCGTCCAGGCGGCCCACTGTCAGGCGCTCGGTGGTCTTGAGGGTGATTTCCCGCCCGCTGTCGTGGTAGCTGGACAAGCTGGTGTTGAGCTTGAGCCACAGGTTCTCGCGCCCCTTCACCGCCCGCAACAGCAGGCCGTGCAGATCGGCGCGGTGAAGGGTGGCATAGGGCGCGCCGTATTTGTCCAGCGCCCGCTTACCCAGCGCCAGCACGCCCAGCTCGCCGCCCGAGACGGCATCGCGCACCTGCAGGCGCTCGGGAAAGGCCGCCAGCCGCGCCAGCTCCTCCTCCAGACCCCAGCCGTGCAGCAGCCGCACCGCGTTGGGGCCAAGCTGAACGCCAGCGCCCACCTCGGCAAAGACCGGCGCCCGCTCGTATAGCCGCACATCCCAGCCCGCCCGCGAGGCCGCCAGCGCCGCCGCCAGCCCGCCAATGCCGCCCCCGGCCACCAGAAGCTGCCGGCTCATGCGGCGACGCGCAATGCAACACCCCAGTCCAAAAGCGCAGCCACACGCCGCTTCCGAAAAAAGATTTTTGCCGGTTGCAGGCGGCCAATGCGCGCCCCGGTGCGGTGGAAAGCAGTCGTATGGTGAATCATCCAAAAATTGTCGTTCAGATTCAGGCCGCCAGCAACTGCCGACGCACAAAAGAAAGCGGGCCGTGCTACAGGGGACAATCGGGGCATGACGCTCAAGATACCTGAACTCCTCCTGCCCGCCGGCTCGCTCGACAAGATGCGCGCCGCCTACGACTTTGGCGCCGACGCGGTCTATGCCGGCCAGCCGCGCTACTCGCTGCGCGCGCGCAACAACGAATTCCGCCTGGAACAGATCCAGACCGGCATCGAAGAAGCCCACGCACGCGGCAAAAAGTTTTTTGTCACCAGCAACCTGCTGCCGCACAACGACAAGGTGCGCACCTACCTGCGCGACATCGAGCCGGTGATTGCCATGAAGCCCGACGCGCTCATAATGGCCGACCCCGGCCTCATCATGATGGTGCGCGAAAAATGGCCCGAAGTGGCGATTCACCTGTCGGTGCAGGCCAATACGGTGAACTGGGCGGCGGTGAAATTCTGGCAGACGATGGGCGTGGCGCGCATCATCCTGTCGCGTGAACTCAGCCTGGACGAGATCGAAAAAATCCGCCAGGAATGCCCGGACATTGAATTGGAAGTGTTTGTGCATGGCGCGCTGTGCATTGCCTACTCGGGGCGCTGCCTGCTCTCGGGCTATTTCAACCGCCGCGACTCAAATCAAGGCACCTGCACCAACGCCTGCCGCTGGGACTACAAAACCAGCGCCGCCACCGACAAAACCGACACCGGCGAAGTCCAGCCCATCAAGCTGGAAAGCGACTTCAGCTTTGCCAAAGCGCAGCAGGAAGCCGAACAGGGTTTTGCGGCCTGCGGCGGCGGCGAACGCCATCCGCTGGCCGATCAGGTTTATCTGCTCGAAGAAAAAGAGCGCCCTGGCCAGCTCATGCCCATTATGGAAGACGAGCACGGCACCTACATCATGAACAGCAAGGACTTGCGCGCCGTCGAACACGTCGAGCGACTGGTGAAAATCGGCGTTGATTCGCTCAAGATCGAGGGCCGCACCAAGAGCCAGTATTACGTTTCGCGCACGGCCCAGGTGTATCGCCGCGCCATTGACGACGCCGCCGCTGGCCGCCCGTTCAACCCGGCCTTGATTACCGAGCTGGAAGGCCTGGCCAACCGAGGCTACACCGCTGGCTTCCTGGAGCGCCGCCCGTCGCAGGACTACCAGAACTACGAAACCGGCAGCTCGGAAATGCGCCGCAGCCAGTTCGTCGGCGAAGTGAAAAGCGAAAAAGACGGCTGGGCCGAGGTGGAAACCAAAAACCGTTTTTCAGTCGGCGACACGCTGGAAGTGATTCACCCCGGCGGCAACCGCACGCTGGAAGTCAGCGCCATGAAGAACCTCGACGGCGAAGAGATCAGCGTCGCCTCGGGCAGCCCGATGCGGGTGTGGATTCCGCTGCCAGCGCCCGCCGACGGGGCGCTGCTGGCGCGGCTGTTCGAGTAATCGCATCACCACGCGGCGCGCCATCCGGCTTCAGCTTCAAGCTCATTCTATTTCCTTTTCGATAAGACATCAATAATCCAGGGCCATCGAGTAATTGACTCCACCACGGCGGGCGTGTTTTCCATGGCCAGCAGGGCCAGCGCGAGATCATCCTCAAGCGCATCAAGCGAATTGAAGACCTTGTTGTGAAAGCATTTTTCGCGCAGCTCGTCCCAGATGTGTTCGACCGAGTTGAGCTCGGGCGCGTAGGGCGGCAATGGCAGCAGGCGCATGTTGTGTGGGGTGATGAGGGCTTTGCTGGAGTGCCAGGGAGCACCGTCCAGCACCATCACGATGCGCTCGCCTGGATGGCGCTGGGCCACGGTGTCCAGAAACAGCTGCATGCACCCGGTATTGACCTGGGGCAGGATCAGCGCGTCCATGGTGCCCGTGGCCGGCTCGACGGCGGCGTAGGCGTAGGTGGACTCATGGGTGAGCATCGCCTGGCACAAGGGGCGCAGCGGCTTGGGCGCCCAGCAGCGGCGCACATCGCTGATGCGGCCAAAGCGCGCTTCGTCCTGAAACATCAGCCGCCAGGGCTTGCCGTCCCACACCTGGGTGATGTCCTGGAGCGTTTGGGAGAGTTTTTTTTCCACTCCTCCTGCGCCACCGGGTCGCTTTGCGGGTGGCGCTTGTCCGGCGCGAGTTTGCGCCAGTTGTGCCGGTGCAGCAGCGCATAGACCGAGGACAGCGCCATGGGCCGGCCCAGGGCTTGCTCGAGCGCGGGCTTGATCTGCCCCACCACCAAAATCGCGCCTTGGCGGGCTTGATCCAAAAACGGCTTGAGCAGTTCAGCCTCCTGCTCGAGGGTGAAGTTCTCCCGCCGCCGGCCCCCGCGTGCGGGCACACTGCCGTCACCGACGGCTTTGCCCTGGATGAAGCGGTTGCGCAGCTTGCTTGTCCAGCCTGCCGACAGGCCCGTGACCTGGGCGGTCTGCTTCAGGCTCAGCCCGAAGCGCAGTGGAAGAACAACCGCCTGGGCTTGGCGCAGTTGCTCCAGCGTCACCGCGCTGGCAATCACCTGCAACGCACTGTCGAGAACTTCGCTTCCGCGTGGAATCCGGGCCATGACGACATCCTGAAAATCTTAATTTCTATATTGTGAACTCATTGAAGTGGAAATGGAATCAGGCTGGAATCAGGCTCATCGCGTGCATATAGGCCGGGTGCAGCATCAGCTCGTCCCATTCGTGGGCGGGCGTGGTCGGCAGCAGGTCCAGGCGGCGCATTTCGCTGGACTCCAGCGCTTCCCATTCGCCGCTGAGCTGCGCCTCGGTCATGCCGTCGAGCAGTTCATCGACCGCCTTGCCCTTGCCGACTGCCGACTGGTTGCACAGCAGCACCATGTCGCAGCCGGCATTCAAGGCGGTGATGGCCGCCTGGGTGTAGCTCACTTCCTGGCCGTCAATCAGGCGGGCGCCGGCCATGCTCAAATCGTCGCTGAAAATCGCCCCGCCAAAGCCGAGCTGGCCGCGCAAAATAAACGTCAGCCATTTTTCCGAAAAACCGGCCGGGCGCGCATCGACTTTCGGATAAATCACATGCGCGGGCATCACGCTGGTGAGCGTCGTGTTGAGCCAGTCGTAAGGCGCGGCATCGTCTTTCAAAATGGCCTTGAGCGTGCGCGTATCGACGGGAATCTCGGTGTGCGAGTCGGCCTTGACAAAGCCGTGGCCGGGAAAGTGTTTGCCGCAGTTGGCCAGGCCGCTTTGCAGCAGGCCGTGCATCAGGCTTTTGGCCAGCAGGCTGACGACACGCGGGTCGCGGCCAAAGGCGCGGTCGCCGATGACGCCGCTCTCGCCCCAATCGAGGTCGAGCACCGGCGTAAAACTGAAATCGACGCCGCAGGCGCGCAGCTCGGCACCCAGCACATAGCCGCAGGCGGTGGCGGCGTTGGTGGCGGCCATCTGGTCTTCAATCCAGAGCTGGCCCAAAGCGCGCATGGGCGGCAGCGGCGTCATGCCGTCAGAGCGAAAACGCTGCACGCGCCCGCCTTCGTGATCGACGCAAATCAGCAAATCGTCGCGCAGGCTTTTGATGTCGGCGCACAGCTTGCCCAGCTGCTGGCGGTCTTTCCAGTTGCGGGAAAACAAAATGATGCCGCCGGTCAGCGGGTGCGCCAGGCGGCGGCGGTCGTCTTTCGTGAGCTTGAGGCCCGCGATGTCGATGATGAGGGGGGCGTGCTGGGTCATGGGAATATTTTTCAAAGTCGCTATGGAATAAATCGCCGCTCACGCAGGAGCAGCTTTGGGCTAGAGCGCGTTTTTCTCGACCACACAAAAGCTGGCGGCGTAATCAGCTTCGTCGCTCAGGCTGACGTGGACGCTGAGCTGGCGCGCCTCGAACCAGGCTTTAAGCGCGCCGTGCAGCACGATTTCCGGCTGGCCGCTGGCTGCCGTGACGATGGCGCAGTCGCGCCAGCTCATCGGCGCCTGCAGCCCTAGGCCTATGGCTTTGCTAAAGGCCTCCTTGGCGGAAAAGCGGGTTGCCAGATAACTGATGCCCCGATCCGGCCAGGCGGCGCTGCGTTCGGCCCAAGTGGCCAGTTCGGCGTCGCTGAGGATTTTCTGGGCGAAGCGCTCGCCGTGGCGCGTCAGGCTGGCACGGATGCGCCGCACATCGCAAATGTCGGTGCCGACGCCGTAAATCATCCGGCAGCGGGCGTGGGCACAGGCGCAGCAGGCGGTGGCGCAGGCGTAAAAGCCTCGTCGATGCAGCGCAGGTAGTCTTTCACCGTGGCGCCATAGCCGAGTTCCAGCGCGTCGGCAATCAAGGCGTGGCCGATGGACACTTCCAGCACGCCGGGCACGGCGCGCAGGAATTCGGTGAGGTTCTCGCGGTTCAGGTCGTGGCCGGCGTTGACGCCCAGGCCCACGGCGGCGGCGACCCGCGCCGTTTCGATAAAGTGGCTCAGCGCCTTGGCTTTTTCAGCGCCGGACCGGGCGCTGGCGTAGGTTTCGGTGTACAGCTCGATACGGTCTGCGCCCAGGGCCTTGACGGTGCTCATCGCGGCCGGAACCGGGTCCATGAACAGGCTGACGCGCACGCCGCGCGCATGGGCGTAGGCGATATGCGGCTTGAGCCGCTCGGCGTCCTGCGGCAGGCTCCAGCCGTGATCGCTGGTGAACTGGCCTTCGCTGTCGGGCACAAACGTGCATTGGTGCAGCGGCAGGCCCCGGGCCGACAGGTCGAGCACAAACTGCATCAGGTTCTGGAACGGGTTGCCTTCGATGTTGAACTCGCAGTGCGGCCAGTCCTTCATCAGCGCGGCAATTTCATACACGTCATCGGGCCGGATATGGCGCTCGTCAGGCCGGGGATGAACGGTGATGCCCTGCGCGCCCGCCTGCAGGCACAGCTCGGCGGCGCGGGTCACATTTGGAATATCGAGGTGACGGGTGTTGCGCAGCAGCGCCACTTTGTTCACATTGACCGACAGGGCGGTTTTTCGCGTGCCAGGCGGATGGGGCGGATGTGATGACGCAGGGCGGGGATGAAATAAGGCGATCATGGCGGGTTGACAGGCGAATTGACAGATTAAAGGGCTTGCAGGTCGATCATCATTTGCCGGGTCTTGAGAACCCTGACGCCGCAATGGTAGTGCAGCAAGGCGCGCAATTGGGTTTTAAGTTCGTTGGCAGCGGGAATGCAGGCCTGCAGCGTCTGGGCAAACACGGCCTGGCCGTCCAGCGACTGCTGCAGCGCCTGCCACTGCGCACCGGGCAGGCTGGCACGCTCATCATCGTGCGCGGGCCGCAGGCCGGTTTCCGGCAGCAGCACATAGCGGCCCTGCGGCGCTACCGGCGCGAGCGTGGCGGTTTCGGCGTCCAGCCGGGGCAGCAAGCCAATGTCGCGCAGCAGGCGCAGTTCAAACGCACGCAGCGCCAGTTGCAGCATCTCCGGATTCTGGCTGGCCAGCAACTGCACCGTGGCGGCGTAGGCGTCGAACAGCACCGGGTGCGGGTCTTCACGCGCCAGCAGGCGCATCAAAAGCTCGTTGAGGTAGTAGCCGGACAGCAGCGCATCGCCTGTGGGCATCACATGGCCGCCTTGCCACTCGGCGCTTTTGAGGCTGCGAATTTCCGCGTCACCGCCAAAGGCCAGATGCAGCGGCTGCAGCGGCAGCAAAATCGGCCGAAAGCTGGAACTGGGCTTTTTCGCGCCCCTGGCCACCAGCGCGATGCGGCCGTGGTGGCGGGTAAACACGTCCAGGATCAGGCTGGACTCGCTCCAGTCGTAGCGGTGCAGCACATAGGCGGGCTCATGACTGATGCGTTGGGCGGCCACTCACTCGTAGCCGAAGGTCTTGACGCGGGCCTCGTCATCGGCCCAGCCCGAGCGCACCTTGACCCAGATTTCCAGGAACACCTTGCCGCCAGTCAGCGCTTCGAGTTCATGCCGCGCTTCGGTGCCGATGCGTTTCAATTTTTCGCCCTTCTCGCCGATGATCATGCCCTTGTGGCCGTCGCGCTCGACGACGATGGTGGCGGCGATCTTGCGCAAAGCGCCCTCTTCCTCGTACTTGTCGATGATGACGGTCGAGGTGTAAGGCAACTCGTCGCCGGTCAGGCGAAAGAGCTTTTCGCGGATGATCTCGGCGGCCATGAAGCGGTCGCTGCGGTCGGTCAGCGCGTCGGCCTCGTACATCCAGGGCTGCACCGGCAGGTATTTTTCGCAGATGCCGAACAGGCGCTCGACATCCTTGGCGCTGTTCGCCGACATCGGCACGAACTCGGCAAAGTTGTGCCGCTCCTGCATATCGCGCAGCCAGGGCGCAATCTCGGCGCGGCGGTGGATCAAATCGAACTTGTTGGCCAGCAAAATAGCAGGCGTTTTTTCGGGCAGCAGCGCCAGCACCTTGGCGTCGGCCAGGTTGAACTGGCCCGCTTCAACGACGAACACGATCAGATCAACATCGTTGACGGCGCCGACCACCGTGCGGTTCAGCGAGCGGTTCAGCGCGTTGCCGTGCCGGGTCTGGAAACCCGGCGTATCGACAAACACGAACTGCGTCGCGGCGCGGGTACGCATGCCGGTGATGCGGTGGCGCGTGGTCTGCGCCTTGCGCGAGGTGATGCTGACCTTCTGGCCCACCAGCGCATTGAGCAACGTCGATTTGCCCACATTGGGCTTGCCGACGATGGCAATCAGGCCGCAGCGCTGCTCATGCTCTGGCACGGCGGCAGCGGCGGGCGCGCTCTCAGACGACGGCACGGCCGCGCCGCGCGCAGAAGTTGCCCGCGCCAGCATGGCGTCTAGCGCATCCTGGCTTTGCGTGACCGGCAAAACTGGTATGACGTTCGCAACCGGCGCTGGGGCGGGTGCGGGCTTGGGGGTTTGTTTTTTACCTGTGCTCATAAATCCATTTATCGTGTTGGGCTGCCACCCGGAAAGGGCAGTTGCAGCGCTGGCTCAGGACTTCAGCGCCTGAACAAATACCAGCATGGCCGCCGCAGCGGCCTGCTCACCGGCCCGGCGCGAGGCGCCAACACCGCGCTCGGTGTGGCCCAGTTCGGCAATTTCGCAGTCCACCTCGAAGGTCTGCTGGTGCGCAGCGCCGAGAGTGCCCGCCACCCGGTAAAGCGGAAGCTTCATTTTGCGCCCCTGCAGCCACTCCTGCAATTGGGTTTTCGGGTCTTTGCCGATGGCTTGCATTTGCGGATTGATCTGCACATCCTTGAACAGGCGGCGCACCAGCTGGTCGGCCTTGTCAAAACCGGCGTCCAGATAGACCGCGCCAATGACGGCTTCAACGGCATCGGCCAGGATGGAGGGCCGCTTGTGCCCGCCGGAGCGCGCTTCGCCCTCGCCCAGGCGCAGCAGGTCCGGCAGGTCCAAAACGAGCGCCAGTTGGTGCAGGGTTTCCTGCTTGACCAGATTGGCCCGCACGCGCGACAGATCGCCCTCGGGAAGCTCGCTCAGCTGTTCATACAGCAGCCCGGCGACCGCCAGGTTCAGCACGGAGTCGCCCAGAAACTCGACACGCTCGTTGTGGTCGGCGGAAAAGCTGCGGTGCGTCAGCGCCTGCTGCAGCAGCCGGGGATTGGCGAATTCATGCTGCAGGCGCTTTTGCAAAGCCTGCAAAGGCAGGCTGGAGATAATGATGGCTCTCACTTATTGGGATTTGCCGTTGTATTTAAGAAGGATGAAAGCGGGACCCACGAGGTGAATTTCACGGGTATAGGCAAAAGACACGACCGTCTTGTCGCCCTCTTTCGTCACTTCCAGGTCTCTTCCAGAAATCGAATGGATGTTGTCAATCGTTGCTGCCTTGTCAAACAGGGATTTAACTTCCCCCACTGTGGTTCCGCTCCCAGCGGCTTTGTTGACCGTCTTGAGAATGGTCTGGTACTCCATCACCGTCGGCAATATCTGGGCCGCCAAAATACCGGCGAACGCCAGAATGCCGCCAACAAACAAAAGGCCGATGAAGGAAATGCCACGCTGCTGATGTTTCATTGTTTTACCCTGATTAAAAAAACAGAAAAATTCTGTCAGAAAAGGCTGGAGCGTGCTTTCCCTGAAAAATCATTCAAAAGCGCCAATGCGCTTGAAATTTCCAAAATGCATCCAGACAAAAAAGGCTTTGCCAACAATATTTTTCTCGGGGACAAAACCCCAGTAACGGGAATCCAGGGAGTTGTCGCGGTTGTCGCCCATCATAAAATAATGGCCCTCCGGCACCTTGCACACCACGCCCTCGCTACTGTAGCGACAATTTTCCCGGAACGAAAAATCGTCAGCACCGGCAATGAAGGCAGGCCGCTCGTCGTCGTTGAGCAGGCGGTAGGCTTTGTTGCCGTTGACTTCCTGGAACTGCTTGGCGTAACGCATGGCATCGGCATCAAAAAAGTCCGGCAGCTGCGTCTTGGGCAGCGGCTGGCCGTTGATGGTGAGCTGCTTGTTCAGGTAAGCGACCTCGTCACCGGGAATGCCGACCACGCGCTTGATGTAGTCCAGGCTGGGCTTGGGCGGGTAGCGGAACACCATCACGTCGCCGCGCTGCGGGCTGTGGTTGTCCAGCACCTTGAGGTTGATGACCGGCAGGCGCACGCCGTAATAAAACTTGTTCACCAGAATCAGGTCGTTCACCAGCAGCGTCGGAATCATCGAGCCCGAGGGAATCTTGAACGGCTCGAACAAAAACGAGCGCAACAAAAACACCACCACGATCACCGGGAACAGCCCGGCGGTCCAGTCCAGCCACCAGGGCTGCATGATGAGCCGCGCTTTGGCATCGCCGGTGTTGTCATCGACCTGGGTGATGCCCTGGCTGGCCAGCTCGGCCTGACGCTTGGCGGCATTGGCTTCGAGCGCTGCCACGGCTTGGCGGCGCTGGGGCAGGAAGTAAAAATGCTCGGCCAGCCAGTAAATGCCGGTGACCACCGAGGCCAGGAACAGCATTAGCGAAAAATTGCCTTCCACCAAGCCGAAATACCAGGCCGCGCCATAGCCGATAAAGGCCGCCAGCACCGCAGCGGTGATCGAACTCATCGCGCCGCGCATCAGTCTTCCACCTGCAAAATGGCCAGGAAGGCTTCTTGCGGCACTTCCACCGAGCCGATTTGCTTCATGCGCTTTTTACCCGCCTTTTGCTTTTCAAGCAGCTTCTTTTTGCGCGAAATATCGCCGCCGTAGCATTTGGCAATCACGTTCTTGCGCAGCGCCTTGATGGTTTCACGGGCAATGATGTTGGCGCCGATGGCCGCCTGGATGGCGACATCGAACTGCTGGCGCGAGATGATCTCGCGCATCTTGGCCACCACCGCCCGGCCCCGGTAGGCCGACTGGCTGCGGTGAACGATGATGGACAGCGCATCGACCTTCTCGCCGTTGAGCAAAATATCGACCTTCACCACGTCCGAGGCGCGGAACTCCTTGAACTCATAGTCCATCGACGCGTAGCCGCGCGAGACCGATTTGAGCTTGTCAAAGAAGTCGAGCACGATCTCGCCCAGCGGCATTTCGTAAGTCAGCATGACCTGCTTGCCGTGGTAAGCCATGTTCAGCTGAATGCCGCGCTTTTGGTTGGCCAGCGTCATGACGGCGCCGACATAATCCTGCGGCATGTACAGATGCACGGTGACGATGGGCTCGCGAATCTCGTTGATCCGGCCAGCATCGGGAATCTTCGACGGATTCTCGACCTTGATGATGTCGCCGCTGGAATTGAGCACCTCATAGACCACGCTGGGCGCCGTGGTAATCAAGTCCTGGTCAAACTCGCGCTCCAGGCGCTCCTGGACGATTTCCATGTGCAGCAAGCCTAAAAAGCCGCAGCGAAAGCCAAAGCCCAGCGCTTCGCTGACTTCGGGCTCGTAGTGCAGCGAGGCATCGTTGAGTTTCAATTTTTCCAGCGCGTCGCGCAGCGACTCGTATTCGCTCGCGTCCGACGGGTACAGGCCGGCAAACACCTGGGGCTGGATTTCCTTGAAACCCGGCAGCGCTTCGGTGGCCGTAAAAGCCGCGCCGCCGCTGCCGCCTTTGATGAGCGTGATGGTGTCGCCGACGCGGGCGGCCTGCAGCTCCTTGATGCCGGCAATCACAAAGCCGACTTCGCCCGCTTCGAGCGAGGGGCGCGGCTCGGTGTGCGGCGTGAACACGCCCAGCTGCTCGGAGATATAGGTCGCCTCGCTGGCCATCAGCTTGATGCGCTCGCCCTTGACCAGGCGGCCATCGACCACGCGCACCAGCATCACCACGCCCACATAGGCGTCGTACCAGCTGTCGATGATCATGGCGCGCAGGGCGGCGTCCGGGTTGCCCTTGGGCGCGGGAATCAATGCCACGACGGCTTCGAGGATCTCGTCGATGCCCATGCCGGTCTTGGCGCTGCAGGGAATGGCGTCGGTGGCGTCAATGCCGATGACCTCTTCAATCTCCTGGCGCGCGTTGTCCGGGTCGGCCTGGGGCAGGTCCATTTTGTTCAGCACTGGCACCACGGTCACGCCCAAGTCCAGTGCGGTGTAGCAGTTGGCCACCGTCTGCGCTTCCACGCCCTGGCTGGCATCGACCACCAAGAGCGCGCCTTCGCAGGCCGACAGCGAGCGGCTGACTTCATAAGAAAAGTCCACATGGCCGGGCGTGTCGATCAGGTTCAGGTTGTAGATCTGACCGTCAAGCGCCTTGTATTGGAGCGCGGCGGTCTGCGCCTTGATGGTGATGCCGCGCTCTTTTTCGATGTCCATCGAATCGAGCACCTGCGCACTCATCTCGCGATCCTGCAAACCGCCGCAGCGCTGGATCAGCCGGTCCGCGAGGGTGGATTTACCATGATCAATGTGCGCAATGATCGAAAAATTTCGAATGTGATTCATCAACGAAAATGCCTAAGTGCGTGAAAGTATTGCGAAAAAATAGCGATGCCATCGCAAGAGAGCATAAAAAAAGGCGCGCCTGACAATGACGCGCCCTGAACCAACAATCTATGGCAACTGCGATAGTTGGGACTTCATTGTAGGCAAAAAGCCTGCTGCATTCTAACCAAGGCCTTGGATAGCCCTCAGCGCGTCGGCCGGATCATCACAAACTGCACCAAGTTACCCCGGCGCACCAGCAGCGTGACCGGCCTGGACTTGTCAAGTTTCGCCAGCACTGCCTCGCATGCCTTGACGCTGGCGACTTCCAGATTGCCGACGGACACGATCACATCGTCTTCCTGCAGACCGGCACGGGCCGCCGCGCCCTCGACGGCATCGACCTTGACGCCGCCCTTGATCTTGAGCTCCTTCTTCACGGCGTCGGGCACCTCGCTGATGGACAGGCCCAGCGCCTGGGCCGGACCGGCAACCGGCGCCTTGGCGGACGGCTTGGACGCGCTGCGGGCGGGCTTGTCGGCCTCCAGCTCGGTAATGGTGACGGGCAGGTCTTTGGTCACGCCGCGCCGAAACACGGTTACCACCGCCTTGACGCCGGGTTTGACATTGCCAACCAGGCGCGGCAGGTCGCTGGCCTTGTCGATGATCTTGCCGTCAAACTTGAGGATGATGTCCCCGGCCTCTATGCCCGCCTTGTCCGCCGGGGCGCCGCTTTCAACGGCCCGCACCAGCGCGCCCTGCGCCTTGGGCAGACCGATGGACTCGGCCACTTCCTTGCTAAGCTGGTCAATCTGCACGCCGATGCGCCCGCGCGTGACCTTGCCGCTGCGGCGCAGTTGCTCGGACACGCGCATCGCCTCGTCAATCGGTATTGAAAAAGAAATACCCTGAAAGCCCCCCGAGCGCGAATAAATCTGGCTGTTGATGCCGACCACCTCGCCGCGCATGTTGATCAAGGGGCCGCCGGAATTGCCGGGGTTAATGGCCACATCGGTCTGGATAAAAGGCAGGTAGTCGCCGGTATCGCGCTGCTTGGCGCTGACGATGCCCGCCGTCACGGTGCTCTCCAGGCCGAACGGCGAGCCGATGGCCATCACCCACTCGCCGACCCTGAGCCGGTTGATGTCGCCGATTTTCACGGCAGGCAGGCCGGTGGCATCAATTTTGACCACGGCGACATCGCTGCGCTTGTCGGCGCCGATGATTTTGGCCTTGAATTCGCGCTTGTCCGTCAGGGTGACGAGAACTTCATCGGCGCCTTCGACGACATGGGCGTTGGTCATGACAAAGCCGTCGCTGGAGAGGATGAATCCCGAGCCGACGCCGCGTGAGCGCTCCTCATCGGGCTGGTCCGGGTTCGGGGCCGGATTCTGGCGCGGGCCGCGCGGCAGATTGGGCGGCACGGGAATGCCAAAGCGCTTGAAAAAATCCAGCATCTGCTCGTCCACGCCCGCCGTGTCCGACGCTTTGACTTTTTCCAGGGTGCGGATGTTGACCACCGCCGGCCCGACCTGCTCGACCAGATCGGTGAAGTCGGGCAACGCCCGGCTTTGCGCCCAGACCGACGCCGTCGGCAGCACCGTGCCGACAGCAGCGACGGCCATCAAGCTCGCAGCCATATAAGGGCGCAGCGGTTTCCAGTTCAATTCAAGCATCATCAGCCTCGTTATTCAGGGGGGAAAAATCAATCAGTCAAGCACGCCGAATCTCTTATAAGACATGGGGGCCGGGGGCGCCAAAAACAATCCAGCCGCGCAGAGGGTGCTTTACTTTTTATGCGCCACGCCATTGGCAAACAGTTGCAGCGTCGCCATCGGCACTTCGCCGATGACGGTGATCCGGTAGGCGTCCAACTGGCGGGTCAGCGCCTGGGTCGCGCCCATCGAAAAACTTGCCTCCTGAAGCGCGCTTCCGGGATCAAGCAAATCGACAAAAATCGACACCGACGCCAAACCGTCGGAAAAAATCCACTGCAAAGGCGCTTCGCCCGGAGCCGCTGCGCTGGGCACACCGGCCGCACCGGCCGGGCGCTTGTAGCAGCTGACGGACTTGAAGCCGGCCACCGGCACACTCAGTGTCCAGCCCTGCAGATCCGCTGTGGTTTTGATCAGCACGGGTTTTTCAACCCGGTAGCCTTCGCGCTTATTCATCATCAGCAGGAGTTTGTCCATTTTGATCGGCGCATCAAGCTGCAGCTCGGAAAAAGCCGCCTGCACCAGCACCCGGGCGTCGGCGTCCAGCGTCTGCAGCTTGACGACCAGAGCGTTTTTGCGCTCGGTCCAGACGCGGTAGCCAAAGCGCAGCCCGTCCCGGGGAAGCAGCAGGCTGACATCGGCCTGGACACCGGCGACCCGCTCGGTGCCGCCGCGCTTGAATTTATAAAAATCGGCGATGCGACTGTCGGCCGAATCAAACCCGTCGAGAAACAGGCCCGGCGACTGCCGCTGTTCACTGCGCGCAACCTTGTGTTCCGGCAGGAAGGTGATGAGCTGGTCGTTGTGGCGAAAGGTCGAGCGCGGCGCGCCGCTCAGGGTCTCGATGCGCTCGATTTGCTGGCTGCCTTCGCACACATGCCAGATTTTGGCGCTGGACATGGCGCCGCCCGAGGACACGACGAAGGTGCCCGCGTAGCTGCGGTTTTTGGCCGCTGCGTGCATTTCCCGGAGCCAGTCATGCAGGCTCTGCGTCTCTGCGGCCATTGCTGCGGCCATTGCTGCGGCGGTGGAAGCGGCTGGCGCGGGCAGCGGCGCCTGCACCGGCGGCTGGGCCAGCGCCCGCAGCGCGAAAAAGCAGGCGAACAGTGCCAGGACAGCAGCGCGTAGCGTTGTCAAAATCATCGGTCAATAACGCTGTTGCGCCACTCAGCGGCCCGCAACGGCCACCTGCGGCATGTCAAACGCGGCGTTACGCAAGAACCCCGAGGGCTCTTGCAGCGCCGAAGTGGCGCCGAACTGCCGGTGCGCTGCCAGCAGCTCTTCGAGCCTGGCGTCGCGCACTACGACGCCCTGCGGCGAAGCCACCATCACCGGCGCCGTGAAAGAAGCCTGGGCCAGCTGCGACCCGGGAGTCGGCCCCAGCAACCCGGAAACATTCCAGGCAATCGCCGAAACCGCCGCCAGGCAGGCGACACCGGCAACCAGTTTCCAGCGAAAAATGCCGTCGTTGGCGGCTAGTCCCCGGTGCTGCAATGCTTCGGCTGCGACGGGCTGCAGCACTGGTGTGGCGAGGGCCAGCGGCGCCGCCACGGCCTGCTGCGCCAGCCGCTGGCTCAGGCGGCTGACAAAAGCCAGTTCTGCACCGGGCGCCCCGCCCGCAGCGACAGCCGCCGGGGCGCGCAGCGCCTCGCCAATCAACTGGTAACGGCTCCAGCAGCCCAGCGCAGCTTCGTCATGCTGACAAGCCTCCAGCAAGGCGGCCAGTTCCTCATCGCCCAGCTCGTCATCGATCAGGGCAGACAGGCTCTCACGGGTGGACTGGGACGGTGTCATGCGGTTCACGGGCAGCGGGTCTGCCGATTCGGGGGTGGACTGAAAACTTGCTCTGACTCATGGATATGACAATAAAAAACCAAGCTTACCAACGCTTTCCGCCCTGGTTTTCCAGCAGCGGCTTGACCTTCGCCGAAATCGCCTCGCGCGCCCGGAAAATGCGCGAACGCACGGTGCCGACCGGGCAATTCATCGCAACAGAAATCTCTTCATAACTCAAACCTTCAATTTCGCGCAGCGTGATCGCCTCACGCAGCTCTTCGGGCAAAGCCTCCATCGCCGCATTGATGATCTGGGCAATTTCCTTGCTGGCGAGCACCGCATCGGGCGTTTCGGAACTGGTTAGTTCGTTCTCGACCGGGGAAGTTTCATCGTCGTCATCGGATTTATAGGCATTTTCCGAAACCGTCGGATTGCGCTTTAAATCCATCAGGGCTTTTTTCGCCGTGTTGATGGCAATGCGGTACAGCCAGGTGTAGAACTGGGCCTCGCCCCGGAACTGGGCTAGCGCCCGGTAAGCGCGGATAAAAGTGTCCTGCGCGATGTCTTCGACCAGATCCACGTCGCGCACCATGCGCCCGATCAGGCGCTGGATGCGTCGCTGGTATTTGATGACCAGCAGCTCAAAGGCTTTTTGGTCGCCCGCGACGCTGCGCTCGACCAGCTGGGCATCGCTATCGGCGGCCTTGTCAGCTACCTTCTCGGGCAGCGGCGGGAGTTCGGCGCTCATGGCGTGGGGTGCGGGGTCTGGATCGGGTGCATGGTGGTCGATACTGCCACAGCCGGAGCGCCCGCGAGCGCATCGTGCGGCTGCGCCGCGCCCGAAAACCGGTGCGGCGAATACACCGCCCGGCGCAGCGCCAGCCAGCGCTCGGGCGCAGCCCGCCGATCAGCCCAGAGCCACAGGCAGACGCCGGATTGGCTTTCAAGCCGCAGCAGCAGCCAGCGCTGGAGGTCGGCGACCACAGCCACATCAGGCGCGACAACGCCGAGCGGGTCGGCGGCGCTCACCCAACACCACGCCTGGCCATCCCAGGCGAGCTGGCCGAACGGGGTATTTTTCCAGTGCAGGGCAGCGGCGACGCCAGCCAGCGCAACGGCGGCACAAGCGGCCAGCAGCTGCGCGCCAGACAGGCTGGCCAGACTGGCCCAGGCCAGCACCAGCAGCGCGCCAGCCAGCCACAGGCCCAGCAACAAGCCGCCCAGAAAGTACGAACGCCCCAGCGGGTAAAAAACCGGCGGGGCGTTGTGAAGGCTCAAGGCAGTCAGGTGAACTCAGACCCGCTTGAACACCAGCGTGCCGTTGGTGCCGCCAAAGCCGAAGTTGTTCTTCACGGCGATGTCGAGCTTGGCGTCGCGCGCCGTGTTGGCGCAGTAATCCAGATCGCACTCTGGATCCTGGTTGAAGATGTTGATCGTGGGCGGAATCTTCTGGTGGTGCAGTGCCAGCACGGTGAACACCGACTCGATGCCACCCGCGCCGCCGAGCAAATGGCCGGTCATCGACTTGGTCGAGCTGACGACCAGGTCTTTCGCGTGGCTGCCAAAAGCGGCCTTGATCGCGTTGGTTTCGTTCAGATCGCCCAGCGGCGTAGAGGTGCCGTGCGCGTTCAGGTATTGAACCTGATCGACATTGACACCGGCATTTTTCAAGGCCATCACCATCGAGCGGCGCGGGCCATCCACGTCAGGCGTGGTCATGTGGAACGCATCGCCCGTCATGCCGAAGCCGACGACTTCGGCGTAAATTTTGGCGCCGCGCGCCTTGGCGTGCTCGTACTCTTCGAGCACCACCACGCCGCTGCCCTCGCCCAGCACAAAGCCGTCGCGGTCCCTGTCCCAGGGGCGCGAGGCGGTTTTCGGGTCGTCGTTGCGGGTGGACAGGGCGCGGGCCGAGGCAAAGCCGCCCACGCCCAGCGCCGAAGTCGTCGCCTCGGCACCGCCGGCGATCATCACATCGCAGTCGCCGTATTCAATCATCCGCGCCGACAGGCCGATGGCATGCAGACCGGTGGTGCAGGCGGTCACGACGCTGATGTTCGGGCCTTTGAAGCCGAACTTGATCGAGACATGGCCGGAGATCATGTTGATGATGGTCGCGGGCACGAAAAACGGGGAGATGCGGCGCGGGCCACGGCTGGCGTATTCGGCATGCGTGCTCTCGATCAGCGGCAGGCCGCCGATCCCTGAGCCAATGTTGCAGCCGATGCGCGTCGCCGTCTCGTAGTCGAGCGCGTCGCCGGTGGGCAAGCCGCTGTCGGCCACCGCCTGGCAGGCCGCCGCCAGCCCCAGATGGATGAAGCGGTCCATGTGCCGGGCTTCTCTTTCGGGGATGTAATCCGCGATATTGAAACCCTTGACCTCGCCGGCAAACTTGCAGGCGAAATTGCTCGCATCAAAATGGGTGATCAGGTCAATGCCGGAGGTTCCGGCAAGGACGCTGGACCAGGATTCGGCGACGGTATTTCCTACCGGCGTGACACAACCCAGACCTGTCACGACAACACGACGACGGCTCATTCAGTAATCCTGAAAAAAAAGCCTGAAAAGTCCGCTTGGGCGCCTTTCAGGCTGGTGACGACAAAGGCGTGAAAGCCTTAGGCTTTTTGATGGTTGGTGGCGTAGTCAATCGCGTTCTGGACGGTGGTGATCTTCTCGGCGTCTTCATCCGGAATCTCGATGCCAAACTCGTCTTCGAGCGCCATGACCAGTTCGACGGTGTCCAGCGAATCAGCGCCCAGATCAGCCACAAAGGACTTTTCGCTGGTGACTTGATTTTCTTCCACGCCAAGCTGCTCGGCAATGATCTTCTTAACGCGTGCTTCGATATCGCTCATAAATCCCTCTGAGGGTTGTAAATTAATCCGTGATTTTACCGCGTCGGGAAGTTGTTCCCGAGCACCGGGCCGGACGGATAAAAACCGGCTTCGATTGGTGTGTATTTAACTCAGCGCCGGGCGCCTTACATGTGCATGCCGCCATTGACATGCAGCTCCTGGCCGGTGATGTAGGCGGCCTGCGGGCTGGACAGGAAAGCCACCGCGTGGGCGATATCCTGGGGCTTGCCCAGGTGGCCCAGCGGGATTTGTCCCAGCAGGGATTTTTGCTGCTCTTCGGGCAGGTGGGCGGTCATGTCGGTTTCAATGAAGCCGGGCGCCACGCAGTTGACGGTGATGTTGCGCGAAGCCAGCTCGCGCGCCAGCGCCCGCGTCATGCCCGCCACGCCTGCCTTGGCGGCGGCGTAATTGGCCTGACCGGCATTGCCCGATGCGCCCACCACCGAAGTGATGGAGATGATGCGACCATAGCGCTGCTTCATCATGGTGCGCATCACGGCGCGGCTCATGCGGAACACCGCCTTCAGGTTGGTCTCCAGCACCGCGTCCCAGTCGTCGTCTTTCATGCGCATGGCCAGCGTGTCGCGGGTGATGCCCGCGTTGTTCACCAACACCTGCAGGCCGCCGTGCGCCTTGACGATCTGGTCAATCAGCGCCTCGGCTTCGGCGCCATCGTTGACATTGAGCTTGCGCCCGCCGCAGCCGGGAAAAGCCGCCAGTGTCGCGCTGATCTTGGCTGCGCCGTCGTCACTGGTGGCGGTGCCGATGACGATCAAGCCTTTTTTCGCCAGCTCCAGCGCAATAGCGGCGCCGATGCCACGCGAGGCGCCGGTGACCAGGGCCACCTGGCCTTCAAATTTCACGTCGTTCATGCGAGTAATTCCTTCACGGCCGCCAATGAGGCGGGATCAAACAGTGGCGCCCCGGTCAGTTCGGGATCAATTCTTTTGGCCAGACCGGCCAGCACCTTGCCGGGGCCGCACTCGACCAGCGTGGTCAAGCCGCGCGCCTTGATGGCCTGCACGCATTCGACCCAGCGCACCGGGCCGAACGCCTGGCGGTACAGCGCATCGCGGATGGCGTCCGCGTCGGTTTGAATCGCCACGTCAATGTTGTTGATGACGGGAATCTGCGGCGCGGCAAACGCGGTGGCGGCCAGCTGCGCCTTGAGCTTTTCAGCGGCGGGCTTCATCAAGCTGGAGTGAAACGGCGCCGACACCGGCAGCGGCAAGGCGCGCTTGGCGCCGTTGGCTTTCAAAATTTCGCAGGCTTTTTCAACAGCCGCCTTGCTGCCCGCAATGACGGTCTGCAGCGGGTCGTTGAAATTGACGGCTTCGACGATTTCCGGCGAAGCGGCGCCAAAAGTCTGCGTCGCTTCGGCGCAACCGGCAATGACTTTCGCGGCGTCCATGCCCAGAATCGCGGCCATTGCGCCCATGCCGACCGGCACGGCGTCCTGCATCGCCTGCGCGCGAAAGCGCACCAGCGGCGCGGCCTGCGCCAGCGTCAGCACGCCCGACGCCACCAGCGCAGAATATTCGCCCAGCGAATGCCCAGCGACAGCGGCGGGCGCGGCGCCGGTTTCGGCCATCCAGACGCGGTAAGCGGCCACACCAGCGACCAGCATCACCGGCTGGGTGTTGGTGGTCAGGGCCAGCGCTTCCTTGGGGCCGTTTTTGATGAGCTGGCCGACATCTTCAGCCAGCGCGTCCGACGCTTCGGCCACGGTTTGCGCCACGACACGATGGTCAGCCCAGCCGTCGAGCATGCCGACCGACTGCGAGCCCTGACCGGGAAAAACAAAAGCAAACGATTTCAAGTGATGTCTCCAATGATCAATGGCGAAAAATGGTGCCGCCCATTGTAGAAAAATGCCGGTTTTTCACCCCATTGACGCCAGCCCGCTCAGTAGGTGAGCAGCACCGCGCCCCAGGTAAAGCCCCCGCCCACGCCTTCAAGCATCAGCGTGTCGCCTTTTTTGACCTTGCCGCTGCGCACGGCCGCGTCCAGCGCCAGCGGAATCGAGGCCGCCGAGGTGTTGCCATGCTGATCGACAGTGACAATCACCTTGTCAAACGACATCTTCAGCCGTTTGGCGGTGCTTTGCATGATGCGGATGTTGGCCTGATGCGGAATCAACCAGTCGATGTCGGCTTCGGTCAGTTCGGCCTTGGCCAGCGCGGCGCGGGCGGCGCTCTCCAGCACGCCGACGGCCAGTTTGAACACGGCCTGGCCGTCCATCGTCAGCAGCGGGCTGCCGATGACTTTGCCGCCCGAAACCTGGCCGGGCACGCACAGGATGCCGACGTGCTTGCCGTCGGCATGCAGGTCGCTGGCCAGAATGCCGGGCGTCTCGGACGCTTCGAGCACCACGGCGCCCGCGCCGTCACCAAACAGCACGCAGGTGGTGCGGTCGGAAAAATCGAGAATGCGCGAAAACACTTCGGCGCCGATCACCAGCGCCTTGCTGGCCAGACCGGTTTTGATCATCGAGTCAGCAATCGTCAGCGCATAGACAAAGCCGCTGCACACCGCCTGCACGTCAAACGCCGGGCCGCCCGCAATGCCGAGCTTGCTCTGCAAAATGCAGGCCGCCGACGGAAACACCATGTCCGGCGTCGAGGTGGCGACGATGACCAGGTCAATATCCGAAGGCAGCACGCCGGCCGCTTCCATCGCGTGCCGGGCCGCTTGCGCGCCCAGGTCGCTGCTGGTGACATCGGGCGCGGCAAAGTGGCGCGCCCGGATGCCGGTGCGCTCAACAATCCAGTCGTCGGAGGTTTCCAGGCCTTTGGCGGCCAGCTCGGCGACTAAGTCGGCATTGGTCAAACGGCGCGGTGGCAGGTAGCTGCCGGTTCCAGTGATGCGTGAATAACGGGTCATGGTGAAGGTGATGATTGGGCCGCTCGTGCCGCCACCAGCAAAGGCGCGGCATGAACAATGCGTTCGTGGACTCTTTCGAGCAGCTGGTTGCGAGCCGCATCATAAGCCTTGTTCAGCGCTTTCTCGAAGGCAAAGGCGTCGGCCGAGCCGTGGCTCTTGAACACCAGCCCCTGCAGGCCGAGCAGCGCTGCGCCGTTGTACTGGCGGTAGTCAAAGCGGTTTTTAAACGCCGATAGCACCGGATAGGCGACAACAGCGGCCATTTTGGTGAACAGGTTGCGCGAAAACTCGGCCTTGATGAAGTTGCCGATCATGTGCGCCAGGCCTTCGCTGGTCTTGAGCGCCACATTGCCGACAAAGCCGTCGCAGACCACGATGTCGGTTGTGCCCTTGAAAATGTCGTTGCCCTCGACATTGCCGTAAAAATTGATGTCACCCGCGCTGGAGGCCGAGCGCAGCAGCTGGCCGGCTTTTTTGATCATCTCGCCGCCCTTGATCGCTTCTTCGCCGATATTGAGCAGGCCGACGCTCGGGTTGGGCTTGTCGGAAATGGCCGCCACCAGCGCCGAGCCCATCACGGCGAATTGCAACAAATGCTCTTCGGTGCAATCGACATTCGCGCCCAGGTCGAGCATGGTCGTGCCCCCGCCCGCCGCGTTCGGCAGCTGGGAGGCGATGGCGGGCCGGTCAATGCCGTCCATCGTTTTGAGCACGTAGCGGGCAATGGCCATCAAGGCGCCGGTGTTGCCGCCCGAGACGCCGACATGGGCCGCGCCGCTCTTGACCTGGTTCATCGTCACGCGCATGGACGAGTCTTTTTTGCGCCGCAGGGCGATTTCTATCGAGTCGTCCATGCTGACGACTTCGCTGGCGGCGACGAATTCGCAGCGCCCCAGCGCCTGCAATGGCGCGTACACCGGGTGCGCGGCCAGCACGTCAAGCTGGCCGACGAACAAAACCACCGCCTCGGGATGCGCCTGCAAAAACGCCAGACTGGCCGGGAGGATAACGGCCGGACCGATGTCCCCGCCCATGGCATCAACAGCAATCCGGATCATGGTGTCAGCGACTCAGTCAAAAAATAAAATTTGGGCAAAAGAAAGGCCCGCAGGATGAGTGCGGGCCTGTCGCTTGAAACGGAAATTTAAGCTTCAGCTTTGGTTTTCAGCACCTTGCGGCCACGGTAGAAACCGGTGGGGCTGATGTGGTGACGCAGGTGGGTTTCGCCGGTGGTCGATTCGACGGCGATGCCCGGCACCACGAGGGCGTTGTGCGAGCGGTGCATGCCGCGCTTGGAAGGGGACTTTTTGTTTTGCTGGACGGCCATGATTCGTTCCTGACAGGGGGTGTAGTGTTGGTAAATTTCGCACCAAATATCAGATTTTGGTGACTGGCCCCCTGAGTCAGCTGACTAGGGGGAGCATCACTGCATTGGCACGCGAAGCCTTAGATTATAGCGTGAGCCGAAAGCCCGGCGCTTTGGCAAAATAAAGGCAGCCCGTCAAAAATCAGGATTTGTCTTTTTTCAGCTGGGCCAGCAGCGCAAACGGATTGGGTTTTTCGGCAACCTCATCCGCCAGTTCCTCTTCGCCGACCTGCAGCACTGGTGCCACCGGGCATTCGTCATGCATGGGCACCAGCGGCAGCGCCATCAGCAGCTCGTCTTCGAGTACGGCCAGCAGATCGAACTGCGGCGCCATGACCAGCAGGTCTTCTTCAGACTCGTCGTCTTGCGCCATCGCGATGTCTTCGGTGGCGACAAAGCGATACCACTGATCGACTTCCAGCGGCGTGAGCACCACGCTCATGCAGCGCTGACAGGTCAGCGGGATGGCAATGTTGGCTTGCAGGTGCAGCCAGACATCGGGCTCTGTGCCTGAGCCGGGCCGCAATTCGGCCCTCGCCTGCCAACTGACGCCGGTGTCGGAGGCCAGCCCCTGCGCTTCCTGCGCCAGGCGCTCCAGCTGTGACAGCGGCGTGATTTCGATGAGCGGCTGGCCTTCCTGGGCAAGGACCAGCATGTTAAGCCGAGTGGCGTGAAGAGATTTTGACATCCCTGCAGTGTAAGAGAATCAGGGGGATGAACCTTGCCACTCCCCTTGTCCCCCCAGCGCCAGCAGATTCCTGCATGGCGCCTGCCTTGACCCCGGCCAGCCGCGCGCTGGTGCTGGGCTCGACCTCGCCGTACCGGCGCGAACTGCTGCAGCGCCTGCAGATTCCCTTTGACGTGGCCGCGCCCGATGTCGATGAAAGCGCGCTGCCCGGCGAAGCCCCGCAGGCGCTGGCCGAGCGGCTGGCGCTGGCCAAGGCCCACGCCGTCGCCCGCGCCTTTCCGCAAGCCGTCGTTATCGGCTCGGACCAGGTCGCCGATTTAAACGGCCTGCCGCTGGGCAAGCCCGGCAACTACGAGCGAGCCGTGATTCAATTGCGCCAGATGCGCGGCCAGACCGTGATTTTCCAGACCGCCGTCGCCGTCGTCTGCCTTGAAACCGGCTTTGCGCAAACCAGCCTGGCCGCCGTGCGCGTCAAATTCCGCGATTTAACCGACGCCGAGATTGAAAACTACCTGCGCATCGAGCAGCCCTACGACTGCGCGGGCAGCGCCAAAAGCGAAGGCCTGGGCATTGCGCTGCTCGAAGCCATTGACAGCGACGACCCGACGGCGCTGATCGGCCTGCCCTTGATCCGCACCTGCCGGATGATCCAGGCCGCTGGCGTGGTGCTGCTGGGCCGCCAAGAGGTGAACGCGCAAGAGGTGAGCGCATGAGCCATCCCGCCAAAGGCAAACTTTATCTGGTGCCCGCGCCGCTCGATTTCGGCTGCGCCGCGCTGGCCCCGCTGCAGGACGTGATGCCGCTCGGCACGCTGCACATCGCCGCCAAGCTGTCGATGTGGATTTGCGAGAACGCCAAATCGACCCGCGCTTATTTAAAACGCGTCAACGAATTCCAGCCACTGGCCACCCCCGTGCAGGCGCAGCAAATTCAGGAGCTGCCGCGCGAGGTGCATAAAAAAGGCGACCACGCCGGGCAGTTCGACGCCCGGCCGCTGCTGGCGGCGGCGCTGGCTGGCCATGACATCGGCCTGGTCAGCGAAGCGGGCATGCCCGCCATTGCCGACCCCGGCTCGTCGGTGGTGCGCGCCGCGCATGATCTAGGCTTGCAGGTGGTGGCGCTGACGGGACCCATGTCGCTGATGCTGGCGCTGGCCGCCAGCGGCCTGAATGGCCAGAATTTCGCCTTTGTCGGCTACCTGCCGCAGGACGCGGGCGGGCGCGCCCAGCGCATCCGCGAACTCGAAGCGCTGGCGCTAAAAACCGGCCAGACGCAGATTTTCATTGAAACGCCCTACCGCAACGCCACGCTGCTGCAGGCGCTGGTGCAGACGCTCAGCGGCAATACAAGGCTCGCCCTGAGCTGCGGCTTGACGCTGGACAACTGCGTCTCGCGCAGCGCCCCGGCCAGCCACTGGAAGCGCGACAAGCCAACTCTGCCGCTGGATCTGCCGACGGTGTTCTGCCTGGGCCGCTGAGCAAAAAGCAGGCTCAGCGCGGGAGCGGCGCCACCTGAAACGCCTTCATCGCGCCCGCCCCCATCGCCGCGCCAAACTTCTTGGCCAGGCGCTCGGCCACGTTGTCGCGGCGCGTGTAGTCGATGATGTCCTCGGCCTTGACCACCTCGCGAGCGACATAGTCCAGGCTGCCCAGTTCATCGGCCAGGCCCAGCTCAATGGCTTGCTGGCCGCTCCAGAACAGGCCGCTGAACATTTCCGGCGTTTCCTTGAGCCGGTCGCCACGCCCGGCCTTGACGACCGCGATGAACTGCTGGTGAATCTGGTTCAGCATGGCCTGCGCAAAGGCGCGCTGCTTGTCCGTCTGCGGGCTGAAGGGGTCGAGAAAGCCCTTGTTTTCACCGGCCGTCATCAGGCGGCGCTCGACGCCGAGCTTTTGCATCAGCCCGGTAAAGCCAAAACCATCCATCAGCACGCCAATGCTGCCGACAATGCTGGCCTTGTTCACATAAATCTTGTCGGCAGACACGGCGATGTAATAAGCGGCCGAGGCGCAGCTTTCTTCGACCACGGCATAGACGGGTTTTTTGTACAAGGCCTTCAGGCGCAGGATTTCGTCGTTCATCATGCCGGCCTGCACCGGGCTGCCGCCGGGTGAATTGATGAGAAGCACCACCGCCTTGGAGCCGTCATCTTCAAACGCCGCGCGCAGCGCCGCATTGACAAATTCGGCGCTGGCGTCAGCGCCGTCGGCAATTTCTCCCTTGAGCGATACCACGGCCGTGTGCGGCGTGCTGGCATCGCTCTCGGGCGTGCCGCGCTCCAGCGCCAGCCAGACCAGCGCGCCGAAAAAAGCCAGCCAGGACAGGCGCACAAAGGTTCTCCAGCGGCGCGTGGCTTTTTGCTCCTCCAGCGCGGCAAAGGCGAGCTTTTCCAGCGTGGCCCGCTCCCAGCCGGGCGCACCCGCCGCGCTTGCATCCCGCGCTGACGGGCTTTCCGGCGCCTTGGGGAAGTCAAAAGAGGAAGGCACTTTGCCAGGTTGATTTGAATCGTTCATGGGGCTTAGTTTAGAGGGGTTTGCCGGGCGCCATGCCTCAGCCGTTGGCCAGCAGCCACTCGTGCAGCGCGGGCACCGAGTGCGCCACATGGCGCGGGCGCAAGGCCTCAAACGCCTCGGGCTCGTGCGCGCCGTAGCTGACGCCAACGCTGGGGCAGGCGGCATTCAGCGCCATCTGCAAGTCATGCGTGGTATCGCCAATCATCAACACGCGCTCGGCGGGAAGGTCAAATTGCGCCATCAATTCGTGCAGCATCAACGGATGGGGCTTGCCCGCCGTTTCGTCAGCGGTGCGCGAAGCATCAAAAACGCCTTTCAGTTCGACGCTTTGCAGCGCTTCATCGAGCCCGCGCCGCGTTTTGCCGGTGGCCACCGCGAGCAGGTGGCCGCGCGCCTTGAGCGCGTCAAGCAGCGGCAGCACGCCCTCGAACAGGCTGATGTCGTTGGCGTGAACGGCGTAATGATGCTGGTAGCGCGCGCCCAGCTCGGGATATTTTTCGCGCGGCACGTCGGGCGCGGCGTGGGCCAGCGCCTGCATCAGGCTCATGCCGATGACGTAAGCGGCCGCCTGGTCGCTGGGCTTTTTGCCGCCCACGTCGCGCACCGCCGCCTGAATGGAACGCACGATGATCTGGGTCGAATCAAACAGCGTGCCGTCCCAGTCGAAGGCGATCAGGTCGAAGTTTCTGGCGTGCATGGCAGAAGTTCCCAATTCTTCAGTCATTCTGGACTTCTGCCGAGCGGAACGGCAAAAACTGCTGCAATTGCGGCGGCAACGACGCCTGCAACTGAACCGCTTTGCGCGTTTTCGGGTGGTTGAATTTGAGGCTCCAGGCGTGCAGGAACATGCGTTTCAACGAAGTCGAGCCGTCCACCGAACGCTGCAGCGCCTTGTTGAGTTCAAAGTCGCCGTATTTGTCGTCGCCCGCAATCGGGTGGCCTTCGCCCGCCAGATGGACGCGAATCTGGTGCGTGCGGCCGGTCTTGATGGTCACTTCGAGCAGAGTGAACGGCGTGGCGGGCGCTTGCGCGCTGGCCGGAATCGCCGCCTTGACCTTGACCAGCGTCACCGAGCGCATGCCATCCGGGTGGTCATTGGGCACGATCTTGACGCGGCGCTCGCCATTGGGCAGCAGGTATTTGTGCAGCGCCTTGTCGATGACGCGCTGGTTCGCGGGCCAGTCGCCGCTGACGAGGGCCAGATACACCTTGTCCGTCTCGCGCTCGCGGAACTGCTCCTGCAGCAGCTTGAGCGCCATGCGGCGCTTGGCGATCAGCAAAATGCCGCTGGTTTCCCGGTCAAGTCGATGCACCAGTTCGAGAAAATCGGCCTCGGGCCGCGCCATGCGCAGCTGCTCGATGATGCCAAAGCTCACGCCGCTGCCGCCATGCACGGCGACGCCGGACGGCTTGTCGATGGCGAGCAAAAAGTCGTCTTCAAACAGAATCGGAAACTCGGCGGCGGGCGCGTAGCCGCCCACGGTCGAACTGGCGCCGTGGCGCGCCACTTCCTGCGCCATCGCCTGGGCTTTTTGCTCGGCGCGCTCGGAGGTGCGCACCGGCGGCAGGCGCACGATGTCGCCGGCCTCGACGCGGGTGTCGGCCTGGGCGCGGCCCTTGTTGACGCGCACTTCACCGCTGCGGATGATGCGGTAAACGTGCGTCTTGGGCACGCCCTTGAGCTGGCGAATCAGGAAATTGTCGAGACGCTGACCAGCGTAATCCTCACTGACGGTGACCAGCGTGGCCTGGAGGTTTTTAGGCTCCTCCACGGGAATCGGCGCCACGGGCGCAGGCGCGCGCGGGGCATTGAAAACAGGCGCTCTGGAAGCGGCAATAGGACGGGCGGGCGCTTTGGACGGGCGTTTTGCCTTGCCCAAAGCTGCCCCTATAATGTGTTTCACTAGCGATACGCTGCATGTAGTTGATTTGCCGGGAGTTTAGTCCACGCAAATCCGGAGCCCCTGAAAAGGCCGCAAACAGCCTCGCTGGAAGGTCGATGCCACTGCTGGAAATTGCCCCTCAAGCGACGCGTGCCAGGCACCTCGCAGCAAGGCAACACCCACGCAGACGAGCCGACGTTTTGCGAATATAACCACGGAATATTAGGGCTGCAGCCCCAGTCACACACTGAAAGCTGCACCCGGATCCAGCTGAGATCAAGTCCTTCAACGGGTAAGCTTCTGATGACAACACTGGTCGGTCTGATTTATATATGCCAGCGGTGCCTCCTGGCCCTGATTTGTGGCATGGATCGGCCTTCAGCCCTTGTGCAACGGGTGTCATCCGCTACTTTTTTGGTAGCATTTACCCGTCCAATACCTGCTCACTCCATCCACGCGCCTACGCCCAGACCACTTGGTTGACTGATTTTTTTCGGTCAGCCTGCGTGCCCTCGAAAGCTCTCCGGCAATTCCCCACGTTCGCAAGCGTTGCTCTTTGGTGTCGTTCGCCCATTTTCGGGATTTAGAACGAAGAATTGTTAGGAACACCCATGAAACGCATGCTGGTCAATGCCACCCAGGCCGAAGAACGCCGCCTGGCCATTGTCGATGGACAAAAACTCCTCGACTACGAAATTGAAATTGAAGGACGCGAGCAGCGCAAAGGCAACATTTACAAGGCCGTCGTCACCCGCGTCGAGCCGTCGCTCGAAGCGTGTTTTGTCGATTACGGCGAAGACCGCCACGGCTTTTTGCCGTTCAAGGAAATCTCGCGCCAGTATTTCACCCAGGGCGTGCCGGTGAACCAGGCGCGCATCAACGACGTGATCCGCGAAGGCCAGGAACTCTTGGTTCAGGTGGAAAAAGAAGAGCGCGGCAACAAAGGCGCAGCGCTGACCACTTTTGTCTCGCTGGCCGGCCGCTATGTCGTCTTGATGCCCAACAACCCGCGCGGCGGGGGCGTCTCGCGCCGCATCGAGGGCGAAGACCGCGCCGAGCTCAAAGAAGCCATGGACAAGCTGGAATACCCGGCCGGCGCCAGCATCATTGCCCGCACCGCCGGCATCGGCCGCAGCGCGCCCGAGCTGCAGTGGGATTTGAATTACCTGCTGAAACTCTGGACCGCCATCGACGGCGCAGGCAAGGGCGGCAAGGGCGCCTTTTTGATTTACCAGGAATCGAGCCTGGTCATTCGCGCCATCCGCGACTATTTCAACAACGACATCGGCGACATCCTGTTCGACACCGACGACGTGTATGAGCAAGCGCGCCAGTTCATGGCCCACGTCATGCCCGAGCACGAGCACCGCGTCAAGCGCTACCGCGACGACGCGCCGCTGTTCAGCCGCTTTCAAATTGAGCACCAGATCGAATCGGCCTATGCGCGCACGGTGCAGTTGCCTTCGGGCGGCGCGATTGTCATCGACCACACTGAAGCGCTGGTTTCGGTCGATGTGAACTCGGCTAGAGCCATCAAGGGCGGCGACATCGAGGAAACCGCCACCCGCACCAATTTAGAAGCCGCCGACGAGGTGGCGCGCCAGATGCGCCTGCGCGATCTGGGCGGCCTGATCGTCATTGACTTTATCGACATGGAAGAAAGCCGCAACCGCCGCGACGTGGAAAACCGCCTGCGCGACGCGCTCAGGCAAGACCGCGCCCGTGTCCAGTTCGGCACCATCAGCAAGTTCGGCCTGATGGAAATGAGCCGCCAGCGCCTGCGCCCGGCCCTGTCTGAAGGTGCGTCGATTCCCTGCCCACGCTGCGGCGGCTCGGGCCACATCCGCGACACCGAATCGTCGGCGCTGCAGATTTTGCGCATCATCCAGGAAGAGTCGCTGAAAGACAGCACGGCCTCGGTGCTGTGCCAGGTGCCGGTCGATGTGGCTTCCTTCCTGCTGAACGAAAAGCGCTCGGAAATCAGCAAGATCGAGATGAAGCAGCGCATCCATGTGCTCTTGGTGCCCAACAAGACGCTGGAGACGCCCAACTACAAGTTAGAGCGCCTCAAGCACGACGACCCGCGCCTAGACAACATCGAAGCGAGCTACAAGCTGGCCGAAGAGCACGAAGACCCGACCACGGTCACGCGCCGCAGCCAGGAACGCCACAACAAGCAAGAACCCATCATCAAGGGCGTGCTGCCCGATGCGCCCGCGCCGATTGCGCCGCCCAAGCCCAAGCCAGTGCCCGTAGCAGCGCCGGTTGCCGCTGCCAAACCGGACCCGGCTCCGGTGCCCCAGCCTGTGCCCGCCCCAGTTCCGGCTGAAAAAGGCCTGTTTGGCTGGCTCAAGAGCCTGTTCGCCGCGCCGGAAGCCCCGGCGCCCGAGCCCGTGCCTGCCGCCGTCCCGGAAGTAAAAAAAGACGAGCGCAGCGCCGAAGCGCGCCCCGAAGGACGCCCTGAGCGCGGCGAGCGCGGTGAGCGCCCAGAACGCGCTGGCCGTGACACGCGCCGCAACGCCCCGCGCCCGGCCCGCCCCGAAGGCGCGCCAGAAGGCCGCAACGGCGAGGGCCGCACCGAAGGCCGCCGCCCAGAAGCACGCGACAGCCGCGAAGGCCGCGCCGAAGGCGCCCGCCCGGAACAGCGCCAGGAGCGCCCCGAGCGTGCAGAACGTCCAGAGCGCCAGGAACGCCCAGCCGGTGACAACCGCGCCAACAACCGCCAGGAAGGCCGCAGCGACCTGAGCGCCGAAGGCCAGCCGCGCCCGGACGCAGAAATCCGCGAAGGCCGTGGCGAGCGCAGCAACCGCCGGGGCGAGCGCACCGAGCGCCCTGAACGCAACGAGCGCATTGCCCGCGATCCTGTCGAGCAGGATCTGGCACTGGCCAACCAGGCAGCAATGGCCGCCGCGATGAACGGCGACGCCGCACCGCAGCGTCAGGAACGCCAGGAACGTCAGGAACGTCCCGTGCGCCAAGAGCGTCCGGCGCAGGAAGCCAGCCGTGACGGCGAGCGCCGCCCGAACCCACGCACCGACAGCCGCAGCGAAGAAACCGACGAAATCCGCCGCGAACGCAGCGAGCGCGGTGATCGCGGCAACGAGCGCAATGGCCGCCGCAACGAGCCGCGCAACACGCGTCCCGAAGGCGTCGCCGCCCCGGTCGCAGGCGCCCAGGTGGACAGCTTTGAAGCCGCCCATCCGGCCCTCGCAGCCGCTCTGGAGCCAGGCGCCGAAAACGCCATCCTGGTGACGCCCGCCGCCGATCAGGCAGCAGGCGCCCCCGGCATCGAGGAAGGCCAGGAGCGCCCGCAGCGCGAACGCCGCAGCCGTGACCGTTATGGCCGCGACCGCCGTGGCGAGCGCCCTGAGCAGGCCAACGAGGCGCCAGCCTTCGAGCCAGCACTGGCCGCAGCACCTGCGGATCAGCCAGCGCCCGCCCCCCAGGCCGTCGAGCTGACAGCACCGCTGGCCGCGCCTGCGCCGGTAACCGCGCTTGTCGCAGAAGCTGCAGCAAAGCCTGTGGCAGTGGCTGCGCCTGAGCCGGTAGTGGCCGCTGCGCCAGCCGTGCCCGCGCCCGTCGCCAAGCCCATGCCTGCGCCCGCTGCCAAACCAGCGCCAGCGCCGCAAGTCGCCGCCACCACCGGCGCCCTGCCGAAGGTGCAGGCTTACGACCTGCCGCTGCAGGACTTGGCCCAGGTCGCCGAAAGTTCCGGCCTGCAATGGGTGAACTCGGACGCGGCCAAGATCGCCGAAGTCCAGGCCGCCATCGCCGCTGAAGTCAAGCCCGTCCATGTGCCGCGTGAGCGCCCGCCCGTCGTGGCTGTCGAAGAAGCGCCGCTGGTGCTGGTCGAAACCCGGCGTCATCTGGACAGCCTGCCGCTGCCGTTTGAAAAGTCCGGCGACTAAAGCGCCGCCAGCCAGGGCCGCTTGAGCCCTGAACCCAGGGCCGTATTCTTTCGGGGATGCGGCCCTTTTTCATGGCTACAAAAACGACACAGCTTCTGGTGGATGCCCCGCACCGAAAAGGAAAAGAAAGTTCTGCGGACTCAAGCCACTCGCGACTGAAGCGCCGGAGCCGGAGGCTGCTGCCGTCCTCCTGGTGCCCAAGGGGCAAGCGCCGGGAGATGCTTACGGCTGGGCCGCCTGCCTGTAAGCCTGCGCAGCAGCGGCTTCATCGCCGCGCTGCTCGGCCAGAACGGCCAGCGTGTACCAGGCCTTGCGCTGCAGCGTCGTATCCTGCAGCGTGGGCGCGGCCTGCTCCAGCAGCTGGCGCGCCTTGCCCCAGAGCTGGCGGCTCAGGCAGGCCATGCCCGCCAGATACGCAAGCCGGGCATCCTGCGGGCGGCTGCTCTGGGCCGCTTCGATGCGCGCCAGCCAGGGCGCGTCCAGCGAGTCCAGACCGGCTTCCAGCACAGTGATCAGCTTGAGGCACAGCCGCTCGGCCAGCTCGGTGCCGGGCGCCAGCATCTGCTCCCACACCGGCAGCAGCCAGATGCGAGCCAGTGCGGCGTCGCCCTGCAGCGCCATCAGTTGGGCAGCGGCCTGCAGCATCAGCTCAGGCATGGCACGCTCGCCCGCGTCCAGCGACGCCCAGGCGCGCTGCAGTTGCGCCGGATCATGCGCCTCGTCAAGCAGCTCCAGCGCCAGGCCACGCAATATGCTTTGCGCTGCCACGGAAGAAAACGCCCGGTGCTTGGCTAACAAACGCGCCGTCTCCAGCGCTTGGCGGGTTTGCCCGCCCTCCTGGGTGGCGCGCAGCTTCATGCGCAGGGCCAGGGTGCGCCGGGCCGCGCCCTGCGGTAGCTGGCTCAGCCAGTCGAGGGCAGCGGCGGCGTCACGGTCTTGCAGCGCCCAGTGGGCGGCGCGAAACTGCACGCCCTCGCGCAGTTCCTGCGCGTGGCGCTGGGACGAGCTTTGCAGCGCCCATTGCAGGTGCTGGTCGCGCAGGGTTTTTTGCTGCAGCGCCTGCGCGCTTTCGGCCACCAGCAGATGGGCCAGCGAGCGCAGCTGGCTGGCCTGGCTCTGGCTGTGGCCGCTGGGGTGGCCGGAGGTGTCAGTGGCCACGCCCAGGCTTTTTTCCTGCACCAGCGCGTTCTGCGCCGATTTGCTGGAGCGGATGTAGCGCCCGGCCATCAGGTGGGCCAGCGCATCCATCAGCGCGCCATACATGGCGCGCTCTTTTTGCTGGGCGCGCCAGCGCCGCGCTTCCACCGGCAGCGAAAACACCGCCGACGCCGCGCGCGAGGCCAGATGCAGCAGCAAAAACAACCCCGCCAGCACCAGCACCAGCAGGTTGAAGGAGACATCGACCCGGTGCGGCGGCCAGAAAACCGTCACCACCGCATGGTTGTTGCCGGCAAACAGGGCCACCGCGACGGCGATGCCAAACAGGGCCAGAAACCACAGAGCGGCGCGCATGTATTTTTTTCCTGCCCGGTGAAGTTAACGGCCCGCAGCGGCGGTGGCCAGTGCCGTCATGGTCTCATCGAGCCGGGGCAGCTCGCTGGTTTTGAGCTGGCCGCGCACCTGATCGAGCAGCTCAAGGGCGACCCGGTTCTGGCGCGACGCCGGATCAAAGTATTTGAGCAGCCAAGCGTGGGCCTGGGTCAGATCGGAGCGCGCCTGATCGGTCTGGCGCGACAGCAGGGCCAGATGGGCGTTGAGCAGGCGCAGCTTGAGGTTCTCGCGCAGGAAAAAAGACTGCTCGGGCGCCAGCAGCGCAGCCTCGGGCTGGTCAATGCGGCTGACGCGCAGCAGCTGGCGCGCCTCGGTCCAGACGCTACCCAAAAGCCGCTGCGACCAGGCTTGCAGCGCCTGCGTGTCCAGCGCCTGCCACAGGGTACTTTCAGGGGCCGACGCGGCGCCTTGCGGCGCCAGCGCAGCCGGGCGTGGCGCAGAGCGGGCCGACGGCGCGTTGCCGGTCAGCATGGCATTGGCAACCGGCAGGTCATCGACCAAAGCGGCCAGTTCATCGAGCTTGAGCATCAGCGTCGGCACGTCGATGACGCTGGCGCCCTTGATGCGGTCCATGTCGCGGGCAATGGCGCGCTGCAGCGGATTGAGGCGCGGTTGGGCGGCGCGCGTCAGGCGCTGATCGGCCGACTTGAGCGCAGCCAGCAAAGGCTCGGCGCTGCCGGTCAGCTGGGCCTGCTGCTGGGCCAGCCGCAGCGCCGACTCGACATCGACGACCAGATTTTCATCGCGCGAGCGCGACAGGCTTTGCATCAGCTCTTCGAGCTGGCCGCGCTGCAGGCTGACCTCGCTCAGGCGCGTTTCCTGCAGCGCCAGTCGGGCCGACAGCAGGCGTGCGCCCTCCTGGGCTTCGCGGGCCAGAGAGCGCGCCTCGGTGGACTGGGCGCTGGAATCGGTGGTGCGGCGGGCCAGTTCCTGCTGGATGATTTCGAGCTTTTGCCACAGCAGGCCGCTGGTCAAAAGACCGGCAGCGGCCAGCGCCGCCACCCCCAGCACCCAGGAGCGCGGCACCAGCCAGGCGTCGGCAGGCGCCACCGGCGGCTCGGGAGCAGGCGCCACGGCTGACTCAGGGGCAGGCGGGACGCGCTCAGACCCGGTTTCGACGCAAACCGGGGCGGACTCGGGCACAGACGCGTCAGAAGCAACGGGCGGCGGCAAGGGGGGCAAGGCGGAAGGGCTGTCGCTCATGGAGGGCTTGATTTTAGCGACCCCAGGCTTACCCGGATGTCCTGAAGGGCCGGGCGTGACGCGATAACAACACCCCAGCCAGCGGCGCGCACCGCGTCCTCAATCCGGGGATGGGTGGCAATCGCGCTGGCGCTGCGCCAGTCCACATCTTGCAAGCCGGGCAGGCCCAGCAAATTGGCCAGCGCCTCGGAGCTGCTGAACAGCCAGACCGAGCCATCGGCGCTGGCCTGCTGCGCGCGCTGCAACTGCACCTGACTGAAAACCGGCGCCTGGCGCTGATAGACGCCGACAAAATCGACCTGCGCCCCGGCGTTCTGCCACTGGCGCGTGATCCAGTCGCGCCCCGAAGAGGCGCCCTGCCCGCCGGGGCTTTGCCCGCGCACAATCAGCACGCGCTTAGCCTGCCAGTCGCGCGAGCCGACAACCTGCCACAGCGCTTCAGAATCAAACTGCCCGGCATCAAGCGCGGGCGCGTCGATTTGCGCCTCGGGAACACCAGCGGCCACCAGCGCCGCCACCGTGCCCGGCCCCGGCGCCATGCAGCGCAGGCCGGGCGGCAGCGCCGGGCTTCCCTTGAAAAAATTTTCCACCGCGTGGCCGCTGACAAACAGGCAGGCGGCGTAACCGGCCAGCGCGCCCCAAGCCTGGCGCAGCGCCTGCTGGCTCGCCGCGCCAGACGCGGGCGCAATCTCGATCAGCGGCAGCGCCTCGGCGGCAAAGCCGCTTTGCTGCAATTGCCCGACCCAATGCCGGGCATCGCGCTCGGGCCGGGTCACGATGACGCGCAGCGCTGGCATATCGGCCTGACGCGGCACTCAGGCCGCCGGAGCGTTGGCCGCCCAGACAGCGCCGCCTGCGCGCAATTCGGCGGCGACGGCTTCACCCAAAGCCTCGGCTTGCTGAAAATTATTCACAAGCGCCATTTTCTGCACCTGCACCAGCGGCGCGGGCGCGGCGGCCAAAACGCCCGCAGCAGCCTCGGCCGTGGCCGGGTCGCCCCAGGCCGCGTTGAGCTGCAGCGACGCGCCGCCGTCAGCCCCCACCGCCGTGACAAAAGCTGCCAGCGGCATCGAGCAGCTGCCGCCCATAGAGCGCGACACGGTGCGCTCGGCGGTCACGGCCAGCCAGGTCGGCGTATGCGCCAGCGTCCCCAGCGCGGCCAGCAAGTCGGCCCGATCAGAGCGCACTTCAATGCCCAAAGCGCCCTGCCCGGCAGCGGGCAGCATCTCGGCGGGGTCAAAAATCTGGCGGATGCGCGAAGCCAGCCCAAGCCGCTTGAGGCCCGCCGCCGCCAGCACGATGGCCGCGTACTGACCTTCGTCGAGCTTGCGCAGGCGCGTGTCCAGGTTGCCGCGCAGCGGCTCGATCTGCAAATCAGGCCGCAGCGCCTTGAGCAGCACCAGTCGGCGCAGGCTGGAGGTGCCCACGACAGCGCCCAGCGGCAAGTCCGCCAGCGACGCGAACTGGTTCGACACCAGCGCGTCACGCGGGTCTTCGCGCTCCAGCACGCAGGCCAGCGCAAAGCCGTCGGGCAGATCCATCGGCACGTCTTTCAGCGAATGCACGGCGATGTCGGCCCGGCCTTCCGTCAAAGCGACTTCGAGTTCCTTGACGAACAGCCCTTTGCCGCCGACTTTGCTCAGCGAGCGGTCCAGAATCTGGTCGCCCTGCGTCGTCATGCCGAGCAGCTCGACCTGCCAGCCCAGACGCGCCTCCAGCAGCGCCTTGACATGCTCGGCCTGCCACATCGCCAGACGGCTTTCACGCGTGGCAATCACCACCTTCAGGGGGGAAGAAAAAATTTCAATCGATGCAGCCACGGCCAACCTGTTGGTAATCTAAAGAGGGAGTGAATGCTAGCATGGGCGCCTCAGCACCAAAGGGCCCAGATGCTTACCTCCCCGCGCACGAAAACCGTCAAAGAAAACCCGAACGAAGACAGCGCGGCCACTAGCCCGCCAGCGCCCCAAAAAACCGCCAAAACCCCGGACCAGAGCGCCGCCACCGGGCGCGCCCGCAGCAACGAGCGCCCGCTGGTCGAAGACATCCGCCTGCTCGGGCGCATTCTGGGCGACGTGATCCGCGACCAGGAAGGCGTGGCCGCTTACGAGCTGATCGAGCAGGTGCGCCAGCTCTCCGTCGCGTTCCGCCGCGACGCCGACGAGGAAGCCGACAAGGCGCTCAAAACCCTGCTCAAAAGCCTCAGCGGCGACCAGACCGTCAGCGTGATCCGCGCCTTCACTTATTTTTCGCACCTGGCCAATCTGGCCGAAGACCGGCATCACATCCGCCGCCGCATCATCCACGAGCGCGCCGGCGACACGCAAGAAGGCAGCATTGAAGTGGCGCTGTCACGGCTGCGCTGGGCCGGCATTGCGCCGCAGACGATTGCCGACACGCTGGCGCGCAGCTTTGTCTCGCCGGTGCTGACCGCGCACCCGACTGAAGTGCAGCGCAAAAGCATTCTGGACGCCGAGCGCGGCATTGCCCAGTTACTCACCGCCCGCGACGACATCAAGGCGATGGCACTGGCCGTCAGCAGCGCCAAGGACGCGCTCACGCCGCGCGAGCTGGCCGCCAATGAAGTGCAGTTGCAAGCCCGAGTTATGCAGCTGTGGCAAACCCGCCTGCTGCGCTACAGCAAGCTGACCGTGGCCGATGAGATCGAAAACTCGCTCAGTTACTACGAAGCGACATTTCTGCGCGAGATTCCCAAGCTCTACGCCAACCTGGAGCGCGAACTCGGCGACCTGCCAGTACACAGCTTTTTGCGCATGGGCCAGTGGATTGGCGGGGACCGCGACGGCAACCCGAACGTCAGCGCCGCCACGCTCAATTACGCGCTGAGCCGCCAGGCCGATGTGGCGCTGCGCCACTATTTGACCGAAGTGCATTTGCTCGGCAGCGAGCTGTCCATGTCGGCGATTCTGGTCGATTGCAGCCTGGAGATGCAGGCGCTGGCCGCCAGCTCGCCCGACACCAGCGAGCACCGCAAGGACGAGCCGTACCGGCGCGCCCTGACCGGCGTGTATGCCCGCCTGGCCGCCACGCTCAAGGAGCTGACCGGCGGCGAAGCAGCCCGCCACGCCGTCGCGCCGCAAAACCCCTATGCAAAATCCGAGGAATTTCTGGCCGACCTGCGCACGCTGGAAACCTCGCTGCAGGCGCACCACGGCCAGGCGCTGACCGCCGAGCGGCTGCACCCGCTGATTCGCGCCGTCGAGGTGTTCGGCTTTCACCTGGCCACCGTCGATTTGCGCCAGAGTTCCGACCAGCACGAAGCCGTCGTCGCCGAGCTGCTGGCCACGGCGCGCATCGAGGCCGACTACAGCGTGCTCGACGAAATGGCCAAGCGCGCCCTGCTGCTGAAAATGCTCAACGACGCCCGGCCGCTGCGCGTGCTCGGCGCGGCTTACTCGCCACTGGCGCAGGGCGAGCTGGCGATTTTTGAAGCCGCCCGCGAGGCCCGCGCCCGCTTTGGCAAGGAAGCGATTCGCCACTACATCATCAGCCACACCGAAACCGTCAGCGACCTGCTCGAAGTGCTGCTGCTGCAAAAGGAAACCGGCCTGCTGCACGGCCTGCTCGAAGACCCGCAGCAAGCCAGCGCAGCGACCTGCGACCTGATCGTCGTGCCGCTGTTTGAAACCATCGAAGACCTGCGCAACGCCGCGCCCATCATGCGCGAGTTCTACGCGCTGCCCGGCGTGACCGCGCTGGTGCAACGCAGCGGCGCCGAGCAGGACATCATGCTCGGCTACTCCGACAGCAACAAGGACGGCGGCATTTTCACCAGCAACTGGGAGCTGTACGGCGCCGAGCTGGCCCTCGTCGAGCTGTTTGACCCGCTGGCGCGCACGCACGGCATCACGCTGCGCATGTTTCACGGCCGGGGCGGCACCGTCGGGCGCGGCGGCGGCCCGAGCTACCAGGCAATTTTGGCCCAGCCGCCCGGCACGGTGCGCGGCCAGATCCGCCTGACCGAGCAGGGCGAAGTCATCGGCTCGAAATACGCGAACCCGGAAATCGGCCGGCGCAACCTCGAAACGCTGGTGGCGGCCACGCTGGAAGCGACGCTCTTGCAGCCAACCAAGCCCGCCACAGCGGCCTTTTTGCAGGCGGCGGCCCAGCTCTCGCAGGCCAGCATGGCCGCTTACCGGGCGCTGGTGTACGAAACGCCTGGCTTTACCGAGTATTTTTTCAGCGCCACGCCGCTGCGCGAGATTGCCGAATTGAACATCGGCTCGCGCCCGGCCTCGCGCAAACCCTCGCAAAGAATCGAGGATTTGCGCGCCATTCCCTGGGGCTTTAGCTGGGGCCAGTGCCGCCTGACGCTGCCGGGCTGGTACGGTTTTGGCTCGGCGATTGAACAGTTTCTGGATCAGGGCGGCACGCCCGAGAGCCGCAAAACCCATCTGGCGCTGCTGCAAAAAATGTACCGCCAGTGGCCGTTTTTCAGCACCCTGCTGAGCAACATGGACATGGTGATGGCCAAGAGCGATCTGGCGCTGGCCTCGCGCTACGCCGCTCTGGTGGACGACGCCCAGCTGCGCAAAAGCATCTTCAGCGCCATTGAAAGCGAATGGCAGCGCACCGCCCAGGCGCTGACGCTCATCACCCGCGACAAGCAGCGCCTGGCGGGCAACACGGCGCTGCAGCGCTCGATCCGGCACCGCTTTCCGTATATTGACCCGCTGCACCATCTGCAGGTCGAACTGGTGCGCCGCTACCGCGCAGGCCAGACCGACGAGCGGGTGCAGACCGGCATTCACATCTCGATCAACGGCATTGCCGCCGGGCTGCGCAATACCGGCTGACGAGGGCTATCGGCGCGGTCCTACGGTTTGGGCGGTCTAGTCTGATACCGGCACTGCATCTGGAGTCTTAACATAGATTTACAGATCAAGCCGTCCATCATCAGATGGCGGTAAAGACGCTGCCCACTCAGGAGATCAAACCATGCCTTCCACCACTGTCCGGACCAGCAGCCGTTTCGCATTCAGCAATGAGTGTGTGTCCAGTGATTTTGTGGCCTTGGCCTCCCACATGACGGACTGCCAACGCTCGCGCGGGCGTTTTTTTATGCTGCATGCAGCGCTGGAGACCTTGCATGCCGTGACGGCGCCGCGCATCGTGACAACCGGCGCCCTGTGCGCGGTCTGCACGCTGGCCTTGGCCCTGATGGCGCTGGCATGAGCAGGTGAGCGCCACCCTTCTGAACCCGTTAACGGCCCTTAGCCCTTACGCCCGGAAAACACTTCAGTCGCACAGCGCGCAAACCGAGTCGCCGATTCGCGCCGAGCTATTTGGCGTCAAGCGCTTTGAAGAGCACGGCTGCAGTCTGGCGCGAGCTCAGGTGATTGAAAGTGATGCCGAGTCGCTTCGTCATGCGCCCTTTTTTCCCCGATTGAAGGAAAATCTGGCCGCGCTGCGGGAGGCCTACGATTACATTGCGCAGACCGCATTGAGTGGGCGCTACACCACGCCCGCTGCGGCTTGGCTGCTGGACAACTTTCCGCTGATTGAAGCCCAGTTGCAGCAAATCCGCGAGGGCGTGCCGCGCCGCTATTACGCCAGCCTGCCCAAGCTGGCGCTGGCGCCGCTGCAGGGCTTGCCGCGTGTCTATGGCATCGCCTGGGCCTATGTGGCGCACACCGACAGCGTGCTCAACCCGGAGATATTCACCGCTTTTCTCAACGCCTACCAGAGCTGCAGCGAGTTGCGCCTGAGCGAGCTGTGGGCGCTGCCGACCACGCTGCGCGTCGTGCTGCTGGAAAACCTGCGCCGCATGGCCGACGAGATTGCCCAGGGCAAGGTGGCCCGCGAAGTCGCCCATGCCGTCTGGGACAGCGGGCAGACGCTCAGCCCGGCGGAACTGGACGCGGTCTATGCCCTGATGATCCAGCGCGGGCTGCAGCGCAGCTACCTGACCCAGCTGTGGCAGCGCATTCCCACCGAGTTGGGCGCCAGCGCGCCCGCGTCGGCGCTGGCGCGGTGGACCGAGCAGCACTGCCCCGATGGCCACGCACTGATGCTCGAAAGCCAAAATGCCCAGGTGGCGGCCAACCTGACCATCGGCAACATCATCACCACCTTGCGCCTGATTGGCCAGGTGGACTGGGTCGAGCTGATCGAGCCGGTCAGCCGCTGCCTGCAGGTGCTGCGCCAGCTGCCCAGCTTTCGCCAGGAAAGCGAACTGACGCGCCAGCACATCACCCAGGCGATGGAGCGGCTGGCCCGGCAAAACCGCCTGGCCGAGCGCGAAGTGGCCGAGGCGGTCGTGGCCGCCGCGCAGGCCGTCCCCGCCAGCCTTCCCGCCACGGCGGCGCAGCGCGCGGCGGGCTTTTACCTGATCGGCCCCGGGCGCCCCCAGCTGGAAGAGGCGCTGGGCATTCCAGCGCAAAAAACCCTGCAGCGCTACCGCCACCGGCGCTGGCGCCTGCCCCTGTACACCGGCGCCATTGTGCTGTGTACGCTGCTGGTGCTGGCACTGGCGGCGCGCCATGCGGACCTGCAGCGCTGGCAAACCATAGCCGCCCTGCTGCTGCTGGCCGGGCCGGTGTCCGAAGCCGTCGCCGCTTTCGTGCATCGCCTGCTGGCCGAGTCGCTGAAAATTCACCCCCTGTCGCGGCTCGATTTTGCCGGCGGCATTCCTGCCGAGCACCGGGTGCTGGTGGTCGTTCCCACGCTGCTGACCTCGGCGGCCTCGACGCGCGAACTGCTGCAAAAACTCGAATACCACTGGCTGGCCAACCGCGAAGACCAGGCGCAGTTTGCGCTGCTCACCGACTGGCTCGATGCCCCCGACGCCAGCCAGAGCGGCGACGCCGCGCTGCTGCGCGAGGCGCTGGCCCAGCTGGCCGCGCTCAACGCCCGCTATCCGGCCGCGCCGCAGGCGCCGCCGCGCTTTTTGCTGCTGCACCGGCCCAGAAGCTGGTGCGAAACCCAGCAGCGCTGGCTCGGCTGGGAGCGCAAGCGCGGCAAGCTCGAACAACTGCTGCGCGCCCTGGTCACGGGCGAGCTGGAGGGCTTCATCCCGCTGGCGCCGGGCCTGCGCCTGGCCCTTGGCGTGCGCTACGTCGTCACGCTCGACAGCGACACCGGCCTGCCGCCGGGCACCCTGCGCGAACTGGTGGCCATCGCCGCCCATCCGCTGAATACGCCCCAAATCGATCCCGTGCGGCGCCGTGTCGTCAGCGGCTACGGCATCTTGCAGCCGCGCGTGGTCACGCCCCTGCCAGACGCGGCGCAGGACACGCCCTACCACCGGCTGTTTGCCGGTCAGTGCGGCATTGATCCCTACAGCAGCGGCGTCTCCGATGTGTACCAGGATCTGTTTGGCAGCGGCAGCTTCAGCGGCAAGGGGCTGCTCCATGTGCAGGCGCTGCATGCAGTGCTCGATGCCCGGCTGCCCTGCGAGGCCGTGCTCAGCCACGACCTGCTCGAAGGCAGCATGGCGCGCTGCGGCTTTGTCAGCGATGTCGTGCTGATCGAAGATGCGCCGCACCACGCCGGCACGGCCGCCTCGCGCCAGCACCGCTGGAGCCGGGGCGACTGGCAGTTGCTGCCGCTGATGGCGCACGCCCGGCATTACGGCCTTGACGCCCTGGGCCTGTGGAAAATGGCCGACAACCTGCGCCGCTCGCTGGTGCTGCCCGCCACCTTCGCGCTGCTGGTCTGGGTGATTTTTACCGGCGCACTGCCGCTGGGGCTGACGCTGCTGGCCGCTTTGGGGGCGCTGCTGGCCGGGCCGCTGCTCGGCGCCGTTGCCGGTCTGGTGCCGACGCGCCAGGGCATCGCCTGGCGTCACTTTTTCCGGGTCGGGCGCCACGAGCTGCTGAGCACCCTGGTCGGCGCGGCCTGGCAGTTCAGCCAGATCCCGGCGCAAGCCTTGCTGCTGCTGGATGCGGCCGGGCGCACGCTCTGGCGCCTGGCCATCAGTCGGCGCCAGCTGCTGGAGTGGACCACCGCCGCGCAGGCGCAGGCCGCTTCGGGCAGCACCCTGGCCGTGTTCGTGCGCCAGCATGCCAGCGCCTCGCTGCTGTGCGCGGCGCTGCTGATGGCCGCGCCCTGGGCCGCCCACCCGTGGGCGGGGCTGCTGCTGTTCCTCCTCTGGTCGGCCTCTCCGCTGCCCGCCTGGTGGGCCAGCCAGCCTTGCCCACAGCGCGCCACCCTGGCGCTGCGCAGCAAGGACAAGCGCTACCTGGAGGCGCTGGCGCGCGACACCTGGCGCTTTTTCGAGCGCTGCACCGGCCCCGAAGACAACCACCTGCCGCCCGACAACCTGCAGCTGGTGCCCGAGCCCACCGTCGCGCATCGCACCTCGCCGACCAACATCGGCCTGTACCTGCTGGCCGTGTGCTGCGCCCGCGAATTTGGCTGGATCAGCACCGGCGAGCTGCTGAGTCGGCTGGAAAACTCGCTCGGCAGCATGGAAAAACTGCCCAAGCACAACGGCCATCTGCTCAACTGGTACGACACCCGCACGCTCGACATCCTGCAGCCCGCCTATGTCTCGGCGGTGGACAGCGGCAACCTGGCTGGCTTGCTGCTGGCCGTGGCCCAGGCCTGCATCGCGCTGGCGCGAGGCGGCGCTGATGGCCCGCTGGCCCAGGCCGCCCTGCAGCGCCTGGCCGGGCGCTGCCAGGCGCTGTACGCGGCTATGGATTTTCGCTGCCTGTACGACGCCAAGCGGCGGCTGTTTCATATCGGCCTGCGCGTCGAAGACCTGGCGCTGGACGTGAGCTACTACGACTTGCTGGCCTCCGAGTCGCGCCTGACGAGCTTTTTGGCCATCGCCAAGGGCGATGTGCCGCGCCGCCACTGGAGCGCGCTGGGCCGCCCCTTCGTGTCGATTGATGGGGCGCCGGGGCTCAAATCGTGGTCCGGCTCGATGTTTGAATACCTGATGCCTTCGCTGCTGATGCACGAGCCCAACAACGGCCTGCTGCACACCGCCGCCCGCACGGCGGTGGCGGCGCAGCGGGCTTTTGGCTTGCAGCAGCGCCTGCCCTGGGGCGTGTCGGAGTCGGCCTATTTTGCGCAGGACCATTCGCTGGCCTACCAGTATTCCCCCTTTGGCGTGCCCTGCCTGTCGCTGCGGCGCACGCCCCCGGCCGACCGGGTGGTGGCGCCCTATGCCACCTTTTTGGCCACCCTGTTCGAGCCGCACGCGGCGCTGGTCAACTTGAAGCGCCTGGAGCGCCTGGGCGCGCGCGGCGAGCTGGGCATGTTCGAGGCGCTGGACTTCACCGTCTCGCGCCAGCCCGAAAAAAAAGCCTTCAGCACCGTGCAGGCCTTCATGGCGCACCACCAGGGCATGGCGCTGGCAGCGCTGTGCAACGTGCTGTGCGCCAACGCGCCCCGGCGCTGGTTTTGCGCCGAGCCGCAGGTGGCCGCGCATGAAGCCCTGCTGCACGAACGCACCCCGCGCCAGGTCATCAAAACCCCTAGCGCGCGGCTGTCCACCGAGCCCGAGAACCAGCGCAGCGCCCCGGTATTCCAGTCGCGCGAGGTGGACCCGCTGGGCAGCGCCAGCCAGCCCACGCACCTGCTGTCCAACGGGCGCTACAGCGTGGCGCTGCGCGCCAACGGCGCGGGCGTGAGCCGCTGGCAGGGCAGCCATGTCAGCCGCTGGCGCGACGACCTGCTGCGCGACGGCTACGGCAGCTTTTTCTACCTGCGCCGCGCTGGCGAAAGCGCCGTGGTCTCGCTCACGGCCCAGCCTGCGCCCGGGCTGCTGTGGCGCTACCAGGCCCGCTTCATGGCCGACCGGGTGCAGTTCGAGGCCCAGGGCGAAGGCCTGAGCACCAGCATCACCGTGCTGGTCAGCCCCGAAGACGACACCGAACTGCGCACCGTGCTGCTGCACAACACCGGGCGCAGCGTGCAGGTGGTGGCGCTGCTGTCGTGCTTTGAGGCCGTGCTGGCCGAGCCGCGTGCCGACGAGGCCCACCCGGCATTTTCCAATCTGTTCATCCACACCCGCTGGGAGCCGCAGTGGCGCGCCCTGGTGCTCACGCGCCGCCCGCGCCTGCAGGGCGACGCGCCAATGGCGGTGGCCCATTTTCTGGCCGAGGCCGATGCCGACCTGCTGGCGGTGGACTGCACCGCCGACCGGCGGGTGTTTGCCGGGCGCCATCAGCCCGCGCACCAGCCCGCGCTGCTGACCCAGCCTATGGATGGCGCGGGCCAGCCCATCAACGGCCTGGACCCGGTCGCCAGCCTGCGCGTGACGCTGCGCCTGGCGCCCGGCGCCGTGGCCCGGCTGACCTTTGGCACCGCAGCGGCGTCCACCGCCGAAGAGCTGGCCGGGCGCATCGACAAATACCTCCAGCCCATGCACATCGAGCGCGCCACCCGCATGGCCGCCACGCTGGCGCAGGTGCGCCTGCACGACTTAGCGCTGACCCCGGCCGAACACCTGGCGCTGCAGGACCTGACCACCGCCCTGATGTACAGCGTGCCCCGGCCCCAGGCCGCTCACCTGTCGGGCAGCCTGCTGGACCAGCGCCAGCTCTGGCGCTTTGGCATTTCCGGCGACAAGCCCATCGTGCTGGTGCGCATCCAGTCGCCCAGCGGCCTGCCGCTGGTCCACGCGCTGCTGCGCGCCCAGCCGTGGTGGAGCTTTGGCGGTCTGGCGGTGGACATGGTGGTGCTCAACAGCGAGCCCAACTCCTACCTGATGCCGCTGCAGCGCGACATCCTGGCGCTGCGCGACCGGCTGATGCAGACGGTGCAGAACAGCTTTCCGCACACCGACAATGCCGCCCTGTCCTCGGGCTTTTACCTGCTGCGCAGCCAGGAAACCGCCCCCAGCGAAAAAGCCGCGCTGGCCGGACTGGCCCGCGTCGTGCTCACCGCCGATGGCCGGGCGCTGGAAATGCAGATGGCCGCCCTGCGCGAGAGCTGGCCCGCGCCCCAAGGCGCCACGGCGCCGCGTGCCGCGCTGCTGGAGCGCGCAACGCGAGCAGCGACGCAACCGGCCGGGCCGGCGCCGGTGGGCCGCTTTGACCCCGGCAGCGGCGAATTCCAGTTTGACCTGCGCAGCGGCCAGGCCGCGCCCCGGCCCTGGGTCAACGTCATTGCCAACCCGGACTTCGGCTTTCAGGTGTCCGAGACCGGCAGCGGCCTGAGCTGGGCGGGCAATAGCCGCCTGCACCAGCTCACGCCCTGGTCCAACGACCCAGTGCTCGACCCGCCTTTTGAGCACTGGCTGCTGCAGGACATGGACAGCGGCCAGGTCTATCCGCTCGTGCCTTGCCTGCCGGTGGTAGGCCACAGCCGCTGGCAGGTCGCCCACGGCCAGGGCTACAGCGTGTTCAAGGGCCGACAAGGCGGCCTGCAGATTGAAACGACTTTTTTCGCCGACCTGAACGAAGCGGTCAAAGTCGTGCAGGTGCGCATCAAGCTCGACAGCGACACACGCAGGCGCCTGCGCGCCGTGGCGATGGTCGAGTGGCAGATGGGCGACGCGCGCGGGCGCCGCCGCACGCTGCAGACCTGGAAAGATCCGATGCAGGCGGCCGTGCTGGCGCGCCAGCTCGAAAGCCGCGACGGCTATGGCGACGCCACCGTATTTCTGGCCCTGACCGGGACCGGCACGCAAGCGTCCTGGACCTGCGACCGGGGCGAGTTTTTTGACCGGCTCGGCCGCCTGGTGCTGCCCGCCAGCCTGCGCCAGCGCAGCGGCGGCGGCCTGGACCCCTGCGCCGCCCTGAGCAGCGAGTTCAGCCTCGGCGACAGCGACACACTGGCCTTCAGCTTTCTCCTGGGCCACGCCGACAGCCCCGATGAGGCCGGAAAAATGCTGGAACGCTGGCGCCAGCGCGACACCGCTCAGGCGCTGGCCGATGTCAAAAACAACTGGTCCCGCATGCTGGGCCGGGTCCAGGTCAGCACCCCGGACGCCGCTTTTGACGCGCTGCTCAACCACTGGCTGCTGTACCAGACGGTGGTGTCGCGCCTGTGGTCCAAGGCCGGTTTTTACCAGGCGGGCGGCGCTTTTGGCTTTCGCGACCAGCTGCAGGACGCAATGGCGCTGGCGCTGGCCGACCCGCAGCGCCTGCGCGAGCAGATCGTGCTCAACGCCTCGCGCCAGTTCCCCGAGGGCGATGTGCAGCACTGGTGGCACGCGCCCGGCGGCGAGGGCGTGCGCACGCATTTTTCCGACGATTTATTGTGGCTGCCTTACGCCTGCGCCCATTATTTGCAGGTCACCGGCGACACCGCCCTGCTCGATGAAAGCGTGCCCTTCCTGGACGGCCCGCCCGTTCCAGAAGGCGCCGAAGACGCCTACTACGCGCCCCAGACCAGCAGCGAATCGGCCAGCGTCTATGAGCACTGCGCCCGCACCATCGAGCGCAGCCTGGCCGTCGGCGCGCATGGCCTGCCGCTGATGGGCACCGGCGACTGGAACGACGGCATGAACCGCGTCGGCCACGAGGGGCGCGGCGAGTCGGTCTGGCTGGGCTGGTTCCTGTGCAGCGTCGTCGAACAGTTCGCGCCCGTGGCCCTCCAGCGCGGCGACAGCGCGCGTGCCCAGCGCTGGGCCGAGGCGCGCCAGGGCTGGGTGACAGCGCTGCACGCTGCGGGCTGGGACGGCGCGTGGTTTCGCCGCGCCTTTTTCGACAACGGCGCGCCGCTCGGCTCCAGCGCCAGCGACGAGGGCCGCATCGACCTGATCGCGCAGGCCTGGTCGGTGCTCTCGGGCGCCTCGACCCCGGCCTTCACGGCGCCCGCGATGCAGGCCATGCAGCGCCAGTTGATCGACGACAAGGCCGGGCTCTTGAAACTGCTGGAGCCGCCGTTCCAGCACTCGGCGAACAACCCCGGCTACATCCAGGCCTACCCGCCCGGCGTGCGCGAAAACGGCGGCCAGTATTCCCACGCGGGCGTCTGGGCCATGATGGCGCAGGCGCTGACCGGCGATGTCGAAGGCGCCTGGCGCAGCTTTGAATACCTGAGCCCGGCGCACCGCAGCATGCACCCGGAGCGCGGCCCGGCCTACGAGCTGGAGCCTTATGTGATGGCGGGCGACGTGTACAGCGCCGCGCCTTACGTGGGCCGGGGCGGCTGGAGCTGGTACACCGGCTCGGCCGCCTGGCTGTACCGGGCGGCGCTGGAAACCCTGCTCGGCCTGGCGGTGCAGCCCGGGCGCCTGTCGCTCTCGCCGCGCCTGCCCGCGCACTGGCCGACAGTGGAAATCCGCTTGCTGCTGCAGGGCCACGACCTCACCGTGCATTGGCAGCGCGGCCCGTCCCACGCCCACTTTCAGGCCGACAGGCACGTAGCTTGGGGCGAGTGGGTGGCGCTGGACAGCCTGCCCGCCAAGGCCGTGCTGCGGGTGCAGGGCCTTGCATAGCAGCGGGACTCAGGAGCCCAGAAACTCGCCCACCGGCTTCAAGTCATCGACCCGGTCGCACACCGACTTGACGATCATCAGAATCGGAATCCCCAGCAGCAGCCCCCACACGCCCCACAGCCAGCCCCAGGCCAGCAGCCCCATGAACACCGCCACGGGGCTGAGGCGGCTGGCGCGGCTGGTCAGCCAGGGCGTTAGCAAGTTGCCCACCAGCGTGTGGATCAGCACCGAGGCGCCGCCCACCGCCAGCGCCATGTTCAGCGAGCCGAACTGCAAAAAGGCCACCAGCGCCGAGGCTCCCGCCGTCATCAGCGAGCCGACGTAAGGCACCAGGTTCAGCACCCCGGCCACCACGGCCCAGACCGCCGCATTCTCCAGCCCCAGCCCCAGCAGGGCCAGCCCGGTCAGCACGCCGACCAGCGCGCTGGTCAGCAGCTGCACCTGCAGGTAGCGCTGGATTTGCCCGGTGATTTCGTTCAGCGCCTGCAGCGTGATTTTCTTGCGGCTCAGGCTGGAGCCCGCCAGCTTGAGCAGCTTGCGGCGAAAGGTGTCGCCCGAGAGCATCAGGAAATAAGTCAGAAACACCACCACTGTGGTCTGGCCGATCAGCGCCAGCAGGCCCACGGTGCCGGTCCACAAATAATCCTTGATGTTGAAGCGCGCCGTCTCGATCACCACCCGCGTCGCGCCCCGGCTGGCAGCGGGCGCGCCAGCGCTGTCGCGCGCGGCCTGCTCGATCTGCGTGGCCGCTTTCTGCATGGTGTCGAGCGTGCTGTCAGCGCTGCCGCTGCGCGACTTGATCGCCTGGCCGAACTTTTTGGCCGCTGCAGGCAGCGCCTCCACCAGCTGCGCCGTCTCCTGCCGCAGCGAGTAGGCGGTCGCGCCGATGGCGCCCAAAATCGCCAGCAGCAGCAGGGCTGCGCTCAGCGCGCGCGGCACGCGCTTGAGCTCCAGCCAGTTGACCAGCGGCGACAGCGCATAGCTGAACAGCACGCTGAGCATGATGGGGATCAGCACCGCCCTGGCCCACTGCAGCCCAAACAGGCTGGCCAGAACCGCCAGCAGCACCAGCGGCGGATTGCGCACATCCACCGGCATGTGCAGCAGCACGCGTTCGGGCTCCGGGAAAGCCGTCACTTCGGGTTCGGCAGGCAGCGCTGGCGCGCGGTAGTCTTCGGTCATCGGTGTTCCTCATAAGCGCCTGGAGGGAGACGGCCTTGGCCGCCGCCTGCACGGCCTGCGTATTGGACCCGAAAGCGCCGCCCCGGCGCGTAGGACGCCAGCCTGACGTGCGCGGCCCGCGCCTCAGCCCGCAATCGCCTCGCGCACCGCGCTGAGCTGGCGGCGCGACACCGCCAGCAGCTCGTCCAGGCCGTGCAAGCGCACCGCCCAGCCCTCGCCCTCCTCCGGGTCGAAATGCTTTTCCAGCGCGCGCACCGCGTGCCGGGCAATCAGGGCGTTGCGGTGAATGCGCAGAAAGCGCCCGCCATACAGCGCGTCCAGCTCATTGAGCGAGCCGTCCAGGATGTAGCTGCGCCGCATCGTGCGCATCGTGATGTATTTCAGCTCGGCCTTGAAATACAGCACTTCTGACAGCGGCACGCGCTCGGTGCGGCCCCGGTCCTGAATCAGCACGGTGTCTTCAAGCCTGGGCGCCTGCAGCGCGGGCCGCGCCTGAATAAAACGCTCGACCTTTTGCAGCGCCTGCTCCAGCCGCTGCAGCCGCACCGGCTTGGTCAAATAATCGACCGCTTCGAGCTCAAACGCCTGCACCGCATGCTCGGCATAAGCCGTGACAAACACCACGGCAGGCGGACACGGCAAGGCGGCGATATGGCGCGCCAGCGCCAGGCCGTCGGCGCCGGGCATGTGGATGTCCAGCAGCACCGCGTCAAACGCCTGGCGCTGCAGCGCCTGCATCGCCTGCACGGCGTCGCCCGCCTCGGCGCCGACCTGCGCGGCGGGCGCCTGGCAGTCGCCCAGCAAGGTGCGCAGGCGCGATCTGGCCAGCGCCTCGTCATCGACCAGCAAAATATTGAGTTGCTTCACGCGGGAATCTCCAGCCTGACCTGAAATAAGCCGTTTTTAAACACCGCCCGGAACCGGGCCTGCACATCATGCAGCAAAAACAAACGCTCGCGCACATTGGCCAGCGCCAGCCCGTGCCCGGCCCGGCCCGCGCCGCCCGGCACCGAATTGGTCACCTTGATTAGCACGGTGCTGCCGCGCCTGAGCGTCGAGATCTTGATCTGCGCGCCGCTGGCGCTCGGCTCGACGCCGTGCAGGACGGCGTTTTCCACCAGTGGCTGCAGCAGCAGCGGCGGCAGCCGGGCCAGGTCGGCGCTGGCGTCCAGGCTCCACTGCACTTGCAGCCGCTCGCCAAAACGGATTTTTTCAATCGCCAGGTAGCGCTGGGCCAGCGCGATTTCCTGCGCCAGCGTGACCGACTCGGCCGGATCGGCCAGCGCGCTGCGAAACAGCTCGGCCAGATCTTCGAGCACCGCCTCGGCCTGGGCCGGTTCGGCGCGCACCAGCGCAATCGCGCTGTTGAGCGTGTTGAACAAAAAATGCGGCCGGATGCGCGACTGCAGCTCGGCCAGCCGCGCCGCCGTAGCGGCGGGCGTCAGCGCCTTGGCGCGCCAGAACAGCCCGGCCAGCACCATCGCCGACAGCAGCGCACCGGCCGCCGCGCTAGCCCACCAGAAGGCAGGCTGCAGCCCCATCAGGGCCAGCATGGCGCAGCCATACAGCCCGGCGGCCGCGCCGATCAGCGTGCCCGCCAGCCCCTGGCGCGGCAGGTCCAGCCGGTTCAAATGTCGCTTGAGGGCGCACACCGCAATCAGCCAGACCAAGGTCGCAGGCAGCACGCCGCCGGTCAGCAGCGCAAAGCGCATCAGCCAGTCAAAAAACTCGCCCGCCCAGAACATGGCAGCCACCCCGGCCACCGTCTGCACAAACAGCACGGCGCGCAGCACCACGCCGACATGGCAGGCGTCAAACATGCTGGCGCGCGCCAGCGGCGGCGCCAGCGCAGCGCCAGCCGGGGTTGCGCTTGTCGGCAGCGTCGATTCATCAAAGCGGCTGAAACTGGGGGGCAGCTGGCTGGCCTGCGCGGGAGCGGAGTGGTTCTTCATGGCGTGAGGGCGGCGGCGTTTTAAGCGCAGATAAAATCAAAGCGATGAGTATTGCACCGGCCGCCCCGGCCCGTGACCGCCCCCAAGAAAGCCCGCCATGAACCAATTCGACAAAAAATCCCAAGCCTGGTCCGCCCTGTTTTCCGAGCCGATGAGCGATCTGGTCAAGCGCTACACCTCCAGCGTGTTCTTTGACAAGCGCCTGTGGCTGGCCGACATTACCGGCTCGCTGGCCCACGCCGACATGCTCGCCGCCCAGGGCATCATTGCCAGCGCCGACCACGAAGCCATCAAAACCGGCATGGCGCAGATCACCGCCGAGATTGAATCGGGCGCGTTTGAATGGAAGCTCGACCTCGAAGACGTGCATCTGAACATCGAAGCGCGCCTGACCCAGTTAGTCGGCGACCCCGGCAAGCGCCTGCACACGGGCCGCTCGCGCAACGACCAGGTGGCCACCGACGTGCGCCTGTGGCTGCGCGGCGAGATTGATTTGATCGGCGGCCTGCTGACCGACCTGCAAAAAGCCCTCGTTGACATCGCCGAGCAGAACGTCGAAGTCATCCTGCCCGGCTTCACGCATCTGCAAGTCGCCCAGCCGGTCAGCTTTGGCCACCACATGCTGGCTTACGTCGAAATGTTCAGCCGAGACGCCGAGCGCATGAATGAAGTGCGCCGGCGCGTGAATCGCCTGCCGCTGGGCGCCGCCGCCCTGGCCGGCACCAGCTACCCGCTGGACCGCGAGCGCGTCGCCGCCACGCTGGGCATGGTGGACGAACAAGGCCGCCCGCAGGTCTGCCAGAACAGTTTAGATGCCGTGAGCGACCGCGATTTTGCGATTGAATTCACCGCTGCCGCCTCGCTGGCGATGGTCCACATCAGCCGCTTCAGCGAGGAGCTGATTTTGTGGATGAGCCAGAACTTCGGCTTCATCAACATTGCCGACCGCTTCACCACCGGTTCGTCCATCATGCCGCAGAAGAAAAACCCGGACGTGCCGGAACTGGCGCGCGGCAAAACCGGCCGCGTCGTCGGCCACCTGATGGGCTTGATTACCCTAATGAAAGGCCAGCCGCTGGCCTATAACAAGGACAACCAGGAAGACAAGGAGCCGCTGTTTGACACCGTCGATACGCTCAAAGACACGCTGCGCATCTTTGCCGAGATGGTGGGCGGCATCACCGTCAAGCCCGAAGCGATGGAGCGCGCCGCCCTGCGCGGCTACGCCACGGCGACCGATCTGGCCGATTACCTGACGAAAAAAGGCCTGCCTTTCCGCGACGCGCATGAAACCGTCGCCCACGCGGTCAAGGCCGCCACGACGCACCAGGTGGACCTGTCCGAGTTGCCGCTGGCCGTGCTGCAGCAGTTCAACCCGTCGATTGAAAAAGATGTCTATGAAGTGCTGAGCCTGCGCGGCTCGCTCAACGCCCGCAATATTTTGGGCGGCACGGCGCCCGCGCAAGTAAGAATGCAGATTGCGCGGCACCGGGCGCGGCTGGGGTGAGTTTCAAGCTCAAACCGGCGAGTGCGTGCGCAGCCAGTCCTTGAGCGCCGCATCAATGCGCGTTTGCCAGCCGTCGCCGCCCGCCCGAAAGGCCTGCACCACCTCGGGCGACAGGCGAATGGTGGTGGCCACCTCGGGCGGCGCTTTTTGCGGCCCGCGCACGCCCATGCCCATGCTCATGCCCAGCGTCTTTTGCAAGTCGGGCGGCAACGCCTCGTGAGCGGGCTTGAACAACCGCAGGTCTTGGGCCGTCAGTTCACGGACTTCGCCGTCTTTGTCAATGAGTGGGCGGCGCTTGTTCATAATTTTTGATTTCCCGTGAATTGGCCTTGCGGTGATTTTTTGCCAAGGCTTTTATGCGTTTGCCCATCATGGCTGTGGTGTTGCTTGACGCCTAAACTGAGCGCCTTGGCCTTCTTTTTCCGGGGCGCCTTGGTGGCGGGCGCGTCGCTCTGGCTCACGAGCAGGGCTGACTGGGCGGGCGCGGCGGCCAGGTTCAGCGCCAGCAGGCGGCGCAGGATTTCTTCATCTTGCATCTCGGGCGTGTAGTCGCTCCAGCCGTAGGCGGCGGCCACCGCTTTGTCGAGTGCGGCGTGGCGCAGCCGCAGGCCAGCGGGGTTGGCGTTGTACAGCGCCGTCAGCGTGCGCTTTTTCCATTCGGCGGCGTGGGCGGGAACCGGCACCGGGCGCGGCGGAAAACCGGCGCGTTGTTCGGCTTCGCTGTGCGCCCAGCGCACCCAGCCTTCGGGATTGAGCCAGCTCTCGCGCCACTGCTGCAAAGCCAGCGCGGCGGCGGCGATGGCGGTGAAGATCGCGGCGGACGCGGCGGCAGGCGCGGCGGCAATGGCCTCGGGCGCGGTGAAGGCGGCCTCGGGCGTGGCGACGGTGTCGGGCGTGGTGAAGGCGGCCTCGGGCGCGGTTTTCGCTTTGAGGTCAAAACCGGGCGGGAAGGGAAAGGTTTCGAACGTCAGCGAGGAGTTGTAGCGGGGACGATCTTCCAGCGTTCCGCCTTTGGCCAGCGCCCACACGACATGAATGCGCGAGGACAATAAACCCAGCGTCACGTCGTCCTGCCGGGGAATCACGATCAGGCTGTGCTCGGGGGCTACCGCCACCGCAAACTTGACGAAAAAGCGGTGCTTAGCGGTTTCCGGCGTGGCGATGTAGTGCGTCAGGCCGTTCAGCGCGGCGCGCATTCCAGGCCGCTTTTCGCCGTGCTGCCACCACTTTTCCGCCCTGGCCGCACGCTTGTTGGCAAGGCGCACCGGCTTGACCTGCGCTTCCACATGGGCAAAAGGCGCAAGGTAATCGGCGGCGGCGGCCAGCTCGCTGCCGGCAAAATCCACTACCCAGTGGCCCGCCCAGCGCCGGGTGATGTCCGAGCCGTTATAGATGGGGCGCACCACGTCGCTGTTGGGCCGCCCGTTGGGATTGCCGCTACTTTGCAGCCAGGCCAGCGCGGTGGCGGTGTCCACCTTGAAGGGACCGGCCAGGCACACGCCAAAAAACGACTGGCTTTTATTCGCCGCCAGCGCGCCCGCCTGCGTCAGGTCGAGCAGCGCGCCGGCCTGCGCGCTGCCGCTCAAATCGGCATGAATGGCGGCCACCGGCTGGCCGTCGAGCCGGGCCGCCCCGCCCGCGCCAAAACAGACGATGCTCACGCGCACCGCCGCGCCGTCGTTCACCCAGTCTTCGTCAGACCAGGCTTCAAAAATGCGCGTGCTCTGCAGGATGCGCTCCAGCACCACGCGGTTGCGCTTTTGGCGAATGGAGTTGGTGGCGACCAGTCCGGCGCGCTGGCATTTGCCCGCGTCAATCTGCGCGCGCGCTTTTTCAAACCAGTAGGTCACCAGGTCCGCGCCGCCGGGCACGCGGCCTTCGTAGCGTTGGCGCAGCTGGTTGACGGCAGCGTCGCCGAGTTCGCCGCGCATCATCTTGTCGCCCAGAAACGGCGGATTGCCCACGATCACATCGACGGGCGGCCAGGCGGCTTCCGAGCCGTCGGGATTAACCAGCGCGTTGCGGTGCTCGATGGTGTCGAGCGATTTCAAAATCGGGTGCGTGGCGTGGGCGTAGCCGTTGCGCCGACACCATTGAATGTCGCCAATCCAGACGGTGACGCGGGCGAGTTCGGCGGCGAATTCGTTGATTTCGAGCCCGCAAATGTTGTGCGGGCCGGTCTGCATGGACAGTTCGGCGTTCAGCCCCAGCTCGCGCGCTTCGACGCTGGCGAGTTTTTCCACGTCGCGCAGCGCTTTCAGCGACAAATACAGAAAATTGCCCGAGCCGCAGGCCGGATCGAGCACGCGAAAGGTGTTCAGCCGCAGCAAAAAGCCCTGGTAAGCGGCCAGCGCGGCTTTGGTGAAAGCGGCTTTTTTGCCCTGGCCGCGCTCGGCCGTCACGGTGGCCATCAGCGTGGCTTTGACGGCGGCCCACTCGGCCAGCAGCGGCGCGGTGATGAGCGGATGAATGATTTTGCCGATGGTGGCGGTGTCGGTGTAGTTGGCCCCGAGCTGGGCGCGCTGGGCCGGGTCCAGGCCGTTTTCAAACAGGGTGCCGAAGATGGTCGGGTCGATGGCGCGCCAGTCCATGTCGGCGGCGGCGCGGTGCAGGGCGTTCAAATCGGCTTGCGTGAGCGGGGGCACCTGGACGGTTTTAAAGAGGCCGCCGTTGAACCAGGCGATGGCCAGGTCGCCGTAGTCGCCGCCTTTGCGCATGGTTTTGAACAGGACGGACAGACGGTTGGCGGCGCGCTGCGGGTCGCTGGCGGCGCTTTTGAGCAGCTTGGTGAACGCCCTGTCGGGCAGCAGCTTTTCGTCTTCGGCGAACATGCAAAACAGGCACTGCACTAAAAAATGGGCGACTTCCTGGCCGTCCTGGCCGCGCTCGCGGATGGCTTTGGCGATGCTGGCAAACTGAATGGCGGCGTCGCGGGTGATGGCGGCGGTGGATTTTTCAGGGCGCAGCTTTTCGGGGTCGGTGAACACCCATTTCAAAATCTGGCGCTGGGCCGGGTCAACGAGTTCTTCCAGGCCGATGGTGCGAACTTCTTCCGGGTAGCCGCTGAAGTGCGTGTGGATGATGATGCGCTCGCGGTCGGAGACGACGAGCAGCGGCGGGGAGTCGAGGTTGTCGGCGTAGTCGGTGAGCTGGCGGAAGGCTTTGCCGAGGTCGCGTCCCGGTTTTTTGTTTTCCCAGCCGAAATGGCCGCGCTTCCAGACATCGGCCCAGCCGTCGCCTGCGCTGCCATCGGGGCCGGCGGTCTTTTTGGCCCCGCGCTCAAAGCAGTAGTTGTCGGGGTCGCGCGGCTTGTCCACGCCGAGCACGTCGCACAGGTCGGTGAAATGCGTCTGCGCGCCGGCGCGCTCGGTCAGCGGGTTTCCCTTCCAGAGGGCGATGAATTTTTCAGGGGTCATGGGGCGTTTGTGTTGTGTTACATGTGACAAGCGCCATTGTCCTGCAGCTCTTTAACGAGCCAGCAGCAACGCGGAACTCCCGGTTGAGCGGCATGTCGGAAAATCGCTCCTGGCCCGCAGCCCGCCTAAACTCTTGGGAACTGCCAACCGACTCCGACTCAGCAACCTTCACCCCCCATGCTCCATTACCTCACCATTCCCGTCACCGCTTTTGCACAAAATTGTTCACTCGTCTGGTGCGACCAGACTTTGAGCGCGGCCGTCATCGACCCCGGCGGTGATTTAAACCGCATCCTGGCCGAGGTCGAGCGCCTGGATTTGAAACTGGCGCAGATCTGGCTCACCCACGCCCATATCGACCACGCAGGCGGCACCGGCGAGCTGGCGCAACAGCTCAATGTGCCCATCATCGGCCCGCACCCGGCGGACCAGTTCTGGATCGACGGCCTGGCCATGCAAAGCCGCCAGTTCGGCTTTCCGCCCGCCAAGCCGTTCACGCCGACGCGCTGGCTGCACGATGGTGACACGGTGACGGTCGGCCATGAAACGCTGAAAGTGCGCCATTGCCCCGGCCACACGCCCGGCCATGTGGTGTTTCACGCGCCGCAAATCGAGCGCGCCTTTGTCGGCGACGTGCTGTTTGCCGGCAGCATTGGCCGCACCGATTTTCCGCAGGGCGACCACGACCAGCTGATCGCCAGCATCACGCAGCGCCTGTGGCCTATGGGCGACCAGACGGTGTTCATTCCCGGCCACGGGCCGGAAAGCACTTTCGGGCAAGAGCGCAAAAGCAACCCGCATGTGCGCGGCACCTGAGCCTGCCTTAAGCCCTTTATGTTCTATGCCATCCCGCTTGAAAACCGGCCCACCTGGCGCAATCCGCCGTGGATCACGGTGCTGCTGATTCTTGTCAACATGCTGGTGTTCTGGGGGCCGCAGCGCGCTGAAGAAACCGTGCAGGCCAAGGCCGCGCAGTTTTACCTGCGCAGCGCCCTGCCCGCGCTGGAGCTGCCCGCTTTTGTGGACTGGCTCGAAGCGAGCGGCTCGCCCCACGCGGCCTCGGCCAGGGCGATGCAGGCCCGGCAGGCCCAGCAGCCCGAACAGGTCAACGCGGCGCTGCTGGCCGGTCTGGAGCAGGCGCCGCCGTTTCTTGAAAAACTGCGCGCCGGACGCGTCATCACGCCCGCGCATCCGCAGTACGCCGTCTGGAAGGCACAGCGCAGCCAGTATGAAGCGCTGCAGCCGGTGCCGTTCACCCGGCGCTGGTCGCAAAACTACAGCGCCGACGCCGAGTTTCGCCCCGTGACCTGGCTGACGGCAGCGTTTTTGCACGGCAGCACCGGGCATTTGCTGGGCAATATGCTGTTTTTGTTTTTGTTTGGCTTTTCGGTGGAGCTGGCGCTGGGCGGGCGGCTTTATCTGGCGTTTTACCTGATCGGCGGCATTGGCGCAGCGCTGCTGGCGGGCTGGGTTTATGCGGGCAAAGGCAATTACGGCCTGGGCGCTTCCGGCGCGATAGCGGCGCTGATGGGCATGTATTCGGTGATGTACAAGCTCAAGCGCATCCGGTTTTTTTACCAGCTGTTTTTCTATTTCAACTATGTCACTGCGCCCGCGCTCATCTTGCTGCCGGTCTGGCTGGCCAATGAGCTGCTGCAGCATTTTTTCGGCGGCCAGCAGGTCGCTTATATGGCGCATCTGGGCGGGCTAATCACCGGCGCGCTGCTGATGGCCGCGACGCTTTACCTGTACAAGCTCAAGCTGCCCGAGCCTGCCTGCGCCGCCGCGCCGCCCGATGGCTTTGAGACGCATGTGGCCTCAGCCCGCCAGCTAGGCAGCCAGATGAAGTTTGAAGCCGCCTGCGCCCAGTGGCGCGCCGCCGCCAAACTGCGCCCGCGCGACGCCGACACGCTGCGTGCCTGGTTCAACACCGCCCGGCTCTGGCCTGCGGGCGACGATTTTCATCAGGCCGCGCACCGCATCTTTCGCCTCGCCGCAGACGACGATCCGACGCTGGCGCTGCAGCATGCCAGCTACCTGAGTTACCTGGAGCTGGCCCGGCCCGGCGTGCGCCTAAACCCGCAGGATATGGCCAGACTGGCGCGGCGCTTTGCCCAGGGGCAGCAGCTTGCCGACGCCAGCAAGCTGTGTAACGCGCTGATCAAAACGGCGCCCGACCATCCCGAGCTGGCCAACACCCTGAGCATCTGCGCCAACGCGCTGCTGCGCGCCGGGCAGCGCGAGCAGGCGGCGCGCTGGCTGCCACACTTGCTGCGACTCGCGCCCGAAGACATCGTCACGCGCAACCTGCAGCGCGGCTGAGCGGCGGGCTGGCGCAGGCGCTCAGGTCGGCACTTGCGGCTTGGCCTGCGGCGGCGCGCTGGGGTCGCGCAGCAGCCAGCGCACTTCCTGCGTCTGCTCGCTGTCCGGGTAGCGCGCTTCGAGGGCGGCCAAAATTGGCCGCGCCATATCGGGGCGATGCATGCCCTGCACCAGCACCCGCGCAATCAGCTCATAGGCCTGCGGAATCGCCGAATGGCCCCGAAAGCGCTTGTCAAAGCCGGTCAACAAGGCCAGCGTGGCCCGCGCATCGCCGCCGCGCCATTCGGCCCGCGCCAGCTGCAGCACCGTCAGCGCCTCCTCCAGCGCAAAAGAAGGTGACTTGGCGCGGCAGGCTTGATAGACCTTGAGCGCTTCGGAAGTTTGCTCGCGCCCGATCAGCACGCTGATAAAGGATTTGGCATGCGCCAGCAGCGTTTCCTGCCGATCTGGCGCCAGCAGCAGCACCCGGTGGTAGCGGCGCTGGGCGCTCAGGTTAAACGGCTCGGTGCGCTGCGCTTCATAAGCCAGGGCGAGCGCGCCCGCGATGTCGCCCTCGGTGACCATCTCGCCGACCAGCGCATCGGCCTGCTGCTCGGCGATCTGCGCGGGCGTGCGCCGGTCGGGGACGGCGTCATCGTCCTGGCCGCCGCCGGGCAGCAAGTCGATGCCAAAGGCCTGATGGTTCTGATACATCACATAGCCCAGCAGACTGGCCATGACCCAGCCAAAATAGATCAGCGCGAAATTGATCAGCGGCAGGACAATCGGGCCTTTGAACCACGGCAGCACCATGCCCAACGCGACTTGCGCACCGGTGCTGAGCAAAAACAGGAAAAAGCACAGCACGGCGTAAGGCCAGCCGATGATGCCCATCACATGCCACACCTGGGCGGGGCTGAGCGCCTGCATCGCGCTACAGGTCTGCACCAGCACGATCACGCTGGCAGGCAAAGTAAAAGCCATCACAAACAGCCCCAGTGTGCCCAGCGCCGGACTGCGGCTGCTCAGCCAGCCGATGACCAGCATCTGCACAAAGTTGACGCCAAACAGTTTCCACGGCAGGCTGGCCCAGGCCTCATCGAGCTCGCGTGGAAAGTCAGCAGCGCGGGAAATGCCCTGCGAACCGAACGCCACCACCCGAAAGCCGTAGCGGCTGGCCGCCAGCACGATGCCCAGCTGCGACAAAAACAGCACCAAACCTTCCGGCAGAAAAAAAATCACCCGAAACAGCAGGCTGCAAAAAGCCAGCCCGACCGCATACATCAGCGGCTGGGGCTGGAAGGGAAAAGCAAAAAAGGCGTTCAGCCGCTGCCAAAAAGGCTTGGGCAGGGGCGGGTCTGTCGGCATCGGAAACCTCTTGAATTGGTGAAACCTGATAATACATTTCAGAACAATAAGGTGGCAAATGACACTCTTATTAATAAAACTACACCATCAAACACCAAGCCGATTGACGCGCCTGCTGACTCTGGCGGCGCTGCTTATTGCTGCTGCGCCAGCGCTTCAGGCGCAGGAGCTGGCCGAGTTCATGCCAACGGCCGAGGCGCCGACGCTTTCCCCGGCGCAGGCGCGCTGGCAAGGCAGCCTGGGCGCATTTGCCAGCGCCGACCAGGCGCAGCGCCCGGCCAGCGGCGGCTTGCTGTTTGTCGGCAGCTCGACGATTCGCCTGTGGCCGCACCTGGCGCAGGATTTCAGCGCCCAGCCGGTGCTGCAGCGCGGCTTTGGCGGCTCGACGCTGGCCGACTGCAGCGCGCTGACGCGCGAGCTGGTGACCCAGTACAAGCCCCGGCAGGTGCTGCTCTACGCGGGCGACAACGATCTGGCCGAGGGCCGCTCACCGGCCGAGGTGCTGGCCAGCTTTGCCCGCTTTGTGCAGCGGGTGCGCGCCGAGCTGCCGGGCACGCGAATTGATTACATTGCCATCAAGCCCAGCCCCGCGCGCCTGGCCCTGCTGCCCAAGGTCCGGGAGGCCAACGCCTTGATTGCCCGCCACGCCAGAACCCTCAAAGAGGTCGGCTACATCGACATCTTCAGCCCCATGCTCAACGCCGAAGGCCAGCCCCGGCCCGAGCTGTTTCGGGCCGACAGGCTGCACCTGAACGCAGCGGGCTACCAGCTATGGCAGTCGGTGATTGCTGCGCATCTGCTGGCGCCTGCAGGCCAGGCGCCGGTCCATGAGGGCGTTTTTGCCCCTGAGCCCGCTGCGCCACCGCATACAGGGCGCTAAAGCAGCCGCCCAGCAGCGCCGCATCCACCCACCACGCGTGCGCCAGCGGGTTGGCGCCGAGCAGGGCCAGCACCAGCAGCACGATCACCAGATGCGCGCAAAACACCGGCAGGGACGCGGCGCCCAGCGTCTGCAGCCAGCGCAGCCGCAGCCCACGCGCCTTGAGCCACGGGCCAAAACGGATCACCAGCACGATCAGCGCCGCCAGATTGAGCAGGCGCAGCGGCCCGAGCAGCCATTTGTCAAACAGCAAATTGAGCGCCACATCGGCGCCAAACGGCGCCTGCCCCTCGTGGTGGCGCCAGACCAGGCCAGTCAGCGCCAGCAGCGCGGCCAGCACCACGGCCCAGCCCGGAAAGGCCAGCGGCCGCACTGTTTCAGCCGTGCGGCTGGTGCCCATCCACAGCCCCAGCACCCATAACAGCTGCCAGGAAAAAGTGGCAAATGAGCCGGTTTCCTCAAACGGCACCTGCGGCCCGGCCAGCGCCACCGCCGCCCGGTACACCCACCCGCCCAGCCCGAACTGCGCCAGCGCCCAGGCCGCCAGACTGAGCGCCAGAATCAGCCGCCAGCCCCGGCGCAAGGCGCGCGCCAGCAGCCACGGGCTGGCCAGCATGAAGAGGATGTACATCGGCAAAATGTCCAGCAGCGGCGGCGTGTAGATCAGCAGCAGCCCGGTGCCCAGCGCGGTCAGCGGATGCGCCAGGTAAAACGACATCAAATCCTTGACCGCAGGCTCGTCGGCCTGCAAGCCAATCGCCGCCACCACGGTAAAGAGAAACAGCAGCGTCGCCGAGTGCCAGACATAGACCTTGCGCGTTCGCCGCCAGAGCGCCAGGCGCATGGCGGCCATGCCTTTTTTGCGCGCCACGCGGCTATAGACCAAGCCCGCCATGTAGGCCGACAGCAGCACAAAGCCCTCGGCCGCCGAGACAAAGCCCAGCGGCTGGCCCAGCGGCTCACTCAAACGGGTGGGCAGGTGCGTGACGGTCATCAGGACCAGCATCAGGCCGCGCAGGGCGTCAAGCTCCCAGCGTCGGCTCATGCTGGCAGCCCCGACGCCTGCCTTGGGCGGCAGCGGGGGGCGGCGGTGTCAATCGTGCTGGAGGCCATCGGTCGTGCGGGCAAAGCCCGATTGTACGAAGACCCCCCGTGCTTTGGGTTCGGCTTTAAAGCGGGTCCGATTCCGGCGCACCGCTCTTTGGCGCAAGCGTCGGCTGCCCGGACAAAATGCCCTGGTAGTGCGTCAGCGCCTTGCCAATCACGATGCTGTCCTGGCTAATTTCAAAGAAACGGATGTCCTTGCTATGCGCACTGACGCGCACTTTGACCACCGACAGCACGCGCTTGAACTGTCCTCTAATTTCGACATACCGGAACATCAAGATGGCATCGGTCAAAAATGCATTGCCGTAGCCGGAAAAGCGCAGATCGTTGTAGCGGTCTTCCAGCTCGGCCGTCATCAGCACCGTGACCCCCATGCTGGTCAACACCGCCGTCAAGCGGTACAGCGCCTCGCGAAAGTTCTCGCGAAACATCGGCGCCAGCGACAGCTCGAAACCCGACAGCGAATCAATCACCACCCGCTTGGCCTTGCGCGTCTTGATGAGGCTGACCAGATCGTGCAGGGTTTCGTCAATGGACAGATCCAGCGCCCGCGTATTGATCACCTCGACCTGACCGGCTTTGACCATTTCATGGAGGCGATCGCTGAACAATTGAGTGGGGCTTTTTTCAAAGGCCGCAATCACACCGGGCTCACCCAGGCGCACGCCTTCGGCCAAAAACTCGGTCGCCAGTATGCTTTTGCCGGAACCGCTCGGCCCGACCACCAGCAGGGAATAACCGACCGGCAAGCCCCCGCCCATCATCGCGTCCAGCAAAGGCACGCCCATCGTCAAGCGCTGACCGGCGGACACCGCACGCACGGACGCGGCATCGGAGGTGAGCAGCGCACGCGGAAAGACCTGGACACCGTTTTGACCAATGCGAAAGCTGTGCAAACCAGGGCGCTGCGCCTGCCCACGCATCTTGACCACCTGCAATTTACGCACCATGACATCGAGGTGAACGTGCTGGGACATCCAGATAATCCCGTCGGCCACGGTAAACACCGGACTCGACTCCTCCTCCTGCGTCGGGTATTCGCCAATCAAAAAGGTCGTCGCCTGCCAGCTGGTCATTTGCATGCCAAGCGCCTGGACAAAATGCTGCAAGCCAAACGCGCCAGCGTCTCCGGCGACCTTGGCCGACTGGACGATAGAGCGAAATGAATCGACGAACACCAGACTGGGCGAAAAGCTTTCAACTTCTTTCGTAATCCGGGCCAGAACACGGTCAAACTGAGCATCCAGCAGGTCGGAGGCCAGGTTCACGAACTTGATCGAGCTATTGATTTTTTCGATCTCGAAAAATGAAAACTGCTGCTGATAACGCAGCATCTTGAGCGGCGGCTCGCCGAGCACGGTAAAAAACAGCGCGCGCCGCTGCGGGTTGGCCAGCGCAAACATCATCTGGTGCGCCAGCGTGGTCTTGCCAGAGCCGGGCGTGCCGGCAATCAGGTTGAAAGAAAACTCCGGTATGCCACCGCCTAACAGCTCGTCCAAGCCTGGAACGCCCGTGGCCAGTTGGCGTATGGTTACTTTTTTGTTCATGTTGGAAAATCCTTTGCCGATGTATCAGAAGTCGCGTGGCGCCACGCCGAGTGCAAAAGATGTGTGGTTAACGCCTCTCCAATCAGGGAGGCAAGCAGATTCAGGAAAATATTGAACAGGGCCACGCTTGCCTGCCTGGCCTGGACGAGATCTGTTGAGTGAAGACATGTCAGTAAGGGGGTGAAAAATTCATTGCCCTCGGCTATCACAGCGGCTGCTTCCAGCCAGGGATACTGGGCACAACTCAGGCGAACACTTTTCGCGTAAAGCAGCTCAAAGCCGTCTTTGCCGATGATTGAGATCAACTCGGGAGCGAGTTCTCCCCAAAGGCGGTGGGTTGTCTCCAGAACCTCTTGTGGATGCCGCAGCAAGGCTGCTTCAACTGCCTGGAACCGCGAATACTGGGTATTTTTCATGCTGAAGTCATGGCTGCTGGGGGAAGGTTTTGGCCATCACATTTTGCAGCAGCTCCATAAAAACCGGCTTGACCAGGTAATAGTCAAATCCAGCCTCGGCGGCGCGATTGCGAAAACTCTGCTGATCGTAGCCTGACATCGCGATGCCGTAGGGCACGGGCAGCACCGGCAACTGGCGAATTTTCGTCATGACCTCAAAGCCATCCATATCCGGCAAGCCGATATCGCAGATCACGATGTCGTAACCGCCTTCTTTGGCCAGAGCCACGCCGCTCGGGCCGTTAAAGGCCGAAACGACGCTATGCCCCTGAAGCGTCAAGCAAAGATTGAGCGTTTCATTGGAGTCAACACTGTCTTCAATGAGCAGGATGCGGCAGGGACGGGCCTGCGGCTTATGCAAGGCCGGGCTGGCTTGCGCGGGCACGGGCTCACGGGACACGGGCAACACGACAGTAAATTCACTGCCGCAACCCAGCCCCTGGCTGCGCACCGCTACCGTTCCTCCGTGCATTTCCACCAGCGTGCGAACCATGGACAGCCCGATGCCCAGGCCTCCTTCGGAGCGGTCAAGCGCGCGCGGCACCTGCATGAACAAATCAAAAATAAAGGGCTGAAGCGCAGGCTCAATGCCGACCCCCTGGTCTTTGACGCAAACGGCCACCGTACCATCGGCCCCTGGGCGCGCCGACAAGGTGATGGTTTCGTGCTGCGGCGAGTATTTGCTGGCGTTGATCAAGAGATTGGCAAACACCTGCGTGAGCCGCACCGCATCGCCTTCGATCACGACGGGCGACTTTGGCAGCTCCAGCGTCAAGGTCTGGGCATGCTCGTCAAGGGAAGGCTGGCTGATCTCCAGCGCGCTTTGAACGATGTCAGTGAGCCGCAACTGATTTTTTTTCAGAGAAATTTTTCCGCTGCTCACACGCGAAGCATCGAGAAAATCCTCCAGCAGCCGCTTCATGTGGCCGATCTGGCGGGCAATGACCTGCTGCAGATGCGGCAGCTGCGGATGCGCTCCAGCCACCTTCTCCAGCATATTGGCGGCCAGGGCGATGGGCGTCAGCGGGGTGCGCAACTCGTGCGCCAGCATCGCCAAAAATTCTGCCTGCCGTTTTACGGACGCTTCCGCCTGAGCCTGCAAGTCCTGCGCGCGCAGCGACGCCACGATAAGATTCTGGTTGGCTTCCCGCAACTGCCCGACAAGCTCTTCGGTTATTTCATTATTTTTTAAAATTGGCATAGTTTTAAATGACGCCAGCAAGCGCTGGGCGGTCAACCAGTCCTATCGGTTGATTCCATCAAATAGCAAGCATCTTTTACATGCCGTGACCGCCATTTTGAGGCTTAAATTTGGTTTTAGGCAGTAATGAGAGGTAAAAAGTAGGCAGCGTGCAGCACGCTTCAGCCGGGCTGCAGCTCGGCGCCCTGGCAGCGGGGCCACTTTTGTGGCGGGCTGGCGCTTAATCGGCTGATGAGGTCGATTTTTACCAATCCCGGTTTTTATATTTTTTCAGCGCCGACCAACATACTTGAATTTTTAGACACGTATTCAGCGCGTCACATTTATGTTACAAATACAGGGATTTTCATCCCATCAGGATGATCGCCTATTCCCCACCCCACAAAGAAGCAAGCATGACCATCTTTAATGGCACTATTGGCAACGATACCCTGACCGCCATCGCCGGCAACGACACCTACCAGCTCGGCGCCGGCAATGACACCGTTTACTTCAACGCCAGCGTTGATTCGTCGGGTGTTCTGAGCTGGACGAATGGCTTTGATACGGTCATTTCAACGGATGGCGGCTTGTCAGCCCCCAACTATGACAAGATCATCCTGAACTTCTCCAAAGACTATGTTTATGGCCGCAAAGTCGGTGCCAACATGGAGTTGAGCATCTATGCCCATGTCCAAAACGCAGATTCGGACCCAGGGGCGGTCGATCAGGTCGGAAAAATCACCCTGGTAAACGCTTTCTCCGCATCGCCTGCAGACCGCCTTGGAAGAATTGAAGGCACCAACGGTTTTTATTTCGAGGCCATCACCGCCCCGGCGGCTGACAGCTATGGGCACACCGCTATCTACAAGGCGCACACTCCGAAAACCGGAGACCTTCAGTATGTTGAGTGGTACACGGATATCAATTTCAACGATGTCAAGCAGGTCAAGCAATTCACCGATGGCCATGCGCTCGTCAGCTACTTTGACAGCAATTCTGCCCTTCCCTGGTCACAAATTGACATGACCTACAGCAACTATGGCACCAGCAGCCAGACGCTTGTCAAAACCGAGCAGTACAACGACAACCACGCCCTTAATATCGCGCTTGCGGGCACCAGCGGCAATGACACTCTGATTGGCGGCAACGGCAACGACACGCTCAGCGGCGGCGCGGGCAACGACATGCTGCTAGGCGGCGCAGGCGCTGACACACTCATAGGCGGCGCGGGCAACGACACGCTGGACGGCGGCGTGGCGCTGGACAATTTGCGCGGAAGCGACTGGAACTTCACCACCTACAACTACGCAACGGCTGGCGTGAACATCAATATGTCAGGCATCACCGGCAAAGGTAGCACAGGCAGCGGAACGGCCAGCGGCGACGCATCGGTGGGGGTTGACACGCTGATGAATATCAGCTTGATTCAAGGCTCCAATTTCAACGACACCATCACCGGCAGCAGCGCGCTGTATTTTGAACAATTTGAAGGCGGCGCGGGCAACGACATCCTGAACGGCGGCGCCATCACCGACACGCTCAACGGCGACAACGACAACCGTGTGACCTACCACAATGCCGCTGGCGCTGGCGTCACGGTTGACTTTCTCGCGGGCACTGCTGTGGGGGCGGCAGGCAGCAATGTCGGCAACGATACGCTGGTCAACTTCAACCAGGTGCGCGGCAGCGATTTTAACGACACGCTGCTCGGCTCGAACCGCACGGACCTGACCGAGCAGTTTGAAGGCCGTGGCGGCGATGACTATATTGATGGCCGTGGCGGTTTTGACGTGGTTCGCTACAGCAGCGCCACGACACAAGTCATCGTCAACCTGGCCACCGGCCGGGCCACCGGCGCCATGGGCAACGACACGCTGGTCGGCATTGAAGGCGTGCGGGGCGGCTCGGGGAATGATATTTTGACCGGCGGCAACCCACTCAGCGGCGTGACCGTCAGCGACGGTTTGTCAGAGGTATTTCGCGGCGAGGAAGGCAACGACACCATTGACGGTGGCCAGGGCTATGACCGCGTGGATTACACCAGCTCCACAGCGGGCGTCGTGGTTGTCCTGAACGACACGCTGGACGGCTCCGCCAGCGATGGCCTGGGCGGCACGGACGTGCTGCGCCATATCGAAGGTGTGCGCGGCTCGGCCTTTAACGACATCCTGACCGGCAGCAATTCCGCCGCCTTTGAATCCTTTGAAGGGCGTGAAGGCAACGACACCATCAACGGCAATGGCGGCGTTGACCGGGCCGATTACCAAAACGCCAGGGCCGGGGTCACGGTGAACCTCACATCCGGCCTGGCCAGCGATGGCTATGGCGGCACCGATACGCTGAGCAATATTGAAAACGTGCGGGGCTCGCGGGATTTCAATGACGCCATCACCGGCAGCTCGGCCAACAACAAGCTCGAAGGCCTGGGCGGCAACGACACCCTGAACGGCGGCGCAGGCGCCGATACCCTGATCGGCGGCGACGGCAGCGACACTTACTACGTGGACAACATCGGCGATGTCGTCAGCGAAACCAACGCCGTGCTCAGCACCGGCGGCACGGACAGTGTTTACAGCTACCTGAGCGCCTACACGCTGGGCGCGAATATCGAAAACGGCCGCATCCTCTCCTCCAGCACGGCCAGCCTGACCGGCAACGCTCTGGGCAACCTGCTCTACGCTGGCGCGGGCAGCAATGTGCTCGACGGCGGTCTGGGCAGCGACACCGCCTCCTACCTGTACGCCGTGGCGGGCGTGACGGTCAGCCTGGCCAGCACCGCCGCGCAGGCCACCGGCGGCTCGGGCAGCGACACGCTGCTCAACGTGGAAAACCTGACCGGCAGCAACTTCGCCGACACGCTCACCGGCAACGCGGGCAACAACTACCTGACTGGCGGAACTGGCAACGACATCTTGAGCGGCGGCGCGGGCAACGATGTGCTGACAGGCGGACTGGGCGCCGACAAGCTGACGGGCGGCACCGGCGCCGACCGGTTCGACTTCAACGTCCTGACCGAACTTGGCCTGACCAGCACCACCTGGGACACCGTCACCGACTTCAAGACCAGCGAGGGCGACAAAATCGACCTGCAGGGCGTGGATGCCAACACGGCTTTGGCGGGCGATCAGGCGTTCATCTTCTTGGGTGCAGTCTCGACATTCACCGGCGATGCCACGGGCAAGCTGCGCTTTGATGCGGCCACCCACATTCTGTACGGCAGCACCGATGCCGATACGGCAGCCGAGTTCGCCATCGTGCTGACCGGCGTGAGCAGCCTGGCGGGCACGGACCTGGTGCTGTAACAACAGCTGGGCCGAAGACGCAGTGTCCGAAGCCCGGCTGGCCGCGCGGGTCAAGCCGTTTTTTTAGAAAACTTTTTCGCCCCCGGCTTTTTTGTCAGACTCATCGGCTACGCTTCGCTTCCTGTCAAGGAGAAAACGTGGCCCGGATCATTTCAAAAATAATTACCACCCTGATGGCGGCTGTCGCCCTCAACGCACAGGCTTTGCAGCTCATCAGCGTCTCGCCGCAGGGGGAAGTCGCGCAAATCCGCCAGTTTGTCGCCAAGTTTGACGCCGCCGCCGTCAACTTCGGCGACCCGAAAGCGCCCGCGCCGCTGCGCCTGAGCTGCAGCGATGCGGCCGCCGCCAAAGGCACGGGCCGCTGGACCAGCGAGCGCGAATGGGTTTTCGATTTTGACAACGACCTGCCGCCGGGCCTGCGCTGCAGCGTGCAGGCCGCGCCCGGCTTCAAGGACGCCAGCGGTCAGCCGCTGAGCGGGCGCAGCGCCTACCAGTTCAGCACCGGCGGCCCGTTTGTGCAGGAAATCAGCCCCGACAGCAGCGACGACATCGACGAAGAGCAGTATTTCATTCTTCAGCTCAACGGCCCGGCGACGCTGGCCAGCCTGCAAAAAAACGTCTGGTGCGCGGTCGAAGGCTTGGGCGAGCGGGTACCGGTGCGGCTGATCGACGGCCCGGAGCGCGCCGCCCTGCTCAAGGCGCACAACCTGGACAAGGATGCCGCCAAAGAGCCGCTGAAATACGCCACCCTGAGCTGCAACCGGCGCCTGACCCCGGCCACGAAAATCCAGATCGTCTATGGCAAGGGCGTGAGCACGCCCAGCGGCGTGGCCAATTCGGTGGAAAAGCGCTTTGACTTCAAGGTGCGCGCGCCCTTTGCTGCCAGTTTCAGCTGCGAGCGCGAAAACGCCCAGGCCGGCTGCCTGCCTATGCGCCCGATGCAGCTGAGCTTTAATGCTCCGGTGACGCGCAAGCTGGCCGAAGCCATCCGACTGAACTCGGACAAAGAGGCGCTCAAGCCGGAGTTTGACGGCGGCGGCGATGGCGACAGCACCGTCAACAGCCTGAGCTTCAAGCCGACGATGGCCGAGCGGGCCAGCTTTCAACTCACGCTGCCGAAAGACTTCAAGGACGCCTCGGGCCGCCCGCTGCGCAATGCCGAGAAATTCCCGCTCAAGGTGACGACCGGCGCCATGCCGCCGCTGGCCAAGTTTGCCGCCGCGCCGTTTGGCATCATCGAGCGCTTTGCCGAGCCTAACGGCGTGGCGCTGCTACCGGTGACGCTGCGCAATGTCGAAGCAGCGCTGCAAATCAAAGGCCTGAATCCGGCCACGGCGGGCAAGGTCAGCGACCTGCAGCCGCAAACCGACGCCGAGATCATCGCCTGGTTCCGCAAGGTCAGCCGCTATGACGGCGACAGCATGGCGCGCAGCAGCGCCGCCGCCGATGTCAAGGGGCCGCTGCCTGCGGCGCTGGAGCCGGAAGGCAAAGACTACGTGCAGTCGCGCATGCTCTCGCTGCTGGCCGGTCAGCCCGGCGTTAAGACGCTGGACCTGCCCAAGCCGGTCAACAACGATCCGCGCCCGTTTGAAGTCGTCGGCATTCCGCTGTCGCCGGGCTTTCATGTGGTGGAAATCGCCTCGCAAAAGCTGGGCGCCTCGCTGCTGGACCAGCGCCACGGCTCTAGCCGCACGATGTACGTGCGCACCTCGGCGCTGGTGACGAATCTGGGCGTGCATTTCAAGCTCGGGCGCGAAAACGCGCTGGCCTGGGTGACGACGCTGGACAAGGGCCAGCCGGTCCCGGGCGCCACGGTGCGCGTGTCCGACTGCCAGGGGCGCGAGCTGGCCAAGGCCACGGCCAACGCCCAGGGCATTGCCAGCTTCACCGGCCTGTTGCCCGAGCCGCCACGCTGCGACGGCGAGGACTACCGCAACGCCTACTTTGTCAGCGCCCGCGCCAGCGCCGCTGGCGTGCAGGACATGGCCTTCACCTGGAGCGACTGGCACAAAGGCATAGAGCCCTGGCGCTTTAACGTGCCGACCAGCCGCGAGCAGCAGCCCGACGAACTGGCGCACACGATTTTTGACCGCACCTTGCTGCGCGCGGGCGAAACCGTGTCCATGAAACACATTTTGCGCACCCAGACCGGCCAGGGTTTTGGCCTGGCCGACGCCGTGCCCGCCACGCTGCTGATTACGCATATCGGCAGCGGCCAGCAATACACCCAGCCGGTTCAATGGCGCAAGACCGCCACCGGCGGCCAGAGCGCGGAAAACACCTTTGCCATTCCGCCCGCCGCCAAGCTCGGCCAGTACAGCGTCGAACTCCGGGGCGAAGCCAAACAGGGCAGGCGCAACCAGAGCTTTTCCAGCGGCCATTTCCGGGTCGAGGAATTTCGCCTGCCGGTGCTCGAAGGCAGGGTCACGCCCGCCGGGAAAAAAGCGCTGGTCAACGTCAAGTCGGTGCCTGTCGATGTGCAGGTCAACTACGTCTCGGGCGGCGGCGCGGCCAATTTGCCGGTGCGCGTGTCGGCGCTGGTGCGCAAAAAATCGCTGAACTACAGCGACTACGAAGACTTCAACTTCACGCCGCCGCGCACGGCGGGCAAGCCCGGCGGCAGCGGTGAAAACGGCGAAAACGCTGAAGAAGAAGCCAGCGCCTCGCAAGACCAGCGCGTCGTCGCCAACAAGCTGCCCGTCACGCTGGACCGCAACGGCGCGGGCCAGGTCACGGTGGACAAGCTGCCCGCCGTGCGCGAGCCGCAGGAGCTGCTGCTCGAAGCGGGCTACGCTGATCCGAACGGCGAAGTGCAGACGATACGCAGCGTCTCAACGCTGTGGCCAGCGGCCGTGGTCGTGGGCCTAAAAACCGAAGGCTGGGTGTCGAGCAGCCAGAAAATCAGCTTTCAGGCGCTGGCCCTGGACCTGGGCGGCAAACCCGCCGCCGACGTGGCGCTGGAAGTCAAGGCCGTGGCGCGCATCGTCACCACCAGCCGCAAGCGCATGGTTGGCGGCTTCTACACCTACGACAACAAAACTGAAATCAAGGACCTGGGCAAAGTCTGCAGCGGCAAGAGCGACGCACGCGGCCTGCTGCTGTGCGAAGCCCAGCTCGGCGAGCCCGGCGAGGTCGAACTGGTCGTCACGGCCACCGACAAGGACGGCAACCGCATCCAGGCGGCCGGTTCGGTTTATGTGACGAAACAGGGCGAACTCTGGTTTGGCGGCGAAAACCACGACCGCATGGACCTGCTGCCAGAAAAGAAAAGCTACCAGCCCGGCGAAACGGCCAAGTTTCAGGTGCGCATGCCGTTTCGCTTTGCCACCGCGCTGGTGGCCATTGAGCGCGAAGGCATCATCGAGACGCAGGTGGTGCAGCTCAACGGCCAAGACCCGACGATCAAGCTGCAGGTCAAAGACGGCTGGGGGCCGAACGTCTATGTCAGCGTGCTGGCGCTGCGCGGGCGCCTGCGCGAGGTGCCGTGGTACAGCTTTTTCACCTGGGGCTACAAGGCACCGCGTGAATGGTGGACCTCGTTTTGGTACGAAGGCAAGGAATACGAAGCGCCGACCGCGCTGGTCGATTTAAGCAAGCCCGCTTTTCGCCTGGGCATGGCGGAAATCCGCGTCGGCACCAAAGCGCACCAGCTCGACGTGAGCGTCAAAGCCGACAAGGAAAGCTACCCGGTGCGCGGCCAGGCCAAGGTGACCATCACCGTCAAGCTGCCCAATGGCCAGCCCGCCGCCCACGCCGAAGTGGCGCTGGCCGCCGTCGATCAGGCGCTGCTTGAACTGATGCCGAACAACTCGTGGAACCTGCTGGAAGCGATGCTGCAGCGCCGCGCCTGGGGCGTCGAAACCTCGACCGCGCAGATGGAAATCATCGGTCGGCGCCACTACGGGCGCAAAGCCGTGCCCGCAGGCGGCGGCGGCGGGCGCAGCAACACGCGCGAGCTGTTCGACACGCTGCTGCTGTGGCAACCCAGCCTGCAGCTTGACGCCAAAGGCCAGGCGGTGGTCACCGTGCCGCTGAACGACTCGCTGACCAGCTTTCAGATCGTCGCCGTCGCCGACTCGGGCACCGACCTGTTTGGCACCGGCCAGACCACGATCAAAGCGACGCAGGACTTGCAACTCATCAGCGGCCTGCCGCCGCTGGTGCGCGAGGGCGACGAGTTCCGCGCCCAGGTAACGCTGCGCAACACGACCAAGGCGGCGATGAAAGTTCAGGTCAGCCCGCACGCCACACTGCTTGACGTGCAGCCGCTGACGCTGGAGATTCCCGCTGGTGAAGCGCGTGAAGCCGCCTGGAGCGTGACCGCGCCCGTCCAATCCGGCCTGAGCCGCCTGGACGCCATCGCGTGGGACATCGAGGCCAAAGACACGCTCAGCGGCGCCAAAGACGCCATCAAACTGAGCCAGCGCATCATCCCCGCCGTGCCTTTGAGCGTGCAGCAGGCGACGCTGGTTCAGGTCGATGGCAGTTTCAGCCTGGACGTAGCCCCGCCCGCTGACGCGCTGCCCGGACGCGGCGGCCTGAGAATGTCGCTGCAGCCCAAACTGGCCGAAGGCATGGACGGCGTGCGCGACTGGTTTGCCAACTACCCGTTTGCCTGCCTGGAGCAAAAAACCAGCAAATCCGTCGGCCTGCGCGACGGCAAGCTGTGGAAAACCGTGATCGGCCAGATCCCCAGCTACCTCGACAGCGACGGCCTGGCCAATTACTTTCCGCCGCGCGACGGCCAGGCCGCGCACGGCAGCGACGCGCTGACCGCTTATTTGCTCGCCGCCACCGATGAGGCGGCGCGGCTCAACCCGGACTTTGCCCTGCCCGACGCGGTGCGCGAGCCGATGGAGCGCGGCCTGATCGCCTTCGTCGAAGGCCGCATCCAGCGCGATTTCTGGAGCCCGCGCAAAGACCTCGATGTCCGCAAGCTCGCCGCCCTCGAAGCGCTGTCGCGCTACGGCAAGGCGCAGGGCCGGATGCTGGGCAGCATCACGATTGCGCCGAACCAGTGGCCGACGCACGCGGTGATCGACTGGCTGAACATCTTGAAGCGCGTCGCCGATGTGCCGCAGCGCGAAGCCCGGCTGGCCGAGGCGAATCAAATCCTGAAATCGCGCCTGTCGTTCCAAGGCACCAAGCTGATTTTCAGCACCGAGCAGGATGATTACTGGTGGTGGCTGATGGTCAACGGCGACGTGAACACCGCCCGGCTGATGCTGGCCGTGATGGACGACCCGGCCTGGGCGGGCGACATGGGCCGCCTGGCCAACGGCTTTATCAGCCGCCAGCAAAAAGGCGCCTGGCTGACGACGACGGCGAACCTGTGGGGTGGCCTGGCGCTGGACCGGTTCTCGGCCAAGTTTGAAGCCACGCCGGTGGCAGGCGTGACCAAGGCCGCGCTGGCCAATGCCAGCGCCAGCGCCAAAGCCGCCAGCGTGGACTGGAGCCGCGTCGAGCGCATCAAGGTCAGCGACACCGAAGGCGCAGCCCATCAAACAACGCTCTTTGGCGCGCCCGCCGCGCCCGGCAACCTGCGCAACAACACGATGTTCCTGCCGTGGAGCGAAGGGGCCAAGCCCGGCACGTTTGCAGCCAAGGACACCTTGAGCGTGACGCACCAGGGCAGCGGCAAGCCGTGGCTGACGCTGCAGTCGATGGCGGCGGTGCAACTCAAAGCGCCGTTCAGCGCCGGTTACCAGATCAAAAAGACCATCACCCCGGTGGAGCAGGCCGTCAAGGGCGCTTACACCCGTGGCGACGTGCTGCGCGTGACGCTGGAAGTCAACGCCTCGGCGGACATGACCTGGGTGGCGATCACCGACCCGGTGCCCGGCGGCGCGACGATTCTGGGCAGCGGCCTGGGGCGCGACTCGCAAATCGCCACCAGCGGCGAAAAAGGCAGCAGCGGCAGCGGCTGGCCCGCCTTTGAAGAGCGCAGCTTTGAAGCCTTTCGCAGCTATTACGAGTACCTGCCCAAAGGCGTGGTGACGATGGAATACACCGTGCGGCTGAACAACGTCGGCAATTTCGCCCTGCCGCCAAGCCGCGTCGAGGCGATGTACGCGCCCGAGATGTTCGGCGAGTGGCCCAATGCGCGGGTGAAGGTGGAAGCGGCGAAGTAAGGCGGGCGCTGGCGATGGCGGTTATTTGCTATGCTTTTAATAGCCTCTTACGCCCGTCCTGACTGCGCTACAGACCTAAAAAGCTTGAATTTTGCAGATTTTTAGATCCGTGTCAGCCAGCGCATGAGCGTGGCTGGTGCTGGCCTAGAATCGCCCGTCAAGGGCAGCGCCCAACCTCCCAGCCCCACGTCCTGCATACGCTCGCCCCCATCACTGCCCACCCTTAAGGGAGTCCTGAAAATGCGCCTGCTGCATTACCTTGAAATCGAAAACTTCAAACGCTTTGGCGATAAGCAACATATCGAGCTGGATCATCCTGCCGTGCTGATCGGCCCGAACAACTGCGGCAAGACCAGCGCCATTCAGGCGCTGGCGCTGTGGTCCCAAGCGATCCAGACCTGGTACGACGTGCGCAAGACTTCCTCAGCCAAAGAGCGCACAGCGACAGCACTGAACCGATTGAAGATCGTGGCGGTACCGGTGCAGCGCACGCGGTTTTTCTGGCACAACGCTAATGTGCGTGCCGGGACCAAAGACATTGCGCTCACGATCACGGTAGGCATTGAGTTCAAGGGACAGGTCATCGCCCTGCCAATGCGTTTTACCAACAAAGGCGATGAACTGGTGTATTGCAAACCTGATGATGCCGTCGTGGCTAATCTGGAATTTTTGAAATATGCAGCCAGCATCCGCATTGCGCTGCTCTACCCGATGTCGGGGCTGGAAACCGAAGAAGCCATCTTGCAGCCGGGCCGCATCGACGTGCTGCTGGGCCAGGGGCAAACCGCGCAGGTGCTGCGCAACCTGTGCCTGATGGTGGCAAAAGACACGCAGGAGGACTGGACGCGCATCGTGGCGCTGATGCAGCGGCTATTCAATGTGACGCTGGAAACCCCGCAGGAAACCACGCGCGGCGCCATCGAAATGCGCTACAAGCAGCCCGGCGTGCGCGAGGTGCTCGATGTGTCGTCCAGCGGGCGCGGCTTTCAGCAAATGCTGCTGATTTTTGCCTACCTGTATTCGCACAAGGGCAGCGTGCTGCTGGTCGATGAACCGGACGCGCACCTGGAAATCCTGCGCCAGAAACAGGTTTATGTGCTGCTGCGCGACATCGCCTCTGAAAACCAGTCGCAGGTGGTGATGGTGACGCACTCGGAGGTGATTCTGGACGAGGCGCTGGACAAAAACCTCACGCTGCTGATGGAGGGCCAGACGGACGACCTGGCGCGCAAGCCGGAAATCCGCAACAGCCTGAAGCACTTTGGCGCCGACCACTACATCAAGGCCCGCGAGCGCGGCTATGTGCTGTATGTCGAGGGCGGCACCGATGTGGACATGCTGCGCGCCCTGGCCGAGCGACTGAAGCACCCGGTGGCGGCGATCTGGGACGAGCGCATCAACACGTTTTATGTGCAGAACAATTACCCCGATGTGTCACTCGAAAGCGAGCTGGAGCGGGTGGAAGGCGGCTTTGGCGTCACGCCGCGCGTTCACTTCAACGGCCTGAACAACCTGCTGCCCGATCTGAAGGGGCTGGCCATTCTGGACAACGATGGCCAGAACCGCAAAAGCAGCGTGGAAGGCCGCTTGAGCCTGACCTACTGGAGGCGCTACGAGGCGGAAAACTATTTTGTGACGCCCGATGTGCTCAGGCGCTATGCCCTTGGGGACAAAGAGGCGCCGCAGCTGTTTGATGCGTCTGAACTGGAGGTGGACGAGGTGCTGGATGCGCTGGTGCTGGAGCGGGTGTTTGAGTCGATTGAGGCGGACTTTCAAGCCTGGAAACAAGCCCCGCCCGAAGCGGCCCGCATCGTGTGGGAGGCCAAGACCCAGCGGCTCAAACTAAGCACCTTTGCCGAAGAGTTTTTCCGCCGACTGGCCGCCCGCGTGGGCGGGAGCATGCTGCTGACCAAGGGCGAGTTGCACCGGCTGATGGCGCTCGTGGACCCGAAGGCGATTGCGCCCGAGGTCAACGAAAAGCTCGACCTGCTCCAGACCCTGTTCACGGTGGCCGCCCCGCTGGCGGAAATCGACCAACCCGAAGCCTGACAAGTCGCCGACACCCTTGAAAAAGCACACCGAAGCCCAGGCGCGCCAGTTCATCGACGCCAAAGCCGCCAAAGAGGTGCACAGCACCGCCTGGAGTTGGACAATGAAACAGCTGATGCGCCACAGCCTGGCCGCCCTGCTGCTCTGCGCCGCCCTTGCCGCCCAGGCCAGCGCCACCTTCGACGAAGTCAAGCGCGATTTCAAACCCTCGGACACGCTGATCCTCGACCGCCACGGCGAGGTGCTGCAGCGCCTGCGCACCGAAAAAACGGTGCGGCGCGGGCAGTGGGTGGCGCTGGCCGATGTGTCGCCCGCGCTGCGCACGGCGCTGGTGCTGAGCGAGGACAAGCGCTTTTACGCGCACAGCGGCGTGGACTGGCGCGCCGTCTCCGCTGCCGCCTGGGGCAACCTGTGGGCCACGAAAACCCGTGGCGCCTCGACGCTGAGCATGCAGCTTGCCGGGCTGATCGACGATGACCTACGCGCTGGCAGCAATGGCCGCAGCCTCACCCAGAAAATCGGCCAGACGGTTTCGGCCCAGCGGCTGGAATCGCTCTGGCGCAAGGACCAGATTCTGGAGGCTTATTTAAATCTGGTGCCGTTTCGCGGCGAGCTGGTCGGCATTGACGCGCTCAGCCGCACGCTGTTCGGCAAGGCCGCGCACGGGCTGGACGAGCGCGAAGCGGCCGTGGCCGTGGCGCTGGTGCGCTCGCCCAACGCCAAGGCCGCGCAGGTGGCCCAGCGCGCCTGCGGGGTGTTAAAACTGATGCAGACGCCGGTGGCAGGCACAGCGCCCACCCGCCCAATCACGCCAATCACGCCAGCGGCCAGCGTGGACTGCAGCGCGCTGGACCTGTTCGCCAGCGCCGCGCTGCAGCGCCGCGATTTTGAGGCCAGCGAGGGCATCGCGCCGCATCTGGCGCGCAGGCTGCTGGCGCTAAACCCGAAGAAACCCAGCAACCCGCCCGGCCCGCCAGCGGCCATGCTGCGCTCGACGCTGCGCGCCGATGTCCAGCGCTTTGCCGTGCAGACCCTGACCCAGCAACTGCGCGAACTGCAGGGCCGCCATGTCGAAGACGGCGCCGCCGTCGTGCTGGACAACGCCAGCGGCCAGGTGCTGGCCTGGGTCGGCTCGTCGGGCCAGTTGAGCGCTGCCGCCGAAGTCGATGGCGTGCTGGCGCTGCGCCAGCCCGGCTCGACGCTGAAACCATTTTTGTACGCGCAGGCGATTGCCGAGCGGCGCATCACCGCCGCCTCGCTGCTGGACGACTCCGCGTCGCAAATCCAGACTTCCGGCGGGCTGTATATTCCGCAAAACTACGACCGCCTGTTCAAGGGGCTGGTGTCGGCCCGCACCGCGCTGGCCGCTTCGCTCAATGTCCCGGCTGTGCGCACGCTGGTGATGGTCTCGCCCGACGCGTTTCACCGGCAGTTGCGCGCCGCCGGGCTGCCGCTCAAGGAGTCGGGCGACTACTACGGCTACAGCCTGGCACTGGGCAGCGCCGAAGTGTCGCTGCTGGCGCTGACCAACGCCTACCGCACGCTGGCCAATGGGGGGCGCTTTGGCGAAGTTGAGTTTTCGCTGCCAGCGCCTGCACTCGCCGGGCGCGCCGGGCACGACAGGCGCAGCGTTTCAGCGCTGGACCCGCGCGCCGCTTTCATCGTCGCCGACATCCTGGCCGATCCGCTGGCGCGTGCCCGCACTTTTGGCACCGACAGCATTTTGGCCACGCGCTTCTGGACCGCCGTGAAAACCGGCACCAGCAAGGACATGCGCGACAACTGGGCGCTGGGCTTTTCGCAGCGCTACACCGTCGGCGTGTGGGTGGGCAACGCCAGCGGCGCGCCGATGTGGGATGTCAGCGGCACCAGCGGCGCCGCGCCGGTCTGGGCCGCGCTGATGAATTACCTGCACCGCAGCGAGCCCAGCCGCGCCCCGGCGCCACCGCCCGGCCTGGTGCAAGCGCCGGTGCAGTTTGCAGCGGCGGGCAGCGCCAGCGGCGCAGCCCCGGTTGAAGCGGCGCGCAGCGAGTGGTTTTTGCAGGGCACGGAGCAGGCGGTTTTTGCGGTCAATTCAGGCGCGCGGGAGGCCCGCCGGGCCAATGCCGCAGGCCGCAATGGCCTGAAAAACGGCCTGCAGCCAGCGGCCATCGCGCCGCGCATCACCGCGCCAACGTCGGGCACCATCATTGCGCTGGACCCGGACATTCCGCCCGCACACCAGCGCCTGAGCTTCAGCGCCGAAGGCCGCAGCCTGCGCTGGCTGATGGACGGCAAGGCGTTCGGGCGCGGCAATGAAGTCCAGTGGCTGCCCTGGCCGGGCCGCCATGTGGTGCAGCTCACGAACGAGCGCGGTCAGGCGCTCGATGAAATTAAGCTGGAAGTGCGCGGCGCGGGCGTGAAGGCCGCTGGCCGCTAGCGGGCGCTGACTGGCCACCCAAGCAGCCGAAGAAGTGGGCCGCCAGGCCAGCCGCAAAAAGTCCACCGGCGCTTGTCTTTCAGACTGTTTCCGCCGCGTTGCTCGCCAAAAACCTGTCCAGATTGGCCCGCGCCTGCTTGCGCACCTGCTTGCGAAACATCGGCGACCAGCCCAGCACTGCGCCCGGCACGCCCAGCGCCATCCAGGACCAGCGCCAGAAGTTGAAACGGTCCTGGTGCGTCACGATGCGCCCCTCGGCGTCAAAATGAAAGCGCGCCAGCACCCGGTTATGCACCATGCGCCGGGTGGAGGCGAAGCGGAAATGCGACTCCCAGCGCGCCTGTCCGGTGGTGGCGTCGGCCTGCACATCACCCCAGTCCAGCCGCCAGTCGGCGCGGTTGCCCGCCTCGGTGGCCGCGCACAGCATGCGCCACATGCCCGCCACTTCGGCCTTGCCGCGCAGCGAAAACGCCTCATCCTCAAACTGCGCATCGTCGGCATAGCAGGCGGCCATGCCCTCGGCATCGAGGCGCGAAAAAGCCTGGTAAAAATTATTTAGCGTGGTCTGGTTCGGGTGCATGAGCGGTTTCTGACGGAAAAAGGCAAGGCGTTAAAAGAAAGGCTGCGGCAAAACGCCCGCTCAATGCGGGCGCTTTCTGGCGGGAGTTGGAGGCTATTTGGCGTTCACGATGCCTTTGAAATCATAGGGCACGACGATGGTGTTGACCTTGCCAGCAGCCACGCCCTCGGCGATCTTCAGGTTGGCCATCGCGTTCATGTAGCCGATGGCGCCCGCGTTGGCGTTCAGCGCGGCGATGCGCTCGGCCTCTTTTTTGGCGGTCTGGACTTCGACTTCCTTGGTTTTGAGCTCGTTTTGCGCCCGTACCAGCTCGTTGGCGCTGTTGACAATCACGTCGGCGGGCGTGATGGCGCGCACCTGCACCTGCGAGACGATGATCTTGTCGGCCAGCTTTTCTTCGGCCAGCGTCTTCATCATGTAGTCGCGGATTTTTTGCTCGATCAGCGGGCGGTTGTCGGCCATCTTCAGCGACTCGTACTCGCGCGCGACTTTATAGGCCGCATTGCGCGCGCTCAGGGCCACATAGTTTTGCATCAGCAAGATGTCGTTGCCCTTGTCGGACAGGCCGTGAAAGGTGCGGTTTTTCGTCGTCCACAGCTCGGAAACGGCGGCCGGACTGACGTTATAGACGATGGTCATGTCAAAGTCCTTGATGGTCGAGTTGTCCGACGCCAGCGGCGTCATGTTGTCCACCGCCACGGCCACATCCTGAATCTTGAAGGTGATGATTTCGCCGATCAAGGTCTGGTTGAACGAGCCGGGCAGGCGCTCGGTCGGGTCGGTGGTTTTGTCAAAATTGATGCGCAGGCCGACTTCGCCGGTTTCGATGCGGGTGCAGCCCGCCGCCAGCAACAGCGCCGCCGCTGACAGCAGCGCGGCGGCATGGCGTTTCACGGGTGATTTCATGTTGTCTATCTGCATGAGCCTGTGGCTTTCCTTGTTGAGTTTTTCTGCGCCGCAAACCGGGCATAACCCCAGTTTACGGCCAGCCACCGGCCCGAAGACGGCTGCGCCCTACAGGTAGGCCGCCCGCGCCTGGACCAGGTCAATCGTGCCCTGCAGCCACTTTTGCAGCGCATCGTGGCGCAGGCTGTGCATGCCCAGGCGGATGGCCTCGGCATAGATCTCGGCGGGCCGGGCGTTGTGCTGGATCAGCTGGCTGAGCGCCGGGCTGTTTTCCAGGATTTCGTAGATGCCGACGCGCCCCTTGTAACCCTTGCCCTCGCAATGCTTGCAGCCCTGCGCGACTTTCTCGCGCACATCCTCGGGCCGGGCCACGCCAGCAGCGGCCAGCAGCCGCTGCGCGCCTTCGGCCTGCGTCAGCGGCGAGCCCTGCACATACTCCTGGACCATCTTGTCGAATTGACCCGGCGCCAGCGGCCGCTCCTGGGCGCAGTGCTGGCACAGCCCCCTGACCAGCCGCTGGGCCACGATGCCTACCAGCGTGTCGGCAAAGCTCATCGGCTCCATGCCCAGGTCGAGCAGGCGCATCACGCTCTCGGCCGAGCTGTTGGTGTGCAGCGTGGACAGCACCAGATGGCCGGTGAGCGCCGCTTCAATGACGATCTTGGCCGTTTCCGGGTCGCGGATTTCGCCGATCATGATGATGTCCGGGTCGGCGCGCAGGAAACCGCGCATGGCGCTGGCAAAGGTCAGCCCGATGCGCGGATTGATCTGCACCTGGCGCAGGCCGTGCTGGGTGATCTTGATCGGATCCTCGGCGGTCCAGATCTTGCGCTCGTCGGTGTTCATCTCCGCCAGCAGGGAGTGCAAGGTGGTACTCCTGCCCGAGCCGGTCGGCCCGGCAGCCAGGATCAGGCCGCACGAGCGGCGCGACATGCGCGCCAGCGCCTGGGCATGCCAGGGCTGCACGGTCAGCGTGGCCAGCGGCATCGAGTCGGCCGAGGCCACCAGGCGGATCACCACATCTTCCATGCCGCCATGCGTGGGCATGACGGCCACGCGCAGCTCCAGGCTGTCGAGAGCCGGATCGCTCAAGCTGAGCTTGCCCTCCTGCGGGCGGCTGTGCTCGTTGAGGTCGAGCCGGGCCATTGCCTTGATGCTCGAAACCATCACCTCGCGCACCTGCGGCGAGATGGTCTGGTACAGCTCCAGGTCACCGTCGCGGCGCAGGCGGATGCGGGGGAACGCCTCGCCCGGATCGGTCTCGATATGAATGTCCGAGGCATGCAGCGCCCTGGCATCAATGATGAGGCGCTTGACCATGCGCATGACGCTCGATGACTCGGCGGTCTGGGCCAGCAGCCCGGACGGCGTCACTGCAGACAGCTCCTGCACGACTTCGGCCATGATGCACTTGATGTCGCCCTCTTTGGGGGCCACATCGCCCAACACCAGCTGCGGCTTGGCCGCTGCAGCGGCCTTGCATTTAACCGCTTCGTACAGCCGCTGCTCGTCATACTCCAGCGGCCACAGCGAGGTCACGAACTCCATGCGCTCCAGCCGCGCGACGATGGCCTCGCGCTCGCCCCAGACCACGCGCACGTTGCGGCTGGTGAGCATGAACAGGTGGCTGTGCAGGTCCTCGCTGGTCGGGCACCAGCTGGCAATGACCAGTGTCTCCTTCATCTCGCCAAGCAGCAGCAGCTCGTGCTTGCGCAGAATAGGCACCGGCAGGATGTCGAAAGTCTTGGGCGCAATGTCAAAAGCGGCCACATCCACTTCCACAATGCCGGCCGTGCAGGCCAGGGCGCGGTGCAGATCTGGCGCTGTCATCAGCCCGCGCTCGACCAGTTCCATCGACTTGCTGCGCAGCAGTTGCGGGTTTTCGCGCAGCAGCGCATTGAGATCGCGCGGGCACAGCAGGCCGAGCTGCTGGATCGCCACCGTCAGCTGGATCACGGGTTTGAATTTCAGCGCGTCCGTTGCCTGCAGCAGTTGAGTCAAGGTGGTGGGTCGTTTTTGCGGCTGAGCCAACTCGCTTTGAACGGCTGGAAGATAGTCAGAATTCATTGCCAACGTCGTCTTTCGGATGTTAATAATTTTAATTATTATTTTAAAAATTAAAATTATTGATGACAAAAATCAATATTTACAATAAAATCTAAAAATTTTTTAAAAAATGCCTAAAAAATCACTTTTAAGCATCTCTTGGCAGCAGCAAAGCTTCAGGGTTTAAAGGCAGCCGACGGCTGGGCTGAAATAAATTGCGCCGCTGCAAAATTTATTCACTCGCCAGCCGCCGCCGAACCGCTAGCATCCAGGGCCAGAGGAGACAAGCACCATGCCCATCATCACCACCATTGAAGACCTGCGCGTTCTGGCGCAACAGCGCGTGCCGCGCATGTTCTACGACTACGCCGATTCCGGCTCGTGGACCGAGAGCACCTACCGCGCCAACGAGGCCGATTTCCAGACCATCAAGCTGCGCCAGCGCGTCGCCGTCAACATGGAAAACCGCTCCACCGCCACGACCATGATCGGCCAGAAAGTGGCCATGCCGGTGGCGATTGCGCCGACCGGCCTGACCGGCATGCAGCACGCCGACGGCGAAATTCTGGGCGCGCTGGCAGCGAAGAAATTTGGCATTCCGTTCACGCTTTCGACCATGAGCATCTGCTCGATTGAAGATGTGGCCGCAGCTACCGGCAATCACCCGTTCTGGTTTCAGCTCTACATGATGAAGGACCGCGATTTCATCGCCCGGCTCATCGACCGGGCCAAGGCGGCGAAGTGCTCGGCGCTGGTCATCACGCTGGATTTGCAAATCCTCGGCCAGCGCCACAAGGATTTAAAAAACGGCCTGTCAGCGCCGCCCAAGCTGACGATTGCCAACATCCTGAACATCGCCACCAAGCCGCGCTGGGCGCTGGGCATGCTGGGCACGAAACGGCGCGAGTTCGGCAACATCGTCGGCCATGTCAGCGGCGTGGACAACATGGGCTCGCTCAGCGAATGGACGGCCAAGCAGTTCGACCCGGCGCTGAACTGGGGCGACGTGGAGTGGATCAAGCAGCGCTGGGGCGGCAAGATCATCGTCAAGGGCATTCAGGACGTGGAAGACGCCAGGCTGGCGGTGCAGTCCGGCGCCGACGCGCTGATCGTGAGCAACCACGGCGGGCGCCAGCTCGACGGGGCGGAGTCGAGCATTCACGCGCTGAGCCGCATCGTCGATGCGGTCGGCGGGCAAATCGAGATTCACATGGATGGCGGTATTCGCAGCGGCCAGGACGTGCTCAAAGCGCGGGCGCTGGGCGCGCAGGGCACCTACATTGGCCGGGCGTTTTTGTACGGCCTGGGCGCAATGGGCGAAGCGGGCGTGACCCGCGCACTGGAGATCATCCACAAGGAGCTGGACATCACGATGGCCTTTTGCGGGCGCACCCAGATTGACACGGTGGACAAAAGCATCCTGCTGCCGGGCACATACTGAAACAGCGCGCGACTGCAGCAGGATTTAATCCTCCCGAAGGAGGATTTCAGCGTCAGAACGAGTGCTTGATGCCGACGTTCAGCAAGTGGGTGTTGGCGTTAGCCAAGGTGCCGCCAGCAACCATAGAGGTCTTCAAGGTGGCACCAGCTTTGGCATCGGCAAAGGCCAGCGTGCCGTACAGCGTCGTGCGCTTGGACAGGGCGTACTCGTCGCTCAGGATGAACGTTGTGGTTTTATCCGTGGTGTTGAGCTTGTCCTTGCCGAAATACACCGAAGCGCCCAGCGTGTTGTTGCTGGCCATTTTCCATTCGACGCCAGCGCCGATAACGCCCACCTTGCTGGTCTCCACCAGCGAAGCATCTTTGTTGACGCCGCGCAGGTAGTTCAGCTTGCCGGTCAAGTCGCCCATCGTGTAGGCGGCGCCCACCGTATAAAGGGTGCTCAAGCGGTCAGAAGTATTGGGTTTGTTCGTGGACTGGTAAGCCGCTGACAGGGTCACCGGGCCGGTGTAAGTCGCGCCCAGGGAGTACACGGCGCCCTTGCCTTCCGAGACGCTGTAGGCGCCGCCAATGCCGACCGGGCCAATCTTGTTGCTGTAGGACACTGCGTTTTGCAGGAACACGCCCACATCGTTGTTCTGGTTGCCGCCGGTGGTCAGCGCGCCCGAGTTGTAGGCCCACGAATACAGGCCGGAGAAGTTCTCGCGCAGGCCGCGCGGATCGGTCGCGGCAAAGGCCAGGACGGCCGGGCCGTACTGGTTGCCCAGCGTCAGGGTGCCCCAGTCAGCCGAGGACAGGCCGACATTGGACTGGCGCCGGAACAGCGGGCCAACGCCCGCGCCCGTGTCCGCTGAAAAATGGCTTTCCAGGTTGAAGTTAGCCTTCAGCCCGCCACCCAGGTCTTCCGAGCCACGAAAGCCCCAGATGCTGGGCGCAATGCCGCCGTTATACAACTGCGTATTGTTGGCAGCATGGTTCTGGGTCAGCAAGCCCAGATCGACCGTGCCATACACCGTCACAGAACTTTGTGCCGCCGCCAGGCCGGACACCAGACCCAGGACTGCCAGTGCTATTACTTGTTTTTTCATCAATGTCTCACTCGGTGTTTGTTAAAAGCAGCGGTTGCTGCCGGACAAGCTAGGGCAATATCCATGCCCACAGCTCAGGCATGCCCTCCCGGCGTTACGTGAGGGCTGTTTTTAGAGGCAGCTCCCTTGCTGCGCTTGACTTGCGCAGGATGCGCAGGCAGGCTCGCTGCCGCCGCAGGCGGGGCCGGGCGCCGTGAAGGCGCGGTACAGTTTTTTTCAGCAGTGATTCATAGTTGCACAGTGCTGCTCATTAATCGAACAGGAACAAAAAAGGCCGGAAAGCGCCCCCGCCGCCCGACTCATCCAGACCCTGTCAGGGTTATTGCCTGTGGCCCCAATCCAGCCGTCCCCTAAAATGCGATTCCCCAAAGACACAGGCAAGCGGCAAATCAGGCGAAAAATCGGCAATCTTTCAATTTTTTATAATTAATAATTCAATTTCACCGATGAAAAACTCCCCTTCCCTGGCCCAGCGCAGCCTGGCCGCTGTCTGGCACCCCTGCACGCAGATGCAGCGGGCCGCCGCCGTGCCGCCGCTGGCCATCGTACGCGGCCAGGGGCCGTGGCTGTTCGATGATGCGGGCGGGCGCTACTTTGACACCAGCAGTTCGTGGTGGGTCAACCTGTTCGGTCACGCCGATGCGCGCATCAACGCCGCGCTCAAAGACCAGCTCGACACGCTGCCGCACGTCATGCTCGCTGGCTGCACGCACGCCCCGGCGGTCGAGCTGGCCGAGCGGCTCTCGGCGCTGACCGGCGGCGTGCTCGGCCACTGCTTTTTTGCCAGCGACGGCGCTTCGGCGGTGGAAATTGCGCTGAAGATGAGCTTTCACCACTGGCGCAACCGGGGGCGTGGCGACAAGCGCGAGTTTGTCTGTCTGCGCCAGGGCTACCACGGCGAGACGCTGGGCGCTCTAGCCGTGACCGACGTGGCCGTGTTCCGCGACGCCTACGACCCGCTGTTGATGCGCGCCCACCAGGTGATGTCGCCCGATGCGCGCCAGGCCCGCCCCGGCGAATGCGCCGCCGACGTGGCCGAGCGCGCCGCCGCCGAACTCGAAACGCTGCTGGCCCAGCGCCATGCGCACATCGCCGCACTGATTCTGGAGCCGCTGGTGCAGGGCGCCACCGGCATGGCCTTTCACGACCCAGCTTACCTGCGCGCCGCGCGCCGCCTGTGCGACCAGTACGAAGTGACCTTGATTGCCGACGAAATCGCCGTCGGCTGCGGGCGCACCGGCACTTTCTTTGCCTTTGAGCAGGCGGCGCTGGCGGGCCAGCCCAAAATCTGGCCGGACCTGATCTGCCTGTCCAAAGGCATCAGCGGCGGCTACCTGCCGCTGTCGCTGGTGCTGTCGCGGAACCACATTTACGACGCCTTCCTCGATGACGATGTGGCGCGTGGCTTTTTGCATTCACACTCCTACACCGGCAACGCGCTGGCCTGCCGGGCCGCGTTGGCCGTGCTGGAGCGCTTTGCCCAGGACGATGTTCTGGTGCGCAACCGCCAGCAGGCGGCCACGCTGAGCGCCGCCCTGGCTCCGCTGGCGCAGGACCCGCGCCTTGAAAACTTCCGCCATCTCGGCATGATCTGGGCCTTTGACGTGCGCGACGCCTTCGTCGGCCCGCGCTTTGCCGAGCGCTTTCACCTGGCGGGCCGGACCCACGAACTGCTGATCCGCCCGATAGGGCGCACCGTCTATCTGATGCCGCCCTACCTGCTGGACGCGGCGCTGTCAGCCTGGCTGGTCCAGCGCCTGCGGGCCACGCTCAACGATGTTTTAAACCAGAGTCCCCCCGATGCTGATAGACCACCTGAACCGCCAACTGCTTGAACGCCGGGCGCAGTCCCTGCAGCGCCAGCGCCGCATTGCCGAGTCGCCCTGCGCGCCGCACCAGCGCGTCAGCCGGGACGGCCAGCCCGCACGCGAATTGCTGGCTTTTTGCAGCAACGACTACCTGGGGCTGGCAAACCACCCGGCGCTCATTGCCGCGCTGGCCGAGGGTGCGCAGCGCTACGGCGCGGGCGGCGGCGCCTCGCACCTCATTAACGGCCACTCCCGCGCCCATGCCGCGCTGGAGGGCGCGCTGGCCGACTGGATGGCGCCCAGCATTCCGAATGCGGCGGCGCTGACCTTTTGCACCGGCTACATGGCCAATCTGGCGCTGCTGACCACGTTGGGCGACGCCAGCGCAACGATTTTTGCCGACAAGCTGAACCACGCCTCGCTGATCGACGGCGCCCTGCTGGCCAGGGGCGCGCTGCAGCGCTACCCGCACGGCAATCTGGACATTCTGGAGCGCCTGCTGGCGCGCTGCGCCACGCCGCTGAAGCTGATCGTCACCGACGCCGTCTTCAGCATGGACGGCGACCTGGCCGACCTGCCCGCGCTGCTGGCGCTGGCCGAGCGCTTTGGCGCCTGGCTGATCGTCGATGACGCGCACGGCTTTGGCGTTCTCGGGCCGCAGGGGCACGGCAGCCTGGCACACTTTGGCCTGTCCAGCGAGCGCCTGATCTGCATGGGAACGCTGGGCAAGGCCGCTGGCGTGGGCGGCGCTTTTGTGGCCGCGCACCCGGTCATCATCGACTGGCTGGCGCAGACGGCCCGCCCCTATGTCTATACCACCGCCACGCCACCCGCGCTGGCCCACGCGCTGTGCGAGAGCCTGCGCCTCATCAGCGGCCCGCAAGGCGATGAGCGCCGCGCCCGGCTCCAGCAACTGATCGGGCAGTTGCGCGCCGGGCTGGGCGCGCTGATAGCCGCCCACCCGGCCCTGGGCTGGCGGCTGATGGACTCCAGCACCGCCATCCAGCCGCTGATCGTTGGCAGCAATGCCGCCGCAATGGCGCTGGCCGCCGCGCTTGACGTACAGGACCTGTGGGTGCCCGCAATCCGCCCGCCGACGGTGCCGACCGGCACGGCGCGCCTGCGCATCACGCTCAGCGCCGCGCACAGCCAGGGCGATGTCCAGCGCCTGCTCGACGCCCTGGCGCAAGCCGCCGCCCGCCTGAGCGGGGCCGGGGCCGGGGCATGAACCAGCACCAAAGCGCCCCTTTGAAAGGCTTCTTTGTCACCGGCACCGACACCGATGCGGGCAAGACCTGCGTCAGCACCGCGCTGCTGCACGCGCTGACGCAGGCGGGCTGGCGCGGCGCCGGATTCAAGCCGGTCGCGGCGGGCACCAGCCTGCTGGACGGCCCTGAAGACATGAACAGCAGTAACGGCATGGGCGGCATGGACGGCATCGACGGCCCAAACAGCCTCCACGCCCAGCGCGTCAACGACGACGTGCGCGCGCTGCGCAACGCCAGCGCGCCCGCCTTGCGCTTGAGCGACGCCGAAGTCGGCCCGTTTCAGTTTCACGCCGCCTGCGCGCCGCACATTGCCGCCGCGCTGCAGGGCCAGCGCATCAGCCGCGCCGCCCTCCTGAACGCCGCCCGCACGCTGGCAGCCCGCGCCGACGCGCTGGTCGTCGAAGGCGCGGGCGGCTTTTGCGTGCCGCTGGGCGAAGACTGGGACAGCGCCGATCTGGCCGTTGACCTGCAGCTGCCGGTGCTGCTGGTGGTCGGCCTGCGGCTGGGCTGCATCAACCATGCGCTGCTGAGCGCCGAGGCCGTGCGCGCCCGTGGCCTGCGCCTGGCGGGCTGGGTCGGCAACTGCGTATCCCCCGACATGCCCTGGCGCGACGAAAATATCGCCACCTTGCGCCAGCGCTTTGACCGTCAGGCCACGCCCTGCCTGGGCATCATCCCGTGGCTGGCCGAGCCCAGCGCGGCGGCGGTGGCCGAACACTTTGACCCGGCGGCGCTGGCCGCTCTTTTTTCACCCTTGACCTCTTCTTGAAAAGCCTTATGACCACGATCACCATGATTCCCGTCTCCAGCCTGCGTCCAGCCCCAGCACGCGCCGCCGCCGCCGAGGCGCCCGTCGCGCCCCAGCGCTGGCGCATCGCCGACATCGAAGCGCTGTACGCGCTGCCGTTCATGGACCTGCTGTTTCGCGCCCAGCAGGTGCATCGCGAAACCTTTGACGCCAACGAAGTCCAGCTCTCGACGCTGCTGTCGATCAAGACCGGCGGCTGCGCCGAAGACTGCGGCTATTGCCCGCAAGCCTCGACGGCGGAAAGCGGCGTTGAAGCTAGCAAGCTGATGCCGCTGGCCGAAGTCATCGAAGCCGCCCAAGCCGCCAAAGACCAGGGCGCGACGCGCTTTTGCATGGGCGCAGCCTGGCGCAGCCCGAAAGAGCGCGACATGGAACGCGTCACCGACATGGTGCGCGAAGTGCGCGCCCTCGGCCTGGAAACCTGCATGACGCTGGGCATGCTCGAAGCGCAGCAGGCGCAGGCGCTGAAAGACGCCGGTCTGGACTACTACAACCACAACCTCGACAGCGCGCCCGAGTTTTACGAAACCATCATCTCCACCCGCACTTACCAGGATCGGCTCGACACGCTGACGAATGTGCGCGCCGCCGGCATCAACGTCTGCTGCGGCGGCATCGTCGGCATGGGCGAAAGCCGCGCCGAGCGCGCCGGGCTGATCGCGCAATTGGCCAATCTGAACCCCTACCCCGAGTCGGTGCCGATCAACAACCTGGTCGCCGTCAAAGGCACGCCGCTGGCCGACACGCCGCCGCTGGACCCGTTTGAGTTCGTGCGCACGATTGCGATTGCCCGCATCACCATGCCGTTGACAATGGTGCGCCTGTCCGCCGGGCGCGAAGAGATGGACGAAGCCTTGCAGGCGCTGTGCTTCCTGGCCGGTGCCAACTCGATTTTTTACGGCGACAAGCTGCTGACCACCCGCAACCCGCAAGCCGACAAGGACCGCCAGCTGTTCACGCGCCTGGGCCTGAAGGTGCAGGGCGAGCGCCCCGCCGCGCTGAGCCCCGCCTGCCCATGAATGCCGTGCTGAGGCCCGCAGCGCCCGCCCGCCCGCTGATCGACGCGGCGTTTCTGGCCAACCCGTATCCGGCTTACGCGGCGCTGCGCCAGGCCGGGCCGATTCACTGGAGCGACGAATTTTTCGGCGGCGCGTGGCTGCTGACGAACCACGCCGATGTGGAAATGGCGCTCAAAGACCCGCGCTTTTCCGCGCAGCGCACCGGCGCCTGGGTCAAGGACCGCGAGGAAGAGCGCGGCGAACTCAGCGGCTTTCAGCGCCTGTTCGCCCGCGCGCTGCTGTTTCTGGACGCGCCCGACCACACGCGCATCCGCAAGGTGCTCAGCGCCGGTTTCCGGCCCGAGGTGATTCAGCAACTGGTGCCGCATATCGAGCAAATCGTCAGCGACCTGCTAGCTCAGGCGCAGGCGGCGGAGAGTTTTGATTTCATCGAGCAGGTCGCCAGGCCGCTGCCGGTGCATGTCATCACGCGGCTGATGGGCATTGAAGACGGGCAGCGCCACGATTTCATGGTCTGGTCGGACCACTTGGCGCTATTTATCGGCTCGCCACTGCCGACGCGTGAGCAGGCGCGGCGCGCCCAGACCAGCCTGCTGGCCATGAGCGCCTATTTTGAAACCCTGCTGGCACACAAACGCCACACGCCCGGCGACGATCTGACCAGCCGCCTGGTCCAAGCCGAAGCCCGGGGCGAGATTGACGGAGGCGCCGAGCTGCTCTCGCAATGCGCGATGCTGCTGTTTGCCGGGCACGAAACCACGCGCCACCTGCTGGGCAGCGGCATTCAGGCGCTGCTGACGCACCCGGAGCAATGCGAGCGGCTGCGGCGCGAACCGTCCTTGTTGCCCAGCGCGGTGCGCGAGTTTTTGCGCTTTGACAGCCCGGTGCAGTACACCGGGCGGCGCGTGGCGACCGATTTAATCCTGCACGGCCAGCAGTTGCGCCGGGGCGATCTGGTGTTGCCCTTGATTGGCGCAGCCAGCCGCGACCCGGCGCGCTACGCGCTGCCCGACACGCTGGACATCACGCGCAACGAAGGCCCGTCGCTGGCTTTTGGCGTTGGCCCGCATGTGTGCCTGGGCGCGGCGCTGACACGCATCGAGGCGGAGATTGTGTTTCGGCAGGTGCTTGAGCGCTGGCCGGATTTGCGCCTGCTGGACGCGAGCCCGCGCTGGGGTAGCAACCCGGCGTACCGGGGGCTGCTGGCGCTGGCGCTGGCGCATGGGGTTTGAACAGCGAGCGTCAATCCCACAGGCTGACTCAAAACTGAAGGGCTGAGGAGTTGAGGGGTTGAAGGCCAGCCGTCTGACAGCGCCCTGGCAGCGGACAGGCGGCACAATCTGGCCTTGTGACTTCTGAGCCCGTGACACCCGCCAGCACCGCGCCCGCCCGGCCCCGGCGCATTGCCCATCTCGACATGGATGCCTTCTTCGCGTCCGTCGAGTTGCTGCGCTATCCGCAGCTCAAGGGATTGCCGGTGGTGATTGGCGGGTCGCGGCGCAGCGTCGATGAGGCGCTGCTGGCGGCGCAGGGCCAGCGGGCGCTGCGCCTGATTCCGGTGGCCGAATTTCCGCTGCTAAAAGACTACGTCGGCCGGGGCGTCATCACCACGGCGACTTACGCGGCGCGCCAGTTCGGCATCGGCTCGGCGATGGGCATGATGAAAGCGGCCAGATTGTGCCCGCAGGCCATCGTGCTGCCGGTGGATTTTGACGAAATCCGGCGCTTTTCACGCCTGTTCAAAGCGACGATTGCCGCGATTGCGCCGCTGGTCGAAGATCGGGGCGTCGATGAGGTGTATATCGACTTCACCGACGTGCCGGGTGGCCAGCGCGAAGGCGGGCGCGTGCTGGCGCAGCTGATCCAGCAAAGCATTTTTGACAAGACCGGCCTGACTTGTTCGATTGGCGTGGCGCCGAACAAGCTGCTGGCCAAGATGGCCAGCGAGTTCAACAAGCCCAAGGGCATTTCCATCGTTTTTGAAACCGATTTGCAGGAAAAAATCTGGCCGCTGAATGTGCGCAAGATCAACGGCATTGGCCCCAAGGCGGGCGACAAGCTGGCCGCGCTCGGCATCCAGACGATTGGCGAGCTGGCCGCGCAGCCGCCGCACCGGCTGGTGCGCCATTTCGGCCCCTCCACCGGCGTCTGGATGCACCAAGCCGCCTGGGGCCGCGACGCCAGCCCGGTGGTCACGCACAGCGAGCCGGTCAGCCTCAGCCGCGAAACGACGTTCGAGCGCGACCTGCATGCGGTGCGCGACAAGGCCGAGCTGGGCGCGATTTTTACCCGGCTGTGCGAGCAGGTGGCCGCCGATTTGCAGCGCAAGGGCTATGCCGCCAAAACCATAGGCATCAAGCTGCGCTATGAGGATTTCAAAATCGCCACCCGCGACCAGACGGCGGCCAGCTATACCGATGAGGCGAAAACGATTCGCCGACTGGCCGGTTTGTGCCTGAAACGGGTGCCGCTGGACAAGCGCCTGCGCCTGCTCGGCGTGCGGGCGGGCACGCTGGTAAAAACCGCCAATGCGCCCAACGATGCGCCCCCAGATGCACCCCCAGATGCACCCCCAGATGCACCCAATTCTCAGGCGAATAGGCCAAATGCATTTTTGGCGCCGCAACAACAAGCGCCCGGTTGGGCCAACAGCCAGCTTTTCTAGCAGCGGCCCGGCATGTGCAGCCAAGTGCGGGCCTGGCGCTGCCATCCCCACACCCGGCGCTCAATTCAACGAGGTTGCGCCGCCGGGTTTGACGGCGGCCTTTACTGGCGCGCCGTGCGCACGTTGGCGGGCAGGCCCTGCGGATGGCTGGTGCGAAACGGGTTGATGTCGAGCCCGCCGCGCCGGGTGTAGCGCGCATACACCGTCAGCTTGTGCGGCTGGCAGCGGCTCCAGATGTCCATGAAGATGCGCTCGACGCACTGCTCATGGAACTCGTTGTGGTGGCGAAAACTGATTAAATATTGCAGCAGCCCTTCCTGGTCGATCTGCGGGCCGCTGTAGCTGATGCGCACGCTGGCCCAGTCGGGCTGGCCGGTAATCAGGCAGTTGCTTTTAAGCAAGTTACTGGTCAGCGTTTCGGTCACGGGCGGCTCGCTGACCGTGGCGCTCAGCAGCTCGGGCGCGGGCGTGTAATGCGTGCATTCCACATCGAGCCGGTCCAGGCTCAGGCCGTCAAGCTCGGCTACCTGCTCGCGGTCGAACAGCTCGGGCAGCAGCAGCTTGACGCCGACACTGGACGCCTGCGCGGCGCCGCGCCAGGCCGCTTCGCTCAGGTCGGCGCGCAGCCGCGCCTGCACCTCGGCAGCGTCTGAAAAGCGGCTGCTGTTAAAGCTATTCAAATACAGCTTGAACGACTTGCTCTCGATGATGTTCGGGCTTTCGCAGGGCACGGTGATGTGCGCCAGCGCCAGCTGCGGCTTGCCGCGCAGGTTCAGCCAGCTCAGCTCGAACGCCGTCCACAGGTCGGCGCCAAAAAACGGCGGCGCGGCGCTGATGCCAATTTCGGCGCGCTTGCCAGCGCGGGGAATCGGAAACAGCAGCGACGCATCGTACTGGTCGGCATAGGCCGAGGCTTTGCCGAGTGGGGAGTTTTCAGGAAGGTTCATGGCAACAGGGCTTTCAAAGAACGGCGGGCCTCAGCGCGCCGCAGCAGCGCTCAAATGAGGCATCAGCGCGGGCAGCAGCAGCGCCACCAGGCCGGGCGGCAGATCATGCCCCATGCCGTCAATGCCCGTCAGCCGGGCGCCGGGAATGCGCCGGGCCGTGTCTTCGCCGCAGGCAAAGGGCAGCAGCGGATCGTCCTTGCCGTGCAGCACCAGCGTGGGCACGGCCAGCTGGGCCAGCGCGTCGGCGCGGGCGCCGTCGGCCATCACGGCCACCATCTGCCGCACCACGCCGTCGGGGTAAAAGCTGCGGCTGACCGCCGCACGGGCGCGCTCGCGCAAAGCGGCATCGCTGAGCGGAAAACCGGGGCCGCTGACGGCCTTGAGCACGCCCACGGCGTAGTCAAGCGCCGCTTCGATGCTGTTGCCCGCCGGGCGTTTGAACATTGCCCGGGCCACTTCGGGCCGGGGTCCGGGCAGGCCGCGCGCACCGCTGGAACTCATCAAGCTGGTCAGGCTCAGCACCCGCTGCGGGGCCAGCAGCGCCAGGCGCTGGGCAATCATGCCGCCCATGCTGGCGCCGATGACATGGGCGCGCGCTATCTGTAGCGCGTCGAGCACACCGAGCGCGTCGGCGGCCATGTCCTGCAAGCTGTAAGGCGGCTTGATGCGCCAGCCGAGCCGGTATTTCAGGCTGGCCCAGAGCACGCTGGGCGTGCCCAGCGCGTCAAAATGCTGGCTCAGACCGGCATCGCGGTTGTCAAAGCGCACGACGCGGTAACCGGCATCCACCAGCCCCTGCACCAGCTCGGGCGGCCAGGCAATGAGCTGCATGCCCAGCCCCATGATGAGCAGCACGACAGGCCGGGACTGACCGCGCGCGTCAAGACCGGCGCCGCTGTCCTCGACTTCAATCTTCAGTCCGTTGGCGGCTATCGGCATCTCAAACTCCGGCCCGGCGCCGAAACACCAGGCGGTCCGGCTCGCTGGCGCTGGCCTCAAAGCCATAGCCGTCCGCGTCAAAGCCTTCTAGCGCCTTGACGCTGCTCAGTTCGTTGTCAATCGCGTAGCGCATCATCAGGCCGCGCGCACGCTTGGCCATGAAGCTGATGACCTTGTACTGGCCGCCCCGCCACTCCTCGAACACGCAGCTGACCACGCGGGCCTTGAGCGCCTTGCGGTCCACGGCCTTGAAATACTCCACGCTGGCCAGGTTCACGATCAGCGGCGCGGGGTGGGTCGCGGTCCGGTTGTTCAGGTAGTCGGTCAGCTGGGCGCCCCAGAACTGGTAAAGGTTCTTGCCATGCGCCGTCGCCAGCGCGGTACCCATTTCCAGCCGGTAGGGCTGCATCCAGTCGAGCGGGCGCAGCACGCCGTACAGGCCGCTCAAAATGCACAGGTGGTCCTGCGCCCAGCCTAGCTGGTTTTCGCTCAGGGTTTTGGCATTCAGCGCTTCATAGACATCGCCGTTAAAGGCCAGCAGCGCCTGCTTGGAATTGCTGGCGCTGAATTGAGGCGACCAGGCTTCATAGCGCGCCGCGTTCAGCCCGGCCAGCGCATCGGACAATTTCATCAAGCTGGCGATTTGCTGGGGGCTTTTGGCTTTGAGCAATTCAATCAGCTCGGCCGACTGGCGCGTAAACAGCGGCTGGCTGTGCGCCGCCAGAGGCGACGGCGTGGCGTAATCCAGAGATTTAGCGGGAGAAAGCAAAAAGATCATAAAAAATAGGGAGCCTTAAGCTGGCCTATTTTCACAGATTCCCCAATTTGTTGCAGTGCAACATTTCTCACACACCCAAGCTGTTGTTTTCAGCCCTCAGTTGCACGCAAACTGGCATAGCGGGTGTCGGTGTAAGCCACATTGCCCAGCAGCTCCTTCAGCGCCGCATCGTACTGGCCGGTCAGGTTGTCCATGACTTCCAGAACCCGCTCGCTGGTGGTGGCCACATCGCGGCGGGCCACGGACTTGTCCTTGCCCGTCAGGGCGCTCTGTAAGAACATCCACTGCGTGCGCGCCAGCGCCAGGTTCTCCTTGATGGCCTTGGTGGAGACCGGCGCCGCGTCCAGCGCGTCCAGCGCCAGGGAAAATTCAGAGCGCGCCGTCTCCAGCTGCTTGGACAGGAGTGCAGGATCCTGACCGGACTCGATCAACATGAAACACTTGCCGATCCGCTGGGACAGCATGCGCTGGCGCCCGGCAATGTTGATGATTTTGGCGCCAGCCTTGCCGCCGCCTTCGAGCCCGCCCGTCAGCCGGTCGGCGCTGACCAGCATCTGGTCGGCCGCCTTGTTGATGTCGGCCAGACGGGCGGCGGCAGGCGTGCCCGCCACCAGAGTCAAAACGCGCTCCGAATCCGTCCTGCATGTCGCCAGCAGGCTGGCGATTTCGGCAGGAAACCCGGCGCTGCCCAGCTCCGTCAAACTGGTCCTGACCAGGTTTTGCGCCAGCGCCATCACCTCCAGCGAGCGCTCCGGCAGCACGTCCAGCGTCACCTGCGTATAGGCTTTGGCAATGCGCTGGGACAGCGCGCGCAGGCGGCCCGCACGGTTAAGGGCGGTAGAAAGCGCCAGTGGCTGCGCCCAGGCCGCCGCGCCAAAACCGCCAGCCCCGAACAGCGCGCCAGAAGCACAGGTCTTGAGCAGCCAGCGGCGTTGCGACTGAAACGGGGGGTGATTTTCGGGGCTTGAAGACATGAAAGGAATCCTTTTTTTGTTGGCAATTGGACGAGATATAACTTTCTTAGGCCTATTTTCAGGCCAACTCAATGAGTTGTGCGAGGTGAAAGTCTGGTTTCTCAAAAAAACATCTATTTTTAATGCATTAATTACCCCAGACCTGCGCCAGACCGCTCAAAGCGCCAGTCGAATAAAATCAGCGCCTTCCCTCCAACCCCAGGCGGCATCCCTGCGATGCCGTTTTTCATTGCTTCCATGACTGACGCTGCCCCCCCAATTCCCGCCGCCGCCCCTGCCCCCGACACCGCCAAAGTGTTTGCCCCCACGCCGGGGCTGGACAGCCTGGCCAAGTCCTTCGAGCCGACCGCCATCGAAAGCCACTGGGCGCCGCTGTGGGAGCAAAGCGGCCAGTACGCGCCGACGCTGGACGCGGATAAACCGTCGTTTGCCGTCCAGCTGCCGCCGCCGAACGTGACCGGCACGCTGCACATGGGCCATGCGTTCAACCAGACCATCATGGACTCGCTGACGCGCTACCACCGCATGCGCGGCGAGAACACGCTGTGGGTGCCCGGCACCGACCACGCCGGTATTGCGACGCAAATCGTCGTCGAGCGCAAGCTGCAGGCCGAACAAGGCAAAACCCGTCACGACATGGGCGCCAGCCCTGCCGAGGCGCGCAAGAACTTCGTCGCCAAAGTCTGGGAGTGGAAGGAAGAATCGGGCTCCACCATCACGCGCCAGATGCGCCGCATGGGCGACTCGGTGTCGTGGGAGCATGAATATTTCACGATGGACCCGAAGATGTCCAAGGTCGTGACTTCCACCTTCGTCAAGCTCTATGAACAAGGCCTGATTTACCGGGGCAAGCGGCTGGTCAACTGGGACCCGATCCTGAAATCCGCCGTGTCTGACCTCGAAGTCGAGAGCGAGGAAGAAGATGGCTTCATGTGGCATATCCGCTACCCCTTGGCCGACGAGCAGGGCAACCCGGCTGCCGACGGCGCCTCCATCACCGTGGCCACGACGCGCCCGGAAACCATGCTGGGCGACGTGGCTGTGATGGTCCATCCCGAGGACGAGCGCTACACCGCGCTGATCGGCAAGCAGGTGATCCTGCCGCTGTGCGACCGCATGATTCCGGTGATTGCCGACGACTACGTGGACAAGGCTTTCGGCACCGGCGTGGTGAAAGTCACGCCCGCGCATGACACGAATGACTATGCCGTCGGCCAGCGCCACAAGCTGCCCATCATCGGCGTGTTGACGCTGGACGCAGCCATCAACGACAACGCGCCCGAGAAATACCGGGGCATGGACCGTTTCGTGGCCCGCAAGGCCGTGGTGGCCGATCTGGAAGCCGCTGGCTTTCTGGTCGAAGTGAAAAAGCACAAGCTGATGGTGCCGCGCTGCGCCCGCACCGGCCAAGTGATCGAGCCGATGCTGACGGATCAGTGGTTTGTCGCCATGAACAAGGTCTCAAGCCAAGACCCGACCGGCAAATCCATCGCCCAAAAAGCCATCGACGCCGTGGACAGCGGCGCGGTCAAGTTTGTGCCCGAGCAGTGGGTCAACACCTACAACCAGTGGATGGGCAACATTCAGGACTGGTGCATCTCGCGCCAGCTCTGGTGGGGGCATCAGATTCCAGCCTGGTATGACGAGGACGGCCAGGTCTATGTCGCTCTAGATGAAGCCGCCGCGCAAGCCCAGGCGCCCGGCAAAACCCTGCGCCGCGACGAGGACGTGCTCGACACCTGGTACTCCTCCGCGCTGGTGCCCTTTTCGTCGCTGGGCTGGCCGGAAAAGACCAAAGAGCTGGACCTGTTCCTGCCGTCCAGCGTGCTGGTCACCGGCTACGACATCATCTTCTTCTGGGTGGCCCGGATGATCATGATGACGACGCACTTCACCGGCCAGGTGCCTTTTAAACACGTCTATATTCACGGCCTGGTGAAAGACGCGCAGGGCAAGAAAATGAGCAAGTCCGAGGGCAACGTGCTCGACCCGGTGGATTTGATCGACGGCATCGAGCTGGCCCCGCTGCTGGAAAAGCGCTCGCAAGGCCTGCGCAAGCCGGAGACGGCGCCGCAGGTGCGCAAAAACACCGAGAAAGAATTCCCGGCGGGCATTCCCGGCTACGGCGCCGATGCGCTGCGTTTCACCTTTGCCTCGCTGGCCAGCCTGGGCCGCAGCATCAATTTCGACAGCAAGCGCTGCGAGGGCTATCGCAACTTTTGCAACAAGCTCTGGAACGCCACCCGTTTCACGCTGATGAACTGCGAAGGCCAGGATTGCGGCCTGAACGAGTACCGCCCCGAGCAATGCGCGCCCGGCGGCGAGGCTGAAGGCTATCTGGACTTCTCGCAGGCCGACCGCTGGATTGTCTCGGCGCTGCAGCGCGTCGAAGCCGACATCGCCAAGGGCTTTGCCGACTACCGCCTCGATAACGTCGCGGGCAGCCTCTACCAGTTCATCTGGGACGAGTTCTGCGACTGGTACCTGGAAATCGCCAAGGTGCAGATTCAGACCGGCACCGACGCGCAAAAGCGCGCCACCCGCCGCACGCTGATCCGCGTGCTGGAAACGATTTTGCGTCTGGCGCACCCGGTGATTCCGTTCATCACCGAGGAACTCTGGCAAAAAGTCGCGCTCGTGGCTGGCAAGCTGCCCGCCACGGCCGACGGCGCCAATGCGTTCATCGGCCAGGCCGCGTATCCGCAAAGCCAGCCGGGAAAAATCGACGCGCAGGCCGATGCCTATGTCGCCAAACTGAAAACGCTGGTGGACGCCTGCCGGAATCTGCGCGGCGAGATGAAAGTCTCGCCCGCCACGCGCCTGCCGCTGTTCGTCGTCGGCGACAGCGCCTTCATGACAGAGGCCGCGCCCGCGCTCAAGGCGCTGGGCAAATTGAGCGAAGTCAAGGTGTTCGAGAGCGAAACCGAATGGGCCGCTGCCGCGCAAGCCGCGCCCGTGGCCGTCGTGGGCGAGGCGCGCGTGTGCCTGTATATGGAAGTCGATGTGGCCGCCGAAAAAGCGCGCCTGGGCAAGGAAGCCACGCGCCTCGAAGGCGAGTTAGTGAAGGTCAACGCCAAGCTGGCCAATGAAGCCTTTGTCAACAAAGTGCCGCCCGCCGTGTTGGAGCAAGAGCGCAAGCGCCTGAGCGACTTCACCGCCACGCTGGAGAAAATCCGCGAGCAGCTGGCGCGGCTGAAATAAGCCCTTATCGAATGTGGCCCGGCTCCGCGCCATGCCGGGCGCTGCAAGACGCGGCGCCCGGCAGGCGTTTACTCGCTTACGGCGTGCGCCGTTTCAGGACGTGGATGAAATCGCTGCCCACGGTTTGCTGATCGACCAATTCATTTTTCGTCTGCTTGGCAAACGCCTGGAAGTCGCGGATCGAGCCCGCATCGGTACACACCACGCGCAGCAACTGGCCGGCAAGCATGTCGGCCAGCGCCTTTTTGGCTTTCAAAATCGGCAGCGGGCAGTTCAGGCCGCGTGCATCCACTTCTTTGTCGATGTTCATTATTTTTTCTTTCAAGCCGGAGTCAGGCGGGGAAGACGCCGGTGGACAGGTAGCGGTCGCCCCGGTCGCAGACGACGAACACAATCACCGCATCCTTGACGGTCTTGGCGATTTCCTGCGCCACCCAGCAGGCACCCGCCGCCGAGATACCGGCAAAGATACCCTCTTCCCGCGCCAGTCGGCGGCACAGGTCTTCGGCGTCGGCCTGACTGACCTGCACCAGCTGATCGACGTGGCTGGGGTCGTAGATTTTCGGCATGTAAGCCTCCGGCCATTTGCGAATGCCCGGAATGCGCGAGCCTTCGCTGGGCTGAGCGCCGATGATCTGAATCGCCGGATTTTTCTCTTTCAAATAGCGCGACACGCCGGTAATCGTGCCGGTCGTGCCCATGGCGCTGACAAAGTGCGTGACGCGCCCTGCCGTGTCGTTCCAGATTTCTGGGCCGGTGGTTTCGTAGTGCGCCAGCGGGTTGTCCGGGTTGGCGAACTGGTCGAGGATGCGGCCCTTGCCTTCGCGCTGCATCTGGTCGGCCAGATCGCGGCAATACTCCATGCCGCCGCTTTTGGGCGTGAGGATCAGCTCGGCGCCGAAGGCCTTCATGGTCTGGGCGCGCTCGATGCTCAAGTCTTCCGGCATGATGAGAATCATGTGGTAGCCCTTGATGGCGGCGGCCATTGCCAGCGCAATGCCGGTGTTGCCCGAAGTGGCCTCGATCAGCGTGTCGCCGGGCTGGATGTCGCCGCGCTCTTCAGCACGGCGAATCATGGCCAGCGCCGGGCGATCTTTGACCGAACCAGCCGGGTTGTTGCCTTCGAGTTTGCCCAGAATGACGTTGCCGCGAGCGGCGTTTTCGGCTGCAGCGATGCGCTGCAGGGCGACTAGCGGTGTTTTTCCGACCGCATCTTCAATTGTTGGGAATTTCATAGCCGCCACTGTGCCATAATTTCGTTCTTCACACTTTTTAGCCCGGGTGGTGAAATTGGTAGACGCAGGGGACTCAAAATCCCCCGCCGAAAGGCGTGCCGGTTCGATTCCGGCCCCGGGCACCACAGACAAAGCCGCAACGTTTTAACAACGTGCGGCTTTTTTGTTTTCTCCGTGAGAATTCCCCAAAATCCTTCTTGCGTTTAGTTGACTATGCAAAAGCCCCATGAACTGATCGCGCAAATAGAAGCAGCTTTTGCAGATGCGCGCGCGCCTGCTGCGGACAATATCTCGCAACCCACCTATGACGATGAAGGTACGTCCGCGTATTTTCGCGGCAAGACCTGGCGCGGCCATAGCGCCAAACAGCTTCGCTCACTGGATTTTGCCCTCACCGTGATGACGAAGGAGGCATTTGCCTATTTCTTGCCCGCTTTCATGATGGCCGACCGTCGTGCGTTAAACTTGCACCAGTTTAAGTACAACTAAAGACCCATCAGCATGAAAATCATCACCTACTCCGAAGCGCGCAGCTCGCTCAAATCCGTGCTGGACGCGGTGCATGAGGATGCGGACGTGACCATCATCAGCCGCCGCGATGGTCATGATGCCGTGGTGATGTCGCTGGAGCATTACCAGAGCATCATGGAAACCATGCACCTGCTGGCAACGCCAGCGAACGCGGCGCATCTGGCGAAATCCATTGCCCAGCACAAGGCAGGCAAGGCGGCGCGGCGTGAGCTGGTGCAGGGGTGAGTCGCTCGATTCGCTTTACCCCGTCTGCCTGGGAGGATTACACCTACTGGCAGGGGCAGGACAAAAAGACCTTGAAGCGCATCAACACGCTGATCGAAGCGGCGCGGCGCGACCCCTTCGCCGGTATCGGCAAGCCCGAACCCCTGCTGGGCAACCTGACGGGCTATTGGTCAAGGCGCATCGACGAAACACACCGCCTGGTGTATGCCGCCGACGATGTGGATCTTGACGTGATCGCATGCCGTGGGCATTACGACGACTGAGGGCGGCAAGCGTTTGAGTCCGCGCCCTGCCCTAAAATCCCCGCTTGATCTGCCCGCCTGCCGGATGCAGCGTTTTACCTCTTCACAACTCTCCCCATGACTACCGAAAAAATCGACAACGTGAGCCTCACGACCCAAGCCAATGTGTACTTTGACGGCAAATGCGTCAGCCACGGCTTCACGCTGGCCGACGGCACGAAAAAATCCGTCGGCGTGGTGCTGCCCGCCAGCTTGAGCTTCAACACCGGCGCGCCCGAAATCATGGAATGCGTGGCCGGCGCCTGCGAGTACAAGCTCGCCGGCAGCGACGAATGGGTGACATCCTCCGCCGGTGAATCCTTCAGCGTGCCAGGCAATTCAAAGTTTGACATCCGCGTCTCCGAGGCTTACCACTACATCTGCCACTTCGCGTAATTCGCGTCCTTCGCGTCCTTCACGCCAGCCCCGCTCACGCAGACAACCAGGAACCTTCATGGCCACCATTCTTCAACACCTCCCCGTCGGCGACAAAGTCGGCATCGCCTTTTCCGGCGGTTTAGACACCAGCGCCGCGCTGCACTGGATGAAGCTCAAGGGCGCCGTCCCTTACGCCTACACCGCCAACCTCGGCCAGCCCGACGAGCCCGATTACGACGAAATCCCGCGCAAGGCCATGGAATACGGCGCCGCGCAAGCCCGCCTGATCGACTGCCGCGCCCAGCTGGCCGCCGAAGGCATTGCCGCGCTGCAAGCCGGCGCTTTCCACATCAGCACTGCGGGCGTGACCTACTTCAACACCACGCCGCTGGGCCGCGCCGTGACCGGCACCATGCTGGTGGGCGCGATGAAGGAAGACGACGTGAACATCTGGGGCGACGGCTCAACCTACAAGGGCAACGACATCGAGCGTTTTTATCGCTACGGCCTGCTGACCAACCCGTCGCTGAAAATCTACAAGCCCTGGCTCGATCAACTGTTCATCGACGAGCTGGGCGGGCGCGCCGAGATGTCGGCCTTCATGACGCAGGCCGGTTTCGGCTACAAGATGAGCGCCGAAAAAGCCTATTCCACCGACTCGAACATGCTGGGCGCGACGCACGAAGCCAAAGACCTGGAGTTTTTGAACAGCGGCATGAAGATCGTCCAGCCGATCATGGGCGTGGCGTTCTGGAAGGACGAAGTCGAGGTCAAGCGCGAGGAAGTGAGCGTGCGCTTTGAAGAAGGCCGCCCGGTCGCCTTGAACGGCGTCGAGTACACCGACCCGGTCGAGCTGATCCTGGAGGCCAACCGCATCGGCGGGCGCCACGGCCTGGGTATGAGCGACCAGATCGAAAACCGCATCATCGAGGCCAAGAGCCGGGGCATTTACGAGGCGCCCGGCCTGGCGCTGCTGTTCATCGCCTACGAGCGCCTGGTGACGGGCATCCACAACGAAGACACCATCGAGCAGTACCGCGACAGCGGCCGCCGCCTGGGCAGGCTGCTGTACCAGGGCCGCTGGTTCGACTCGCAAGCGATCATGCTGCGCGAGACCGCCCAGCGCTGGGTGGCCAGCGCCATCACTGGCGAAGTGACGATTGAGCTGCGCCGGGGCAATGATTATTCGATCCTGAACACCGAATCCGTCAACCTGACCTACAAGCCCGAGCGCCTGAGCATGGAAAAAGTCGAGGGCGCGTTCACGCCGCTGGACCGCATCGGCCAGCTCACCATGCGCAACCTGGACATCATCGACACGCGCGACAAGCTGGCGATTTACGCCAAGAGCGGCGTGCTCTCGCTGGGCACGGGCGGGCATCTGCTGCACCTGAACGAGACCGACGACGCCGAATAAACCTCGCGGGATAAACCGGCCATTTCAGGCCGCCTGCGGGCGGCTTTTTCACGCCCGTAAAGGCTTGCCCTGCTGGGTCAGCGTGACGCGGGCAAGCGAAAACCGCTGAGCTTCCAGTCGGCAAAGCCGCTGCGCTCGAACACCACGCCGGTGCGCTGCGCATTGGGCGCGCCGGGGGAATCCGGCTCCACTGCGTAGGCAATCAGCTGGTTGACGCCGGGGCGCTCGTAAGTCCATTGCGGCTTTTTAGGCCCGGAGGGCGCGCCGGTCTCGGACGGCCCCGGCGGCTGGCCGGGAGTCGGCGCGAGCGCAGGCGTCTGCGGTTTTGCAAAAGGGCCAAACTCCCCGGCGCGCATGGCCTGCATGACGACTTCCGGGCGCACCATCGCCTCGACCATCTGGCTGGTCAGCGCCGCGCCGAGCATATTGCCAAAAACGGCCAGCGGATTGCCCGCACCGGACGCGCCGCCCATTTTTTCGGCCACCTTTTCAGAAAACTGGACTTTGAGGCTGTCGCGCAGCCGGGGGTAATCGACCCGCGCATTGAAAGCGTCTGCGTCACGCGCCTGGGCCGCTTGCTGGATTTCGCGGATCGCCAGAAAGGGCGACCAATACCAATACGCAGCAGTGGCCGCTGCGGCGACCAGCACCGTCGCCGTGATTGTTTTTTTCAGCATGATTGACAGAGTTCCCGTTTTCAAAAATTCATCAGGCCTGGGCGCCTGGGCGATAGCCTTGCAGGCTACACCACCACCGGCTCGGGTTCGAGCCGCAGGCCAAAGCGCTCATAGACGCTGGTTTGAATCGCTTTGGCCAGCGTCATCACCTCGCCGCCGGTGACCGGGTTTTCAGCGCCGCCCCGGTTCACCAGGACCAGCGCCTGCTTGTCATAAACGCCCGCGTGGCCGATGGATTTGCCCTTCCAGCCGCAGGCGTCGATCAGCCAGCCGGCGGCCAGTTTCACTGTGCCGTCGGCCAGCTGGTAATGGACGATTTTTGGCTCGCGCTGGATGATGTCTTCGCACTGCTCGGCCGATACCGTCGGGTTTTTAAAAAAGCTGCCCGCGTTGCCGATGATTTTCGGGTCTGGCAGCTTGGCGCGGCGGATGGCGCAAATCCAGTGGTAAATCTGCAGCGCGTCGGGTTGATTCTGGTCGGACTGGAGCATTTTTCTCTCGATGTCCGCGTAGCCCAGCACCGGTTTCCACGCCTTGGGCAGCGCAAAACGCACCCGCGTAATCAGCGCCCTGCCCGCCAGCCCCAAGGCCTGAGCGCCCGCCGCTTCGCCAGACTGGCTGGCATGCTTGAACACTGAATCGCGGTAGCCAAAAGCGCATTGCGCGGCGTTCAGGCTAAAACTCTGGCCAGTGCTCAAATCGACCGCGTCCAGCGAGTCGAAGCGGTCTTGCAGCTCGACGCCGTAAGCGCCGATGTTTTGCACCGGCGAGGCGCCGACGGTGCCCGGAATGAGCGCCAGGTTTTCCAGGCCGGGGTAGCCGTTTTCCAGCGTCCACGTCACCAAGTCGTGCCAGTTTTCACCGGCCCCGGCCTCGATGATCCAGGCCTTGGCGGTTTCACTGACTAGGCGCTTGCCCTTGATTTCGACCTTGAGCACCAGCGATTTGACATCGCCGGTCAGCACGATGTTGCTGCCGCCGCCGAGGACAAATTTGGGCGCCGCACGCAGGGCCGAATCGCCCAGCACGGCGTCAATGTCGGCCTGGCTGTGGATGCGCACGAAGCAAAGCGCCTTGGCCGCAATGCCAAAGCTGTTGGAAGACTGGAGGGGAACGTTTTTCTCGACTAACATCCCAAGATTGTCGCATTCCCGGCCCGGCCGGGACTCCTCCCCCTTTCCCAGGAAACCAACACCATGCCTACCTTTGACACCGTCCTTGAATCCGATCTGGTCAAGATCAAAAACGCCGTTGAAAACACCGCCAAGGAAATCGGCACCCGCTTTGACTTCAAGGGCACGCCCGCCGCCATCGAACTGAAGGAAAAAGACAAGGAAATCATCCTGACCGGCGACAGCGATTTTCAGCTCCAGCAAATCAGCGACGTGCTGCGCAACAAGCTGACCAAGGCGGGCGTGGACATCCGCTTTCTCGATGTCGGCAAGGTCGAAAAAATCGGCGGCGACAAGGTCAAGCAGGTGACCAAGGTGCGCGACGGCATCGACACCGAGCAGGGCAAGAAAATCCAGCAGCTCATCAAGGGCAGCAAGATCAAGGTGCAGGCCGCCATTCAGGACGGCAAGGTGCGCGTGACCGGCGCCAAGCGCGACGACCTGCAGGCGGCGATGGCCTTGATCCGCGCCGAAATCAGCGATTTGCCGCTGAGTTTTGACAACTTCCGGGATTAATCATCACACCCGCCCTGCTGACGGCGCCAGCGCTGCACCCCGTTAAAGCAGCCGCCGGACGGCTGGCCTCGCTTGGTGCCGCGCTGGGCCTGAGCCTGGCGCTGTGCGCGGCGGCGCAGGCCGAATCGGTCGCGCTGGCGGGCATGCTGGGCAGCAAGGCGCTGCTGGTGGTCAATGGCTCGGCGCCCAAAACCGTGGCTGCTGGTGAAACGCACCAGGGCGTGAAGGTCATTTCCACCTCGGGCGACCAGGCGGTCGTCGAGCAGGCGGGCCAGCGCCAGACGCTGCGGGTCGGCGAATCGCCGGTGAGCCTGGGCGCCAGCGGGGGCGCCAGCCGCATTGTGCTGAAGGAAAGCGGCGGCGGCCATTTTCTGACGGCCGGGCAGGTCAACGGCCGGGCTGCGCAGTTCATGGTCGATACCGGCGCGACTTTTGTCGCCATGAGCACCGCTGACGCCGAGCGCATGGGTATCAACTACAAAAGCGGACGATCCGTGCGCATGAGCACGGCCAATGGCGACTCTGCGGGCTACCACATCAAGCTCAGTTCGGTGCGGATTGGCGATGTGTCGGTGTACGAGGTCGATGCGGTCGTCACCCCGCAGGCCATGCCGTTTTTGCTGCTGGGCAACAGCTTTTTGTCGCGCTTTCAGATGAAGCGCGAGAACAGCGTGATGACGCTGGACAAGCGCTACTGAAGCGGCTTGCTGGACTGGCTTATGGGCCAGTCTTTTTGGCGGCGCCGAGTTTGGATTCGGTGCCCTTGAGCAGCTTGCTGATGTTTTCCCGGTGGCGGTACAGCAGCAGCGCGCTGATGATGACCACGGCTGCCGCAATGCTCTTATCGACATACCAGACGCCCCGGTCGCCGAGCAGGTAGTACAGCGGCGCGCACACAGCCGCCGCCATCGACGCCAGCGACACATAGCGCGAAAAAAACACCACGATGCCAAAAGTCACCAGCGCCGCCAGGCCCAGCGCCCAGCTGATGCCGAGCAGCACGCCAGCGGCCGTGGCCACGCCCTTGCCGCCCTTGAAGCCGAAAAACACCGGGTACAGATGGCCCAGAAAAGCCGCCAGCGCCACGGCGGCAACGGTGGCGTCGCCCAAGCCGTAATCGCCGCCGAACCATTTCACCAGCACCACCGGCAGCCAGCCTTTGGCAGCGTCGAGCAGCAGCGTAGCCACCGCCGCCGCCTTGCTGCCCGAGCGCAGCACATTGGTGGCGCCGGGGTTTTTGCTGCCGTAGCTGCGCGGGTCTTGCAAACCGGCAGCCTTGCTGACGATGACGGCAAACGACAGCGAGCCGATCAGGTAGGCCAGCAGGATTGAAGCGATTGAGTAGGCGTATTCCAAAATTTTTCCTTGCGTTGTTGTTAGCTTGTTGATTCGAGCGGTGGCCGGGCGGCTCAGGCCGCCGCACTGTTCAGGCTCAGCGCGCACTGCACCGATTTTGCCGCCAGCAGCGTTACGCAGACCTGCGGCGCCAGCCGGACCAGGTAGCCGCTATGCCGGGCGTCCTGGTCCTGCATCACCAGGGTCTTGACGACGCTGAACGGGTCCAGGCCCAGCACCTCGGCGCTGTGCTGCGCGCCGCCGTGCTCCAGGTATTCGTAAGGATGTTCGGTGAAGGCCACCTGATTCGCCTTCAAAAAAGCTGTGGCGGGGGTTTCGCTGACATGCTCGCTTTTGTGGTTTTTCTTGGCCATCGCCACGCTTTCACTGGAAATTGATGGGCGCCGCCACGGCGCGGGGCGCAGCGGCGGCCGGGCAGGCTTTTTTTTACAGGGCGGGGTCTCGGGTTTCCCAGCGGATCTTGTCGATCTCGGTCAGCATGTCCGGCGTCAAGGTGGTGCCATAGGCATCGAGGTTTTCATCGAGCTGAGCCAGCGAGGTCACACCGATGATGGTGCTGGCAACTTGCCACTTGGTGTAGCAAAAGGCCAGCGCTAGCTGCGTCGGCGTGAGGCCATGATCGCGGGCGAGCTGGTTGTAGCGCCGGGCGGCGGCCAGTGCTTCGGGGCGGCCCCAGCGCTGCTGGCGCATGGATTCATATTTGCTGATCCGGCCCTCGGGAGGCGCGTCCGCGCCTTGAAAGCCGGATTTATCGTATTTGCCGGTCAGCAGGCCAAAGGCCAGCGGCGAATAGGCCAGCAGCGACACTTTCAAACGGTGCATGGTTTCGTCCAGGCCGTTTTCCACCGTGCGGTTGACCAGGCAATACGGGTTTTGCACCGTGGCAACGCGGGGCAAATTGTGCTGCTCGGCCAGACGCACGAATTCATGCACGCCGTAAGGCGTTTCATTGGACAGGCCGATGTGGCGCACCTTGCCCTGCTGCACCAGCCGCCCCAGCGCGTCGAGCTGCTCATGCAGCGATGTGGCCATGCGCTCTTTTTTCGGGTCGTAGTACAGCGCGCCGAAAGCAGGCACATGGCGCTCGGGCCAGTGAATCTGGTAGAGGTCGATGACCTCGGTTTGCAGGCGCTTCAGGCTGGCGTCGCAGGAGGCCTGAATGTCTTTGGCCGTCAAGCCGCCACCTTCGCGCACCCAGGGCATGCCGCGTGACGGGCCAGCCACTTTGGTGGCAATCACCAGTTGCCCGCGCACGCCGGGGCGGCTGGCCAGCCAGTTGCCGATGATGCGCTCGGTGGCGCCGTAAGTTTCGGCCTTGGCCGGAACGGCATACATCTCGGCGGTGTCCAGAAAATTGACGCCTCGCTCCAGCGAGCGGTCCAGGATGGCGTGGGCGCTGGCCTGATCGACCTGCTCGCCAAACGTCATGGTGCCCAGGCAGACAGGCGTGACCTGCAGATCACTGCTGCCGAGTTGAAGTTTATTCATCAAAAAAATTCCAAATTAAAAAAGAGGAAAATAGCTGACAGGCAAAGCGATGACTGTTGGCCAGAACGCGTGAAAAAAGACCAAGTTTAAGGGCTGCAAAGGCCCGGTTCACCCCTAATTCGCGCATTTGTCTTACATCTTGTGACTACCGAATAGTTCAGTATTCATCTCCAGGCGCTTTAATGCCTTTTTGTTTCAAATCCAACATTTCGAGGAATTTTTCATGAAAAAACTAGCCATCACCACCCTGACCTGCGCCGCACTGGCCCTGAGCGGCTGCGCCAACATGAGCGAAACCCAGAGCGGCACAGCCAAGGGCGCGGGCATCGGCGCCGTCGCTGGCGCGGCGCTGGGCGCACTGACGGGCGGCTCCAAGGGCGCACTCAAGGGCGCTGCGCTGGGCGGCGCTGTGGGCGCTGGCGGTGGCTACCTCTGGTCGAAGAAAATGCAGGACCAAAAAGCGGCCATGGAAAAAGCCACCGCCGGCACTGGCGTGGCCGTCAGCCAGACCGCTGACAACCGCCTCAAGCTCGACATCCCCAGCGATGTGTCGTTTGCCGTGGGCAGCTCAACCATCAGCGGACGATTCGCCCCGGTGCTGGTGAATTTCGCCAGCACGCTGAACCAGAACCCGGTCACCACCGTGACCATCACCGGCCACACCGACAGCTCCGGCTCTGACGCCATCAACAACCCGCTGTCGCTGAACCGCGCCAATGCGGCGCGCGACTACCTGGTCGGCCGTGGCGTGGCTTACCAGCGCATTGCCACCGATGGCCGTGGCTCACGCGAGCCGATTGCCGACAACGCCAGCGAGTCAGGCCGCGCCAAAAACCGCCGCGTCGAAATCTACGTGGCCGAGCCAGCCGCGCCTGCCGCACGCTGATCCGGGCGGGGCTGGCGCCCTATGATGGCGCTCATGTACACCGAAAAACGCCTGCCGCGCAGCGAATTCGTCCCGCTGCGCGGACTCGATTACCACGTCCAGGTCTGGCCCGGCGCGGCCAATGGCGCCCAGCCCCAGCCACCGCTGGTGCTGCTACATGGCTGGATGGACGTGGCCGCGTCTTACCAGTTCATGGTCGATACCTTGTCCGACGGCTTCATGGCCGGGCGCACCGTGATCGCGCCCGACTGGCGCGGCTTTGGCCAGACCCGCCCGCAACCGGGCACCAGCGCGCCCGACCATTACGGCTTTGCCGACTACCTCGCTGACCTGGACTTTTTGCTCGACCACTACGCGCCCGGCCAGGCCGTCGATCTGATCGGCCACAGCATGGGCGGCAATGTCGCCATGCTGTACGCGGGCATTCGGCCAGCACGCGTCCGCAAGCTGGTCAACCTCGAAGGCTTTGGCCTGCCCGCCAGCGTGCCCGAGCAAGCGCCAGTCCGCTACGCACAATGGCTGGACCAGCTCAAAAGCCTGCAGCGCGGCGACATCACCCTGAAAACCTACGCCAGCCGCGACGCCGTCGCCCAGCGCCTGATAAAAACCAACCCGCGCCTGAGCGCCGACAAGGCGAACTGGCTGGCGGGCCACTGGGCGCAGCCTGACGCGTCCGGCCAGTGGCGCATCCGGGGCGAAGCGGCGCACAAGGTTGTCAGCGCGCAGCTGTACCGGCTCGACGAGACGCTGGCGGTTCACCGCTGCATCAGTGCGTCGGCTCTGGCCGTCGAGGCGTCGGACGACTCGATGGCGCGCTGGTGGAAGGGCGGCTACACCCTGGCCGACTACCACGAGCGGCTCCGGCAAGTCCCCAATGTGCGCAGCGCCGTCATCCAGAATGCAGGCCACATGCTGCACCACGACCAGCCCGAAGCGCTGGCCCGGCTGATTGAAGCCTTTCTCGCTTGAGAAGGCACAGCGCATGAGAAAATCGCCGGTTATTTGAAACCACACTGGACAAGAGAAGCATCATGGAAGCAGAACACATCAACCTCATCGCCAACCAGATTCAGGACCTGAGCAACCGGGTCACTGAACTCAGGGGGTATCTTTGACTACCCTGCCAAAGCCCGAAAACTAAACGAAGTCAACGCCGCGCTGGAAGACCCCAAGGTCTGGGACAACCCCAAGCGCGCCCAGGAACTGGGCCGCGAGAAGAAATCGCTCGAAGACGTGGTGCTGATCCTGGATCGGCTGGAGCAGGAGCTGGCCGACAACGCCGAGCTGTTTGACATGTCCAAAAGCGACGGCGACGAAGCGGGCATGCAGGCCATTGAGCTTGATGCCGCCAGCGTGGCCACCGAAGTTGAAAAGATGGAATTTCGCCGGATGTTCAACAACCCGGCGGATCCGCTGCCGTGCTTTCTGGACATCCAGGCGGGTGCCGGTGGCACGGAAGCGTGCGACTGGGCCAGCATGCTGCTGCGCCAGTACCTGAAATACGCCGAGCGCAAGGGCTTCAAAACCACCGTCGAAGACGAGTCGCCCGGCGACACGGCGGGCATCAAGGGCGCGACCATCAAGATCGAAGGCGAGTACGCTTTTGGCCTGCTGCGCACCGAAACCGGCGTACACCGCCTGGTGCGCAAGTCGCCGTTTGACTCGTCCGGCGGGCGCCACACCTCGTTTGCCTCGGTGTTTGTCTATCCCGAGATTGACGACTCGATTGAAATCGAGATCAACCCGTCGGACGTGCGCGTCGATACCTTCCGCGCTTCGGGCGCGGGCGGCCAGCACATCAACAAGACCGATTCCGCCGTGCGTCTGACCCACTTGCCCACCGGCATCGTCGTGCAGTGCCAGGATGGGCGCTCGCAGCACAGCAACCGCGATGTGGCCTGGAAGCGCCTGCGCTCGCGCCTGTATGACTTCGAGCTGCGCAAGCAGCAAGAAGCCCAGCAAAAGCTCGAAGACACCAAGACCGACGTGGGCTGGGGCCACCAGATCCGCTCTTATGTGCTGGACAACAGCCGCATCAAGGACTTGCGCACCAACGTCGAAGTCTCGGCCACGCAAAAAGTGCTGGACGGCGACCTGGACGTGTTCATCGAAGCCTCGCTCAAGCAAGGCGTGTAAAAAAGCGGCGGCTTGTGGCCGCTGCTGTCAGTTTTTCAAACAAGAAGTGAGAAAGTCAGCCATGCTGCAAATAATTGATGATCGAGGAACAGGACCGGGCGCCGCCGTGGTCATCAAGCGCGCCGACTACGCCGCCCCGGCCTACTGGATTGACACGGTGGACCTGTGCTTTGACCTGGACCCGCTCAAAACCCGCGTGCTGAACAAAATGACGCTGCGCCGCAACCCGGACGTGGCGCCCCAGCCGTTGCGCCTCGACGGCGAGGAGCTGAATCTGGCTCGGGTGCTGGTCAACGGCCAGGGCGCTTCCTTCAAGATGGACGGCAGCCAGCTGGTGCTGTGCGACCTGCCCGACGCGTTCGAGCTGGAAATTTTCACCACCACCTGCCCGGTTAAAAACACCAAGCTGATGGGCCTGTACGTCAGCAACGACTCGTTTTTTACCCAGTGCGAAGCCGAGGGTTTTAGACGCATCACCTATTTCCTGGACCGCCCGGACGTGATGGCTAGCTACACGGTCACGCTGCGCGCCGACAAAGCCAAATACCCGGTGTTGCTGTCCAACGGCAACCTGGTGGCGCACGGCGCGCTCGAAGACGGGCGGCATTTCGCCCAATGGGTTGATCCGCACAAAAAACCCAGCTATTTGTTTGCGCTGGTGGCGGGCCAGCTCGTCGCCCGTGAGCAGCGCATCACCACGCGCTCGGGCAAGGACCATGTGCTGCAGGTCTATGTGCGCCCCGGCGACCTGGACAAGACCGAACACGCCATGGTCTCGCTGATGAATTCCGTCGCCTGGGACGAGGCGCGCTTTGGCCTGCCGCTGGACCTGGAACGCTTCATGATCGTCGCCACCAGCGACTTCAACATGGGCGCGATGGAAAACAAGGGCTTGAACATCTTCAACACAAAATATGTGCTGGCGAACCAGGCCACCGCCACGGACGCGGATTTTTCCAACATCGAAAGCGTCGTCGGCCACGAGTATTTTCACAACTGGACCGGCAACCGCATCACCTGCCGCGACTGGTTTCAGTTGAGCCTCAAAGAAGGCCTGACGGTGTTCCGCGACCAGGAGTTCAGCCAGGATTTGTGCGCCGAGCCGTCGGCCCGGGCTGTCAAGCGCATCGAAGATGTGCGCGTGCTGCGCACCGCCCAGTTCCCGGAAGACGCGGGGCCAATGGCGCACCCGGTGCGCCCGGACAGCTACATCGAAATCAGCAACTTTTACACCGTCACCATCTACGAAAAAGGCGCCGAAGTCGTGCGCATGATGCAAACGCTGGTGGGCCGCGACGGCTTTGCCAAGGGCATGACGCTGTACTTTGCGCGCCACGACGCGCAAGCCGTGACCTGCGACGATTTTGCGCAGGCCATTGCCGACGCCAATCCCGACTCCGAACTGGCGCGCCTGCTGCCCCAGTTCAAACGCTGGTACAGCCAGGCGGGCACACCCCGACTGGAAGCTCAAGGCGTGTACGACGCGCAGGCGCGCACCTACACCTTGACGCTGGCGCAAAGCTGCTGGCCCACGCCGGGCCAGTATGACAAGCAGCCGTTTGTGATTCCCGTCAGCCTGGGCCTGCTCGACGCCAGCGGCCAGAACATGGCGCTGCAGCTCGAAGGCGAAGACGACACTGCCAGCGCCGCCCCGTCCGGCAGCCGCACGCTGGTGCTGACGCAGGCAAGCCAGACCTTCACCTTGGTCAATATCGGCAGCGAGCCGGTGCCCTCCATCCTGCGCGGCTTTAGCGCCCCGGTGGTGCTGGAGTTCGACTACACGGACGCGCAGCTGCTGCACCTGCTGGCGCACGACAGCGACCCGTTCAACCGCTGGGAAGCGGGCCAGCGCCTGGCCGTGAACCGCGCCGTGGCCGCGATTCAGTCCGAGGAGCCCGTTGCCGCCGTGCTCGACGCGGCTTATTTGAACGCGATGCGCGAGGTGCTGCGCCATCCGGCGCTGGACGCGGCGTTCAAGGAACTGGTGTTGACGCTGCCGTCGGAAACCTACCTGGCCGAGCAGCTCGATGTGGTTGATCCGCAGCGCATCCACGCGGTGCGCGAAACCATGCGCCAGCAACTGGCCACCGAACTGCAGGCCGACTGGCAGGCCGCCTACACCGCCAACCACGACACCGGCGCGTATCAACCGGACCCGGTTTCCAGCGGCCGCCGCGCCCTGGCCGGGATGGCGCTGACCTTCCTGTGCCTGGCGGCCAACGCCAGCGGCGACACCGTCTGGCCCGGCAAGACGCTGCAGCGCTTCAAGGACGCGGGCAACATGACGGACCGCTTCAACGCGCTGGCCGCCTTGGTTTCCAGCGGCCAGCCGCTGGCGGCCCCGGCGCTGGCGCAATTCCACGCGCTGTTCAAGGACGAGGCGCTGGTCATCGACAAATGGTTCAGCCTGCAAGCGGGCGCGCCCGACCGCCACGGCAACATCCTGCCCGCCGTCCAGCAACTGATGAAACACGCCGACTTCAGCCTGCGCAACCCGAACCGCGCGCGCAGCGTCATCAGCACCTTCTGCGCGAATCCGGCGGCGTTTCACCGCCTGGACGGCGCGGGCTATGTGTTCTGGCGCGAGCGCGTCATCGCGCTGGACGCCATGAATCCGCAAGTCGCCGCCCGCCTGGCGCGCGCGCTGGACCGCTGGACCAAGCTCGCCGAGCCCTACCGCAGCGCCGCCCGCGAACAAATCGCGCTGGTTGCGGCCAGAGCCGACCTGAGCAAAGACACGCTCGAAGTCATCACCCGCGCCCTGGGCCATTGAGCCGAACAGGAACCGATTCACCCCTCACCCCGCGCTCGCCTCTCGCGAGCGCCTTACTCATTGACTGACTGGAGTTTTCCGTGACCCAAAGAATTTCCCTGACCCGCTACCTGGTTGAACAGCAGCGCCTCAAAGGCCATATTCCGCCCGAGCTGCGCCTGCTGATTGAGGTGGTTGCCCGCGCCTGCAAGCGCATCAGCCAGGCCGTCAACAAAGGCGCGCTCGGCGACGTGATGGGCAGCGCCGAGAGCGAGAACGTGCAGGGCGAAATTCAAAAGAAGCTCGACATCATCGCCAACGAAGTGCTGATCGAGGCCAATGAATGGGGCGGCCATCTGGCGGCGATGGCGTCGGAAGAAATGGAAGGCATTTACGTCGTGCCCAACCGCTACCCGCAGGGCGAATACCTCTTGATGTTCGACCCACTGGACGGCTCCAGTAACATCGACGTGAACGTCAGCATCGGCACGATTTTCAGCGTGCTAAAAAAGTCCGAAGGCTGCGCGGGCGTGGAAGAAAAAGACTTTCTGCAGCCCGGCAAGCAGCAGGTGGCCGCCGGTTACTGCGTCTATGGCCCGCAAACCACGCTGGTGCTGACGGTGGGCGACGGCGTGGTGATGTTCACCCTCGACCGCGAGCAGGGCTCGTTCGTGCTGACCGAGGAAAACGTCCAGATTCCAGAAGACACGCAGGAGTTCGCCATAAACATGAGCAACATGCGCCACTGGGACGAGCCGGTCAAGCGCTACATCGACGAGTGCCTGCAAGGCAAGGAAGGCCCGCGCGGGAAGAATTTCAACATGCGCTGGATTGCCTCCATGGTGGCCGACGTGCATCGCATCCTGTGCCGGGGCGGCGTGTTCATGTACCCGTGGGACAAGCGCGAGCCCGAAAAAGCCGGCAAGCTGCGCCTGATGTACGAAGCCAACCCGATGAGCTGGCTCATTGAACAAGCCGGCGGCGCCGCCACCAACGGGCGCCAGCGCATCCTGGACATCGCGCCAGCCAAGCTGCACGAGCGCGTCAGCGTGATTTTGGGCTCAAAAAATGAAGTCGAGCGGGTAACAGGCTACCACTCCGGGCTATAATTGAAAGCTTAAGCCGGTGTAGCTCAGTCGGTAGAGCAGCTCATTCGTAATGAGAAGGTCGGGTGTTCGATTCATCTCTCCGGCACCAAAACAGATAAGGTTCATTGCTATGAAAATAGCAGTGAACCTTTTTTCTTGGTGAGGCTGGTTTCAGCATCGGTTATCGCCTTCGATGGATGTGCGTCGCAATTTTTTGATCGCACACCCATAAAAACCATGAAATGCAACCCATAAAAAAACCCGCACTTGGCGGGCTTTTGTGGGTGTCAAACTTGACTTGATGGAGCGAAGCTTGAGTACCGCTCAGTCGGACATTTTTGAAGGCTACTTACAAACCGCTGCCGCCGGCACCGGTAGAAGTAGCGACTGTGGCCGTGGCAACTGGCACACCGCCCACCGTCACCGTACCCGTCGAACTGATAGACACTGGCAGCAGAACAGGCTTCGAAATAGTGGTGCCGAGCACAAAATTCACACCGGTAGGAGCCGCGCTGCCGTCCGCCGTTTTTCCTGCGGTGTCAATGGAGATACTGCAGGGATCGACGACAACTGTCTTACCCTGTGCCAGCGGGTGAGTTGGCAGATAAGTGGAAGTGGTGATGAGGAAATGGCATGAGGCAAACGTCATGCCGCCACTTGCCGAGCCTTCGGCAGATGAAATACCGAAAGATGGCGCAGCACCGCTACCGGAAACTGCCATCGTGGTAGGCCCCGTGGTGCCAAAAGCAGGTACTCCACTGGCGAAAGAAAAGCTGATGGGCTCGGCGCTTGCAGCCAGAACCCCGCCCATCACTGCAGCCCCTGTACTTGCAGTGAAAGCAGCCGTGGTTGGCGTTGTCACAACAGAAACAGGCCGCAAAGGACTGTCGTTGCCACCACCGCAGGCAGTCAGCAGCATGGCGCCGCCCAGCACCAGAGCCGCGAGAGAAATCTTGTTCAAAAGCATAAAAATCCTTATAAAGTTGTGAAAATGTATTAATTCAATACATTGAGAAACACGCTAGCCTAGCCCAATAGCATCAACTCATCAAGAAAAACGGCCTTTCTCAGCCAATTCGATCGCGTACGTGGATAAAAAACGACTCCCGCATCCGCTGTAGCTGATCCTTGATGTAACTAGGTGTGACGCGGCCCGAGTTGAGCAACTCCACTTCCGGCTTGTAGTTCAGGTCCACCGGCCGCACAGCATCGGGCGCGATCCAGTTGCCTGTATTGCCGCCGTTGGTCCTCAGGGTCCGCAGGGACTGCGCAAAACGGGAGGTGCCGGTCAGTTGCAACGGACCGGCGCCCATGCCTTGGCGCGGCGTCAGCGGCAGGCTCAGTTCCATGCCGACAAAAGTGTTGGCGCCCCCCTTGCGGACAAACGCCTGCACGGCCACGTCACCAAACCAGCGGGTGAGCGCCAGCGCCGGACCGGTGGAGCGGTCGGTGTATTGGTGATAGCCTGCCTCGACCCAGGTCTGGGAATCGAACTTCCAGCGGTAGGAAGCGGCATAGGCCTTCACAGACTGTGACTGCGTGTTGTTCTGTGCGCGCTGATAGCTGCCTTTGAGATGGATGCTGTCCTCGTTCCAGGGCAGGAACAGGATCGACTCGCCCTCGGCACCGAGGCTGCTGTAGTTGTACTTGCCGACTCCCACGCTGGTAAAGAGGCGCGGACTGAACCAGAACGACTGCTGTAGCGCCAGCGTCTTGAGGCCATTGCGCTGCAGTGAATCGGCAAACACGCGGCCCGGCGCCATATTGTCGCTGTTGCTCAGGCGCTGCACCACGTCCGCGTACACCTCGCCGCCCGGCCATAAACCGGCGGTGCCGCGCACATTGGCGGCCAGCGAATAATCAAAGGCGCCGACCTCGGTGCCCAAGGTGTAATTGAGCAGCGGCTTGAGTTCGACCCGCAGCCGGGTGCGCTGCTCTGCGCTGCCCGCCGCGCCCGAGGCCCATTGCACGGCGGCGGCATCGTAGCCTGCGAGTCGGCCAAAACCCAGGGTGTCCTTGACCCGTGCGGCGTCGCCGTCGCGCAGGAAGTTGCGAAATGCGGCTACCTCGACCGAGGTTTCAAACATCACCTCGCCCGCCTTGCGCGTCAGCGCATTGACCCGCGTAATGCCTGCGGGCGCCAGCTCTGTGGCCAGGCCCAGCACCACGCCCAGCGCATCGGCCTCGTTGTGCAGGTAACGGTAGTTTTCATACTCGACGACCCATTCGTTGCCCAGTGTGCCGATGCGGACCCGGTCCAGGCCGCTGGCGCGCAGGCTGCGCGCCAGCGTGTCCATCCGGTCCTGGGCCGTGGCCAGCATGCCGCCCGCCTCGGCTGGCACGATGGGCGGCAGGGGTTTGGCGGCAGCCTCGGCCCGGGCCTTGCGTGTGCTGTCGCTGGCGCCCAGCGGCAGCATCAGGGACACATTGACGCTGCTTTTATCGGCGCTCTGCCCAGCCGCATTGCTGGCGCCAAAGGAGCGCTGGAGCGTGCCGACCACCTGCGCGTCAGCCAGCCAGGGCAGCGCGTCGGAGTAGTAGCGCAGGCCCGCATGGCGCTGCGTCCCGTCGCTTTCCAGCAGCGCCGTGGCGCGGGTGCTGCCGAGCTTGAGCTCGGCGCCGCCAAAGACGCCATCGAGCACTTTGGCCCCGCCCACACGGTTGAGCGCGGGCTTGCCTCTGGCATAGCCCAGCGACCAGCGCAGCGGGCCATACTCATCGCTGGCCACCGCATACTTTGAACTGAAATAGACCGCACCGCCGCTCACATCCGTGGCGCCGACGGCTAGCTTGGGAAAGCCGGGCGCGTCAATGGGCAGCTGCCATTTGACGTTGGCGGAGATGTCACGCACACCATTCGCATCCGGCAAACCGGGTGCCGCATTGCGACTGGTGGTGTACTCGGTAAATCGTCCAAACACCTCGACTCGCGGCACCAGCCCAAATCCCAAAGTGTAATTTTGCCGACGGCTGAAGGTGCCCAGTGCTGCAGGCTGGTAGTTACCCACACTCAGCGCCATATCACCCGAGTCCAGCACATAAGCCGATGGAATATGGAGCCCCCCAGTCGCACCCAGACTTGCCACACCCAGCCCCTGAGCCCGAACCGTTGCCGCCTGACACAGAGCAGCAAGCCCCAGCAGGGTGACAGCCACGCGGGGAAAGGAAAAATTTCGGGGTGACTGAAGCATGCTCATTTATTTACTCTTGTTTTCAATATCGGATATTTTGTTACTTGAATAGTCAGCGGATTATAAAGAAAGGTATCCATCCGGGTTGCCGCTCTGCCAGCGCCAGGCGTCAGTACACATGTCGGCCAGGCTGTGCGTAGCGCTCCAGCCCAGCAGCTTTTGCGCCAGCGCCGGGTCGGCGTAGCACTGGGCCACATCGCCGGGGCGGCGCGGCGCCATCTGGTAGGAAATCGGCCGACCGCTGGCCTGCTCGAAGGCATGGACCACTTCGAGCACGCTGTTGCCCCGGCCGGTGCCCAGGTTCACGGTGAAGCTTTCGCCCTTATCCAGTAGCGCCTGCAGAGCGGCCACATGGCCGACGGCCAGATCCTGCACATGGATGTAGTCGCGCACGCCGGTGCCGTCTGGCGTGGGGTAGTCGCTGCCATAGACACTCAAATACGGCCGTTTGCCAATGGCCACCTGCGCCACATAGGGCATCAGGTTGTTCGGAATGCCGCTGGGGTCTTCGCCGATCAGACCGCTGGGATGCGCGCCCACCGGGTTGAAGTAGCGCAGCACGCCCAGGCGCCAGGCCGGGTCCGCCACCTGCAGGGCGGCCAGGATGTCTTCAATCACCAGCTTGGTGTGGCCATACGGATTGGTGTGGCTGCGCGGAAAGCTTTCAGTGATAGGCACAGAGGCCGGGTCGCCATAAACGGTGGCGCTGCTGGAAAACACCAGCGTCCGGCATCCCACGGCCTGCATCGCTTCGAGCAGGCTGACGGCGCCGCCAATGTTGTTGCGGTAGTACTTCAGCGGCTGGGCGACGCTCTCGCCGACCGCTTTGTCACCGGCAAAGTGCATCACGCCCTCTATGGCGTGGCGGCGCAAAACGTCCTCGACCCAGGGCGTGTCGAGCACATCGCCGCGCTCACAAGCCACGGCCTGGCCAGTGATTGTCTGCAGGCGCTCCAGCACGGCTGGATGGCTGTTGGAAAAATTGTCCAGAATCACCGGCGTAAAACCCGCCGCCATCAGCGCCACGCAGGCGTGGCTGCCGATATAGCCCGCGCCGCCGGTTAAAAGTATGTTCATGGTGTCAAAAAGAATTGGCGTTACTGCTTCGAAGGCAAGGAAGAAGAATGCTTCGACAATACCCAGGCTGCATAAGGCTGAACATAAGGGTGAACCTGCGGATGACTGGCCGCCTCTTGCAGCGCCAGCCATTGCCAGGCGCTGTGCTGTTCACCGACGGGCAGCCCGAGTTGCGCGACCTCGGCCCAGGACAGCGCCAGCCAGTGCGGCAAATTGACGTAATGGGTGGTCACGCTGGCGCTGAACGCGCTGTCCGGGTAAAAATGGTCCCACGCGCCCATGAGCCGGGCCTGGCCCACGGCCCGCTCACACAGCGCTGGCGCCAGCCCGAGTTCATCGGCTGCCACGCGCTCCAGGGCGACTGACAAGGCTTCATTCTTGCGAATCCGCCCGCCCGGCGTGAACCACCAGCCACGCGCCGGCGCGTTGTTGCGCCGCCCCAACAACAATTCACCATCGGGGTTGGTGATGACCCAGTCCAGCGACACCAGCGGCAGCGCCGCCACGGCCGCTGCAAATTCATGCAATGGCAACTCGGGAGCCACCGGCACCCGGCTCATCAGGCGCCGAGCGTCATGCCTGCAGCGCGCTGCAGCAAGAAGGCGGCAAATTCCTTTTCCACCTCAGGGTGGCGCAGGGCAAAGTCCACCGAGGCCTTCAAGTAGCCCAGCTTGCTGCCGCAGTCATAGCGCACGCCTTCATATTGGTAAGCCAGTACGGCCTGCTCCTGGAGCAGGGCCTGGATACCGTCGGTCAGCTGAATCTCGCCGCCCGAGCCGGGCTGGAGGTTGCGCAGCTTGTCAAAAATCCGGCCATCCAGCACGTAACGACCGACCACGCCCAGGTCAGAAGGCGCGTCTTCAGGCGCGGGTTTTTCGACGATGCCACTGATGGCAAAGGCCTGCCCTTGGCGGCACTGGCCGGCGCCCTGACCGGCAACCACGCCGTAAGAGCGGGTTTGCGAAGGCTGAATTCGCTCCACCGCCACCACGCTGGCCTGATGCGCTTCATACTGCTGGAGCATCTGGCGCAGCACCGGCGTGCTGGCATCGAGCAAGTCATCGGCCAGCAGCACGGCAAAAGGCTCATTGCCCACGACGCTCTGGGCGCACAGCACGGCATGGCCCAGCCCCAGAGCCTCGGCCTGGCGCACATAGATGCAGTTGACATGCGCGGGCTTGATCTGCTGGACCAGCTGCAGCAGCTCATCCTTTTGACGCCGGGCCAGCAGGTTCTCCAGCTCCCAAGAGCGGTCAAAGTGGTCTTCAATCGCGCGCTTGCTCTGGCTCGTGACAAAGATCATCTCGGTGATGCCAGCGGCCGCTGCCTCTTCGACTGCGTACTGAATCAGCGGCTTGTCCACCACGGGGAGCATCTCCTTGGGGCTGGCCTTGGTGGCAGGCAGAAAGCGGGTGCCGAGACCGGCAACCGGAAAAACGGCTTTGGTGACTTTTTGAATACTCATAGGAGGATATTTTGTAAAAAAGAAAACTGCTGAACAGAGCCGATTTTGTCCGGCTAATACGCATTTTTATGCAGAAAACCCTTGAAAATGGTGGCAAAAATGATCTTTATATCCAGCCACATCGACAGGTTTTCAATGTAGTACAAATCGTACTCGACGCGTTTTTCCATTTTTTCCAGCGTGTCGGTTTCTCCTCTGAAACCGTTGATCTGCGCCCAGCCGGTAATGCCGGGCTTGACCTTGTGGCGCAGCATGTAGCGCGGCACCAGCTCCTTGTAATGGTCGTTATGCACAACAGCATGGGGTCGTGGCCCGACCACCGACATGCGCCCCTGCAGCACGTTGATGAACTGCGGCAACTCATCCAGACTGGTGCGGCGCAAAAAAGCACCGAGCGGAGTGATGCGCGTATCGTTTTTCTGCGCCTGCGTGACTTGAAGGCCGGACTCCTGATGCACCACCATGCTGCGAAACTTGTAAACCAGGATCCGCTTGCCGTTCCAGCCATCGCGGCGCTGCTTGTACAGCACCGGCCCCGGCGAGGTCAGCTTGATGGCCAGCGCAATGGCCAGCATCAGCGGGCTGATCAGCACCAAGATCAGGCTGGCAACCAGGTAATCCTGCACCGCTTTGAGCACGCGCAGGGTGCCGGTAATCGGCGAGGCCGACAAATCGAGCATCGGAATGCCCACCACCTCGCTGATGCCATGATTGATGAGCTTGAGGGCAAACAGGTCCGGCGCCAGCCGGATATTGGCCGTGCTGTGGCGCAGGGCATCGAGCGAGGCTTTAATGCCCGCCTCATCACTCAGCGGCAAGCACAGCCACACCTCGTCTGGCGAGGTGGCAGAATCCTTCCCGAGTTCGGCCTGCTCGGCCATCCAGGGGGCCAATTCGGCAGGCTCCAGGCTGGCCGTTAGCCGCAGGCCACTCCAGGCCGACTGGGCCAAGGCATGCCGCACATGCTCACTGGCAGGGCCCTTTCCCACCAGCACCAGCGTCTTGTAGTTGTAGCCATGCGCACGCAGCCAGCGCAAGCTGGCATAAACCGCCAGCCGCTGCAGCAGCAGCCCGGCCAGCACACTGCCCCCCCAAATCACAAACCACAGCCGTGAAAACTCAGCCGACAGCTTGCTGAAAAACAGCACCACCAGAATCATCAGCAACGTCCCCAGCCAGGCCAGCGTCACCGCGCGCAGCAGAACAGCCAGGCGATTCACACGCCACGACTGGTGCAGGCTGGACATCAAGACCGGCAGCAGCACCGAAGCCGTCAAAACGATCAGCTTGTAGGCCGCTGCAATGGGCTGCTGCGCCAGCGCACCGTAAGGCCACCAGTAGGCCACCAGCCCACAAGCCCAGATAATCAGCACATCGATGGTCACCGACACATGCCGAATGGCCGGCGATGACAGCCTTATCGGTGGGCGGTACATAACTCTTTTCCTTTTACAAAGGCCAGCGCTACCAAGGTACCAGCCATGTCAATTCCCACATCTATCAGGCGAGGATGCCGGTCAATGGCAAAAAACTGCAGCCCTTCGGTCAATAGCCCCAGCGCCAATGCAGCCACTATCACACGCTGTGTCGGCCAAACCAGGGGTCGCACCGAAAGCACCAGCGCCATCCCGAAAAAAAGCACAAAGTGTGCCCCAGACGATACCCATGACGGTGCATGCAGCGTTTGCACTGTATCGCTGCGCCAGTCTCCCGGCATTTGCGTACCCACCAGCAGCGCGAGTAGCTGCAGAATCAGCAGGCTCCATGAGAAACGATGTGACATCAAACACTCACCTTGTTTTTTTGCAGGCACTGCAATGCGGCTTCAAAACTACTCAAAACGGCTTGACGGTCCATATGCCGGGTAGCATGGGCACGCCCCGCCACCCCGAGCCGTGCTCGCCAGGGCGCATCCGCAGCCAACGCCAAGACGGCATCGGCCAAAGCGCGTGGATTTTCTGGCAGAACGACCAGGCCACAATTCTGCACGACTTGGGCCAGCTCGGTGCCCACCAGCGCCGTGGCAATCACCGGCCGGGCGCTGGCCAGCATGCCAGTGAGCTTGCTGGGCATAACCAAGTCGGCCGCATCAGCGCGCTGGGGGAGCAGATGAATATCGGCCATCGCCAGCAAATCGGGCAAGCGCTCGACGGGCTGCAAATCCATAAACCGCACCTGCGTTAAACCTTCGCATTGCGCCACCAGGTCAGCGCGCCCCACACCATTGCCGCAGAACACAAAAAACAGCGGGTTTCCAGGCGCCCCTGCTGTGGCGTTCTGCGCGGCGCACAGCCTGGCCGTTTGAGCCAGCACCTCAAGACCTTGCTTGGCGCCCATGTTGCCGGAGTACAGCGCCACTAACGCATGCGCCGGAAAACCCAGCTCATCGCGGTAAGCCTGCGCGCCCCTGGTCGAATTTGCGACAAACGAAGCCACATTCACCCAATTGGGCAGCAGCATGGACCGCGCTGCCTCCACACCCTTGGCCTGTGCCCGCGCCAGCATGCGCTGCGAAATGGTCGATACCACGTCAAACCGGCGCATCAGCCAGCGCTCGCCCGCCGCGACCATGCGCTTGAGAAATTGCCCTTTGAGCAGACCTAAATCAAACGCAGCATCAACTTCATAGTCCTGAATATGCAGCCAGGCGCTGGCGCCACTCAATCGCGCCACAGCCCAGGCCGCAGGAGCGCAAAACAGGGGCGGCTCCACCACCCAGACCACATCGGGCCGCCACAGCGCCTGGCGCAGCATGACTGGCAGACTGCTGAGCGCAAAACTGGCGAGATGCACAATGCGCTTGGCACCGCCCGGACGTGAAGGCACCCACAACGGGCAGCGCCACACCTCTACACCTTGCCAGCGCTCACGCCGCCAGCCACTGGCCGAATAGCCCGCCGCAACGGCCCAATCAGGGTAATAGGGAGGCGCAGTAACGACACGCACCTCGTGACCGCGCGCGGCCAGCCAGGCAGCCATCTCACCCGTGTACTTGCCGATTCCCGTGAGTTCGGGAGCAAAATTAATACCGTAGAGAAGGATTTTCAAGCAATTAACCGAATTGAAACACTAAAAAACAACAGCACGTCAAGTAAACCAGAAAAATTTCAAGAGATTATTCTGTAAATTTTCCTGGCACAAAGACACGCTCAACATTATTCTTGCGCAATTCACCCACCAGCCATACCAGCGCAGCATATGCTAAAAATCTTGAAACCACGGATATTGCCAGATAGATCGTGCTACTGTACATATGCCCCCAAATAAGCGCTATTAACAGAATAATTACCATACTGGCCACTGCAATCAAGAAACCGGGAATTTTTCCGAAATTCCATGTCATTAATCCAACAGGAATTCCATAAAAAATCCATAGACTTATTTGAATGCCAACCGCAACATCAAACCATGCAATCAGTAACATTGCAGTCAAATAAATAAAAAAAGTGAAGCACCAAGTAGTGAATTTCATTTGAAAATCTATCGTTTCATAAAAGAACCTACAAATGTATGCGTCTTTGACTTGAAAGAAACCACATCCTCAAGCGCCTTGAGAAAATTTTGTGTAACCATTTGTACTTCAAAATTTTTGGCAAAACAGGCTTTGGCGTTCCCCCGCATCGCACTTTTTTCTTCAGGACGCAAAGCCATCCAATCAGACAAAAGCTGGTCTGCGCCGACCTGGGTGTCGGCATGAATGATGCCGGCACCGGCTTGCTTGATCTCGCGCCAGATATTGACTTGGTACGTGGTCAGCACAGGCACACCCCAAGCCAGCGCCTCTGCCACCACAATGCCAAAATTCTCCTGGTGCGAAGGCAATACAAAGGCATCGGCCACATCGTAGGCGCCCCACTTGAGCGCCCCTTTCAACATGCCGGTAAACGTCACCCGGCTCTCAACATTTAACTGCCGGGCCAGATTTTTCAGTTCGGCAATCCATGCAGTGTCTCCAGGGCCGGCCATGATGAGATGCAGCGCAGGATCAACCGCCGCCGCTTTGGCAAAAGCGGGAATCAATAAATCGCATCCTTTTTTCGGATGAATGCGCGACAGATACAACAGGTTGCATTTTTCTTCCAGCTCAGGGAATCTTTCAAGAAATGCGGAACGGGCCTGTGCTGGCGCAATATCAGGGGCCTTGATGCCGTAGCCTACCAAGCGCTCACGCGCCTTGTAGAGCCAAAACGACTGGCGCGCCAGCACCATTTCCTCGGCCGTGGTGAACAGCACTAAATCTGCATCCCGCAGCGTCCGGTATTCCGCCCATGGCCAGTAAAGCCACTTTTTCAGATGCTTGCGCGGGTACTGCCGGGCAAACCACGGATCGAGCATACCGTGGAGAAAAACCACGTAGCGCAAACCCAGCTGCCGCGCAACCTTGGCCACGCAGTAGCTGTGATAAGTCCACATACCATGAATAATGATGACGTCGTAGTTATGGCCATGCTCACGCAGCCAGGGCTCCAGCCTGGGCGAAAAACCATACCCCAAATAACTGGGGCCCAGCAGATAGACTGCCGAAGAACTAAGCCGTTCGTCAAGCGGCGAACCCGGCGCATCAAGGCAAACAGTTTGCACACTGTGGCCGTTTTTCACCATGGCGATACCCTGCTGAATCAACCCTTCGACGGGACCACCCGCAGCAGAGTTCAGGGTTGGAATAACTTGTAAGATTTTCAGAGAGCTACCCAAATTAAATTGCGACAAAAACTGTCATTAGGAAACCTCAGTCTCTGGCGGTACATCTTGCTTGGCCAGTCCAGTAGCTTCTAGCTCCCGGACTTTCAGGACAATGAAGTATTCGTAAATCGCCTGCAACGCGGCATAAGTCAACCCGGCCCGTCCATCCAAAAAGCCACGCTTGGCCACATACAACAGCAAGAACTTCACTAGCGGCCTAAACGGCAACCGATAAAACAGCTCTTTCTGATGATAGCGGCGCTGGTGAAAGTCTTTAGCAGTAAAGGCTTTCACCCAGCTAAAGCCTTCACCTGCTCGGCGATTATCAATGATTTGCTGCGCTTCAAAACGGCTATAGCCGTTATGCCGGTCAATCCAGTGACCCATGCCCTTGCTAAAGGGAAAGTGATCCAGATAACCCGCCACCTGCCCAACCGGGCCATCGGCAATAGAAGCCGTATTGATTAATCGCTCATGGCGAATTTTTTCAGGACGAATCAGGCGCATGTAAAACGGTGAGGTTTGCACGTGCTTCAGCCAAGTTCCGAGAAAAAAATCTCGCCGCTGAATGCGAAAAGCCACTTGATCTCCTGGGGATGCCACAGCCGCATTAAGTGCATGAATCAGATCCGGCGTCATACGCTCATCAGCGTCGATGACAAACACCCACGGGTTCTTGAACGGGATGTTTTTCAAACCCCAATTTCTATGCGCTGCTTCATCGCCACCAAATGCCAGCTTGCTCTCGCCATACGTGCGCTGGGTTACCTTGGCCCCAAATCTCTGTGTAACACTAAGCGTGTCGTCGGTGCTTCCTGAGTCATAAACATGAATATCGTCTGACCACAAAACACTTTGCAAACAAGCGGGCAGGTCTTGCTGTTCATTCTTGGTTAAAATTAATATAGAAATATTATTCAAAATTATTTACTCGCTTGCCTACCTGAACTGCAGGATTCCCTGCATATACAGCCCAAGGAACTGGCAGACTTTTGGTCACAACCGCACGAGCACCTACCACAACGCCATCGGGCACCGTCACGCCAGGATGAATAAACGCCTCTGCACACACCCAGGCACGCGCACCAATCACGATGGGTTTAATCACCAACTGAAAGTTGGCCCGGTTGTAGTCGTGCGTGCCACCACATAAATGTGCGCCTTGCGAGATGACGGCATAATCACCAATCTCGATCCGCTCCATGCAATAAATATTCACGTTATCACCCACACCAACAAAGTTTCCTAATCGCAAGTTCCAAGGTGCCCAAACAGTAGCGCTTGGATACACGTGACAACCTTCACCTAGCTGAGCCCCAAATAAACGCAATAGCCAAGCTCGCCATGCATGGAATGGACGTGGACTGGTTCGAAAAACCAAACTATAGACAACTTTCCAGAGCTGTCTATAAAAACGATGCCCCAGTGTAAAAGAGGGCTCTCTGTAGGGGTCATTTTCTTCAATTATCATTTAGTGTGCTCACAAATAATTTTAATCAGCTAATTCATAGCCTGCCGAATAAAATTGGCTTTTGGGGCGTTTGCGCGATAGCCAGCTATCAACTACATACACTATTTACTGTATTAAGAATCGCATTTTTTCCAAAAAGTTTGGCAGCTTCAAGCGCACCCTGCTCAATGCAATACCGATTTTTTTCGTATGTCGCTCGTGCATCAACTACGGCATTTAATAATGCCTGGAAATCATGAGAAATAAAGTCAACACCCTGCAGCACACTCTCAAGTCCAGAAGAAGGAAGGGGTGTTGAAATCATCAAACGGCCACTTGCAATGCCCTCAATGACTTTGAAAGGAAAAACGCCGTTTGCCATAGAATCAATTGGAGCATGCGGATTAAGAAGAACATCGCAAGATCCAATAAGTTCAAGCAATTTTTTATCTCCAACTCGACCATGAAATGCAAGTTTCTCACCATACTTTTCTTGCAGTTCCTGGAAAACTTCTTGAAGTTCGCCCGACCCCGTCACCACCATCCTGAAATTTGACGGCAATGCAGAAACTAAAGCAGCAACCTGATCAGCACCTTTTTCTATTGACAAACCGCCAAAATAGCCAACAACACAGTTTTTATTAGTACTAGGAAATAGCGGGAATATTCTATTCAAATCTGCCACGCCATCTGCAACAATTCCAGGGAAAAGCCCTACTTTTGCGCTTACCCCCCCCATCCTCTGAGCCAGAGAAGCATTAACTGCAAACGAATAAGAAGCACAAGGCATCAACTTACGCCAAAAATACCAATCTACAAATGGCTTTGGATTCAGGCCACGTCCCCTGGCAAAATGCCAATCTTCTAGCTCTAAAATTACCTTGCAGCCTATTTTTTGATGAATAATTTGACCAAATCTCGATTCAAATGCATAACCATTGTAAAGCCAAATCAATTTAGGCTGCCCAAGCTTTAACACGGCATCAATTACTGCAGGAACTTCTAAAATATTTAGCAGCTTTCCAAGCTTTTTATTAACAAAAGTTGATGGTGTTAGCTCAAGTACTTTTATACTGCCTATCATCGACTCCATCGTCATCAATTCAGATTTTGAATTTGAGTGGTGAGCCGTATTCACCAACACGATAAAATCATCAAGCCGACTTAATACTTCAACGACAGCCTCTATCTTGCGAGCAGCTCCAAGATGCGATACACCTAATCTTTCAGCAGGTGAATATGAAGCAACAATAACTATCATTATTACAACAAAGAAATAGACTGATTTTTTTTCTTATTATTTAAATGCATTTTAAAACCTCGAAGAGTCATTACAACATATAACATAAGAAAAACTTTCTCATAAGAGAAAAAATTACCACTTTGAGAACCAATTAAAATCACAACAACAGCCTCTTCCCAACCAACTAATTTATCAAACAATAACCATACAATCATCATTCCAATTAAACCAAATGTGATAATTACACCTAAAAATCCATTATGCCCAGGAAAATTTCCTAATGAATTATATAATCCCGTATATAAAAAATGACTATATATATCCCCAGAAAATCCAAAAAAATCTAAGTTTATGAAATTATAAAATATTAAAATAAAAGGATAAAAAATACGAGTTAAAGTTGATTCATCCAGTGAACTTCCCTCAGAGTATGAACGCTCAAATATAGCAAAACGATTGCTACTAAAATAAAATAGCACGATACCCAAAACAACAGCGCCGACAAGAAATTGCAATACTACCATACGATTAATTTCTTTTTTATAAATTGAAACCGAAGCAATAGAAATTAGCCCAATAAAACCAAGTAGAGAACCAGATAAGAAAATAATTAACATACATAAAATTGAAAGGGCAAATCCAACTTTTGTTTTAATTTTTAGGCAAAATGCAAACAAACATGAAAATATCATGCCTAACACTGAAGGTTCAGTATATGGTCCGCTACCACGAATGACAGAAAAAGAACGATATTCATCAACAACAAATACCTCTGTCGAATCACCACTCAAAGCAATCCAATTACTGGGAACTCGAAAACTTGTATCAAAAAATATTTGATATGCAATAAAAATAAATAATAAAATTATTGAATACTTTATTATATTTATTGATGGCGGATAAATATAATTACGCCGATTAAGAATCAGAAATAATGCAAAAACATTTACTGAAAATCTGAAAATTTTAAGCGTATTATTCGCATCATCATACTTGATCACATTTACAACAAAAGCAATCAGCAATGATGCAGCAACAGTAAAGGCTATAGTCAAGGAGCTATAAGTAATACTCCTTCTATTACTCAACAGCAATAAGAACAACCCAAATGAACCAAATGAAAAGTGATAAGATGGCCCATACTGATGAAACAAAAAACACAAAAACAATATATTTGATATAAAAATTCTATTATTTTTAGAATTTATTTTATTAGAAATTATCACTTAAATTCCAAATTTAAAAAACAGATAAGACTATATAAATACAATTAATTATTAGAATTTAAAAATTTTTTCTAGCAATCACAGCTATTTTAAATTCATACAAATCCCAGCTAAGTCTTTCTGCCGTACTACGTCCAGCACAACCCCAACTAATCCAATCATCTCTTCTCGAAAATGCAATAATTAACCCATTTACTAACGACTCGACAGTATCGACTACCTCAACACCCATTTCCAAATGCCGAAACTTATCAATACCACAATAAGGTGTTATTACCATAGGCAAACCGATCTGCATAGCTTCAATACAAATCAAGGACATACTTTCCGAAAGTGATGGCATAACAAATAAATCCGAAGATGCCATTAACTTTGGCATATCAAGATGCGGTACTACTTGAAAATTTACCGATAATCCATCAGGAAAGTGAAGAATTTTTATTAAACCTCGAATTGTTTCATCTGCTACGCCAACAATAATTACCTCTATCGTTGCTCCTCCAGCCAAATTAAGTAACTTGTGGCCACAATCGCTTAGTGCCTGAAGCAATAAATGCCCGCCCTTGGCAATACTATTAGCTCTAGCAAGAATTCGGATAACATTATCATTGCGCTCAAGGCGTGGAGGAAATTTTTTACTATTTACCCCATAAGGTATCTGATAGATATTTGCATTTTTAGAAACTCTATCAACAATACCATCGAATGTATATTTAGAGGGGATCGTAACAATGTCAGCAAGCGAAAGAATGATATTATTATCATCCTCCGAATAATAAGCAGAAGGTTGAATGCCAAGTTGCTGAAAGTGTTCATCAACACGTTCACGCGCAGCGTCAGAACGATTTGATATCTGCTCGGTCCAAATAATCATTCCGGCCGCTTTTCCTGCAAGGACGGTAGCTGGCATGTAATCTTGCATCGTTACCAGTACACGCGCCTTCAATTTGCCTTTTTTTATGAGATTTGCTACATAAGCATCAAAGCGGTACTGAAATGGAATAAGTTCTTTGGATGACACCAAAAGACGCCTTGCTTGCCAAACTGCAGGCGATATGACCATCTCTTTTTCAAGTTCACTATAGTGATAGCCTTGGGCTCTTCGCCCAATCACTCCAGGTAAAGTAGCCACCAATGTAGCAATTCCTTTACGATATAACGGTACCAAGAGACGGGTGTGCAGACCACTGCGCTGGCAGCCGGCTGCCAAATGATAAATATGATGCTTTTGTGGATGAGTGATAAGAATATCGATAGGCTTCATTACGATTTCTCACTAAGCATCATCTTTAATAATGCATTTCGTCCAATCCAAGCTTCGTACGGCGCAGCAAAGATTACCGGATCGTACAGCAAATTCTGATTGCGTCGATCATGTCTAATTTGTGCAGGATTACCGAATGCAACTGCATAATCAGGCACATCCCTAGTAATCACTGCACCTGCGCCGACAACAGCACCTTTACCAATTGTTATACCTGGCATAATAATTGCACCCGTTGCAATCCATGCATAGTCTTTAATTATGATAGGACGATTAAATGATCTCCAATAAGAATCAGTTACATCGTGACTCGCCGAAAGCAATCGGACGTCATCATTTATACATACAAAAGAGCCAATGGTGATTATTGCATGAGTAGAAACATGCACATCGCGACCAATAAAGGTATGTTCCCCAATTACCAAATTGCCACTAGGTCCGTTAACTTCAAGTCCATAGATAATTGTCAAATCTCCAACTGAGACACCATGAAAAACATGAGGCATTCGTCGAATAATAATCTTAAACAAACCAGCAGCGTTGATTACTCTTTTACCCCACACTACAACCCATCGTTTTGAAAAAATGCCAGGTTTTTCTCGGTTGCGCCACAAAAAAAATATCATTTTTCCAACCAAAATTTACGCTTAAATGCATGTATATGTATTACGCACATAATAGAAAGATAAATTTCAAAACAGATCATACCTAATATTGGTGCATATTTATCCAATTGTCCACTAGTGACATAGACAAGCGATACTGAAGCAATTGCCCCAATTAAGTAGCTTATCGACAACCTCATGTGGCTATTGGTTGCAGAGAGAACAACAACCCCCATTTGCCAAAAAGATGTAATCATCGTCATCAAAAGAAATAGGTGAAATAAATTTTTCTCGTAGGACACCTTACCTGTGGTCCACAGCTGTAAAAAATATTCTCCGAAGAATATTAAAAAAATACAAAGAGAAGCAGCAAGAATTATTGAAATAAAAGTTCCTTTTCGATAAAGCAAAATTACTGTATTAATATCTTTTTCCCCATATGAGCGAGATATCTCAGGCCAAAGTGACCGGCCTATAATAGTTACTGCCTGAACTAAAATCCTGGTAATTGTTCGATAGGTACTAAAGACCACCACAAATGCAGGACCAAATAAATAACCAACAACAAGTATCATGCCTTGAATACTTATGGCATTTGCAACAGGAAATAACATGAACGACAAAGCAGGTTTCAGCATTTCTCGAAACTCTTTATTACTTGCTTCAACAATACTCCATCGAATATCAGGATGGCGCCAGGACGAGATTCTCCACCCTAGGCCAGCACCGATAAGTCTGCCCAGAAGTTGCCCTACTGCGGCACCCACAAAAGTCCGTCCTAAAAATAAACCTGTAAGCAGACCAGCCCATTCAATTAATCTAATTACGTTCGTGATTTGTAGCCCAAGAGCAAATTCACCTGAAGAGCGAAATACGGCATCCACCAACCCACTGGACATTGCCAGGATTGCACACACAACAAGTGCGATGAGAGCAATCTTGTTATCAATCTGACCTAAAGATCCAGTATTAATAAATATAACAAATAAAATAGCTGTTGTTGTTGCACCTACAATAGCGTAAAGACAAAGTTTTATCGCCGTCTGAAAAAGTACATTGCATTTATGAATATTATTCGTTGCAGCAACTATAGTCATTTTATTAATAGTAACAGCAAGAAATCCGAAATCTGCAAGTGCGAAGTAGCTCGGCACTGCCGTCAAGATCATCCACTGACCATATTTTTCAACTGACCAACAATATAAAAATATCGGTACCGAAATCAACTGAATCAGAACCGTAATTGCTTGACTAGTCAGGTTCGCACCAAGTGCCGCATAAATTCGCCGCACTATACTCACATTATTTTCCTCGGGCACATATTTTTATCATATGAATTTTTACGGTATTTAATTTATAGATAATCTCATATAGGCAATTGCAGTTGCCTGATGATCCGACAAGGATTCCCTGCTGCTATACAATTTGAAGGAATACTAGAGGAAACCACGCTGCCCGCACCTATAATACTGTTATCTCCTACAGAGATACCCTTGAGAATGATTGTTCGCGCGCCAATAAAAACATTATTTCCAATTAAAATCTCGGCAGAATATATGCCTTCACTTCCATACCTACGACCGATTGGGTTTATAGGATGAAAATCTGTATCGCATATCATCACATCTGCACCAATTAAACAATTATCACCGATAGTTATTTTTTTATCCGCACAGATAGTAGTCCCGCTCAATCCGACATCAGAACCAATGCTGACCTGGGCTCCTGCCGACATGGCACGAATTATTATAGGTCTTGCTATGCCTAATGCGGTATATTCAGAACGAGAACATAAGACTACCCGAGAACCAATTGCAATTGATGCACCATTAACCCTTTGAATAATAGGCAATCCATATAATATGATATTACTACTACCAGTAATGGTAATGCCTTTACTTTTAAACCAAAATGGTGCAAGATAACGTGAAAATTTCCTCCATGAAAATCCAATTATTTTTGTAATTAATCCACTCATTTAGTTACTTCCACAAGTTTAAATGGCTGACTGAAGCCACCATTCATTGCCATGTGTCGCACACTAGATTCATCCTTGTCCCACCATTGCTCGTTCAGCAAATGCTCAATTGTGATCTGATCAAATCTTTTCTTAATTTCCCGTGCAGGTACTCCCCCCACAATTGAATAAGGGGCCACATCGGCAGTCACAACTGCCCCGGCAGCAATGATCGCGCCATCTCCGATGGTCACGCCATCCATCACCATGCAACGTGCTCCAATCCACACATCGTTACCCACTTTCGTTTGTACACTTTCAATAAAATTTTCAGTGTAACAAAAACCACTCCAAGCCTTGTTGCCGGAAGAATAAAACATTCTATGAGTTGACTTTCTGTCCACTGGATGTTGCCCGAGTCCGCCTACCCAAGAGGCTGGTCCTATACAGGTATATCTGCCGACATGAGAGTTTGATACTACTGAGTCGTAGTTAACATAGGTAAAACGACCGAGGTGCGAACTAATAACTTTGGCACGTTGCGCCAAATAGTTATGCCCTTCGAGGGTAGATGTTTCATCTACCCAGGACAGCCAGTGACCAAATGTCGATTCACTTGCAAGCTGCCTTAAGCGCAATATCCACCGCAAGCGATGCATCATTTTTAACTATCTTTTATTGAAAAGACGAAACAGTAAAATTTTGCTGGAAAATTTACACTAATTCGCATTGTTAAATATTTTATTTATTTACTTAACAGAAGTAAAAACTTTGACTATTTCTTCCAATACCAAAGTATTGGATGTTGATTGTCTGCAGAATTTTTGGTTCATATAAATTGCGTCCATCAAAGATCACCGCTGCCTTCATTGCAGCTTTCAACGCTGTCCAATTGGGGCTACGGTAAGCTTTCCACTCGGTAACGATGATCAGGGCGTCTGCACCCTGCACTGCATTCATGGGCTTGTCGGCAAACTGCAGGTTTTCCAGCAAGGCAGGCGCATCGGCTAAATCCAGTGCCAGCACGCGGCGGGCCTCTTCTGCGGCTACAGGGTCGTGCGCAACAATACGGGCACCGGCCCGCAACAGCGCGCTGATGACTACGCGACTGGGCGCGTCGCGCATGTCGTCGGTGTTTGGCTTGAAGGCCAAGCCCCACAGGGCAAAGGTTTTACCCGTCAGGTCGCGGCCGTAGCGGGCAACCACCTTGTTGACCAGTACATTTTTCTGGTCATGGTTGACGGCCTCCACAGCTTCGAGCATGCGCAGCGTCTGGCCATGCTCGCGCCCGGTGCGGATCAAAGCCTGCACATCTTTGGGAAAACAGCTACCGCCGTAGCCGGTGCCAGCGTATAAAAAGCTGTAGCCAATGCGCGGATCCGAGCCGATGCCCTGGCGCACCAGTTCGATGTCGGCGCCTACCTTGTCGGCCAGATTGGCCAGCTCGTTCATGAAGCTGATGCGGGTGGCCAGCATCGCGTTGGCGGCGTATTTGGTGAACTCGGCGCTTTTCACGTCCATGACGCGGGTGCGCTCGTGGTTGCGGTTGAAGGGCGCGTAGAGCTGGCGCATGATGGCCAAGGCTTGCTGACCGGCGGCGTCGCTGGACACGCCCAAAACGATGCGGTCGGGGCGGGTGAAATCTTCTACGGCTGCGCCTTCTTTCAGGAACTCGGGGTTGCTGACTACTGAGAAGGTGGGCGTGATTTTGGATTCGGGGAATGAATAGCGGGCTGCCAGTTCTTCGTTGATGACAGCGCTTACCTTGTCGGCGGTGCCTACGGGCACAGTGGACTTATCCACCACCACTTTGAATTCCGTCATGTAGCGGCCAATGTTGCGGGCGGCGGCCAGCACGTATTGCAGATCGGCGCTGCCGTCTTCGTCGGGCGGGGTGCCTACGGCGATGAACTGGATGCTGCCGTGGGCCACGCTGGCGGCAATGTCGGTTGAGAAGGTTAACCGACCAGCTTCGACGTTACGCTCTATGACTTCTTTCAGTCCAGGCTCATAAATTGGCACACCGCCGTTGTTGAGCAAATCGATCTTGGACTGGTCCACATCAAGGCAAAACACATTGTTGCCCAAGTCTGCCAGGCAGGCGCCAGTGACGAGGCCGACGTAGCCAGTTCCGATGATGGTGATGTTCATGATTCAGTTCAACCTTACTCAACACTCACATTGACGTTATAGCCATGCTGCTTGAGAAGTGCATGTTGCCGGGCCTGGGCCAAATCGTTGGCGACCATCTCGGCGCACATTTCCTGAGCAGTGATTTCAGGCACCCAGCCAAGTTTTTCTTTGGCCTTCGTCGGATCACCCAGCAAGGTTTCGACTTCAGTGGGGCGGAAATAGCGTGGGTCGATTTTGACAATCACATCGCCCACTTTGAGTGCCGGGGCTTTATCGCCGGTGATGCTCTTCACCACAGCCTGCTCTTCCACGCCCTGGCCTTCAAAATGCAGGGTCACGCCCAGCTCTTGCGCCGACCATTGAATGAACTGGCGCACGCTGTATTGCACGCCGGTGGCAATGACAAAATCTTCGGCCTGGTCTTGCTGCAGCATCATCCACTGCATGCGCACGTAGTCTTTGGCATGGCCCCAGTCGCGCAGGGCGTCCATATTGCCCATATACAGACACTTTTCCAGTCCCTGGGAAATATAAGCCAGGCCACGGGTGATCTTGCGGGTCACAAAGGTTTCGCCCCGGCGCGGGCTTTCGTGGTTGAACAAAATGCCGTTGCAGGCATACATGCCGTAAGCCTCGCGGTAATTCACCGTGATCCAGTAGGCATACATTTTGGCAACCGCGTAGGGGCTGCGCGGATAAAACGGCGTGGTTTCTTTTTGCGGTGTTTCCTGCACCAGGCCATACAGCTCGCTGGTACTGGCCTGATAAAAGCGGGTTTTCTTTTCCAGACCCAGGATGCGGATGGCTTCGAGCATCCGCAATGTGCCCATGCCATCGACATCGGCGGTGTATTCGGGGCTTTCAAAGCTGACCGCCACATGGCTTTGGGCGCCAAGGTTGTAGATTTCATCAGGCTGGGTTTCCTGGATGATACGCACCAGGTTGCTGGTGTCGCTCAAGTCACCATAATGCAGCTTGAAGCGGCTATTTTCAATGTGCGGATCTTGGTAAATGTGGTCCACACGGGCCGTATTGAAGCTGGAGGCGCGGCGCTTGATGCCGTGAACGATATAGCCTTTTTCAAGTAAAAACTCAGCCAGATAAGAGCCGTCTTGTCCGGTAACGCCGGTGATGAGTGCGATTTTTGGTGCAGTAGTCATGTTTTCACTTTTGTTTTTGAAAGTCTTGATAAGCCAGCGTCAAGCCGTCTTGCAGATTCACCTGCGCCTGCCAGCCCAGCGCCAGCAGGCGGCTGCTATCCATCAGCTTGCGCGGCGCGCCATCAGGCTTGGTGCTGTCAAAGTCGATATCGCCTTGATAACCGACGACCCGGCCTACGGTGTGCGCCAGTTCAGCAATCGTGATGTCGCTGCCATAGCCAACATTGATGTGGCTTTGCATCGGACTGGTGTGCTGGTCATAGACAGCCTTGGGCAGGTTCATGACGTGGATGCTGGCCGCTGCCATATCGTCCACATACAAAAACTCGCGGCATGGGGTGCCAGTGCCCCAGATGGTGACCTTGGGCGCCTGGCTCACTTTCGCTTCATGAAAGCGGCGGATCAGCGCGGGGATGACGTGGCTGTTTTCGGGATGGTAGTTGTCACCCAGGCCATACAGGTTGGTCGGCATGACGCTGCGGTAATCCACGCCGTGGCTGGCGCCGTACTGTCGGTTGTAGCTTTCGCACAGCTTGATGCCGGCAATTTTGGCAATTGCATAGGGCTCGTTGGTCGGCTCCAGCGGGCCGGTCAGCAGGGCATTCTCGGCCATCGGCTGGGGCGCCTGCCGGGGGTAGATGCAGCTGGAGCCGAGAAACAGCAGCTTTTTAACGCCGTTGTGAAACGCCGCATCAATTACGTTGGCCTGCATCATCAGGTTTTGGTAGATGAATTCAGCCGGGTAGGTGTTATTGGCATGAATGCCGCCAACCTTGGCGGCGGCCAGATAGACCTGATCGGGTTTTTCCGCCTGAAAGAAGCCGCGCACGGCGGCCTGGCTGGTCAGGTCCAGCTCGGCATGAGTGCGGGTGATGAGGTTTTCCGGGGCATGACCAGCGGCCAGCAGTTGGCGCACGATGGCCGAACCCACCATGCCACGGTGGCCGGCAATGTAAATTTTAGAAAAGGTGTTGGTCATATCCGTACTTCAAGCCTCAGCGGCCACTCGGCCATAGGTATCTTCAAACCGAACAATGTCGTCTTCGCCCAAATAACTGCCTGACTGCACTTCAATCAGCTCAAGCTCAGTCTTGCCGGGATTTGCAAGCCGGTGTTTGACGCCCAGGGGAATGTAGGTGCTCTGGTTCTCGGTGAGTAAAATTTCTTTGTCGCCCACCGTGACTAACGCAGTGCCTTTAACCACGATCCAGTGCTCGGCGCGGTGATGGTGCATTTGCAGGCTGAGCTTGGCGCCGGGGTGAACGTTGATGCGCTTGACCTGGTAGCGGTCGCCTGAATCGACGCTATCGTACCAGCCCCAAGGCCGGGCGACTTTGCGGTGCTGCACGGCCTGCGGGGTTTTTCGGGCTTCAAGCTCGGCCACGACTTGCTTGACCTGCTCGACATGGCGGGTCGTCGCCACCAGCAGCGCGTCGGGCGTGTCGATGATCAAGAGGTCGCTGGTCCCCAGCGCCACCACCGGGCGGTGCGGCGCATGGATATAAGTGTTGCTGGCCTGCAGAACCGTGCCTTGTCCGTGAATGCGGTTGCCTTGTAGATCGGGCGGCGTCAGATCCGCCACGGCGTTCCAGCTGCCCACATCGCTCCAGGCCCCAGCAAATGGCACGACCGCCACATTGGCATGCCGCTCTAACACGGCATAGTCAATACTTTCGGCTCGGCAGCCGGTAAAGGCGGCGGCCTCGGGGCGGATGAAAGCCTCATCACGGGTTGCACCGGTCATGGCTTGCTGGCAGCTTGCCAAAATATCAGGTGCATGGGCGCGCAAGGCCTCAATCAATACCTGGGCCTGAACCAGGAAAATGCCAGCATTCCACAGCACATCACCTTGCAGCAGCAACTGCTGGGCTTTGGCGGCATCGGGTTTTTCAATAAACCGGGCGACCTGGCTGCTTTGGCCATCGGCATTGAGGACGCCGCGCTGAATATAGCCATAAGCCGTGCTCGGAAAGCTGGGCACCACGCCAAACGTGACGATGGCGCCCGCATTCGCGGCAGCACAGCCTTGCTGCACCATGACGGCAAACGCAGCCGCATCAGGAATGTGGTGGTCGGCCGGGCAAAACAGCAGCAGATCCTGCGCCTTGGCCTGCAGGGCTGCCAGCGTCATGGCGGCGGCAGTGTTTCTGGCGCATGGCTCCAGAATGATGGCGGCACCGACAGTTGCGGCGAGCATGGCTTCGGCCACCAAAAAGCGATGGTCTTCAGCCGCCACGCAAACAGTGCAGGCGCCCGCCTGCGGGCTGATCTGCCCGACGCGCTCCAGCGTCAGCTGGAGCAGGCTTTTGCCGCCAATCAGGGGCACAAACTGCTTGGGAAAGCTTTTGCGCGACAGCGGCCACAGGCGCGTTCCCGAGCCGCCGCACAAAATAACAGGGGTGATTTCGTGAACTGTCATGGTATATCCGCTTACTTCGCGTCCGTCTTGCCATACTGGTAATTGGTGTAGCGATAGCGGCTGTATTTGTAGCCATAACCGCCATAGCGCTGGCGGCTGGTATCCAGGTCATTAAACACCACGCCCTTGACCGGCACGCCAGACTGGCCCAGGCGCTTGGTGGTTTCCTGCAATTCGCCCAGTGAAGTCACTTCAGCCCGGGCGACCAGAAACACGGTGCCCGCATGCGGTGCCAGCACCTGCGTGTCAGAGACGGCTAGTACGGGAGGGGTGTCAATCAGAACTAAATCGTATTGCGCTGAAAGGGATTGCAGCAACTTTGCAGTAGCAGGGGACATCAGCAACTCACCGGGATTCGGTGGAAGGAAGCCAGCGGTGATCAGGTCCAGATTCGGGGCAACGGAGCGATGCAGCCCTTCATCCACACTGCAGTTACCTGTGATCAACTCGCTCAAACCTTGACCCCGCTGCAAGCCAAAGAACTGGTGGATATGGCCTTTGCGCATATCAGCATCAATCAGCAGCACGCGCTTGCCACCCAACGCCAACACAGCCGCAAAGTTGGCGCTGGCGAATGATTTGCCAATGCCCGGCGTGGGGCCGGTAAATAGCACCAGATTGTTACGCGCATCAAGCATGGCGAACTGCAGGGCTGTGCGCAGGCTGCGCAGACTTTCCACACAGGGATCCTCGGGGAAAAGAGTGGCCAGCAAATGTTGCCCACTCGCCCGACTCTTGATCAGCCTGGACAGTTTGTCCTGTTCGGCCGAATGCGGCACCGTCGCAAACACATGCAGGCCGGTCCCCGACTCAATATCGGACGGATCTTTGACACCAGGGCGCAAGCTGTTGCGAAAAAAGGCCAGCCCCACACCCAGCAGCAGGCCCAGCACAGCGCTGATGGCAAGAATTTGCATGCGCTGCGGCTTGATAGCCCGCTCAGGCACTACAGGCGCATCGACCACCCGCACATTGCCGACCTTGCCCTCCTTGACCAGGCGCAGCTGCTGCGAACTGGTCAGGAGATTCAGGTAAAGCTCGCTGTTAACCTTGACATCACGCGTAAAGCGCAGCAAATCCTGCTCAGTATTGGGCAGGGTTTTGACCTTGCTGGTCAACCCAGCTATTTCCTGGTTAACAGCGGCAATCTGCGCATCTAGCGTCTGGATGACAGGGTGGGCAGCGGTGAATTGCGCGCTTTGCTCACGGCGTTTTTGCTGCAGTTCCAGAAGGCTGCCTTGCAGCTTGACGGCGGTATCGAGGTAGTTTTTGCCCTCGGTGCCCAGATCAAAAGTGCCGTTCTGGTTACGGAACTGGTTGAACTTGGCCTCGGAGTCTTCCAGCTGCTTTTTAAGTTGCGGCAGGAAGCCCCCAAGGAAGTCGAGAGATTTTTCAGCCTCGGCAGATTTTCTCTCGGTATTTTGACGCACATAGTTGGTGCCCACCGCATTCAGGGTGCGGGCAATCTGCAGCGGGTCATTGCCCTGCAGCTGGATCGAAATAACGCCTGACTGCTTGCCCTGCTCCGAGATGGCCAGATTTTTTTGCAACTGCTCAATCACGCCCAGGCGTGAAGAGCGCGCCACATTGAAATGAGCACCAGGCTTGGCCTTGAGTTCAGCGACCAGAATGCGCCCCCCATCCTGACCCGTGCCAAAACTGGCCAGGGTGCCGGTTTTACCTTGCACCAGCAACTCACCATCGGGACCATGCAGGTCAAAACCGCCTTCAGTGGCCACCAGCAGCAACGGCTTGCCTTCAAGCGAAACAGGCATTTCAAGCATGCCCAGGCGAATGGATTCATTGCCTGAGACGTAGCCAGCCAGACCCATAAACCCCGGATTGGACAGCGCAGTGGCGCGCCGCCCCAGCCAGCTCCCCACCAGCGGAAGGTATTTTGGCGCAGCCATCACGTACAGCTGCAAGTCATCGACAGACTTGCCGACGACCAGGCGCGAGCGCAGGATTTCCATTTCGGCCGTGGCGGGCGACTTGATGTCGAACAGGCTGGCCGCGTCGCCCAGGGCACCGGCCGCGCCGGGCTTACTGTCTTCCACCTGGATCAGGGAGTTGGCCTCATAGACAGGCCGACTCAAAATGGCATAGGCAGCGCCCAGCAGCAGCACCAGCGCAGCAACGCCCGCAATCAGCCAGCGCGCATCAAGAAGTACATCAAACAGGCCCAGCAGGTCAATTTCGTCGTCCTGCGCGTCGTCAATATACGGGCCGGGCATGGGAGAGTGGGGAGCGTTCATTCGGTCAGACCATCAAGAAACAAGTTTGATGCGGCGCACCCACTCATCCACGCCCAGGGCGATGGCGGTGTGGGAAGCCTCGAAAGCAGCGCGAGGCTGCCGGTAAGGGTCGGCAATGTCAAAGGCGCCCTGCGGGCCAAACTCACCGAGGCGGCGGATCTTTCCGCGCGCCAGGGGGTAGAGTCGTTCGAGCTGCTGCTGCTGGAACGCTTCCATAACCAGCACCAGGTCGGCCTGGCTGCACATCCAGCTCTCAATCTGCTGGGCGCGATGGGCGGACAAGTCCAGGCCATGCTGCGCGGCAATTTCCGATGCCGTCGCTTCGGCCGGATGCCCCACCACGGCGGACAAGCCGGCGGACCAGATATGGCGACCCGGAAGATGCTGTTTCAGCAACGCTTCAGCCACGGGACTGCGGCAGATGTTACCAATACAAACAGTCAGTATGTTTTTCATAACCCGGACCGAATTACTTGAAGCTGCTACGCGTGGCAGTAACGGCCTGCGCACTCGGCAGGACAAGGCTGATGACGCGGTTCCAGAGCACCAGCGGCACCGGATCGACAAACACCACATCACGCGATTGCAGCTCAAAGCCTTCCGCCAAGGCATAAGCCACCGGGGAACTGGCATTCAGGTGGTAAATCTCGGGCAGGGCGGCGTCGGCAGTGGCGCCATCACCACTGCGGCTGCGCACCACATAAATCTGGCGTGGATCACCCGAAACCGGGTTGACGCCGCCGGACTCGCCCAGCGCTTCGTTGAGCGTGAGGCGGCCGTTATTGAGCGGCAGCGCCATTGGCCGGGTGACTTCACCCATCACATACACCTTGGCATCATCACGGCTGCCCACGCGCACCATGTCGCCAGCGGCCAGCATGATGCGCGTCGGATTGACACCCTGCGCAGTCAACTGCGGCAGATTAATCAACGTGGTGACACCGTTGCGGCTGACAGCCACGGCGGCACGGTCAGCCGTACTCGTCAAGCCCCCGGCCCGGCTGATGGCTTCGGGCAGGCTCATCGGAATATCGTTGATGGCCTGCAGACCGGGGGTGCGCACTTCACCATCGACATAGACGCGGCCAGCGCGGTAGGCCTGGACACGCAGCGTCACCTGCGGGTTGTTGATGTACTTGGCCAAGCGGCGGGTGATCTGCTCGGCGGCCTGGGTTTCCGTCAGACCATTGATCTTGAAATTGCCAATCAGCGGAAACTGAATGAACCCGTCAGGGCTGACGTTGTAGCCGTTGCCCACAGCGGCCAGACCGGATGAATCGGTCGTCAGCGTGGAGCCTGCTGGCGCCAGCACCAGTTCCGGATGATTCCAGACAACGACGTTAACCACATCGCCCACTCCAATGCCGTAGGCTTTGGGCTGGCCAAACAAGCTCTCTACATCAGCACCAAGCCCGGTCTTTTTCAGCGCCCGTTGCTGGCGGATCAGCTCTGGCGTGATGCTGAGCAGCGCACCGGTCGGCGGCACCGGCTGACCCACAACAGCCTGGCCGCCGAGCGTGGCAGAGGGCTCTGAAGTGCGTTTGGTGGTGATGGAGTAAGGATTTCCCGACGACTCGGTCGCCTGCAGGCCTTTGCCAATCGACAAGCCAGGGGCGAAAGAGCAGCCGCTCAGCCATACGGCCGACAAGGCCAGCGCGGGCCAGCGCGGCAGCGCCAGCAAAAAGGTCAAATTTGATTTCTGGAGCATGAATTAAGGGCGTTGAATAGAGTGACACGCCACCGGCAGGCGAAAAATGAAAAAAGAATCCAAATAAAAACAAACAGACAGGCTACCGCAGTGTTTTTCACCTTTTTCGATGAAAAACACTGCCAACCGACGGATTTTCGTCCGGCCGAAACAAGGCAATGTCAGCAAGACGAGCCCTGTTTCCTTCAAAAAATCAAACCGCCTTCAGTTGGTTGCGCTCAACACTGACCACTTGAGGGCGGCCCATCAACTCCAGCAGCACCGCAACGCGACGACTGGAAACGGATTTTACCAAGCCTTCCAGGCAACCAAAGGCCGGCTCCCGAAAACGCACCACATGACCTGGACGTAAAGAGCTCAACTCCGTCAGGTCAGCCGCATTGCGCTCCTGCTCAAATTGCCAGATGACATTCAGAATACTTGAGCAAATGGTGCCAATTTTAGGGCCAAAACTGACAAGATTTGCCACGCCACGCGTCGAGCGAACGGCCGCAATTGACTGGCCTTCGTGGGTTGGCCGGAAAAACACATAGCGGGCAAACATGGGCTCAAGAACGGCCACCATCACCCCATCCTTGTTTTTCAAGCCCTTGTAAAAAGGAAGATAGGTTTGAAAACCTTGCTGCTTCAGGTTTTGTCGCGCCACACTCTCAAGCCGGGGATGGGTGTAGGACAAGAACCACAATCCCTCGAAAAATGTCGTACTCGAACTAGAGCCATCAGCAGTGATTTCAGTTTCAACTTGCATAAAAAGTACTTTTCTCATCATCTGAACAATCGCCATTCCACCATCAATAATATATTCTTACAATAATTATTTATTGTTAATAGCTCATCTTTGATCTGCCTTAAAAGGGGGCTTGCTAGCCCGTTCTCTAACGGCAATCATATTAGCCATATTTGTTAAAATATGCTAAATATGTAGTGGTGTATAGCGATGAATTTAAATTCTTTTTGCAACCACTACTGCACAGAAAAACCTACCTTCTCCAGTGAAAAAGAGCTTATCCGGCCCTAAAAACGGGGGCAGCAGCGCCCAGCGGGGTAACCAGAATCTTCTCAATGCGCTTGCCATCCAGACCGATGACTTCAAATGTCCAGCCCGCGCATTCAATTTTCTCCCCCGCAGTCGGCAGCCGCCCTGAGACCGACATCAGCAAACCAGCCACAGTGTTGTAGCGCCCACGCGCTTCTTCCGGCAATTCCTTAATGTCGAGCCGTGCTTTGAGCTCGGTCACGGGCATGACGCCGTCAATCAGCCAGCTGCCGTCTTCGCGCTGGGTAGCCCAGGCGTCGATTTGGGCGTCAGGCTGCAGCTCGCCGGTGATGGCCTCTAACATGTCCATCGGCGTCATCATGCCCTGCACCACGCCGTATTCATCGACCACAAACACGATGCGGGTGGACTTGGCCCGGAACTGCTCCAGCAGCTCCATGCCGGTCAGCGTTTCAGGCACAAAGACTGCCGGGACGGCATAGCTGCCAATTTTGTCCTTCAGCGAAGGAGTTGATCCGCTGGCGCCAAACGGTGCCGATTCAATCTGGCCGCGCAGCGCCAGCAGCTTGGCCACATTGACCACGCCGACCACGTCGTCGAGACTGCCCCGGCACACCGGATACCAGGAGTGGCCGGTCGCGCCCGCCTTGTTGATGGCCTCGGCCACGGTGTCGGCGGCGTCGATCCACTCGATCCCCGAGCGCGGCAGCATCAGCGAAGTGAGCAGCCGGTCATCGAGCAAAAAGACGTTTTGCACCATCTGGTGCTCGTGCTCCTCAATCAGTCCGGCATCGACGCCCTCTTCCAGGCTGGCGGCGATTTCTTCTTCCGTGACGAATCGCTCCGCATTGTTATTGACGCGCAACAGCTTGAGCACCACATGCGTACTGAATGAGAGCAAATGCACAAAGGGTTTGGCCGCTGTCGCCGTCCACATCATCGGGCGCGCCACCAGCCGCGAGACGGTTTCGGGGTGAAGCTGGCCAATGCGCTTGGGCACCAGTTCCGCAAAAACAATGGTGATATAGGTGATGACGGTCACCACGATAGCCGTGGCAGAAATATCAGCCACCCGGATCGCCATGCCAAAGCCCTGCAACCAGCTTGACAGGCCGCTGCTGAAGGCCGCCTCACCAAGAATGCCGCTGAGCATGCTGATGGAGGTCATGCCCACCTGAACCGAAGACAGCAAGTGGGTAGGGTTTTCCAATAACTTCAAAGCGGCCTGCGCCCCCTTGTCGCCCGCCTCGGCCATCGCGTTCAGGCGCGCCTTGCGGCTCGAAGCCAGGGCCAGTTCCGACATGGAAAACACGCCATTGAGCAGCGTCAGAAAGAGAATGAGCAAGAAATCCATGAATCCAGAGGCAAAATGAGAACATGGCACTTTACTGCATTGGCGACCTGCAAGGTTGTCTTTCTCCTTTTGAGCGTTTGCTGGCGGAAATTGACTTCTCGCCGAGCCGCGACACGGTGTATGTGCTGGGCGATCTGGTCAACCGGGGGCCGGACTCGCTGGGCGTGCTGCGCCAGCTAATGGCGCTGGGTGAAGCAGCGCAATGCCTGCTGGGCAACCATGATCTGCATTTGCTGGCGCTGTGGCAGGGCGTGCGCAAGCCGGGCCGCCACGACACTGTACAAAGCATCCTACAGGCGCCAGACGGCCAAGCGCTACTCGACTGGCTGCGCCAGCGCTCAATGGCCCTGTACGCGCATGGCTGGCTGATGGTGCATGCAGGCGTGCTGCCACAGTGGCGCACGGCGCAAACCCTGACACTGGCGGCCGAGGTGGAACAGGCGCTGCGCGGCCCGGACCTGAAAGGCTTTTTGAGCGCCATGTATGGCAATGCGCCCAGCCAGTGGCAGGACAGCCTTGAAGGCCCGGACCGGCTGCGGGTGATTGTCAATGCGCTGACCCGGCTGCGCTTTTGCACGCCCGACGGCCAGATGGACTTCACCAGCAGCGAAAGCGCTGGCAACGCGCCTGAAGGTTATTTACCCTGGTTTGAAGTGCCGGGGCGCGCCACCCGCGACACACCGATGGCGTTTGGCCACTGGTCCACGCTGGCCACCGAGGCTGGGCACACGGGCAGCCTGCGCCACAACACTCTGCCGCTGGACACCGGCTGCGTCTGGGGCGGCTGCCTGACGGCGGCCCGACTGGGCGCCAAGGCCGGAGCCTTTGAACTGGTTCAGGTCAAGTGTGAGCAGGCGCGCAAACCGGGCAAGTAAGCCAGAGGAAGGCCTTTGGGGCCGCGCCGCTCTACGGCAACGGGTTCTGCGGCCCAGGCTCCTTGGGCAGCGCCTCATCGGCCCAGGCGCGCGCCATGCTGGCGGCCAGCAGCAGCACACCGGACGAAAAATAAATCCACATCAGGATCACCACCAGCGAGCCGGCCGCGCCGTAGGCCGACACGATGGCGGCGGTGGACAGGTAGATCGCCATCAGGTATTTACCGCCTTCAAACAAAAGCGCGCCTGCCACTGCGCCCATCACCAAGTAGCGCAAGGCCGGCTTGGGGCCTGAACTCATTCTCATCAACCCCAGGAACAGGGCGACGCAAAAGGCAATCGACACCAGCTCATTGATCACCCAGAGGACTTTTTCGGCCGGTAAATAATTGCCCGCCCAACTCGACAGCAGATGAAAAAAAGTGGAGGTCGCCAGCGACACCATCAGCAAAAAACCCAGCGCCAGGATGTAGCCCACACCGCGCAACCGCAGGGAAGCGCTGTACCACCACTTCTGCTTGGGCGCCTGCCCGCTGCCCTGGCGCCACAGCCGCTCGAAAGCGTCCTGCAGTTCGGCAAACACGCCGGTCGCGCCCGAGAGCAGCAGCGCGAACGCCAGCAAGGAGGCGGTGATGCCCTCGGAGGGCTGCTTGGCGCTGGTCAGCGCCTGCTGAACCACCTGCGCGCCCTGCGCGCCAATGACGGTGCGAATCTGGTCCACCAGGCTCGCTTCGATATAGCTGCGGTCCAGCCACCAGCCCATCACCGCCACCAGCAGCACCAGCAGCGGCGCCAGGCTGAGAATGCCGTAAAAAGACATGGCTGCGCTCATGCGCAGGCCGTCGGCGTCCAGCCACTGATTCACCGCCCGCCACAAGGGCTGGTAAATCTTGCGCAGCAGGGCGAGGCCGACATCCTGCAGGGCCTGAAAATGCGGGTGAAAATCAGCCATCATCGCGCCAGCATAGCCGATAGCCCGGCAAGGACACTTCAGGACGACTTGAAAAGCGCTGCGATTTTTTTCTTTGGCTTGATATTGGCCGACACGCCGTTACGCCCCGGCGCGGCCTTGGCCGCTGCTTCCCAGGCGGGCTGCGCTTCTGGCGGTGTGCTGGGCTCATAGGGCCGGTCGAAAAACGGATCACGCGAGACCTGCGGCGGGCGGTGCGGCGTGTACTCGCGCCGCTCACGCGGCTCGCGGCGCTCGCGCGGCGCCGGGGCGCTACTGTCGGGCGTTTCGCGGTACATGCGCCGCCCGTCGTTGATGCGGCCCTGCTCGCTGATGCGCGGCGTGTCTTCCTCGAACTCCATCGGCTCGATCTCGATCTTGGTCTTGATCAGCTTTTCGATGTCGGTGACCAGGCGCTGGTCGCTGCTGGCAACAAAACTCACCGCCAGGCCCGAGGCGCCGGCGCGGCCCGTGCGGCCGATTCGATGCACGTAGTCTTCGGCGTTGAACGGCACGTCGAAATTGAACACCGCCGGCACGTCCTTGATGTCCAGCCCGCGCGCGGCCACATCGGTGCAGACCAGTAAATCGACTTCGCCCGACTTGAACGCTTCCAGCGCTTTGAGGCGCTCGTCCTGGCTCTTGTCGCCGTGCAGCGCGGTGGTTTTCAGGCCCTCGCGCTCCAGCGAGCGCGCCAGCCGGGCGCAGCCGAGCTTGCTGTTGACAAACACAAACGCCTGCTTCATGCCACGCGCTTTTAATATCTGGTGCAGCGCGCGGCGCTTGTCGTCGGCGCCGACGCTGTAGAAATGCTGCTCGACGTTAGCGGCGGTGGCGTTGGAGCGCGCCACTTCAATCGTGACCGGGTCTTGCAAAAAGCTCGCCGCCAGGCGCTTGATCTCGGGCGAGAACGTGGCCGAGAACAAGAGCGTGATGCGCTGCTTGGGCAGGTAGCTCAGGATGCGCTGCAGGTCGGGCAAAAAGCCGATGTCAAGCATGCGGTCGGCCTCGTCGAGCACAACGTATTCGACCTGATTGAGCACCGCATTCTTGGCCTCGATGTGGTCGAGCAGGCGCCCCGGCGTGGCCACCAGCACTTCAACGCCTTTTTTCAGCTCCAGCGTTTGCGGCTTCATGTCCATGCCGCCAAACACCACCGCACTGTTCAGGTTCGTGTATTTGGCGTAGAGCTTGACCTGCTCGGCCACCTGCACGGCGAGTTCTCGCGTGGGCAGCAGCACCAGGGCGCGTACCGGATGGCGCGCCGGCGAGGTCGAGGGATTCTCGTGCTTCATCATGCGCTGCAACAAGGGAAGCGCAAAAGCGGCCGTTTTGCCAGTGCCGGTCTGGGCGGCGCCCATCACGTCCCGGCCCTGCAGAACGACGGGAATGGCCTGCTCCTGGATGGGCGTCATGGTTTCGTAGCCCATTTCGGCTACGGCGCGGGCCAGCGGTTCGGCCAGCGAAAGATTGGAAAAGGAAGATGTCATTTAGCTTTATATTGTCGCACTTTGAGAAAAAACGCCATTTTCTTCCCAAAAAGTGCTCAAGCCGGAAGCAATCTGGCGGGCAGATCGCTTCAAGCATGGGATTTTGCTATTTATTTTATAGCTAATTATCAGCATCCAGCCTTCGTTGCAGCCGGGGTTCTCATAAACCTCGGGCGCTGAAGGTGTCGCAGGCTTTAAGCGTACCGTTTTTCAGGCCGCTGTCAAACCAGTGCTGGCGCTGGGCACTGGTGCCGTGGGTAAAGCTCTCGGGCACGACCTTGCCGCCGCCCGCGCCTTGCAGTGCATCGTCGCCGATTTTGGCGGCGGCATTCATCGCCTCCTCGACATCGCCTTGCTCCAGAATCTGCCGGGCGCTCTGCGCGTGGTTGGCCCAGACACCGGCAAAGCAGTCGGCCTGCAGCTCCAGGCGCACGCTCAGGGCGTTGTATTCAACCTTGCTGACGTGCCCGCGCATCTGGTCCACCTTGGCGCTGATGCCAAGCAAATTCTGCACATGGTGGCCCACCTCATGGGCAATCACGTAGGCTTGGGCAAAATCGCCGGGCGCGCCGAGCTGCTTTTTCAGGGTTTCGTAAAACCCCAGATCGATATAGACCTTTTGATCAGCCGGGCAGTAAAACGGCCCCATCGCCGACTGGCCCTGGCCGCAGGCGGTCTGGGTGGCGCCCCGAAACAGCACCAGGCGGGGGTCTTTATAGGTTTGACCATTCTTGGTGAACACGTCTTTCCAGACATCCTCCGTATCAGCCAGCACGGTGGAGACAAAAGCGGCCATCCGGTCATTGGCGGGCGGCTGGTGCGCGGGCGCCTGCTGCCTGACCTGGGCCGGGGGCGCACCGCCGCTGAGCAGGCTCAAAATCGTCATCGGATTGATGCCAAACATCCAGCTGCCCAACAGCGCCACCACAATGGCGCCAATGCCAATGCTGCGCCCGCCCAGCAGGCCGCCTGCGCTCGCGCTGCCCTCCCCGTCATCGCGCCGGTCTTCGACGTTGTCGGACTCGCGGTTACCTTCCCATTTCATGCTGACTCCTGACTGCGGCTCATTTTTCCAGAAACCACTGGATGAAATACTTGGCGACAAAGCCCACCATGCCAAAGGCCAGCCCGAGAAAAATCACAAAGGTGCCGAACTTGCCGGCCTTGGACTCCCAGGCCAAATGGCCGATGATGAACAGCATGTAGAGCATGAAAGCTCCGACGCCAAACGACAGCCCAAAGGCTGCAATCTGCTCTTCAGAATAACCAAACATCAGACGGATCCTTCGGGGGGCTGGCGTTCTGGCAGCGCGCTGGCATCGACCAGATCGCGGTAAGCGTGCCAGCTGGCGTGGCCCAGCAGCGGCAGCAGCACAATCAGGCCCAGCAGCAGCGTTGCCATCCCAAAAACGGTCAGCCCCATCAGCAGCGCCGCCCACAGCGCCAGCGGCACGGGATTGGTCAGCACCGCCTGCCAGCTGGTCAGCACCGCCTGCAGCACATCGACGCGGCGGTCCAGCAGCAGCGGCATGGTGACCACGCTGGAGGCAAAAATGGGCGCCGCCATCAAGCCGCCCAGGGTCATCCAGAGCTCAAACAAATAGTTGCCGGGCGACAGCACCACATGCTGCAAAAAATCCATCGGCGTGTTCACCGGCTGCGCGGCCATCAGCGTGATGAGCGCCGCCGAGGTCATCACCCAGCCGCTGCCCGCCAGCGCCAGCAGCAGGCCAAAGCGCACCAGGCTCCAGTAGCCGCCCTGCGCCGCATAGCGCGAGTATTGCCAGCGGGTCCAGGTTTTGAAAATAAGCTGAAGGTTTACCGGCTCGCCGTATTCCAGCGCACGGCTGATCGCATACAAGCCGGTGGCCAACATGGGCGCGACCACCAAAAAGCCGGAGAACGCCCCGGCCAGCAGCCAGAAACGGTCGCCGACCAGCAGCAGCATCAGGCCGCCTATGGCGGCAAACGCCAAGCCATGCGCCAGGCTGAGCCAGCCGCTGCGGCGCATGTCCCGTGCGCCACGCGCCAGCCATTGCAACGGCTGAGCCAGAGCGACGGTGCGAATGGCGGGAAGCACCAAGGCGCCCCGGGGCAAAGAGGGCGGCAGGGGACGAAGGGGGGGAGGTATGTTTGAATGGGGCACGATGGGGCTGAAGCTTACCTTTAAATGGGGCCGCTGACATGGGCGGGGGCAGCCAGGCCGTCACCGGCCACACTATCACCCTGCCGCGAACTATCATTCTTGACCCGCATCAAACTCGATTTCCCAGTTCAGGCGCATCATCAATCCAGCACACACAAAAACATCTTTAGGAGACTTTTATGAACGAAGAACAAGCCAGTCCTTACCAGCAAAAGCTGCTGGCCATGCACGCCAGCCTGCTCACACAAATCGCCACACAGCGCGGCGGTGTCAGCCGGGCCGAAGCCGCCGCCGAGCACTTCAGCCGCCGCGAGGACTCCAGCGCACAAGTGGCCACCGAGCGCGAGCTTGAATTCGCCATTGACGACCGGGAAGCCGAGGAGCTGGTCATAATTGACAGCGCCCTGGCCCGTATCGAAGCGGGCATTTACGGCGAATGTATCGACTGCGGCACAGACATTGCGCCAGCGCGGCTGCAGGCCAGCCCGGAAGTGCCGCGTTGCATTTCCTGTCAGGAAAAATTTGAGCACCACCGTCCGGCCTAAGCATTTTTTATTTTATCAACCCTCAAAAGAAAGCATTCATGAGCACTTTTCACGCCGTCGTCTGGATGGATCATTCCGAAGCCCATGTGGTCATGTTTGACCGTGAGCATGTCCAAGCCCAGCGAATCAAATCCCGCAGCCACCACAAGCACAACGGCAAGGCCGACGACTGCACAGCCTTCTTTGCCGACATTGGTCACGCCCTGAACGGCAGCCATGAAGTGCTGTTGACAGGCCCCGGCTTGGCGCGTACCCAGTTCCGCGAGTGGAGCGAAAAGCACCAGGCCGCTATTGCCAAGGTGATTGTCGATTCGGTGCCGACCGACCACCCCACCGACCCCCAACTGGTGGCGCTGGCACGCCAGTATTTCAAGAAATTCGACAACATGGCGGCCGATCCGTCTATGGCCTGAACTGGGTCTTGAGTAAATTTCCCCTCCCGCGCCCGTTGGTGTTTTCCTGACTATCCAAGCCGGAACGGGGGGTTTAGGCTGATGGCTGACACTGCTCAGCCCTCCTTACTGGCGAAGACTCATGACCTCACCCACGCCTTCTTCGGACAGCCCCTCCCAGCCCCCGGTACCAGCCGCGCTTTCAGCCCCTGAGCTGCCGGTGATGGAGCAGCCCTATGTGTTGCCACCGCCGGTCGGCCCGCAGGCGCTGATGCGCGCTTTGAGGCTGGGTGACCCCTTTGGCTGGCTGGCCGCTGGGGGACGCGACCTGCGGGCGCAGCCGGGCATAGCGCTTTTCTACGGTTTTTGTTTCTGGCTGATGGCCCTGACGCTGAGCATGGTGTTTCGGGCCAAACCCGAATACACCCTGTCAATCGCCTCGGGCTGCCTGCTGCTCGGCCCCTTCCTGGCGATGGGCCTGTATGAAGTCAGCCGCCGCCGCGAGCAGGGCGTCAGGCCCGAACTCAGCGCCTCCCTGACCTGCTGGGAGCCGCACATCCGCAGCATGGGCATGCTGGTGCTGGTGCTGATTGTGCTTGAACTGCTCTGGGGCCGCGCTTCGCTGGTGGTGTTTGCCGTGTTCTTCAACACCGGCATGCCCTCGGCCACCGGCGTGATGAACGCCATCTTCAACGTCGGCAACTGGGAGTTTCTGGCGGTTTACATGGCCGTCGGCAGCCTGTTTGCCATGCTGGTGTTTTCCACCTCCGTGGTTTCCATCCCGATGATCCTGGACCGCGACACCGACGCCATCTCGGCGGCCATCACCAGCATCCGGGTGATGTTTGCCAACCCAGGCGTGATGCTACTGTGGGGCGCCCTGATTACGGCACTGATTGCCCTGGCGCTGCTGCCCTGGGGGGCGGGCTTGATCCTGATCGGGCCGCTGCTGGGCCATGCCAGCTGGCACGCCTACCGGGGAACGGTGCGCTGGCAGGAAGCCATTTAAACTCGCAGAGCATTTCCATGCTCTCACACTCAAGCGATGCGCCAGCTCAGGCGCGCGGCAAAGTCACGCCTACCTGCCCTTGGTACTTGCCGCCCCGGTCCTTGTAGCTGGTCTCGCAGACATCGTCCTTGTCGCTCTCAAAGAACAGCACCTGCGCGCAGCCCTCGCCCGCGTAAATTTTGGCCGGCAGCGGCGTCGTATTGGAAAACTCCAGCGTCACGTAACCCTCCCATTCCGGCTCGAACGGCGTGACGTTGACGATGATGCCGCAGCGCGCATAAGTGCTTTTACCCAGGCAAATCGTCAGCACATTGCGCGGGATGCGAAAGTACTCCATCGTGCGCGCCAGCGCAAAGCTGTTGGGCGGAATGATGCAGCTATCACCATTCATATCGACAAAACTTTTTTCGTCAAAGTTTTTCGGATCGACCACGGTGCTGTGGATGTTGGTGAACACCTTGAATTCCGGCGCGCAGCGGATGTCGTAGCCGTAGCTCGACGTGCCATAGCTGATGATCTTGTGGCCGTCCCGCTCGCGGACTTGCCGGGGCTCGAACGGCTCTATCATGCCGGTGGTCTCGGCCATGTGGCGTATCCATTTATCGCTTTTGATGCTCATCGTGTGCTTCCCATATCTGGCGGGGATTGTAGAACGCAGACCCGGCCAGCCTTGGGCGGCTGCTTGTTGGCGCGACATCTCAACAAATGTATTTTTTGCTGCAGTGCAACATGATAAAAATGCCCCGCTTATACTTCAAGCTCATCATTTTCATGACGGGAGAAATACCTATGAAATACGCAAGCATCATTCCAACAGTCGCACTCCTGCTGGTCAGCGGGCTCTCCTTCGCACAAGCGCAAAACCGGCCCGCCACCGGCGCAGCAGCCCCCGAAAGCCAGGATCGCTGTCGTGCTGATGTGTTGAAGTTTGAACATATCATGAGCTTTATTCGCGATTCTCAGGGTCCGCAGGCCGCCGCCAAACTCAAGGAAAAACTCCTGCCCGCCAAGATGGAAAGCGACATTCTGGCCAAAGACGGCTACTGCGGTCTGGCACGCCATTTGCACGAAAAAAAGCTGCTCAGCTAAGCAACTGACATCAGCGAGCTATTCATGAGGCGGCAAGCCTCACCCGCTCCACCAGCCGGTCGTCACCCAGCACAATCAAAGTAAACAGGAATTCGTCCAGACTCGCCGCCTGGGCAATCCGGCGGGCCAGCAGCGGCGTGGCCTGCGGGTTGAGCAGCACAAAATCCGCTTCACAGCCGGGCAGCAGATTGCCGACCACGCCGCCCAGCCCCAGCGCCTGCGCCGCGCCCCCGGTGTGCTGCCACCACAGCTGCTGCGGCGTGAGCGACAGCCCGGTCTTGGTCTGCCCTTCGCGGCCTACATAATAGGCCGCCAGCATCGTGTGAAACGGGCTGAACGAGGTGCCGCCGCCCACATCACTGGCCAGCCCGTACTGAAAACCCGCCTGCTGCGCGCTTTCATAGTCAAAAAAGCCGCTGCCCAGAAACAGGTTGCTGGTCGGGCTGATGGCAGCCGCCGCGCCGCTGGCGCGCATCAGCGCGCGGTCTTCGTCGTCAAAATGAATGCAATGGGCATAAACAGCGCGGGGCCGCAGCAAGCCGAATTGTTCGTACACGCTCAAATAGCTACGCGCCTGCGGGTACAAATCGCGCACCCAGGCGATTTCATCCAGGTTCTCGGCGACATGCGACTGAATCCACACATCGGGATATTTGGCGGCCAGCTCGCCCGCGCCGCGCAGCTGGGCCGCGCTGCAGCTAGGCACAAAGCGCGGCGTGATCGCGTAACCGAGCCGGTCCACGCCGTGCCAGCGGTTAATCAGCGCCTCGGTGTCGATGAGGCTTTGTTCGGTCTCGTCGCGCACGCCGTCGGGGCAATGCTGGTCCATCAGCACCTTGCCCGCGATCAGGCGCATCTGGCTTTTTTGCGCCTGGGCCAGCAGCGCATCGACCGATTCCGGGTGCGAGCTGGCAAAAGCCAGCGCTGTCGTCACGCCGTTGCGCAGCAGCTCGGCAATGAAAAACTCGGCGGCGGCCGCGTTGTGCGCCGGCGCGGCAAAGCGGGTTTCATGCGGAAAAGTGTAATTTTCCAGCCACGGCAGCAGCCCTTCGGCAGGCGAGCCAATCACGTCCACCTGCGGGTAGTGAATGTGCATATCGACAAAGCCCGGCGCAATGATGCGGCCGGGAAAATGCTCGACCGGCACCCCGGCAAAGCGCGGCGCCAGCTGCTGATACGGCCCGACGGCCAGCACCACCTGCCAGCCCCGGGCATTCGGGCCGGTGACCAGCAGGCCGTCGGATTCAAGAACGGCTTGCGGATGGGCCTGCCCAGCCTCCCGAACCAGAAAATAAAGAATTGAGGCGCGGTAGGCTTTCATCAGCGCAAGATTACCGCAAGCCAACAACGCAGCCCAAGCCAATAAAGCTTATCGGCGGCAAGCGGGTGACGGCCCGGTCAAAAACTCACCCGGCAGGCGTCGCCAATCGAGTTGCGCCAAACCCGCACCGCGCTCAGCCCCGGCAGGCGGGGCTGGAGCTTTCTGGCGATGAACTGGCACAGGTTTTCCAGCGTCGGCGCGCCCAGGCCTTCGACCTCGTTGAGCAGGTGGTGATCGAGCTGCTCGCGCAGCTCGGCCACCTCGCGGCGCACCAGCCCCAGGTCCATCACCATGCCAGTGCGGGCATCGGGCTGGCCGGCAATAAACACCTCGGCGTTGTAGGTGTGGCCATGCACACGGCGGCTACTTTCGGTTTCAATGGCGCGCTCCAGCGTGTGGGCGGCGTCAAAAAAGAAGGTCTGGCTGATTTCGCAAGTCATAGGAAAAGTCATTTAACGGATGCCGGTCATTTTGTGGGTCTGCAGGCTCAGGCGCCAAGCCGGGCGCGCCAGGCACAGCGCAATGCAGGTTTCGGTATTGCGGGCGCGCTCGGGGTTGTCCATAGGCTGCAGGTACCGGTGGCTGAAGCGGGCCGCTTCCAGCGCGTCCAGATCCAGCTCAGGCTGCGGCCAGACAACTTTCAACTCCTGGCCTTCGCGCTGCACCCAGAGCGCACCGGCCTTGGGGCTGACGCACAGCCAGTCAATGCCCTCAGGCGCGGCGATAGAGCCGTTGGTTTCGACCGCAATCTGAAAGCCGCGCGCGTGCAATGCGGCAATCAAGGCGCTGTCGATTTGCAACAGCGGCTCGCCGCCGGTCATCACAACAAAACGGTGGGCGCTATCGCCCGCAGGCCACTGGGCTTCGATCTGAGCAGCCAGCGTATCGGCGTCTTTGAACTTGCCGCCCAACGTGCCATCCAGGCCGACAAAATCGGTGTCGCAAAAGCGGCAGACGGCGCTGGCACGGTCCTGCTCACGGCCCGACCACAGGTTGCACCCGGCAAAACGGCAAAACACCGCCGGACGCCCGGCATTGGCGCCCTCGCCCTGCAGGGTGTAGAAAATCTCTTTGACCTGGTAGCTCATGGCGTGAATCCGTCCTGAACGCCTGCCAGCAGGCCGATGCCGAGAATCGGTGTGCCAGCGGCTGGCCGGGGGAAAACGGGTGCAATAAAACGGGCGACCACGAACGTGGCAGCGAGGTTTTTGTACATGGTTGGTCCTCTACATGGTCCCGGAATAAAAAATATCAGCGCGCCGGGACGGCAGGCTGACAAGCGTATTTTAAGGCGCCGAATCCAAGTCCCTGCAAAATCTCCCTTCAGCACGCCGCCCTCCAGAGGCGCTCTTGCCCGAGCGTGGCGGGCGCGCTAGACTTTGAAACGGGCGCTGGCGAGCAAAACCCCTTCGTTCTGCCTGCCCGTCGCGGGAGGCCAGAGTGGCATTCACGGCAGTCTTGAGAATCAAGTGAAGGACTCCATCATGTGTGCATTCAAATGGCTTATGCGGGTCTGCAGACTCGGGCTTTTCATGCTTTCGGCATCGGTCACGGTGCATTCCGGCGCTGCGGCCAAGTTTGATGCGATGGACCCGCTGGGAACGCTGCGCAAAGGCCAAGCGGCCAAAAAGCAGGTCATCAACATCGACGTGGCCTCTGGGGATTGGGGAAACGCCGATGTCCGGGACATCAAGCGGGTGCTCGAATCGGCGGCTGGCGAGTTCCTGGCCCACGCCGGGGCTTCCGGCGGCGACATCAACATCCGCGTGATTCCGCGCAGCGGCTCACCCAAGGTGCTTTATCAGCGCGGCGGCGAAGGCCAATACATCATCCAATTGACCGCCAGAGACGAGCGCTGGTCCCAGTACGTGTTTCAGTTCTCCCATGAACTGTGCCATGTGCTGTCAAACTTTGACCACAAGGAAACCACGGCCGATGCCAAAGTCGATGAAAGCAACCAGTGGTTTGAGGAGTCGCTGTGCGAAACTGCCTCACTGTTCACCCTGCGCCGACTTGCCGCCGTCTGGGAGACCAATCCCCCGGCGCGCAACTGGTCGGGTTATGCCGACCAGCTTTCTGCCTACGCGCTGCGCCTGATGAACGAGCCGCACCGCCACCTTCCCGCCGCCCAGCCGCTGCGCGACTGGTATGCCCAAAACCAATCCTCCCTGAGCAGCAGCCCCTATCTGCGCGAAAAAAATGAACTCGTGGCCACCAGCCTCCTGCCGCTGTTCGAGGCACACCCGGAACTGTGGCAGTCCATCAGCTACCTGAATCCGATGAAGACCAGCGCCAGCAAACCGTTCGCCCAGTACATCAGCGACTGGCAAGCCGCCAGCCCCGACAAGACGCTGCCGGACCAACTACTGGAACTGTTCGGCTTGCCGCGCGCCTGAAACCCGGCGCGAAACCCGGCGCGCGCTCAAGGGCTGGGCATCATCCATTGCTGTTTCTGCCGGATGGCAAAGTTGATGGCATCTAGATAATTGTTGAACCATGTCGAACCCGTGTCCGGCATCCGGAACCCCGCAACATAGCCCTCAAACCCGCCCACCGGCCCATTCGGACCGGCTGCGCCATAGGGTTGGGTGTTTTGCTGAAAAGCAATTCGCTGGTTCAGCTCATCGACGTAGTAGTCAAGCCACCCTGAGCCGGTATCCCGGCCCGCCATCTGCCCAAGCATGTCATTGAAGGCCTGGTCCGATCCGGAACTGGCCGTCTGCGCCACCAGCGGGTCGGCCGCCAAGGCAGCGCACACAACGGCAGCGGCCACTGCCGGAGCCCAATTTAATTTCAACGCTTTCATGATGTTCTCCTTCGGCCATTGATGCGGCAACGCCCCAGAAACGATGAACCGTTTTTTTATAGGCCGGCGGTCATGGCCTGTCAATCAGTGGCCTTGTCCAAAACGTATGCGTCTGAAACAGGGCTTACACCGCGCCAGCGCTGGGGCAGATGGGCTTGCATTCAAGCCCGTGCGGGCAGTTCGCCTCGCTGCAGCATCGGATAGGCTCTGACCATCCAGGCGTACAGCGCAGCGCCGACCAGCAGCGTCCCGGCTGCAATTTCAAGCGCCAGCGTGAACCCCTCGCCCCGGCTGGCACTGCGCCTGAGCAGTAGCGCCACCAGCTGCGGCCCGAGAATCTGCCCGACACCGTAAGCAGCGGTCAGCAGGCCGATAAAACTGGCCGCCGTGGCCGGGCGCAGGCGGCGCACCTCCTGCAGCGCAAAAAAGGTAATCGCGGTAAACGGCACGCCCAGCAGCAAGCTGCCAATGGCAAAACCGGCCAGACTCGGGCTCCACAGGCTCACGCCAATGCCCAGCGCCTGCACCCCGTAGCAGACGCCCAGGCGCACGCGCAAATCCTCGCCATGCGGCAAGCGGGCCGCCAGCAGCGCGCCCAACATCACGCCCAGGCCAAAAATCGGCCAGAACAGATCCAGCCAGGCCGAACCGGGCAACGCCGCACGGGCAATCACCGGTAAAAAAGTCGCCGTGATGATGTAGCCAAACCCGGCTAGGCCATAAGCCAGCGTCAGCAGCGCCATCTCGGCCGGGCCGTGCTGCGGCAAGGCCGCCGCGCCGGACCCAGCCGCCGCGCCACCGGCGCCGCCAGCGCCACCGAGCGCCATGAGATGCTCGCCGCCCCGCAAAATCCGCCACACCGCCGCCGACAACCCGAAAGCCAGCAGGCCCAAAATCAGCCAGCCCGTCGCGGCCGTCCAGCCCCAGGCGACCATGCCGCTGGCCAGCAGGCCGCTGACCACAATGCCCGCGCCGGGACCGGCATAAATAACGCCGCCCATCGCCGGAACGCCCAGCTTGGCCAGCCGCGCCAGACACCAGCCCGAGGTATAGACAAACACCACCGCGCTCGCCATGCCAGCGGCAAAGCGCAACGCGGGCCAGGCTGTCGGCATGGGCCCGGCCATCGCCAGCGTCAGCAAGCCGGTGGCCGCCAGCCCGGCGCGCACCAGCGAAACATAAGCCAGCGGCGCCAGCCCCTTGAATCTGGCCCACAGCCACGGCTGCAAGGTGCAGAGCAAAGCGCCCAGCATGTAACCCAGGTAATTGGCGCTGGCCAGCCAGCTAGCGCCGGGCAGATCCACCACCCCATCATGCAGCATCATCGGCAGCAGCGGCGTGAAGGCAAAGCGGCCAATGCCCATCGCCACCGCTAGCGACACCAGCCCGGCCAGCGCAATGGCGAACGCACTGCCAGCCGCTGCGGCTTGTCCGGCCGGATTTTCCTGTAATGGCAGTGCCATGTTGGCTTGTCCTTTATTCATATCGCCTTGATGCCCGGCAGTTGCGCAGCAGGCATCATACGTTTGGCACAGATCGACCCTCCAAGCAACACTGGTAAAGCAAACTGACTAATTTCCTGCCCCAAACATCAACATCCCGGTTTTCAAAACAGCATTGAAATGCGATACTTTGTTTCATATTGTTAATCACCCTTGCGCGAAGACACCGTTCACTTCTTGATCTTCACTCGGTTTTGGTAAAAATTATTTTTTATTCTTCTATAAAGCTATATTCACTGTGGCACCCCAAAAGAAAACTTTCTACGAAATACTGGCGCTCCCCCCAAGCGCAACCCCCGAGGAAATCCAGGCAGGCTATGACAGCCTGATAATCGCACTCAAATCACAGAAAAAACTTTTCAAATCCGAAGACTATGACTTGAAATTAAAAATTATTAATATGGCTTTTAACATGCTGTCGATTCCGGCCTCACGCGCCGCCTACGATGCAGAACTGGCCGCCAGCCGGGCGGCACGCCCTGCTCCGGCAGCGTCAACTGCCATCACCTTGCGGCCTGACACCGATACGATGTCGCTCAAGGCAGAAGCCATTGCACTGCGCGCCGAGGCCATATCACTGCGTGTTGATGCGCTGTCCATGAAATCTGACATCGGCGCCGTCAACAGTCTGGGAAATTATCAAGGGTCGGCACCCTCGGGCGCCTTCGGCCTGCCGCCGTCCCTTAAAAAAATCATCATGTTTCTGGGTTTTATGCTGGCCGGGTGGATGGTTATTCAGGTGATGTCATTGCTGTTTTTCAATCGAGTGTCCAGCTTGAATTCAAGCGCTGCATCCAAAGCTGAGGAAAAGGCAATCATTCAAGAATATTATCAGACACATGGGATAAGAGCAAAAAACAGAGCCGAAGTCGAACTTCTGGAAGCCGAAGAGCGGCGCAAAGAAAATGAAAACCGCAAAATTGAACGTGAAGCCCAAAAAACCGAACGCGAAAAAGAAAGGGCCGAAGAATCCGCACGCAAATTTGAAGAAGATGCCAGGCGCCGCGCCGATCAGGTGTCAGCCGAACTTAAATATTCAGAAAATAGAGCCAAAGAGCAGGCTTCTCGTGAAGCCCGTGAAGAGGCTGATAAAAAATGGCGTCAAGATGAAGCAAAACGGCTCAGCGAACAGGCGGAGCGTTATCGCATTGAAAGGGAAAAGGAAAGATGGCGAGAAACACTCAGGCATTGAAAAAATTCTGCCAGCCCGGACGCAGCATGTCGCGCTTGACGGCCTCCCTTTTATTGGCCGCCTGTCTTATAAGCTGCCAGAATCAGGATGCGGCCGACAGCAAAAACTTTATTGGAAAATGGAAATCCTCAAGACTGGCAACGCCTTTGTATTTATATGAAAACAATGAATGGGAAATCAAGCAGGACGATGGCGCCATCCTGCAGTATGGTATCTGGGAATACAAGAACAAAAAAATAATCTGGAGCTATAAAATGGGCAGTCGCCTTGAGCAGGACATCAATCCGGTCATCATGGTGGCTTCCGGAAAATTCCAGGTGCGCGAAAGCGACCAAACCATCACCTCCTTTGAAAAGCTGGACTGAGTCCAGGCAGCCGAATCAAGCCCCAGACAATGAATTACTACGAAATACTTGAAATCCACCCCAAGGCCAGCAAGGAAGTCGTCAGGGCCGCCTACAAAAGCCTGATGCAGCACTATCACCCAGACAAGAATCGCGACGATACCGAAGCCGCCCGCCATGCCGCGCTGATTGCCCAGGCTTACGGCATCATTTCGGATGAAAACCAGCGCAGCATTTACGACCTTCAGCTTAAGGAACAGGCAGAAAAAGTTTATTCCAGAGTGCCTAAAAGCCATCCTGTCCAGCGCCTGCGCAGAACACCCGAAAACCAGCAAATTGCCGAAAAAAACAACGGGGGGTATGCGTGGCTGCTGATTTCAGTGATTGTGGTATCAGGCTTTTTGATTCTGTTTCTTGCAAAAGAAAAACCGCCCCAGCCCTTGCCTCATTTACAGGCACCGGCCCCAAGCGGAGCGCCTGCCGCGAAACAAAATGCTGCCGATCTTGAACGCCTGCCCCCGCCAGAATCCAGCCAGCACCCGGCAGAACCGGCCGCAAAAACCCTTCTATTGTCCTCAAGCGTCATGGCCGTCAGCCTGAAAGAGCCGGACCAGCGGGACCATGTTTTATCCATTCCTCTGTTGCTCGTCAAAGTCGGCTCCTACGATTCGGAAAAATTTATCCGCGACATTGAGCGCCGCAAAGACGCCATCAACCGCCAGCTGGCGGACCGGCTGGCCTATGCCAGCTATGAAGAACTGGCCAGCAAGGACGAGGGCGAGAAATACCTGAAAAAAACCATTCTCGACGCCCTGGGCAGCATCACCGGGACGAACCGGTTTGAAGAATATCCCCCTTCTCCCCTCGAGTCGCCGGGCCGCTATGGGGCGGTCGATATTTTGCTGCCCCAGTCCTTTTCCTTGCAGTAGCGCCCGCTGATGCGCTCAAGCGCTGGCGAAGCGGGCAAACGTCTCGTCCAGCCGCGCCAGATAGCGCTGCTTGTCTGAAGTTTCGATAAAGCTGGCCTCGAAACTGTTACGCGCCAGCTGGTAGGCGTGCCCGGCCGTCAGCCCGGTGGCGGCGAAAGTCTGGGTGAAGTTCTCGTTGATATAGCCGCCAAAATAGGCCGGATCGTCGGAGTTGATGGTGGCCATCAGCCCGGCGTCGAGCAGCTGGCGCAGGTTGTGGCTGGCCAAATCGTGTACCACGCACAGCTTGAGGTTCGACAGCGGACACACCGTCAGCGGGGTGCGATCCTGGGCCAGCCGCTGCATCAGCGCCGCGTCGCGGCTGGCTTGAACGCCGTGGTCGATGCGCTCGACTTTGAGCAGGTCCAGCGCGGTCCAGATATAGGCGGGTGGGCCTTCCTCGCCCGCGTGCGCCACCAGGTGAAAACCCAGCTCGCGGCAGCGCGCAAACACCCGGGCGAATTTTTCCGGCGGATTGCCAACCTCGCCGGAATCCAGCCCCACACCGATGAACTTGTCCTGAAACGGCAGCGCCTGCTCCAGCGTGGCAAACGCGTCCTCTTCGCTCAGGTGGCGCAAAAAGCACAGGATCAGCGCGGCGCTCACACCCAGCTCGGCCTGGGCATAGCCGCAGGCGCGGTGCAGGCCGTTGATGACAGTTTCCATGCTGACGCCGCGCGCCGTGTGCGTCTGCGGGTCGAAAAACAGCTCGGCATGCACGACGTTGTCCTGCGCGGCCCGGGCAAAATAGGCGCGCGCCATGTCGTAAAAATCCTGCTCCGTGAGCAGCACGCTGGCACCAGCGTAATAAATGTCCAGAAAGCTCTGCAGGTTGGTGAAGGCGTAGGCGCTGCGCAGCGCCTCGACGCTGGCGTAAGGCAGCGCCACGCCGTTGCGCTGGGCCAGCGCGAAGATCAATTCCGGCTCCAGCGAGCCTTCGATGTGAATGTGCAGCTCAGCCTTGGGCATGGTCTTGAGCAACTCGGGCAGGCGCTCGGCGGCGACGGGAGGCCGCTGAAAATTAAAAGACATCGGCAGACTCCAAAAAAGTGATGGCAGATTTTCAGGCAAAAAAGCGCCACCAGGGTGATCTCGCTCTAGCGGCTGACCGGCACCTTGCCTTGCACACCCGTGACATAGGTTTTCAGGCCCCGGAGGAATTTGTCATCGGCTACCGCGCCTCTGGCGAGCAGTTCCTGGCCGGTGTTGTCGATGATGGGGCCTTTCCATATCACAAAACTGCCGTCTTTCAGGCCCGCCCGGACTTCGCCGATGCGCTTTTGGGTGTCGAGGGGCACGTCGGCGGCAAGGGACACCAGGTCAATCGCGCCTTCCTTGACGCCCCACCAGGCGGAGGTGCCGCCAGTCCAGTGGCCGTCCAGCACGTCGCGCACGGCCTTGATGTAGTACGGCCCCCAGTTGATGACGGCAGACGCCAGATGCGCCTGGGGGCCGTAAGCGCTCATGTCCGAATTCCAGCCGAAGGCGCGCCTGCCCCTTTTTTCGGCGGTCTGCAGCACGGCCGACGAGTCGGTGTTCTGAAACAGGATGTCGGCGCCGCCGTTGATGAGCGCGGTGGCTGCTTCGGTTTCCTTGGGCGGGTCGAACCACTCGTTGACCCAGACCACCTTGGTGTTGATTTTCGGGTTCACCGACTGCGCGCCCAGCGTGAAGCTGTTGATGTTGCGGATGACTTCGGGAATCGGCACCGAGCCGACCACGCCCAGCTGGCCCGACAGGGTCATGCTGCCGGCCACCACCCCAGCCATGTAAGCGCCCTCGTAGGTGCGGCTGTCATAAGTGCGCAAGTTGGCGGCAGTCTTGTCGCCGGTGGCGTGCTCGAACTTGACATCCTTGAAGTCATTAGCCACCTTGCGCATCGGCTCCATGTAGCCGAAGGTGGTGCCGAAAATCAGCTGCTGACCCTGCTGCGCCAAGTCCCGGATGATGCGCTCGGCATTGGCCGAATCGGGGACATTTTCGACAAAACTGGTCACGACTCGGGCGCCAAACTCTGCCTCAACCGCCTTGCGGCCCTGGTCATGGGCGTAAGTCCAGCCGCCGTCGCCGACCGGGCCGAAATAGGCAAAAGCGATTTTCAGCGGCTCGCCCCCGGCCGGAACGAACACTGCGGGCGCCGAGGCTGGCGCGGGTTCATCTTTTTTGCCGCAGCCCGCCAGCGCTGCAGCCGCCACCGCCGAGAGGGCCGCCCGCTTGAACAGGGTGCGTTTTTGCAAGTCAATCATGACGTGTCGCTTTCATTTCAGTGCGTCAAGGGCGCTCGACCCGCTGGCGGATGTTCTGGGCATCCACGTCGCGCAGATAGACCGGGATGTTCTTCCACAGCGCGTGGTAGCCGTAGCCGCCGTTTTCCAGCTCGTCGAGCGCCTGCGCCTTGCTCCAGCCCTGGTACAGGATGCGGTACATCGCCGACACCAGCCCGGTGCGATCCGCGCCGTGCCAGCAGTGCAGCAGCACAGGCCCTTCCTTTTCAGCGGCGCGAATCGCCTGGAGGGCGGCGACGACATTGTCATCGTCCACAGCCCAGGTGTAGATCTTGATGCGTGTTTCCTTGATGCCGCTTTGTCCAAGCCAGTCGTCATCGGAGTGAAAGGCCCGCAGGCCCACCACGTTTTTGATGCCCAGCGCCTTGAGCTGAGCCACATCGGCCTGGCCCAGCTGCGCGCTGCGGTACAGCGTGGGCGTGACGCGAAACAGGTTCGGCGAGCTGCCCACAGGCACAGCCCATTCAGGGCGGCGCGCCACTTCCTGCGCAGGGGCGCGCTGAAGCAGGCTGGCCCCTGCCGCGCCCAGCATCAGGCGGACCAGCGCGCGGCGACGGCCTGGGATTTTATGTTTCAAGAAAGCTCCCTAGCAGGCTGTCGGGCTTGAGCCTGTGAACCGGGTGGGGTTCGGTGAGAACCATTGACTGCTCAATATTCAGGCACTTTTGGCTGTTTATCCGGTCTTTTTCCTCAGTTCGAGCCGCTTTCCACACCTTTCAGGCGCAT